>JAFKDC010000004.1 GCA_017255395.1 Enemella evansiae | reverse complement strand
TCCCTGGCGGTCAGCGGGAAGGGCGCGTCCCAGCTCCAGGCGTCGGTGCCGGTCACGCGGACACCCTGATCCAGCAGGTGCATCGTCGCGTCGCGCCCCATGCCGCAACCGCGCATCAGGTAATCCGGCGCGCCGTAGCGCGCCCCCGCCGATGTGTTGATCATCACGATATCCAGCGGCTGAAGCCTGTGGCCGATCCGCTCCAGCGCCTCGTCGACCTCTGCGGGCGTGACGATGTGCCCGTCCGGCAGGTGCCGGAAGTCCAGCTTCACGCCATTGCCGAAACACCACTCCAGCGGCACCTCGTCGATGGTGATCGCGCGCTTCCCGCCATCCATGGTGGAATGGTGGTGATAGGGCGCGTCAAGATGCGTGCCGTTGTGGGTGTAGATCGAAAGCCGCTCGATCGCCCAGCCGTCCCCGCCGGGCAGGTCTTCGGGCGTCAGCCCGGGGAAGAAACCGGCCATCTGCTCGGCGGTATCCTTGTGGTCGAAATACTCTATCCGGGGCAGCATCATCTCGGGGTCCGAGGGGATGTCCGCCTCGAGCGGCACCGACAGGTCGACAAATCTACGGGTCATGGCAGCACCTTTCAAAGCAGGCCGGTGGCGATGGCGGGGAAGAGGATGATCAGGATCAGGCAAAGCAGCATCATCAGCGCAAAGGGTGCGGCGCCGTAGAAGATGTCGCCCAGGCTGATATCGGGGTCATCCAGCGTGGATTTGATGACATAGACCGAGATCCCGAAGGGCGGCGTCAGCAGCCCGATTTCCACCGCGATCACGGTGATGATCCCGAACCAGATCAGGTCGACCCCCATGGGGATCAGGATCGGCAGCATCAGCGGCACGAGGATCAGCATGATCGAGGAACTGTCTAGGATCATGCCCAGAAAGATCACCACCAGCACGTAGAGCAGGATCAATCCCAGCACGCCAAGCTCTGCCGTGGCCGCCATTTCGCCGAATGCCAGCGGCACCCCGGAAAAGGCCAGCATCCGGGAATACATCTGCGCGGCGATGATCAGGAAGCAGACCGACGCGGTGACCAGCCCGGTGTCCACCAGGACGCGCCAGAGCGCGGCCCAGCTGAGGCGCCGTTTCAGCAGCCCGATGACCAGCGCCCCGATGGCGCCGATGGCGCCGGCTTCGACCGGGGTGAAGAAGCCCGCGTAGATGCCGCCCAGAACGATGCCGATCAGCGCGGTGATCGGCACGCCCTTGGACAGCAGCTCCATCGGGCTCAGCGCCTCGCTGTCCTTGCTGAGGTTTTCCCCCACGAATTTCGGCGCGAAGACGGCTATCAGGACGGTGCCGACCCCGAAGAACAGGGCCAGCACGATGCCCGGCCCGATCCCGGCCACGAACAGGTCGCCGATGGACTGCTCTGCCAGCAACCCGAAGAGGATGAGCAGCAGGCTCGGCGGGATCAACATGCCCAGCACCGAACTGCCCGCCACCACGCCGACGGCAAAGCGGCTGCTGTAGCCGTGCCGGCGCATCTCGGGCACCGCGATCTTGGTAAAGACCGCCGCCGAGGCAATCGAAATCCCGGTCACCGCGGCAAAGATCGCATTGGCCGCAACCGTGCCCACGCCCAGCCCGCCCTTGATCCGGCGGAACATCGCATTGGCCACGTCGAAGGCGTCGCGCCCGATCCCGGATTCCGAGACGAGGAACCCCATCAGCACAAACAGCGGCACCACGCCGAAGAAGTAGCTGGCAATGGCATCGTTGGCGGCAAGGCCCAGCATCTTGGCGGCGAGGATCGGCGATCCCTTGATCGCCCAGACCCCGAGGAAGGAACAGAGGATCAGGGCAATGGGCACGAACATGCCGCCCATGACCATCAGCCCCATCCCTCCCAGGGCCATCAACCCGATTTCAAATGTCGTCATCGGCTTTCCTTCGCAGTCAGGAAGCGGCGCAGGATCCGGGCCAGGAACTGCAGCACCAGCAGGCAGCCCCCGACCAGGATCATCAGCTTCACCGGCCAGACCGGCGCGGTGAAATCACCCGCGGCGCCGACGAACTCCGACCGTGTCCAGGCGCGCATGAAGATCGGCCAGGTCGCGTAGAGAATGGCCCCGACCACCACCATCCCCAGAAGGTCGTAGAGGGTCTCGAGACCCTGGACGACACGCGGCGCGCGGCGCTCCAGAAATCCGATCAGCGCATCCGAACGGGTCATGCGACCCACCTTGAGCGCCTGCGGCGCCTGCAGGAACACGATCGCGACGATGGACAGGGTCACCATTTCAGGCACGCCCGAGATCGGGGCGTTGAACATATTGCGGCTGAAGACATCGGCGCCAATCAGCAGGACCAGACCCGAAATCAGGAGAGATCCGCAGACATTGGCCACCTGCGTCAGCACATCCAGCCAACGCAGGGGCCAGGGCTCGGCCCGGGCAAGCTCTGTCATGGATTATTCGGCGTCCCAGTCACGCAGCGGGGCCGCGCCAGCCGCACGCATTTGCTCCATGTAGGTCCGCAGCGCCTCGGTGCCGGGCTGGCCCTGCGCATCCAGACCCTCGGCCCAGACCCTGGCCGCGTTGTCCATGGCCCCGGCCCAGGCCGTGCGCATCTCGTCCGAGGCGTCGGTGATCGTTGCGCCGTTTTCACCCATGACGGTGAAGGCGTTCTCGACGGCGGCTTCCAGCGATCCGACATACCAGTCGGCGGTCGCGTCAGCCGCCTCTGTCAGTGCCACGCGCACCTCTTCGGGCAGGCTGTCGTACCAGTCGGCGTTGGCACAGATCGACCCGGCATATTGCGCGCCAAGACCGGCGCGGGTGATATAGGGCGCGACCTCGTACAGCTTGCTGGGCAGGGCGGCAGAGCCGAAGACGATCACGCCATCGAAGACGCCGGTCTTCAGCTCGTTGTAATAGGTGGTCAGGTTGCCAGAGACGCCGACCGCCCCGGTGCCCGAAAGCCAGTTCAGCGCCGCCCCCGGCGCGCCGATCTTCTTGCCGTCCAGATCGGCCAGCGACGACACCGGGAAATTGGTCATCAGCAGATAATCGTCAAGCACCATGGGCGCCCCGATATAGACCACGCCATTGTCCTCATAGCTTTTCTGCATCGCCGGATCTTCGACCTGCAACCGGTGCATCAGCGTTCCGATCTGGCGCACATCGGCGCTGACGAAGGGCGTGTAGTAGGTCACGTTCTGCACGGCCAGCTTGGCCGGATCGAAGAGCGACTGACAGGTGCCAAGCTCGGCCAGCCCGGCCTCGACCGCCTCCAGCTCCTCGCCCACCCCGGCAATGGCGCCGCCGTACTGCCTGGAGAAGGAAATCGAGTGTTCCGACCCTTCAAGCGCCGCCTCGACCGCCGGCACGAAGGCCTCGTCCAGCATCTGGACCCAGCGGAACACCGGCGGATGCCCGGCGGCAATCGTGGCGGAAAAGCTGTCGGCGACCGCTCCGGTCGGGCCCAGCAAGACGGCTGCCACCAGCCCGCGCTTCATCATTGTGTTCATATTTCCCTCCCTGATATCATGGACTTGTCTTAACCTGCCGCCGTCAGCGCCAAAACGCCGCCCTTGGCGAACCGGACCAGCTGCGCAAGAACCGCCTCGAAGCTCTGAAGGCCGTCGCGCCCCATCAGCCGCTCGACCCGGCCATCGCGACCGATCACCGCGATCAGGGCGCCAAGCGACAAGGTGTAGGCCATCCCGGCCATGGCCTGATCGGCCCCGGGCACCGCGCGTTCCAGCGCCGCCACGAATTTCTGCGCCGTCGGATCGTAGAATTTCCGCACCAGCGCCTGCTCGCGTTCCTGCCCGACAACCAGACCGCTGAAGATGCGCGCATAGGCGTTCTGCCCGCCCGACGGCCCAAGCGGCGGCCGGAACAGGGCGTCGAGGATCTGGTCCAGCGCATCCGCCGCGTCCAGATCCACCCGGGACAGCAGCGCCATCCGCTCGGTGTTGATCTTCTCCGACCGCTGCGCAATCACCGCCTCGTAAAGCGTTTCCTTGTTGCCGAAGTGATAGTGCAACAGCGCCTGCGACACCCCTGACCGCGTTGAAATCGCCTTCATCCCCGCGCCGTCGAATCCGCGGTCGGCGAACTCGACCTCTGCGGCAAGCAGGATCTTTTCAATCGCGCCCGATGCGCTTGAACCGCGTTTTGCAGGTGCCTTCGACATGGGCACACCATACCCTGACTGATCGGTTAGTCAAGCCGGTCGATGGCCAGCCTTTCACGGCGCGCCTTCCCTTGGCGGCACCCCTGATACGTCGCTTTCAGATAACTCTTCGCGCGCCGCGGGGCGCAGACCCTCAAATCCCGTCGATCAGGATATCCAGCGCACGCTTCAAGGCGTCGCGATGCTGCGCCAGCGATCCGGCATGGTCCCGCAACTCGACCCCCGGCACCGCGGCCAGCTCTTGGACCCGGACAATCCACCTTGCCCCCAGAACCTCGACGACGGGGGTCAAACCGGGAAACTCCGCGTAGCGACCGGCCTCGCGCAGGGGGGCTACAACGCGCGAGGCGTCGATGCCGATCAGGTCGGTTTGCAGGTCCACGACAAGCTGCCCGCCGCTCAGGCGGTAGAGATCGAATTGCGCCATAGGGATCGCGGCCTAGAAGCTTCTGTAACGCGACAGCGGCAGACCGTCCTTCGCCACCTCGTCGGCATAGGCGCTGATCGCCGCGCTGTTCTCTTCGCGCCACCGCCGGTTACGCTCCAGCTTCGCGGCTTCGGAAATTGCCGCCTCCGCGAGGCGGGACATGTTCAGGCCCAGCGAGCGGGCCGTCTCTGCCACATCCGCGTCCAGCGTCAGGTTGACCTTTACACGCCCCATGGCGACCTCCTGGGAAATACGTATCCTTCAGGAGTATAGGCCCCATCCCCCTTCAGAACAAGACAGTCCCGACACACCCCCTACCCTTTCCAACGCAGCCAATCCGATGGCGGTTCTGTTCATCTGGCCTGCTTTCTCAGGCGTCAGAGTCAGACAGAGTAACACCGCCCGGAGTTTGGCAAAACCGTTGCCCGCCACATCAATCCCCCTGCACGGTTCGCATCCAAAACAAAGACCGCGCGGGCACAATGCGGCAATATCGAAATAAACGGAATAATAGGTAAATTACGGGCGTAACGCGCCCCCGAAAACAGGTGACAATTTCAGTCAAGCTTCCGGTTAATTCGGGACAGGGACAGCTTGGGCCAAAACTGACGGGCCCCTACACCCCGTGATCGGTCCAGAAAAGGACAGCCCTTTGGGCCATTCAGCAACCGGGAGGGCAGGATGACCGGCGGCAAGGTGATTCTTCCACACGGTCGGGAAGCCCGGGCCACGGCAACACGACCTTAGTCCCTGTGCAGCCCCCGCCAAACCTGCGCAATCTGGCGCGTCGGACGTCGGACTTTGACAGGGTCAAGGGCCGCTGCGAATTTCTCAACATTTGCGTCAACTTATCCATTACCGGCTGGACACAAGGCACGCCCGGCTCCCGCACGATTGTTGACAATTCCAAAATTTTCCTTCCGGGATTGAATTTTACGTGCTAGCTTTTTTTCAGAGTAGAAGCGAACTTGGCCCTCTGGGACTTTGGTAATTGCTCAGTATTCGTGCAGTTCACCCCGGGGCAGTCAGTTTAAAAGGGTAACGATCGCTACTGCTCGACAATCCCTCAGGGCGAACTGTTTCAAATCGGCTCAAAACGTTGCCGGTTCGCGCCCGCTGCGAACCACGACAGGGAGGAAAAATCATGAAGGGAATAATCTCAGCCACCGCGTTTCTACTGGGCAGTGCGGCGTCTGCTCAGGCCGCCGACAAAGTCACGTTCCAAATGGACTGGCTTCCCGGCGGTGACAAGGCAGCTATCTTTGTCTGCCTCGAACGGGGGTTTTGCGAAGAGGCCGGATTGGATCTGAGGCTGGAATCCGGGCGCGGTTCGTCGGAATCGCTGACCAAGCTGGCCACCGGAAGCTCGGATATCGGCAATGCTGATATCGGCGCATTGATGGCCGCCCGGGTGACCGAAGACCTGCAAGTGACAGCCGTGATGTCCTATTACAGCGAGGGACCGCACGCATTCTTTACCCTGAAAGGCAACGGAATCGAAAGCTTCGCCGATGTGAAAGGCAAGAACCTGGTGACCTCGCCCTTCACCTCGTCGAACGTCTACCTGCCGCTGGTGCTGAACGACAACGGCCTGTCGATGGACGATGTCACCCTGACCAAATCCGACCCGGGCGCGCTGAACCCGATGCTGGTGACGGGACAGACCGACGCGGTGATTTCCTGGATTACAGACGTGACCCGCTACACCCAGCAGGCCAAGGATGCCGGACGCGAGATGATCGTTCTGCCCTGGGCCGAAGCCGGGCTGGTGATGTATTCCGGCTCTATCGTCGCCTCGAACAAGTTCCTGGAAGAGCGCCCCGACGTGGCCCGCCGCTTCATCGCGGCACTGCTCAAGTCGGTGGAATACATGCGCGAGAACCCCGAGGATGCGGCTAAGGCGGTGACCGACGCCGTCCCGGAGATGGATCACGCCACCGCCATGGGGTCGCTGAACGACGCGCTGGGACTGATCTTCAACGAGGTCACGGAACGGGACGGGCTGGGCGCGCTGGAACCCGCGCGCCTGCAGGCCACATGGGAGCGCGTCGCCGCCGCCCAGGGCCTGGCACCGGATGCGCTGGATCCCGAAGACGTGGTCGACCGCAGCTTCATGCCGGAGAACGGATCATGATCCAGTCCGATACCGTGACACCCGCTGTCCAGTTCACCGATGTCGAAATGAAATTCGACACCCGCGCAGGCGAACTGGTCGCCCTGCAACACGTCAACCTGGCGATCAACGACCACGAGTTCCTTGCGGTGCTCGGGCCGTCGGGCTGCGGCAAGTCCACGCTGATGCGGATCGTCGCCGGCCTGCTGAAACCAAGCGCCGGCACGGTGTCGGTGCATGGCGAGAAGGTGGTCGAACCGCGTGACGATATCGGCATCGTGTTCCAGAAGCCGACCCTGCTGCCCTGGGCCACGCTCGAGGACAACGTGGTCTTCCCGATGAAGCACAAATACGGCCGCGTCACGCCGGAACAGCGGGAACGAGCACACGAACTGCTGAAGCTGGTCGGCCTTGCCAAGCTGGAAAAGCGCCGCCCCGACAGGCTGTCGGGCGGGATGCAGCAGCGCGTCGGCATTGCCCGCGCGCTTCTGCACAACCCCGACATCCTGCTGATGGACGAACCGTTCTCGGCTCTCGACGCCCTGACCCGCGAGGAAATGGGATACGAGTTGCAGAACATCTGGCAGAAGCACCGGAAAACCGTGATGTTCATCACCCATTCCATCGTCGAGGCCGTTCTACTGGCCGACCGGATCATCGTGATGAGCCATGGCCCCGGAGCGCGGGTCGCGGAGGATCTCAGGGTTCCCGCGCCGCGCCCGCGGACCGGCGACTCCATGCGGCTGACCGAGATGCAGGATCTCGTGGCCCATCTGCGCGATACCTTGATGACCAGGAAGGCGGCCTGACATGACTGCAACATTGACGCGTGTGAACCGCATTCCCGGGCTGCTGCCCGGGCTGACCTTCCTGATCATCCTCGTGCTGTGGGAAAGTTCGACCCGCTTCTTCACCATCCCCACCTTCCTGCTGCCGGCCCCCAGCCGGATCCTGGAAGGCTTCGACGCGGTGACGGTATCGCGCTGGCTGGCCCATGCCTGGGCGACCCTGCGGGTGGCGATGCTCGGGTTCCTGACCGCCATCGTGGTCTCGCTGCCGCTGGCGATCCTGCTGACGCGGTTCAAGCTGGTCTCCAGCGGCATCTACCCGCTGCTGGTGGTGATCCAGTCGACCCCCATCGTCGCGGTCGCGCCGATCATCATCGTGACCATGGGATCGGGGGACATGTCGCGGGTTCTGATCACCTTCATGATCTCCTTCTTCCCGCTGGTCGTGTCGATGACCACCGGCATGAAGGCAACGCCGGAGGAACTGATCGAGCTCAGCCATTCGCTGAAGGCGCCTGCCATCCGCGAATTCACCCAGATCCGCATCCCCTATGCGATCCCCTATATCTTCTCGGGGCTGAAGATCTCGGTGACCCTGTCGGTGATCGGGGCGGTCGTGGCCGAGTTCGTGGCCGCAGAGAAGGGGATCGGGTACTTCATCCAGTTCTCGACCTCCCTGTTCAAGATCCCGCAGGCCTGGGCCGGTCTGGCCATACTTGTCGTCATGTCCCTGACGCTGTTCCAGATCATCGCACAGACCCAGCGCTACTGCTTCCCGTGGAGCCTTCCGCGCGAAAGCAAGTGATACAGGACCGCACCGGTTCGCAAAGCAGTCCCGGCCGGCACATCCGGCCGGGACTTTCCTTGTCCACCCGGTGCCCGAGCTTACCGGACAACAGCAGATGCCTACCCTGACCCGCTTCATTCCCTTCGCCTTCGTTCTGATCTGGAGCACCGGCTTCATCGGCGCAAAGTTCGGCCTGCCCTACATGGAGCCCTTCTTCCTGCTGGTCCTGCGCTACGCTCTGGTGCTGGCCCTGTTCGGCCTCGGCCTGCTGCTCTGGCGCGGCCCCCTGCCGGCGGCGCGCGACATCCCCACCCAGCTTCTGGTCGGCAGCCTGATCCACGGCGCCTATCTGGGCGGCGTTTTCTACAGCATCTCGCGCGGCGTCCCGGCCGGGCTGGTCGCGATCATCGTCGGCATGCAACCGCTTCTGACCGCGCTGCTGGGATGGCTCTGGCTGAACGAGCGGCTGACCCGCGCCACGGCCACCGGGTTGCTGCTGGGCTTCCTCGGCCTGCTGCTGGTCGTGGGCGGCGCCGGGGCGCTGTCGCAAGACGGCGCGCCGGATGGCGCGGGGCTGGTTGCGACCCTGATCGCGCTGATGGGCATATCGACGGGCACCGTGCTGCAAAAGCGCCACGGCGCCGGGGTGCCGCTGCTGGCGGGAACAACCGTGCAATATGCCGGGGCGCTGGCGGTCACCCTGCCGCTGGCCCTGCTGTTCGAAACCGGGCGGGTCGAGCCGACATGGCCGCTGGTGCTGACCATGGCCTGGCTTGTGCTGGGGCTCTCGGTGCTGGCGATCAGCCTGCTGATGGTGATGATCCGCAGCGATCAGGTCGGGCGTGTGACCAGCTATTTCTACCTGGTGCCGCCCCTGACGATGCTGCAGGCATGGCTGTTCTTCGGAGAAACGATGTCCGCCCTCTCGGCGATGGGCACGCTGCTGGTGATCGGCGGCATCTACCTGGTGATCCGCCGGACCCGTCGGGATGCCCCGCCCCAGCGCGCCCAGCCCGCGCGCGGCTGAACCCGCGCCGCAAACAAAGGCCGCGCCGGGCAGCCGCCCGGCGCATGGGTTATCCGTGGTTTCAGACGGGCTCGCCGCGCTGTCAGGCCCCCTCGGGCCTGCCGCCGGTCCAGCGCTTCACCGTGCCGCTGTCCAGATCGAAGAGGTCGAGCACCCGGCCAACCGTGTGGTCGACCATCTCCTCCAGGCTTTGCGGTCTGGTATAAAAGGCCGGCACCGGGGGATAGATGATGGCGCCCATCTCGGTCACCGCCGCCATGTTGCGCAGATGCCCCAGATGCAGCGGCGTTTCGCGCAGCATCAGCACCAGCCGCCGCCGCTCTTTCAGCACCACATCCGCGGCCCGCGACAGCAGGTTGGCGGTGGTGCCGGTGGCGATTTCCGCCATGGTCTTGACCGAGCAGGGCGCCACGACCATTCCCATGGTGCGGAAGGAACCCGAGGAACAGCCTGCCCCGATATCCTTGTTGGAATGGGTGTGATCGGCCAGCGCCTCCAGATCGGCTGCCGTGAAATCGCACTCATGCGCCATGGTGATGCGCGCCGCATTGGACATGACAAGATGGGTCTCGATGTCCAGCGCGCGCAGGATTTCAAGCATGCGCTTGCCGTAGATCACCCCCGAAGCCCCGGAAATCCCGACGATCATGCGCCTTGGCTGTGTCATGTCAGTTCCTTCCGTGCCACGGGCAGATTACCGGCCAATATCCTTCAGAAGCGCCGCCGCGCGCGCTTGCGCCTCGGCGCCGATCAGCGCGCGGGTGCCGTGGAAATCCGGCCCGCGCGTCGCGTCCAGCCCCATCCGTGACGTGGTGCCGATGCCACTGGCCGAGGGGTCGAGCGCATTGCCCGGCAGGCCCTCGATGATCACCACGTCCCGATGCGGCTGGAAATGGCTGGACAGCGCCCAAAGCACCTCTTCGTCGCGGGTGATGTCCACATCCGCATCCACGACGATCACGGTCTTCAGGTACTGGTCCCATCCCAGCAGCCCCAGCATGACCTGCCGGGCCTCGCCTTCGCGGCTTTGGTTCATCGCCACATAGGCGTGGAAATGCGTGCCCGAGGACGGGTAATGCACCGCCGTCACCGACGGAAAGCGCGCCCGCAGCTTCTCGACCATCTCCGCCTCGCGCGGGATGCGGCCAAGGTTCAGGTGTTCGGCGGAATTGCCACCCGCCACGCTGACCAGAATCGGCGCGTTGCGGCGCAGGATGGTTTCAACGGTGAACAGGTTGTTTGTCGACCGGTCAGAAGAATAGCCGGTGAACTCGCCGAACGGCCCTTCCTCGACCGAGGCCTCGTGGTCGATCACCCCCTCGAGCACGATCTCGGCATGGGCCGGGACGCGGATACCGTACTTCGGCGTCTCGACCACTTCCAGCGGAGCGCCCATCAGCCCGCCCGCGATGTCGCGCTCGTCCTCTTCGAAGGCAAGCCGCGCCGAGGCGGCAAGCATGAACAGGGGATGCCCGCCGATGATCATGGCTACCGGCATCGGCCTGCCCAGTTCCTTGGACATGTTCAGCAGCCGCCACAGGTGGCCGCGCGAATGCAGCGAGGTCGCCAGCTGGTTCTTCGAATGGATCATCGCCCGGTGATAGGACAGGTTGCCGATCCCGGTGTCCGGGTCCTCGCCCAGGATGATCCCCGAAGTGATGTATTTCTTCCGGTCGGTCTCGAAATGCTTCAGCATCGGCAGCAGGTTCAGGTCGACATCCGCGCCCGAAATCACCTGCTCCAGCACCGGCCCGTGATCGACCACCTTGGACGGCATCGCGGCGCGCGAGCGTTTCTGGTAGGCCGCGTGCAACCCGGGCTCGTCAGTGTCGAACAGCCGCGCGATGCGCTGCCGCGACCCAAAGACGTTGCACAGCACCGGCGACTGAAGATGCGCCACCCTGTTGAGCTGCAAGAGCGGCTGTCGGCCCTGCGCCGCCAGCGCCCAGATCAGCGCCGTCGCGTCCTGATCGTCGGACACTTCGCTGTCGATCTCGATCACGTCCTCGGGGTGCGCGGCGGCATATCCGGCCAGAAAGTGACGCACATCCTGCGGGTGATGGCTGTCGGTTTTGGTCATGAGCATGTCAGGCGTCCCCCGGGGTCGGCAAGATCGTGGAATACAGTGGAAGGACCAGAGGCGGCGCCGGGGTCCGGCGCCGCCCGGGTCCGGGTCAGGCCGGTTCCAGCAGCTTGCCGGTGGCCCGGTCGACGCCGGCATAGGTATCGGTAAGCCGGGCCTGAGCGTCCTTCAGATCGCGAGGCGGCGGGGTCGTGTCGATGCCCACCAGCCGGGCGATATTGTTCCCCAGGTAGCCTTCCAGATCGTCCTCCGACAGGTTCATGCCATGCGGCGGCTCGTGGCACAGCACCTCAAGCTCGCGCAGCCACATGCCCGGATCGTTGGGCGGGCTGTCCGTGCCGAAGACGATCTTGTCCTTCGGCAGCTGCTGGGCGAACTCGACGATCCGCGACTGGAAGCACCATCCGCTTTCGCAATAGACGTTGGGCGTGTCCATCGCCATCCAGAAGGCCTCGAAGCTATAGTTGCCGCCGGTCTGGATGCCGAAATGGCCGATGATGAAGTTGACCATCGGGAACTCGCGGATGATCGGATAGAACATCGTCGGGATGGTATAGGGTCCGTCGCCGGTATGGATCAGCACGACGATATTGTACTTGGCGCACATCTCCATCGCCGGGCGCAGCCATTCCAGCGCCCGGTCGGGCCGGTAGCCATGCATGTTGGCGTGCAGCTTGATCATCTTGAAACCGTATTCCTTGTGGTGGAATTCGATCTCCTTGGCCCCGTTCTCGGGACCCCAGCGCGGGTTGTAATTGAAGTTGCCGATGAAGCGGTCCGGGTACTTCTGGCACAGCTCGGACACATAGGCCATGTAGTCGCGAATGCCTTCGCGGCCCATGCGGTTGCCGTTGCGATAGCCGGTATTGCCCGGCGGCGGCTGGATGAAGCCCATGTCGATCCGGCGCGGCTTGCCGTTGATCATATAGGGGCCGTCCATCATTTTCAGCATCCGCTCGCCGGTGAAAGGCTCGCCCGTGTGGCGCCAGGCCTCGTCCACCAGGTTGGTCGGATGAAGATGGGTATCGATAATCATCTTTGTCTCCTTCGGAAGGTCTTTGGGCGGCTTATTCTGCCGGTTCCAGAACGACGCCGTTGTCCCGCAGATAGGCCTCTGCCTCGGCCACGGATTTCGGCGGGGCGGTGGGTTCCAGCCCGATCATCCGGGCGGTGTTGTTGCCCAGGTAATCCTCGAGCGTGTCCTCATCGAGGTTCAGGCCCTGCGGCGGCTCGTGGCACAGAACCTCAAGCAGGTTGATCCACATGCCCGGCTCGTTCGGCGGCGTGTCGGTGCCGAAGAGGATCTTGTGCTTGGGCAGTTCCTTCGCGAATTCGACGATCCGCGATTGCAGGCACCAGCCGCTTTCGGCGTAGACATTGGGTTCGTCCATCGCCATCTGGAACGGCTCGAAGGTGTAGACACCGCCGGTCTGCACGCCGAAGTGCGCCAGGATGAAGTTCACCTCGGGGAATTCGCGGATGATCGGGATGAATTCCGTCGGGATCGAGTAGGGCCCGTCGCCGGTATGCACCTTGACCATGATGCCGAGGTCGGCGCAGACGCGCATGGCCGGGCGCAGCCAGTCCAGCGCCCGGTCGGGACGGTAGGCATGCATGTTTGCCTGCAACTGCACCATCTTGAAATCGAACTCTTTCACGTAGCGTTCGATTTCCTCGGCGCCGTTCTGGGTGCCGTAGCGCGGGTTGTAGACGAAGCAGCCGATGAAGCGGTCCGGGTGCTCGCAGACCATCTTCTCGGTATAGCCCATATACTCCCGGATCGCGGCCTTGCCTTCTTTTTCGTGGATGCCGTGGGTGTAGATCGTATTGCCCTGCGGCGGCTGGATGAACGCCTTGTCGACGCGACGGGGTTTGCCGTTCACGTAGAACGGACCGTCCATCATCTTCAGCAGCCGCTCTCCGGTGAAGGGCTCGCCGTCATGGCGCCAGGCCAGATCGACGAGATCCGTCGGATAGCAACTCAGGTCGATAATCATGAGGAACCTCCTGGAACGAGGTGCCTGAATGCAATGCCGCCGCCGCCAGGAAGCGTCCCGAAGGACGTCGCGCGGGGACGGGCCCCGTCAGGGCCGATCCGGTTCGGGAAAGCGGGGAATGTCGACATCGCAGCCTCACCTCTCAATGGGTTGGTGAGCAATTGGCTGCGCTTCTACTCTGGCTCCAGCCTAGGGACCGGGATAACCAGAGTCAATAAGAAAATCACACAAGCACTTGTTTCTGCTTAATAATAAACGACAGAAAGCGGCCCGCGCGCGGATTGCGCGGGCCGCATTTTTCAGTCCAGGTCGGCGCGGAAAGGCCGTCAGTCCACCAGACAGGACGACAGCTTGCGCCCGATCTCGTCACGATCCAGATCACGCCCGATGAACACGATCTTCGAGCGGCGCGTTTCGTCCTGCCAGGGGTGGTCCGGGCGCAGGTCGAACAGCTGGTGCACCGCCTGAAGGACATAAAAGCGGTCGTCGCCGGCGACCGCCAAGATCCCCTTGGTGCGGAAGATCGCCGGGCCCTTCTCGTCCAGATAGTCGGTGAGCACCCGGTGCAGCTTGTCCAGCACGAAGGGCCGGTCGAAGGTCATACTGACCGAGGACACGGTCTCGTCGTGCAGGTGGCCGTGATGATGGTGGTGATGATGATCGTGGTCATCCTCGCCATTCATGTCGATCTGCAGGATCTCGGCGCGCTCCTTGACATAGGAGGGCTGGAACCCGTTGACGTTGAGGATATTGTTCAGATCCACCACACCGAACTCCGAGCGCAGGATCTCGGCGGTCTGGTTCAGGCCGCGCAGGTCGCCTTCCAGCTTGGCCAGACCGGCCTCATTGGCAAGATCGACCTTGTTGACGATGATCCGGTCGGCGGCGACGATCTGGTCCACCGCCTGATTGTCGCGCCCGTCCAGCACCGGATCGTAAAGATGCTGGTCGATATGCTTGGCATCCACCAGCGTCACGATGGCGTCCAGATTGACCTCGTCCGCCACGCTGCGGTCGGCGAAGAACGCGGTCGCCACCGGCGTCGGATCGGCAAGGCCCGAGGTCTCGACGATGATGTGATCGAACTTGTCCTTCTGGGCCAGGAGCTTCTTCATCACGTCGATCAGGTCGTTGCGCACGTCGACGAAGCAGCAGATGCAGCCGTTCTGCATCTGATAGATTTCCTCGTCCGAGGCCAGCACCAGATCGCTGTCCACGTCCACTTCGCCGAACTCGTTTTCGATCACCGCGATGCGGTAGCCGTGCTTTTCGGTCAGGATGTAGTTCAGCAGCGTGGTTTTGCCCGACCCCAGGAACCCAGTCAGGATGGTGATCGGCAGCTTGTCCTTGGGGATCTCGTGAATGTTCATCATGATTGGCGCTCCTTCTCGGCCAAGGCGTTCAGAATGTCTTCGGGGGTGATCGGGTAGTGGCGGAAGCGCACCCCGATGGCGTCGAAGATGGCGTTGGAAATGGCGGGGCCGATGGCGATGATCGGGTCTTCGCCAACCCCCTTGGCGCCCCATGGGCCGCCGGGATCGGGCGCCGCTTCAAGGATCACCGTGTCGATATCGGGCATGTCCATCGACAGCGGCATCTTGTAGTCGACCAGCCCGGCATTCAGCGAGCGACCGGTGCGGGTGTCGATGATGTAATCCTCGGTCAGGGTATGGCCGATGCCCTGCTGGATACCGCCTTCGATCTGGCCCGCGGCGGCAATCGGGTGGATCACCTTGCCGACGTCATGCACCGGCACGACCCGGTCCACCGTCACCAGCCCGGTTTCCGTGTCGACGGTCACCTCGACGAAATGCGCCGCGAAGGAATAGGACTTCGTCGGCTGATAGGTGCCCCGGCCAAGGATATTGGCCGAGGGGATGCCCGGTGTCGGCCCCATCGCGTCGGCCACGGTCAGGCCCTGATCGGGGTTGTCGCGCCGGTAGATCCGGCCCTCGACGATATCCAGCGCATCGGGAGTGGTCTGAAGCATCCCGGCGGCGCGCTCCAGGATACCGGCGCGGGCCTCGGCCGCCGCCATGCGGGTGGCGCTGCCCACAAGGTAGGTGGTGTGGCTGGCGAAGGCGCCGATATCCCAGGGCACCGCGTCGGTATCGCCATGCACCACGGACACGCTCTCGAAGGGCACGTTCAGCTCTTCGGCGGCGATCTGCGCCAGCGCGGTATGCGCCCCCGTGCCCAGCCCCGCCGCGCCGGTCATCAGCGTGACCGAGCCGTCCTCGTTGACCTTGACGATGGCGTTGCCCTGTTCCTTGATCCCGGGATAGGCCGAAGAGCCGTGCATCTCGCAGCCCAGCCCCCAGCCCTTGCGGACATGCGGCGCCGCCGGGTCGGGACAGCGCGTGCCCTGCCGCAGGGCCTGCCAGTCAAAGACCTTCGTGCCGTGGGCGATGCAGGTTTCCAGTCCGTGGCCGACGATGGGATGGCCCGAGGGCGCGATATCGCCCTCGCGCACGGCGTTCTTCAGCTTCAGCTCTGCCGGGTCCAGCCCCAGACGCTCTGCCGCCTCGTCCATCTGGATGTCGAGCGCGTAATAGGTTTGCACCACGCCATAGCCGCGAAACGCCCCCGCAATCGGGGTGTTGGTATAGACCGCGCGCCCGTTCAGGCGCACGTTCTCGCAGCGGTAGAGCGACGTGGCGGAATTGGTGCCGACCGTGGTGACGCCGGGGCTGTGCGACCCGTAGGCGCCCGAGTCGAAGACGATGCGCATGTCGCGCGCGGTGATCGTGCCATCCTTGCGAAAGCCCTGCTTCAGCCACAGCTTGAACGGGTGGCGCGAGCGCCCGGCCAGGAAGGTTTCGCGCCGGGTGAACTCCATCCGCACCGGCTTGCGTGTCGCCCGGGCCAGCAGGGCACAGAGGAACTCGTGCTGAAAGCAGTCCTGCTTGGCGCCGAACCCGCCGCCCATGTGATCGACAAGCACCCGCACCTTGGTGCGCGGCAGGCCCAGAACCTCTGCCAGGATGCCACGCACCATGAAAGAGCTCTGCGTCGAGGTCCAGAAGGTCAGCTTGCCGGAGCCGTCCCAATCGGCGAGGCAGACATTGGGTTCCATGTAGCCCGGCACCGGACGGCCCCCGGAATACTCTCCTTCGAGGATGAAATCCGCCTCGGCAAAGCCCTTCTCGACATCGCCGCGTTCCACCTGCACCGGCGCCAGCACGAGGTTGCCGCCGGGGCCGTGATCGTGGATGCGGGGCGCATCCGGCGCCATCGCCGCCTCCGGGGTGAAGACCGCCGGCAGTTCCTCGTATTCGACCTCGATCAGGTCCAGCGCCTCGTCGGCGATCTCTTCGCTGATCGCGGCCACCGCGGCGACGCCCTCGCCCCAGTAGCGCACCCTGTCGTCGAGGATGTACTGGTCCTTCGTGCAGGAGATCGAGCGCGGATGCGGAGAGCCGTAGTGCAGCACGCGCGGCACGTCCTTGTGGGTCAGCACCGCCTTGACGCCGGGATAAGCCAGCGCCTTGCTGACATCGATGCGCTTGATCCGGGCGTGGGCCACGTCCGAGCGCTTCATCTTGCCGTAGAGCATCCCCACCGGTTTCAGGTCGGCGACATAGATGCCTTCGCCGGTGACCTTCTCGATGACGTCTTCGCGCTTGACGCTTTTGCCGATGACGCTGAAATCGTTCTTCAGGGGTCCTGTGGGCTTGTTCATGCGGTTTCCTCCAGCGCGCGGGCGTTGCGGATATCCGCCGCGGCACTGCGCACGGCGTCGAAGATCTTGGTGTAGCCGGTGCAGCGGCAAATATTGCCGCTCAGTCCAAAGCGGATCTCTGCGTCGCTGGGATCGGGATTTTCAGCCAGCAGTTGCTGCGCCATCATCAGTATGCCCGGCGTGCAGAAACCGCATTGCGAGGCACCGTGGCGCATGAAGGCCTCCTGAAGCGGGTGCAGGATCTCCATGCTTTTCTGCATGCCCTCGACGGTTTCGACCGTGCGGCCCTGCGCCTCGACCGCCAGCATCAGGCAGGCGTTGACCGGGGCGCCGTCGACGATAACGGTGCAGGCACCGCAATCGCCCACGTCGCAGCCCTTCTTGGTGCCGGTCAGCCCGACTTCCTCGCGCAGCGTGTCCAGCAGCGACCGGTGCCCCTCTACCGCTACGCTATGGGGGTCTCCGTTGATGGTCAGGTCCACGATCTGTTTCATTGGCTCGCCTCCATTGCTTGCCTGAGGGCACGGCGGGTCAGGACGCCCACCATGTTGCGACGGTAATCGGCGCTTGCGCGCACGTTGCTGATCGGCGTGCATTCGGCCATGGCCTGCTCACCCGCCTGTGCGATCAGCGCATCGGTGATCCTGGCGCCCTTCAGCAAAGCTTCGGCGCCCGGCGCGCGCAGCACCGTCGGCCCCACGGCGCCAAGCGCGATCCGGGCATCGGTGCAGAGATCGCCGTCGCGTTCGAGGCTGACCGCGACGCCGACCGTGGCCAGTTCCATCGCCTTCCGGCGCCCGTGCTTGAGGTAACTGCGCCCGCTGCCGGGGACCGGCGCCGGAAGCACGATGCCGGTGACGATATCGCCACGCTCCAGCCGCGTGCGCCCGGGACCGGTGAAGAACTCGGCCAGGGGCATCCGGCGCATCCCCTTGGGTGTGTAGATGTGGATGATCGCACCATCCGCGAGCAGCGGCGGAATGGTATCGGCAGAGGGCGAGGCGCGGCAGATGTTGCCGACCACCGTGGCCCGGTTGCGCACCTGGATCGAGGCCAGCAGCCGCAGCGCCTCGGCGAAATTCGGATAGGTCTGCTGCACTCCCGGCAGGATTTCCAGCTGCCGCGCGGTGATCAGCGCCCCGAAGGTCAGCCCGGTGTTCGGATCCCAGGTGATGTCGGTCATGCCCGGGATCTTCTTGATGTTCACCACATCAGAGACATCCCGCAGCCTTTCGCGGATCTCGACGAAGAGGTCGGTGCCGCCGGCAAGCACATGGGCCTTGTCGCCCAGCTCGACCAGCAGGCGCGAGGCCTCTTCCAGCGTCGAGGGTTCATGATAGGCAAAGCGTCGCATCTGGCCTCCTTCAGATCGCAGCGGACACGAACCGGGCCGCTGGCGCTTGAGTGATGGCCGCTTATCCTGAGCAGGGGCTTCGCCGGGGTTTGTCTAGCCGGGCCCGGGGGGCCCGTCCTGATCTTCCGCCGCCTTGATATCCAGCAGCATCTCCGATTTCAGCGCGGTCAGAAGCTGGTTGTTGTAATGCACCGCCTCTTCCCCTTCGCCGCGGGCCAATGCGCCCATGGTCTTGATATGCAGGTTGTGACCCGAGAACTCCGACGGTCGGCCGTGACGATGGGACATCAGCAGCGGCTGGCAGTTGATCAGGTCGTACAAAAGCTGCGACAGGTGCTTGTTTCCGGCAAGGCGGCCCAGCTCCATGTGAAAGCGGCGAGAGTGGTGCCGCGCCTGCACCACGTTGCCTTCGTCATAGGCCGCCCCTTCGGCGCGCAGGATGTCCTGCAGGGCCGCGCCGGCCTCGGCGGTGTAGTTGCGTGCCAGACTCTGCAGCAGCCCGGTTTCGACCACCATGCGGGCCTCGAAGACCTGCTCGGCCTCAGCGGCGCTGAGCCGCACGATGCGGGCGCCCTTGTTGCGGCTGATCTCCACCAGGCCGGCATTGACGAGGCGCAGCAACCCGTTGCGGATCGCCTGCCGGTTCGCGCCCGCCGCCTCCGCAAGTTCGCGCTCGACCAACCGGTCGCCAGCCCTCAGGCGCTGATCCTGGACCGCCTCGACCACCAGCGAAAACACGCGCTCTTCCGCGTCGATCCCACTTTTGAGTTCGGCTTTCGCAGGTGCCTTTCTGCGGAACTGGGTCTTTGTCACGGCAACCTCGTCTTTCATGAAGTCAGGCTAGACCGCACTGGGAAACATTGTCAACAATACTTTATTTATCATTATATATCAGCATATTGAGTCACATTCAACCCAGCGAATGGCCGCCTTGAAACACGGCACCTCGAAGCGGCGCACATCGAATCAACCTTAGGGACAGTTCTGCGGAAGACGGCGCCCGGCACCGGTATCTCCGGGGCTAAGGAACCGGTCCGCACCAGCGCAGACAGAAGGCGGATCACGCCAGAACATGCCGGGCCGCTTCCGTGCCGGTCGCCGATAGCCAGATCCGACGATCGGAACAGCGCCGGGCCATGCCCTACGTCGCACAGATCAGCGGGTTGTCCGGCAGGAACCACACACCGGGGCGCTCGCAGACCCGTCCACAAGCCGGGCTGGCCCGGTCGCGTCGGCTAGGGGTCGGAGGGGGCGGTTTCGGGAAACGCCGAGAGGAGGATCTCTTTCAGGCGTTCGGCGGGCGGCGACAGGCTGCGCCACTTGTGCTGCATGACGCAGATATTGCGGGTGATCACGGGATCGGTCAGCGCAACGCTACAGACCCCGGCGGCGGCAGTCAGCTCCATCGAGTTCTCCGGCAGCACCGTCACCCCCAGACCCGCCGCGACCATGCCGATTGCCGTGGTCGAAAACCGGACGTCATAGGCGGGCAGAAACTCCGGCGCGACACCGATCATGGTGCGCTCGACGATCTGGCGCAACGGATTGTCCTGCGCCAGCACGATCAGCGGCTGGTCCGCCAGATCCGCCCACCCAAGCGCCTGCCGCGCGGCCAGCGGGTGATCGGCGCGGCAGATCAGCGTCAGCCGGTCCTTGCTGACCGGCAGCGACGCGATCTCGGGGTCGTCGTCCAGCAGGGTCCCCAGCGCGATATCGGCCTCGTTGCGCAGCAGGGCCGGGCGGATTTCCTCTTCGGGCATGTCGCGCAGCCCGACCGAGATACCCGGGTGCTGCTCAAGGAACCGGTCGATCAGCGCGGGAATTGTCGTGGCGGAAAAGATGATCGAACTGGCAACGGTCACCCTGCCCTTCTTCAACAAGGCGCGTTCGCGGACATTGCGCGTGGCGAGATCCAGATCCTCCATCGCCTTGCGGGCCTGCGGCAGAAAATCGACGCCGATGTCGGTCAGGTTCACCTTGCGGGTATGGCGGTCGAACAGGCGGACGCCCAGCTCCAGCTCCAGATCCTTGATCAACAGGCTGACCGCGGCCTGCGTCAGCCCCAGCGCGCTGGCGGCCAGGTTGAACCGACCCAGCTCGGCCACGGCAAGGAAGGCACGGATCTGGCGCAGCGTGACATTCATCCCCGGCGGCCCGGCCCCGCCACGGTCAGGCGGATTCCGCCAGCGCCCGGGGCAGCACCGTCGCGGTTTCCGACACCAGCCGACCGCGCGCCAGCACCCGCGCCTGCATCGGCCCCCCAGCGACCAGCGTATCGGTATCCTCGCAATCGGTCAGCACCAGGTCGGCCCAGGCCCCGGGGCGGATGCCGTAATCCTCGCCCAGCCCCATCAGTCCGGCAGGAATGTCAGTGACCATCCGGTGCACGTCGCGCAGCTCGTCGGCCATCAGGTTGCCCGCCAGCAGCGTCCAGCGCGCGATTTCCAGCATGTCACCGGTGCCGGTCGGCACAAAGGGATCCTGGATATTGTCCGAGGCGGTGGCGATCCTGGCGCCGCCGCGCAGCAGCTCGGCCACCCGGGTCAGGCCGCGCGGCGGCAGTTTTGTGCGGTCGCGGGCCTGAAGATAGAGATTGGCAGCCGGAAGCGTCACGGCCCCCACATCCAGCTCGATCATCCGCTCCATGATGGTGCGCGCGGCCTCGGGTTCGAGGGCGCTCAGGACCGAGACGTGGCTGAAGACCGTACGGCCCTGCATACCATACCGCTCGACCCGGTCGAGCGCCGCATGCATGTTCAGGTTGCCGGGGTCCAGATGTTCGTCCAGATGTAGATCGATCGGCTTTCCGGCCCGGACAGCGGCCTCGAACAGGATGTCCATGTAGCGCCCCGGGTCCTCGCTGACCGCCGGGGTGCCGCCCACCGCGTCGGCGAAGCCGACAGCCTGATCGACATTCTCTGTCAGCCAGTCCAGATCCTGACCCGGATGCGGGGTCATGAAGGCCACCAGCTGTAGCGTCATCCGGTCGGCCCAGGCCTCGCGCAACCGGGCCAGCGCCTCGATCCCGTTGAACCCCGCATCCTTGTCGACATTGACATGGCTGCGGATCGCGGTTGTGCCGCGCGACAGGCAGCGGGCCATGGTCCGCGACGCGCGAAGGGTGATATCCTCGGGACCGGCTGTGCGGGCATATGCGGCAAAGGCCTCGCGCGCGCCCTGCAGCGTACCCGAGGGGTTGGGGGTGAAGCGCAGCACGCCCGTCTTGTCCAGATGCTGGTGCATGTCGACGAAGCCCGGCGAGATCAGCATCCCGGAGACGTCGACGCGCACCGCATCCGGCTGCGGCGCCAGATCGGAGCCCACAGCCGCAATCCGGCCATCGGTGCCGATCAGGATATCGACCTGTTCCGCCCCGTCGACCGCACCCGTGATCCGGGCGCCCACAAGCAGGACCGGTCGCTCACGGTTCGCTGCCAGAAATGAAAGCTGATCGCCGACGGTGCCCATGGTGCTGTCCTTATGTTTGACTATTTCGGGAACCCTAGGCAAGACCCACTATTTCCGCAAATTAAATAAACTTTCAGATTAATAAGCATATCGTAATAATGTGCCTCGCGCCTCCTCCGCGTCCCTGCCCCGTGCGACGGGCCGTCAGGCTACCAGTCCCCGGAGGTCCCGAAGGCGCAAAGACCGGACAGCTCGTCGAAGGTCGCAGGCCCGGCGCCCATCACCGGGTGCGGCTGGGTGAATGCGGACCCCGTCGGGAAGGGCAGCACCCGGCCCCCGGCTTCGAGGATCATCGCGTAGGCCGCCATGCAGTCCCAGGCGGACATGCGCGGCTCTGCATAGCCGACCAGCCGCCCCGCCGCGACCCAGGCCAGCATCAGCGCGCCGGATCCGTAGCGGGTCCAGCTCGATCCCGCCTCCATGAGGTCGGCAAGCATCTGTCCCACCCTGTCAGAAGCCACGCGGTCGTTGGCGCCCACCCCCAGCAAGCCGGACCGCAGGTCGCCGTCCGTCACCCGCATGGGCGCGCCGTTCATCCGCGCCCCCAGACCGCGCGCCGCGACGAAGACCTCGCCCAGCACCGGCGCGACGATCACCCCCAGCGCCGGCCCCTCGGCATCCATCCCGCCGATGGAAACGCACCAGCCCGGCAGGCCGTTCAGGTAAGGCGCCGTGCCGTCGATCGGGTCGATCACCCAAGTGAACCCCGAGGTGCCCTCCGACAGCCCGTGTTCCTCGCCCAGCTGGGCATCCTCGGGAAAGGCCCGGGACAGGGCCTCGCGGATCAGCGTTTCGACGTTGCGATCCGCTTCCGAGACAAGGTCGGTCACGTGCCGCTTCTGCTCGATCACCAGCGCGTCGCGGCGGTTGAAGTAATCCAGCGCCAGTGCGCCCGCCTCGCGTGCAATACGCTCCGCCGTTTCCAGACGATGTGCCAGCATCATGCCGCTCCGGGGATCAGGGCAAGACCGCGCGGGCGCAGGTCCAGCGAAACCGGCGTGCCCACCGGCAAGGGCGTATCGCTTTCGTCATCGACGACGAAGATCCGGCCAAGCGGCCCGTCGATCTCGTATTCGACGTGATCGCCAAGATAGGCCGAAGAGGCCACCGTGCCCGGCACGCCCGGCATACCCGGCCCCGCCGCGCGCACCCGCGCCGCGTTCGAGCGCATCGCCAGCCGGGCCGGTCCCGGCGACAGGTCGCGGGCGGGCAATCCGATCACCGCCCCGCCTAGGTCGACCTGCGCCTCATGGCCATCGACCGACAGGACCGTCCCGTCTACCACGTTCGCCTCGCCGATGAAATCCGCGATGAACTCCGAGGCCGGGGCCTCGTACAGCTCGCGCGGGGAACCCACCTGGGCCACCACGCCGCCCTTCATCACCACGATCCGGTCCGAGACCGCCAGCGCCTCTTCCTGATCGTGGGTGACATAGACGGCGGTGAAGCCAAGCCTTTGCTGCAACTCGCGGATTTCCGTCCGCACGCGCCGCCGCAACCGCGCGTCAAGGTTCGACAGCGGCTCGTCCAGCAGCAGCACCTGCGGCTCCAGAACCAGCGCGCGGGCCACCGCGACCCGCTGTTGCTGGCCCCCGGACAGTTCGGCGGGCAGCCGTGCGCCCAGCCCGTCAAGGCCCACCTGCGACAGGCCCTCTGCCGCGCGGTCCTTCGCCTCGGCGGGTTTCATGCCGCCCGCCTCAAGCCCGTAGGCCACGTTCTGCGCCACGGTCATATGCGGGAACAGGGCATAGCTCTGGAACACCATGGAAACGTCGCGCCGATCCGCCGGCAGGCGGGTCACGTCCTGCCCGCCGATCAGGATGCTGCCCGCCGAAGGGCTTTCCAGCCCCGCCAGCATCCGCAGCGTCGTCGTCTTGCCACAGCCCGACGGCCCCAGCAGCGTCACCAGCTCGCCCGGCTGGATCGACAGCGACAGGTCCGGGATCGCCGTGAACTGTCCGAACCTCTTGACCACGTTGCGGAACTCGACCGCGCCTCTCGTCTTCATGCGGATACTTCCCGTGTTGCGGCCTTGGCCTTCTGTTTCACTTCCCGCCGCCCGATCCGGCGCTCTCCGACCAGCAACTGGAAGCCGCCGATGACGGTGATCATCACCACGATCAGGACAGAGGAATAGGCGATGGCGATCCCGTATTCGCCGTTCTCGACAAGGCCCACGATATAGGCCGTCGCCATGTTGTACTTTGCGCTGACCAGAAAGATCACCGCGCTGATAGAGGTGATCGCCCGCACGAAGCTGTAGACCAGCGCGGCAAGGATCGCGGGCCGCATCAGCGGCAGGATCACCTTGCGCATGGTCCGCCCCGATCCCGCCCCCAGCGTCAGCGAGGCCTCGTCCAGCGAGCTGTCCAGCTGCGCCATGGCCGCCACGCCGCCGCGCACCCCCACCGGCATATTGCGGAAGACGAAGCAGGCGATCAGGATCGCCGCCGTCCCCGTCATCTGCATGGGCGGCAGGTTGAAGGCCATGATGTAGCTGATCCCGATCACCGTGCCGGGAATGGCAAAGCTCATCATCAGCGCGAACTCGAAGGCGGCGCGCCCCGGGAACCTCTGCCGCACGATCAGCCAGGCCGTCAGCAGGCCGACGGCTGCGGTCAGGGGGGCTGCGATCAGCGCGATCTCCATCGTCGTCCAGAAGCTGTTCCAGGCGACGCCGGTCCAGTGCCAGCCGTCCGAGATCGTCACGCCGAAGGCGCGGATGTAGTGATCCAGCGTCAGCGAGTGATCCAGCCCCCATGTCTTCACGAAGCCGCCAAAGAGGATCATGGCATAGACCGTGATCGTGAACAGCGCCCAGCCCACGGCGACGGCGATGACCGGCCACGCCACCCGGCGCGGCAGGGATGCGTGCCGCCCGCCGTCGCCCTTGCCCGTCACCGTGGCGAAGTTGCGCCCCGACAGCCAGAACCGCTGCGCCAGAAAGGCGCTGAGGGTAAAGATCAGCAGCACCGAGGCAAGGACCGCCGCGCGCGCCGGATCGTTCTGCGCGCCGACCACCGCAAAGAAGATCTCTGTCGACAGCACGCCGCCCGACCCGCCCAGCACAAGCGGGTTGCCGAAATCGGCCATGGATTCAATGAAGCCGATCAGGAAGGCATTCGCCAGCCCCGGCGCCATCAGCGGCAGCGTCACCTTGCGGAAGGTGCGCCAGCGGTCCGAGCGCAGCGTCTGCGAGGCTTCTTCCATCGAGGGCGAAATCCCCTCGACCACGCCGATCAGCACGAGGAAGGCGATGGGCGTGAAGGACAGCATCTGCGCGATCCAGATCCCCGTCAGCCCATACAGCCAGCGGCCCAGCTCGTAGCCCGTCGCCAGCTCGATCCATTGCGTCAGCGTGCCCTGTCGCCCCAGCAGCATGGTCAGGGCCAGCCCTACCACGAAAGGCGGGGTGATGATCGGCAGCACCGTCAGCAGGCGCAGGGATTTCTTGAACCGAAAGCCCGTGCGCGTCGCGACCAGCGCGAAGACCAGCCCAAGCAGGGTGGTGCCGGTGGCGGTGCAGAGGGCAAGGAAGAAGGTCCGCCACGCCACACCGCAATTGCCGCCCGCGAGGCAGGCCAGCGACCAGATCTTCGGGTCGAAGATATTGTTGCGCACGCCCTCGGTGGTGAAGGAACCGTCGAAATCCTGAAAGGCTCCGGTGAACATCGACGCCAGCGGGTAGAAGACGAAAACGCCGACCAGCAGGACCAGAAGCATGATCGCCGACAGGACAAAGGCATCGCCCTTGAGCGCGCCGCGCTCTGCCGCGCCGAAGGCCACCAGCAGGGCGAAGACCGTGCCAAGGGCCACGGCCCCGGCGCCGAAGGCCTGCTGCCCGGCGACATCGCCAAACGCCGCTTCCAGCAGGCCCCAGTTCCAGCCGCGCAGCCCGATGGACAGCCCCTCGATCAGCATCCAGGTCAGCCCCGCGACGCCCGTGGCCACCAGTGCCCTGCCCCGCGCGTTCCCCGGCGCCTGCCGGACACGCAGGGCAACCGCCACGACCAGCAGAACCAGCAACGGCCACAGTTGCCAGCGCCCCGTTGCGGCCTGCGCCAGCCCCGGCCACAGCTTGTCCGAGCTTGCGAAATCGCCCAGCCAGTCAAAGCTGAAGAAGCCCTGACGCACCCGGTACCACGGCAGGGCCACGATTGCGAAAAGCCCGGCCGCCAAGGCCATGTCGAGCCTGCGGTTGTCTGTGTTCATGTCGATGTCCGGCTGAAGTGGTCGGGATGCGCCCCGCTGCCGGGGCGCATCGCCTGATGTCATCGCGACAGGTTACTGCAGCGGCAGGCTGCCGACTTCGCTGTCCCAGCGGGCCAGCAGTTCCTTGCGACGCTCGGCACTGCCGTACTCGGCAAAGTCGTAGTCGATCAGGTTGATTTTCGACAGGTCCGGTGCCTCCTTGGGCGGCGTGGCCGAGGCGTTCGACGGCAGCTGGAAAGACCCGGCGTCCGGCATCATGTTCTGGACCTCGGCGGTCAGCACCCAGTCGTAGAAGGCCTTGGCCTCATCCGGGTTCTGCGCGCCCTCGATCAGCGACATCGAGCCGATTTCATAGCCCGTGCCCTCGCAGGGAGAGCCGACCTCGATCGGGAAGCCCTCGACCGCCTGTGACACCGCGTCATGCTGGAACACGATGCCAAGGCCGGTCTCGCCCCGTGCGGCGGCCTTCACAGGCGCGCTGCCGGACTTGGTGTACTGCGAAACATTGGCGTGCATCTTCTTGAGGAAATCGAAGGCTTCGTCCTCGCCCATGATCTGCACAAGGGTCGCCAGCGCGGTATAGGCGGTGCCGGAAGAATTCGGGTCGGCGATCTGGATCTCGCCCTTCAGCGCGGGATCCAGAAGGTCGGACCAGCACTGCGGTGCCGCGATGCCCTTCTTCTCGAAGATCTCCTTGTTGAACCCCCAACCCAGGGCGCCCGAGTAGACGCCGACGGTCTTGAAGCCCGAGGTCTCCGCCTGCCCCTGCGCCCAGTCCGCCAGCTGCTCCAGCATGGGGGATTTGTACTCTGCCGACAGCCCGTCCTGCGCGGCCTGAAGATGCGGATCTCCGGTGCCGCCCCACCACAGATCGGTCTGCGGGTTGCGCGCCTCGGCCCGCACCTTGGCATAGGCCTCGCCCGAGGACAGCCGCACCATGTTGACGTCGATGTCGGAGTGGCTGGCCTCGAATTCGGTGACCAGCTTCTCGCAGATCACCACATCCGCCGAGCAGATCAGGTTCAGTTCTTCCGCAGCTGCGCCCGTGGCAACCATCGCCGCCGCGCCGCCCAGCAGCGCGCCCTTCAAAGTAGTCATGTCATCCTCCCTTGTTCCCGGCCTGTCGCCTGGGTGCTGCTTTGCACAGCTGTGCAAAAGACTGCGTTTCGAAGCCCGAGTTGTCAACAAAACTTCTTACAAGTAGATTATCTTCGGGCAGGATCGCCGTTGCACAGGAATGCAAACACCATGACAAAACGGCAGGTGAGCGCCCGCGATGTGGCGGAACTGGCAGGCGTTTCCCGCACCGCCGTCTCGCGCGCCTTCACGCCCGGCGCCTCGGTCTCGCCGGAGACGCGCCAGAAGATCGAGACCGCCGCCGAGACGCTGGGCTATCAGGTCAATCATCTCGCGCGGGGGCTGATCACCGCGCGCACCGGGCTGGTGGCGCTGATCTGTGCAGAGCTGAACACGCCCTATCGTTCCGCCCTGCTGGCCGCCCTGTCGGACCGGCTTCAGGCGGCGGGCAAGGTCGGGCTTCTGATCAACACAGACCGCTCGGACGACAGCGTGGCGCGGGCGTTGCGGCAGGCCATCGCCTATCGCACCGACGCCGCGATTGTCCTCTCCGGCATGCCCGGCAGTTCGCTGGCCGAGACCTGCCTTCGGAACAGCATGCGGCTTGTGCTGATCAACCGCGACGAGGAAAGGCCCGGCTCGCTGCTGATCCGGGTCGACGATGCCGGCGCCGGGCGGCAGGCCTTCGCCGCGCTGACGGCTGCCGGTTGCACGCGGCTCGCCCTCGTCAACTCGCTTGCCGGAACCGCCAGCCTCGAAGATCGCGCCCTCGGGTTCACTGCGGCGGCGGCCGACGCCGGTGTCGAGATCGTCGAATCCGCAGCCGGGCAGACCTCTTACCAGACCGGGCTGGATCTGGGCACCCGCCTGC
Source organism: Enemella evansiae (assembly GCA_017255395.1). Lineage (GTDB taxonomy): Bacteria > Pseudomonadota > Alphaproteobacteria > Rhodobacterales > Rhodobacteraceae > Ponticoccus > Ponticoccus litoralis. The sequence goes on along the minus strand of JAFKDC010000004.1, from coordinate 237,552 downwards.
TGACCCGCCCCGCCCCGCCCGACGGCATCTTCTGCACCACCGACCTGCTGGCCTGCGGGGTGATGGATGCGGCACGGACGCGGCTGCGTCTGGATGTGCCGGGCGATGTCTCGGTGATCGGCTTCGACGACATTCCGCAGGCGGGCTGGGAATCCTACGCCCTGACGACCTTCCGGCAACCGATCGACGACATCGCCGATGCGGCGGTGGCAAGTCTGGACACCGAGACCGACGGCACACCGCAGCGCGTCGTCCTGCCGACGCGCCTGATCTGGCGCGCGTCGATCCGGCGATAAGCGCCCTTCGCGGCCACAGGACCGGCATCGCCTGTGGCCCGGTCCGTTCAGGAATCCGGCATCCGCAACACGCGCGGCAAAATTGAGCGCATCCGGCTTGTAAACCGCTTTACCTCTGCGCTCCAGCGTCTAGGCTGCCCCTGACAGTTGCAAGACGTCCATGACCGGAAGGCACGCAGAATGACCACAGCAGAATCCGTGACGGCCCTGACCCGGCATCTTCTGGCATTCGACACGGTGAACCCGCCGGGGCAGGAAGCCGCCAGCATGCGGTTCTGCGCCGCCGCGCTGGAGAAGGCCGGTTTCGCCTGTCGGCTGATCGATCACGGCGCCGATCGGGCCGGTCTTGTCGCCACCCGGGGAGACCGGCCCGGCCTGTGCTTCAGCGGCCATCTGGATACCGTCCCCCTGGGGCAGGCGCGCTGGAGCCACCCGCCGCTTGGCGGCGAAATCGTCGGTGACCGGCTGTACGGGCGCGGCAGCAGCGACATGAAGGGCGGCGTCGCGGCCTTCATCGCCGCCGCGCAGCAAACGACGGCCCCCGCCAGCGTGATCCTGACAAGTGGCGAAGAGACCGGCTGCGAGGGCGCGCGATGGCTGGCAGAGGCAAAGGCCCTGCCGCCCGCGCGCGGCATGATCGTCGGCGAATCCACGGACAACCAGCCGGTCGCCGGGCACAAGGGCGCGCTGTGGCTGGACCTGGTCACCGAGGGGGTGACCGCCCATGGCGCGACGCCGGAACTGGGGCGCAATGCCATTGCCGCCATGGCGCCGACTCTGGCACGGCTGGCGCAGTGGCAACCGGACCATGCCCACCCGGACATGGGCAGGGCGACCTGCAACATCGGCACGATCCGCGCGGGGATCAACACCAACTCGGTGCCGGACCGCTGCCGTCTGGGGCTGGACCTGCGGTCGGTCACCGGGCTCGGCCATGACCGGCTGCGGCAAGAGGTGCGCGCGCAATGCGATGCCGGGGTCGGGATCGAGACGCTTCTCGATCTGCCCGCGGTCTGGACCGACCCCTCGGACCCGTGGTTCGACAGCGCCTGCGCCCTGGTCCTGCAGCACACGGAGCACAGGGAACTGCGGCCTTCGGTAAATTACTTCACCGACGCCTCGGTGCTGCAACCGGCCATGCAGGTTCCCGTCATGATCCTTGGGCCGGGACAGGTGGACCAGCCGCATGTCACGGACGAATACGTCCGAGTCTCGCGGCTGGTGGAGGCGGTTGCGCTTTACGCCGCGCTGATCGAAGCCCCGGTATAGGCGGCGCTGTGAAAACCGATCTCCAGCCGCTGCACCTCGCCGAAGACCGCGACCGCGCGGTCGCGCTGCGCCTCGGTCATGGTGGCGCCCAGAGCGTCGAGCCTGTCGCGCAGCCAGCGTGCCTGCGCGGCAAAGCCGGGGGCGGCGTGCATCTCGATCCAATCCGCAAGCATCGGATCCGCCATCGGCGCGGCGCGCACCTGCGTGCACCAGGTCCAGTACATCCATTCCGCCGCGAACATCGCCGTGACAATCGCGGTGAAATCCCCGTCGCGGGCAATCGCCAGCATGCCCTCCCCGAAGGCCGCCACGCGCGGATCGGCCTGCACCGCCGGATCGGGGCCGAGGCCCCGCGCCGCAAAGGCGGTTTCGAAATAGGACATCTGTTCATTGGCTAAGGCATCCAGCGTCCCGATCAGATGGCGCCGGTCGCCAAGGTCATCGGCCTTCGCCACCGCGTATCCGAAGATCGCGATAGCGGTCTCGACGAAGGCGCCCTCGATCAGCAGGTATCGGTCGAAGACCTCTGCCGGCAGCCTGCCCGCCGCGATGTCCTGCACAAAGCGGTGGCCGACCATGGCGTCGAAATCCGCCCTGCTCTCGCGCAGAATGCGGTCCGTCAGTGCCTCAGCCATCAAGTCCCTCCTGCGCCACGGCGACGAAGCGGCGCACGCGCCCCGGATCGACAGGGTTCCACCACACGCCTCCCTCCTTCAGCGAAGAGGCAACGATCACCCCATTGGTCCGGCCAAGGATCGCCACGATATTATCCTCGGTCACGCCCGAGCCCACCAGCAGCGGCAGGTGGGTGGCCCCGGCGATCTCGTCGATCTCTTCCATCGTGGCGCTGTTGCCGGTGCGCTGCCCGGTGGCGATGACGCAATCCGCGTCGAAGAACGCAAGGTCGCGTGTCAGCTCGGGGATCGAGCGGTCGGCGGTGATGGAATGGCTGCCGTGCTTGACGTGGCTGTCGGCAAAGATCTTCACCCGCTCGGCCCGCAACAGGCTGCGATACCGCATCGCCTCGGCGGCCCGACCCTCCATGAAGCCCTCGTTGGCGACATAGGCATTGGCCCACTGGTTCACCCGGATGAAATCCGCGCCGCCCGCCACCGCCGTGGCCAGCGCCGGGATCGGCGCATTGGCCAGCACGTTGATGCCCAAGGGCACCCCCACCGCGCGCCGCACCCGATCCGTCACCACCGACAGGAAGGCCGCCGTCTCGTGGGTGATGTCCTCGGGCTTGGAAAAGGGCACATCGCCGTGGTTCTCGACGATCAACCCGTGCAGGCCGCCCTCGATCAGCTGCTCGGCGTCGCGCATGCAGGCATCGTAGATGCTGTCGAGGCTTTCGCCCCGGTAGCGCGGCGCACCGGGAAAGGCCGGGCAATGGATCATGCCGATCAGCGCCTTGTGCCGTCCGAAGATGTCGTGGATCGCGCCGGAGGTCCGGTCGGATATCTGCTGCATGAGAGTCCCTTTCAGGCAAGAAGGAAGAAGAAATGAAGGCCTATGTCGTCGGCAATGCCGCGCTGGACGAGACCCTCTCGATTGATGATTTCCCCCGCCCGGGCGCGTCGATCTTCGGCGCAAGCCTGTCGCGCGACCTGGGCGGGAAGGGGTTGAACCAGGCCGTTGCGATGGCCCGCACCGGCCTGCCCTGCGTGTTTGTCGCCGCCGTGGGGCAGGATGCCCGGGGCCAAGAAATCGCCGACCGGCTGGCCCGGGAACCGCTGACCCCGCGCCTGACGCAGCTGAGCGGCGTGGCCACCGATGCCTCGACGATCCTGATGGCCGCGGCGGGCGAGAACGCGGTCATCACCACGCGCGAGGCGGCCTCGGCCCTGTCGCCCGGGCAGGCCGTCGGGGGGCTGGCCGGCGCGGCGCCCGGCGACCTTCTGGTCCTGCAGGGCAACCTGAGCGCCGGGACCACCGGGGCGCTGCTGCGCGAAGCCCGCGCCCGGGGCATGACCACGGCCATGAACCCCTCGCCGCTGCAACCCTACTTTGCCTCGCTCTGGCCGCTGGTCGACCTGGCCTTTGTCAACGAGGGCGAGGCCGAGGCGCTTGGCGGCACCGGGCACCTGCTGGCGCAGGGCGTGCAAGGCGTGGTGCTGACGCTGGGCGCGGCGGGCGCGGCCCTGATCACAGCCCAAGGGCAAACGCGGGTCGCCGCCGTCCCCTGCACCGTACGCGACACCACCGGCGCCGGCGATTGCTTCATGGCAACCGCGCTGGCCTCGGCGGCGCTGCGCGGCGTGGCGCTGGATGCCATGGCGCTGACCCATGCGACCCGGGCCGCCGCCCATACCGTGGCCCGCCCGGGAACCGTCGCCGCCTTCCCGACAGAGGCCGAATTTGCGGACATCCTGGGCAAGGCAGGGCAGCCCAGCTGACATCCGGGGCCACCCGCACCGGGCGGGCGGCCCCGAACTGCGCCATCGGGGATCCTCAGCGCGCGACAAGCCAGCCCAGAACGTTCTTCCACAGCCGGGCATAGCCCTCCCATTCGCAGAACGCCGGTGACAGCCAGTGCGGCCCGATATCCGAGGTCCAGGCCGCCGTGCGGCCCGCGCCATGGGCGCCCAGCACCAGCAGCGGATGGCCGCCCTGCTCTTCACGGATGCGGGCGATCACCTCGGCGCCGTCGCGCAGCTCTACCTCGTTGACGCCAAGGATCGGCGGCCATGCGCCTTCAATGCCCGCCATCACCGCATGGTCCGGCTCCAGCACCTCTGCCACCGCGCCTTCGGGGATCTCGATGCGGTCGTCCCAGGGGAAGCAGGTCACCGGCAGGGTGTCCTCGACAGGCGTCTTGCGCCAGCGGGCCTTGCCGTCGATCCCCTGGAACGAGAAATAGCCGCCCATCATGATCAGGTTGCCACCCTCTTCGACCCACTGCTTCAGCAGGCGCAGGCGGTTCGGCACGCATTTCGAGCGCAGCCAGACGTCCGGCGGCAGCAGGAAGGTGTTCGCCCCGATGTCCGACAGGATGATGATGTCGTAGGCCTTCAGCCCTTCCATTTCGAAGGGAAAGCCCTCGGCCGCCTCGTGGGCCGTCATGTAGTCCACCTCGAAGGCCGAACCTTTCAGCGCCTTCAGCAGCGGGTCGGCCCCGGTGTGAAAGTGCACCGAGCCGAACTGGTCGAAGCCCTTGAAATGCGTTTCGGAGGTGGTCCAGCTTTCGCCGACCAGCAGAACCTTGGTCATAGTCGTGTCCTTTCAGAACGTCAGACGCCGGCGTCGAAGACGCGGCGGGGGTTTGTCACCATGAGTGTGTCCAGCGCCTCGGCGGGCAGGCCGTGGCGCGAAAGTCGGGGCAGAAAATGCTTCGTCACGAAGGCGTAGCCATTGCCGCCGTAGCGGGTCAGCATCATCTTCACGAAGACGTCGTGCGACAGCAGGATACGGTCGAGAAACCCGGCCTCGACCAGGGTCAGGATCGCCCGGGCGACCTCGTCGTCCGAGGGGCATTGCACCCCCTGATCGGCGTAGAAGTAATCCATGCCGATCATGTCGAATTCCACGAAGGCGCCGCGCTGCGCGAGGGTCGCCTGATAGACCGGATCGCTGTGCGAGGGGTTCATGTGGCACAGCACCGTGTGCCGCAGGTCCGCCCCCTCTTCCTCGACGATGTCCAGCACGCGATGCCCCAGCCGGAACCAGCCCGGCAGGTGCACCATCAGCGGCAGGCCGGTGCGGACCTGTGCCCGCGCCGCGCCGCGCAGGGATTTCTCTTCCTCGGCGGTGAAATCCGAGGACACCCCGATCTCGCCGATCAGGCCGATCTTTGCATCGGTGCCGTCGACGCCCTCCAGCGCCTCTGCGACGATCTGGTCGGCGATGGCATCCACCGACAGCCGCCCGACCTCTTCCGGCATGGAGGAGGCAAGGTAGTAGCCCGCCCCCATCACCACCTGCACGCCGGTCTCTGCCGTGATCCGGCGCAGCTTCGCCGGGTCGCGCCCGATGCCGCGGCAGGTGGGGTCGACGATGCTTTGCCCGCCGACCGCCGTGAAGCGGCGCACTTCCTCGATGGTCAGATCAAGGTCGTCAAGCGCGATATTGTGCTTATTGACGAAGGGGTCCTGACGCAGCTCGGACAGCAGTTCGATGCTGACCGGCGCGTCGACCAGATACTGCCGCGCCGGATCGGTCGGAGGGTTCCACCAGCAGCTGCAATCGTTCTGCAGGTGCTCGTGCATCAGCGTGTGCCCCAGCTGGGTCGCGGGGATCGGCCCGGTGACGGTCATCACCCGGCCAGAGTTTACATGGCAGGAGGACAGCTCGCTCATGCCGCCACCTTCTTCTTGCCGAAACGCCATTTCCGGTCGAACAGCCGCGCGTTCATCCAGATCGCGACAAGGATGATCGTGCCGGTGACGATCTGCGTGAAGAACGGCGAGATATGCATCAGGATCAACCCGTTGCCGATCACGGCAATGGTCATGGTGCCCAGCACCGTGCCCAGCATCGAGGCCTTGCCGCCCATCAGCGAGGTGCCGCCCAGAACGACCGCCGCGATGACCTGCAGCTCGAACCCCTGCGCCGCGTTCGACGACCCCGACCCAAGCCGCGACGCGATCAGGATGCCCGCAACGGCACAGGCCAGCCCCGACACCATGTAGACCGAGGCCAGCACCCGCTTGGCCGGCATGCCCACGCGCCGCGCCGCCTCGATGTTCGATCCCACCGCGATCACCTGACGGCCGTATTGCGTGCGCAGCATCACGACGAAGCCCAGCACCGCGACAAGGATGGCGATCAGCGCCGGCACCGGGAAGCCCGCGATCTCGCCGCGTCCCAGCCAGAAGAAGCCCTCGGCGTCGCGGATCGGGATCGAGTAGCCTTCGGTCATGTACAGCGCCGCGCCGCGCAGGATCGACAGGCCCGCCAGCGTCACGATGAAAGCGGGGATGCCCTGGTAGGCCACGAACCAGCCCTGCACGCCGCCGATCACGGCCCCCAGAACCAGCATCAGCACGATGGCCAGCGGCCAGGGCAATCCGGCGGCGATGACGATGGCGGCGGCGGCATTGATCAGCGCCACCATGGACCCCACCGACAGGTCGATGCCCGCGGTGGTGATGACCAGCGTCATGGCCACGGCGACCACAAGGATCGGCGCCGCCTGCCGCAGGACGTTCAGCAGGTTGCCCGGCATCAGGAAGGTCGAGGTCATCGACCCGAAGAAGACCATGCAGATCACGAAAAACAGCGCGATGGACAGCACCTGCGCGTGTTCGCCCACGAAATCGGCGAGCTTCGAGCCCGCCTGCCGTTCGGTATATGCCACCATCAGTGACCCCCTTTGCCGACGATCAGGTCGACCAGTTCCTGCAGGTCCGTCTTGTCGATGTCGCGCTCGGCGACCTTCGTGCCCTCGTACATGACGGCGACGCGGTCGCAGACGCGGAACAGGTCCTGCATCCGGTGGGTGATCAGCACCACGGCGGCGCCGGTGGCCTTCACCCGGTTGATGAGTTCGAGAACAGCCTCGACCTCTGCCACGGCAAGCGCCGAGGTCGGCTCGTCCATGATCAGCACCTTGGGCCTGAAGCTGGCGGCGCGGGCGATGGCGATGGCCTGCCGCTGTCCGCCGGACAGCTTCTCGACCTTGGCGGTCAGGCGCGGGATGCGGATTTCCAGCGCCGCCAGCATCCGTTCCGCCTCTGCCAGCATGCGCGTCTGATCGAGGAAGGGACCCCGTTTCAGTTCGCGCCCAAGGAACAGGTTGCCGACCACATCGACATGATCGCACAGCGACAGGTCCTGATAGACCATCTCGATCTGCAGGTCGCGGGCCTCTGACGGGGTGCCGAAGCGGACCGGCTTGCCGTCCATGGTGATCTGGCCCTCGTCCGGGATGTAGGTGCCCGACATGACCTTCGACAGGGTGGATTTCCCGGCAGCGTTGTCCCCGATCAGGCCAAGGCATTCGCCGGGCCGGATATCCAGATCGACCCCGCGCAGCGCCTGATGAGAGCCGAAGGTCTTGTGAATGTTGCGCAGGGACAGAATGGCGGGGGCAGAGGGGGGATGATCCCCCCTCGCCTCTTCGCGGATGTCGGTCAGCATCATTCGAACAGCGACCGGAAGTCGTCCACGTTCTCCGGGGTGACGATGGTCACCGGCACAGAGATTTCGCTCTCCACCGTCTCGCCCGCATGCAGCGCGATCAGCGCCTCGACGGCGGCGGCGCCCATGCCCGCCGGGTCCTGCTGGATCACCGCCTTCACGTAACCGTCGTCGATACCGTCGATGGCCTGCGCCGTCAGGTCCCAGCCAAAGACCGACAAGTCGCCTTGCTTGCCCTGCGAGGAGACGGCGGCAATCGCGCCCATCAGGGCCGGTTCGCCGGTGGCATAGATCGCCGTCAGGTCGGGATTGGCGGTGATCAGGTTCTCTGCCGCCGCCAGGGCCACGTCCTGAACGTTCTGGCCATCCACCGTGCCCGCGACGGCGACGCTGTCGCCGTCCAGCGCCTCTTCGAAGCCATCCTTGCGGACGTTCTGGATGTAGGAATTCAGCGCGCCCACGATGCCAAGCTTGGAGGCCCCGGTCGTGTTCTCGTTGTAGAAGGCGGCAAGGTCCGCACCCGCCTTGGCATTGTCGACGCCGATCTGCGCCTTCTGCGGGCCGCCCTCGGGCAGGATCGCGTCGATGGCGACAACGGGAATGCCCGCGGCGTCGGCCTGCTCGACCGCCGGCATGATGCCGTTCACATCGATGGCCACCACGGCCAGTCCGGCCACACCTTCCTGGATATAGGTCTCGATGGCGCTGTTCTGGGCGGCGGAATCGTTGTTGGCGTTGAAGATCACCAGGTTCACGCCCGCGGCCTCTGCCGCCTCCTGCGCGCCGCGGTTCATCTCGTTGAAGAACAGCGCCTGCTGGTTGATCTGCACAAGGGCAAAGGTGGGGGTTTCCTGCGCCAGCGCGGTGCTGGCGAGAAGACATGCGGCAACACCCGCGCCAAAGGCGCGCCGGGTCGATTTCATCGTCATTTTCAGTACCTCTGTGTGTTGGAACTCGGTTTCAGTCAGAGAGCAGTCCTGGCAGGCGGCCCGACAGAGGCGCGTTCCACCAGGGTGACGGGCAAGAGCTCCTCTTGCGGAAGCTTCGTGCCTTCGGAGGGTGCGGGAGGATCGAGCAGCAGGCACAGCGCCCGCCTACCCAGATCCCGCACCGGCTGACGCACCGCCGTGACGGAAGGCGCGAACAGATGCAGGGGGCCGACATCGTCGAACCCCACGACAGAGAGGTCTTCGGGGACCGAAACGCCGGTTGCCTGAAGGACCTCGTAGAGGCCGATGACCAACTCGTCAGAGCTGGCGAAGATCGCGGTCGGGCGGTTGTCGCGCGGACGGGCGACAAATTCGCGCGCCGCCGCGCGCCCGGCGTCGAAGGTATAGGCACCGGTGGCCCGCTCTATCATGCAGTCGGGGCCGCCGACCTCGGCCATACCGGCGGCGAAACCGCCAAAGCGGCGCTGGCCGGAAATCATCTCGTCCACGCCGCCGATGAACAGCACATGCCGGTGACCCGCCTGCGCAAGGTGACGCCCCGCCAGCCGCCCGCCCTCGTAGTTGTCGCAGAACAGCTTGGGCACCTGCGCGCCGACCACGTCCTCGTCCACCACGACGCAGGGGCCCGCGCCATTGATCCGCTCGGCCAGCGCCGGGTCGCCCTGGTGGTTGGTGATGAAGATCAGCCCGTCCGCATGGCCCTGCCGAACGAGGTCGATATAGGAAAACTCGCGGTCGCGCCGGTTCAGCGTGGCGTGCAGCGCCAGCGCCTTGCCGCGCGCATCGGCCTCTTCCTCGACCGCCGCCACAAGGGTGGCAAAGAAGGGCGTCGCGATGTCGGGCACGATCAGGCCGATGGTATCGGTGCGCCCGAGGCTGAGCCGCCGGGCGTGGGGATTGGGCTTGTAGTTCAGCGTGCGGATCGCACCGTTGATCTGCTCGGCGGTCTTCGCGGGCAGATCGAGCGACCCGTTCAGGAAGCGGGACACGGTTGTCTTCGAGACGCCTGCCGCCTTTGCAACATCCTGAAGGTTCGCCATGCGCCCATCCCATCTGCGCGACAACAGGCGGTCAATCCACCTGTAAATCGGTTTAGTAAACTGGTTTACATAGACCTTGGCCGCGAATCCGTGAGTCTGTAAAGAGGAAATCCTCGTTCCGGGCAGGTATTTTTCCGGGGCGCCGAAATTCGGCGCGAAATATCGCCCCCCGGCCAGCGATGCCGGGCGGTCGCCCGAAACCTTGATGCGCCTCGCGGGGGCCAGCCCTGCGGATGCAGTCCTGTCTGCGGGATCCCGGCGCACAGGGCGGTAAATCGACGTGCCAACCCCGCAGTGGCCTGCCCACCTGCGGGTGGACAGTGTCGGCAAGCGGTCCGGCCCCGGTTCTGGCGCGATGCCTCACCCCCGGGCGGGGCCGGGAGGCCTCTGGCCCCTGTCGCCTCTCGCAAGGCGGCTGGCGGACAGGGCCGCGGGGTCGCCTCACATGGCGGTCGCTCAGGTCACCCCGGCGCGCAGCAACACGCTGACGGCGCTGTCGAAATGCTCGGACATGGCGGCTTCGGCGCGGCTGGCATCCTGCGCCGTGATCGCCGTCGCGATGCGTTCGTGGCACCTGATATTGTCCCGGCGGTTCTGATACGTCGCGCGCGAACGCCAGCCGATGGCCCAGGTCTGCCGCGTGACGATCCAGAAGCTGTCCACCATCATGGCGTAAAGGTGGTTTCCCGAAGCCTTCGCGATCAGGGAATGAAAGCGGATGTCCAACTCCATCAACTCGGTATGCCCGCCTTCAAGGGCGGCGACCATGCGGGCGGTGATGTCCAGCAGCTCTGTCGCCTCGGCATCGCTGCGGCGCATGGCGGCAAGGCCCACGGTGCGCAGCTCCAGCGTCCGGCGCACATCCAGCACCTGCTGGATGCTCAGCCCCCGGCTGTAGGTCGCATGGTCCAGCACAAGGCTGAGGGCAGAGGCATCGGGCAAGGCCACCCGCGCCTTGCGCGACCCGCCGATATCGAGGATGCGCAGCGTTGCGAGGCCGCGCAGGGCCTCGCGCGTCACCGGGCGTGACACGCCCAGATGCGCGGCCAGCGCGGCCTCTGACGGCAGCGCGTCGCCGGGGCGCAATCCCTGCGCGCGGATCAGATCGCGGATGCCCTTCATGGCCAGTGCCGCCAGTCCCGGCTCGCTGGAGATGGGCGTCGTCACAGGGGAGACCTTTCTGCGTCGGTTCGCGTGTTTCCCTCTGACCAAGGGCGCTTTGCGGGGTACCCCACCAGTTTTCGCCAATATTGTCTGACAATCAATCGCCAATTGTCACAAAATATGGACCCGGCGTGTCAGGACCGCCAGGGTCCGCAGAGATGAACGCCACCGATCTGACCGGGCGTGCAGGGAGGACATCCGACGTGAAGATCACCGCCATCCGCACCTATCGGGCGGAGGAATTCGCCAATGTGCTCTGGGTCCATGTGGAAACCGATGCCGGGATCACCGGCCTCGGCGAAACCTTCTACGGGGCCGAAGCCTGCGAGGCCCATATCCACAACACGCTGGCCGTTCGACTGCTGGGCCAGAACCCGCTGAACATCGAGGCGCTGCACAAGGAGATGGTCAGCCTGCCCAATGCGCAGGCGTCGACCGGGGTCGAATATCGTGCCGCCTCGGCCGTCGATATCGCGCTCTGGGACATCTTCGGCAAGGTCGCGGGCCAGCCGGTGCATGTGATGCTGGGCGGGCAGAGTTGGGACCGCATCCGCGTCTACAACACCTGCGCGGGCACCCGCTACGTGCGGACCAACAGGATCAAGCCGGTCGACACGTGGAACCGGGACGAGGGCCGCTACGAGGATCTCGACGCCTTCATGACGGACGCGGGCGCGCTGGCCGAGGACCTGCTGGACAAGGGCATCGCCGCGATGAAGATCTGGCCCTTCGATCCGCCCGCGATCGAGAACAAGGGCATGTTCATCACCGCCGAGCAGATGAAGGCGGCGGTGAGGCCCTTCGAACAGATCCGCAAGGCGGTCGGCGACCGCATGGAGATCATGGTCGAGATGCACTGCCTGTGGAACCTGCCGGTGGCCAAGGACATCGCCCGGGTGCTGGAGGACTACGCCCCGCGCTGGTACGAGGACCCGATCCGCATGAACAACGCGCAGGCGCTGGCGGAATTCGCCGCCTCGACCTCTGTCTGGACCTGCGCCTCGGAAACGCTGGGCTCTCGCTTCGCCTACAAGGAGTTCCTCGACCGCGATGCCGCCCATGTGGTCATGGCCGACCTGTGCTGGACCGGCGGCCTGACCGAGGGCCGCAAGATCGCGGCGCTGGCGGACCTGCACCACCGCCCCTTCGCGCCCCATGACTGCATCGGCCCGGTGGGCTTTGCCGCCGCGATCCACATGTCCTTCAGCCAGCCCAATACGCTGATCCAGGAGTCGGTACGCGCCTTCTACGACGGCTGGTACAAGGAACTGGTGACCGAGGTACCGCGCATCGAGGGCGGCTATGTCTACCCGATGGAGGGTCCCGGCCTCGGCACCGAACTGCACCCCGATTTCTTCGGGCGCGGCGACCTGACAACACGCATTTCGGAGGTTTCATGAGCCATCCCCTGTTCGATCTGAGTGGCAAGACCGCCCTCATCACCGGTTCTTCCCGCGGCCTTGGCCGCGCCTTCGCCGAAGGTCTGGCACAGGCCGGTGCCCGCATCGTGCTGAACGGCGTGAATGCCGACCGGCTGGAGACCGCCGCGCAGGAGATGCGCGACCAGGGCTTTGACGTGCTGATCTCGGGTTTCGACGTGGCGGACGAGGCCGCCATCGTCGCCGCCTTCGAGGCGCTGGACGCCGAGGGCATCGCGGTCGACATCCTTGTGAACAACGCCGGCATCCAGTTCCGCAAGCCGATGCTGGAGCTCGACAGCGCCGACTGGCGCCGGGTCATCGACATCAACCTGACAGCGGCTTTCGTGGTGGGCCGCGAGGCCGCGAAGCGCATGGCCGGACGGGGCCGGGGCAAGGTGATCAACATCGGCTCGCTGACCTCGGAACTGGCCCGCGCGACGGTCGCGCCCTACACGGTCGCCAAGGGCGGCATCAAGATGCTGACCAGGGCCATGGCCGCCGAATGGGGCGAGAAGGGCATCCAGGCCAACGCCATCGGGCCGGGCTACATGGTCACCGACATGAACAAGGCGCTTTTGGCGAACCCCGAGTTCGACAACTGGGTCAAGGGCCGCACGCCGATGCGCCGCTGGGGCCTGCCCGAGGAACTGGCGGGCACCTGCATCTACCTTGCCTCGGATGCCTCCAACTACGTTTCGGGCCAGATCATCTATGCCGATGGCGGCATGATTTCGGTGCTGTGACGTGATGAACATTGTCTTCTACGGCGCCAATGCCGCCACGTTTGAACCGGGGCTGTCCGAGCGGCTGGACATGCCGCACAAGATCACCGTGATCTCGGACGCCGCCGACGGCCCGGGTGAGGCCGGGGCCCTGGCCGGGGCCGACGTTGTCGTCGGTGTGCATTACGGGGGCACGGGTGTGCAGAACGCCCGGCTGTTCCAGCTGCCCGCCGCCGGTTACGACAAGGTCGACTTGAGCGCACTGCCCCCGGGATGCGCGGTCTGCAACGCCTTCGGGCACGAGAACGCCATCGCGGAATACGTCATGACGGCGCTGCTGTCCCGGCACGTGCCGCTGGCGGATGCGGATGCCCGGCTGCGGCTGGGCGACTGGCACTACTGGGCCGGCGGCCCGGACGGGCTGCGGACAGAGATGGGCCAGCAAAGCATCGGCATCCTCGGCCACGGCCATATCGGCAAGGCCGTCAAGGCGCGCGCGCTGGCCTTTGGCATGACAGTGCATGTGGCCAACCGCTCGCCGGTCGAGGATGCGCGCGTCACGGCCCATGGGCTGGAGGCACTGGCCGCGATGGCCGGAGAGATGGATGTGCTGCTCAACACGCTGCCGCTGACCGACAGCACCGCCGGGCTGATCGGCAGCGCAGAGCTTGCCGCGCTGCGCGATGGCGCTGTTGTCATGAATGTCGGGCGCGGCCCGGTGATCGACGAGGACGCTTTGTTTGCCGCGCTGAAAGGGGGCCGCCTGAACGCGGTGCTCGACACCTGGTACGTCTATCCCTCGGCGGAGGACCCGACTCCGCAGCCCTCGAAGCACCCGTTCCGCGACCTGCCCAACGTCACCCTCACCCCGCACATGTCAGGCTGGACCAACGGCACCATTGCCCGCCGCACCGCCACCGTGGCGGAGAACGTCAACCGGCTGGCACGCGGCGAGACGCTGATCAACCTCGTCAAGGCCGCGCGGGGCTGACGGCGGGGATCGGACGGGGCGCGCGGGACCTGCCCGGCCAAAGCATAAAACCCGCCGAACAGCCCGGACCGGCAGGGGCGCCGCCCCGTGCCACCCTGCCCTATTCCGCCAGGTGGCAGGCCACGCGGGTCTGACCGAGGCGGCGCATCTCGGGCCGGGTCGTCTTGCAGACCGCCTGCGCGATGGGGCAGCGCGGGTGAAAGGCGCAGCCGGGCGGCGGGTTGATCGGGTCGGGGATCTCGCCCTCAGGCGGCTGCACCTCGCGGCCAAAGCCATCCATGCGCGGAGCCGCCTCCAGCAACATCTGCGTGTAGGGGTGTTTCGGATCGTCGAAAAGCGCCTCGGGCGCGGCCTCTTCCACCAGCCGCCCAAGGTAGAGCACGCCGATGCGGTCCGCCATGTGGCGCACCACCGTCAGGTCGTGGCTGATGAAGACATAGGTCAGGCCGAACTGGTCCTTGAGGTCGCTCATCAGGTTCAGCACCTGCGCCTGCACCGAGACATCCAGCGCCGAGGTCGGCTCGTCGCAGACGATCAGCCGCGGGTCCGAGGCCAGCGCCCGGGCGATGCAGATGCGCTGGCGCTGCCCGCCCGAGAACTCATGCGGGAACTTGCCCGCGTCCTTGACCGACAGGCCGACCTGTTCCAGCAGTTTCTCGGCCAGCCCCTCGGTCTTGCCGCCGCGCGCGGCGACGGGTTCGGCGATGATATCACGCACCCGCCAGCGCGGGTTGAGCGAGGCATAGGGGTCCTGAAAGATCATCTGGATGTCGGCGCGGACCTTCGCGACCTTGGCCGCATCGGTTTCGCGCGCAAGATCCACGCCTTCGATCTGGACCGTGCCGTCCGAGGGCCGCAGAAGTCCCACCAGCATCTTGCCGATGGTCGACTTGCCCGATCCGCTTTCGCCGACCAGCGCATAGGTCGTGCGTTCCGGGACTTCGAAATCGACCTCTGACACGGCGGTCAGGTAGGCCTTTGGGCGCCGTTCCAGCACGCGGTTCAGCCAGGGTTTCGAGACGTCGAAGACGCGGCTGAGAGTATCGACCTTGACCAGTGCCATTACAGGGCCTCTTCTTGGGCGTCTTGTGTCAGGGGGTGCCAGCAGGCGGCCTTGCCGTCCTGCATCTTCGGCGGGGGCGGCTGACGGCAAAGATCGGTGGCGCGGGGGCAGCGCGGGTGAAAGGCGCAGCCGTCCGGGACCGCGTCCAGCCGGGGCATGGCGCCGGGGATCTGGTGCAGCCGCGCCTTGCCCGCCGAGGCCAGCGGCGTCGAGGCCATGAGCCCGTGGGTATAGGGGTGCTGTGGCCGGGTCAGCACATCGCGCACCGGCCCCAGCTCTGCCAGCCGCCCGGCATACATCACCGCAACGCGGTCGGTGGCCTCGGCGATCACGCCCATGTCGTGGGTGATCAGCATGACCGCCGTGCCGCGCTCGCGGCAAAGCCGCTTGAGCAGGGCTATGATCTGCGCCTGAACGCTGACATCGAGCGCGGTGGTGGGTTCGTCGGCGATGATGAGGCTCGGCTCGGCACAAAGCGCCAGGGCAATCACCACGCGCTGGCGCATCCCGCCCGAGAACTCGTGCGGATAGCTGTCCACCCGCTCGGCGGCGCCGGGGATGCCCACCTCTTGCAGGGCGGTGACGGCGCGGGCGCGGGCCTCGCGTTCACCGATCTTCAGGTGGGTCAGCATGGTCTCGACCAGCTGGTCGCCGATCCGCAACAGCGGGTTCAGAGAGGTCAGCGGGTCCTGAAAGACCATACCGATCTCCTTGCCGCGCAGGCGGCGCATGGCCTCGCCCTTCAGCTGGTCGATGCGGCTGCCGTTCAGCCAGATCTCTCCACTGGCGATATGGGCGGGCGGATTCAGCAAGTCGATGACGGCATTGCCGGCCATCGACTTCCCCGCGCCGCTCTCGCCGACGACACCAAGGATCTCGCCGCGCGCGATGTCGTAGCTGACGTCCTCGACCGGGCGCAGGATGCCGTGGCGGGTCGGGATCTCGACGGTGAGATTGCGGATGGAAAGGACGGTGTCGCGCATCAGTTGCTTTCGGTATCTTGTTCTCTGGCTTTGGACGCGCGGATGATCTGTCTTAGCGCGTGATCAAAATTCAATCCCCAATTCAAAGCAGCTTCAAATTTGGCAAACGGCACCTCATACGACGCCAAATTATTCTCAACTGCCTCAAATTTAAGGAAAGCCAAAAAATCAGGGTTATTCTCAGACCATCCGATCAACAGAGAATGTGCCAAGTGGTCGCGAGCTTCTCCATGTCTTTCCAAGTTCTTTTTTGATTTCTTCAAGAATCGCTCAAGCGATTCTACCGAAGCATCCGTAGAAACATGTTGAACCAATTTTTGGATTTCGCGCAGTTTCGCGCTGGCTCGTCTCTTTCCCAAGATTCTTGCGACAACAGCTGGTTCAGTATTCGGGAGGAAAGCTGAAGCGAGATACCCAATTGATACGTCAATGCTCGCCCAAGTAAGTACCAAATCCAGAAGAACTTGGCGATGAGAGAGCTCAAGAAACTCGAAAGATGGATTCTCCATCAGCGCAGCCTCGGGTTCAGGGCGTCGCGCAGCCAGTCGCCCAGCAGGTTCACCGACAGGGCCAGCGCCAGCAGCGTGCAGGCCGGGAAGAACAGAATCCACCACTCGCCCGAAAACAGGAAGCCCTGCCCGATGCGGATCAGCGTGCCCAGCGAGGGCTGCGTGGGGGGCGCTCCGACGCCGAGGAAGCTGAGCGTCGCCTCGGCGATGATCGCCAGCGCCAGCGAAATGGTCGCGATCACCAGCACCGGCGACAGCACGTTGGGCAGGATGTGCCTCAGCATGATCGCCCCCGGCCTGCGCCCGATCAGGCGGGCGGCGGCGACGTATTCCTTGTTCTTCTCGACCAGCGTGGCGCCCCTGACGACGCGGGCGAATTGCACCCAGTCGCTGAGGCCGATGGCGAGGATCAGCACCCAGATCGCCATCTGGTCGCGGTACTCGACCGGGGTCACGCCCTTGGCCACACCAAAGATCAGCATCGCCACGAGGATCGAGGGAAAGGTCAGCTGCACGTCGGCGATGCGCATGATGGTCGTTTCCAGCCAGCCGCCGACGTAGCCCGAGATCAGCCCCAGCGTGATCCCCAGAACCATGGCGAAGGCCACCGCAGAGACCCCCACGAAAAGCGAGATCCGCATGCCGTAGAGGATCGTCGAGAAGACGTCGCGCCCCTGATCGTCGGTGCCCATCAGGAAGGTATCGCCGGTGAAGGCGTTGGGCGCCCCCGGCGGCGTGAAGCCGTTCATCAGGTTCAGCGAGGCCGGATCGAAGGGGTTGCTGGGCGCGATCCACGGCGCCAGCAGCGCCGAGAGCAGCAGCAGCAGAACCACCAGCGCCGAGACCACGGCCACCGGAGAGCGGCGGAAGCTGTAGAAAACATCGCTTTCCAGCGCGAGGCGCAGGCGCGACTTGTTCACGGCGACGGGCATGTCAGAGGGGGTGTCCGGGCGGGTCTCGGTCATGTCAGTGCCCTCCCGAGCGGTCGGCGCGCAGGCGCGGGTCGATGAAGAAATAGAGGATATCCACCAAGAGGTTGATGGCCACGAACATCACCGAGATCAGCATCAGGTAGGCGGCCATCACGGGGATGTCGACGAACTGGATCGCGTTGATGAACAACAGGCCCACGCCGGGCCACTGGAACACCGTTTCGGTGATAATGGCAAAGGCGATGATGGCGCCCAGTTGCAGGCCGATGACGGTGATCACCGGCACCATGGTGTTCTTCAGCGCATGGCGGAAGTTCACCGCACGCTCGCGCAGACCGCGCGCGCGGGCAAAGCGGATATAGTCCTGCCGCAGCACTTCCAGCATCTCGGAGCGCACCAGCCGCATGATCAGCGTCATCTGATAGAGCCCCAGCGTGATCGAGGGCAGGATCAGCGCCTTCAGCCCGCTGGTTGTCAGAAAGCCGGTGGTCCAGCCGCCAAGGTCCACCACCGCGCCCCGCCCGAAACTTGGCAACCAGCCCAGCTCGACCGAGAAGACGTAGATCAGCAGGATGCCGATCAGGAAGGTCGGCAGCGATACCCCGATCAAAGAGCCGGACATGATCACGCTGGCCAGCACGCCGTCGCGGCGGATCGCGGTGAAGACGCCAAGGGCGATGCCGAAGACGATGGCCAGAACACCCGAGACGAAGGCCAGTTCCAGCGTGGCGGGGGCGCGTTCCAGCAGAATCTCGGTCACCGGGCGGCCCTGCCGGTAGCTGACGCCAAAGTTGCCCTGCGCGGCCTCTTGCAGGAACTTGAAGTACTGCACCACGAAGGGCCGATCGAGCCCGAGGCGCTCGCGCAAGCGGGCGATGTCCTCGGCGGTGCGCTCCTGCCCCAGCATGTTGTCGATCGGATCGCCGACAAAGGTGAACATGGAAAAGGCGACGAGGCCCGTGACCAGCAGCACCAGGACCGACTGCCCCAGTCGCCGGATGATGAATGCGAGCATCCTGCCCCCGTTGTTTGGGTCGGGGGCGCACCGGGGCGACCCCTGCCTGTCTTCAGTTAACCGTCACCCAGCGCAGGATGAAGAAATCGTCCGGGCGCTGCGTCAGGTCGATGTTCGCGCGCGTGCCCCAGACCAGGGGCTGCACGTAAAGCGGCACATAGGCCTGCTCGTCGGCCATGATCTGCGCGACCTCGTCCAGCATCGCCTGCCGTGCCCCCTCGTCCAGTTCCGACTGGATCATCGGCAGCAGCGCGTCGATGCGGGCGTTGGAGTAGCCGCCGAAATTCCAGCTGCCCAGCTTCTTCTCCTCGTTCTCGGTGGCGACGAGGAAGCGGATCGGGTGCTCGGCGTCGAAGGTGCCCGGCGACCAGCCCAGCAGGAACAGGTCGAAGTTGTCGGACCGCAGCTCCGGCCAGTAGTTATTGACCGGCATCGCGTCCAGCGTGGCGCGCATCCCGGCCTGGGCCAGCATGCCCGTCACCGCCTGACAGACCGCCTCGTCGTTGAGGTAACGGTCATTCGGGCACTTCAGACCGAAGGTGAAGCCCTCGGGATATCCCGCCTCGGCCAGAAGCGCGCTGGCCTGTTCGGGGTCGTAGGCGGGCGCCTCGGGCAGCGCCTCGGAATAGCCGTGCATCGCGGATGAGACGAGCTGGTTCACCGGCTCGGCATTGCCGCGCATGGTGGTCTGCAGGATCGCGGGCACGTTGATCGCGTGGGCCACCGCGCGGCGAACCCGCGGATCGGCAAAGGGGTTCTCTCCCTGAACGTCCGAGGAATACTTCAGCGCGTCCGCGTCATGCGGAAAGCCCAGCATGATCACGCGCGCCTCGATCCCCTGCACCACCTTCACGTCGGGGTTTTGCGCCAGCCGCGCGACGTCCTGGATCGGCACCGGGTTGATGAAATCCACGTCGCCGGACAAAAGCGCCGCCAGCGCCGTCGCCGGGTTCTGGATCGGCGTCAGCTCGGCCCGGGTGATGTTGTGCCCGGCCTCGTCCCACCATGCCTCGAAGGGTTCAAGCACCGTCCGCAGGCCCGGCTCTCGCGCGGTGACGCGGAAGGCGCCGGTGCCGTTGGTGTTCAGCGTGGCGAAGTTGCCGCTTTCCTTGTCCGGGCGATCGGCGGCGTTGGCCTCGGCCCAGCCGCTGTCCATGATCATCCAGTTGGCGATGGACGAGGGGAACAGAGGGTTGGGCGCCGAGGTCATGAAATCCACGGTGTAATCGTCCACCACCACCACGTCCGAGACCGGGGCGAACCAGCTTGCGGTATCCGCTTCGGGGCTGGAGGCGCGCTGGTAGGAAAACAGCACATCTTCGGCGGTGAAGGCGGCGCCGTCGTGGAAGGTCACGCCTTCGCGCAGGGTGAACCGCCAGCCTTCGCCCTCGCCGATGGGTTCCCACGCCGTGGCCAGCGCGGGTTCGACGCTCATGTCCTTTCCGCGCCGCACGAGACCTTCGTAGACGTTGTTCAGAAAGCCCAGCACCGGTGTCGAGTTGACCGCGTGCGGGTCCATCGACTGCGGGTCGGTGGTAACGGCCCAGCGGAACTCTTCCGCATAGGCGGAAGAGGCGCAGGCGGCGGCCAGCGCGGCCGAAAGCAGAATGTGTCGCATGATGGTTCCTCCCCCGGGGCCGCGCCGATCTGCACCGGCGCGGCGTTCGCGGATCAAGTAGAACACGAATCCCCGCGCGCCACCAAGACGCGCGGGAAAGCCCGATCAGTTCACGGTGAAGTATTTCACCTTGGGCTGATCCTCGGGGTCGACCTCGATCCCGAACTTCTCGGACATGCCCCAGTTCAGCACCTGGTGGTGGATCGGGATGTACAGTGCCTCATCCTGAACGATCCGCCAGATCTCTGCGATTTCGGCGTCGCGGGCTTCGAGATCGGTGTTCGAGGCCAGCGCCTTGATGCGGGCATCGAGATCGTCGTTGTCGTAGCCGGTGGCGTTCCACGTGCCGATGTCGCTTTCACGGCCGTGCACGAGGAAGTTGAAGATGTATTCGGAATCGTAGGTCGGCACACCCCAGCCCAGCATGTAGAAATCGGTTCCGCCGTCGGAAATCAGCGGGAAGTGCTGCGCCTTGGGCTTGGCGTCGAGGTTCACGGTGACGCCGATCTGGCCCAGCATCCCCACGGCGGCCTGACAGATCGCCTCGTCGTTGATGTAGCGGTCGTTCGGGCAATCGAGCCGGATCGAGAAGCCGTCGCCGTAGCCCGCCTCTTCCATCAGCGCCTTGGCGCCCGCGACGTCGGTCACGCTTTCGGCATCCATCTCGGCGGTCCAGCCGTTGACGAAGGGAGGCGCGATCATGCCTGCCGGGATCGACTGGCCGCGCATCACGACCTGCTGGATCGCATCGCGGTTGATCGCCATGGACATGGCCTTGCGCACGCGCACATCCGACAAGGGGTTCTTGCCGTCGACGTTGTCCCCCTCGATGTCCTCGGGACCCATGTTCAGGCCGAAGAAGATCACCCGGTTCTGCGGCGCCTGCTTGACCGTCAGGCCATCGCCGTTTTCGACCCGTTCGAGATCCTGCACCGGCATGTCCTGCAGGAAATCGACCTCGCCCGACAGCATCGCCGCGACGCGGGTCGCGGGGTTCTGGATCGGGGTATAGACGATCTCTGTCACCTCCATCGGGAACTGGTCGCGGCCCCAGTAATCCTCGTTGATGGTCATGACCGTGCGCACGTCCGGCTCGCGGCTTTGCAGCTTGTAGGGGCCGGTGCCGTTGACGTTCGTGGTGGCATAGGTGATCTCGCCGCCCTCGAAATCCTGCACCTCGGCGGTGTCGTTGGCCTCGGCCCAGCCTTTGTCCATGATGAAGAGGTTGGTCAGGTTCGCCGGCAGGATCGGGTTCGGCCCGTTGGTGACCATCTCGACGGTGTAGTCGTCCACCGCGCGCACCTCGGTGATCGAGTTGATCAGCTCTTTCATGTCCGAGTTCGGCTGCATGGCGCGCTCGAAGCTGAAGACCACGTCCTCGGCGGTGAAATCCGCCCCGTCGTGGAATTTGACGCCCTCGCGGAGATTGAAAACCCAGACGGTCGGGTCGTCTTCCTTGGGCGCCCAGTCGGTGGCAAGCGCGGGCTCGAAGGCGCCGGTCACGTCACGGATGATCAGCGGCTCGTACATCTGGTGGCGGATGGTGTGGGTCGGGCCCTCGTTCTGGGCGTGCGGGTCCAGCGTCAGCGCATCCCCGGCGCGCGCCCAGCGAAGCGTCTCGGCACCCAGCGGCACCGTGGTCGCCATCAGCGCGCCGATCATGGAAAGGGCAAATGTCTTTTTCATGGTGGTCTCCCTGTCGGACAATCTCCGTCTCTGTCCGCGAGTGTTCGTTTTTTTGGCAGCGTTGACAAGGGCAAGCGGCCATGACGCAACGGCGCAACCGTGGAGTGACGTCCAGTTACGGCCCCCGCTGCCCAGGCGAAACCCGAGAACGCTGTATGGCAGCGCTGGCGCCGTGCCTGCCCTTCGGCAGGTTTGCGGCGCCAATGCCTGCCGGGAAACAATAAGCGGCGCTGCCGTGAGGCGTTTGCCCCATCGGGCATCCGTCCATTCCCAGGAAAGGAGCGCACGCACAAACCGTAGGATCGAACACCTAGCCGCGCCGGGTGCCCCTGCCGTCGCGGTTGAGCCCGAGCCGCGTTGCATGCCACGACGCCTCTGCGCGCGAGGAAATGCCGAGCTTGGCATAGATCGCCTTGATGTAGCTGGCCACCGTCGTCTCCGCGAGGCCGAGTTCGCGTGCCACCTCGGCGTTGCGCAGCCCGCGCGAGATCAGCGCCAGGACCTCGGTCTCGCGACCAGTCAGCCCGTGGGTGGGCGGCGCGCTGGGGCCGGTCAGGCTGAAATGCTCCATGATGCGCCGCGCGATAGAGGGTGACAGCGCGGGCAGCCCCAGATGGATCTGGCGCAGCTGGTGGGCCAGCAGCGAGGCCGGGTTTTCCTTGAGAAGATAGCCCTGCGCCCCGGCGGAAAGCGCGCCCACGACACTGGCATCGTCACCCAGCACGGTGGTGACGACGCAGATCGTGGCGGCGCCGCTGTCCCTGATCTGCCGCAGCAGGTCGAGGCCCGACCCGTCCGGCAGACCCAGATCGACAAGCGCCAGATCCTGCGGCTGTTCCAGCAGCCCGCGGGCCTGTCGCAGCGTTTCGGCCTGCGACAGCTGCGCGCCGGCAAAGACCTCTTCGACGATGGCGCAAAGCCAGCGGCGGGTCTCGGCGATATCTTCGACGACGAGAACCCGCATCAGCCTGCCGCCCTCTCAAGCCCGACCGTACCGGGCTCGGACACCCCGGCAAGCGGCAGGGTGGCAAGCACCCGCGTGCCACCCCGCGCGGGCTCTATCTCCAGCGTGCCGCCGCAGGCCTCGACGCGAAAGCGCAGATTGGCAAGCCCGCTGCCCTGACGCAGCCAGTCGCCCCCGGCGCCGGTACCGTCGTCCTCGACGATCAGCCGAAGCCTGTCGCCCGGAAGTGGAACAAACCGAAGCTGCACATTGCGGGCTTTGGAATGGCGCAAAGCATTGCTGACAGTCTCTCGCAACAGCGCACGGACGGTTTGCACCTGAAGCGGCGTGAGCATGATCTGCGGCCTATCCGCAGCGCCCAGGCCGCTGTCCTGCCACACCATTCCAAGCCCTGCCGCTTCAAGGTGGTCGCCGATCTCCCGCCGGAGATCCGCCAGCAACTGCGCCAGAACCGCTCCGTCCTCCGCCGGGTTCGACACGATCTGCCGCAGGTCCGCCAGGGTCTGACGGATCAGCGTATCCTTCCGCTCGGTGTCCGAAGAGTGCAGCGCCCCCAGCAACTGCACCCCGATATTGTCATGCATGTCGCGGTTGATGCGGCGGCGCTCGGTTTCGACGGCGGCGTCATGGACGCGCTGCCGTGCGATGGAACGGTCGAGCATCCCGACAACACTGCGCGCCAGCCGTTCGTCGCGTCGGCTGAACAGGGTGCGCCCCTGCCGCGCCCAGTGCAGGCGGATGCCCGGCAGCCCGTGGGGCAGCGGGATATCGAGCGTTTCGCCACCGTTGCGCAGGCCCACCACATCGAAGGCCGGGGGGCCGTGCTCGATGCGAAGCGGATCGAAGAGGCGCCGCAACAGGATCTGCAGCGCCGCGTCGCGGTCCTCTGCCCGGGTGGCCAGCGCCACATCGCCGACCAGCGCGAACAGCTCTTCGCGCCCCAGTCCGCGGTCGTTGCGCAGCCAGCGGGCCAACACGTCGCGAAGCGGCAGATAGACCAGACCCACCACCGCAAGCGCGAGGCCGAGCGCGGGCGCCCGGTCAAGCGCAAGCCCAAGGATCAGCGCCGCGTCGAGCACCAGCAGCAAGAGGAGGCCGCCCATGTAGAACAGAATGCGGAACGACCAGTCCGACAAATCGAAAAGCCGGTAGCGGGCGATCCCCATGGCGAGGCCGACAAAAATCACCAGGAAGAAGAGGAAGGCATGTCCCTGTGAAAGGCGCGGCGGTACGCCCATCAGCAGGGGAAGGGTGACGGTCAGGCCGAAACCGCCGGCCCCCACAAGCACGGAAAGGCCGAACCACCCCAGCATCGCCCGCGCCGTGGGATTGCGCCGGTTCACCACCGCCTGCGCCAGAACCGCGGCCAGCAGGATCAGCATGGCGAGGGCAACGGGCGCCTGTCGGTCCAGCAACGCGTCCGGCCAGTCGACGAGGACGGCCAGGATGCAGATGGAAAAAACTGCCGTGACGCACCAGAGCACCATGCGCCCGGCAAGCCGGGCCGGATAGATCAGGAAGAGGTTGATCATGCCGATCCCGAAGACAAGCGTCCCGAGGTAGTTCAGCCGCGAGGCTGTGGTGAAGACCCCGGTGCCGAGCGCAAGCTCGCGGGTGCTGTAAAGCGCAGCCGCGTCAGCGGAAATCATCAGGCCCAGACCTGCAAGCCCGAAGAACTGCACCGCCCGGTCTTCGCGCCGCAAAGCCATGACCCAGCCCCCCAGGGCGACGCCTGCGAGCCCCACACCAAGCTGGACCCAGAAGACACCCGGCAGGTCGTCAAGAGGCCGGAAAGACGCCGGCCGGACCTCTTGCATGACGGGGTCGGTCGCGCCTTGGGGCTGCACCAGAAGATGCACTGCGGGTGCTGCGAGACGGGCGTGCAGCGCGTCCTGCCGGGCAAAGAAAGCGCGCATCGCCTCTGGGCCTGGCAGCGCGTCGGGTTCCTCGGTCAGGTCCCGGGCATCGACCGGCAGGGCCGTGAGGCCGGGCGCGGCGACGGAAAGAAGCCTCGAACCCTGGGGGACCCGGCCCTCGGCGGGGCCGTCAGGATGGACCGAATAGACAATGGCGCTGCCGTCCGGCCCGGCGACGAGCCGCACCCCAAGCCAGGGCTGACCGAGCGCGACCCAAAGCACCAGAAGCGCGGCCACAAGCCCAAGCGCCAGCGCCGACGCTGCGAACAGGGTCGGGGAATAGGCTTGCTTCATCCGGTGGGTGCCATGTCGCGAGAAACATCAGAAACCAAACATTCGAGAAGCTTAATACCAGTTTTTTTACTTGAATACCCCTGAACAGGGGAGAGACAGCGCAATTTTCGGACGCCAAAAGGGTTAATTATCAATATATAGAGGATAATAGGGATGCGCATTGCAAATCTTGGGCGGCTCGGCCTGGTGCTGGTGCTTGGCACATCGCTGTCCGGCTGTTTGGGTAGCAGCAGCGGTGGCGGCGGCGGCGGAGCCGGTGGGGGCGGTGGCGGCGGCGGCGGTGGCTCAAGCTTCGACACCGAGTTCGACCGCGTCACCGCCAAGGCTCCGACGTCGAACATGCCGACCGAGATCAACGCCTCCTATGCCGGACGGCTGAAGGTGGACGTGACCGACCCGACCACGACCATCGGCGAGGTCGAGGGCGACCTGAACCTCGATGTAGCCTGGCGTGACGGACAGACCACCAACCCGTTCTCCGGGACCGCGTCGGGTTTCACCGGCACGCTGGTGACCGGCGAAACCGGCGCCATCGACGGCACGCTGACCGTGGACGACAGCTTCGGCGGGTCCATCAGCCGGGTGGTCAATCCCGCGATGGAGGTGGCCGGCGTCTCCGTCCCCGAGACACAGGTCGGGGCGCTGACCGTCACCCTCACCGGCGAACTGAGTCAGGGCGGCACCACGGCCGACACGAATATCATGCTCGGCGGGTCGTTCTTCGGCGATGCCGGTGAAGCCGCGCTTGGGCCGGTGGTCGGCGGTTACAACCTGCCGGACTCGGCCAATCCGGCGATATTCGACGGCGCCATCGCAGGCACCTACTACATCGAACAGGAATGATGACAAGGCTCGCGGCACAGGGCGCGCGGCGCCTGCTCGCGGGCCTTTTCCTTGCCCTGGCGCTGGTGTCGCAGGCACCGGCGCAGCAGCCGGAGGACGCGCTGGCCCGCGCCGAGGCGCAGGTCAATGCAGGCGACTACGGCACCGCTATTTCCGCCTTGCAAGGCTTGGGGCCGCAAGCGGTGCGCGAAGCCGAGTTGCGCCGTCTCTGGGCGCTGTCCATGGCGCATGTCCGGCAGGGCCGTCCCCGCGCCGCGCAGCCCTTTCTCGACCGGCTGGTCTCTCTTGCGCCCGATGCCGTCACCTACCGCCTGGAACTCGCCAACGCGCTGGAGGCGGCGGGCCAGCCCGAGCGCGCGCGTTACCACTATGCCCTCGCGCGCGGTGCCGCGCTGCCGCCGCCGCTTGCCACCGAGGTGACGCGGCGCATTGACCGGATTGATCGGGCCCGGGTCTGGGAAGGCAACTTTCGCTTCGCCATCGTGCCCGAGAGCAACCCGGCGAAACGAACCGCCTCTGACACCATCCTGATCGGCGACCTGCCCTTCAAGCTGAAGGACGGATCGCGCGCGCAACCGGCCCGGGGGATCGAGCTTGGCCTCGGGCTTGCCGCCCTTCCCCAACTGGGACCGGATCTCAGGCTGCGACTGGGGACTGCCATCGATGCGCGGCTGTACGAAGAGGGGGCGCCCGACGACGTTCAGGCGCGGGCAGAGCTGGGGCTGCTGCACCTCGGCGACCGCAACCGCAGACTGGGCGCCGGGCTCACCCTTGGCAAGCGCTGGATCGACGGTGAGCCCTACGCCAACACGCGCGGCGTCTACCTGACCTGGGGCCGGTCCATCGACGCCCGGGCGCGCAGCGCTCTCAACCTGACTCTGATCCGCGAGCGCACCGACTATGAGGCACCCGGCACCGAGCCCGCGACCCGATCCATTGCCGCCGCATCGCTCAGCCATACGGTCACGCCCCGGCTGCAACTCAGCTTCGGTTTGCAACTGGAGCGAACCGAAAGCGTGCTTGCAACCGAAGCGGGGCAAGGCGGAGCGGTGACGCTGGGCGCGCGCTACGCCTTCGAAGGGGGGCTGCTCGCCGAGCTGACGCTGGCGCTTGGCCGCCATGAGCGCGAGGGGCCCGACCGCCTGCTGGGCATTGTGCGCGAGGACCGGCGCCAGAGCCTGACCCTGAAGCTGACGCACCGCGACTGGGCGGTCGCGGGCTTTGCGCCGGTGCTCGAACTGGGCGCAGAGCGGCAGGACTCGACCAACGACCTGTACAGCTACGAAAACCACCGCGCGTTGCTGGGCATCACCCGGCGGTTCTGACGCCATCGTCCGGCAGGGATCCGACCACCGGACCGAGGGCTGATGCAGGAACTGGCCGTCGCGCTGCTGCGCGGAAAGCCCGTTCAGATCCTGATCCAAGATACCGCTGAAGCGGCGCGGGCGCGCAGCCCGTGAAGGTGTTTCCCGGTGTCGCCGCGATCGTCATCGCTGTCGCGCCAGAACAGGTCACCTCCACCGTCGAAGGGCTGCCGAAGGTCATCCCGCCCGGCCCGCCGAGGTGGCGGACCCCTGATGGCACAAGCGCGCGCGGATCGCGGAGCACGGGCCGGTGACCGCGGTCAGGTCGATCCGTCCGCCGGGCCTCACCGAAACGTGACCCCATACCGCCCGGAACCCGTGCCGATGAGGCGTGCAATCTGAACCGTTCGGTTTACTTATCAATCCAAGTCACTCACGGATGAAGGAGAACCCAATCATGGCCACGACCGGCAAACAGCTCTTCACCACGCTTGACGCGGATGGCACACTGACCGTCGCGCTCGAAGACGTCACCGTTGCGGATCCCACCGGCAACCAGGTGCTGGTGAAAATGGAAGCCGCCCCAATCAACCCCTCCGACCTGGCCATTCTGGTTGGCGGCGCCGACATGGAGACCGCCGACTACAGCCCCGGCAAATTCGTGGCGAAGATGCCCGAGCCCATCAATGCCGCGTCCCGGGCGCGGCACGGGCTGAAGCTGCCCGCCGGAAACGAGGGCGCGGGCACGGTCATCGCCGCCGGCGACAGCGCGGCGGCGCAGGCGCTGCTGGGACAGCGCGTGTCCTGCGTGCCCGGCAATGCCTACAGCCAGTATTGCCTTGCCGATGCAACCATGTGCCTGCCTCTGGGCGACCATACGGCAGAGGAAGGGGCAAGCGCCTTCGTCAACCCGATGACCGCGCTCGGCTTCGTCGAGAACGCCAGGGCGGACGGTCAGAAAGCCATCCTGCACACGGTCGGCGCCTCGAACCTCGGCCAGATGCTGACGCGGATCTGCAAGGAAGACGGCCTCGACCTGGTCAACATCGTGCGCAAGAGCGAACAGGCCGATCTGCTGCGCGGGATCGGGGCGGAGCATGTGGTCGACCAGTCGCGCGACGACTTCATGGAGCGTCTGACCGATGCCATCCGGGACACCGGGGCCTTCTACGGCTTCGACCCCGTCGGCGGCGGCAAACTCGTCGACACCGCCTTCAGGGCGATGGAACGGGTGGCCGTCGAACAGATGAGCGAATACTCCCGCTATGGCTCGAACCAGCCCAAGCGCATGTTCATCTACGGTCGCCTCGACACCGGCCCGACCACGCTGACGCCCAGCTACGGCTTTGGCTGGACGCTGTCCGGCTGGCTGCTGTTCCCCTTCCTCCAGTCCGCCGGTCAGGAAACCATGGGCCGGATGCGCCAGCGCGTGCGCGACAATCTCACCACCACCTTCGCCAGCCACTACAAGACGCGGGTCTCGCTGGAGCAGATGCTGACCAAAGAGGCCGTTCTGGACTACCGGCAGATGCGGACCGGCGAGAAATACCTCGTGACGCCCTGGGCCTGAGGCGGGATCGCACAGACCCCGGCGCCGGGCGGGAAGCGCCTTCGAAGGCGCTTTCCAAAGGCCCTTCGAAGGGCCTTCCCCCGCGCGGCATCAAGGCGCGCGCCCGACCGGGGAGCGCGCCCGAAGCCTCCCCGACCGGGCGCGCCCCTACGGGACGCGATCGGCGCTGGATGAATCCGCCGCCGTTTCGCGACAATGGATGCCCAGCATGACCAGCGCGGGCCACAGCAGGTAGGCCTCGATCTCGACATTCTCGCCGAAGGTCAGCAGCACGATCACCATGCACAGGCCAAGCGGCAGGCGCCCGCGCGGCCCTCGCGCGGCATCGATCATCGCGACGGCGGTCTGCCAGACCAGAGGCACCAGCAGCGCGACAAAACCGACGACACCCTTCACGAAGAGCAGGCCGTACCACGTATGGTGGCTGCCGATGGGCATGTATTCGACAATATGGGGGCCCGGCTCCACCCGGCCGTGGCCGAACCAGTAGGCCTCTGACTGCCAGCGGTCCGAGGCGATCCGTTGCAGCGTCGCGCGCACCCGGGTGCTGTCGGCGCGCGCCGACTTGAAGGCATCGACCCCGGCAAGGATGTTGCGGCCCAGTGCCTCGCCGATCACCGCCATGGAGGCCGCCAGCGCCGCCAGCGCCGACCATGCCCAGCCCCTCAGGATCAGCGGCATGAGGCGCGGCCCGACGGTGCAGGCCACCAGACCGACAAGGCCCATGCGGGATTTCGAGGCGAGGATCATCAGGACCCCCGCCGCCACGCCCGCCGCCCTCCAGCGCCGGTCCCGGTCCTCCTGCGCGAAAAGCACCATGGTCACGCCCAGCAGTGCCGCGAAGGGCGACCACGGCGCGTAGAACTGCCAGCGCGGGGTCCAGGACGCCGGGTCGAAGGTGAAGAAATAGACCGAGAAATACTCTGGCCCCGGTCCGCCCACGGCCTTCAGGGGCGAGGTCCAGATGCGTTCGGGCAGGCCGATATAGGGGGCTACCAGCAGCACCGGGGCGATGCAGAGCGTCCAGAGGCCAAGGCGGCATTGCGCCCGGACCAGCGTTTCCCGCCGGATCGGCAGAACCGCGCCCGCAAGCGGAAACAGCGCCATGAGCGCCCAGCCCTTGGCCCAGCCGATGGAGGATTTGATCGACTGCTTCAGGCCAAGATCCCAGTTCAGGTGCCCGGCCCAGAGCGCAACCAGCATGACAATCATGCCGAGACACCAGCACAGGACAAGCGGCGGCACCGGGCCGGTGGCACGCAGGTCCGGGCGGATCGCCGGTCCAAGGTAAAGCGACAGCGCCACGAGCCCGGCAAGCCACCACGCAAGCACCGGCCCGACCACGTAGAGCGCGCCAAGCGCATAGAACGGCCAGGTCCAGGTGATGGCGCGGCGGACCAGCCGCTCTGGCAGCGTCTCAGGCCGGGTCACGACGCTCTCCCGCGCCACGGGTCAGGCCGGTGATGATCGCCCGGCGCAACCATCCCAGCGCCAGCGCCAGGCCAAGCATGAGCGAGGCGGCGATGCCGGCCGCCAGGGACAGCTTGAGGTTCGGGGAAGAGGGCCTGTCGGGCAGGGTCGGGTCCTCCAGCACCTGCACGAGGGGATAAGAGGCATAGACATCCGTCCGCTGCGACTGGCTGCGCGCGATCGCCGAGGCAAAGACCGCTTCGGCGACGTCGAGATCGCGTTGCAGGTCATCGAGGCGGGTCGCCAGCGGCGCGAGCCTTTTCAGCCGGGCGGTTTCGCTCTCGTACTGCTCCCGCAGCGTGGCCAGCTGCGCGGCAAGGCCCGCCCGCGCCGCCTCTTGCCGGACCAGGTCCGTCAGCAGCGCGCCGCGCCCGTCCGCCTCGGTGCGCTCGGGCACAATGGGGCTGCCGGTCAGATCCTCGGCGCGCGCCGCGACCTTGCGTCTGGCATCGCGATGGGTCGCGGCGGCGGCCTCGACTTCGGGGTGTCTTGGCCCGTAGCGGGCTTCGGCGTCGGACAGCACAGAGGCGGCCTCTGCCATGGTCTGCATCAGCGCGCGATAGGTCTGGTCGCCGTTCAGGCGCAGGATCAGCGCCGCACCGTCGGCACTGGTGCCCAGCCGGGCCTCCATCCCGGCCACGGTGCTCTGCGCCATCTGCAATTCCGCCTGAAGGACCGCGATCCGCTGGGCAAGGCCGTCAGCCTCATCCACAAGGCGCTCGAACTGCTCGGCGGAATGCAGGCCGGTCTCGGCGCGCAGGGCATCGATGTCGGCGCGCGTGCGCGCGACCGAGTCGCGATAGTCGCGGATCGCGTCCAGCCCGCCGGTTTCCCGTGCATCCTGCTCGTCGCTGCGCAGGCGGTCGATCTCTTCCATGAAGGCCTCCAGCAGGGCCTGAAGGCGGCGCTGCACCGCCCCGGCGTCTGCGGCGGTCATCTGCACGTGGATGAAGGCGGTCTGATCGACCAGCTTGACCTTGGGCCGCCCGAAGTCGCGGTCGGACAGGCCGACCCGCGCCGCCGCGTCGCGCAGGACACGGTCGGCGGTCAGCAGGCGCTTGTAGGTTTCGGTCGGGCTGATGGCACTGCTGGCGAAGGCGGAATTCGCATGGGTCGAGGCCTGCCCGATATTCGCGAGGTTGACCGAGGACGCGGCCCCGGACCCCGGCAGGATCAGCGACATCGCGCTGTCATAGACCGGCGGCGCGGTCATCAGGTAGCCGGTGATCGGCCCCCAGATCGCACCCAGCCCGGCAAAGGCCAGAAGCAGGTAGCGCGGCAGCCGCCCGGCATCGGACAGGCGCCCGCCACGCAGGATGCGCCCCGCCGCGGGACGCGACCGCCACAGGGCGACACTCGGGAAACTGCGTCGGGGCAGAACGGGATCGGTGGCAACGGACATCCGGCAAACTCCTTTGCGGATGTCTTACCCCGACGGCCCGTCCGGCTCAGCCGCGCGTCGGGCGGGTTTCGCGGCGTCTTTGGCCCCGTGCCTACCCCATCGGATAGGGTTCAGAACAGTTTTTCCTCGCGCGCGATGATCGCCGCCTGCGTGCGGTTGTTGACCTCGAGCTTGCGGTAGAGCGTCTTCATGTGCAGCTTGATCGTCGGCTCCGTCAGGTCGAGATCGCGCGCGATCTCCTTGTTGGACTTGCCCTCTGAGAGGCCCTCAAGCACCTGCAACTCGCGCGGCGTCAGCTTGTCGACCAAAGGATGCGTCTCGGCCTTCTCCGGTGCGGTCATGAAGTCGATGGGCGCATATTGCTCGCCCATGGCCATGAAGCGCACCGCGTTGACCAGCGATTTCGCGGGCAGCGTCTTGGGCACGAAACCCGCCGCGCCGACGGACAGCGCCTCTTCGGCGATCTCGCGCGTCGCCTGCCCCGAGATCAGGGCGACACGCTGGCCACCCTGCAGGGTCAGGGCCCGCCGGAGCCCCTCCAGCCCGTCCATGCCGGGCATCTTGTAGTCGAGCAGGACCAGATCGTAGGGCGCGTCCTCCTCGATGCGGCGCACCGCCTCGTCGAAGGTGGCCGCGCTGCCAAGTTCGATACCCTCCTCGGCACCGAGAAAGGCGATCAGCGTGTCGCGCAGCAGGTCATGGTCGTCGGCAATCAGAACTCTCATCAATCGTCTTCCGGTCATCGGCGGTGAAGCGGTGGGCGGGCGGTCAACCAAGAACGGATAGCGCAGGCCGGCAATCCCGCTAGGGGGTATTCGCGCCACCTGTCTATCCCTTTGGGGTAGCCTTGCCAATTCCGGATGGCGCGAAACGCCAGGGGGAGGATCTTGCGGCGCTTTGGCGTCCCCTTCGACCCGCAAGCCCGCGGCACCCATCCCGGCGCGGAATTGCCCGCGAGAGGCGGCTCGGCTCTTGTCGGGGAAACCCTGCCCCCCGTCGAAAGGTCCCTGCCATGATCCCGATCCATGCCGCCCGTTTCCTTGAACCCTGCGAACCCGCCACGGCCCTGCCCACGCGGACGGTGCTGGGCCTGCCGCTGGCCGATACCGGCGCCCCAGAGGTCATCGCGCGCCTGCTGAACGGCGAGCGGCACAGCGTGTTCTTCCTGAACGCGCATTGCGCCAACCTGCGCGAAGCCGACCGGCGCTATCGCGACGCCCTTGCCCGGGCCAGCTGCATTCTGCCCGACGGCATCGGCGTGGAACTGGCCGCGCGGATGACCGGCAGCCTTCCGACCGAGAACCTGAACGGCACGGATTTCACGCCGAAGCTGTTGCAGCAGGCCCGCGAGAGGGGTCTTTCGGTGTTCCTCTTCGGTGCGGCGCCCGGCACGGCAGAGCGTGCGGCGCGGCGGCTGGCGCGCGACATTCCCGGACTGCGCATCGCGGGCACGCGGGACGGGTACGACGGGGCGCAGGATACGGACGAGGCGATTGCCCGGATCAACGACTCGAGCGCCGATATCGTGCTCGTCGCCATGGGCGTCCCCAGGCAGGAACTGTGGATCGACGCGCACCGCCAACAGCTGGACGCGAAACTCGTCATGGGGGTCGGTGCCCTCTTCGACTTTCTCGCCGGTAACGTCGCGCGGGCGCCGCTCTGGCTGCGGCAGGCCAAGATGGAATGGCTCTGGCGGCTGTTGCAGGAGCCCCGCCGCATGGCCCGGCGCTACCTGTTGGGCAACGTGACCTTCATGGCGCGGGCGGTCCACCATGCGATGCGGCAATCCCGCCCCGAGATGCGTGCCAAACGGGCCTTCGACCTGGTGGGAAGCGCCGCGCTGATCGCGCTGATTGCGCCGCTGCTGATCCTGATCGCCCTGCTGATCCGCCTCGACAGCCCCGGTCCGGCCCTGTTCCGGCAGATCCGGGTCGGACGCGACGGGCGGCCCTTCACCATCCTGAAGTTCCGCAGCATGTACAGGGACGCCGAGGCCCGGCTGGCCGAGGTCCGCGCGCAGTCGGATCGCGACGGGCTGTGCTTCAAGGCGCGGCAGGATCCCCGGGTGACGCGCATGGGGCGCATCCTGCGGCGCACCTCTCTGGACGAGCTGCCGCAGATCCTCAACGTCCTGTTCGGGCAGATGTCTCTTGTCGGGCCGCGCCCCGCCCTGCCCTCCGAGGTCGCGGCATACCCGGCGGCGGCGCTGGAGCGGCTGTCCGTGCGCCCCGGCATCACCGGGCTCTGGCAGGTGGCCGGGCGTGCGGACATCGGCTTTGACAAGATGGTGGACATGGATGTGGCCTATGTCCGCTCCCGCGGCCTGATCGTCGACCTGCTGATCCTCGCCATGACGGCGCGGGCCGTCGTCAGCGGACGCGGAGCCTATTGACCCCCCGTCACGGCGCAGTCCTATCCGGATGGATAGGCGTCCGATCCCGAAGTCCCGGTGACCGTCTTGGCAGCGCCGTGGCAAAATCGCATCATGCATCCAGGAGTCCCGCCCATGTTCCGAATTGCTCATATCTTCGCCCTCGTCCTGTCGCTGACCGGCCTCGTGGCCCAAGCCGGGGCGCAGACCCTGCCCGCGCCAGAAGGTCCGGTCCTGCTGACGGTCTCCGGCAATATCGCCGTGACCAATGTCGGCGAGACGGCGCAGTTCGACCTCTCGATGCTTCAGGCGCTTGGCGAGACGGATGTCGTCACCGACACAATCTGGACCCCGGGGTCCCACCGCTTCACCGGCGTCCTGCTTGAAACCCTGCTCGCGGCTGTCGGGGCAGAAGGCGCGGACGTATCCGCCACCGCGATCAACGACTACACGGTCGAGATCCCGCGCGCGGACGCAACCGAAGACGGACCGATCATCGCCTATGCCATGGACGGCAAACCCATGTCGCGCCGGGACAAGGGGCCGCTGTGGGTGATCTATCCCTACGCATCCGACCCGAAATACCGGACAGAAGTGATCTATTCGCGCAGCATCTGGCAACTCGATCGTGTGACCGTGGTCGAATGACGGGGCGGGACGGCGGGCGCCCGGCCTCCAGGGGCATGCGCATCTCTTTGGCCGCTGCCCTGCTCGCCGCCATCCTGGCGGCGGGCTTTCTGGTTTTCGAGGTGCTGCGCGAGTTCCGCCTTCTCAGCACCGCCAGCTCCGACAACACCCATTGGGTTCTGTCCCAGACCGAAGTCGAATTTCTCGAATTCCGCTCGGCGCTGATCGCCGCCCTGCACCCCGAGGCCGGGGAGGCCGAACTCGGCCGTGTCGTGATCGACTTCGATGTCTTCTACAGTCGCATGACCACGCTCGCCACGGGGCAGCTTTATACCGAGTTGCGGACGATACCCGGCTTTGCAGAGCCCGTGGCGGACATCCGGGACCGGCTGGACGCGATGATCCCCGTCATCGACGGCCCCCGGGGCGATCTGGCCATCGCCCTGCCCCGCCTCTTGACAGAGGCGGATGCCATGCGCCTGCCCCTGCGCAACCTTGCGACGACGGGCCTTCAGTATTTCGCGCGGAACTCGGACGAAAGCCGCACGTCGGTTGCCGATACCCTGCTGCGGCTCGCCCTGCTGACCGCGACGATGCTTCTGGCGTTGATCGTGGCAATCGCCCGGATACGGCGGGCCGGGCTGCAAACGGAACGGCGCGGCAAGCAGCTTGCCGAAGCCTATGCCCGGCTCAACACCATCCTCGATACCTCGCTCGACGCGGTGATCGTGGCCGACATGCAGGGACGCATCCTGACATTCAACCCGGCCGCCGAGCGGACATTCGGCTACCGCTACGAAGAGGTCTACGGGAAAAACCTCGCGGACATCGTCGTCCCCGACCACTTCCGCGCCGCGCACGAGGAAGGCATGGCGCGGATGCGTGAGACCGGAGAGGCGAAGGTGGTGGACCATGGCCGCGTGCGGCTGGAAGCCCGGCGCCGTAACGGCGAGGTCTTTCCGGTGGAACTGGCCCTGCAAAAGGCCCGCGCCGGGGGCGAAGAGGTCGTCATCGGCTTCCTGCGCGACATCTCGCACCGGGTCGCCGCAGAGACCGAGATCATGGAGTCGCGCGACCGGGCGCTGGCCGGAGAGAAGGCCAAGGCAGAATTCCTCGCCATGATGACCCACGAGATCCGCACACCCCTGAACGGTCTTCTGGGCAACCTCGCCCTGCTGAAGAAGACGCCCCTGAACAGCCAGCAGGCTCACCATCTGCGCAATATGGACATCTCGGGCGCATTGCTGATGCATCACGTCGACGCGGTGCTCGACGTGGCCCGGTTCGAGGCCGGGGCCGTCAAGGCACAAGAGGACACCGTCCACCTTGGCCAGCTTTTGCAGGACATCGTCGACGCGCAGGCCAGCGCCGCCATGGCGGGCGGCAACCGCATCGGCTGGGAATGGTCCGGCGCGGCCCTGACATGGGTGCGTGTGGATGCCTCTCGGCTGCGTCAGGTGCTGGTGAACCTCGTCGGCAATGCCATCAAGTTCACCCGCGACGGGCGCATCCAGATCGAAGCCGAAACCCTGCCGCCGGAAGACGACACCCGGCAAATGGTCGAGATCCGCGTGATCGACACCGGCATCGGCATCGCCAAAGAGGAGCTGGGCAAGGTCTTCGACGACTTTCACACCATCGGCGGGGCCGAGGCGTCCACGGTGGGCGGCACCGGGCTTGGCCTCGGGATCGCGCGGCGCTTCATGCAGGCCCTGGGCGGCGAGATCGGCGTCGAAAGCACGCCGGGCGAAGGCAGCGCCTTCTGGGTGCGCTTCCCCGTGACCCTGGCAGAGGCACCGGCGCCGGACACCGACAGGCCAGAGGCGCCGCCCCCCGACACCGCACCCTGCCGGATTCTCCTGGTGGAAGACAACGAGATCAACCTCGACCTTGCACGGCACATGCTGCGCGACCTTGGCCATTCCGTCACCGAGGCGCGGGACGGCCGGGCCGCGGTAGCGCTGGCCGGTGCAGAGCCCTTCGACATGATCCTGATGGATGTCCGAATGCCGGTCCTGAACGGGCTGGACGCCACGCGCGCCATCCGGGCGGGCGCGGGTCCGAACGCGGCCACCCCGATCATCGCGGTCTCGGCCAATGTTCTGCCCGAAGCACGGGACAGGTTCGTGGCCGCGGGGATGACCGGTTTTCTGGCCAAGCCGCTGTCCCCGGACAGCCTTGCCCGGGTCATCGCCCGCTTCGCCGCGCAGGCCCCGCCGCCCGATCCGGCGGCGGCACCAGCCGAAACGCCCGGACAGCCCCTCCGGCCCCAAGCGGCAGAAATCAACGCCGCCCCGCAGGGCGCCGGAGCGGCACCACCGCCCTCGCCTCTGGCCGCCCTGATGGCGCGCTACCAGTCCGAGGTCGATGCCCTCCTTGCCCTCGATCTGGCCGCCACCCCCTTCGACGACCTGGCGGACGAGGCCCACAGGGTGGCTGGCAGCGCGGCGGCCTTTGGCCAGACCGGCCTGCGCGCGGCGCTCGTCAGCGTCGAGATGGCGGCGGAAAGCGGGGACGCCGAGGCCGTGGCGCGGGCCATGGAAGAGGCCCGCGCCGCCCGCGACACGGACCCCGCCCCGACGCTAGGGGGCTGAGGGCCCGCCTAGGGGATCAGCAGGGCCGCCGCGGCGACGCCGCCGACCACCCTGCCGATCTCGGCGAGGTTCGTGACCCGGCTGTCGTAACAGGCGATCGAATCCCCCGGCAGCAGGTAGGGATCATAATCGTCGCGGTCTGCGCGGCGCAACTGGTCCTCGATGCTGCGCTCGATCACCACCGATACGCCGGTCAGGGGGTCGCGCGTGAACAGCACGGCAGAGCGATGCGCGCTGCTGGCGCGCGCGCCGCCGACGCAGTTGGTGTTGACCACGGCCTGCATGAACCGGGTGCCATATGGCACCTCGCGCACCTCCCGCCCGATCGCCGAGGGCGCATTGCCGGTGGCGGGCTGCGTGAGGTTGGACAGGAACAGCGAGATGCCCGGCGGGCTGATCGGTCCGGGGCGCATCAGCTCGTCCTGAAAGCACTGACGGCTGGGCACGACGATCTCGTCCCCGGCCAAAAGCACGATGTCCGTGGCGTGGCGCCCGTGGAAGACCCCGCGCAGGTCGAGGATGTGCCGATGCCCGGCCCTGTGCAGCTCGATGCGCGACAGGTCGGCATCCGGACGCACGCCCCCGGCGGCGCGCAGCGCGGTCGAGAGGTTACGGCCCTCGGTCGATGCGCCGATAGCCGCTTGCCGGGCGCGGTCGATATCAGCCCCCGAACGCACCCCGACCTCTACCGAATGGGGCTCGAAGACGGCGCCCGAGACCGCGACCGCGACACTGGCCATGTCCACCAGCCGGACCGACAGGCGCGGGGTGCTGTCGTAGAACCCGCCTTCCCGCAGCAGGCGACCCAGCTCCTGCTCGATGTCATTCGTGGTGCGCCCCTGCGCCGGGATCGGCGGCAGGAAGGGCATCTTCAGCAACCCGTCCCGGGAGATCACGTAATCGCCGTTGAAGGTCTCGTCGTCGCCGACACGGATGTCGAGAAGGTCGTCGCGGGACAGCCTTTCCCCGCGCAACGAGAGCGCCACAAGGCCACCCCCCTTGCCAGCCCTGGCATCCCCGACCCCACCGCCGGGGCGGCAGGATTCCGCATTCATGCGGGTCGAGACCAGCATCTCGCCGCTCTGGCGCGGCGGATCGCGGTACTGCGCCTGAAAGCCGCCGCCGGTGCGGACCGGCGCGATGTTCTCGGGCGTGGGGGCCGCCCCGCACCCGGCCAGAAACGACAGGCAGACCGCGGTCGTGACAAGGGCCGCACGGCGCAGCGGCAGGGAACTGGGCTGTAATGTCATGCGCATAGGGGTCCTTCCGGAGAGTCGCCACATGCATAGCACATGCAGAACACATGCATAGCGCGAGCGTCCCGGCACGGCTTCCACGGGAGCGGATGGGCCACCTGTCCATCCGGATAGGTCGCGGGGCGAAGGCGGCTTCGGCCCCTCCCCCCGCGTGTGGGACAGACCGTGACCGGCTTGGCTATGGATTAAACGAACCCGAACAGGAGCCCGCCCCCCGTGTCCCGCGCAAACGCACTCTTCGGCCAGCTGATGGCCTACGGCGCCTCGGAGATCGCCACGAAGCTGTCCCGGCTGGGGGTGGTGATCGCCGTCGCCCGCACGCTCGACCTTGCCGAGATCGGCCTTGCCGCCGCCGCGCTCGCCACCGGCGACCTGCTGAAATCCCTGACCGAGAACGGTGTCGGCCAGCGCATCATCGCGGCCCCCGCCGAGACGCTGGAGGCCACCTGCAAGCGCGCGCACCGCCTGAACTGGATCTGGTGCTCGGGCCTCTTCGCGGTGCAGGCCACGCTGGCCCTGATCCTGTGGCTCGCCACCGGCAACGCCATGCTGGCGGCGCTGGTGCTGGTCCTCGCCGGGGAATACCTGTTCATGCCGGGTGGGCTGGTGCACTGCGGCCTCGCCCTGCGCGCGGGCAAGCTGAAGCGGACCGCGGCCATTGCCGGGACGCAGGCCGTGACCGCCAACCTGCTGTCGGTCGGGCTGGCGGTGCTCTGGCCCTCTGCGATTGCGCTGGTCCTGCCGCGCCTGCTGACCGCGCCCTTCTGGCTTTGGGCCATGCGGCGCCTGCACCCCTGGCGCCCCGATCCGCAGGCCGGTCTGGCGCCCACCGCCGACTTCCTGCGCTTCGGCGGCCCGGTGCTGGGGACCGAAGTCATCCGGACGGCGCGGCTGCACGGCGACAAGCTGGTGGTCGGCGCGCTTCTCGGCCCGGAACTGCTGGGCGCCTATTTCATGGCCTTCAACGCGGGCCTCAGCCTTGCCACCTCCTTCTCTGCCGCCTTCGCCGCCGTTCTCTTTCCGACCCTCTGCCGCGCATTCTGCCGCACGACCGCCCTGCGGGACGGGCTGCGCCTGTCGCTGAGCCTGATCGCCCCGGCGGTTGTGGCGCAGGCGCTGCTGGCACCCTGGTACGTGCCGCTGCTGCTGGGCGCACAGCACGCCGACCTGGCCACCCCGGTCGCCATCCTCTGCCTCGTCGCCATCCCGACGATGATCTGGACCGCGACGGCGGGCTGGCTGCGGGCCGAGGGCCGCACCGGGGCCGAACTGCGCGGCACGGCGATCCTGACCGGCACGCTGCTGGCAGGCACCGCATGCGCGGCACCCTTCGGCCTAGAGGCGCTGGCCTGGACCCACCTTGCCACCGCCTGCGGCGTGATGCTGGCGCTGTCGCGCCCCGCGCTGCGCCTGTCCTACCCGCAAGTCTTCAAGAAGGCCTGACCCATGCCCCTGATCTCTGTCATCGTGCCCCTCTACAACGCGGCCCGGACCCTGAGCGCCACGGTCCGGTCGATCCAGGCCCAGGGCTGGCGCAACTGGGAAGCCATCCTCGTCGACGACGGGTCCACCGACGGCAGCATCGCCATCGCCAGGGCCCTGGCCGCCGATGACCCGCGCCTGCACGTCGCGCGCAATCCCGGCAAGGGACCAAGCGCCGCGCGCAACCACGGGGCGCTGACGCTGGCGCGGGGGGATATCCTGTGCTTCCTCGATGCGGATGATCTCTGGACGCCGGAAAAGCTGGCCGAGGTCGCCCAAAGCCTTCTTGGCGGCGAGGCGGATGCCGTTTACGGCCGGGTCGGTTTCTTCAACGAGGACCCGGCCTGCATCACCAGCCGCTCGACCGTGCCCGCCGGGCCGCTGACCATTCCCATGCTGCTGGCCGAAAACCCGGT
Organism: Enemella evansiae; assembly: GCA_017255395.1. Lineage (GTDB taxonomy): Bacteria > Pseudomonadota > Alphaproteobacteria > Rhodobacterales > Rhodobacteraceae > Ponticoccus > Ponticoccus litoralis. The sequence goes on along the minus strand of JAFKDC010000004.1, from coordinate 197,306 downwards.
CTGCACCCTGTCGAACCTCTCGCTCCGGCGCGCAGCCTTCGTCGCGGCGGGCGGCTTTCGCGCGGACATGATCCACAACGAAGACCTCGACTTTCTCGTGACGCTGGCCGGACAGGGTGCCCGGGTCACGGGCATCGCCCGCGACCACGTTCTGTACCGGCAAAGCGCCGGGGGCCTGTCCTCGGATCTGGACGCGATGCGGCAAAGCCGGACCGAGGTGGTGGCCACCGCGCGGCGCTACGGCCATGACAGCGCCCCCCGCGCAGAGGCGCGCTATATCCGCTACCTGACCCGCCGCGCCATACGGCTGGGCCATGACTGCGCCACGGTGCGCACCCTGGTGACCCAGGGGCTGAAAGCCGATGCCGCCGCCTTCCTGACCCCGCCCCGGCGCGGGTTTGCCACCGCGATCGGCGGCCTTGCCTATCCCGCCCTGCCCCGCGCCCTGCGCCGCTTTCTGTTTTCCCGCTGAAGGAACATTCCCATGCCATACGCCTCCATCGTCGTCCCCGCCTTCAATGCCAGCCGGACCCTGCCCGCAACGCTTCTGTCCCTGCGCTCGCAGACCTTCCGCGACCTCGAGATTGTCGTCGTGGACGACGGATCGACCGACGACACCACCGAGATCGCCAGCCGTGCCGCCGAGGCCGATTCCCGCGTCCGGCTGGTCCGGCAGGGCAACCGGGGTCTGGCCGGGGCACGCAACAGCGGCATCCATGCCGCGACCGGCACGGTTGTCGGGTTTTGCGACGCCGATGACCTCTGGCTGCCGGAAAAGCTGGCCGCGCATGTCGAACACCTTGCCCATGCGCCGCTGGTGGGGCTCAGCTACTCCGGCTCTGCCATGATCGACGACAGCGGCGCCCGCATCGGCCACGCGCAGCGCCCGCGCCTCTACGGCGTCACCCCGGCGCATGTGTTCAAGCGCAACCCGGTGGGCAACGGCTCCAGCCCGGTGATGCGGCGCGAGACGCTGGCCGATATCGCATGGCGCCCGGCCAGCGAACCCAAACGGGACTGGGTCTTCGACGAGACCTTCCGCCAGTCCGAGGACATCGAATGCTGGCTTCGGCTTTGCCTGACGACGGACTGGATGATCGAAGGCGTTCCCGGACTGTTGACGGAATACCGCATCAGCGGCGGCGGCCTGTCGGCCAATGTCGAGGCGCAACTGGCCTCGTGGGAGCGGATGGTCACCAAGCTGCGCCCCGCCGCGCCCGATTTCTTCGAGCGTCACGAGGCCGCCGCGCGCGCCTACCAGCTGCGCTACCTCGCGCGGCGCGCCGTCTCTGCCGGGGACGGGCCGGTCGCCCGCGACTTCCTGCGCCGCGCGCTGGCGCAGTCCCACCGCCCCCTGATCGAAGAGCCGCTGAAAAGCACCGTCACCCTTCTTGCAGCCGCGGCCACCGGCCGTCTGGGGTCCGCCCCGCTTCCCTTCCTGCGCACCGCGCGCAACCCCGCCCGTTCCTGACCCGCCAACCGGAGGAGACACCCCATGCCCCGCATCCTGCATCTTGTCGACGACACCACCCCCGGCGGCGTCATGCGCGTCATCGAGCATGTGACGACCAACGCGGCGCTGGCCGCCCGGGCCGAGCACTGCGTTCAGGTCGTGTCCCCGACCGGCCCCCTGCCGCCGGTTCAGGCCGATGTCATCGTCTCGCACCTGCCCCTGTCCTGGCGTCGGCTGCCGCATCTGATCGCGTTCCGGGCGCGCCACGCGCAGGTTCCGCTGATCCATGTCGAACACAGCTACACAGAGGCCTTCACGGCCCTGAACGTCTCGGCCCGGGCCCGGTTCTTCACCATGCTGCGGCTGTCGCTCTCGCTGTTCGACCGTGTCGTCGCGGTCAGCGAGGCGCAGGGGCGGTGGCTGCAGAAGCGGGGCCTTGTCGACGCGCCGTCGCTGCGGGTCATCCCCTCTGCGGTCGACCTGTCGCCCTTCCGCGCGGTGCCGCGCCAAAGCGGTCCCGTCCGGGTCATCGGCGCCATAGGCCGCCTGCATCGTCAGAAGGGCTTCGACATCCTGATCGAGGCCTTCCGCATGCTGCCCGATCCCGACATCGCCCTGCACATCCACGGCACCGGACCAGAGGCCGCAGACCTCGCCGCCCGCGCGGCGGGCGACACGCGCATCCGCTTCTGCGGCCACGCGGCCTCGCCCGCCGCCGCCTATGGCGGGGTCGACCTGGTCGCCATGCCCTCGCGGTGGGAGGCCTTCGGGCTTGTCGCGCTGGAGGCCCGCGCGGCAGGCCGGGGGCTGGTTTGCGCGGATGTGGACGGCCTGCGCGAAAGCGGCGCGGGCGCCCGATTTGTCCGGGGCTCCACCCCGCAGGACTGGGCCAGGGCGCTGGCCGCGTGCCTGAGCGACCCCACGCCCACAATGCTGCCGCCCGCCGCTTTCGATCCGTGCTGCGACGGTTGGTCGCATTTGATGGACGATATCCTGAGACCGACAGCCATGGCGGCCTGATGGCTCCCCCTGCAAAACCGCAAGGCAAAGCCAAAGGCCACGACCCAGCGGGCCATCCCGCCCGGCGATCCTGACCCCGATCCCGGCAAAGTGGGATGCCGGGCACGAGGACGCGCCTTATGCGGCGCGCCCCCATCGACGCATCACGACAGGTGATGCACCTCTTGCAACCCGTAGACGGGGGTCTCGATGCCCTCCATCCGGGCCTTCAGTTGCAACGCAAGATACAGGGAATAGTGCCGCGACTGGTGCAGGTTGCCGCCGTGGAACCAGAGGTTCTCCTGCTGGGTCGGTTTCCACATGTTGCGCTGCTCGCCCTCCCACGGGCCGGGGTCCTTGGTGGTGTCCGAGCCCAGCCCCCAGACCTTGCCGACCTTGTCCGCGACCTCGGGGCTGATGAGATCGGCGGCCCAGCCGTTCATGCTGCCATAGCCGGTCGCCATGACCACCAGATCGGCGTCCAGATGTGTGCCGTCCGACAGCACCACGCCGGTCTCGTCGAAGTGGTCCACCTGCCCCTTCACCAGTTTCACCGCACCGTCGATGATCAGCTGGCTGGCACCCACGTCGATGTAATAGCCCGACCCGCGCCGCAGGTACTTCATGAACAGGCCGGACCCGTCGTCGCCCCAGTCGAGATCGAAGCCCGCCTTCTCCAGCCCCGCGTAGAAATCCGCGTCGCGTTCCTTCATCTGCTCGTAGAGCGGGATCTGGAACTCGTGCATGATCCGGTAGGGCAGCGAGGCGAAGATCATGTCGGCCTTTTCCGTCGTCACGCCATTGGCCACCGCCTCTTCGGAATAGAGCGCGCCGAGGCCGATATCCATCAGCGTGTCCGAGCGCACGATATGGGTCGAGGAGCGCTGAACCATGGTCACGTCGGCGTCCGCCTCCCATAGCGCGGCGCAGATGTCATGGGCCGAGTTGTTCGACCCCACGACAACCACCTTCTTGCCGGTCCAGTCATCCGGGCCGTCGTGCTGCGAACTGTGCTGAATCGTGCCCCCGAAATCCTCCATCCCCGGGAACTGCGGCAGGTTGGGCTTGCCCGACATACCCGTGGCCAGCACCAGCTGCGTCGGGCGCAGCGTGACCTCTTCGCCGTCGCGGTTGACCTTGACGGTCCATGTGCCGCTGGCCTCGTCATATTGCGCGCTTTGCACCTCGGAGCGGGACCAGTAGTTGATCTCCATCACCTTGGTGTACATCTCCAGCCAGTCGCCGACCTTGTCCTTGGGCGTGAAGACCGGCCAGTTGTCCGGGAACTTGATGTAGGGCAGATGGTCGTACCAGATCGGGTCATGCAGGCAGAGCGACTTGTAGCGCGACCGCCACTGGTCGCCGGGCCGGTCGTGTTTGTCCAGAACGATGGTCGGCACGCCAAGCTGCCGCAGCCGCGCACCAAGGGCTATGCCGCCCTGCCCGCCGCCGACGATCACGGTATAGGGCTGCTCGGTATAGCCCAGCTCGGCGGCCTCGGCCTCACGCTTCTCCTTCCAGGACTTGCGGTTCTTGGCGGCGCCGTGTTCCGCGCCCATCGGGCGGCGCTTGCCCCGGTTTTCCTCATGCCCCTTCAGTTCCTGAAGCGCGGTCAGCAGCGTCCAGATCCGCCCGTCTTTCAGACGCATCAGACCCCAGCCGCGCCCGACGGCGGTCTCGAAGGTGATCCACGCGGTGATGACGCCTTCCTCTTCCCCCGGCACCTCGCCCTGCTGAATGGCGAAGCCACGCGGCCGGGTGTGATTCAGTTGTGCGGTCAACATATCCTGAACGCCAGACGGCCCTTCCACCGTCTTCAGGTTCCAGGACACGGCGATCAGGTCGCGCCAGTAACTGTCCGTGGCAAAAAGTGCGCTTGCGGCCATGACGTCGCCTGCCTCCAGCGCGGCGTTCAGGCTATCCAGCGTCTCTTGCACCTGATCGGTGACTGTCGAGTCGAGCATTGCGGTTCCTCCTCATCGGCAATGTGATGCCCGGAGAGTGGCGAAACGGCCCCCGTTGACTCTACGAAAATCTGGCAGGTTTGACCGGGAAACACGGTGCTGCGAAGCAGCATGTTGCACATGCAACGCCGCGCAACATCTCAGTCGGGCGCGCGCAACCCCTCCCTGCGGATGCGACGCAGCACGGTCGAGCGGTTGACCCCAAGGCGGCGCGCGGCGCGTGCCATGTTCCAGTTGCAGGCGTCCAGAACCGCCTCCAGATCCTGCTCTGGCGCCGGGGACCGGGGCGCGGCGGGCAGATCCGGCAGGTCGATCACCTTGGTTTCCGCCAAGGCACAGGCCACGTCCAGCGTATTGCCAAGCGCGCGCAGGTTGCCCGGCCAGTCGCGCGCCATCAGTTCGGCCCGCGCCGAGGGGGTCAGCCGCATCTCGCCGCCATCGCGGCGCCGAAGCAGCCGGTCGATCAGCCAGCCAAGATCCTGCCTTTCGCGCAGGGGCGGCAGCGCCAGCACCGCCCCGGCCAGCCTGTGATACAGCATCGCCGGCAATCTCCCCTGCGCCATCAGTTCGGACGCAGCCTGCCCTGTCGTCGCAATCGGGCGCATATCAGGATGCGCATCCAGAAGCCCCGCAAGGACGCGCGCGGCCTCGGGCGCCAGATCCTCGACCCGGCGCAGCAGCAGCGTGCCGGGGCCCGTCTGGCCAGAGAGCGCAGCGCGCAGCGTCTCGGCATCGGCCCCGGCACAGTCGAGAGCCAGGAATCCACCACGCCGCGAGGCCATGTGCACCGCCCGCGCCAGCTTGGTCTTGCCGGTGCCGCTTTCACCGCACAGCATCAGGGGCACCGGCGTCGGCGCCAGCCGCTCGGCCTGCGACAGCAGCCGGGTCATGGCCGGGTCGCCCCCGGCGAAGGTGGCCAGAACACCGCCGCGCGCCCGCAGGGCCGGCGCACTCGGCTGACCCGGTGCCCGGCGGGGCGCTTGCGGCGCAATCGCGTGGCCGAAGACGGCACCGCCATCGCCAAGCGCCACCACCCGCTCCTCGGTCGGGCGGTCGCGCATCAGGTCGGGCAGGTCGTCGACGCTCAACCCCAGTAGGCTGTCGATCCGCGCGCCGATCAGGCTCTTGCCGCCCGACAGCATCCGCGTCGCCGCGCGTGTGGAGCCGATCACGCGGCCCGACCCGTCCAGCGACACCGCCGCCTCGGGGTCGACGTCTAGGAATTCCGGGCTGGTCGAGAAGCGCAGCACCCATTCCCGGCGGCTGGCCGCCATCAGGTTCGCCATCTCGACGCGCCGCGCCGCCGCCGTCACCAGCGACATGGCGAGGTTCTGGCTGCTCTTCGGCGCCGGAGAGCGCAAAAGCGAGATGTCCAGAACCGCCGCCAGCTGCCCGAGGCTGTCGTAGATCGGCGCCGCGGTGCAGGACAGCCCGGTGTGCGCGTTCCCGAAGTGGTCGTCCTGATGCACGGTCACCGGCTCGCCGGTGACGATGCAGGCGCCGACACCGCAGGTCCCCGCAAGGTCTTCGGACCAGTTGGAGCCGAGGTAAAGCCCCGCCTTGCGCAACTCGTCAACCAGCAGGTCGTCGCCGTAGAAGTCGACGCAGACACCCTTGGCATCGGTCAGGAGCAGCACGTAGTTCTGGCCCGTCACCTGCCGGAACAGGCCCTGCAAACTGGAGCGCGCGGCGCCGATCATCCAGTCGGCCTGATCGCGGTGAAGGCGGAACTCGGTCTCGGTGACGATATGGGCCGGATCGCTGCGCGTCGGGTCCATACCGTACAGCTCGACGCAGCGCCGCCAAGAGGCATCCACGTAGCTGTCCCGCCCGGACGCGCGCCCGTCCAGAACCCCGGCAATTTCCTCCACGTGATACCGCTCGACCATGTGACCGTCCTCCCGCCCAAGACTGTACATCCAAGCGCGGCTCACCCAAGGGAGGACTTTGGTATCGGCCTCGATGCTGCCGGGCTCGGGGTTCGCATGGCGGCGGCTTGGCCCTCTGCCCTGCCCCGGGACAGATCTTCCACGTTAAGAAGCCTCTTGCGGCTATGGCCCCTTTCCAAGGTATCTCCGCCGATGATCGCACCGGCCGCGGCTTGGCGGACATTTTTCAGGCCTTGCCCTGCCCGCTTGCCAGGCGTCCTTGCCAGCGCCCCCCTATCCAGACATGAATGGCAGACAGCGATTTGGAGTCCCCGCATGGCCTCGCCATGCCAAATCTTCGCAGCGCGCCGACGAAGGGCTGGCCGCTGCCCGCCAGTTTACAGCTGTAAACATCGTCCAAAGCCGGTAAACACCTCTAGGCATGCCGGGTTTAAAGGGGCACTATATCGAGGAAAATTCTTGACTTAGCCTCGTGAATCAAGGCTCTTACCCTAAAGTGGCGTGAAAAAGGCCACATTTTCGAATTTGGGGCAACTAGATGATTCCTGTGACACCACTGGCAAGCGAGAAGCCGTCAGCCCTCGCGACGGATATTTCCGAACGGTTGAATGCCGCGATCCGGGAACATCTCCTCTCTGCTTTTGCCCCAGACAGCACAAAATCGCTACGCTCTTTTTCGGCGCCGGAAGCGGCAGAGTTGCTTGGCGTCTCTGGCCAGTTCATGCGCAAGGTGCACGCCGAAGGCACGATCCCGGAGCCTGAAGATATTCGTGGCGGGCGGCGCTACTATACGGCGCAGGAGATCTGGAACGCACGCGAGATCCTGGAAAAGTCCTCACGCAAGAAGGGCCGCTACCTGCCGCGTCGGTCCGGGGACGAAAAGCTGCAGGTCTGGCAGCTGATGAACTTCAAGGGCGGCTCCAGCAAGAGCACAACAACGATCCACCTCGCCCACTACTTTGCCCTTCGCGGCTATCGTGTTCTGGTGGTCGACCTCGACCCGCAAGGGTCGCTGACCTCCATGTGCGGCATCAGCCCGGAGATCGATTTCGACGGACTGACGGTCTATGACGCGATCCGCTATGACGAACCCGTCAGCATGGCAGATGTCGTGGTCCCCACCTATTTCCCGGGCCTGTCGATTGCGCCGTCGCGGCTGATGCTGTCCGAGTTCGAAACCGAATCCGCGGTGCATTCGAACCCCGACCAGCCGTTCTTTACCCGCATCCGCAATGCCCTGTCGCAGGTTGAAGACGATTTCGACCTGGTCCTGATGGACAGCCCGCCGCAGCTGGGCTTTTTGACCATCGCCGGAATGGCGGCTGCAAGCTCTCTGATCGTGCCGCTGACCCCCTCGATGCTGGACGTCTCGTCGACCGCGCAGTTCCTCGAACTGGCCGGCGCTTACATGGGCGTGATCGAGGACGCCGGGGCGACGCTTCAGTACGATCACTTCAAGTTCCTGATCACCCGGGACGAACCGACGGATGTCCCGTCGCAGCAGCTGACCTCTTTCATGCGCGCCCTGTTTCAGGATCGAGTCATGTCCGCGACCGCCCTGAAAAGCACCGCGATCAGCGACGCGACCATGCTGAAACAGTCGATCTACGAGGTTGTGCGGTCCGAGATGACCCGCGCGACCTACGACCGCGCAAAGGGGTCGGTGGACGCCGTGGGACACGAAGTGGAAACGATGATCCAGCAATCATGGGGGCGTCAGTAATGGCACGGAAAACCCTTCGCGACATGTCCGGTATCGCCAACACCATCGCGCGGTCCGGCAATGCCTCGAAAGAGCGCGCGCCGAAGACAAGCGCACCCGCCCTGGGGGCCTTGCAAGGTTCTCTGGCTTCGATCCGAGAGATCGACCCCGGGCTGATCGATGACTGGGGCCCCAAGGACCGGCTGGATGAGTTTACAGCTGTAAACACCGAAGAAAGCGGCGATGGGTTCGAGGCGCTCAAGGCCAGTATCCGCGATGGCGGTCAGCAGGTGCCGATCCTTGTGCGGCGCTCCAAGGCGGCAGAGGGGCGCTTCGAGGCGATCTATGGCCGCCGCCGCCTGAAGGCCTGCCGGGAACTCGGCATCAAGGTGCGGGCCAACGTTCAGGATGTCGATGACGCCACGGCCTTGCTGGCCAAGGGGCTGGAGAACGCGGCGCGACGCAACCTGTCGTTTTACGAAAAGGCCCGCTTCGCCGAGGCGATCCAGGCCGCAGGCCATGACAGCGCGACCGCGCGGCAGGTTCTCAACCTGTCCGCATCGGGGCATTCGCACCTGACCAAGGTCACGCAGAACGTTCCGTCGAAGGTTGGGGACTCGATTGGCTCGGCGCCGAAGTCCGGCCGGCCCAGATGGACCGAACTGGCCGAGTTGTTCCTCGACCGAAAGCTGACAGAGGCGGTCGCGCTTGGCGTCTTGGCGAAGTTGAACCCCGCGCTGAGTTCTGACGAACGTCTGGAGGCACTCGTCAGGGAGGCACTCAAGCGCGGAACCAAAGGGACCCATGGCCCCCGAGAAATCACACCCATGGAAGGCGTGGTCATCAAGGCAGGGCGAGGCAGCCTGTCCATGTCGGTCAAGAAATCCGGTGCGAACGCCAAGTTCGCGACCTGGCTCGAGAGCCATCTCGAGGAGATCATAAAGAAATCCTACGCCGAGTTTACAGATGTAAATTCGAAGGATGACACCTGAGGAAGAGCAGAAAGGAGGAAAGGTAAACAAAGAAAACCCCCGAAACCGAAGCTTCGAGGGCTGCTGCGCAAAGCGCAATTCTTAGATTAGACACCTGGAAGTTAGCAGCCAACGAATCGCCATACAAGAAAAATCGCTTCTGAGCGAACGGGATTTCTTTGTCTGCTGATACAGGATGGAACAATTCATCGATGCCCCCAACGGGGCAACTGGGGCCCTCATGCCTCAGACCGGCGGAGCTATGCCCAACAGCAAGAGCGCGTCGGGCTGGCGCAAAGCCTCCCTAGGCCTTGCCGTCGCAGAGCGCCATGCGGCAGCCGGTGAGCAGGTCGCCGTGCCCAAATCGCGGGCTTTCGTGGCCGTGAAGCGGGTAGGGGCCGCCATAGGCCTCAAGGCGGGCGACATGATGCTGCTGGACACGCTGGGCGCATTCACGCAGGCGCAGGACTGGGACGTGGGACAGCGCCCGATTGTCTGGGCCTCGAACGCCTATCTGATGGCGCAAACCGGCTTCTCGCTTTCTGCGCTCAAGCGCCACGCACGGCGACTGGCCGAGGCGGGTGTGATCTCTTTCAGGGACAGCCCCAATGGCAAACGCTGGGGCCGCCGCGACACCGAAGGCCGCATCGCCGAGGCCTACGGCTTCGATCTGTCGCCTCTCTCGGCGCGTGTGGCCGAGTTCGAGGCCCTGCATGCCGAGTTGCAGGCCGAGCGTGCGCTTTGCCAACGCCTGAAGCGCCAGATCACGGTGGCCCGCCGGATGATCCGCGCGCGGATCGAGGCTGCCGTCAGCGAGGCTTTGCGCGGTCCCTGGATGCAGCTCACCCATCTCTTCGAAGAGCTTCTGGGACGGCTTCCGCGTCGACACCAGACACCGGAACAGCTCACACGGCTGCTGACCTGGTTCACGGAACTTCAGGACCGCGTCGAGGCCGCTTATCTCAAGGCAACAGAAGTCACCCAACCTGTGGAAAACACAGCCGAAAACACCCAGCAAATGAACCCCAAGGAGGTCATTTCCGGATCCCACATACTAATTACCAATCAACTTGATCAAGTAACCGGTAATACCTGCGAAAATGCGCAAGTCACGACGGTTCTGCCCAATGCGGAAACCCCGGGTCAGGTCGAACAGGCCCCAAAAGACCCCGTGTCCGAAACACGCAAGGCGCGCGCAGGAATGGATCTGTCCACGGTCATGCAGGCCTGTCCTGAATTCGCATCATGGGCGCGTAATATCGGCGGCTTCCTGAGGGATTGGGCCGATCTGCACCGGATCGCCGGACAGCTGCGGCCTATGATCGGGCTTTCCGAACAGGCCTGGAACCTCGCACAGGTCCAGCTGGGCAGGCAGCAGGCAACGGCGGCGCTGGCCCTTGTCTTCGAGAAGCATTGTGCGGGCGAAGTCGCGTCACCCAGCGGCTATCTGCGCGGCATGGTTACAAAAGCCGGGGCAGGGGAGCTGCATCTGGAGCGCAGTTTCTACGGCAGGATCAGCGCGCAGGCGGCGTGATACAGCATTTCCCGTTTTCATCGGCAAGGACGATCACGGTTTGGCGTTCGCGCCATAGGAAAGAGGCCGCGAAAACCGATGCCCGGGGCAGGGGGGCAGAAACCGGCGGCCTTGCTCAGGTTCACCCCGAGGCGGTCACGACGGCGCTGGGAGCGGCGGGTCATCTCGGTCGAGGCCTGTCCCGGCTGCCTCTGCACGTAACGTCGTCGGCTTCCGCAGAGCCGGCAAGACCGGCGAGTGGCTCCAGAACAGCGTCAGGCGCTCTTTCTCGGGCGGTCCGACCGGATATTGCCGCGGGGGCCGGAAAGCGGAACGCCGGTGCAATCCGCCCCGGCGTTCCTGTCGAGCGATCAGTTCAGCTTGGCATTGAAGAGATAGACTTTCTCGTCCGGGCGCGGGCTCCAGTCGAGGCGGTCGCTCACGCCGTAGAAATCCGGCTGGAAGTAGAGGTGCAGCCAGGGGCCATCGTCGTAGAACACCTGAAGCATCTCGTCGATCACGGTGCGCCGCTCTTCCTCGGTTTCGGCGGCGTTGACATCGGTCCAGCGGTCGAACCAACGGGGGTCGTCCCACTGGGTGTAGTTGGTGCCGGCGTCCACCGCCGACAGGTCGGCCATATCGTAGAGCGGGCTCCACAGGGCGCCGCCCGATCCGATGAAGTAAAGCGGACCGGCATTGCGTTCGCGAATGAGCGGGATGTAGACCGACGACCATTCCATCAGGTCAAGCTCGATGTCCAGCCCCACATCGCCAAGGTACTGGGCGATCACCTGGACAACGCTAGCGTCGTTCAGGTAGCGACCCGGTCCGGCCTGAAAGCGGATCTTGAAGCGCGTGCCATCGTCGCCGCGGGGCCAACCGGCCTCGTCCAGCATGGCCTCTGCCTTGTCGGGATCATAGGGGTAGGGCGAGAGGCTCTTGTTGTCGTTGGGCGGGTTGACGAGGCCGGTCATCCGCTCGCATTCGAAGTTGAGCAACTGGCGGCAGATCGTGGGAACGTCCACCGCGTATTGCAGCGCGCGCCGGACCATGGGGTCCTGGATTGCATCGCCGCCGGGTTGTTTCGCCATCTCGTCGGACAGATTGAAGCCGACATACATGCGCCGGGTCCCCTGGATCGCGACAACCTCGGCGCCTTCGCGGGCATTGATCGCGTCCATCTGGTCGGGGGCGAGGTTGGTGATGATGTCGACATTCCCGGCCATCAGTTCCGCGGCACGGGTCGAGGCTTCGGGGATGATCCGCCAGCGGATGGTTTCAAAGGCCATGTCGGGGTCGACGCGCTCGAGCTCGATATAGGCCCCGGGCGACCATTCGGAGAGGCTGTAGGCTCCCGATCCGATCGGGCTCGTGGCGGCCTGGTCGTGGCTCATCGCCTCGTAGCTGTCCTTGCAGTGGATCATGACCTCGGCGATCAGGCCGAAGGCAATGGGGTTCTTTTCCCTGAGGTTGATCTGGACGCGCAGATCGTCCAGCGCCTCGGCGCTGTCGAACTTGATCGACGAGAAAACGAAGCCCGGCGTGTTGCCGGTAAAGCCGTTTGCGGGGTCCCCGGCGCGGTTGAAGGAATAAGCCGCGTCTTCGGCGGTCAAGGCCTCGCCATCATGGCAGGTCAGCCCGTCGCGCAGGGTGTAGATATAGCCGAGACCGTCCTCGGTGACTTCCCGGGATTCCGCAAGGTCCGGCAACTCTTCGCCCTCGGCGCTGATGCTCATCAGCGTGCCGAACACGTGGCGCGCGACGTTGGAATTGTCCCGAGAGGAGATTTGTGCGGGGTCCATGGTGGTGATGTCGGCGCTCAGGCCGACGACGAGGGTTTCGTCATTGGTCTGCGCCATTGCGGCGCTGGTCGCCAGAAGGCCTGCGCTTCCCGTCGCAAGCAAACGTTTCAAGACAGACATGTGGTCATCCTTTCACCTGTTGGTCATGTGAGGCCCGACTTTGGCTTTTGATTTCTGTTCTAGTCGGGTGTTTGACCGGCCTGTCTGCCTTAGCGGATCAGGCCGGATGCTAGCCGGTGCCGGCAATCAGCTCCGGGTTGAAGTCTTCGAGATTTCGGGTATGGATCGAGATCAGCTCGACCGCGCGCTCTTCGTCGCCGGCTTCCAGCGCGTCGACGATAGGGGGGTGGTTGGCGGCGATTTCGGTCAGCTCGCGCTTGTCGCTGCGTCGCAGGGACATGATCTGGTGGATGCGCAGGTAGAGGTTGCCCCAGGTGGCAAGCAACAGATCGTGGTCCGACGACTTGATCAGCGCCCTGTGAAACGCCTCGTCCGCGGCGATCAGCGCCTCGCGGTCGTCCGCATCGGCGGCTCTCTGCATGGATGTACAGGCATCGCGCAGGCTGGTGACAGGGGCCTTCTTCTCGATGATCCGCCTTGCGGCCATCACCTCGAAGGTTTCGCGCAGGCTGTAGATTTCCTCAACCTCGCGGGGCGTCAGCGGTTTCACCCGCTTACCCTTGTAGGCGATGGTTTCGACCAGCCCGTCGTTTTCCAGTATCTGAATGGCTTCGCGGATTGGCGCGCGCGATACATTCATCTGCTGCGCCAGGGCCGTTTCCACAAGCGGGGTGCCGGGCTTCAGGCGGCCATTCACGATCGCGTCCCGCAGGCGTTTCGCGACAAGCACACGCAACGGCGAGTTTTCGATGGGCGCGATGTCACCCACGGTCGAGGCGTCGTTCAGGGGAGTCGTCTCTGTCATTTCGTGGCCCTCCAGCCAGACGTGGCATTGGCGTTGCAAGCGACCGGTACGCGGCCAGAAGGCCGCCTACGGTGCTTGATCCCCTTATAGCAAGGGCCGTGTCCAAAGTTCCGGCCACCGGAAGATCGTCGACTCGCGGATTGGATGCGGTGTGGCTCCATGGAGACACCTTGTCGTCCATTGCCTTGCATCCTGTACGTTGTCGACAATCCGTAGGTGGACAATGGCCAGTATCCCTTGTTGGTGTCAAGTATTCTTTGACGGCGGGTGACAATCGCGCCCAGCCTGTGGCGTCGACAGGTGGGGCTCAGCCCCTGTGGATGCAGGCGCTCAGATGGCCGGGGGCGATCTCCTTCAGGGGTGGGACCACGTTGGCGCATTCGCTGGTTGCCAGGGGACAGCGCGTGCGGAACACGCAACCCGAGGGCGGGTTGATCGGAGAGGGGATATCCCCCTTGAGCAATGTCCGTTCACGACGGCGGCCCGGTATCGGGCGGGGCACCGCGGACATCAGCGCCTCGGTATAGGGGTGGTTCGGGCGGGCATAGAGATCGGCAGCCGGGGCCTTTTCGACCACCTTGCCCAGATACATGACGATCACCTCGTCGCAAAAATGCTCCACCACGGCGAGGTCATGCGCAATAAAGAGCATGGTGAGCTGGAACTCCTCTGTCAGGTCTTGCAGCAGGTTGATCACCTGCGCCTGAATGGACACGTCCAGCGCCGATACGGGTTCGTCCGCCACGATGAAATCCGGCTCGACCGCCAGCGACCGGGCGATACCGATTCGCTGCCGCTGCCCGCCGGAAAACTCGTGCGGGAACCGGTCGAGGTGGTCGGCGGTCAGGCCCACCTTGTCCATCAGCATCTCGGCGCGGTCGTCGCGCTCTGAGGCGCTGCCGATCCTGTGCAGCTTCAGAGGGTGCGTGAGGATTTCGCGGACCTTCTCGCGCGGGTTGAGGCTTGCATAGGGGTCCTGAAAAATGATCTGCATCCGTTTGCGATAGGCACGCAGCTCGGAGGGCGACAGCGCCATGATGTCGACGCCGTCCATCCGGACCACACCGGAGGTGGCCTGTTCGAGACGCAACAACGTGCGCCCGACGGTTGTCTTGCCCGACCCGCTTTCGCCGACAAGGCCGACAACCTTGCCGCGCCCGATGTCGAAGCTGACGCCGTCGACCGCCTTCACCTGAGCCACGACGCGCTGAAGCACGCCGCCGCGAATATCGAAGAATTTCCTGAGGTCCTGGACCTGTACCAGCGGTTCGGTCATGCGTCGGTCGTTCCTTCAAGTTCCAGTTCGCGCCAGCGCAGGCAGCGCACCAGGTGGCCGGCTTCCGATTCGAGTACGGGGGCGGTTGCGCGGCAGAGATCCGTTGCAAAGCCGCATCGCGGGTTGAAACGGCAGCCCGCCGGTGTGTTGGTCAGCGGCGGGATGGTTCCCGGAATCGCCTCCAGTTTCTGATTCTCAAGCGAGGAGCCGAGCTTTGGAATCGAGTTCATGAGCCCGGCGGTATAGGGCATCCGGGGGCGCCCGAAGATGGTGTGGACGTCGCCGGTCTCGATGACCTGACCGCAGTACATCACGACCACGCGATCGGCGACTTCGGCCACGACCCCAAGATCGTGGGTGATGAAGATGATGCCCATCCCCATCCGGTCCTGTAGATCCATCATCAGGTCCAGCATCTGCGCCTGAATGGTCACATCAAGCGCGGTCGTGGGCTCGTCCGCGATCAGGACACGCGGTTCGCAGGCCAGGGCCATGGCGATCATCGCGCGCTGCCGCATGCCGCCGGACATCTCGTGCGGGAAGTTATCCACCCGGCGCTTGGGTTCAGGGATGCCGACCAGGTCGAGCATGTCGATGGCGCGCGCCCGTGCCTTGGACTTCGACAGGTTTTCGTGCGCCATGACCGTTTCCGCGATCTGCGCCCCGACGGTGTGGACGGGATTGAGGCTTGTCATCGGTTCCTGGAAGATCATGCCGATCTCCTTGCCCCGGATCTTCCGCATCCCGCGCTCTGGCAGATGGGTGATGTTGCGCCCGGCGAGTTCTATGCTTCCGGCGGTGATCTGGCCCACGCCCTTGGGCAGAAGCCCCATGATCGACAGGCTCGTCACCGATTTTCCGGACCCGGATTCGCCGACGATCGCGACTGTTTCTCCGGGATTAAGATCGAAGCTGACCCCGTCAATGGCCTGAACCGACAGCGCCTTTCCCAGCTTGAAGGTCGTCTGGAGATCGCGCACGCGCAAAAGCGGTGTCTGCGCGGTGGTTGCGTCTTGGCTGATGTCCGCGCGTTCCGGCATCATCGCGCCGTTCCCCGCAACGCGCCAACCGCGCGCCCCATTGTCTGGCTTAGCAATGCTGTCATTTCTCTCCCCTGTTCCGCATCTCTAGGGTCCGCCGCCTCTGTTCAGCGCACCAATTTTGATTTGGCTCCTTGACGCCGGTCGGTCCTGCGTGATTTCATTGGTCTACTGTCGACAATATGGTGGCTACCTTGGTGCAGGATAAGTTCTCTTGTCAAGAAGCACGGAACCCGGAGAGCGGGGATAGGCGGCAATGAACAACGGGGGGTGACTGTGGGAGAGAGAAATGAGCGCCTTTACGGTGAACGGAAAACGCAAGCGTGGCGCGACGATGTCGGCCTGGCTTGTGACAGCGTCTGAGGGGCGGAACGGATGTCGACTTTCCTGATACGACGGCTCTGGCAGAGCGTGATTGTGATCATCGGTGTGACACTGATCAGCTTCGTTTCGCTTCAAATCGGAGGCGACCCGACTTACCTTTTTGTGTCCGAAGCCGCCAGTGCCGAAGAAATCCAAAGGGCGCGTGAGGCGCTGGGATTCGATAAACCACTGTATGTGCAATATCTCAGTTTCCTGTGGGATGTGCTTCATGGCGATTTCGGGACATCGCTCAGCTATCGCCAGCCGGCGATGGACGTGGTCCTGACCGCGATGCCAGCGACCATCGAGCTTACCGTTTTCTCGCTGGTTCTGGCCATTGCCCTGTCGATCCCGCTTGGCATCTACTCGGCGTTGAAGCGCGGCAAGCCGGTCGACGGCGGCATCATGACATTTGCCATGCTGGGGCAATCGATTCCCAACTTCTGGATGGGGATCATGATGATCATGTATCTGGGGCTGTATCTCAGCTGGTTCCCGATCTCGGGACATGTGCCCTTCCTGAAGCCCCTGTTGGAGGGCGATTTTTCCACCGCCTTCGGAAACCTGCCGAGCAGCCTTTACTACATGGTCATGCCGGCGGTCGCCGTGGGTTCCTACACATTGGCGCGCAACGCGCGGCTGGTGCGCTCGTCAATGCTCGAAGTGTTGCAGCAGGACTACGTGCGCACCGCCCGCTCCAAGGGCATCCCCGAGCGGCGGGTGATCGTGCATCACGCGCTGCGCAATGCCTGGCTGCCGGTGGTCACGATGATCGGGCTGGAGTTCGGTTTCCTGCTGGGCGGCGTTGTCGTGGTCGAGACGGTATTCTCCTATCCCGGCATCGGGCGCCTTGTTTTCAACGCGATCAACCAGCGGGACATTCCCGTGGTCCAGGCGTCTGTGATCCTGCTTGCGGTGATCTTCATCCTGCTGAACCTGATCGTCGATCTTATCTACTCGCGCCTTGATCCGCGCGTGAAGCTCTGAAGGGGGCGAGCATGGCAAATGTCGAACCAACGGTACGGATGAAGATGGCACCGGCGCGCCGGGTGTCACACCGGCAGCGGGAAATGCGCCGTGCCTTCGCCAGCCTCGTGGCCAGCCGATGGGCGCTGGTGGGAATGCTGATCCTCTTCGTGGTGACATTCGTGGCGATCTTCGGATCATGGCTGGCCCCCTTTGATCCGAACCGGCAGAACATCATCATGCGCCTGATGGAGCCGGGCGCCGAGGCCGCGCGCGGCGGCACATACTGGCTGGGGTCCGACCATCTGGGCCGGGACGTGCTGTCGCGGCTGCTTTACGGGGCGCGGGTGTCACTGCTGGTGGGGGTCGCGGCCATCGTGGTCGGCGGGACGCTGGGCACGATGCTTGGCCTGGTCTCGGGCTACTTCGGGGGCTGGGTCGACGACGTCATCATGCGTCTGGGGGATATCCAGCTGGCCTTTCCCTTCATCCTGCTTGCGATCATGTTCCTGGTCGTGCTCGGGCCGGGACTGGGAAACATCATCCTCGTGCTGGGTATCGGGCAGTGGATCACCTATGCCCGGATCGTGCGCGCCCAGACGCTCAGCCTCAAGGAAAAGGAGTTTGTCGAGGCCGCGCGCGCGATGGGCGACGGTACGCTGTCGATCCTGTTCCGTACCATCCTGCCGAACATCATCGCGCCGCTGACGGTCATCGCCTCCTTCAACGTCGCCAGCGTGATCCTGTCGGAAGCGGCCCTGTCCTTCCTTGGGCTGGGGGTGCCGCCGGACGTGCCGACCTGGGGGTCGATGCTGTCCGAAAGCCGGGATCACCTGCTGTCCAACAAGTGGTGGCTGGCCGTCTTCCCGGGGATGGCAATTGTCTTCACGGTGCTCGCCTTCAATATCATCGGCGACTGGCTGCGCGATTTCCTCGACCCGAGGCTCAAGGAAAACAGCTGACGCGGGCTGAAAAGGGAATGAAAAGGCGAAGGCCGCGCGAACTGTTCGCGCGGCCTTTTTGCATGGCGCTTGGCGCTGCCTAGGATGCGGAGGTCGTGTGAAGATCGTCCAGATCATCGAAGGAACCGGAGTTCATCCGGTAGAGCCGGGCGTAAAGACCGCCCCGCGCCACCAGTTGGTCGTGATTGCCCTGCTCGTGGACCTGACCCTCGCGCAGCACGACAATGCGGTCGGCGTTGCGGATGGTGGCCAGCCGGTGCGCGATCACCAGCCCGGTCCGCCCGGCAAGCAGCGTGGCAAGCGCCGACTGGATCTGGCGCTCGGTCTGGCTGTCGATCGAGGCGGTGGCCTCGTCCAGCACCAGAATGGGGGCATCGGCGACAAGCGCGCGGGCAAAGCTGATCAGCTGCCTCTGGCCCAGCGAGAGAGAGCCGCCGCGTTCGCCAAGCATCGTGTCGTAGCCTTCCGCCATCGCCGTGATGAAGCCATGCGCCCCCACGGCGCGGGCGGCGGCCTCGATGTCCTGGCGGGTGGCATCGCTTTTGTTGTAGCGGATGTTCTCGTAGACGGAACCGCTGAAGAGCACCGGCTCTTGCAGCACCATGGCGACCGCCCGCCCGAGCGATTCCTGCGTTATGTCACGCACATCCATGCCGTCGATCGTCACCGCGCCGCCCTGAACGTCGTAGAACCGTTTCAACAGTGCCATGGCGCTGGATTTGCCGGACCCGGTGGGGCCGACCAGCGCGACGGTTTCGCCCGGCCGGACACGAAAGCTCACCCCCTTGAGCACCGGGTGATCCGGGTTGTAGCCGAAATGCACCTCCCGGAATTCGATGTCACCCCGCAGCGGCGCGGGCAGTTCCCGCGCATCGTCGGTATCGGTGATGGCCAGCGGGACGTCGAGCACCTCGATCAGGCGTTGGCCCGAGGCCATGGCGCGTTGCATGACAGAGTACTGCAAGGTCAGAGAGCGGATCGGGTCGAAGAACCGCTGAACATAGAACAGGAAGGCCACGAGCACACCGACTTCGATATGGCGTTCCAGCACCAGCGTCCCGCCCAGCACGATGACAACGGCCATGGCAAATCCGGTCAGGCTGTCGACGATCGGAACCATGACCTGTGCAATCCGCGAGGCGCGGGCATGGGCGTTCAGCGTGCCTCTGGCCTTGTCGTCATAAAGCGTGAGGTTGACGGCCTGCCGGTTGCTGGCCTGGACCGTCCTGACGCCGTGGATGGCCTCGGCAAGGGCGCCATTTGTCGCCGAGTTCGCCTCGTGCGCGACGACAAAAGCCTCGCGCGCCCGTGGCAGCCAAACGACGCGGACGATGAACAGCACCGGCAGCACGCTGAGTGTGAGCAAGCCAAGCTGCCAGTCGAGCATGAGCATGGCCGTCACGATCCCCACCAGAAGCGCGAGGTCGCCCACAGACAGAACGGAGGTTTCCAGGAATTCCTGCATCGCGTTCACGTCGCCCTGCAACCGGGACATCAGCCGCCCGACCTCGGTCTTGTCGAGGAATGACAGCGAGACGCGCTGGAGATGACCGAACATCGCAGTGCGCAGGTCGAACAGGACGTTTTCCGCGACACGGCCGACGGTGTTTTCCTGAAGGTAGCTCGCGATGAAATTGATCGCCGTCACCACGAGGAAGGCGATCATGGCGTGGGTCAGGGCGTTTTCGGTGCCGGGCTGGCCGCTCATCCCGGTGTCGATGGCATAAAGGGCAATCAGCGGAATGGCGAGCTGGGTGCCGGTGAAGGCGAGGACGGCGGCGACCGACACCCAGACCTGACGCCTGTAGGGTCGGACGAAATCCCAGATCCGCGCGACCGTGCTGCGGTCGAAGACGCGGCCGAACAGATCGCGTTCGATGCGGAAGGAGCCGACAACCGCACGGGGCGGGCGGCGACCGTCGTCACGGATGTCATTGCGTTCTACTTCGAGTTCTTCGGCCATGGTCACTCTGCCTCGGTCTCTGGCGCCGTCCCGGCACCGAATTGCAATTCATGAAGCGCCGCGTAGCGTCCGCCAAGCGCCAGCAGCGCGGCATGGGTGCCGGTTTCGACGATGCGCCCGTTCTCCATCACGAGAATGCGGTCCGCGTGCATTAGCGAGCTGAGGCGATGGGCAATGATGATGGTGATCCTGTCGTCCGCCGTGGCGGTCACGGCCTTGCGAATGCGGGCTTCGGTGCCCGCGTCGATTGCGGCGGTGGAATCGTCGAACACCAGGATCTCGGGATCCAGCAGCAGGCTCCGTGCGATGTTCATGCGCTGGCGTTGCCCGCCGGAAAGCGACACGCCCCGTTCACCGACCGCGGTTTCATAGCCGTCCGGCAGACCGGCGACGAACTGGTCGAGTTCGGCACGGTCGCTGGCCCGCCGCACCGCTTCGCGCGTGGCCCAGGGGTCGCCATAGGCGATGTTGTTCTCAAGGGAGGTGGTGAAGAGAAAGGAATCCTGCTGCGTCACCACGACCGCCCGGCGCAGCGAGCCAAGCGACACGTCGCGGATGTCCTGTCCGTCGATCAGGATTCGCCCCCGATCCGGATCGTGGTAGCGCGCGATCAGATGCGCGAGCGTGCTCTTGCCGCTGCCCGGTGGCCCGATCAGGCCGATGGTTTCGCCGCGTCGCGCCTCGAAAGAGATGCCATCCAGCGAGGTTCTTTCCGCGTCCGGGTAGCTGTAGGCGAGGTCCTCGACCACCAGGCGTCCCTGTTCGACCTTCAGATCGGGGGCGCCGGTGCGGCTGGAGATGGCCGGTTCGAGGTCCAGAAGCGCAAACAGCCGTTCGCCGCAGGTTGCCGTGCGCGCGAATGAGTTCACCACCATTCCCAGCTGGCGCACCGGCATCTGGAGGATCGTCATGAAGGTCAGGAAGGAGGTCAGTGTGCCGACCGTGATCTCGCCGGACCGGACCATTCCGCCCCCGACCCAGAGGACCAGCCCCATCGCGATCAGGAAGGAAAAGGTCATCGCCGACGTGTTGCGGACCCTGATGCCCACCCGGTCATGTGCAAGGGTCAGGGCACGCGCGGAGACGGCATGGTATTTTTCCATTTCGTAGGGCTGGGCGCCGAAGGCCCGGACGACCCGCGTCGAGGAGAGGTTTTCCTCCATCACCCGGCTGAGATCGGACAGCCTGTCCTGAAGCTCCAGCCAGGTGCCCCGCAGGCGCAACTGGGTCACCGAGGACCGCCAGGCGACGAAGGGCACGAAGCTGAGTGCCAGAAGCCCGAGTGTCAGCGACGTTGACAACAGCATGTAGCCGCCAAGGCCGATAAGCAGCGTCAGCAGGATCAGCCGTATCAGCCCGGTCGAGAAGAACATCCGCACCGCTTCCAGATCGAGCATCCCAAGGGTGATCAGATCCCCCGAATGCATGCGATTGTGAAACTCGAAGCTGAGGTTCTGGATGCGGTCGTAATAGGCCAGCCGCAGGGCATAGGCCGTCTGGTGCCCGACATATTCGCTGAAGTAGTTCTGAAGGGTGGTAAAGAGCCCGCGCAGCACCGAGGCCCCGAGCACAAGACCCGCAGTGATCGCAAGGGCCCGGACCGCGCCGTCATTCCCCGCGCCGGTCAGGCCCTGGGTCTGGTCGACGGCTCGCCCCAGCAGGACCGGGATCGCCAGTTGCATGGCCGCGGCGAGGGCGGTCGCCAGCGCCGCCGTCGCGACCGCGCCGGGATGGCGCAAGGCCAGGCGCGTGACCCGTGCAATGTTGCGCATTCCGCCCGACCAGGATGCTGTGTCGGCAGGCTGCATGACCTCGGCAGGTGATGGCATCTCGGTGTCTCCCATGAAGTGTGCCGACACGCACCGATCCGCCCGACCGGCGGTCGGGCGGATCTGGTGGTTCGTCGCGTATCGCCGCCCGGATATGGCCCGCGCGGCGACCTGTTCAGCCCGGGACGACGAATTGACCGTCGCCCGGTTTGCCTGTGACCGCGCCGTCGGCATAGACCGTGCGGCCTGCCAGAAGGGTGCGCCGCAGCTTGCCCCGAAAGCGCCGCCCCTCCCACAGGTGGGCCACGTCGCGCGCGTGGCTGACGAGCGATCCGAGAGACACCTCTGTCGTGCCGTTCAGGTCCACCAGCGCGACATCCGCGTTCGCGCCGGGAAGAAGGCTGCCCTTCGCGGGGAACAGCCCGTAGCGCCGCGCGCCATTGGCGCAAATCAGGTCATGCGCCCGTTTCAGATCCATCCGCCCCGCCGCGACGGCATCCAGCATCGCGGGCAGGATCGTCTCGATCCCCGGCGAGCCCGGCGGTGCGGCAAAGAAGTCCCCTTCGGCGGCCTGCTTCTCGGCTTGGGCGAAGGGCGCATGATCGGTGGTCACGTAGTCGATGATCCCGTCCGCAATCGCCTGCCACAGGGCCTCTTGGTCGGCCTGCGTGCGGATGGGCGGATTGACCTTTGCATAGACGCCCGCGCGGTCCACATCCTTTTCGGTCGCAAAGAGGTATTGCGGACAGGTCTCTGCGGTGAAGTCCGACGTACCGGCAAAGGCGCGCAGCACGGCCACGGTTTCGGCGCTGGTGACATGGGCGATGTGCAGCCTGGCCTGGGCGGTTATGTTCATCGCCAGCAGTTTCGCGACCGCGACACTTTCGCAGACCGCGGGTCGTGCCCGGTTGTGGGTATAGCCGCTGCCCGGATCGAGCTCCGCGCGCGCCTGTGCCTCGAAATGTCCCAGGAGGTCGGCGCTTTCGGCATGAACCACCAAAGGACGCCCGGTCCCGGCCAGAAGGCACAGGGCGCGATATTGGTCGTCCTCACGCGGGAAGGCCAGCCCGTCGAATTCGTCGCCCCGGCCCGGCGGGGCGGGCGTGGTGAAGATCTTGAAGGCGACCGCCCCCTGTTCGAGAAACCGGTCACGGGTGGCCGGGGCAAGATCGCCCGGCGCGGCGTAGAGGGCGAAATCGACAACCGCGTTTTCCGCGAAATGCGCGCGGCGCCGGTCGAACTCCTCGGGGGTCGAACAGCAGGGCTTGGAGATCGGCATCTCGAACAGGGTGGTCACGCCGCCGGCGGCGGCGGCGCGGGTCTCTGACTGCACGGTGCCGCGCTCGGGATAGGCCGGTGCGCGCACGTGGAAATGTATGTCGACAATGCCGGGCAGGGCGACCTGCCCGGTGGCGTCGATGGTCTCTTCCGCACCCGGCGCGGTGCCGGGGGCATAGACCCCCGCCACCTTGCCATTCGCCAACCCCAGATCGACGCGATGCAGCCCGTCGGGCAAGAGCACCTCTCCGCCCTTGATCACCGTGGCGAGCCGGGTCATTTCAACCCCAGCTCGGTCAGCGCCTGTGCCACACCGTCAAGGTTCGTCAGGTGCATCGAGGCGTAGTTCGGCGACAGCACGACACCGTG
Organism: Enemella evansiae; assembly: GCA_017255395.1. Lineage (GTDB taxonomy): Bacteria > Pseudomonadota > Alphaproteobacteria > Rhodobacterales > Rhodobacteraceae > Ponticoccus > Ponticoccus litoralis. Next base: position 174,102 of record JAFKDC010000004.1, on the reverse strand, counting down.
CCCGCCCGCGCGATAGGTCGCCATGACAGAGCGGTAGGCGATGTCCGGTGTGCATTTCGCCTGATCCTCACGCACGCGCGGTGCGTCGATCCCAAGCCCCATGTAGACCTTCGCCCGCCCATGTACCCCGGTCAGCGCATCCGCGCATTGGCCAAAGACATAGCTGTCCGGGTCCATGCCCTCCTGGATCACCCGGTCCAGGGCTGCTTCGCGCAGGCCCAGGATATTGCTGAGGACCGCCGCCGCGGCGACCGGGTCGAAATCGCGCAGGATGGTCTGATGGAAGAAGCCGAACTCCTTGTGCCAGATTTCGCCCGCCTGGTGCTGGTAGGTGATCGGCTTGACCCAGTCCGCGTACATGGTCTGCTCGGCCCATGGCCATTGGGCGCGGCGGAACAGGTTGAAGTGGTTACGGTTCCAGACGTTCAACCCGAAGGGAAGCGACGGTTTGCACCATTTCACCAACCCGTAGAGTTCGCGGTCGAGATCCTTGTTCCGCTCCAGCCAGAAGCGTTCCCAGATCAGGATTTCCGGGTTTTCCATCAGGACCCGCAGGAAGGTGATGAACGCACCGTCGTCGAACTCTTCGCCCGCGATGGCGGCCTGCATGAATTCGTACATCTTGATAAGACCGCGGCGGCAGGCCTCGACATCGATCCCCCGGCGCAGGGCTTCGGCGCGGGACGCTTCGGAAAAGTCACCCGGCGCCTGACCCTGTATGAGCTGATCGAGAGGCGAGTTGCGTTCGTTGCACCACATCAGCCCGTCGATGTCGTAGCGCCGGACCTGGTCCTCGATCATCGAATGCATCCAGGTCCGGTAATCGGGGTTCGATGTCGAGGGTTCGTCCTTGCGGCGCCCGAACACATCGACCTCCATCACCTGAGCGAGGTTCGGGATGTCGATGGAGTTGACCGAGCCATGGCCCGCGTATTTGAAGAAGGGTTCCATCAGTTCGGGATAGACCAGCATTCCCCGCTTCTTCGCCTCCGGGATGACGAGGTCGAGAATGTCGATCCCCCGCATCTCTTCGTCCTTGGCGCGGAAATCCTTGATCAGGGTGTTCTGGTAGTAGCGCGGGTCGGGGTCGAAATAGGCCCCGCCCTGCATGGTGAAGTGCTCAGGCGTCCCGTGGTCCGGCCAGCCGTCGAGCTTGTGGCTGATCGAGCGTCCGGTCTTGAGGCCCAGCCATGATACGGTGCCGAGCATCAGCACGTTCACGCCCACGCGCTCCTTGAGCGTGTCGAGCACCGTCTCGACGCCCTCGTCGATGAAGCTGATCGGGCTGACCTGGATGCCGACGAATTTCTCGGCCGGGTCGGGCTTGTGTCTGGAGGTCATGCGGCACCTTTCTTGCGGGTTTCGATAAAGCCCGCGATGCGCCGCATGGCTTCGCGGATGAGGTCGAGCGGCTGAAGATAGGAAATGCGGATGAAGTCGCTGTCCGGCTCTCCGAACATGTCGCCGGGAAAGACCATCACGCCGGTTTCCCGCAGGAGTGCCTCGCAGAAGGGTTTGCCCTTCATGCCGGTCGAGGAAATGTTCGTGTAGACATAGAACGCACCGCCGGGCGCGCCGAAGCTCAGCCCCATCTCGTCCAGAGTCTGCATCAGATAGGCACGCCGGGCCGAGTAGTCCTCGTACATGCTGTGCATATCGTCCTGCGGCCCGGTCAGCGCCGCAAGCGCCGCGAACTGGCTGACGGTGCAGGTGTTGATCGAAAGGGTGTGCCGTGGCTCGGTCAGCTTGGCGACAAAATCCGCCGGGGCGGCCATGTAGCCGACGCGCCAACCGGTCATCGCATAGGTCTTGGAAAAGCCGTTCAGCGTGATCGTGCGCTCTTTCATGCCGGGCAGGGTGGCAATCGAGAGATGTTCGTGCGGGGGGTAGATCAGCTTGGCATAGATCTCGTCCGCCACGATCAGGATGTCATGTTTCACGGCGAGATCGGCAATCCTGCGGATCACGTCGGGCGGCGTCACTGCGCCGGTCGGATTGTTCGGCGAGACCAGCACGAACATCCGCGTCCGGTCCGTTATCCTGGCCTCGATCTCGTCCGGGTTCAGCGCAAAGTCGTCTTTTTCATGGGTCGGCACCGGCACCGGGACGCCGCCACACAGATGAACGGCCGTGTCGTAGGTGGTGAAGCGGGGGCTGGTGATCAGAACCTCGTCGCCGTCCCGCACGAGGCCCAGCATGCACAGCATGATGGATTCCTGCACGCCCGCGGTCACCACGATTTCGTCGGCGGAATAGCCAAGGCCATAGTCCGCCGCGAGGGTGTCGGCGATCGCCTGTCTGAGCTGCGGCAGGCCGGTCGGCCCGGTGTAGTGGTGCTGGTTGTCATCGATCGCGGCCTTCGCGGCCTCGGTGACATGGTGTGGTGTGTGAAAGTCCGGGTCGCCGCGGCCAAGCGCAATCACGTCCTTCAGGTCGGCGGCGATGCCCAGCATCCTGGTGCGAAAAGAGCCGTCTTCTTCGACGACACGCGGCGCCAGACGGTTTGCCAAAAGCGATTGATCGGTCATCAGTACATCCTCTTGCCGTCGATAAAGGTCATCCCGACACGTTCCAGCGCCGCGAGATCCCGGTCGGGCTGGCCGTCGACAACGATCAGATCGGCGCGTTTCCCGGCCTCCAGCGTGCCAAGATCCTCCCCCAGACCGTTCAGCACGGCGGCCCGGGCGGTGATGGCGCGCAGGGCGTCCATGTTGTCGGGGCAGACGCCGACCTCGACCATGAAACCCAGCTCGGGGACGATGCGGTCATGTTCGACGGCGGGGCTGCCCGCATCGGTGCCGAAGACGATGGGAACGCCGGCTTTCGCGGCGCGTACCAGCCCGTCGAAGCGCGCCTTGTCCGCGACCGCGCGCTTGCGCTCGGCGATCTTCCATTCCGGTATGCCGAAGCGGCGTGCGATCTCTTCGTTGGCCTGGATCACCAGTGCCGAAAAGGTGGTGACAATCGGCAACTTGCGGTCCAGCAGGATGCCGATCGTCTCGTCGGTCATAGACCCGCCATGCTCGATACAGTCGATGCCGAATTCCGCGACCCGCTTGATGCAATCGTTGTAGGTGGCATGCGCGGTGATCGGCAGGCGGTTGCGATGCGCCTCGTCGATGACGGCATGCAGCTCGTCGTCGGTGAATTCCAGCGTGTCGTGGCAGGCCATGATCTTGATCAGGTCGGCGCCGCGCTTGACCTGGTCGCGCACGGCGCGGCGCATTTCGTCGGCCCCGGACGCTTCCCGGCAGACCCAGTAGGTGTGGCCGCCGGTCTGGATGATGGCTTCACCCGAGACCAGCAGGCGCGGCCCCGGGAAGATACCCTGCGCCACGGCCTGCTTGGTGAAAAGATTGGCGTCGTGAACGCCAAGATCGCGCACCAGGGTGATACCGGCGCGGAGCGACTTGAGCATATTGCCCGCCGCCTTGTAGGCGCGGATCTCGGGGGCGTCGAACATCGATTGCTGCGACAGTTCGTGAATGCCGTCCCAGCTGAGATGGGCATGGCTGTTCATCAGGCCGGGCATGATCGTCTTGCCGCCGGTGTCGACGACCTCGGCCCCGTCCGGCGCGGTTGTGAGGTCGGCACGTCGGCCAACGGCGGCGATCTTGCCCTCTTTCACATGGACAAAGCCGTCCTCGATGATCTCGTCACCGACGGCTGTCAGGATGCGCCCGTGGAACAGGCGATCCGGCGCCGGTTCGTCGAACATGCGCTTGGTGATTTTCTGGTAGTGCCAGGCGGCTGGTTCGGGCATCTCTCTCTCCCTTGATGCAATCTTGTCAGAGCGCGACGATGCGCGCGTCGATGGGAATCTGGCTCTGGAAGCGCGAGGGAATCTCGACGCCGTCCCTGTCCAGGATCATCGTGTTGATGGTGCGGTAGCCGTCCCGCCCGGGCCGGTAGACGCCGGGTTCGTTGGAAAAGACCATGCCCGGCGCCGCGTGGGTTTCGTCACCCGGGGCGAGCCAGGGCGCTTCATGTCCTTCAAGGCCCATCCCGTGCCCGATGCGATGCCGGATCGCGTCCGTCAGCCCGGCCTTGCGCAACTCGTCCAGTGCGGCCTCGTTGATGCGGGTTCCGGTCTCGCGCGCCGCCAGGGCGGCGGCGCCGGCATCGTTGCAGGCTTGCATGGCGGCCATGATCTGCCGCTGTTCGGCGGTGCTCTCGCCGACGATCAGGGTCGCCCCGCTCTCGGCATGGTAGCCACCCAGATGGCCGCCGATCCCGGCGACAAGCGTCTCTGAGCGTTGCGGCACGCGGTTCAGAACCTGCCCGTGGGGCAGGGCGGCACGCGGCCCGGAATGCACCGATGCCGTGATGCCGACCGGTGTGCCGGAAAAGGCATGGCCATGGGTCCGGGCAAGGGCGCTGCGAGCGTGGTCCATGGCATCCGCCATGAGGTCCTGTTCCGTGCCCCCCTGCGAGATGATGTCGCCGGCGCTGTCCAGCAGGCGAAACAGGAAGAGATCCGCAAACCGTGCCGCTTCGCGCGTCAGGGCCAGTTCCTCGGGCGTCTTGATCGCGCGAACCGCCATCGCATGATCGACGAGGTCAATCCGTGTGGCGCGCGCGCGGGCGGGGTCGAGAAGGCGCGCGTCCAGGCGGTCGATGCCGACGGCGCATGACCCGATCTCGTCGAGCATCCACAGGACCGGTTCGGTTTCTCCGGGAAACTCCGCGTAGCAGCGCAGATCGGGGATCGCGGGGATCGCGGCGTTCTCGCGTTCCAGCTCGGGCATGAACAGGACCGGCTCTGCCTCGACCGGCAACCAGACGGCCATTGGCCGTTCGTTGGCGGACAGGAACAGTCCCGTGGCATAGGCGATGTTCGGGGCGTGGCAGAGGAGCAGGCCGTCAAGTCCTGCCCCCTGCGCCCGTGCGCGCAACCGGTCCCGCGCCGCTGAATGGAAGGCCGCGTCAAGCGGCCTAAGCTCGGGCGTGGTCACAGCGTGTCACCCGTATAGGGGCCCAGTTCGCGCAGCTCCTGCTTGATGCCAAGCTCTTCGGCCAGCAGCTTCATGTCAGCCAGCACCGTGTCGTCCAGCGGCACGCCGTTCTGGGACTTGGCGGCTACCCGGCGCGCTTCCTGTTCACCGGGTACGAGGATCTCTTCGACGCCGGGACGCCTTGCGCGCGATTTCGCCATGTCGACGAATTCGCCCATGCGCCGGGCATAATCGGCGGGCTCCATGAACCAGCTGATGTCGATGGCCTGGAAGTAATGCGAGACGTCGAGCTTCTGCGGGTCCGAATAGGGGGTCAGGCCGAAGCCGCCGCCCGACAGAACGCCGGTCATCGCATCGGACATGAAGGCGAGCCCATACCCCTTGTGTCCGCCGATCGGCAGAAGAGGTCCCATCATGGCCGCCGTGGGATCGTCGGTCTCATGGCCCTCTGGTGTGATGGCCCAGTCGAGGGGCATCTTTTTACCCTCGCGCTCGTACCATTTCATCATGCCCTTGCCCGCCGTGGTCAGCGCGATGTCGAGCACGACCGGAAAGCCCTTGTCGGAAGGCGCGGCGATCGACCACGGATTGGTCCCCGTCACCCCTTCGCGCCCGCCATGGGGGGCCATTTCGGGCCCGGCGTTTGTAAAGGCCATGCCGATGCAATCATGTTCCAGCGCTTGGCATGCGTGAACGGCGCTCGATCCGTAGTGAGTCGAGTTGCGCACGATCACGGTGCCGATCCCGTTGGCTTTCGCCTTGTCGATGGCCAGCCGCATGGCCTTGGCCGCGGCCACGGTGCCGATCCCGTTATGGGCATCGACGATGGCCAGCGCCGGGCCTTCCTTCACCACCGACCAACCGGCGCGGGGATTGACCTCTCCGTTGCCGATGCGCTGCTGGTAGCGGCGCAGGCGCATCACGCCCTGGCCCTGACCGGGGTGAAAGCGCAGCTCTGAGAAGACAAGCGCATCGGCGAAGATCCCGGCATCCTCCTTCGTCAGCCCCAGGGCGACAAAGCCCTCGGCGACGAAGGCGCGCAGGTCCTCCTTGTTCACGTTCGTCATGGGAATACGTCGATCATCCATCAGTCCGTCAGCTCCAGCAGGGTTGCGATGTTTGTCTCGGGGGCATGGAAGGCACCAAGCTGGCCGGCGGGCGCCGTCATCACCACGGTCATGCCGGGGCCATAGCCCGCGCGGGGTCCATCGGTCTGACCGACGATGCCGATGCTCATGGCGCCGCGCAGGTAGCCGTGATTGTAGCGGCTGTCGGTATCGGCGATTGCCACGACGTCACCCAGCCGCAGTGCGTCCAGGCCGTGTTTCGCCAGTTCCGCGCGATCGGTCGATTGCATGTGCAGCGATCCACCTTCCGAGGTGAGGCCCGCCCCGGCGCCGACCATGTGCGGGGGCACGGTCGCGACGACGCCGATTTTCAGCACCCCGTCCTCGACTTTCTTGGGCAGCGCATCGAACAGCGCAGGCGCGATCGACTTGATGGCCACCTCGGGGTGATCGGGCAGGGCAAGACCGACACCCTCGGCACGCACGACGATCAGGTCATCCACGGCCATTTTGCGCCGTGTCTCATCGTCGAAATGCACGATGACCTGGTCCGAAAAACGCCCCGACTTGCCGGTGACGACGCCCTGCGCGCCGCGGGCGGCTCCGCTTGCGACCGTGGCCCGGTTGCCGACGCAGGCAAAGACGTTGAGGCCGCGGTTCTTGTTGCCGTCGGGATGCGCGATGCTGACCGATGGATGGATGCAGTCGCCGGTCCAGCCAAAGGCGCTGTCGCCGACCGAGACATTGTAGACGATGCCGCCGAACGTGGGCCAGAGGAAGGGCCGGCCTTCCGAGGTCAGGCGATAGGGTTCGGCGGGCAGGGCGCCCATCGACGGATTGGCCGCGCGGCCGGATACGGACACGGCGACGACGTCGGCCGCATTGGTCTTGATGGTCATTCTCAGTCTCCCAGTCCGAGTTGGCAGGCGATGTTGGCGTTCGGGTCGATGCTGAAATCGATGCAGCCGTCAGGGGCGGACATCAGGGTCAGGATGCCCGGACCGTGCCCGGTCATGATCGAGTCGCCGTGGATGCACAGGCAGATGGACACCGCGCCTTCGCGATAGCTGCGGCCCCAGTGGTGATCGGCATGGCGAATGGCGATCACGTCACCCAGCCGCATCTGATCGACGCCGAGTTCGGCCATCAGCGCGCGATCTCCGGACATCAGGTCCTGATCGACATATTCCGAGTTCAGCTCGGCGCCCGAGCCCATGATGCGGATCGGAAGCTCCATCGCGACCGGCACGTGCAGCCGCCCGCCCGCCGTCTCGGTGATGCCCATGGCATGCAGCAGGCGCGGGCTCATCTTCTTCAGCGCCACCTGCGGATAGTCGAGAAGCGCCAGCCCCTGACCGTGCGAGGTGATCTGGATGCGGTCGCCCTCGGCCAGAAGTTCGTGCGTCGCGTCGTCGAACTGCACGAGGATCCGGGCGTGTTCCCCGATCACGATGCCTTTCGCGCCGGTTGCGAGGCCCGAGGTAACGACCGCGTCATTGCCGATGCAGTTGAGATAATGCAGCGCGAAATGGCGGCCCTGATCGGCCTCCATGTCGATGGAGACGCCCGGCTCGACATGATCGCCCGCCCATCCGAACGCGCGGTCTCCGCACCGTACATTGTAGGTCACGCCGAACATGCCGGGCAGCACGGTCGCCTTTCCGTCAGGCCATGGAATGTACTGGCCGGGCCTTACAGAGGGTGTCGTGACCGCCCCCGTAATCGCCATCTCGACCAAGGTCGATTCGTTGGTTTTCAGGCTTTTCATTTTCGCGTGGGTCCTCCTTGCAGGCATGTGGCTCGGGTTTTTGTGTTGACTTATCGCTGATCAATTGCCACCAGTAGATTGTCGACATTGATAACCCGATGGGATACATGAGCAGGGCAGATAGTCAAGCGCCGGGGTCGGAAGTCGCGTTTCGCAGAGGCGAAAACCGGAAAATCGAACGGAAATAATGAGGGAAATCAAAGCACCATGAGCTACGCCGATCTGATCGAAGTAAACGGACGGGTGAACGACTTTCTGAATGCCGGGTCCATTCTGTCCTGGGACTCGCGCACCATGATGCCCAAGTCCGGTGGCGAAACCCGGGCCAAGCAGATGGCGACGCTCGCTGTGGCGGCCCGCGACCTGCTTTGTTCCGATGAAATGAAACGCGCGCTCGACGGGGCGGAGAAGGAGGTCGCGGGCAAGGCGCCTGACGCTCCGGAAGTCAGGGTCGTCGCGGCCGTGCGCGAGGCCATCGACTACCACGAGCGCATTCCGTCCGCGCTTCTGAGTCGGAAGACGGAAATGGGCGCAGCCAATCATCACGTCTGGGCCGAGGCGCGGGCGACCGCTGATTTTTCGCTCTTTGCGCCGGCGCTGACGCAAATGGTCGAGATCAACCGCGAGATCGCCGAGGCGATCGGCTACGAAGACCATCCCTACGATGCGCTGATGTACCGGTTCGAACCGGGGACAACCACGACACAACTGAAGACGCTGTTCGGTCGACTGCGGGAGGGTATGCTGCCGCTCGTGCGCCAGATCGCCGAGGCCGAACAGCCGCGGTCGGATTTCCTGGCCCGCACGTATCCCGTCGAGGACCAGATGGCCGTCGCGCTGAAGATGGCCGAGCGGATCGGTTACGACACGGAGCGCGGGCGCCTGGACACCACGATGCACCCCTTCGAGATTTCCTTCACGCGAAACGACGTGCGGATCACCACGCGCGTGAACCCGGAATACATGCCCATGTCCCTGTTCGGCGCCCTGCACGAGGCCGGCCACGCCATGTATGAACAAGGCGTCGATCCGGCCTATACGCGGACCCCGCTGGCGACGGATCTGGTCGGGCTCTATGCGGTGGGGGGGGTCAGCTTTGGCGCCCATGAATCCCAGTCGCGCCTGTGGGAGAACCACGTCGGACGCTCGCGCGCCTTCTGGCGCAACCATTTCCCGGACCTCCAGAAGGCCTATTCCGGAACGCTGGACGACGTGACGGATGAAGAATTCTACCGTGCCGTCAACCGTTCGCAGCCGAGCTTCATCCGTGTCGAGTCGGACGAGCTGACCTATGATTTCCACATCATGGTGCGCGTCGAACTGGAAAGCCGCCTTGTCGAGGGAAGTCTGGAGGTCAAGGATCTTCCCGAGGCCTGGAACGCCGCGATGAAGGAGTACCTCGGGGTCGATGTGCCCGACGATGCCAAGGGCGTCTTGCAGGACGTGCACTGGTCGTCGGGCCAGATCGGGACGTTCTGCAACTACACGATCGGCAATATCATGGCGGCCCAGCTCTTCGAGGCGGCCAAGGAACAGAAGCCGGGGATTGGGGCCGCGCTCGACGCCGCCGATTACGGACCGCTTCGCGACTGGCTGACCGCGAATATCGCCAGCCATGGCCGTCGCTTCACGCGGGACGAGCTTTTGCAAAAGGCCACGGGCCGCACGCTCGACCCGGAGCCCTATCTTCGCCACCTCACCGCGAAGTTCAGCGAAATCTACGCGTTGGCGGCCTGAGGCCGCCCTGACGACATGCCTTTAGGGAGGGAACCTGAACAATGAGTATCGACTACGCCGCCAGACTGGCCGACCGCGTGAAACTGACCGAGGAGCACCTGATCACGCGGATGCTCAACATCGCGGACGGCCTCGATGATGTCATCAAGATGGGGCGCGGCGATCCCGATCTCGACACGCCCGCTCATATCATCAAGGCGGGTCAGGAAGCGCTTGCCAATGGCGCCACCCATTACACGCATCCGCAGGGCATCCTGCCGCTCCGCGAGGCCATCGCCCGGAACATCCGGGACTACGGTGGCGCCGCCTATGACCCGGACGAGATCATGGTCACGCCGGGCGGGCAGCACGGCATGTTCGTGATCGCTCTGGCGTTGCTGAACCCCGGAGACGAGATCATCGTGCCCTGTCCGGGATACAACCCTTACAGTCAGGCTGCCGAGATGACCGACGCCAAGGTCGTCAAGGTCCCGATGGGTATGGAGACGAACTTCACGCTCACCGCCGACATGATCCGGCCGCATATCACCGACCGTTCGAAGATCCTCGTGCTGATCAACCCGAACAACCCGACAGGCACGGTCACGCCGGTCGAAGAGGTCCGCAAGATCGCGAAACTGGCGCAGGAGCACGATCTGATCGTCATCTCGGACGAGATTTATTCGCGGCTGACCTTCGGCAATCACAAGGTGCTGCCGGTGGCCTCTATCCCGGGCATGCGCGAGCGCACCATCACCCTGTCGGGGTTTTCCAAGGCCTATGCAATGACCGGCTGGCGGATCGGCTACCTGGCGGCGCCGCGCGAACTCATTACGCCGATGTCGGAAATCAACCACGCCTTTGCGATCTCGACCGCCGCCGTCAGCCAGCACGCCGCGCTTGCGGCCGCGTCCGGGCCGCAGGATTGCGTCGAGGAGATGCGCCGCATCTACGATGAACGCCGCCGCGCCATCTGCGAAGGCCTCGATGCCGTCGGCATGCGCTACGCGGAACCGCAGGGCGGTTTCTATGTCTACGCGGACGTGGCCAGCCTGGGGCTGGGGATCACCGCCGGCACCTTCTGCGAACGGCTTTTGGCCGACGGCAAGGTGATGATGTACCCCGGCACGATCTACGGCGATCACACCGACGATTTTGTCCGCATGTCCATGACACAGCCGGCGGACCGTATCCGCGTGGCCATGACGCGCATCGGTGAGGTCGTGGCCGCCATCCGTGCGGAACGCGCGGCCCCTGCGGACGCCTGACAAGAAAAGGAGGAGACAGAAATGAACGTAAAATCCGACAATCCCAACGTGAAGGGCATCAAGCACATGGCCTTCGCCGTCAGCAATGTCGAGCAAACGCTGCAGTCCTATTCGAAGTACCTGCACGTCCCGGCCGATACCGAGATCACGCATTTCCCCAAGTCCGGCAACAAGGTCGCGCTCTTTTACCTCGGTGGGATCGAGTACCAGCTTTGCCAGTCGACAGAGGCGGACGGGCGGTTCGCCTCCTGGATCAAGGAGCGTGGCGCCGAGGGGCTGCATCACATCTGCTACGAGGTCGACGACATCGACAAGGCGCTGTCACATGCGCAGGCACAAGGCGCAACGCTGCGTGAATGCAAGGCCTGCAAGAAGACCGGAAGCCATGCCCATCCCGAAGGCTGGGTCGCCTTTCTGGACAATGATGCCGGGGGCATCGAGATCGAATTCATGCAGGTCTACACGCCCGAACAGCTGGCGGCCTACGAACGTTCGGGGGCAGAAGCAGTATGAGTACGCAGGAAAATCAGGTGCTGAGCGTCGGCTCGGCCAGTGCCAAACCCGGCGAGATGGTGCGCGGCTATATCCCGGCCGGGGATCTGGCTGGCGGTGTGAAGGTCGAGATTCCGGTTGTCGTCATCAACGGCGCGAAACCCGGGCGTGTCTTCTGGGTCAACGGCGCGATCCACGGCGACGAGCCGGAAGGCCCGCGTGCCTGCCAACTGGCGATGGAGCGGATCGACCCGGCAGAACTCAGCGGTGCGGTCGTTCTGGTTCCCGTGGTGAACCCGCTGGCTTTCTCGGCGGCAGAGCGGGGCAATCCGCTGGACACCTTCACCTATGACATGAACCGGATCTATCCGGGCAAGCCCGGCGGCTATTTTTCGGACCGGGTCGCGCATGCGCATTGGCAGGCCATGAAGGATGTGGCCGACCTCGAGATCTCGATTCACTCCGGCGGCGCGCATTCCTTTCTCGACAAGGCGATCTTTGTCGACGAGTCGCCCGAGGCGGTGGAGCTGGCCAAGGCCATGGGCGATGGCTGGGGCTGCATCATGTCGAACTTCAATCCGTCGGGAAGCCCGATGGCGGCGCTGCGCGCCGAAGGTCGGACCGGCATCACCGTGGAGCTGGGCGGCCGCTCGGCCACATCGCCCGAGCGTTTCCGCTATGTGGCCGATGAGCTGGCCAAATCGATCCTGAATATTCTCTACCACTACAAGATGCTGGACGGCACCGCCGTCTATCCCGACCCGTGCTGGAAAGGTGTTCAAGAGGCGCTTCTGGCTCCTGCTTCGGGGATTTTCCTGCCTGAAGAGGGCGTCGATTTCCTGACGATGATGAAGAAGGGCGACCGGATCGCCCGGATCGTGAACGTTTTCGGCGACGAGGTGGGCGAGCTGAAGGCGCCGGCGGACGGCATGTTCTTCGGGCTGCGCGCGCTGCCCAATGTCAACACCGGCGACTGGTGCTGCTTCTTCTGCAAGGTGGAGGGTCCGCGTGACTGACGCGAAGGGGCATATGGCGCATAAGCGCGATTTTCTGGGCTACGGCGCTGCGCCGCCGAAGCTCAGATGGCCCAACGGCGCGGGCCTCGCGCTGAATTTCGTGCTCAACGTGGAAGAAGGCTCTGAATACTCCATCGGAAACGGCGATCCGGCGTCGGAATCCGCGTTGCTGGAGGTGCGGGCCACGCGCGTGCCCGAGGGCGACCGCGATCTCGCGGCGGAAAGCATGTATGAATACGGCCATCGTGTCGGGATCTGGCGGATCTTCGACCTGTTCCGCAGCCGTGGCGTGCCTCTGACGATTTTCGCCAGCGCCGTTGCCCTGGAGCGCTGCGCCCCCGTGGCGCAGGCCATCGCAGAAAGCGAATGGGACATCTGCGCCCATGGCTGGCGATGGATCGAGCATTACAAGCTCGATCCCGAGACCGAGACCGACCATATCGCGAAGGCGCATGCGAGTATTCTGGCCAGCACCGGCAAGGCCCCGCAGGGCTGGTACTGCCGCTATGCCCCGTCAGAGCGGACACGCGAACTGGTGGCCGGGCACGGGGGCTATCTGTATGACAGCGACGCCTACAACGACGACCTGCCCTATTGGACAGAGGTCGCGGGCAAGGCGCATCTGGTCATGCCCTACACGATGGTCAACAACGACGCGAAGTTCCTGGCGGGGGATGTGTTTTCGTCGAAGGATTTCTCGGACTTCCTGATTGACGGGTTCGAGGTTCTGGCCGCGGAAGCGGACCGGGTGCCGCGCATGATGTCGATCGGTCTGCATTCGCGGATCATCGGCCATCCCGGACGGGTCGCGGCATTGGTCCGGTTCCTCGATCACCTCAAGGATCGCGACGACGTCTGGATCTGCCGCCGCGAGGACATCGCCCGGCACTGGATGGCGGAACAACCGTTCAGGGCCGGCGCATGACCGGCCCCGACATAACGACCGGGCAGAAGGTGACGCTGATTGCGGCGGACGCCACGGCCTTTGCCCCCTACGGGCGCTTTGTGACGGCGCCCGATGTCGCGGGGACCCGGCTGTTCTATTCCGATTGCCTGCACGAAGGCCCCAAGGGTGCGGCGCCCGTTCTTCATACCAATTGCGTCCCGCAGGCGCAGCTGCCGCTGCGCTGCACCCGGATCGAGCGGCATCCCCATGCGGCACAGTGCTTTCTGCCGCTCGATGTGTCGCGCTACGTGGTTCTCGTGATGCCTTCGGATGCCCGCGGCGCACCGATGACAGAGGCGGCAATCGGGATGGTCGTCCCGGGGGATCGCGGCGTGATCTTCCATCGCAATGTCTGGCACATGGGGGCAAGCGTGCTGGACCGGACCGGTCATTTCGCCGTCCTGATGCGGCGCGGCGGCACGCAGCCGGACGACGAGTTCCGCGACATCCCCCCCCTTCTTCTGCAATGACGCGCGCGCCGCGCGCCGACGAAAGGCCTACCATGACCCGGACGATCGAGCTTTACGTTCCCGCGATCACACCCTTCACCCAAGACCTTTCGGTCGATACGGGACGATTTGTCGACCATTGTCAGGCGCTTCTGGCAGCGGGCGCGCACGGCCTTGCCCCTTTCGGGACAACCAGCGAGGCGGCCTCCCTGACACTGGCGGAACGCATGACCGCGCTCGAGGCGCTGATCGCTGCCGGGATAGACCCGGTCCGGCTGATCCCCGGCACGGGCTGTCCCGCCGTCGGCGACTGCGTCACGCTTTCGAAACACGCAACCGAACTGGGCTGTCGCGGCACGCTGGTGCTGCCGCCGTTCTATTACAAGAATGTGCCCGAGGATGGCGTTTTCGATGCCTATGCCCGCATGATCGACGCCGTGGCGGATGACCGGCTGCGGGTCTATCTCTATCACATCCCGCAGATGAGCGGGGTGCCCATTACCCTTGGCCTCATCGAGCGGCTGATGACGGCCTTTCCGGGGATCATCGCCGGGCTGAAGGACAGTTCCGGCGACTGGGAGAACACCCGCGCCGTTATCGACGCCTTCCCCGACCTTGCCACCTATTCGGCGTCAGAGTCGCTTATCCCCCGCAACGCGGCCAGGGGCGGGGCGGGGTGCATCAGCGCCAGCGCCAATGTGAACCCTGCGGGCATCCGCCGCCTTATCGACGCGCTTGGTACGGAGTCCGAGGCCACCTGCCACGAACAGGTCTCTGCGGTTCGGACAATCTTCGAGGGCCTGCCCCTCATTCCCGCGATCAAGACGGCGGTGGCGGCGCAAAGGAATGACGTCGGCTTTGCCACGGTCCGGCCTCCCTTCGTGACCATGGCCGATGCCCATCAGGCCAAGATAAAAGAGGCGGTCATCGCCGCCGGACCGCAGGGCGCCTGATGCGGGGCAGGGCGGGGACATGACCAGCGGACCGGTGATCATAACGGGAGCGGGCGGTTTCGTCTGTTCCGGCCTTGCGCTGGGATGCGCGGAAGCCGGGCATGAGGTGATCGCTATCGACCGGGCTTTCGACGGCCCGCCCGGACATGCGGGCATTCGCCGGATCCGGGCCGATCTGGCCGCCGGTCTGGAGGGCCTTGATCTTCCCCGGCCCGGCGCGGTCATTCACGGCGCGGCGCTCACGGCAGAGCCCGAGACCCTCGGGATCTCGGTCGCCGGACACCTCAGGGCCAATCTCTCGCTGCATCTGGGCTGTCTCGACTGGGCAAGGTCCGCTGGCGCAGACCGTTTCCTGTTTCTCAGTTCGATGGGTGTTTTCGCGCCGTCGGACGGGCAGGGGCAGGCGGTGCTCACCGAAGCGGATGCTGCCCGGGGAACCGGACCCTACCGGACGGCGAAGAAGACCGGCGAAGCCATCACCGCCGCCGCCGCCGAAAGCGGGTTCGCCACCCTGTCGCTGCGGCTTGGCAATGTATTTGGCCCGGGCGAACGGCCGCGCCCCTCGCGGCCCTGGCTGAGTCTGGTCGGCAGGATGATCGCGCAGGGTCGCTCGGATGGGGGCAGGATCAGCCCGGGTTCGGGTCGGAACTTGCGGGAGTGGATGTGGCTGCCCGACCTCGCCGCCGGGATTGCGGACCTTCTGGGCCAGATGCCCACCCTGGGCGGTGTGCTGCACGCTGGCACGCCACCAGTGCTCTCGGATTACGATCTGGCGCAACAGGTCGCCACCCGGATACCGGGTGCCACGGTGGACACCGACAGTCCGGCGGGGCCGCCATCGCGGCCGCCCATGGCCAGCGCGCGCGCCACGGTGCTCGGCGATATCGACTGGACACCGATCGGCGACGCGCTCGACCGGTTGCTGGCCACGGAGGGCAAGGCATGACCCCCCCTGTCCGGCTGATCGTGGTGGGTCTGGGGGCGCGGGCCCGCATCTGGCTGTCGGTGATCGACGCACGAGAGGACGTGATCCTCGCCGGGCTTGTCGATCCGTCGGAGGATGCCCGGAAAAATGCGGCACAGCGATACCCGACCCTGCCCGTCTCGGATGACCTGGCCGCGCTGGCGGCCACGGTCAAGGCCGATGCCGTGCTTCTGGTCACGCCGCCGGGCGGACGCGAGGGACAGATCGAGGCCGCGATTGCAGCGGGGCTGCATATCATCGCGGAAAAGCCGCTCGCTGACAGCGTTGCACTGGCGGAACGCTATGTTGCGGCGGCAGAGGCGGCGGGGCTGCACCTGATCGTCGGGCTGAACTTTCGCTACCTTCCGGTGACAACCGCGCTGCGCGACCTGTTGGCATCCGGCCGGATCGGCAAAGCCGCCTTCGCCCGCTTCACCTATGAGCGCTGGCGGGACGGCACCTTGCCGCGGCTGAACAAGTACCCGTTGACGATGGATCAGCCGATGCTGTGGGAGCAGTCGATCCACCACTTCGACCTGATGCGTTTTGTCTACGCGCAAGAGCCGGTGCGGATCTATGCCCGCACCTTCAACCCCGAGTGGTCCATGTATCGCGGTGACGCGAATGTTTCGGCCCTGATCGAATTCGACCAGGGCATGATCGTGAACTACCAGGGCACCTGGCAGGGCGGCGTCGACCGGCTGGATTTCGAATGGCGCACGGATTGCTCTGACGGGGTTGCGCTGCAACGCGATATGTTCGGCGACCTCGTGGTCGTTACACGGACAGAGCCCGAGTATTCGGCCGTGCCGCTTGCAGCGCTGGAGCCATGGATCACCGATGCGACGGCACTGCTTGCCATGATCGCGAACGCGCTGCACGGCCGTGCGGCCCCCGAATGCACCGGTCGCGACCACCTCCTTTCCCTCCGGATGCTGGATGCCTGCATCCGGTCGTCCGAGACGGGTCAACCCGTCACCCTGGGGGACCCGGGGTCGTGACCATGCAGAAAGGAATCCGACACGAAGATATCGCTCCCGATCTGTCCGGGCCCCGGCGGCCCGTCTGTTCTCTGCCAAAAACCGAGGAATATCATGCGACGTTTTGAACTTCTCGCTACCGGTGCCGCGTTGTTTGCGCTGACCGCAACCGTTCAGGCCCAGACAATTCCCGACGACACGCTCGTCGTCGGTCTCAGCGCGGATGCCAGTACCTTCGAACCGGCAGAGATCCGTTCTCTCGACAACGCCAATATCGCCGAGATGATCTACACCTCCCTGACCCGGATCGGGGGAGACGGAGAGATCCTGCCCCGGCTCGCCACCTCCTGGGAGGTGTCGGAGGATGGCCGAACCTGGACCTACAGGATCCTGCCTGACCAGACCTGCGCCGATAACGAGCCGCTGACCGCCGATGACGTTGCCTATTCATGGAACCGCGCGGCGGACCCGGCCAATGCGTTCGCCGGAAACACCCCTGGCTTCGTCTATACCTCGATGGGTTTCGAGCGGGCCGAGGCGCTGGACGACACCACCGTCGCGATCCATATCCGCGAGCGGAACCCGATGGCGCTCGGTTTTTCGTCGCAGGTCCTCCTGCATTGTCGTGACAGCTTCGAAGCGATGACAGAGGACGAAATCGCCCGGTCGCCCGTCGCCTCCGGGCCCTACAGGCTGGCCGAATGGAACCCGAGTTCGGAACTGGTGCTGGAGCGTTGGCGGGAAGGCCCCGGCCACTTCGACCGCATCCGCTTTCGCGTGATCCCCGAAGCCTCGACCCGGATTGCCGAACTTCTGGCGGGCAACGTGGACATCATCACCAACGTCCTGCCCGACCAGAGCGACATGATCAACGCCAGCGGGATCGCCGAGGTTCAGGCGGTCCAGGGGTTGCGCCGCATGTACATCGGCTTCAACCAAAGTCCCGAATTCGAAGGGATCGCGGGCACGGCGATCCGTGATCCGGACGTGCGGCGGGCATTGCAATATGCCGTCGATGTCCCGCTGATTTGCAGTCACCTTCTCAACTTTGACTGCAAGCGGGCCACGGGGATCGTGAACCCGCCGAACGATCACCCCGATCTCGACCCTTATCCCTACGATCCGGCAATGGCCGAGAAACTGCTGGACGAAGCCGGTTACCCGCGCGGCGAGGACGGCGTCCGCTTCGACATCGTGCTGCAGGCACCGCGCGGGAGGTATCTGAACGATGCCAACGTGGCGCTTGCCGTCGGGGCTTTCCTCGATGACGTCGGCGTGGCGACCGAGGTCGAACTGATGGAATGGTCTTCGGTCTATGTCCCTCTGATCCGCCAGCATCGGGCCGGGCCGCTGTTCTTTCTCGGGTCCGGTGGCGCGCTGTGGAGCCCGCTATACGACATGGCCGCGCTGGCGACTGTGGAATCCGGTCCGAACTATACGAACTGGGCCGATCCGCGCTGGTTCGAGCGCTGGCCCGACCTGATGAACGCCGCCACGCCCGAGGATCAGCGGGCCATCATCAACCAGATGCTCGAAGTCTTCTACGACGACGGTCCGTGGCTGCACATGTACTACCAGCCAGACTTTTACGGCGTGGGACAGCGTGTCGACTGGACCGCCCGGCGCGACGAAAGGCTTGGCCTCTGGGACGCGCGCCTCGCATCCGACTGAGCGCCCATATGGTTCCTTCCATGCCCTGGGCGGAACCCGAACAACCAATGAGAGAGGACAAATCATGATCAGGACCGGCATCATCGGCGCCAGTTTCGCCCGCGACGCCTATCTTCCCGCCCTTGCCCATATCGAGGGCGCGCAGGCCGTTGCCCTCGCCTCGGGCCGGATGGAAAGCGCGCGGGCAGCCGCCGCGCCGCACGGGATCGGCGCCGTCTACGACGACTGGGAAAGGATGCTGGCAGAGCAAGAGCTTGATCTTGTCTGTATCGCGACCCCGACGGTGCTTCACGCGCCGATGGTCAAGGCGGCGCTCGCGCGCGGAGCCCATGTGCTCTGCGAAAAACCCACGGCCATGAACGCAGGCGAGGCCCGGGACATGCTGGATGCGGCGCGGGCGGCAGGGCGGCTGCACATGATCGACCACGAACTGCGCTTCAACCCGAACCGCATGCGCGTGGCCGAGGCGATCGCCCAGGGCGATCTTGGGGAAATCAGGCACGTCAACATCACGAATATCGGCGCCTCGTGGAATGACCCGGCATCGCGGCCCAGGGACGACTGGTGGTCCGATGCCGCGCAGGGCGGCGGTCGTTTGGGCGCAAATGGCAGCCATCAGGTCGACATGGTGCGCTGGTGGCTGGGTGAGCCTGCCGCCGTTGTGGGGCAGGCGCTGACCGTGGTCCCGGATCGCCGCTGCAAGCACACCGGCGACCGCTGGACGGCAACCGCGGACGACCTGTCGCATTTCACGCTGGAGATGCGCTGCGGCGCGCTGGCCAATGTTTTCATGTCCGGCGTTGCGGCTGCCAACATGGGCAATGAAACGCAGATTTTCGGTTCCAAGGGCACGATCACCCTGTCGAATTCCGACGAACGCCTCTACTTCGCCAAGGGCACCGGTTCCTTCGAGGAGATCACGGTCGACGATCCCGACGCCCGCCTTGCGGGTTTGAACAAGGGCATCTGGAACGTCTCGGTTCTGGGCGCCTTGCGCGAACTGACCGCGGCCATCGCCCAAGAGCGCGAACTGTCGCGCGGCGCGACCTTCGTGGACGGGCTGCGCAACCAGATGGTGCTTGATGCGGTTGTCGCCTCGACGACCTCGCGCGCCTGGGTGGATCTGGACATGGGCAGTGCGACGTGAAGGTTCCACCGCTTTCCGACCAGCGTGTCTGTATCACCGGCGCGGCACAGGGATTAGGCGCTGCAATCGCCCGCGCCTTTGCCGCGCGCGGGGCCGATCTTGTCCTGATGGATATCGACGTTCACGGCCTCGAGGCGCTGAATGCCGCGCTTGGCGGAACCGCAACGATGATTCCGGCGGACCTCTCCGACGCCACGGCCTGCCGGCAGGCGATAGGGCGCATGAAGGCTGCGGGCGGGCCGGTCGACACCCTGATCCACAACGCCGCAATCCTTCGGCCCGAACCGTTCGATCAGGTCAGCCTGGACACCTATTTCGCCACCGTGAATGTCGGGCTACAGGCGGGGTTCCTTCTGGCGCAGGCGGTCTGGCCGGGCATGAAGGCACGGGGCGGCGGAGCGCTGGTCTTTGTGTCCTCGCAGTCGGGCATCAAGGGGTTTGTGGACGAAACCGCCTATTGCGCGGCGAAACACGGGCTTGAGGGGCTGTCCAAATGCCTGGCGCTGGAAGGCGCCGATCATGGCATCCTGTCCTGCACGATAACGCCGGGACAGGCGATGCAAACCCCCATGTCCGAACAGAATTACCCGCCGGAACTGAAGGCCCGGTGGGTCGACCCCGCAGCCCTTGCGCCGGCTTTCCTGACCATCGCCGAAACCCGCTCTCCGGCGTTCAACGGTCAGCGCCTGAACGCCTGGGACCTGTCGAACCGGAAGGAGACCACGCAATGACCCGCGCCATGCAAGAGATTTACGACTACATCGACGCCCATGCCGATGAATTCGTGGCGGACCTCCAGAGCTTTGTGCGACAGCCCTCCATTTCCGCGCAGGATATCGGATTGCAGGACTGCGCCGAGCTGCTGCGGGACATGATGCATCGCGATGGTTTGCCCGCCGACCTGCACGCGCTGCCAGAGGGGCCGCCCGTTGTTTTCGGCGAGGTCAAGAGCAGGAGTTCGGCCAAGTCGCTCTTGTGCTACTCGCATTACGACGTACAGCCGCCCGAGCCGATCGAGGCCTGGACCCATGGCGGCCCGTGGTCCGCCGAGATCGTCGACGGCGTGCTCTACGGGCGCGGTGCCACCGACAACAAGAGCGGTGTGCTGGCCTTCAACAAGGCGGCCAAGGCGTTCCTGGCGGTGCGCGGCGACGTGCCCGTCACGCTGAAGCTTCTGATCGAGGGCGAAGAGGAAATCGGCAGCCCCAACCTTGGGCCGTGGTCGGAACGCAACAAGGACATGCTGGCCGCCGACGGGATGCATTGCCTTGACGGGTCGCTGGAGATCGGGGCCGATGTCCCGGATGTCTCCCTTGGGCTGAAATCCATCCTCTTCGTCGAACTGGTGGCGCGCGGGCCGCGGACCGACGTGCACTCCCTGAATTTCCCTCTGGTGCCGAACCCGGTCTGGGATCTGATCCACTGTCTGGGGACGATCATGGACCGCGACAGGAACATCCTGATCCCCGACTGGGCCGAGGGCATCTATGTCCCCGACGAGGACCACGAAGGGTTCCTGCGCGACAAGGCATCCCGCATCGACTTTGACCTGCTGCGCGAGGAAATGGGTGTCGACTCATTCGTGCTGGGCCGAGACGGTGTCGATGCTCTGCGCGCCCGAACCTATGAGCCGACGGCGAACATTCAGGGGATCGAGGCAGGATACATGGGCAAGGGCACCAAGACCATCGTGCCTGCCGAGGCACGGGTGCGGCTCGATTTCCGTCTGATCCCGAATATCAGCCCGATCAAGGCCGCAGAAAAGCTGCGGGCGCATATCAAGGCGCGGGGCTTCGACACTATCGAGGTCAATACCTTCGAGCGGGCCGAAGAGCCCTACAAGATCTCTGCCAAGGAGGACATCGCGAGCTCGATCATCGCCGCCGCGCACGAAGTCTATGGCGAGCCGCCCATCGTCAACGGTGTCTCGGCGGAAGGGGCGGTCCTGCGCCACGTCTGGATACCCTGCGTGCTGACCGGCTTTGCGAACCCCGGCTGCAACCTTCATGCCCCCGACGAGAACATTCACGTCGACAAATACATCAAGGGCATCAAGTACGCCGCCGCCATCATGGAACATTTCGGACGCAGCTGAGCGCGCCAGAAGGAGCCTGACATGACCGGGATCGACATCCCTTTCGACACCTATCACGACTACGACACGATGACCGGCTACCTGCGGCAGCTGGCCGAGGCCCACCCCGAAATCGCCACGCTGACCAGCATCGCAAGGTCGCATCGGGGGCGCGATGTCTGGTTCATGCAGATCACGAACCCGAGGACCGGCAAGGCCGAGGACAAACCCGGTTTCTACATCGATGCCCAGATTCACGCCGAGGAACATGCGACATCGGCCACCGCGCTTTATGCCATCTGGTATCTGCTGTCGAACTACGGGCAGGACGAAGAGGTCACCCGGCTGGTCGACAGCCAGGTTTTCTACATCATCCCCCGCATCAATCCCGACGGCGCCGAATTCGCCCTGAAAGCCCCCTATCACCCGTGGTGCGGCAACGGGCGTTTCCTGCCGGGCGAAGACCGGATTTCCGGCCTGGTGCCCCAGGACATCGACGGCGACGGCTATATCGTGAACATGCGGGTGCCCGACCCCAGGGGCGAATGGAAAAAGGACGATGTGGATCCCCGCATCATGGTGCAGAGGGAACCGGGTGAGGAAGGGGGCGAATACTACCGCATCTATCCCGAGGGCCTGATCCGGGATTACGACGGCCTGCATGTGGAGATCGAGCAGGGCGAAGACGGAAACATGAACCGGAACTTCCCCATCAACTGGAGCCCACGGGAGTATGGCGCGGGCGAGTATCCCTTCTCCGAGCCCGAAGCGATGGGGATCGGGCGTCTCATTCTCGACCATCCGAACATCGCTGGCATGTGTGCCTACCATACCCATGGCGGCATCATCCTGAGACCCTCCATGATGAAGCTGGACGCGGATATGAGCCCGCGCGACCTGGCTTTGTACAAGGACCTCGGCGCGGTGGGCGAACGGCTGACCGGCTATCCTACCGTTTCGGTCTACGAGGAATTCACACCGGACAAGTCAAAGGTCCGGCACGGCAGTCTCAAGGATTGGGTCTACGAGGAAAAGGGCATCATCTGCTTTTCGACCGAGCTTTGGGATCTGGAGCGGACGGCGGGCGTGCCCAAGGTGGGCTACTACAACCTTGGCCCGCGAGACGCGGAAACCCAGCGAACCGTCTTTAACTGGGTTATCGAGAATCTCGGGGATCACGGCTTTCGTGACTGGACCCGGTTCGATCACCCGCAACTCGGGCCGGTCGAGATCGGCGGGATGGTCTATATCTGGAGCTACAGGAACCCGCCGGGCCACCTTCTGGAAGAGATCTGCCACAACAACACGCTGTTCAATCTTCGGCACGCCGCATCCGCCCCGCAGGTCCGGCTCGACGATGTGTCCTGCGAGGCCCTTGGCGAAGATCTCTTCAGGATCTCCGCTGTCGTGTCGAACCACGGATACCTGCCAACGAACCTGTCGGACGTGGCACTTGAAAAGGGTGTCGCCAAGACGGTCAAGGTGGCACTGCGCACGGAAGGGGCGGAGCTTGTGATGAACGCAGCCGAACAGGATCTTGGCCACCTCGCGGGACGGAACGAACGGAAGTATCTTTGGTCGCCCTGGGGGCAGCAATGGTCCGCGGTCACCCGCAAGGCGGAATGGCTGGTGCGTGGTCGCGCCGGGGCGGCCTCCTGCGTGGTGGAACTGCGCTCGGAAAAGGCGGGAAGCATGCGGCAGCGGATCGATCTCTGAGCGCGCCCATGCCACTGACGTAGCAGTACGGCCCTCGGCGATCTGATCGCCGCCGCGCGCTGAGCTTGTTTGCCTTGCCGACACCATCGGGGTGGCCAATCCGCGCCATGTTACGGAAGTCGTGGCCACCATCCCGGACAGGCGCCCGGGCCTTCCCCGCACGCGGCACCTGCGCAACTCGCGCGACATGGGTCTGGTCAATGCGCTGGCCGCCTATGATGCTGGCATTCGCGGCTTCGATTCCGCGCTTGTCGGCATTGGCGGTTGTCCCTGCGCGCCGGGGGCAACGGGCAACGCCCGCACCGAAGACCTTGTGTACATGTGCCATCGGTGCGGCATTCCGACCGGAACCGGCCTGTGGTCGCTGATCGAGATTTCGCAGGCGCTGCCGGATGTCTGAACCATGCGGTCTCGGGGTTCGTCATGAAGGCGGGGACAT
Organism: Enemella evansiae; assembly: GCA_017255395.1. Taxonomy (GTDB): domain Bacteria; phylum Pseudomonadota; class Alphaproteobacteria; order Rhodobacterales; family Rhodobacteraceae; genus Ponticoccus; species Ponticoccus litoralis. Next base: position 150,481 of record JAFKDC010000004.1, on the reverse strand, counting down.
CGGATCGGCTCTATCCCTTCCCGGGAAAACAGGCGTAGCGGGGCGAAGGCCTTTGGCGGGCGGGTTTGGTGCGCGTCAAGTGACGCAGGCCGTCCGCGGGAAGACCATGGGCCGCGCGCCGGACAGAAGGCAGAGCCTGCTGCCCACCAGCCCCGCATCGGGTGGAAGGTCTGGCCATGGCCGGTTTGAACGGCAAGGGGGCATGGCTTTCGCCGACATACCTGCAAAGGCTGGCGGGGCGGTTCTGCCCGCCGCCTCGATGCCCTCCGTCCCATAGACCCGTGAGAGGGCGCCCTTGCCGGGGCGCCTCCCGGGGTCATGGCCGCCGGTGATCCGTCAGGCCGCCTTTTGCCGGTCCATGCGCGGGAAGGGATCAGGCAGGTCGGTCCAGTCCGCCGGGGTGAAATCCGTCACGTCCAGCAGCGCGGCGTTCAGCGTGGCGCAGATGGCGTCGCGGTCGAGGCCCACGCCGATGAAGACGATTTCCTGCCGCCGGTCGCCCCATGGCTCGGCCCAGAGCCGCGCGATTTCGGCCTGCGCCTCGGGATGCGTGGGCAGACGCTCTTTCGGAACCGAGGCCCACCACCAGCCCAGCGGTTTGACCGAGGACATGGCGCCCGCCAGCGAGAACTCCATCGCCCAGTTGGGCTGCGAGGCGATCCAGAAATGTCCCTTGGCGCGGATGGTGCCGGGCAGGGGGCCGTTCAGCGCCCTGTGCAGCCGCTCCGGGTGGAAGGGCGCGCGGGCGTTGTAGACGAAAGAGGTGATGCCGTATTCCTCGTCCTCGGGCACGTGGTTGGCGAAGCCATAGAGCTCTTTGGCCCACATCGGGTGTTCATGCGCGCTGTCGAAATCGAAAAGCCCGGTGTCGAGGATCGCCTCGGGCGCCACCTCGGAATGATCGGTCTCGATGATCTTCGCGTCGGCATTCAGGGCGCGGATGATCTTGCGCGCCTTGTCGGTCTTGTCGGGGCCCGCGTCGGTGACCTTGTTCAGGATCACCACGTCGGCGAATTCGATCTGTTCGGTCAGCAGGCTGACAAGGCTGCGGTCGTCCTGATCGCCAAGGCTCTCGCCCCGGTCGGTCAGGAAGTCGTGGCTGGAATAGTCGTTCAGCAGGTTCACCGCGTCCACCACCGTGACCATGGTGTCCAGACGCGCCACGTCCGACAGGCTTTCGCCCTGTTCGTCGCGGAAATCGAAGGTCGCGGCGACGGGCAGCGGTTCCGAGATGCCGGTGGACTCGATCAGCAGGTAGTCGAAGCGGCCCTCCTGCGACAGCGCGCGCACCTCTTTCAGCAGGTCGTCGCGCAGGGTGCAGCAGATGCAGCCGTTGGACATCTCGACCAGCTTCTCCTCGGAGCGCGACAGTTCGGTGCCCTCGCGCACCAGATCGGCGTCGATGTTCACCTCGGACATGTCGTTGACGATGACGGCGACGCGGCGGCCCTCGCGGTTGTTCAGCACGCGGTTCAGAAGCGTGGTCTTTCCCGCGCCGAGGAAGCCGGAAAGGACGGTGACGGGCAAACGGGTGTCGGTGGCGGGCATGGCTGTCTCCTGTGTCGTGGTCGGAAAGGGGCGGGGTCAGAGCGGCGTGTCGGCCGTTTCCGCCGCCTTGCGGGGCTGCATGTGAAGCGTGTCGAGACTGGCCCTCAGGTCGGCCTCGGTCATGTCGCGGGCGATGACGACGATGCGGCTGACCCTGTCGGGACCGCGCCAGCCCTTCAGTTGCACGGGCGCGTCGAAGATGTGCTGCACGCCGTGAAAGACAAAGGGATCGTCTATGCCCTGCAGGTGCACGATGCCCTTGATGCGCAGGATATGCGGCCCCCGGAGCGCGATCAGGGTGTCGAGCCAGAGGTCGAAGACCTCGCAGGCGATCGGTTCTGCCATCTCATAAGAGACAGAGACGATCCGGTCGTCATGGGGCGCTTTCGCCGAGGCCGGGGTGGGCAAGGGGGCCGTCCCGGAAGCGGGTGTCGCAAAGCCGGACAGGTTCGCAAGCGGATCGTCCGGCGCGGCGGTCGGCCCAAGCCACCGCGCCATGTCCTGCGTGGTCGCGTCCTGATGCAGGGCGGTCAACCCGAACAGGCTGCGCGCCGCGAGGCGGCCCCGTTCCGCATGGATGCGCCGGGCCGTATCGTTGAGACGCTCCAGCCGGGCGTTGAACTCTGTCAGGCTGCGGGCATCGACAAGGTCGGCCTTGGACACCACGATCAGGTCGGCCATCGCCACCTGCTGCACGGCCTCGTATTGCCGGTCCAGCGTCTGCGGCCCCAGGGCCGCGTCGGCCAGCGTCACGACCCCGTCCATGCGGAAATACGGGGCGACGACAGGGTCGACGATCAGGCTGTGCAGGATCGGCCCGGGATCGGCGATGCCGGTGGTCTCGATCACCACGCGGTCGAAGGCAAGATCGCCCCGGTTGCGCCGCGCCATGAGGCTGCCGAGCGTCTTCAGCAGGTCGCCGCGAATGGTGCAGCACAGGCAACCGGACTGCAACAGGACCGTCTCTTCGGTCGCGGCTTCGATCAGGTCGTGATCCAGACCGATATCGCCGAACTCGTTCATGACGACGGCGATCCGCCCGGCGCCCGGATCGTGTAGCAGGTGATTGAGCAGCGTCGTCTTGCCCGCGCCAAGGAAGCCCGTCAGCAGGGTGATCGGAACCCGGTTGTCTTTGGTTCCCAGTGTCATGCCGTCGCTCCCTTGCTGTGCCGCGCTGCCTGCTCCATACAGTTATAGTATAACATCACGCAAGAGGCGCAAACGCGCCCGCTCAGGTTTTTGGCGGAACCCTGCGCAATTCCCGGTGCGCGGCGCGTGGCGGCAGAACTGGCGGGCAGGGCTGTCAGGACGGGGCAGGGGCGCGTCAGGAGGGCAGACCTGCCCCTTGCATAGCCGAGAAGATCGTCTCCAGATGCCTGCGCATGGCGTCCGAGGCCTCTATCGCTGCGCCCCGGCGGATGCAGGTCACCACCTCTTCGTGCTGCTGGCTGTGGCGCTCGGTGAAGGCGTCGACGCCAAGGGCCCGGTAGGTGATGTCCCATTCGCGCTGCCAAGCCGCGTGGCGGCGCACCCCGGCCAGATAATCCAGCAGGCCCAGCAGGATGGGATTGCCCGTCACCTCGGCAATGCCGCGGTGAAAGGCGGTGTCCAGCCGTTCGCAATCGGACCGCGTCCTGGCTCGGCGGCCCTGATCGACCAGCCCGGACAGGTAGGCGAGGCTGGCGGGTGTCGCCAGCATGGCAGCCTCGGCGGCGACCGAGGGTTCGAGCGTGAGACGGGCCTGCATCAGCTGCAAGGGCGAGGCGCCCTGTACCAGAATGGCCTCGCGCACCGGATGCCCCAGCGGTCGGGAGCCGAGGAAGGTGCCTTGCCCGACATGCCGCCACAGGTCGCCCGCGCGCTCCAGCTCGGCCAGGGCCTTGCGCAGCGTCTCGCGGCTGCACCCCAGCCGCCGCGCCAGATCCCGTTCCGGCGGCAGTTGCCCGCCCGGACCGATGGCCTCTGCCGCGCAATAGTCGCGCAGGGCCTCGACGATCTCTTGCGTCCGTTTCGTTGCCATGCGTGCCTCCTGTCCAGACCAATTTGCAGACCAATCGCGCGCCGTGCAACAGCGGCGCGGCCTTTAGGAGAACAACCATGCTGACAATATTCGTGCTCGTGCTGGCCGGTCTGGGCGCCGGTGCGCTCAACGCCATCGCGGGCGGCGGCACCTTTCTGACCTTTCCGGCGCTGGTCTGGGCGGGCGTGCCGCCGATCATGGCCAATGCGACCGCGACCTTCGCCGCCCTGCCGGGCTATGTCGGCAGCGCCTGGGCCTATCGGGGCGATATCGAGCGCGGGGGCAAGCCGCCGCTCGCCCATCTTGTCGGCGCCGCCGTGGTCGGGGGCCTCGCGGGCGCGGGCCTGCTGCTGGTGACACCGGAAGAGCTGTTCTCGGGCGTGGTCCCGTGGCTCTTGCTGATCGCGACCGCCGCCTTTGCGCTTGGTCCGGCCTTCGTCCGGCGCCTTGCCAGGTCCGGGCGGACGATGTCCGACCCCGCCGCCCTTGGCCTGGTCTTCGCGGTCTCGGTCTATGGCGGCTATTTCAACGGCGGCCTCGGCATCATGCTGCTGGCGGCCTTCGGCGTGATCGGCATGACCAACCTGCACCGGATGAACGGGTTGAAGAACCTGATGTCCGTGGTCCTGTCCGTCGTTTCGGTCGCGACCTACACCGTGGCGGGGCTGATCGACTGGGGCAACCTGCTGGTTGTCGGCCTGTCCTGCGCCCTTGGCGGATACCTCGGCGCGGTTCTGGCCCGGCGGGTGCAGAACACGGCCTTGCTGCGCCTGCTGATTATCGCGATCGGCCTGATCATGACGGCGCTCTTCTTCCTGCGCGCCGCCGGTTGAGGCCCTTGCGGTCCGGTCACGCCGTTCGACAGCACCGCCTGCCGGTGCGCCGCGCTGAACCGTCCGACGTCACCGGCCCGGGCGGCTGCAAGGCGCCGCTTCCGTCTTGCCGGTCGGCTGCACCCTGCCTATGCGGATGCGGGGCAGGGGGCAGGATCGCGGCACGGCGGTGGCCCGGCCCGCCGCCGAAGTCCGCGCCGCGGGCAGGCGGTTACACCAGAGAAACCACGCCCCAAGCAATGAGGGGCGGCCCCGGCTGACTAGCGTGCAAGGGCGGACAGACTGTCGGCCTCGCTTTCGACGGAAAGCGGCGCCCCCGCGTCGATCGAGCCCAGATAGGCCTCCAGCGCATCCAGCGACGACGCCGGGGCATAGCCATCCGACGCGACATCGGCGATCACCGCGAAGCGGAGCGCCCAGCTGTCTTCGTCGTGGCAGGCGACCGCGACATGCGCCCGCGCGCTTTCATCGAACTCGAATTCCCGGCACAGCCTGCCGTCCGCGTCGTGAAACGAGGCAATCGGGCGCACGACGCCGCCTGCCACCTGACGGTCTTCGCCCGAGGGCAGGTCGTTCAGTGCGGCCTTGACCGCAGGGGTCGAGAGCACGGCGAAATCCGTCGCAGGAGCCTGCGGTGTCGAGGTCCGGCCAAGCATAAGGCCGCCCCCCAGACCGATGGCCAGCGTGATGCTTGCCGCCAGGGCCATGGGCTGCCATTCGACCCTGCGGCGCCGGGGCAGGGGGACAACCACATCCGCCACCGGCTCTGCCGTTGCATCCGAAGCGGTCTTCGCCTGCGCGAAGGCCTTGTCGATCTTCGCCATCAGCGCGTCGGGCAGGGGGGACACGGGGCGGGCCTGTGCGGCCTGTTTCAGCACACGCGCGGTGTCGCCGAACAGGGCCACCCGTTCGGCCACCTCGGGGTCCGCCTCGATGGCGGCCTCGACGGCGCGCGCCGTCTCGTCGTCCAGCTCGCCATCGGCGTAGGCCATCAGGATTTCATCGCTTAGCTTGGGCTCTGCCATGTCGCTCTTGCTCCTCGTCCCTCTGTCCACGTGCCGGGCCGGATTATATTCCCAGTTTTTTTGCCAAAGCCATGCGGCCCCGTGCCAGCCTGCTCATCACCGTGCCGCGCGGGATGTCCAGAACCGAGGCGGCCTCGGCATAGGACAGCTCTTCGTAACACACGAGCAGGATCACCTCACGCTGCTCGTCGGGCAGCTCGTCCAGCGCCTTTTCCGTCGCGTTCAGCATCAGCCGCGCATCGGTGATCTGCCGGCCGTCGACCGCCACGACATCGGGCGAGTCGATCACATCGACCTCGGTGCCTCGCGTCCTGCGTCGCCGCATCACGTCCAGCCAGGCATTGCGCAGGATGCGGAACAGCCAGGGTTCCAGGCGCTGGGTGCAATCATAGCGATCGCGCGCGGCAATCGCGCGTTCAACGGTCGTCTGCACCAGATCGTCGGCCAGATCCGGGCTGCGGCACAGCGACAGCGCGAAACGGCGCAGGGGCACGAGTTGGGCGATGATGTCATGTTCGAAACGGCCGTTCATACCCGCGTACCCGCTATCCAAAGTGTTTGCCGCACGGATTGGATGGAATTAGGTCTGACCGCAACCGTAGTCATCGTGACCCGATTTGCAATTCAACAAAGAGACCCGCCCCGATGATCAGAAAAATCTTGCTTGTTCAAATGCTTGCCTCTGTCGCCCTCTTCTCTCCGGCCGAGGCCCCATGGCCGGGCCTTGCGACCTCTGCATGGGCCGACGATGACGACGACGATGATGACGGCGGTGACGACGACGATGACGACGATGATGACGACGATGATGATGATGACGACGACGACGATGACGACCGCAGCCCGTCGCGCAGCAGCGGCGGCTCCAGGGACGGTGGCGGGCTGCTTCGGCTGTTCCGGGGCGAACCCGTAGCGCCGCGGCAGCAGCAGCGCGCGCCCCAGCAGCAGCGGGCACCGCAACAGCAAGCGCCGCGTGCGGCCCCGCGCCGCGCGGCGCCTCCGCCGCCGCCCGAGCAGGCCAGGGCGGAGATCATCGCAAACGGCCTTTCGCCGGAGGATCTGGCCACGCTGGAAAGCGAAGGGTACCGCTCGCTGGAGCAGCGCCAGCTGGCGGCGCTGGGGGTCGAGATCCACCGCCTTTCGGTGCCCTCCGGCGTGACGCTAGAGACCGCGCGGGCGCGGTTGCGGGCGCTGCCCTCGGCGCCCGAGGCGGATTTCAATCACTACTACCGGACCGAGCAGGGCTTTGCCCCGGACTGCGAGGGCGGCGACTGCCCGGCGCGCTTCAGCATCGGCTGGCCGCTGCCGCCCGCGCGCGACGGATGTGGCAGCAGTGTCGCCATCGGCATGATCGACACCGGCATCAACGACGCGCATCAGACCTTTGCCGGGGCCGATCTGGAACTGCATCGCCTCTCGGACGAAGACTTGCCGCCGTCCAAACGCCTGCACGGCACCGCCATCGCCGCGCTGCTGGTCGGCGATCCGGGCACCCGGTCGCCCGGGCTTGTGCCCGGTGCCTCGCTGGTCGCGGTCGATTCCTTTCACCGCGCGGGCAATGACGAACGCGCGGATGCCTTCACCCTCGCATCGGCGCTGTCTTTCCTGGCGGATCGAGACGTGCGGGTGATCAACCTCAGCCTTGCCGGGCCCGAAAACGCGGTTCTGGAAGAGATCACGGCACAGCTGGTTGCCGAGAACGATATCCTGATCCTCGCGGCGGCGGGGAACGACGGGCCGCGTGCCGGGCCGCGTTACCCGGCGGCCTACGACCATGTGATGGCCGTGACGGCGGTGGATCGTGACAAGCAGGTCTACCGGCGTGCGGTGCAGGGGCCGCATATCGACCTGGCCGCCCCGGGGGTGAACGTCTGGACCGCGGCCTCTGTCAGCGGTGCACGCTGGAAGACCGGCACCTCTTTCGCCGTGCCCTTCGCCACGGCGGCGGCGGCCATCCTGCGCGAGGCCCAGCCCGACCGGAGCGCCGCCGAGATCGCCGAGGCGTTGCGCGCGGGGGCCACCGATCTGGGGGATCCCGGACCGGACATCGTTTACGGTCACGGGCTGGTTCCGGTCACGGACGCCTGCGTCAAGCCCCTGAAAACAGAGCAGAAAACAATCCCCTGAAAAACTTTCGCGCCCGGCGGGAATAGGGCGGCGGGTCGGGCGTAATCCTTGCAGATGCCAACGCAAGGAGCCCGCAATGCCCCGTTCCCCCGCTTCGATCCTTCAGCCCCGCCAGACCTCCAGCCTTGTCTGCACCAGCCCGGCGGGGCGGCTTTCTGCCCGGGTCGTCCTGCCGACCCGACCCAGTGGCGCGGCGCCGCTTCTGGTGCTGCACGGCATTTCCCGCAACGCCCGCGAGCTGACAGAGCTCTTCCGCCCCGAGGCGGAGCGCACGGGCCGGACCGTCATCGTTCCCCACTTCGGTGACCGAGCCTGGCCGGTGTTCCAGCGCCCCTCGCGCAAGGCGCGGCCGGATCAGGCGCTGCTTGCGCTGCTCGCGGCCTTCGAGGCCGCCTTTCCCGAGCAGTCGGGCCCGGTCAGCCTGTTCGGCCATTCCGGCGGCGCGCAGCTGGCGCACCGCTTCGCCATGCTGTTTCCCCAGCGCGTTGCGGATCTGCACGTCGCGGCGGCGGGCTGGTACTGCCTGCCGAACCGGCAGATGGCCTATCCCTACGGGCTGGCCGAAAGCGCCGCGCCGCGCGATCTGTTCTGGGCCCGCCGCCATGGCGTCGGGCTGCGCCGTTTTCTCGACCGTCCCATCCATGTCTATGTGGGCAGCCGTGACACCACGCGCGACGAGGCACTGCGCCAGACACCGGAACTGGACCGCCTTCAGGGCGAGACCCGTCTGGCCCGCGCCCGCACCTATGTTCAGGCGCTGCGCGGTGCCGCCGCCGCAGAGGGCTGTTCGCCCCGCATTGCCCTGCATGAGCTTCCGGGCTGCGCGCATGACGTTGCCTGGGCCGTCCGGCACGCCGGGTTGGCCCGGATGGTGACCGCCCCCGCGCAGACCGGCCTGTCCAGCGCCGCCTGACCCTGTTTCCGATCCTCAACATCTTCCCCGCCCTTGAAAGGACCCCTCTCATGACCACCGCCCTGACATCCCCGACCGCCGCCCTGACAACCCAGCTCGACAGCGCGAAATGGAGCTTTTCGACCCGCCGTGTGGACCGCACGCAGATCTGCGGTCTCGACACCGGCTTTGCCGAGGCGCGCCCCGGCGATCTGATCCTCGCGCAGGTTGCGCAGATCGGCCAGCACCGGCGCATCCAGCTGCCCTCGGGGCGGCCGTCGGATCTGTTTCCCGGCGATCTCGTCGTGCTGGCCTGCGGCGCACGCTATGCGCCCGACCAGTTCGAGGGTGTCGCCGAAATCGCGGCGGACGGCGCCGACATGCTGGCGGGCGGCGGCTGCATCGGTCGCATGACCGCCCGCAACGAGCGCATCAAGCCCGCCACGCGGCTGCTGCCCAAGGGGCGCCTGCTGGGGCAGGACGGCAGGCCGGTCAACCTGGAACACTTCGCGCTGCCCGATCCTGCCCAGCCCTCCCGTATCCCGGTGATCGCGGTTCTGGGCACGGCGATGAACTCGGGCAAGACGCTGGCCACCGCGCAGCTTGCGCTGGGGCTGCGCCGGGCGGGATGGAAGACCGCCGCGATCAAGGCCACCGGCACCGGCGCCTTCGGCGATTACAACGAATACAGCGATACCGGCGCGCAATATGTCGGCGATTTCACCGATGCGGGCATGGTGACCACCTACCTTGAAGAGCTGCCGCGCATCCGGCGCGGTATCGAGCGGCTGCTGGGCGAGGCGCAGCGCCAGGGCTGCGAGATTGCCGTGATGGAGGTGGCTGACGGGCTGTTCCAGCGCGAAACCGCGCAGCTCATCGCCGATCCGTGGTTCCAGAGCCGGATCTCTGGCCTGGTCTTTGCCTGTGGCGATGCGGTGGCCGCCGCCGGTGGCGTGGCCGAGCTGGCGCGACTGGGGCTGGCCCCGGACCTGCTGACCGGAATGCTGAGCTGTTCGCCGATGGCCAGCCGCGAGGCCGAGGTCGCCACGGGCATCCCGGTGCTGCGCAAGTCGGATCTGTCGGACCCCGCCGAGGCCAACGGGTTCGCGCTGCGGGCGAATGCGGACTGGTCGCACGCTGCATGACCCCGATGCCCCGCCTTCTTGCCCCCGGGCGGCGCGCGCCGCTGGCCCGGGTGACGCTGCTGACGCTGATGCAGGGGCTGGCCGCCGGTGCCGCGGCCTTTGCCACCCGCGCGCTGTTCGAGGCGCTGCACGCGGGCGGTCCCGACCTGCCGCTGGTCCCGGTGGTGGTGCTCAGCCTGTCCGGTCTGGTCATCGCCTCGGCACGGATCGCGGCGCAGGTGCAGGGCGAGCGTCTGGCGCAGAGCTATGCGCTGGACCTGCGCGCCGCGCTTTTCGAACATGCGGCGGGTATGGCCGCCAGCGATGTGGCGGCGCGGCGCAGCGGATACTCCAGCCTGCGTTTCGTCGGCGATATGACCGCCTTTCGCAACTGGGCGGGGCGCGGGGTGCCGCGCCTCATTGCGGGGGCGATCCTGATTCCGGCGACTCTGGCGGTGCTGGGCCTGCTGTCGCCCGCGCTGCTGCTTGCGGTGCTGCCGCCGCTTGGCGTGGCGCTGCTGCTGATCTTCGTGGGGGGGCGGCGTCTTGCGCCGCTGCACCGGCGCCTGCGCGCCCGTCGGGGGCGCATCGCCGCCGAGATGACCGAACGCATGGCGCTGGCCCCCGATCTCGACCGGCTGGGCCGCCGGAACAAAGAGCTGCACCGGCTGCGCCGACGGTCGGGGCAGATGATCGAGGCCGCGCTTGACCGGCTGCGCCTTGCCGAGGCTCTGACCGCCGTGCCCGAGCTGATGGCCGGGCTGACGGCGGCGCTGATCCTGCTGATCGGCGCCCGAGAGGGGCTTGGCACCGGGACCATTGCCGCGGCGCTTTCGGCGCTGGGGCTGCTGCTTGCGCCGATGCGCAACCTTGCCACGGTCTGGAACCTGCACGCCGGGTGGCGCGCGGCGCGAGAGAAATGCGCCGCCGCATTGGCCCGCCGCCAGCGCGGCCCCTATGGCACGCGCGGGCTGCCCAAGGGCCCGGTGGCGCTGCGGATCGAGGCGCTGGAGCTGCCGGGCGCGCCCGCATTTTCCTTCAGGCTGGCTGCTGGCAAGGCAGGCCGCATCGCGCTTGGCGAACGTGCCGAAACCGCGCTTTTCGACATCCTTCTGGGGCGCGACCCGAAACCTGCCGGGCAGGTCCGGATGTCGGGCATCCCGCTGGATGCGCTGAGCCGCGGCGCCTTGCGGCGCAACCTCTGCCGGATCGGTCCCGATGTGCCGATCCTGCAAGGGTCGCTGCGCCGCGCGCTGACCTTCGGGACCGGGGTTTCGATCGAGGATGCGGCCCTGCGTGACAGGATCGGCCAGCTGCGGCTGAAGGCGGTGCTGTGCCCCGATGGCGATCTCGACCGCAGAATTACGGAGGGCGGGCGGACATTGTCGCTGTCCGAGCGCACGGCCGTCAGTCTGGTGCGCGCGTCCCTGTGCCAACCGCGCCTTGTGCTTGTCGGTCAGGACTTCGCTGCCGCGCGGCCGGAGGTCGCGGAAGCCGTGCGGCACTGGATCGATGCGACCCCAACGACTGTTCTCTGGGGTAGCGCTGAAGGCGCCGAAAGCCCCGCGCCACAGCCATGCAGCCTGCATGCCCCTAAGTGACCGCGCGGGGGCGGGGCCTCGGCCCCCCAAGGCCCTGCTCTCGCGTTCCCCAGCTACCGGCCTTCTAAGGCGGGTTTGCACATGTTTCGCATTTCGGTCCCCTTGCTTGGAAAGCGAGGGGCAAAGCCTTTCCCGGTCGTGGGGCCGCTTTTTCCTCTATCGGGGCTCTATCGTTCATGATTTCCGGTTATCATCCTGGGGTAGATAGATTTCTCTGTCACATGATCTGCGCGACCGGCGCCCTTTCCGTTGAAATGCAAACGCCAGGGGCGTGGCGGCGCTGCCAAATCGGTTGCTTTATACAACCATTAAGTGAGTATTCCTGACAGGACACGCCAATGCTGCGGATCTGTCAGGGGGGCGTCCCGGAAATCGCGGCAGAAGTTTGCGCTGCCGCAACATCTCTGCCGGGGCTGCGGCGTATCGTTGTGCCGTCCGGCGCGTTCGAACCACGCGTCCGGGTCATGCCAGCTACGGAAAGTCAGACGGATGAACGAAGCTCTCAGAAACGCGGCGCGACGGGCGGATCTGATCGGGATGTGCCCGAAAGAGGCAGCGGACAGGTTGCTCGATCAGGGCACCGTCCGCATGTTCGAACGCGGCACGACGGTCTTCTCGGCGGGGGCGCCGGCACAGCACCTTTTCGTGATCATGGGGGGCTGGGTCAAGCTGTACAGCGTGACCGCGCGCGGGCAAGAGGCGGTCATCAATGTGCTTGGCCCGGGTCAGACCATCGGGGACGCCGCCGTTCTTGGCGCCCCGTCCCATATGGTCCACGCCGAGGCCATCACCCAGGTGCAGGCCCTGCAATTGCCCGTCAGCCTTGTTCTGTCCCTGATGGACCGGTCGCCAGAGACGCGCGGCGCCATTCTGGCCGGGGCGCGCGCGCATCTGAACGCCCTCGTGCGCGAGATCGAAATGCTGAAGCTGCGGGACGGGGCGCAGCGCGCGGCCCGGTTCCTTCTGTCGCTTCTGCCGCCGGGGCAGGGCGGCGCCTGCGATGTGCGCCTGCCCTACGACAAGGTCGTCATCGCCGGGCGGATCGGCATGTCGCCGGAAAGCCTGTCGCGCGCCTTTGCCCGGCTGCGCAACAGGGGGGTGACGGTCGAGGGCAACACCGCGCGGATCGCGGACACCCATGACCTGTCGCGCTTTTGCGACCTGTGCGAAACCGAGTAACCGGTTTGTCGGGTCGTGCCTTTCCTTGACCGCGGGCGACCCGCTTGCGCGACCTGAACAGAAGAAGGGGGCTGTTGTGCTCGGATATATCCTTTCCGAAACGCGGGGGGAGGCGGATCGCCTGCTGGCCTCGCTTGCCGAAAGACTGAGGGCAGAGGGCCATGTGGTTGCCGGTATCGTGCAATCCCGCGCGCCGACAGAGGGCGCGCATCCCTGCGACATGGAGCTTGCCGTTCTGCCGCGCGGCCCGGCGCTGGAAATCTCGCAGAAGCTGGGGGCCGGGTCCCGGGGCTGCCGTCTCGATCCGGGGTCTCTGGAAGCGGCGGCGGAGGCGGTGACGCTCCGGCTGCGCGAGGGGGCCGATGTGCTGATCCTGAACAAGTTCGGCGCGCAGGAATGTGCCGGGCGCGGCTTTGCGCCGGTGCTCGCCCTTGCGCTGGAGAAGGGCATTCCGGTTCTGACGGCGGTCAATGCCCGCAACCGCGACGGGTTCCTGCGTTTCGCCGGCGGGCTTGGGTCGCAGGTCGGGGCCGGGGCCGCGGCCCTCGACGACTGGCTGCGCGGGGCGCTGGCCGGTTAGGCCCCCGGGCCGCGCCTCAGATTCTGGCGCCCTTGTGGCGGATGGCGCATCCGACCAGACCGGCCAGCAGCCCGACCAGAACCGAGATCGTGTATTCCATCGGCGTGATCGCCACATGGGTCGAATGCGATCCGCCAAGGATCATCGGCGCCAGCAATCCGATCAGCCCGCCCAGCCCGGCGGCCAGCGCCCATTTCCGTGTCGCCATGCCAAGCGCGACGCCGATGATGCCGGGCAGGCCCAGCACGCTTGCGCCGATGGTGCCGAGAAGATCGAGAAAACTGAGCATCTGTATCACTCCGTCATGCGGCGGTTGTCGGAAGGGCGGATGGGCGCGCGCGCGGTCATTCGCCCGCACCCTTCAGCCATGACCGGATGGCAGCCATGTCGGTGCCCGCGGCCGGTGCCGCGCCGGACCGGGCCAGCGTTTCGACCACGTGATCGTATTCTTCCTGGTAGCCCGGCGGCAGGTCGTGGGCGATGCCCTGATGGCAATCGATACAGGTCATGCTCTCGTCGATGGCGCGCTGGTGATTGTCGGCGGCGCGGGTCTCCTGAAGGGTGAAGTCCATGTACTCGAAAGCATGGCAGTTGCGGCACTCGCGCGAGTCGCTGGCCTTCATCTTTTTCCAGACCGCCGCCGCCATTTCCAACCGGCGCGCTTCGTATTTCTCTTCGGTCGAGATGGTGCCCAACACCTCGTGGTAGACGTCCTTCACGGCCATGATCTTGGCCTTCATCTTGTATTGCCACTCGTGCGGGACGTGGCAGTCGGAACAGATCGCCCGCACACCCGAGTGGTTGTTGTAGTGGATCGTCTCGCGGTACTCGCCGAGGTTCGTTTCCATCGTGTGGCAGGAGGTGCAGAACTCCTCGGTGTTGGTCAGTTCAAGCGACCAGTGAAAGCCGCCCCAGAACAGGATGCCGCCGATGAAGCCGGCGATCAGCAGGAAGCCCGTGCTGAGCACGCCCGTCGGGCTCCAGAAGGCGTCCCAGAGGCGCAGCAGGAAATTCCGCCGACCGGGCTTGGTGTCATTCTCGGCCATGTCTTGTCCTTCCGTGCCTAGCCTCAGCGCGATGCGCTGGGTTCAAACGTGTTGTCGACCAGGGCCGGGGCGTCCGCCTGCGGCACGTGGCACTGGTTGCAGAACCAGCGGGTGCCCGCGACGGTATCCAGCTGGGTGCCGTCGCGATCGAGGTAGTGGGTCATCGACAGCGTCGGGGCGCCGCGGTCGCCCGCATTGGTCCAGTCGTGGCAGCTGAGGCATTGGTTGGTGCGCAGGTCGATCTGGTACTGTTCCATCGAATGCGGGATCAGCGGCGGCTGCTGGCGATAGTTGCGCACCTCGCGCCCTTGCTGCTGCTGATAAAGGTCGGGGGCGGGCAGGGTGGTGTCCAGCTCCGATCCGCGCAGCGATTGCACATGGCTGTTGGATTGCGCCAGGACCAGCCCGGACAGCAGCAGGGTTGAGGCGAATGCGGCGAGGCCCGCTTTGACCGGCAGTTTCATGTCAGCTCTCCGTTGGCGCCGTCAGGCGGCTTGGTCGGCGGCCGTGCGGGGCCGCCGGGGTGAGGGGCCTTCGACACGGGTGTCGAAGCGATGGGTGAAGGCGAAGACATCGACGGCACAGACGTCGATGCAGCGCCCGCAATTGGTGCAGTCCGGCGACAGGATCAGCGGGGTGTCTCCGTCCTTGCCGCGCAGGGCCGGGGCGATGACCTGGTTTTCCGGGCAGACGGCGAAGCAATCCATGCAGTCGTCGCAGGCCACGCGCCGGGCGGCGCTGATCCGCAGCAGGCTGCGCTGGCCGAGCAGCCCGTAAAAGGCGCCGACCGGGCACAGGTGCCCGCACCAGCCACGGCGCGCCACCAGCAGGTCGAAGAGAAAGACCAGCCCCACCAGCGCCCAGGCGAACCCCATGCCGAAGACCAGCCCGCGGTGCAGCATGGTAATCGGGTTGACGGTTTCCCAGGCAATGGTGCCGGTCAGGGCCGAGACGGCCAGCACCGCGCCCAGCAGCCAGAGCCGGGTTTGGCGCTTGGGCTGCCAGCCCTTGTGCAGCCCAAGCCGGTCGTGCAGCCAATGCGCGGCGTCCGTCACCGGGTTGATCGGGCAGATCCAGGAACAATAGACCCGCCCGCCGATCAGCGCGTAGGTCACCAGAACGATGCCCGCGCCGATCAGCGCCGTCGCGGCGGGCCAGTGCCCCGCAACAAGGCTTTGCAACGCCACCAGGGGATCGGTCAGCGGCAGCACCCCGAAACTGCGCGACCCGGCCAGCGTGCCGGTGACCCACCACAGGCCGAACCAGGGCCCCAGCAGGAACAGCGCCAGGAAGACCGCCTGCGACATTCGGCGCAGGATCAGGAAGCGATGCGCGCGCAGCCACCCCTTGGCCTGAATGGCCTCCTGCCCGACGGGCGCGGCGGTCGAGGCCTTCATTGTCCCGCCTCCGGCAGGGTGAAGGCCGGATCGAAGCCGCCGGGCGCGGCCAGGTTGTCGGTGCCCGTTCCCGGCAGGCGGTCGGGCAGGTCGATCAACCCGTCGACCAGCGGCGCGCCGTTGCTGTCCTGCTCTTCCCAGCCCCTGCGGTAATGCTCTGCCGAGGCCCCCCGGGCCAGCCGCAGGGGCAGCACCTTGATCGCGGCTTCCGGCAGGACGCAGCTTTTCTCGCAGACGCCGCAGCCGGTGCAGTGGTCCGCATGGACCGTCGGCGCAAAGATCGCGTGATGGCCCGAGCGGTCGTTGTGCGACAGCTCCAGCGTGATCGCCGCGTCGATGACCGGGCAGACCCGGTAGCAGACGTCGCAGCGCAGGCCGAGGAAGTTCAGGCAGTTCTCCTGATCGACCAGAACCGCGGTGCCCATCCGCGCCTCGTCGATATCGGTCAGGCTCTGGTCAAGCGCGCCGGTCGGGCAGGCGGCGACACAGGGGATGTCCTCGCACATCTCGCAGGGGACCGCGCGGGCGGTGAAATAGGGCGTGCCGGTGGCGGGGCCGTCGGCGCCCAGTTCGGCCAGCGATAGCGTGTCATAGGGGCAGTCGCGCACGCAAAGCCCGCAGCGGATGCAGGCGGAGAGAAACTCGGCCTCGGGCAGGGCGCCGGGTGGGCGCAACGCCTCTGCCGGAAGCGCCCGCGCCTCGCGCGCCAGCCAGGCCAATCCGCTTGCCGCGACAAGGCAGCCGCCGGCCATGCGCGCCGTATCGGTCAGGAACCGGCGGCGCTGGGGGGACAGGACTGGCGTGGCGGCGGGCATTCCCGGCCTCCTTGGCGGGTAGGGGATCCGCAGGGGTGTGGCCCCCTGCGGCACAGGGCAACAATCAGGCCCGTTCGACCTTGCAGGCGCATTTCTTGAAGTCGGTTTCCTTGGACAGCGGGCAGGTCGCGTCCAGCGTCAGCTTGTTGATCAGCTGCCCCTCGTCGAACCATGGCACAAAGACCAGACCGCGCGGCACCTTGTTGCGACCGCGTGTCTCGACACGGCTGAGCATCTCGCCGCGGCGGGTCGAGATCATGATCTCCTGCCCGCGCCGCAGTCCGCGATCCCTGGCGTCCTCGGGGTGCATGAAGACCACCGCCGAGGGGAAGGCGCGGTGCAGCTCGGGCACCCGCCGGGTCATCGAGCCGGAATGCCAGTGTTCCAGCACCCGACCCGTGGACAGCCACAGGTCGTATTCCTCGTCCGGGGCTTCGGCGGCGGGTTCGTAGGGGGCGAAGATGATCTTCGCCTTGCCGTCCTTGTGCCCGTAGAACTGGACATCGCGGCCCTCGGCGACATAGGGATCATAGCCTTCGCGGAAGCGGTACAGCGTTTCCTGCCCGTCGACCACCGGCCAGCGCAGCCCGCGCGCCTGATGATAGGTGTCGAAGGGCGCAAGGTCATGCCCGTGGCCGCGTCCGAAGGTGGCGTATTCCTCGAACAGCCCCTTCTGCACGTAGTAGCCGAAGTGCTGTGCCTCGACGTTGTCGAAGCCCTCGGCGGTGTCTTCCAGCGGGAAGCGGTTCACCTGACCGTTTTCGTAGAGCACGTCGTACAGCGTCTTGCCCGCCAACTCGGGCGCCTTGGCGACGAGGTCGGCGCCCCATGCCTCTTCGACGGTGAAGCGCTTGGCGAATTCCATCAGCTGCCAGAGGTCGGACTTTGCCTCGCCGGGGGCCATGACCTGCTGGCGCCAGAACTGGGTGCGGCGTTCGGCGTTGCCATAGGCGCCTTCCTTCTCGACCCACATGGCGGTGGGCAGGATCAGGTCGGCGGACATGGCGGTGACCGTGGGGTAGGGGTCCGAGACGGTGATGAAATTGTCGGGGTTGCGATAGCCGGGCAGGCCCTCGACATTCAGATTGGCCGCCGCCTGCATGTTGTTGTTGCACTGCACCCAGTAGGCGTTCAGCGTGCCGTCCTTCAGCGCGCGGTTCTGCGCCACCGCGTGCAGGCCGGGCTTTTCCGGGATGGTGCCTTCGGGCAGGCGCCAGATCTCTTCCGCATGGGCGCGGTGCTCGGGTTTCGTCACCACAAGGTCCGCCGGCAGACGGTGCGCAAAGGTGCCCACTTCGCGCGCCGTGCCGCAGGCCGAGGGCTGGCCGGTCAGCGAGAAGGGCGAATTGCCGGGCTCGGAAATCTTCCCGGTCAGCAGGTGGATGTTGTAGACCGAGCCGTTGGCCCAGCTGCCGCGCGTGTGCTGGTTGAAGCCCATGGTCCAGAGCGACATCACCTTGCGGTTCGGGTCGGCATATTGCTGGGCCAGTTTCTCCAGCTGGTGCACCGGCACACCGGAGAGTTCCGAGACATATTCGGCTGTATAGGGGGCCACGGCGGCGGCATAGGCGTCGAAGTCGATGGGCGTCAGGGCGCCGGAGTTCGGGTTTTCCGCCGCCGCCTGCCGGGGATCGCTGTCGCGCAGGCCATAGCCGATATCGGTCGCGGTCTTCGTGATATTGACGTGCTTTTCGAGGAAATCCCAGTTCACCGCGTCGTTCTGGATGATGTAATTGGCGATGTAGTTCAGGATCGCCAGATCGGTCTGCGGCTTGAAGACGAGGCCGTTGTCGGCCAGCTCGAAGGACCGGTGCTCGAAGGTCGACAGCACATGGACCTCTGCGCCTTCCTTGGTCAGGCGCGTGTCGGTCAGGCGCGACCACAGGATCGGGTGCATCTCGGCCATGTTCGAGCCCCAGAGCACGAAGGTATCGGCGTGCTCGAAGTCGTCGTAGCAGCCCATCGGCTCATCGATGCCGAAGGCGCGCATGAAGCCGACCACCGCAGAGGCCATGCAGTGCCGCGCGTTGGGGTCGATGTTGTTCGACCGGAAACCGGCCTTCATCAGCTTGGCGGCGGCATAGCCTTCCCAGACCGTCCACTGGCCCGAGCCGAACATGCCGACGCTTGTCGGCCCCTTCGCGGCCAGCGCCTCTTTCCACTTCAGCGCCATGGTGTCGAAGGCCTCGTCCCAGCTGACCGGCTCGAAGTCGCCGTTCTTGTCGTAGACGCCATTCGACTTGCGCAGCAGCGGCGTGGTCAGGCGGTCGGCGCCATACATGATCTTGGACAGGAAATAGCCCTTGATGCAGTTCAGGCCGCGGTTCACCGGGGCCTCGGGGTCGCCCTGCGTGGCGACGACGCGGCCCGCCTTGGTGCCGACCAGCACGGAACAGCCGGTGCCGCAGAACCGGCAGGGCGCCTTGTCCCAGCGGATATCGGCATTGCCCGGCGCCTGGGCCAGGGCCGGGCCGGTCGCCAGCGGGATTCCGGCGGCGGCGGCGGTGCTGGCGGCGGCGGTGGCCTTCAGGAAGGTGCGGCGGGATTCCGAGATGGTCATGCGTCAGGTCTCCGGCTGGGTGGCGGCGAGCGGCGCCCGCTGCGTGGGATCTTCGAAATGGTGGTAGTTGAGCGTCAGCGAGTAGACGCCCGGTATCTGGTGCAGCGCCATGATCGTGTCAGAGGCGAAGGCGGGCTCGGTATCCTCGACCACGACGACGAGGCGGCCGTCCTCGGTCTGGGCATGGACCTCGACCCCGGCAATCGCCTCCATCGCGCTGCGGGCCTGGGCGAGATCGTCGCGGGCGACATGGACAAGGCAGCCACAGATGTTCATGCGATTTCCTCGGTTGCGGGGGTTCGGGCTTCGAAAGAGACGGCACCGGCGGGGCAGGTGAAGGCACATTCGCCGCAGCCGGTGCATTGATCCGCATCGAGCACCGGCGCCGCCCGGCCCGCCGTCATCAGGCGAAACCGAATGGCCCGGGCGTCGCAGGCGTCCTCGCAGGCGCGGCAGGCAATGCCGTTCAGCGACAGGCAGCTGTCGGTGATCACCGCCCGCCACGGCCAGTCCGACGCGGGCGCGGGGATCAGGGCGCCGGTCTCGCAGGCCTCTGCGCAGGCATTGCAGAAGGTGCAGGCGCCCTTGGTGAAATCGAGCACGGGTTCGCCGGAAGAATGGCGGATGACGATGCCCTCGGGGCAGGCCCGGGCGCAGTCCCCGCAGCCTGTGCACAGCCGGGCAAAATCGCCTTGGGCGCCGGGCGGACGCAGCCTTTCCGGGTCGGTCCGGGAAAGCCGACCCCTGAGAACGCTGCGTCTGCTGAGCTTGCTCGTCATGAACTGCCTGGCTGTATCGTTTCCGGCGGTTACAGCCTGTCGCAAGGCACCGGTCGGAGCCGCTGGTCAGGAAGTGAACACCCGGAAAATGAATGCGTCGCGACTCATACAGTAAGCCAGCTCGGCCCGGTGCGGCCTTGACGTTCGTCAAGGTTGCCAAGGTTTCCTGTGCAATACCCGCCTTTTCCCGTGCGGGTGGGTGGCAGGCGCCGGACGCGGCGCCCCGCGTCTTCCCATGCAAGGATTGCGCCCCGTCAAACCACGGCGCCGGTCCTGCGGAGGCCCTGCACCCCAAGGAAGGCCGCGATGAAGCGCCCCAAGTCCGGCAGCCCGATAGCTCGCTTTGGCGGATTTCTTTGCAGTCCGTTCGGCGGCAGCGCATCTTTTTGCGACCGGGGCCCGTCTTGCCCCGGTTGCCTGACCGCGCCACTCCTCGGCGGTGCCGAGGCCTGCGGGGGTTACGGCCTCGACAGCCGCTTTCACAGCCGCGCGTCCGGGCCCCGTTGCGACCGGTCCCGAAGGGGGACGGGTGCGGGCCGCTCAGAAGGCTCTCGCCGTGCTCTTTCAGGATGTCCGGCGCGAGGTCGTCTGAAGGCAGCGGTTGGCAGGCTTGTTTAACGCTTGCCCCGCGCAGAGAGCCAAGCGGATAGAGCCGGGGCGCGCTGATGCTTGCTGTCCTGACCGGACGGCGCCCGCGCCGCCTGACAGGACGTTCGGCGCGCCGGGCCGGTCACTGCCATTCGTAGACCTCGATCTTCTCGGCCACCAGTTGATAGCCGACCTCGGCGATCTGGGTCGACAGCGCCTTGGCCGACAGGCGCCCGGAAACCCAGACCGGATCCCAGAGGGACTCGTTGGGCCAGGGCGTCTGGGTGGTCACGAAGACAAGCTGGTTCGGCGGCGGGGGCGGCGTGTGGATGCAGGCGCCCACGTAGGGCACCAGCATGAAGCCGGTGACACCGGCAGCGGTCACGTCGAAGGGGATGATGTAGCCGGGCAGTTTCACCGGCTTGCCGTCCAGCGCGGTGTTCACCTTGCTGGCGTTCTCGTCGAACTGCGGCACCCAGGTGTCGTTTACCTCGTCGATCTGGCCGGGGCCGATGATCTCGCCGTAGGGCACGCCCTTGGGGATCAGGTCGTCCCAGCCGATTTGCCGGAACGGGCTGGCCATGGCACGCCCCGGCACAAGGGTCGCGGCGGCAAGGGCCATGAAGGCGCGGCGGGTCGGGTGAATCCGGGTCATATCCTCACCATCATGCCATCAGCGAGCGACAGGCGGTAGGCCCGGAGGGCGGGCAGAAGGCTTGCGATGGCCGCCGCGACGATCACGCCTGCGAGAACCGCCAGCTCTCGTGCGGTTGGCGGGCCGATGGGCAGCCAGAGACCGAAGGCGCTGTCCACCAGCGGCTGCGCGACGACCAGCGCGCCATAAAGCAGCGCCAGCCCCAGAGCCGCCCCGATGGCGGCCATCATGGCCGCCTCCAGCACCAGCAGGCCGAGGATGGTCGCGGGCCGCGCCCCCATGGCGCGCCAGATCGCCATTTCGCGGCGCCTCTCGTTCAGCGACGAGAAGATCATCGCCATCATGCCCAGAAGCGCGGTCACGACCACCATGGCCGAAACCGCCGTCAGCGCGGTTTCCGCAACGCCGACGATCTGCCACAGCTCTTGCAGCGCGACGCCGGGCAGGATCGCCAGCAGCGGCTCTTCGGGGTATTCGTTGATGGCGCGTTGCAGGCCGAAGATCTGCAACCGCGACTTCACGCCCACCAGTGCCGCCGTCACCGCCGAGGGCGCCAGGTCCATCTGCCGGATGCGCTCGACCGGGGTCGACTGGCCGGGGATCTGCGCGCCGGACCGCCAGTCGACGTGGATCGCCTCGATGGCTTCCAGTCCGACGATGACCGTGCGGTCCACCGGGGTGCCGGTGCGGTCGATGATGCCCGCGATGCGGAAGGGCTGGTCTGCGTGGTCGGTGAAACTGGCAAGGCCATGGGACAGGACGATGGGATCGCCCACCGCATAGCCAAGCGCCGCCGCGACCTCGGCGCCGATCATCGCGTCGTAAAGGTCGTCCAGTCCCTGTCCCTGACCGACCTTCAGCGCCCGCCCGCCGCGATACCTGTAGTGCTCGAAGAAGGCCTGCGTGGTGCCCATGACCCGGAACTGCCGGTGGCTGTCTCCCAGAGAGATCGGCACGATCCAGTCGACCTCGGGGCGCGCGGCGATGTCCTGATAGCTTTCCCATGTCACGTTGTTCGTCGCATGGCCGATCCGGAAGACCGAATAGAGCAGCAGCTGAACCGATCCCGAGCGCGCGCCGACGATCAGGTCGGTGCCGGAAATCGTGTCGGCGAAACTGGCCCGCGCGCCGGTGCGCACCTTCTCGACGCCAAGGAACAGCGCCACCGACAGCGCGATGGCCAGCACCGTCATGCCGACGGTCAGCGCCCGCGCCATCAGAGAACCAAAGGCGAGACGCAGGATCATGCCGCCTGCCTTTCCATCTGCGCGATGTCGGTCAGGCGCAGCACCCGGTCGAAGCGCGCCCCCAGCCGTTCGTCGTGGCTGACCATCAGCAGCGAAGAGCCGGTCGCGGCGAGGCGGTCGAAGAGCAGGCCGAGAAAGCTGTCCTGCGTCGCCGCATCCAGCGCCGAGGTCGGCTCGTCCGCGACGATCAGCGGCGGCTGGCCGATCAGCGCGCGGGCCACGGCGACCCGCTGCTGCTGCCCGACCGACAGGCGCCCGGCGCTGGTGCCGGTGATCCCCTCGGGCAGGCCGAGCGCCGCACAGAGGCTTGCGGCCTCGTCCGGCGCCGCGCGCCTGCGCCGTTCGGGGGCAAAGCGCAGCGGCAGCAGGATATTGTCCGCCACGCTGGCATAGGGCAGCAGGTTGAACTGCTGGAAGATCACGCCGATCCCTTCGGCCCGGAACCGGTCCCGCGCCCCGGCGCGCAGGGCAGAGAGGTCGGTGCCGCCGACCGCCACCCGCCCGCTGTCCGCGGTGACGATGCCGCAGATCAGCGACAGCAGGGTCGACTTGCCCGACCCGCTTTCGCCCAGCAGCAGCAGGCTTTCGCCCTGTGTCATGCGGAACTCCGGCACCGACAGCCCGAAGGACCCACGCCCCGGCCAGCGGAAGCGGACATCGCTCAGGGTCAGGGCCGGGTCCGTCACCGTCATTTTAGCGTCAGGGTCGGCGCGTCGCGCCCGACGTCGGCCTGCCCGGCACCGACCTCGGTGACGTAGTGCGCCGCGATCTTCTGAGCGCCCGCGAAGCTGTCGAAGAAGGGGAAGGCGATGGCGGTCAGCGCGGCTTCGTCCTCGCAGGCGAAGGCGTAGCTGACGTGGAATTCGCTGTGCTGCGCCTTGTCCGCGTGATCGTGGTCATGCTCCGCGTGTTCGTGTTCGTGTTCGTGTTCGTGTTCGTGTTCGTGGTCGTGGTCGTGGTCATGCACCGCGTCGTGATCATGATCGCCCGTATGCAGATGCGCCAAGACCTCGGTCAGGCGGCACCCGGCGGCCTCGGGCAGGGTCACGACGGTCTCGGGCACCAGCAGGGAGCGGAGGGCGGCCTCGACCGCATCCTTGTCCTCTGCCGAGCTGGCCGCGTATTCGAAGCCGACGATGTCCATGCCGGGCGACAGCAGATCGATCCCGACCGTGCCGTGTTCGATGGCGATCTCCACGGTCGAGACGCCGTGGACATGGGCGTCCATCCCGCGCGTGTCCTGCGCGGTGGCGGGCAGGGCGAGCGTTGCGGCGGTCAGGGCCAGAAGGGTCGGTTTCATGAGGGGTCCTTTCGGGGTCGATTGATGAAGAGTCGAAGGGGGCATTGCAACGCCCCTTGGGTGCGCGCCCCGATTTTCCCGCTGGGTGATGATCGGGGCGCGCCCATCACCGTCGCAGCCGGGCAGGCGTGTCGTTCAGGGGCATGGCGTTCGGGAGGCGCCGCGCCTGCCGGTCGCGGGACAGCGTGGATCGCTCGGCCCGGTCCAGCCGTTCGAGGATGTCCTCGGGGCTTGCGCCTTCGGCCCGGGCCCTGGTCCAGATGCGGCGGCAGGAGGCGGGCGACCAGGGCAGCGCGGCCTCGGCCAGCCATCGCCGCAGGGGGGCGGGCAGGGCATCGAAGGCGCCCATCGGGTCGCCCGCGCGTGCCCGCCGGTGAAGGCCGGTCGCGCCCAGGTTGGAGCGGCGCGCCATCAGCAGGCCCCCGCCTCTGGCACGGGGTCGATCACGACGACGAGGCGCGGACCGCCCGCGTCGCGCGGCGGCGACCGATGCACGATGGCCGCCAGTTCCCGCCCCGGCCACAGCACGCCGCGAAAGACGCCCACCGTGCCGCGCGGCATGCTGTGAACGGTTTGCGCCTCGCCCTCCGGCCCGATCGGCCCATATTCTGTGCCCGGCCCCCGCAGGGTGCACAGCAGGCGGCCCGGGACGGCGTCTACGTGCCATTTCGGGCAGGGCTGGCCCTCGGTGACGTCGAGGCGAAGCGCCAGCAGGGGCGATGCAAAGACCTCCATCGCCTGTGTCGCAAGCGCCGCGACCTCCGCCGCCAGAGCGGTGGCGCAATCGTCGGTTCCTGCCTCTGCGCAGGCCGCATGGACCGCCCCGGCGACGCTGCCGGGGGCAAGGGTGCGGCGAAGACGCGGCAGCCGGTCGGTCGGCAGGGCGTCCAGCGCACAGGCCAGATCATCGGGCAGCGCCCGCGTCCAGAGTGCAAGCGACACGCCCGCCATTCCCAGTGTCCTCAGTACGCGCGCATCGCTGCCGCTGTTCACGCCCGTGGCAAGCAGGGGAAGGACCGTGGTCATGCTGCCTCCACCCGGTGGCGCCCACGCGCAGCAAGATCGTCGCGAAAGCGGGCAGGGAGATCGTGCTCCCCGTTCCGTTCCGGCCCTCTCTGTGCCTCAGGCGGCGGTTGCCTGTCTTCGAGGACTGCCACAAAGCGGGGTGCCCGGGCGCGTCGCGCCCCGGCGTTGTGACCAGCGAAGGGGCTGCGGGATACTGCTGCATCGAGCATGGCAGGACCTCCTGTGTCCCGACCGGGGGCGGGCCGTTGCGGTTTCGGGGCGGGTCAGGTCATGCGGCAAGGGTAGGGTGATGAACCGCAGCCATATCCGGTTTCAATTTGTTATAACGTATCAAGATAGTTATCTTGTAACGCTCGCAATGTTCAAGGCCGGATTTCGGCTGACCGCTTTGGCCAGCGGACTTGGCACACCCTGTTTGCCGTGGCGCAGTTTCAAGGCAAGCGATTGAAAGGGCGGTGCTTTGTTCTGAAAAGCGCGTTCCGGGTTCGCGCAAGGCAGGTGGCATGCCGCCGAAGTCTTGCCCTTTGGCCGGAAACAGGGGTCAGCGAGCCCAGTCACGGATGCGCCATTTCCGTTTGCGGGGAGCGTCTGATTCCCGGGGGCGGCGCTGCCCGTCTCAGTGCGGTCCGGCGTGGCATATGTGGCACGCGGTTTGGAGCCTGCCCCCGCGACAAACCACACACCTGTAATGATGGTTATGGTAAATATATCGCCCGGCGGAGGGCTGACCTACCTCATCCCGTTAGTGCCCTGAACCCCTTGGCCTGGACGGTGCCTTGCAACGGCACCATCAGGCTCAGCTCATTGCAGAGGGGACGGTTGCCTAGGTGTTTGATCCCACGGTTTAATGGTGTGTCCCTTTCGCAAGAATGGAAGGAAGCGCTATGGGACCAGTTCGCCACGGAAGCGCCAGGTACTGTTACCGGGCAGACGATTTGCATGGCAATTCCGCCGGGAAGGTACGCATGCCCTCACAGCTGCAATATAGAGAGCGCAGGCTTCGCTCGCGCAACCGTCCTCAAACCAGGCACAGATGGCACCTCTTCCCTGCGCCTTGCCAAAACTGGCCGGACCCGCCACCAGAGTGAAAACCTGAGCGCCGTGCATGCTGTAGACAGACATCTGTGACGTGCCGGACCAGAGACAGCGCATCGAAAGGGCAAACCACACAACCGGCCTCCCGGCCCGGCTGGACACACCGGGGAATGCGGGGATGGCGGCGCAGTCTTTCGGGCCGCTGTCTGGTGCCGGACCTACAGCGTGAAGGCCGCCACGAAGGCTTCGACGGCGGCGTCGCTGTCGCCCGCCGCGTAGGCCTCCATCCCCACCGCGCCGGTGTAACCCATGTCGCGCAGGGCGCGGGCGACGCCGGCGTAGTTGATCTCTCCGGTGCCGGGCTCGCAGCGGCCCGGGTTGTCGGCGACCTGCACCTCTCCGATCCACGGCAGGCAGGCCCTGCACCAGCGGATCAGGTCGCCCTCGCCGATCTGCGTGTGATAGAGGTCCAGGTTGATCCGCAACTGCGGACGGTTCACCGCCGAGACAAGGGACAGCACGTCGGCGGTCGATCCGAAGGGACAGCCGGGATGATCCTGCGGGTTCAGGTTTTCCAGCGTGTAGATCACGCCCAGCTCTTCCGCCATGTCGCAGAGCCGGTGCAGCGTATCGCGGGCGCGCAGGACCATCCCCGGTGAAAAGGTGCCGTGCTGCGGGATCGGAATGCCGCCCTCGCCCAGCCCGGTGCCGTGCAGGTTCAGCCGGTCGACCCCCAGCCGCCTGCCGACCTCGGCGGTTTCGCGCGCCGAGGCCAGCAGCCTGTCGGCGCCCTCGGGATCGGTCAGTCGCCCGGTCAGGTAGCCGTTCATGATGGTGTAATGGGCGCCGACCTTTTCGAGCCTTGTCAGGTCGTGGTCGGGCCAGTTCCACAGGCCGACACCAAGGCCGCGTTCGGTCAGCCGGGCGGCGCGCCAGTCGATGGGCCTGTCGCGCCAGAGCATCTCGGCGCAGGCGGCAAGCTGGAAGGGCATGGTGTTCTCCTTCGGGCACGGCGGCCCGCTAGCGCATCAGGTGCTCGACCGGCGGCGCGGCGACGAAGCGCCACTTGCGCAGCGGCCCCGCCATGACATTCAGATAATACATCTCGAACCCGTGCGGCGCGCCGCAGGGATGGTGGCCGCGCGGCACACAGACCACATCGCCATCGTGCACGGCCATCGTCTCGTTCAGCTGCAGGTCGTCGGTGTAGACGCGCTGGATGCCGAAGCCGTCCGCCGGATTGAGGCGGTGATAGTAGGTCTCTTCGAGATAGGTGATCCGCGGAAAGTCATCCTCGTCGTGGCGGTGGCTGGGGTAGGAAGACCAGTTGCCCGCCGGGGTGAAGACCTCTGTCACCAGAAGCGCATCGCAATAGTCCTCGGCCTCCATGGCTATGTTGTTGATGTGGCGCGTGTTCGACCCCTCGCCGCGCTGGGTGAGGGTGATGCCCTCGGGGCCGATGCGGCGCGCCGGATGCCCGCCCTGCCCCGGCGCCTTGCAGACGGCGATCACGCAGTCGGTGGTGGCCGTGGCGGCCCAGTCCGACCCGTTCGGCAGATAGAGGCAATGCGGCGGCGTCTTCTCGAAGACGCTCACCCGCTCGCCCAACTCGCCCCAGTCCTGACCGGCACCCTGTATCTGGGCCTTGCCCTCGACCATGACGAGGATCACCTCGTCGGTGCCGGTGATGTCCGACACGGTCTCACCCGCGCGCAGGCGCCAGAGGTCGAAACCAACGTAGCGCCAGCCCGCGCTTTCCGGCGTGATTTGATGGACCTTGCCATGGGTCCCGAAGGGGCGTTTGAGAAGATCGGGCATGGGGGTCTCCTTCAGATCAGGCCGGTCTCGGCGGCCTGGCGTTTCAGGGTGGCAAGGCCAAGCGTTTGGTAAAGCAGCGGGTTGCGCTGATCCGGGTCCTGCTCGGCCTCGATGACGATCCAGCCGTCATAGCGGTTTTCGGCCAAGACCTTCAGCAGCGGGGCGAAATCCACCGCGCCCTCCTGATCGCCGGGGACGGTGAAGACACCCGCGCGGATGCCGTCCATGAAGGACAGACCCTCGGACTCGACCCGGGCGCGGATCGCGGGGCGGACGTTCTTGGCGTGGACATGGCGCACGCGGGCGATGTGTTTCTTCAGCACCGCTTCGGGGTCGCCGCCGCCGAAAAAGCAATGGCCCGCGTCGAACAGCAGCTTGGTCGCCGGGCCGGTCGCCGCCATGAAGGCGTCGATGTCCTCGGGCGATTGCACGACCGTGCCCATGTGGTGGTGATAGACCAGCGCGATGCCCTGATCGGCGCAGTATTGCGCGATTTCCTCGACCCTGGCGCCGAAGTCCCGCATCCCCGCTTCGCTCAAAACCGGCCGGTCGGACAGCGGCCTGTCCTGCCCCTGCACCGAGTTCGAGGTCTCGCAAGCGATGCAGACCGTGCAACCATTGTGCTTCAGCCGGTCCAGATGCGGTTGGATCGCCGTCTTCTCGGCCTCGACCGAATGCGCGAGCAGGGACAGCGAGTGCCAGCCGGAAATGAAGGCCAGCCCCGCCTCTTCCATCATCAGCCGCAGTTCCTCGGGGTCGGCGGGCCAGCGGTGGCCGTTCTCGATCCCGTCGAAACCGATCTGGCGACCGGCCTCGTCGAGGATGCGCGCGGTCGGGATATGCGCGCCAAGGCTTTGGTCGTCGTCATTGGCCCATGCGATGGGGTTGGTGCCGAAACGGATCATTGATGTCTCCTGCCCGCAGCGTCAGTTCACGAGCCGCTGGCGCTGCTTGTTGTCGAGATAGGTGGCATAGGCCTTGATCAGGGGTTCGGTTGTGCCGACCTCGGGCACGGCCACGTCCCACCAGTGACCGGCCTCGCCGAAACCGGGCCCCTCGTGCGGCGTCGTCTCGATGACGATCACCGTGGGAATGTCGCGCCCGCGCGCCTCTGCGATGCGGGTTTCCAGATCCGCGATGTTGCCCGCCTTGACCGCATGGGCGCCCATGGACGCGGCATGGGCCACGTAGTCGATCTGCGGCTGCTGCTCGACGTTGCTGTCGGCGTAGAGGTTGTTGAAGGGCGCGCCGCCGCAGCCCTGTTGCAGGCGGTTGATGCAGCCATAGCCCCGGTTGTCGGTCAGCACGACGGTGAAGGGCACCCGGCGCATCACGGCGGTCGCCAGTTCCGAGTTTGCCATCATGTAACTGCCGTCGCCGACGAAACAGATCACCTCGCGCGCGGGCAGGGCCAGCTTGACGCCCATGGCGCCCGCGATCTCGTAGCCCATGCAACTGAAACCGTATTCCATATGGTAGCCGCCCTGGCTTGGCTGCCACAGCAGCTTCAGCGCGCCGGGCATGGTGCCGGCTGCGCACATGGCCACGGCATCCTCGCCGGTGGCGCGCTGGACGGCGCCGATCACCTCGGCATCGGTGGGCAGGTCGCCCTCCGCCCGCTGGCGGTCGCGGCAATGGCGCGTCACGGCATCCAGCCACGCGGTGCGGGCCTTGGGGTCGAAGGCGCCCGCGCGGTGGGCGCCGAGCGCGTCGGAGAGCGCCTCGAGTGTGGCTTTGGCGTCGCCCATGACCGGCAGCGCGCCGTGTTTGACCGCGTCATAGCCCGCCACGTTGACCGAGATGAGCCGACGCCCGGGGTTCGAGAACAGCGTCCGGCTGCCGGTGGTGAAGTCCTGAAAGCGCGTGCCGACACCGATCACCAGATCCGCCCCGGCGGCCAGCGCGTTGGCGGCGGCGGAGCCATCGACACCGCTGGCGCCGAAGTTCATCGGGTGGCTTTGCGCCAGCGCGGATTTGCCCGCCTGCGTCTCGACCACGGGGATGCCGTGGGTCTCGGCGAAGCGCGCAAGGGTGTCCTCGGCCTGCGCGTAGATCACTCCGCCCCCGGCAACGATCACCGGCGACTTGGCCGCCTTGATCAGGGCCACGAGGTCCGAGACCTCGCGCGGGTCGGGCTGCGGGCGGCGGATGCGCCAGACGCGGGGCTCGAAGAACGCGGCGGGGTAGTCGTAGGCCTCTGTCTGGGTGTCCTGACAAAACGCCAGCGTGACCGGCCCGCAGGTGGCCGGGTCCGTCATCGTGGCCAACGCGCGGGGCAGCGCGGTCAGCAGGTGTTCGGGGCGGCTGATGCGGTCGAAGTAGCGCGACACGGGCCGCAGGCAGTCGTTGGCCGAGACGGTGCCGTCCTCGAAATCCTCGACCTGTTGCAGCACCGGATCGGGGCGGCGGTTGGCGAAGACGTCGCCGGGGATCAGCAGCACCGGCAGGCGGTTCACATGCGCCAGCGCGGCGGCGGTCACGAGGTTCGTGGCCCCCGGCCCGATGGACGAGGTCACGGCCATGGCCCGCCTGCGCTTCTTGGCCTTGGCATAGGCGATGGCGGTATGGGCCATGGTCTGCTCGTTCTGGCCGCGCCACGTGGGGAAGTCCTGCCGGGCCTTCTCCAGCGCCTCGCCCAGCCCCGCCACGTTGCCATGGCCAAAGATGCCCCAGATGCCGTCGATGAACCGCTCGGCCGTGGCCTGCCCGCCCGCCTCGCTGCCGGGGGCGTCGTCCTCGATCATCTGCGCGGCCAGCCATTTCACCATGGCCTGCGCGGCGGTCAGTCGGATCGTGTTGCTCATCTCTTGTCCTCCTCAGGCCGCGTGCTGCCGGGCCTCGGCGCGGGCCCTGTCCCAGATCTCGCACAGGCGGGTGTAGCGGGCCGCCATCTGCGAGACCGCGTCGGCATTCGTCATCTCGCCCTTCAGCCACGCCCGGGCGGCATCGCCAAAGATCGTCCGGCCCACGGCGAAACCCTTGACCAGCGGTTGCCGCGCCGCCAGCGCAAAGCTGTCCGCAAGCGCGGCCTCGGGCGCGTCGAGGCCCAGCACCACGATGCCCCGTGTGCGGGGGTCGTTGCGCTCGATGGCCTGAACCGCCTTGGCCCATGCGGCCTCGGTCCTGAAGGGTTCCAGCTTCCACCAGTCGGGGTAGACGCCCGCATCGTAGAACTGCTGGATCAGCGTGGCGGTGGTGTCGTCATCCACCGGACCGACCTTCGACGGGATCACTTCCAGCAGGAATTCCAGCCCGTTGCGGCGGGCGGCGGTGAAGAGGCGATGCACGCGTTCCTCTTGCACCGCCCGCATCCCGGCGTCGTCGTCCGGGTGACAGAAGACCAGCAGCTTGACCACGTTCTCGCGCGCCCATTCCCGCAGGCGCCCGAAATCGGCGCCGAGGTCGGGCTCGAATTTGACGGGGCGCGAGCCGGGCAGTTCCACCGGGCGCCCGATCCACAGGCCCGAGCCGCTGGCCGCATGCAGGGCCGAGCGCCCGATGCGGTTGTCGCAAAGGATGCCGTACCCCGGCTGGCCGTTCTGAACCTTCAGCGCGGCCTCCAGACACAGCTCCTTGAAGGCGGCGCCCTTGGCGGGGCTGTAACTCTCCATCTCTTCCAGTTGCAGGCGGTGGTCGAAGGCGAAGGTCTTCACGCTCGACCAGTCGCCATGCCGGTTGGTGGCCCAATGCACCTGCTCCAGCTCGGGATCGTTGCGCAGGTCGGGGCGCTGCACGCCGCGCGCAAGGAAGAACTCCAGCTCTTCCAGCGAGGGATAGGCGGGCGTGCAGCCATGGCGGCTGACCGCGAAGGCCCCGCAGGCATTGGCGTATTTCAGCGCGGTCGGCCAGTCGGCGTCCGCCATCCAGCCCTTCAGCAGGCCGGAAAAGAACCCGTCGCCCGCACCCAGCACGTTGAAGACCTCGATGGGGAAGCCCTGCCCCGCCTGCCCCTCGTCAAGGCTGTCCGGGACCGCGCCCTCGAAGGCCACCGCCCCCAGCGCACCGCGCTTGCAGACCAGCGTCGCGGGGGAATTCTCGCGCACCCGACGGAGGGCGGCGATTGTGTCTGTGGAGCCTCCGGCGATGTGTAACTCCTCTTCGGTGCCGACGATCAGGTCGAACAGATGCAGCGTCGACAGCAGCTTGGCCGTGACCGTCTCGCTTTCGACAAAGCGGCTTTCGCCGTCGCCATGCCCCGCCACACCCCAGAGGTTCGGGCGGTAGTCGATGTCGAGCGCCGTGCGCAGCCCGTGCTTGCGCGCCAGCTTCAGCGCCTTGAGCACGGCGGCCTCTGTGCGCGGGTGCGACAGATGCGTACCCGTCACCACCACGGCGCGGGCGCGCTGGATGAAGCCCTCGTCGATGTCGTCCTCGCAGAGCGCCATGTCGGCACAGTTCTCCCGGTAGAAGATCAGCGGAAACTGTTCCTGATCGCGGATGCCGAGGATCACCAGCGCGGTCAGCCGCTCGGGGTCGGTCACGACGCCATCGGTGCAGACGCCCTCGCGCGCAAGCTGTTCGAGGATGAAGCGGCCCATGTGTTCGTCGCCCACGCGGGATATCAGGGCCGTCTTCAGGCCCAGCCGCGCGCTGCCGCAGGCGATGTTGGTGGGCGAGCCGCCGATGTATTTGTCGAAGGACCCCATATCCTCCAGCCGTCCGCCGATCTGCGCGCCGTAGAGGTCCACGCCCGCGCGGCCGATGGTGATGACGTCGAGATCCTTCATGTCGCTTCTCCCAAGGTGACGGGGCGCCCCTCCGAGGCCGCCATGGCGTGAATGATGCGCTCTATCGCGAGGCCCTCGGCGAAATCCGGGCCGGTGTTGGGCGCGCCGTCGATGGCCGCCAGCAGGTCGCGCGCCTCGATGACCTTCATCTCGTTGAAACCGAAGTTGTGCCCCGCGCCGGGGCAGAAGGCGGCGAAATCCGGCTGCTCCGGCCCCGTGAGATGGCGGGTGAACCCGGCCTCGCCCGTGCGGTGAAGCCAGAGCTCGTTCATGTTCTCCTGATCGAAGACCAGCGTGCCGTCAGAGCCGTGCACCTCCCATTGCAGGCGGCACTTGCGCCCGCGCGCCACCCGCGACGTGGCAAAGGACCCCTGCGCGCCCGAGGCGAAGCGGATCAGCGCCAGCGCGCTGTCCTCGTTCTCGACCGGCTTGGGGCCTTCGGGCGAGAGGCGCTGGGGGATGGCGTTCTGCGTCATGGCGGTCAGTTCGGCCACCGGCCCCATCAGCGCGATCATCTGGCTGACAAGGTGGCAGCCAAGATCGCCCAATGCACCCAGCCCGCCGCCCTCGCGGGTCAGCCGCCACGACCACGGCAGGGCCGGGTCGGCGGAATAGTCCTCGTCATAGACACCGCGAAAGGCGCGCGGCTCTCCGATCTCGCCCGCCGCGATCAGCGCGCGCGCGGCCTGAAAGGCGGGGCTGCGGCGGTAGTTGTAGCCGAGCATGGTCACCTGCCCGGGCCGGGCGGCGGCGAGCGCGGCCATCGCCTCGGCATCCTCCAGCGTCAGGGCCATGGGCTTTTCCAGCCAGATGTGCTTGCCCGCCTGCAGCGCCGCTTCGGCCATCGGACGATGCAGCCCGTTCGGCGTGGTGATCGAGACGATGCCCACCGCCGGATCGGCCACCGCCGCCTGCCAGTCGGTCGTCGCCCGCCGGAACCCGAAGGCTGCCGCACGGGTCCGGGCCGAGGCGTCGGTCACGTCGCACAGCACCTCCAGCCGGGGGCGCGGCACGCCGAAGACGGTGGCCACGTTGTTCCACGCCATCGCGTGGCATTTGCCCATGAAGCCCGTGCCGATCAGGGCGACGCCGGGCGCTGTATTGAGGGTCTCGGCCATGGCCAGCTTTCCAGTTAGGGTGTCGTGGCGGGCGGCCCATGCGCCGCCCTGCCCTCAGATCGTGCCGCCCAGCGAGCCTTCAAGCTGGGCCATCTCCTGCCCGCCCGCCATGAGGTCCTGAAGCTCTGCGGCCTCGATCTCTCCGCGCACGGCGGTGCCCAGGGTCTGGCCCCGGTTCAGCACGGTGAAACGGTCGCCCACCGCCAGCGCGTGACGCACGTTGTGGCTGATGAAGACCACGCCGACGCCCTGCCTGCGCACCCGGTCGATGGTCGACAGCACGTTCGAGGTCTGCCGCACGCCAAGCGCCGAGGTCGGCTCGTCGAGGATCAGCACCTTGGCGCCGAAATAGACCGCGCGGGCGATGGCGACGGTCTGGCGTTCGCCGCCCGACAGCGTGCCCACGGCCTGATCCGGCGCGCGCAGGTTGATGCCCATCCTGCGCATCTCTTCCATGGTGATCTCGTTGGCGCGTTCGATGTCAAAGCGCTTCGCCAGCCCCCGGCCCTTCACAGGTTCGCGCCCCATGAAGAAGTTGCGCGTGACGCTCATCAGCGGGATCATCGCCAGGTCCTGAAACACCGTGGCGATCCCGGCCTCCATCGCCTCGCGCGGGCTGTCGAAGGACAGCGGCTTGCCCTCGAAGAAGATCTGGCCCGCGGTCGGCTTGTGGACGCCCGACATGGTCTTGATGAAGGTCGACTTGCCCGCGCCATTGTCGCCCAGAAGGCAGTGGCATTCGCCCGGGGTCACGTCGAAGGTCACGCCGTTCAGCGCGATGACGTTGCCGAAGTGCTTCTTGATGCCCTCCATGTGGATGATGGGCTTGGCGTCCCTGGCGGTCTCGCCGTGGTGGAATGTGCTGTCTGCGGTCATCTCAGCGCTCCCCCGTCACACGCTTGCGGATCACGTTGTTGAAGACCACCGCCAGCAGCAGCATGCCGCCGAGGAAGATCTGGAACCAATCCTGGTCGAAGTCGGTGTAGGTCAGGCCGATGGTGACCATGCCGAAGATGATCGCCCCGAAGAAGGCCCCGATGGCGGACCCGTAGCCGCCGGTCAGAAGGCAGCCGCCGATGACCGCCGTGATGATCGCCTCGAATTCCTTCATGAAGCCGCGCCGCGCGTCGGTCGAACCGGCGTCGATCACGGTGATGATGGCGACGAGGGCGGCGGCGCAGGCGGTCAGCATGAAGAGGCTGATCTTGACCCTGCGCACCGGCACGCCCGAGTTGGTGGCGGCGTTGCTGTCGCCGCCGGTGGCGAAAATCCAGTTGCCCGCCGGGGTGCGCAGCAGCACGTAAGTGGCCACCAGCGCCAGCGCGATGAACCACAGGATCTCGACCGGGATGCCCGGCACCTTGGGGGTGCCGTTCTTGAAGGTCTCGATCAGGCCGGCAGAGGCCAGCCATGCGAACAGCCCGCCAAAGGCCTCGCCCGAGAAGATCGGCGCCAGCCAGTCGCCCTCGACCGCGTCGCGCACGCCGCGCAACTGGGTTGAGCCGCCGGTGAAGATCTTCAGCCCGACCAGCGCGGCACCGCGCAGAATGAACAGCCCCGCAAGCGTCACGATGAAGGACGGCAGGCCGGTCTTCAGCACGATGGAGCCGTTGACGGCCCCGATCCCGGCGGCAAAGACCATGGTCAGCGGGATCGCGGCGATCAGCGGCAGCCCCATGTTGACGGTGAAGACGCCGAAGACCATGCCCGCGAAGGCCACCATGGACCCGATGGACAGGTCGAATTCGCCGCCGATCATCAGCATCGCCGCCGCGATGCCCAGAATGCCGAGCTGAGCGGCAGGGGTCATGAAGTTCATGATGCCCGACAGCGTGAACATGGCGCTGTCGGCGGTGATCAGGAAGAACAGCGTCACGAGGATCACGCCCCCGATGGCGCCCAGTTCCGGCCGTTTCATGAGTTTCGTCGTGACGGACTCCGCGCGGATGCGCTCGTCCACATGGGCCTCGGTATCGGCTGCCATGGTCCCCTCCCGTTGCAATGCGTGGGCCGCGCGCGCCCTGCGCGCGACCCTCCTGTCAGTGGATCAGCGGATGCCCTGCGCCGACAGGTCGATGACCTGCGCCGCAGAGTCCTGCGTCACGAGGTTCGGACCCGAGGGCACGTTTCCGCCCGGCATCAGGCCGTATTCCGCGTTCAGTGCAAGGAAGGCGACCGGCAGGTAGCCCTGCAGGAACTGCTGCTGGTCGATGGCGAAAGCCGCATCGCCATCGGCCACCGCCTGAAGGAAGCCTGCGGATAGGTCGAAAGAGGCGATCAGCACGTCGTCACGCCCCAGCGCCTTGACGGCGGCCACGGCAGGCTCACCCACCAGCGAGGCGCCAAGGCCCAGCACGGTGTCGACGTCCGGATCGGATTCCAGCGCCGCGCGGACCTTGGATTCCACCTCGGTCGGATCGTTCTGCGTCGGGATGACCGTCACTTCCTGACCGAAGCCCTCGGTGAAGCCCTCGCAGCGCAGGTCGAGCGCGACGTTGCCCACTTCCTGGTTGACGCAGATGCCCTTGGTGCCGCCCATCTCGGCCAGCTTCTGGCCCGCCGCCATGCCCGCGTCGTACTCGGACTGGCCGACGTGCAGCAGGACGCCCAGATCGGCGGCCACGTCAGAGCCGGAGTTCATCGAGATCACCGGGATGCCTGCGGCCACGGCACGCTCGATGGACGGCCCAAGCGCGTCGCCATCGGGGATCGAGACCACGAGGCCATCGGGCTCCTGGTTCACGGCGGCGTCGATCAGCTGGCTCATCTGGACCATGTCGAAGGTCTCGGGCGAGCGGAACTCGACATTGGCGCCGGTGTCTTCGCCAGCCTTCTGGACGCCGTTCTTGACGACCGACCAGAAGGGGTCGTTGGCCTGACCGTGCGCGACGACGATAATGTCGGCAGCCAGTGCCGGGGCGGCGACGGCCAGCGCGGCCACCGTTGCGACCGAAGCGAGAAGCTTGTTCATTCGGATATCCTCCCTTGGATAATACGCGGCGGTCTCTCTTGCCGCCGCATGGACCCGGCGCGCCTGCGCCGGATGCGGTGAACCCGCCGCGGTCCCCCTCCCCGGGCACCGCGGCGGGGCGTCGGATGTCAGGCCCGAAGCGGCACGGCCTGCCCGGTTTGCGCGGATTCCGTGGCGGCCTCGGCCATCGCCAGCGCGGCGATGCCGTCCTCCAGCGTTACCGGCAGGGCGGCGCCATCCAGAAGGGCGGAGACGAAGGCCTCCCACTCGGCGGCGTAGGCCGGCATGTAGCGTTCGAGGAAGAAATACGTGGGCTTGGCAGCAGAGACGCCCGCCGTGGTCGACCGCACCACGGTGTTCTCCAGCATGTTGCCCGCCTGAAGCAGCCCGTCCGAGCCCAGAAGCTCGACCCGCTGGTCGTAGCCGTAGACCGCGCGGCGGCTGTTCTTGATGACCGCGATCCGTCCGTCGGCATAGGTCAGCGTGACGACAGCGGTGTCGACGTCGCCCGCCGCCCCGATCTCGGGATCGACGATGGCGCTGCCGACCGCGCGCACCGCGACCGGGCTCTCGCCCATGATGAAGTTCGCCATGTCGAAGTCGTGGATCATCATGTCGCGGAACAGCCCGCCCGAAACCTTGATGTAGCTCACCGGCGGCGGGGCCGGGTCGAAGGAGGTGACGGACAGCAGTTCCGACTTGCCGATCTCACCGGCGAGGCTGGCGGCCTTGAGCGCGGCAAAGTTGGGGTCGAAGCGCCGGTTGAAGCCGATCATGACCGGCTGGCCGGTCCTGGCCACAGCCGCCAGACACTGCTGCGCGCGCGCCAGCGACAGGTCGACCGGCTTTTCGCAAAGCACCGCCTTGCCCGCCGCCGTCGCCGCCTCGATCAGGGTGGAGTGCGTGTCGGTCGACGTCGCGATCAGCACCGCGTCGATGGCGGGATCGGCAAGGATCTCGTCCGAGCTGCGGGCCCTGGCGCCATGCTGCGCGGCCAGGTTCGCCGCTGCCTCTTCGTGGACATCCGAGACCGCCACAAGGGTTGAGCGGGCGTTGTTCGCGATGTTGACGGCGTGCACCTGACCGATACGGCCAGCGCCGAGCAAACCAACCTTGAGCATGAAATCCTCCCAGACGGTGCGGGGCGTTCCGGCGCCGCGTTGCCGTAGGGATATCCGATTTGCACCCGCGTGCAAACACTTTTTGCACGCGGGTGCAGAGTGCGTGCAAACGCTGGATTTTACGGTTAGAACGGTGAATGCCCCCGACAGGGACCGGCGCCGCGCCGCCGCGAATCAGGAGACCCGGACACCCGTGACCGAAGGCCGAACCATGCAGAACGTAACGGCCGACGACGTGGCGGCGGCGGCAGGCGTGTCCCGCTGGACGGTGAATCGGGCCTTCAAGAAGGACGCCTCGATCTCTCCGCGCACGCGGAAACGCGTTCTGGAGGCCGCCGAGCGGCTGAACTACGTGCCGGATCTGCATGCGGCGGCGCTTGCCTCGACCCGGTCAAACCTCGTGGCGCTGCTGATCGACGACTTCGCCAACCCGCACAAGCTGGTGATGCTGGAGCGCCTGACCCGCGCCCTGCGCACCCGGGGCTGGGACACGCTGCTGGTCAACACGCTGGACCCCGACGATGCCGCCCCGGCCCTGATGAACGCCAGCCAGCGCCGCGTCGACGCGACGATCCTGATCGGCCTGCAATTCGACGACGAGGTTCTGGAGGCCGCCCACAAGGCGCGCCGCTTCAAAAAGCTGATCATCTTCGCCCGCAGTTCCGAAAACCCCGAGACGATCTCGATCTGCGTCGACGACGTGGCCGCGACCCGCGAGATTGCCCGCTACGTGCTGGACCGGGGCTACCGGCGGCCGCTCTATCTTGCCGGGCCTCGGACGACCTCGGCCCACCTGCTGCGCAAGGAGACCTTCGCCGGGATCTGGATGGAGGAGCGTGGCTTTCAACCCGAAAGCCATGCGGTCGACGCCTACGACCCGCAGCTCAGCGCCGAAGTGGTCTACGCGGCCCTCGCGCAGCGCGCGGCAGCGGACCGGCCCGATATCCTTGTCTGCGAAAACGACGCGCTGGCGCTTGGGGCCATCGACACGATCCGCCACCGTCTGGGGCTGGCGGTGCCCGGCGACATCGCGGTGATCGGCTTCGACGACGTGCCGCAGGCGTCCAGCCACAATTACCGGCTGACCACTTATCGCCAGCCCCTGATGGAGATGGCCGAGTACCTCGTCGACGTTCTGGAAAGCACCGAGACCACGAACCTCGACCGGGCCTTCCTTGGGCGGCTGGTGGTGCGCGAAAGCGCCTAGGCGCCCAGTGCCGGTGGCGGGCCGGAGGGCGGGCCGAGGTCACCCTGTCGGGGTGACGCCCGCGCCGCAGGGGTTGCTTCAGAAATCGAGGCCGAGGTCCAGCGTCTGCGCCGAATGCGTCAACGCCCCGGACGAGATGTAGTCGACGCCGGTCGCCGCGACCTCGACGATCCGGTCCAGCCGCATGTTGCCAGAGGCCTCCAGCACCACGCGCCCCTTGGCCATGGCCACCGCCTCGCGCAGGGTGGCTGTGTCCATGTTGTCCAGCAGCACCACGTCGGCGCCGCCCTCGTCCAGCACCTCGGCCAGCTGGTCCAGCCGGTCGACCTCGATCTCGCAGCGGATCATGTGCGAGGCCTGCGCCTTGACCGCCCGCAGCACCGGGCGGATGCCGCCCGCCGCCGCGATGTGGTTGTCCTTGATCAGGATCGCATCCGACAGCGAGAACCGGTGGTTGAACCCGCCGCCATGCAGCACGGCCTGCTTCTCGACCAGCCGCAGGCCGGGCGTGGTCTTGCGGGTGCAGGTCACGCGTGTCGCGGTTCCCTGCGTCTGGGCCACGAAGGCGGCGGTCATCGTCGCGATGCCAGACAGCCGCCCGGCAAAGTTCAGCGCGACCCGCTCGGCCGAGAGGATCGAGGCTGCCCTGCCCTCGATCTCCATCAGCAGGTCTCCGGGTGCGATGCGGTCGCCGTCAGCCTTGTGCGCCGTGATCACAAGCTCCGGATCGACCAGCCGGAAGGCCAGCGCCGCGACCTGCAACCCCGAAACGACCCCCGCCTCGCGCGCGTTCAGCCGCGCGGTGTAGCGCGTCGCAACCGGGATCACCGTGCGGGTGGTGATATCACCGTAGGTGCCCAGATCCTCCAGCAAGGCGGCGCGGACCAGCGGTTCAAGGATCATGTCGGGCAAGGGGGTGGCGGTCATGCGGGTTCCTTTCGGGCCTTGGCGCGGATCTCCAGCGCCTGCGCGAGGGTGAAGAAAGAGCGTTCGCCGGTGGCACGGGCCTCGGGGTGGTCCGCGCGGAAATGCGCGCCCCGGCTCTCTTCCCGGGCCAGCGCGGCGGTGGCGATCAGCGTGGCGGTTGCGGTCATGTTCAGCAGCGCGGCGCAGTCGGGCTGCGCCTCTTCGACCGATGCAATGGTGTCCAGCGTGTGGCGCAGGCCCGCGGCGTTGCGGATGACACCGGCGCCCTCGGTCATCGCCTGCCGCAGCCGGGCGACCAGCGCCGGATCGGGGTCCGGCACCGGGGCGAGATCCGGCAGACTGACCGGCTGGGCATCGCCCGCGACCAGCCTCTGTGCAATCGCATCCGCGGCGCGGCGCCCGTAGACCAGCGCCTCAAGCAGCCCGTTCGAGGCCAGCCGGTTCGCGCCGTGCAACCCGGTCGAGGCAACCTCGCCACAGGCCCAGAGGCCCGGCAGCGTGCTGGCGCCCGCTTCGTCCGTCGCGATGCCGCCCATGTGGTAATGCGCGGCGGCGGCGACGGGGATCGGCTGCGTCACCGGATCGATCCCAAGGG
Organism: Enemella evansiae; assembly: GCA_017255395.1. Classification (GTDB taxonomy): domain Bacteria; phylum Pseudomonadota; class Alphaproteobacteria; order Rhodobacterales; family Rhodobacteraceae; genus Ponticoccus; species Ponticoccus litoralis. The sequence continues at coordinate 110,620 of JAFKDC010000004.1, read as the reverse complement.
CCCGGCAGGCTGCCGCGACGGCGGGGAACCCGGTCAGGAGGCGCGCGCCAAGCGCCTGCCGGGTGTCCAGCGCCGGGGCCATCCCGGCCTGCGTCTGGGCAAAGACCGCGCGGGCCACGATGTCGCGCGGCGCCAGTTCGGCATCGGGATGCGCCGCAGGCATGAAGCGCGCGCCCTCGCGGTCGATCAGTGCGGCCCCCTCGCCGCGCAGCGCCTCGGTCGCCAGCGGCGCCGGGTCCAGACCGCCCGCGATGGCGGTGGGATGGAACTGCACGAACTCGGCATCGGCGATCACCGCTCCGGCCCGCGCCGCCATGCCCAGCACCTGCCCGCGAATGCGTGGCGGGTTGGTGGTCAGCGCATAAAGCCCGCCCGAGCCGCCGCCCGCCAGCAGCACCGCGGCCCCGCGCAGCTTGACCGACTGCGTCAGACCCTGCGCGCAGCGCGCGGCCTCGATCCCGCGCACGCGGCCCTTCTCGATGACCAGTCCGGTGGCCATGACGCCTTCGAGCACCTGCACATGCGGCGCGGCGCGGACCTGCGCGGTCAGCGCCTGCATGATCTCGGCCCCGGCCTGATCGCCCCGCACCCGCACGACGCGGGCAAAGCTGTGCGCCGCCTCGCGCGACAGGACATAATCGCCCTCTGCGGTCCGGTCGAAGGGCGTGCCCAGCCCGGTCAGGTCGAGGATATGCGCCTGTGCCTCGGCGGTGACCGCCCGCGCCACCTGCGCATCCACGGTCCCGGCGCCTGCGCGCACCGTGTCGCTTGCATGGGCCTCGGCGCTGTCCGCCGGGTCCATCGCCGCCGCGACGCCGCCCTGTGCCCAGGCCGACGAGGCCCCGGAACCCAGCGGTTCGGGAGAGATCATCAGCACCGGATGCGGGGCCAGCCGCAGCGCCGCGTACTGCGCCGCAAGGCCCGCGCCCACGATCAGGACGCGCGGGGTGTCGATCGGGGTCATGGGATCAGCCGGACAGCTTCCGCGACAAGTCGATCATGCGCTGCACGGCAACCCGGGCCTTGTCGGCGACGGCGGGGTCGACCTCGACCGCGCCCTGCATCGTGTGCAGCGACCAGAGCACCTTTTCCAGCGTGATCTTCTTCATGTAGGGGCACATGTTGCAGGGGCCGACGAAATCGACATCCGGCAGCGCGTCCGAGATATTCGAGGCCATCGAGCATTCGGTCACCAGCATCGCCTTCTCGGGCCGCTCGGCGGTGACATAGTCGATGATGCCGCTGGTCGAGCCCGAATAATCGGCCTCGGCCACCACGTCGGGCGGGCACTCGGGGTGGGCGATGATGCGGGTGCCGGGGTTCCAGTCGCGGAAGTCGCGCAGGTCCTGCGCGGTGTACTGCTCGTGCACGATGCAGGAGCCGTCCCACCAGACGATGCGCTTTTCCGGCACCTGTTGCGCGATGTTCTGAGCCAGGTATTTGTCTGGGGTCATGATGACCGTGTCGCCCTCTATCCCGCGGACGATCTGAACGGCGTTCGACGAGGTGCAGCAGATGTCCGAGGCGGCCTTCACCTCGGCGGTGGTGTTCACGTAGGTGACCACCGGCGCGCCGGGATATCTGGCGCGCATCTCGGCGATCCCCTCGGCGGTGATGCTTTCGGCCAGCGAACAGCCCGCGTCCATGTCGGGGATCAGAACCGTCTTGGCCGGGTTCAGGATCTTCGAGGTCTCGGCCATGAAATGCACGCCGCATTGCACGATCACGTCAGCCTCGACCTTCGTCGCCTCGATGGCCAGTTGCAGGCTGTCGCCCACGACGTCGGCGATCCCGTGATAGATCTCGGGCGTCATGTAGTTGTGGGCCAGGATCACCGCGTTCCGCTCGGCCTTCAACCGGTTGATGGCGGCGACATAGGGCGCGAAGACGGCCCAGTCGGGCGGCGCCACGACGCGGTCCATGCGGGCATAGATCCCGGACATCTCGGCGGCGAGATCGGTGGACGGGGCGAGATCGTAGTGATCGGCGAGTTCGGCGCGCAGCGCGATCTGATCGAGCAAGAGCGGGTATCCTCAGGTTCTGGTCTGCGCCCGACAGGGCGCGACCGCACGCGGAAGGCGCGGGCTAGGGGCTGTCTACGGGCCGCATGACTTCAGGGCAAGCTTCGGTCGGCGGAATATTCCAAAGACCGGCGCCAACACATTCAGAATCTTGCTGACCCCGATCCGGTTTCACGTCGCGGCGCAGGGCTGCGGGTCCAGCGCGTTTCCGGCGGCGAAACGGGCCTTCAGAAGGCATTCCGCGTATTCCGAGCCCACCTCGGAATCGTAGACGACGCCGCCGCCCACATTGAAGACCGCCTCACCGTCCTCGTAGAGGCTGAGGGTGCGGATCGCCACGTTGAACCGCATCCGCCCGGCGGGCGAGACAAAGCCGATCGCCCCGCAGTAGATGTCGCGCGGAAGCGGCTCCAGCCCGCGCAGGATCTGCATCGCGCGGATCTTCGGTGCGCCGGTGATCGAGCCGCAGGGGAAAAGCGCCGCGAAGATATCCGTGACCGTCAGGCCCGGCCGCAGCCGCGCCCGGATGCGGCTGACAAGCTGGTGCACGGTGGGATAGCTTTCAATGCTGAAGAGTTCCGGCACGGACAGGGAACCCAGTTCGCAGATCCGCGAGATGTCGTTGCGCAGCAGGTCGACGATCATCAGGTTCTCGGCCTGGTTCTTCTCGTCGTTGCGCAGGCATTCGGCAAGGGCGGCGTCTTCCTCGGGGGTCGCGCCGCGCTTGATGGTGCCTTTCATCGGGTGGGTCTCGATCCAGCCGTCCTTTCCGACCTCGAAGAACAGCTCGGGCGAGCGCGACAGGATGACCGGGCCACCAAGCTCGACCAGGGCGGCATAGCGCACCGGTTGCCGTTGGGTCATCGCGTCGAAGAGGGCCGCAGGATCGCCCAGCCACCGCGCCGTCACCGGAAAGGTCAGGTTCGCCTGATAGCAATCGCCCGCGCGCAGGTGCTGGTGGACCTGCTGGAACCGGGGGGCGTAGTCGTCGAAGGACCAGCCGGGCCGGAAATCCGTCAGCGCCGGGGCCTCTTGCCCGCGCGTCCTGACAGGCCCGGTTTCGGGCGCATCGAAGACACCCATCAGCACCAGCGGCACGCGCCGTCCGTCGGGCATATGGTGTTGCAAGGCGGGCTCCAGCGCATAGCCAGCCTCGTAGCTCACGTAACCGGCGCACCACTTGCCCGAGGCCCGCGCGCGCTCCATCCGGTCCAGCGCGTCCGGGACGTCGTCGGCGTGATCGGCGCGGATCACCTCGGCGGGTGCGGCAAAGCGCATCTCGGTCCCCGCGAGATCGTCACGCAGCACGATGCGGGCACTGCCGCCCCGGGATCCGGCGTCAGTCCGTGTCATCGGGACGGGTGATCGCTTGGGTCTGGTCGTAGTTCACCGCGAAGCGCAACTCGCGCAGGGGTTTCACCTCGCGGATCGACTCCGCGTAGGTTTCATGCGCCTTGTAGGCCGCCAGCGCGGCCTCGTCCGCGAATTCGCCATAGACCACCACGTCGATTTCCTTGCTGGTCGGGTCCGACTTCTTGTTCAGCGCGATTTCGAGGTGCTGGGCATGCGGGATGCCTGTCAGCTTTTGCAGCCCCTTGCGGATGGCCTCGATATTGCCGTCGTTCCGGGCGGTGAAGAAGACGATGTGACGGATCATGTTACCCCGGTCTGGTTCTGCAAAGATGCGGATCTCTCTGGCGCGCGGCCCGGATTCTTCCGTTCAGCGACTTGTAAGCCCTGCGTCGCGTCGTTCAACCGGATAGTGTGTGGATGCAGGCGCGCGCGATGCGGGGCTTGGGTTTCCGGGCTCCAAGAGGAAGCCATTCGGGCGCTGAGCGGGCGAGGTTCCTCGCCTGCCCCGCGCCGCCGAAGCAGCGCGCGCGGTTCCCTCGGGACAGGCTGGCGCGCTTCCGCCGTCCCGCCCTTGCGCCGCGCGAAAGCCGGAAAGCGACCAGAAAACAGGGTGTTGCGTCGGACCGGTGGCGCTTGCATGGTGATATCCGAAAAGGTTGCAACCGGCCTCGCGTGCCTTTGCGGGCAGACCCGCGACGGCAGAGGCGATAGGCCCCTGCCGCGACGGCACCGGGGGCGGCGGCCATCAGGGCGGACAGGGCGACGCAGCGTGTCTAGCGCCTGGAAAGGATTTTCGGTGTCATCTCGTAGCTTTTGCCAAAGCCGGGTTGGGCGCCCGGTCTGGTCACTGTTGTCCCCGTTTGGCTTCAGCAAGGCTGTGGCTTCTTCGCTTTGCCCCGGTGCTCCGGGACATGGCGCGAGGCCGGGTTGCAGCCTCTGGATCAGGTGCCTGCGCGGGCCTGTGGGCCCGCGCGGCTGTGGTTTACGTTGCGTCAGCGTTCTTCCGTCGTGGCAAAGACGGCGTTCAGCGTCGCATCGACCGAGGCGCCGAAACTCTCGCCGTGGCTGAGGCCCGGAAAGACCGTCAGCGCGCCGGGAATGCCCGCCGCGCGCAGCGCCGCGTCCAGCCCGCGCAGGGCATCGGGCGGCAGCGCGGCGCGCATCTGCACCAGCTTCTGCGCATTCGGGTTGGCGGGGGTACTGGCACGCTCACGCTCCCGCCCGCCGTGGTGCAGGTCCAGCCTGCGGTCCGGCCAGCGCCCGGCTTCGATCTGCGCGGTGATGCGGGTCAGGAAATCTCCGTGGTCCCACCAGAGCGACGGGCTGGCGCTGATGTAATGCGCAAAGGGCGCCTCTGGACGGCTGGCGGCATACAGCACGAAGAGCCCCCCGTAAGAGTGCCCCCAGAGCGTGGATTGCGACAGATCGATGGGCGCGATCCCGGTCACGCGCGGCAGCACCGCCTCCGAGATCAGCGCAAGGAACTCCGCCGCGCCGCCGCCGGGGCGCCCGCGCGGATCCTCGACCGGGCCGCCGTCAGACCCGGGCGGGGTGTAGTCGCGGGCACGCTCAGCGGTGGCATAGCGCTGGTCGGTCCGGTGGCCCAGCGTCACGATCACCGATGCGCGGTCCTGCGGCAGGGTCGCAAGCCGCGCGTCGGTGAGGCGGTCGAGAACGGCCCCGCCGTCCAGCAGGAAGACCACTGGAAAGCCGCCTTCGGGCGCCGGGCCGTCGGGCACCAGAACGCCGATGCGATGCGCGGCGCCCGCCGGTGCGGGCAGATCGAAATCATGCACGCTCACCTCCGCCGAGCCGGTGTCGAGGATCGAGGGCCCCAAAGGCTCCATCGAGGGTTGCGCCTGCGCAGCGGTGCAGAGCAGGGCCAGCAACGCGGCAAGCCGGATCATTCCGCCGCCTCCCGTTCGAGCTCTTCCAGCAGCGGTGCCTTCCGGCACCACTCGACGTACCATGCATCCAACGCCGGGCCGAACCAGTCGCGCCCGACCGAGATCACCGGCACCCGGGCCTCGCGCAGGCTGGCCAGAGAGGTGGCGTCGATCTCGCCATAGAGCGCCACCATACCGTCGATCTGCCGCGCCATGATGTCCTGCACCACCGCGCGGTCTTCGTCGGCCATGCCCTGCCACTTGCGGGCAGAGGCGACGGCGGCCATCGGGAAGATCATGTGCCGCGAGTCGATCAAGGTGCCCGCATGGCGCCAGTAGCCTGCGTTCCATGTGCCCTCGTGGTCGATCTGCATGGCGTCCACCTGCCCGTTCGCGAAGGCGTCGAAGAGCGCGGGCAGCGGCATCGGCGTGGGGGCGGCGCCCAGCCCGGACCAGAAGTCCATCTCGGGCGCCAGTGGCACGGTGCGGATGCGCTGACCCGCCAGTTGTGCCGCGCCGCCCTCTGCCGTGACCTCGGCGACGATCACCACCTGCCGCATCCCGGCCATGCCCCAGCCCAGCCGCGAACGCAGCAGGTCGGCGGACAGATGCCCGCCCCCGGCCAGACAGGCCGCCGCGCCGAAGAAGGCCGCGCCCGCCATGGCAAGGACCGCCAGTTCGTCGGCCCAGACCAGCGGCTGCCCGAGGCTGCGCATCACGGCACCGGCGGCCATGCAGGCCAGCATCACGCCCAGCAGGGCGGCAGAGAGCGCGGTCTCGGCCCGTGCGAGACGGGCGTCGAAGCGGCGCAGGCGGTCCGGGGGAAGGGTCATGGCGGTGTCTTTCGGTGCGGTGCCGCCGCCCGGTCCCCCGGACGGCGGCCTGTCGTGGTCCGTGCCCTGCTCAGAAGGTTTTCGTCAGCCCGACATAGAAGGCCCGCTCGGGCTCGTTATAGGTGTTCGCCCCGTCACCCGACCGCTTGATCGAGGTGTTGAAGATGTTGGTCGCCCCCGCCGACAGGTCGAAACCGTTGTCGAATTCATAGGTCATGGCGAGGTTCCACAGGGTATAGGGATCGCGGTCCTGCAGGTCGCCATTCGCGCCACCCGTCGTGGCACTGTAGGGCGAGGCCTCGATCTTGCCGAAGTGGGTGAAGGAGGGGATGACCGTCAGCCGGTCGGTCGCCTGCCACGACAGCGAGCCGTTGATCGTGTACTCCGGCACCAGCGACAGCGGCGCCTTGATGGTGGCGCCGCCATCCAGCGGGATCTTCTGCTCGGAGTCGATCATGTAGGTGCCGTTGATGGCCAGGTCGAAGCGGTTGCCCAGCGGCATGGCAAAGCTGCCCTCGACGCCCGAGACCACGGCTTCGGGCACGTTGTCCCACTGGAACATGTTGTAGGTGGTGCCACCGTCCGTGAACGAGCCCAGACGCGTCGTGCTGGACTGGATCTTGTCGCGGTAGTCGTTGTGGAAATAGGTCAGCGTCGCGTTGATGCCGTTGGCCCCGGCATAGGCGATGCCGATTTCCTTGTTGATCGAGGTCTCGGGCTTCAGGTTGTCGTTCCCCAGCACCACGCACTGGCTGTAGCGGTCGAGGTTGCCCGCCCCGTCGATGTAATAGGGGCAGCCGTTGCCGCGGGTCCGGTAGACGTATTGCTCGGACATCTGGTAAAGGCTCGGCGATTTGAACGCCTTGGCGATGCCGCCGTTGATCGTCCATTCCGGCGTCAGCGCGTAAGAGGCATTCAGGCCGCCCGACCAGTTGTGGCCGAAGCTGTCGGCCCAGTCCAGCCGCACCGAGGGGGTCAGCGTCAGCCGGTCGGTCGCCTCGATATTGTGCTCGTAGTAGAGGCCGACGTTCAGCTGCTCGGTCACCGGATCGTTCTGGTCGGGATCGGCGCTGGTGTTGCCGTAGTCGAAGCTGATGCCATTCGCGGTGTACTCCGACAGGTCCAGCTTTTCATAGCGCACCTCCATGCCCAGCGTCAGGGCAGAGGGCCGGCCGAAGACGGTGCGGTCGAGGTAAAGCTCGGACTTGCCCGACACGATGTCCAGCACCGCCTCGTCCCAGTCGCTGTCGCTGTTGATCGCGCCTTCGCCGCCGCCGTTGAGCCCCTCGGACAGGCGGCGGTTGTTGGTGCGCTCGTACTGGACGAAGCTCATCAGCCCGCCCCATGCGTAGTCGCCGGTGTGGGTCAGCGCGAAGGTCTTGCGCTCCATCACGTTGGTCTCGGCGCCCTCGTCGGCAAGGCTGTCGGCGAAAGAGGTTCCGCCGTCTGTCAGGCCGCTGCCCAGCAGCACGTCACCGGCGTAGATATTGCCCTGCCTGGAGTAGCCGAATTCGAGGTCGACCTTGTCGGTGTCGGTCGGCGTCCAGCTGAACAGCAGCGCGGCGTCCTTGTTCACGACACCTTCGACCCCGGCGGGATAGCTGCATTCCACCACGTTGCCGCTGCGGTCGGTGCAGACCTCGCCCTCGACCGTCTCGGCGTTCAGCTCGGGGTCGTCGCCCTCGGTCTTGTTGTAGCTTGCGGTGAACCGCAGCGCGACGTCGCTGTTCAGCCGCTTGGCCCAGAGCAGGTTGTAGCGCTGGGTGGCCCCTTCCTGATCGTTCTCGGGGACATTGAACTTCATGCCCAGTTGCAGCAGGTCTTCCTCGGGGGCCTTGGTGATGATGTTGACCACGCCACCCGCCGCGCCCGATCCGTAGCGGGCCGCCGCCGGGCCACGGATGACCTCGATACTTTCGACCATCTCGACCGGCACCCAGTTGGTGTCGCCGCGAGTGTCCCGCTCGCCCGAGCGCCCCTGCTTGACCGCGGTGCGCGACAGCACCGGCTTGCCGTCGATCAGGATCAGGACGTTCTCCGGCCCCATGCCGCGGATGTCGATCTGGCGCTGGTTGCCGCGCTGGCCCGAGGGCGAGGTGCCCGACAGGTTCACCCCCGGCATCTTGCGGATGATCTCGGCCACATCGTTGACGACGGGCTGCTCTTTCAGGTCCTCTTCGGTGATCGTCGAGACCCCGAGCGCCTGCTTGATCTGTTCCTCGGCGGTCAGAACAATGGTCCCGAGAGCCATCGAGCTTCCGTCCGGCGCCGACTGCGCGACCAGCGGGGCCGCCAGGGTCGTCGATATCAGGAAAAAAGCCGACCCTCGGGCCAGCCGTCCACGCGTGGATGCCATGCTTTGTCCTCTCGTTCATTCGAGTTCCGGAAAAGCTGGCGGAAAGCTGGCCGATATGGGCCGACATCCCTGGCAGGCCCGTTGTCCGGGTCGCATTGGCGCAGGATGGTCGATTTCGGCTTATTGATCCGGCTTGATAGCGTGCTGCAGATCGTTCGCTGGGCAGGTCAATGCCGTTTCGCAAGGGCAAGCACAAGCAAAAAAGCCTGCCGCGCTCATGTAATCCTGTGGCGCCTGTGTGTTTCAGGCTGGTGGGACAGACCGGACCCGCCGAAAAACAAGCGGGGTGGTCTGCTGCCGGTGCTGCGGGTTCCTGTCCGGGGCGTTACACTTGGCTAAAACCCCATTCCCGGATCACCTCTAGTCGCCCTCTCCGACGCTTTCCAGCAGGGCGCGCAGCAGGGTATCGAACCGGGCGATATCCTGATCGGAAAGCCCTGACAGCAGGGCCGCCTGCGTCTGGACATGATCGGCGATCGCCCTGTCGATCAGATCGAAGCCTTTCGGGGTCAGCTGCACCACCGCCCGGCGGGCGTCTGCCCTGTCGGAGGTCCGCGTGACCAGCCCGGCCTTGGCCAGTTGCTCGATCCGGTTGGTCATCGTGCCCGAGGTGATCATCATCGAGGCCATCAGCGCGCCCGGTGAAAGCGCATGCGGCGGCGGCGACCGGCGCAGCGTGGCCAGCACGTCGAAACCGGCGGCGTTCAGCCCGTGGCGCGCAAAGGTCTCGCCCATGCGGCGCGACACGTGGTGCGAGACTCGCGACAGGCGTCCGAGCGGCCCCATGGCCCCGACATCGAGGTCGGGGCGCGCCTGCCGCCATTGCTCCAGTATCCGGTCCACATCATCCACCGTGGCAGGGTAGCGGAGAGTTATCTTGACATCAAGAGATACGTGTTTATCTTGATGTCGAGATAAATGAGAGGAGGCCGTCATGGCCCGCAGAACCGACCTGATCCTGACGGCGCTCGCCCCGGCGATCTGGGGCAGCACCTATATCGTCACGACCGAGCTTCTGCCCGATGGCTACCCGATGACGGTGGCCATGCTGCGGGCCTTGCCCGCCGGGCTTCTGCTGCTTGTCGTGACCCGCAGCCTGCCGCGCGGCATATGGCTGGCGCGGTCCTTCCTGCTGGGCGCGCTGAACTTCTCGGTCTTCTGGTGGCTGCTTTTCGTTGCCGCCTATCGCCTGCCCGGAGGTGTTGCGGCCACGGTGGGGGCGGTCCAGCCGCTGGTCGTGCTGTACCTGTCGAAACTGCTGCTGGATCAGGGCATCCGGCCCGCCGCCGTGATCGCGGGGATCGGCGGGCTTCTCGGGGTCGGGCTGCTTGTCCTGACCCCGGGCGCGGCGCTTGACTGGGTCGGCCTGCTTGCGGCCCTTGGCGGGGCGATCTCCATGGCGTTCGGAACGGTGCTGACCCGCAGATGGCAGCCGCCGGTGCCCGCGCTGACATTCACCGCCTGGCAGCTGACCGCGGGCGGCCTGCTTCTGCTGCCGGTTGCCTTTCTGGTCGAACCCGCCCTGCCGCCGCTCGACACCGCTGCGGTATTCGGCTTTGTCTGGCTGGGGCTGATCGGCGGCGCCGCCACCTACTTCCTGTGGTTCCGGGGCATTGCCCGGCTGGACCCCGCGACCGTCGCGCCGCTTGGCCTGCTCAGCCCCGTCGCCGCGACGCTGCTGGGCCTTGCGATCCTTGGCCAGACGCTGAGCGCGGTCCAGACCATCGGCATGCTGCTTGTGCTGGCGAGTGTCTGGTGCGCACAGCGCGCCCAGTTGCAGGCCGCCGCCCCGGTGGCCACGCGGGCCTGAAGGGGCGGAGGGCGGCGCCCCCGCGCACCGGAAGCGATCGGGCCGCCCGGTCATCCGGTGCGGCGCCATGGCGTCTTCGGGGCGGACGGGAATGCCACGCGCCGTCTCAACCCCGCCCCGACGCCGACCAGCGCGGCGCGCGGTTGAGACGGCCCATGACCGCCTGACGGAACCGGGCCCGGGATGCGACCGCTTGCGGCTTGCGGGACGTCCGGTCTGTGGCTACCCCTCGGGGGCCTTCGGGTTCGCCCGGGCGGAAGGAGCGGGTCACGGCGGGGTCGTTGCCGGGATGCCTGTTCGACCTTAAGCGCCACAGCTCCCGTCAGCATCGCTGGCCCGGGAGCAGAAACAGGGGCCGGGCGCAGCAGGGCCGCGCGGCAAAAGATCCGCCGCAGGGGTGAAGGTCAGAAGGCCGGACCGGGGCCGGCAAGGGAGCGTTACGCATGGGCTTTGCACCACCAGAGCAGCCGAGATCCCCGTCGGGCCGGGCACCATGATGCAAGACGCGCAAAGGCTGCGTTTCGATCTGGCGGGCTTTGCCCGGGACGGGACGCTGGGGGATCACGCGGCGCTGATGCGGCTGGTGGAACGGGCCGATGCGCAGGGCTATGGCGGGATCTGGTTCAACGAGTTCCATTTCCGGCGGACCGGCCTGCCCTATCCGCACCTGCCGCTGCTTGGGGCAGAGATCCTTGGCCGGACCCAGCGTCTGCGCTTCGGGACCTCGATCCTCGTGCTGCCGCTGCACCACCCGCTGATGTTGGCGGAACAGATCGCGCAGCTGGATTTCCAGAGCGGCGGGCGGGTCGATGTCGGCATCGGTCGGGGCACGGAACCGGCGACCTTCGACAGGCTCGGGATCGATCCCGGCACGGCCCGCGACCGGTTCGACGAGGCGCTGACGGTGATGCTGCGGGCCTGGACCGAGCCCCGCGTCGCCTCGGACGGTCCCGTCTGGCCCTTTGCGGAAACCGAGGTCGGGCCGCCGCCCGTGCAGCGCCCGCATCCGCCTGTCTTCGTCGCCGGTGTCTCGGAAGAGACGGTGGCCGTGGCCGCGCGACATGGCTTTCCGCTGCTTCTGAGCCTCGAGCCGAACGAGGCCCGCCAGCTTCCCGTGTTCCGGGCCGCGCTCAGGCGCTTTGGCGCCGGGCCCGGACCGATGGCGGCCTCTTCGCTGTCGCGCTATGTCCTGCCCGCACCCACCGAAGCGGCGGCCATGGCCGCGCTGGACCGGCTGACCGAGGTGCTGAATGCCCGGCGCGCGGCGCGGGCCGCCGAGCGGGGCCAGCCCCCTGCCCCGCCCCGCGACCGGGCCGCGATGCTGGAGGGCTTTGCCATTGCCGGGACGCCCGAGGCCTGCCGCCAGCAGATCGAGGCGCTGATCGCCCGCACCGGCTGCTGCAACCTGCGCTGCTTCTTCGACGCCAACGGGCTGATCCCGATGCCCCAGGCAGAAGCCGCCATGACGCTGTTTGCCACCGAGGTCATGCCCGCCTTCGAAGGTCACCGCGTGCCGCCCGTGCCGGACCTGCTCGCCGGGGCCGGGACCTGATCCGCCCGGCTAGCGGACCGGGGAAGCTGCCAGTCGCCCAGCAGACCACCTGTCGGACGCTCGGCGAACTTCTTTTCCTGCGAGGCGCGGATCTCGGCGGGTTTCTTCAGCGGGCAGCCGCCGCAATAGCCCTTGTGCGGGGCCTTGTAGGCCAGACAACAGGTCCCGCGCCGGAAGGCGATGCCCTAGGTCCCGCCCGAGGACAGGTGCAGCATCTCGCCCGCCCTGCCCTGACCGGCAAGGCTGTCACCCGCCCGTTCGAAGAGATCCAGGCCGATCCCGGCGGTTCTGGCCCAGGGCACCGTGCTGTGCGTGTCGATCCATGTCAGGATCAGCCCGATTTGCGAGGTCACCGCGCCCTTGGCCAGCAAGCCGCCAAGGCGGTACTGCGCCCTGACGCGGTCATGCAGGGGCAGCAGGTGCTCCGCCAGCAGCAGCCGGATCGCGACGCCTGTCAGATCGTCCGAGGCTACGCCTTCGGCATCGGGCAGCCTGTCGTGCGGCAGCCCGGTCATGCGCGGTTCGCGCAGGGCCAGCGCCGAGGGACGCCCATCCGCGCCGAAACGCAGCAGCACGTTTCCGGCAGAGACATCGGGCAGGCGCCCGAACAGAACCCATGCCGCCAGCAGAGGCGCGGCTACCCGGTAGGCGTAGGTCTGAAGGAACAGGACGGCGGCGGCCTTCACATCCTCGACCCCGGCGGCCCGGCCCCGGGCCGCCACTTCGCCTGCAATGTCCTCGTCAGACAGGGCCGTTGCCGCAAGCCAGCCGTCGCGGTGCTCTGCCCCGCTGACAACAAACCGCTCTCCCAGCTGCCCGACCACCCGCATGGTCTCTGCGAAGGTGGTGGGACGGTTGGGCCAGTGCGGCGCGGGCAAGGCCTCTGCCAGTGCCCGCACCGGCGTGACCTGGAACCCGGGGCCTTCGTCCCTCATGCCCGCACCTCGAAGGGCGCGATCACTGGCGCATCGCGCAGCTGGCCGATCTCGGCCTCCACCCCGTAGGTCTGGCGGATGGTCTGCGGGGTGAGGGCGGTTTCCCACGGTCCCTCGGCCACCAGCCGGCCTTCGTGCAGCAGCGCGATCCGGGTCGAGAAGCGCGCCGCCAGAGACAGGTCGTGGATGGCGACGATGACCCCGCGCGTGCGGACCTCGTCCGCCAGAAGGCGCAGCGTCGCAAGCTGGTTGCCGATGTCCAGTGCGCTGGTGGGTTCGTCGAGGACGATCAGCGGCGTCTGCTGCGCCAGCGCGCGGGCCAGCATGACCCGCTGACGCTCGCCGCCGCTGAGCGCGTCCATGGTGCGGAAGGCCAGCCCGGCAAGGTCAAGCCGGTCGAGCACGCTTTCCACCACCGCGATATCCCCGGCCCGGGGCCGCGTGCCCATGTAGGGCGTGCGCCCCAGCAGGCAGGTGTCGAAGACCGTCACCGGAAAGCCGTCCGGCGGGCGCTGCGGCACATAGGCGATCTGCCGGGCACAGGCGCGCGCCGACAGGCTGCGGACGGGCTGGCCGCCCAGCAGGACCGCGCCGCGATCCGGGCGGGACTGTCCCAGCAGGGCGCGCACCAGCGTCGATTTGCCCGCGCCGTTCGGACCGATCAGGCCAAGGATCTCCCCCGGCCCGACAGAGAGGCTGACCTCGTCGAGGACGGTGCGCCCGCCGATCCTTTGGCACAGGCCCATGGCCTGAAGCGTGGTCATGCGAAGGTCTCCCGCTTGCGGGAAATGACGAGGTGCAGGAACATCGGCACACCGACGAAGGCCACGACGATCCCCACCGGCAGGACGGTCGGGCTGAAGGCCAGCCGCCCGACGGTGTCGGCCACCAGCAGCAGCGCCGCGCCGCAGATCGCCGCGAAGGGGATCAGCAGGCGATGATCGCCGCCGATGATCATGCGCGCCAGGTGCGGGCCGATCAGCCCGACAAAGCCGATAACCCCGACGAAGCTGATGACACCCGCCGCCGCCACGACCGACAGCAGGATCGCCGTGACCCGAAGCCGGGGCACGTTCATGCCCAGCGACTGCGCCACGTCGTCGCCCGCCACGGTCAGCGCGTTCAGCTGCCAGGCCTTCATTTGCATCACCGGCAGGATCACCGCCAGCAGCACCGCACACAGCCCCACCGCGTCCCATTGCACGCCGTTCAGGCTGCCGAAGGTCCAGTGCACCACGCGGGCCAGCTGTTCTTCCGTGGCGACGAACTGCACCGCCGCCGTCATGGCACTGAAAAGATACATCAGCGCGATCCCCGTCAGGATCATCGCCTGCGCCCCCATGCCCCGCCACCAGGCCAGCGAGAAGACGCAGACCGCGCAGAGCAGCGCGCAGGCAAAGGCCGAGAGCGGCACGAAGTAGACCCCCGCCGCCTGCACGCCGACGCCGAACATGATCGCGACAGAGGCACCGAAGCCCGCCGCCGAGGACACGCCGATGGTATAGGGGCTGACCAGCGGGTTGCGGGTGATGGCCTGCATCAGCACGCCCGATACCGACAGCGCCGCCCCGGCGACCATGGCCATGACCACGCGCGGCAGGCGCAGGAACAAAAGGACGCGGGCGGCCTGTTCATCCTCTACCAGATCGAGGTGACCGAAGCTCAGCCGTTCCAGCACCACCAGCGCCAGCGTGCCGATGCCGGTTTCGTTGATGCCGCGCACCGCCACCGCCGCCGCGGCCACGATCAGCAGGACGAAGGACAGCGCCACGATCGCGGCGCGCCGCCTGCCCGACGCGCGATAGAGGTCGCCGACAGAGGCGGCGACGGTCGGGGCGGCGCTGGGGGCGGCCTGCACCGCCCCGCCTGTCGACAGGGTCCGCATGGACCCGCTCAGAACCCGGCCTGATAGGTCATGCCGGGCTGGTAGGGCAGGCCCTGGAAGTCCTCGATCCACTGGCGCATCGCCTCTTCGGGGTCGATATCGGCGAACAGCTCGGGGTGCGCCCATTTGGCGATCTGCAGGGCGCCGGTGATCTTGGACGACCCGCCCGCGAGGTAATAGTTGATGACGTGGACATTGCCGCTTTGCCCCGCCGGCGAGGACAGGATTTCCTCGCGGCTGGTCAGGTCGGCCCATGTCGCCTTGTATTGCGCCTCGGGGATCGTGGTGTAGGAACCCGGCTCCAGCTTGACGATCAGCTGCGGCTGGCGCTGGACGATTTCCTCGGGGTCGATGGTGAAGGCGTTGACGTTCCCGCGCGAGGCGGCCTGATCCTCGATGACGATATCGCCAAAGACATTCTCACCCCCGCCAGCGGCGATCATGTCATGCCAGCCGGACCCCGGCGTCACGGTCACAAGCGGGCGCTTTTCCTCGAGGTAGACAGGCACCGGCGGGACACCGTCCAGACGCTCGGCCAGCAGGGTCTGGTAGCCGACGTAGTAATCCACCAGATCCGCCGCCTGCTCTTCCTGGCCGAAAAGCTTGCCCATCAGCTCGACGTTCTCGACATGCTTCAGCGTGTCCCAGGCGGTGATGACCATGACCGGGATGCCGAAGGGCTCCAGCTGGCGCGCGGCCTCTTCGTAGACGCCATTGCGCGGCATGATCACCAGATCGGGGTTCTTGGCGATGATCGCCTCGTAGTTCGGTTCGTTCTGCCCCTGCCCGACCACGTCGGCCTCGGTGAATTCGGGCCAGTAGTCCGGGTCGCGATAGGTGCTGGCGCCGGTGCCGACAACCTGATCGATGGCGCCGATGGCGCGGGCGAATTCTACCGAGTAGCGGTTGAAGATCACCGCGCGCTGGATCGGAAGATCGACCTCGACCGAGCGGCCGACATCGTCGGTGATGGTCTCGGCCCAAAGGGGCACCGAGGTCGCCAGCGCGACAGCCGCGGCGGAGAGGGTGGATTTGAACAACATGCGATCACCTCGATCAGTTTTGTTTCCCGAGGTGCTCTTGGGGTGCATCACGGCGCCGGACCCGGCGCCCTTCGGCGTCCGGTCCCATGGCCATGGCTGCCACCCTGCCGAGCCCCTCGTCGGCGGTTGCGTCTGCCATGGCAGGTCTCCTGGCTCGCGGCTCGGACGTTCGATGATCCCTTCCCGGCCCGGGGGCCAGTGGCATGATCGCGAACTCGCCGCCTACAGTTGCGAGGGCAGCCGCAGCCTGGGTCTCCCCGTCCTGCGTTCCCTTTTCATCCGCCGTTGCGGAACCGTGGCAGGCCGGAAGATACAGAGATCGCGCTCCGCGGCAACAGCAAAGGCAGAGGGTCCCTGGCCGTGAGGGGGTAACGCATTGGTGCATCGGAATATTCGGTGGCGCCGGAACTGGTGGCCCCCCGGCAGCTTGTCAGCGCAGCATGATGGCCGATGCCCGGCGCGCGGCTGTGGATGCGCGCTGTTCCCGGCAGAGCCAGCGGGTACAGAAAGCAGGGCCTTGCGCGCCACAGCCCGGCCTTCGGGACAGGGCATCCGCTGACGGTCGGCCCGCCGGTTCCTGCGCCTGCGAAAGGCAGGATGACGGGCCCGCAAAACGCCTGCCGATACCGGACTTCGACTTATCCCCCGGAAAACGACCTTCAATATATTGACACCCCCCTGCCCCGGATCGCAATATGCAGTTGCTTTGGTTCCGGCGGGGTGACTCGTCGGCTAAGAGGGAAGCCGGTGAGGGTCCGGCACTGCCCCCGCAACTGTAAACGGCGAGTTTCAGTCCATTCCACTGGTGTCTGACGGCACCGGGAAGGCGGACAGGGAACGCTTGAGCCGCAAGTCAGGAGACCTGCCAGAGCATGAACGACGACCGCGGCGGAGGGCCCGGGTGCGCGGACGGGTCTTTCGGCCCTGTCCCCGTGTCCCCTTCGCCCACAGGCAGCAAACCGGCAAAGGGACAACCGCATGAGTATCACCGTCTATTCCAAGCCCGCCTGCGTGCAGTGCACCGCAACCACCCGCGCCCTGACCGCGCGCGGCATCGATTTCGACCTGGTCGACCTGACCGAGGACGACGCGGCCATGGAACTGGTCACCGGGCTTGGATACCGGCAGGCGCCGGTTGTCGTCGCGGGCGACGAGCACTGGGCCGGGTTCCGTCCCGACATGATCAGCCGCCTGTCCTGACGCCGGGCGGTTGGTCATGGGAAGCCTTGCCTATTTTTCCAGCGGCTCGGGCAACACGGCCCGGTTCGTGGAGCGGCTTGGCCTTCCCGCCACCCGGCTGCCCCTGCGCGGCGATGCCGCGCCGCCGCTGATGACCGCGCCCTTCGTGCTGATCTGTCCGACCTACGCGGACGGGGCGGGGCGCGGCGCGGTGACCAAGCCGGTGATCCGGTTTCTGAACATCGAAGCGAACCGGACCCTGCTGCGCGGCGTGATCGCCAGCGGCAACCGGAACTTCGGAGAGACATTCGCGATGGCCGGACAGGTCATCGCCCGAAAATGCAACGTGCCCGTGCTCTACCGGTTCGAACTCGCGGGGACCGACGCCGACATCGCCCGTGTTCGTGACGGGCTGCAAACCTTCTGGGGAACCCGATGCTTGACGCCAGCCTGACCCAAGGCCTTGATTACCACGCGCTGAACGCGATGCTGAACCTCTATGACTCAGAGGGCAACATCCAGTTCGAAGCCGACCGCATGGCGGCGCGGCAGTACTTCCTGCAACATGTGAACCAGAACACGGTCTTCTTCCATTCGCTGGAAGAGAAGCTGGGCTACCTCGTCGACGAGGGTTACTATGAGGCGCAGGTTCTGGAACAGTATCCCCGGGACTTCCTGCGCAGGATCTGGGATGCGGCCTTTGCCAAGAAGTTCCGCTTTCCGACCTTCCTTGGCGCGTTCAAGTATTACACCTCTTACACGCTGAAGACCCGCGACGGGCAGCGGTTCCTGGAACGCTACGAAGACCGCGTGGTGATGAACGCGCTGGCGCTGGCGCGGGGCGATGAGACGCTGGCCATGCAGCTGATGGAGGAAATCCTCTCGGGCCGGTTCCAGCCCGCGACGCCGACCTTCCTGAACGCCGGCAAGACCGCGCGGGGCGAATTCGTGTCCTGTTTCCTGCTGCGGCTGGAAGACAACATGGAAAGCATCGGGCGCGGCATCAACTCGGCCCTGCAACTGTCCAAGCGCGGCGGCGGCGTGGCCCTGATGCTGACCAACATCCGCGAGTACGGCGCGCCCATCAAAGGCATCGAAAACCAGTCCTCGGGCGTCATTCCGGTGATGAAACTGCTGGAGGACAGCTTCAGCTACGCCAACCAGCTGGGCGCACGGCAGGGCGCGGGCGCGGTCTATCTGCACGCGCATCACCCGGACATCCTGCGCTTCCTCGACACCAAGCGCGAGAACGCCGACGAGAAGATCCGCATCAAGACGCTGTCGCTTGGCGTGGTGATCCCCGACGTGACCTTCGAGCTGGCGAAGCGCAACGAGGACATGTACCTCTTCTCGCCGCACGACGTCGAACGGGTCTACGGCTGTGCCTTCGCGGAAATCTCGGTCACCGAGAAATACGCCGAGATGGTCGACAACCCGAAGATCCGCAAGAAGAAGATCAACGCGCGCGCCTTTTTCCAGACGCTGGCCGAGATCCAGTTCGAAAGCGGCTATCCCTACATCATGTTCGAGGACACGGTGAACCGCGCGAACCCGATCTCGGGCCGGATCACCATGTCGAACCTGTGTTCCGAGATCCTTCAGGTGAACGAGGCGTCCGAGTTCAACGACGACCTCAGCTACGCGCACATGGGCACCGACATCTCCTGCAACCTCGGGTCCATGAACATCGCGCGGGCCATGGATGGCGGCGATCTGGGCGCCTCTGTCGGCACCGCGATCCGGGCGCTGAACGCGGTGTCCGAGATGTCGGCCATCGACTCGGTGCCTTCGATCCGCAAGGGCAACGACGAAAGCCACGCCATCGGGCTGGGACAGATGAACCTGCACGGTTTCCTTGCGCGCGAGCATATCCAGTACGGCAGCCCCGAAGGCGTGGAATTCACCAGCGCCTATTTCGCCGCGATCCTGTTCCACGCGCTGACCGCCTCTTGCAGGCTGGCGCAGGAAAAGGGCCGGAGCTTCAAGGGGTTCGAGACCTCGGCCTATGCCGATGGCAGCTATTTCGACAAATACACGGACCGCAGCTGGCGGCCCGAACTGGCATCCGTGAAGGCCCTGTTCAAGCGGTTCGGCATCGAGCTTCCGGGCAAGAAGGACTGGGCCGCGCTCAAGAAGGACGTGATGGCGCACGGGCTGTACAACCGCAACCTGCAGGCGGTGCCGCCCACCGGGTCGATCAGCTACATCAACTATGCGACCTCCTCGATCCATCCGATCACAGCGAAGATCGAGATCCGCAAAGAGGGCAAGATCGGCCGCGTCTACTATCCGGCGCCCTACATGAATGCCGAGAACCTGGACTTCTACCGCGACGCCTATGACATTGGCCCCGAGGCGATCATCGACACCTATGCCGCGGCGACGGAACACGTCGATCAGGGCCTGTCGCTGACCCTGTTCTTCCCCGCCGAGGCCAGCACCCGCGACATCAACCGCGCCCAGATCTACGCATGGAAGAAGGGCATCAAGACGATCTACTACATCCGCCTGCGCCAGGCCGCGCTGGAAGGCACCGAAGTCGAGGGCTGCGTGTCCTGCACGCTTTGAGGAACGAGACGATGAAAGACATGACCCACACCCGCCCCGTCCCCCGCGCGATCAACTGGAACCGCCTGCAGGACGACAAGGATCTTGAGATCTGGAACCGCCTGACCGCGAACTTCTGGCTGCCGGAAAAGGTGCCGCTGTCGAACGATATCCAAAGCTGGTCGCAGCTGACCGAGGACGAACAGACCCTGACGATCCGGGTCTTCACCGGGCTGACGCTGCTGGACACGATCCAGAACACGGTCGGCGCGCCCGCCCTGATGCCCGACGCCCAGACACCGCACGAAGAGGCGGTGCTGACCAATATCGCCTTCATGGAGGCGGTGCACGCGCGGTCCTATTCGTCGGTCTTCTCGACCCTGTGCCAGACCGTTCAGGTGGACGAGGCCTTCCGCTGGTCGGCGGAGAACGAACACCTTCAGGCCAAGTCCCGCCTGATCCTCGACGAATACGACGCCACCGCGAACCCGCTGAAGAAGAAGATCGCCAGCGTGTTCCTCGAAAGCTTCCTCTTCTACTCGGGCTTCTACCTGCCCATGCACTGGTCCAGCCGGGCGCGCCTGACCAACACCGCCGACCTGATCCGGCTGATCATCCGGGACGAGGCGATCCATGGCTATTACATCGGCTACAAGTTCCAGCGCGCGCTGGAGCGCCTGCCCGAGGCCGAACGGGCCGCGTTGAAGGACTTTGCCTTTGCGCTGCTCTTCGACCTCTACGACATCGAGGCGCGCTATACCCAGCAGCTCTACGATCCGCTGGGCCTGACCGAGGACGTCAAGGCCTTCCTGCATTACAACGCCAACAAGGCGCTGCAGAACCTCGGGTTCGAGGCGCTGTTTCCGGACGAAACCTGCCGGGTGAACCCCGCGATCATGGCGGCCCTGTCGCCGGGTTCGGACGAGAACCACGACTTCTTCTCGGGGTCCGGGTCGAGCTACGTCATCGGCAAGACCGTCGCGACCGAAGACGCCGACTGGGATTTCTGACGCCCGTTGCTTGACGGTCCGCTCCGGCCCGGGGCGGAGCGGCTAACAATGGCGATTCCCGGAAGCGCAGATCGGCGTGTCGCGTCAGGGCGTGATCCGGCGGCGGCTCGGGGCCTGTGCCCGCGGGGCCGCGCCCTCTGCATGTGAATTGCGTGACGGGGTTGTGGCGCCCCCTACCCTGACGCTGCCCGCGGCGATGAGCTGGGGCGCGGGCGTTCCCGGCAGATCGCGGACCGTCAGGCCCGCTGGGCCCCGCCCTCACCCGGCTTGCCCGTCAGGGCCTGCCTCCCGAGGCGAGGCGTCTTGCAGGCAGGCGGCTCCCCCTCAGGCGCGACGGGAAAAGGCCCCGCGCGGGGCCTTCCGGCCGCGCACAGGCGGTCACGAGACTTCCAGCACGCCGCGGATCACCGTGAAGATCGCCGCCGACAGCAGCGCCGCCGCCGGGACCGTGATCACCCAGGCCGCGATGATGGTCATGAAATGGGACCGCCGCACCAGCTTGCGCCGCCGCCGTTCCTCGGGGGCCAGGCGCATCTCTTTCGGCACGGCGGCCTTTGCGTTGCGCATCCGGCGCTCTGCGTCCCATTCCCGGAAGAAGCCCACGCCAAAGACGCCGCCCACGGCGATATGGGTCGAGCTGACCGGCAGCCCCAGCCAGCTGGCCACGATCACCGTGATCGCCGCCGATAGCGCCACGCAATAGGCGCGCATCGGGTTCAGCTTGGTGATCTGGTTGCCGACCATGCGGATCAGCTTCGGCCCGAAGAGGAAGAGGCCGAAGGAAATCCCCATGGCGCCGATCACCATGACCCAGATCGGGATGCCGAAGGCATGGGTGAAATCGCCGGTGCTCGAGGCCTGCACGATGGCCGCCAGAGGCCCGACCGCATTGGCCACGTCGTTGGCGCCATGGGCGAAGCTGAGCAGCGCCGCCGAGACGATCAGGGGGATGCCGAACAGCACCTTGAGCGACTTGTTGCGGTTCTCCAGCCCCTCGGACTGGTGGCGGATCACCGGGATCATCACCAGCCAGATCAGGACCCCGGCGCCCAGACCGATCAGCAGCGCCGCGCCGAGGTCGATCTTCACCAGCTGCTTCAGGCCCTTCAGCGCGATATAGGCGGCAAAGGCGCCGCCCATGATGCCCACCAGAACCGGGACCCAGCGCCGGGCAGAGGCGATCTTGTCCTCGGTGTAGATGATGTTCGACTTGATGAACCAGAGGAATCCGGCGGCGATGGCCCCGCCCAGCATCGGCGAGATCACCCAGCTTGCGGCAATCGCGCCCATCTGCCCCCAGCTGACGGCGGCAAAACCCGCGGCGGCGATGCCCGCGCCCATCACGCCGCCGACCACCGAATGCGTGGTCGAGACCGGCGCGCCGATCCATGTGGCAAGGTTGACCCAGAGCGCCGAGGCCAGAAGGGCCGCCATCATGGCGGTGATGAAGGCGCCGGGCGTGCCCATGCTTTCCGGCGCGATGATGCCCTTGGCGATGGTCGACACCACGTCGCCGCCCGCGATCAGGGCGCCCGCGCTTTCGAAGACCACCGCGATGGCGATGGCGCCGCCCATGGTCAGCGCATTGGCGCCCACCGCGGGACCCATGTTGTTGGCCACGTCGTTGGCGCCGATGTTCAGCGCCATGTAGGCCCCGAAGGCCGCCGCGATCACCACGACCAGCGTGTTGTTCGCCTGCCCGAAGATCAGCGCCGCCAGAAGCGCGGCGAAGACCACGAAGACCAGCCCCACGCCCAGACCGATGACCGGTCGGCTGACATAGGCCGTGGCCTGCTCTAGCGTCGAAAGCCGTCCGAGGTCACGGTCCAGTGTCTCGAGGTGGCTGGGGTCCAGATCGTTGTGCGACATTACTCACTCCCGCAATACGCAGATGCGGGTAACGGCAATGTAACAGATTTACAACAAGGCGACGTCGGAAGATGCCGTATGGAAACGCTCGAATATCTCCCGAAGGCCCGGTTCCGCGACCATTGTCGCCGCGTCACGCGGCGCGTGCCATGCCAGACGGCGCTGACCGGCCTCGGGAAAACTCTCTTCCAGCCCGGCGACCTCCATCGGGTAGACCAGCACCCGGACCGGGACCGGCAGACCGGATCGCTTGGTCTTCAGGTAGCGGAATTCGCCGATTGCCTCGGCGGGAATCGCGACGGGGCGCACGCCCGCCTCTTCCCAGGCTTCCTCCGCCGCGGCCTCGGCGGCGTCCCGACCGCGCATGAGTCCGCCCTTGGGAATGACCCAGCGCCCGGTGTCCCGGCTGGTGATCAGAAGCACTTCGCGCCCCGGCCCCTCGCCACGATAACACAGGGCCGCGATCTGGATCATGTCTGGGCGCCGTACAAGTGGCAGCACATAGTCCGTGAAAAAACTGAAAATCCGACGCTTCAAAGAATACCTTTCGCAACTGCAAGAAACCCGCAGGCGGCTTTGCGCACAAAGCGGCCCTGCCGGTCTAAAGATGACGCTTTGCGGGTGGGTTTCAAGGCTTTCGGCGTCTGGACGTCGCCGAAGCGCGCGCGATGTCAGGGGCGGCGCATGGACAGGCGCGCCATGGCGGCCACCGCATCGGTCCGCGTCACGATGCCGGCGATCCGGTCGTTTTCGATGACCGGAACGGCATCGGCCTCGCCCTCGGCCAGCAGCGGCAAAAGCACGGTCAGCGGCGCATCCGGTGCAACCCGGGCCCCGGCGCTGCTCATGATGTCGCCCGCCCGCACCGGCTGCCGCCGCGCAGGGTCCAGCAGGCGCCGCATGGCCGCGACAAAGCCCCGGTCCAGCCGCAGCGCGTCCTCTCTGACCCGCGAGATCAGGTGGATCTGGAAGATCACCCCAAGGAACCGCGCATCCTCTGCCACCACCGGCAGAGAGGTGAAGCGGTGGCGCCGGAACAGCTCTGCCACCTCGACCAGCGGCGTCTCCGGGCCGACCGTGATCAGGTCGCGCGACATGATGTCGGCGGCGGTCAGCGGGCCGACCTCTTGGCTGGCGACCTGCAATTCCGCCGCACCGATCAGCCGGGCCAGATCCTCGGCGCCCAGGTTGAACGACTGGCGATAGCGTTCGAGGATCGCGCTCAGCTCTGCTTCGCCCAGACCCATGCGTTCGAGCGCCCCGGGTTCCTCCGTGCCGTGGGTGTTGGGTTCGTGGAACTGGCGGAACGGATAGCGCCGCCCGGTCAGGCGCGCGTAGACCGCCGCCAGGGCCACCAGCGCAAGAGTTCCCGCCGCCACCGGCGCCAGCGCAAAGGTGAACCCCATCGCCTCTACCGTCTCGGGGCTCATGGCGGCCACCATGGCCACCGCGCCCGCCGGGGGATGCACCGCCCGGGCAAGGATGGTGACGACGATCGCCCCGCCGACCGCCACCGCGATCCGCAGGGCCGGGTCGCCGATCCAGAGGCAGGCGGCGACCCCGACGATGGCCGCCAGGGTATTGCCGACAACCGCTGACCAGGGCTGCGCCAGCGGGCTGTTGGGCACGGCGAAGAGTAGGACGGAGGTGGCCCCGAAGGGCGCGATGAGGAACAGCCCGGTGGACGGGTCGACCAGAGGCGACAGCATGAAGATGCCGGTGATCAGAAGCGCGGCGAAGGCCCCGATCCCGTTTCGAAGCGCTTCTGCCGGAGGGGTATGGCCCACCGCGGGGCCAAGGGCTCTGAAAATACTCATACGGGGCACTCCCCTGTTCCTGCCACACGCGTGGCGCCGCGGGGCCGTGCAAAACAGGCGACGCAACGCGTCGCCCCCCGGCTTTTATCCAAGGTCCCTGCCGGGTGCGAGCGCATTCCGCCACCCGGCCCCGGGCTGGTCCGTAGGGCCATCTTCTTCCGCCGAAGACCGGAAGGGCCCGTCAAGGGTCAGGGCTCATTGATCTCCGCTTAGGAGCATGGTTCACGGTTCGAAAATCAAGCGGTGAACATGTCTGATCTTGTCTGGCTTGCGGATGCGCAGATGGCGCGTCTGGAGCCCTTCTTTCCGAGGTCCCTCGGCACGCCGCGTGTTGATGATAAACGGGTGTCATGTGGCATTATACTTAACAATCGCAATGATTTAAGGTGGGGCGATGCCCCTGCTGCGTGTGGGCCGTATAAGGCGCTGTACAGCCGTTGGAAACGGTGGAGCGACAAGGGCATCTTCGCGCGGATGATGCCCGGTCCGGCCGCCGAGCACGGTGAGCATAAGTCTGCGACAGAGTGGTCAGGCTGAAGAGCGTCTGCCCGTTGGACGAGATCGCGGCTGTCGCGACAGGCATGCCGCCGGCAAGGCGCAGGGTGACCGAGCCGGCAGTCCGTCCGGAGCGGGTCACCTGGGCGCGGCAGGCGATTCCGACCGAGCCGACAGTGCCCGGCTCAGCACGCTGGCGCCACCGGACGTATGGGACGCGGCACCGCTGCTCACGGTCCAGCCGCCATCGACCGTTCAGGCGCCCGCATCGTCGAGGTCTCCGTCAGTGACCAGATCGCTGCGCGTGGCGTCGCCATCGGTGAACGCCTCGTAGCCCCAGGCGCCGCCGACGTCCTCGGGCGGGCCGGCCCCGGCGGCCTTCAGCAGCCGTGGATCGGTCATGCCCGGGGCGGCCTCGTTGACCCGCTCGATCCGGATACTGTGGTCCCAGCCATCGCCGAAGTCGTAGATATACTGGATCGTCCTGGTTCCGGTCTGGTCGGTCATCCTATCCTGGCCGCAGGGTGTCGACGACGCGATGTAGGAGTGCGACAGGGGCAAGAGAAGGTGGAAGCCGCCTCATGTGCCATGTTAGTTTTCCGCGGCGAAGAGGACGACACTATCTTCTCTGTCGGCATCGAACGCCCTGCGGCCCGAGTGGACGCCGTTGACAAATCGTTGCCAAACACTTGGGACTTTGGCGGCAATCTTGGTGAACATATGTAATATCAAGCATGTGAGTTGAGAGGCCAACAAAGCTCGATTTTCACCTTGTTTCTCGGGCCATGCCCCTCTAAACGGGTCGACGGAGACGTGGCCGAGTGGTCGAAGGCGCTCCCCTGCTAAGGGAGTAGGCCCGAAAGGGTCTCGAGGGTTCGAATCCCTTCGTCTCCGCCATTTTCTTTGAACCCCATGGGGCTGCTTGATAGCGTATAAGTTACTGAACTTATGCGCTCATCTGCATTCGTTGTTCTCAATGGCTTCGTTTCGATTGCGCTCAGTGCTCTTCATTTGGTGGCGCGAACTGTTGTTCTCTGACAGACCTTTCTGCAGTGAAGCTGGAAGAGAGGGAGGCTGGAAGAAGCCGGATGGGCCAATGAAACAAGGCTATTCAGCGCCTGTTCGGGACGTCGGACGCCGTGAGCCTTTTGTCATGCGGTAGAACCAAAAAACGGGGCTTGACGGGCCGCAGGGGCTGGCACTGCAAATTCAGATGCCAGAACGAAAACGCGTTGTCCATAAAGAGCTTCGCGAACGTCTTCGTGCAGGCGTAGAGCGAATACGGGCTGACCCCGAGACACTCCGACACTTCCCTGATCGGGTAGCCCCGCTCGGTGAGCTGCGCGACTGTGTCCCGTTTGGCGGCCTCGCGGGGAAGTCGCCCAAGAACCTCAATTTTCCAGGCCTTCGACGTCCATTCGCGACCGCGGTCTGGCGGCGGCATCCGCATCGAGGGCCGCGTGCATTTGCTCCATGACCCGGAAGAAGGTTCGCAGGTCGGCCGGGTCGACCGCGTCGCATATGCTGGATTCGACCGCCTCCGCAGCGGGGATGATGTCGGCCAGCACCGCCTGCCCGGCGGGCGTGAGGGAAATCGCGACCAGCCGTCCATCGCCCTTGCCCGGGGCCTTCCAGACCAGACCGTTCTGCTCCAGCCTGCTGACCGCCCGGCTGACCCTGGGTTTTTCGAGGTTCACGCAGTTGTGGATGTCGCGCACGGAAACGCTGCCGCATCGGGCCAAGTGCACCAGCACCCGCCATTCCGCTACGGAAAGGCCGTGGGTTCGTTCGTACTCGACCGACAGGCGGCGGCTGACACGGTCCGACAGCACGGAAAGCCGATAGGGCAGGAAGACGGAGAGGTGGAACGTTGACGGCATATCTTCTGGCACCCACTTCGTTGCGCTCGAAATGATGTTGACTTTCGTTGCGACTGCAATGATAAACGAAATCGTTTCGCGCGCAATGACTCTGCTGCTTCGTTGCGGGGGTTGCGCCGCAAACAGGGATGCATTCAGGATGATGGAAGGCAGAACGTGGCCATCGGAACTGTCAGGACGATCACGAGCCGCGAAAACCATGCTGGCCTGACAATTGAAAGCGTCGCAGGGGTCCGCAGTTGCGGCATCGCTGCAGGGCAAGACGCCCCGGCTGTGACGGGTGCCGCGCTGTTTGACGCAGCGGCAGATATCCTGGGCCATGCCAAGCTGCCCCGGTCGCGCAGGGGGTCGGGGACCGGCCCGCTTACCAACACGCCCGACGTCGCTGCGCGCGGGCGCAATGCGCCGCCCCTGATGCGGCGCTGACGGAACCACGGAAGGAACGAACATGGCAAAGGCATTCGCGTCGCAGGGCGACACCGGCGAGAAACAGATATCGTTCTCCGAGATCGGCGAGGGGCTTTATGCCTTCACCGCAGAGGGCGATCCGAACTCGGGTGTCATCATCGGTGACGACAGCGTCATGATCGTCGAGGCGCAGGCCACGCCCCGGCTGGCCAACAAGGTCATCGAATGCGTCCGCTCGGTCACCGACAAGCCGATCAGCCACGTTGTGCTGACCCATTACCACGCCGTCCGGGTGCTGGGCGCCTCGGCCTTCGGGGCGGACCAGATCATCATGTCCGACAAGGCCCGCGCCATGGTGGTCGAGCGTGGGCAAGAGGACTGGGACAGCGAATTTCAGCGGTTCCCCCGGCTTTTCGAGGGCCACGAGAGCATTCCCGGCCTGACCTGGCCGACGACCACGTTTTCGGACTCGATGACCGTTTACCTTGGCAACCGCAAGGTCGAGATCAAGCAGATTGGCCGGGCCCATACGGCGGGCGACAGCGTGATCTGGGTGCCCGACGCGCAGACCATGTTCACCGGCGACATCGTCGAATACCACTCGGCCTGCTATTGCGGCGACGGCCATTTCGAGGATTGGGGCAAGACGCTGGACGCGGTCAAGGCCTACGACCCCCAGTTCATCGCTCCGGGACGCGGCGACGCGCTTGTCGGGCGCGAGATGGTCGACGCGGCGCTGGAAAACACCCGGGATTTTGTCGAAAGCACCTACCGCCCGGCCAGACAGGTCGCCGCGCGAGGCGGCACGCTGAAAGACGCATGGGACGCGGTCCGCGAAAGCTGCGACCCCAAGTTCAGCGACTACGCGATCTACGAGCACTGCCTGCCCTTCAACGTCGCGCGCGCCTTTGATGAGGCCCGGGGCATCGACACCCCGCGCATCTGGACCGCGCAACGGGATCTGGAGATGTGGGAGGCCCTTCAGGGCTGAGGGCGCTTTGGGGCGGGGGCCGAAAGATGTTCGCAGACAGGTATACAGTCGCTCACAAGGTTTATCCCTACGAGCGCTCGACCGATCAGGACAGGGCCGAGGCCGTCCGCCATCCCGTGGTGGTGGTCGGCGGCGGTCCGGTTGGCCTTGCCACCGCGCTCGACCTTGGCCAGCAGGGCATTCCGGTGCTGGTGCTGGACGACCACGAGGGGATCGGCACCGGCAGCCGGGCGATCTGTTTCGCCAAGCGCTGCCTTGAAATCGCCGACCGCTACGGCTGCGGCGAGCCGATGCTGGAAAAGGGCGTGGTCTGGAACCTCGGCAAGGTCTTCCATCGCGACGACAAGGTGTTCGAGTTCAACCTGTTGCCGGAACAGGGCCACAAGTACCCGGCCTTCATCAACCTTCAGCAGCCCTATTTCGAACGCTTCATGATCGACAGGCTGCGGGCCCTGCAGGCCGAGGGCGCGCCGATCCAGCTGCGCGGCAAGACCCGCGTGGACGCCGTCGAGGTCAAGGAGGATCACGTCGGTCTGGACGTGATGACGCCGGACGGCCCCTACAGGATAGAGGCCGATTGGGTGGTGGCCTGCGACGGTGCAAACTCGCCGCTGCGCACCATGCTGGGATACGGCTTTACCGGGAAGGTCTTTCAGGACAGCTTTCTGATCGCCGATATCAGGCTGAAGGGCGACATGAAGTTCCCGACCGAACGGTGGTTCTGGTTCGAACCCAGCCACGGTCAGGGCGCCTCGGTCCTGCTGCACAAGCAACCCGACGATGTCTGGCGCGTCGACTTCCAGATCGGCTGGGACGTGGACCGCAAGGAAGAGATGAAAGAGCAGAATGTCCGCCGCCGCCTGAACGCCTTCCTCGGCCCGGAGGTCGACTATGACATGGTGTGGTCCTCGATCTACACCTTCCAGTGCAAGCGCATGGAGCGTTTTCGCCACGGGCGGCTCTTCTTTGCCGGGGACGCGGCGCATCAGGTCTCGCCCTTCGGCGCGCGGGGGGCCAATTCAGGGATGCAGGATGCCGACAACCTTGGCTGGAAACTGGGGCTGGTGATCACCGGGAAGGCGCCGCAGACGCTGCTGGACAGCTATTCCGAGGAACGGGTCCATGGCGCCGATGAAAATATCCTGAACTCGACCCGGTCGACCGATTTCATCACCCCGAAATCCGAGATCAGCAAGGTCTTCCGCGACGCGGTTCTGACGCTGGCCGGAAAGGCCGCCTTTGCCCGCCCGCTTGTCAATTCCGGTCGCCTGTCGGTGCCCTGTGTCTATGACGGGTTGTCGCTGAACGGACCGGATGCGCTGGGTGGCGGACCCGAACGCACCCGCGTCGGCGCGCCGATGGTCGATGCCCCGCTGGGTGACGGCTGGCTTCTGGAGCTGTTCGGCGGTGCGTTCCAGCTGCTGACCATCGACGCCGAGGCCCCCGACAGCCTTGACGTGGACGGCATCGCCGTCACCCGGGTTGCGCTTTCGGCCCGGGACAACCCGGAGCTGGTGCAGCGCTATCTGGGAGGGGCCACATCTGCCGTCTACCTGATACGCCCGGACCAGCATATCGCCGCGCGCTGGGACCGCTACGACGCCGCCGCCCTGTGCAGGGCCGTCGACACCGCAACCGGACGCGCCTGAGAGGAGACCCGAGATGGCCAAGCTGACCCTCGACCCGAACATCGCGAACCCGGACGATTTCTACGCAAGGTTGCTTGCCGTGCACGAGGGCAGGACCAAGGCGGAATGCGACGCGATCAATGCCCGGCTGGTCCTGATCCTGGCCAACCATATCGGTGACGCAGAGGTGCTGGACGAGGCCCTGGCCCTCGCCGCAGAGCGCTGAAAGCCCCGGAGAGCGCGCGTGACGATCGGGACGGTCAACCACGGAGCCAGGCGCGGCAAGGATGCCAGTGAGGCCCTTGCGTGCTATGCTCAGGGGCCGAAGGGGGATCGCTGCCTGACCCTTGACGAGGGCCGCGTGCCCTCTGCCGATGCCGCCGCCCCGGGCGGCGGGCAGGCCGCCACGGTCAGGCGCATGGGCGGGGTCGGACCGGGGATAGCCCTGGGCCAGTCGCGCGCCGCGCAGGCGCCGAGACAGGCCCCTGGGCCGCAGGCCGAGGGGCCGGACAGGGCCAGAGGAACCACCCCGCGCGCGGCGAAGAACCGCCACCGCGCGCGGCATTGCTGCACAAAGGACACCGCGTCATGAACGATATGGAACCCAGGGGTCTGATCCAGGCCGACGGTCGCACGACAACGCCCGGCTACATGCCGGGGTTCGGCAATGACTTCGAGACCGAAGCCCTGCCCGGCGCCCTGCCGCAGGGCATGAACAGCCCGCAGAAATGCAACTATGGCCTTTACGGCGAACAGCTTTCGGGCACCGCCTTCACCGCGCCAAGCCACCAGAACGAACGGACCTGGTGTTATCGCATCCGGCCCTCGGTCAAGCATTCCAGCCGGTATCAACGCATTGACGTGCCCTATTGGAAATCGGCCCCGAACGTGGTCGAGGACGTGACCTCTCTGGGCCAGTATCGCTGGGACCCGGTGCCGCATGGCGACGCGGCGCTGACCTGGATCACCGGGATGCGGACGATGACCACCGCCGGTGACGTGAACACGCAGGTGGGCATGGCCAGCCATATCTACCTGGTCACCGAAAGCATGACGGACGACTACTTCTTCAGTGCCGACAGCGAGTTGCTGGTGGTGCCGCAGGAAGGGCGGCTGCGCTTTGCCACGGAACTGGGCATCATCGACCTGGAGCCGAAGGAGATCGCCGTGATCCCGCGCGGGCTGGTCTACCGGGTCGAGGTTCTGGAGGGCCCGGCGCGCGGCTTCGTCTGCGAGAACTACGGCCAGAAGTTCGAACTGCCCGGCCGTGGCCCGATCGGCGCCAACTGCATGGCCAACCCGCGCGACTTCAAGGCCCCCGTGGCCGCCTTCGAGGACCGCGACGCGCCAAGCACCGTCACGATCAAATGGTGCGGGCAGTTCCACCGCTGCGCCATCGGGCATTCGCCGCTGGACGTGGTGGCCTGGCATGGCAATTACGCGCCGGTGAAATACGACCTGCGCGACTATTGCCCCGTCGGCGCGATCCTCTTCGACCACCCGGACCCGTCGATCTTCACGGTTCTGACCGCGCCCTCGGGCGTCCCCGGCACCGCCAATATCGACTTCGTGCTGTTCCGCGAGCGCTGGATGGTGGCGGAAAACACCTTCCGCCCGCCGTGGTACCACAAGAACATCATGTCCGAGCTGATGGGCAACATCTACGGCCAGTACGATGCCAAGCCGCAGGGCTTCGTCCCCGGCGGCATGTCACTGCACAACATGATGCTGCCGCACGGACCGGACAAGAACGCCTTCGAGGGCGCGTCGAACGCCGAGCTGAAGCCCGGCAAGCTGGACAATACCATGTCCTTCATGTTCGAGACCCGCTTCCCCCAGCACCTGACCGAGTTCGCCGGGAAAGAAGCGCCGCTGCAGGACGATTACATCGACTGCTGGGACGATCTCGAAAAGAAGTTCGACGGCACCCCGGGGCTGAAGTGACGCCTGCGCCAACCGGCGCGCGACGACCGCTTGCCGGGTCGGAAGGGCGCCGGTCTGGCAGGGGATCGGCTATGCGCCGGTCCCCGAACCCTTGGCTGTGCTTTCAGACATCGGGTCCGGGAAGCCCGCCGCGCGGGCCATGATCGACGCCGCGCCGGGTGGGCGGTGGCAGAGATAAGGCCCCGCTGCCGGGCGTGGGGTTGTACGGCAGCGGCGACAGGACCGCGCCAGACGCGAGTCCTGCCATGACGGCGTTCAGATCAGCTCGGACGCCTTGAGGACAACCGGATCGAGGCCGCTGCCCCCCTGCCCCACATAACCCCTCAGCTGCGCCCGCATCCGGGGCTCCCAGAAGTCGCGTATGTGCTCGGCCACCTTGTCAGAGGCGTCGGCACCGGGCTGGGTCTTGAAGAACGTGGCGATCTGATTGGCCATGTGGACCATCTTTTCAGGCGACATGACAGGCCTCCTCGGCGATGCGGTCGGGGTGGGTGTAGATATCGAAACCCGTGCCGCGCGCAAAGGCGACAAGGGCGATGCCCGCCGCATCGGCAAGCCGCAGGGCCGAGGCGGTGGGGGCGGAAACGGCGATCATCGCGGGCGCCCCGGCGACGGCGCATTTCTGCACCAGTTCCAGCGACAGCCGCGAGGTCATGACAAAGGCGCCCTCGGCGGGGGAAATCCCGGCCCGCAGCAGCGCACCGATCAGCTTGTCGAGCGCGTTGTGGCGCCCGACATCCTCGCGCGCCATCACGATGCCCGCGCCGGGGCGCAGGAACCCCGCCGCATGGGTGGCGCGGGTGCGGTCGTGCAGCGGCTGGCAGGCGCGCAGCGCCTCGGTGGCCTTGCCCACCTCGGCGGCGGTGAAACGCGCGTCCGAGTGCACGTCGGGCACCGCGCGGGCGGCGGCCTCGAGGCTCTCGATCCCGCACAGCCCGCAACCCACCGGCCCGGCCATCGCCCGGCGGCGGGCGGCCAGCGCCTCGGCCCGGTCCTCGCGCAGCCAGAGCCGCGCCTCCAGACCCTGCGGATGCCGCACCACTTCGAGGCCCTCGACCTCCTCCGGCCCGGCGATCACCCCTTCGGTGTACAGAAACCCCAGTGCGAAGTCCTCTACATCCTCGGGCGTGGCCATCATCACCGCAAAGCTGGAGCCGTTGCAGACCACCGCCAGCGGCAGCTCTTCGGGCAGGTTGCGGTGGACCGCTGTGCGGCCCTCCGCCCGATAGGCTGCCCCGGCGGCGCTGGTGAAGGCGCGCAAACCGCTCATTCCGCCGCCTCGATGCGCCGCGAGCGGGCGGCCTGCGCGGCATAGTCCTCCTGCCAGTCGGTCGGCCCGTTCGACGGGCTGACCTGCACAGCCGTCACCTTGTATTCCGGGCAGTTGGTCGCCCAGTCCGAGAAGTCGGTGGTGATCACGTTCGCCTGCGTGTCGGGGTGGTGGAAGGTGGTGTAGACCACGCCGGGGCTGACCCGGTCGGTGATTTTCACCCGCAGCGTGGTCTCGCCGGACCGCGAGGCCAGCTTGACCCAGTCGCCATCCTTCAGGCCGCGGTTCTCGGCGTCATGCGGGTGCACCTCCAGCACGTCCGCCTCGTGCCAGACGCTGTTGGCGGTGCGGCGCGTCTGCGCGCCGACGTTGTACTGCGACAGGATGCGCCCGGTGGTCAGCAGCAGCGGGAAGCGCGGCCCGGTCTTTTCGTCGGTGGCGACGTATTCGGTGATCATGAACCGCCCCTTGCCGCGCACGAAACCGTCCACATGCATCAGCGGCGTGCCGTCGGGGTTGGCCTCGTTGCAGGGCCATTGGACCGAGCCCTTCTCTTCGAGCAGGGCATAATCCACCCCGGCAAAGCTGGGCGTTGTCGCGGCGATCTCTTCCATGATCTGGGCCGGGTGGGTGTAGTGCCAGCCCGCGCCCATGGCATTGGCCAGAAGCTGTGTCACCTCCCAGTCGGCATAGCCGTTGCGCGGCTTCATCACCTCGCGCACGCGGTTGATGCGACGTTCGGCATTGGTGAAGGTGCCGTCCTTCTCCAGGAAGCTGGAGCCGGGCAGGAAGACATGGGCGTAGTTCGCCGTCTCGTTCAGGAAGAGGTCATGCACGATGACGCATTCCATCGCTGCCAGCCCGGCGACCACATGCTTGGTGTCCGGGTCCGATTGCAGGATGTCCTCGCCCTGGCAGTAGAGGCCCTTGAAGGTGCCATCCACGGCGGCGTCCAGCATGTTGGGGATGCGCAGCCCCGGCTCGGGGTCGATCTCGACGCCCCAGGCCTGCTTGAACACATCGCGCACCTCGGCGCCCTTCACATGGCGGTAGCCCGGCAGCTCGTGGGGGAAGCTGCCCATGTCGCAGCTGCCCTGCACGTTGTTCTGGCCGCGCAGCGGGTTCACCCCAACGCCGGGGCGGCCGATGTTGCCGGTCAGCATGGCGAGGTTGGCGATGCCCATGACGGTGGTCGAGCCCTGGCTGTGCTCGGTCACGCCGAGGCCGTAGTAGATGGCCCCGTTGCCGCCACCGGCATAGGTTCGGGCGGCGGCGCGCAGGGTCTCGGCGGGCACGCCGGTCAGCGCCTCGGTGGCCTCGGGGCTGTGGCGTTCGGCCGAGATGAAGTCGACGTATTCGGCGAATTCCTCCCAGTCGCAGCGGCTGCGGATGAAGGCCTCGTCATAGAGCTTTTCGGTGACGATCACATGCGCCAGCGCGGAAACCACGGCGACGTTGGTGCCCGGCTTCAGCGGCAGGTGGTGGGCGGCCCGGATATGGGCCGATTTCACCAGGTCGATGCGGCGCGGATCGATCACGATCAGCTTGGCACCGGCGCGCAGCCGCTTCTTCAGCCGCGAGGCGAAGACCGGGTGGCCGTCGGTCGGGTTGGCGCCGATCACCACCACGACGTCGGTCTGCTCGACCGAGTCGAAGTCCTGCGTCCCGGCAGAGGTGCCATAGGTCTGGCCCAGCCCGTAACCGGTGGGCGAATGGCAGACCCGGGCGCAGGTGTCGGTGTTGTTGTTGCCGAAGACGGCACGGGCCAGCTTTTGCACAAGGAAGGTCTCTTCGTTGGTGCAGCGGCTGGAGGTGATGACGCCGATGGATTTCTGGCCGTATTTCTCCTGCAGCCCGCGCATCCGCTTGGCGGCGAAGCTCAGCGCCTCTTCCCAGGACACTTCCTGCCAGGGGTCATTCACGCTGTCGCGGATCATCGGGTTCAGGATGCGGTCCTTGTGGCTGGTGTAGCCATAGGCGAAGCGCCCCTTCACGCAAGAGTGGCCACGGTTGGCCTTGCCGTGTTTCCACGGCACCATGCGCACCAGTTCGTCGCCCTGAAGCTCTGCCTTGAACGAGCAGCCGACACCGCAATAGGCGCAGGTCGTCACCACCGAGCGGTCGGGCGTGCCCATCTCGGCCACCGACTTCTCTTGCAGCGTCGCGGTCGGGCAGGCCTGCACGCAGGCGCCGCAGCTGACGCAGTCCGAGGCCAGGAAGTTGTCCAGCGGACCGCCCGCCGAAACCCGGCTGTCGAAGCCCCTGCCCTCGATGGTCAGCGCGAAGGTGCCCTGCACCTCTTCGCAGGCCCGCACGCAGCGCGAGCAGACGATGCACTTGGAGGGGTCGTAGGTGAAATAGGGGTTGCTGTCGTCGACCGGGATATAATGCGGGTTGGCCTCGCCCTCGGGCTGTCGGGCCCGGCGGTCGCCTTTGGACAGCATTCCGGCCAGCGAGGGGGCGTAGTGGTTTTCGCCCGACTCGTAGCGCATGCCGCGCAGGCCCACGGCCCCGGCCATGTCCTGCAATTCGCAATCGCCGTTGGCCGAGCAGGTCAGGCAGTCAAGCGGGTGGTCCGAGATGTAAAGCTCCATCACGCCCTTGCGGATCTTGCGAACCTTGGAGGACTGGGTGTTGACGACCATGCCCTCGGCCACCGGCGTGGTGCAGGAGGCGGGCGTGCCGCGCCGCCCCTCGATCTCGACCACGCAAAGCCGGCAGGAGCCGAAGGCCTCGACGCTGTCGGTGGCGCAGAGCTTGGGCACGGAAATCCCGGCCTCGGCGGCGGCGCGCATCACCGAGGTGCCCTCGGGCACGGTGACGGCGAAGCCGTCGATGGACAGGGTGACCGGCGCGCCCTGCCGGGCGGGGGTGCCCATGTCGGCGTCGTTCCACGGGATGATGAAGTCTTTCATTGGGCTGCCTCCTTCGAGGTGGCGAAATCGTCGGCAAAGTGGCGCACGGCCGACATGACCGGATAGGGGGTGAAGCCGCCGAGGGCGCAGAGCGAGCCGTCCTTCATGGTCTCGCAGAGATCTTCCAGCAGCGGCAGGGCCGAGGGGTCTCCGGCGGCGATGCGGTCAAGCGTTTCGACACCGCGGATCGAGCCGATCCGGCAGGGCGTGCACTTGCCGCAGCTTTCGACCGCGCAGAATTCCATGGCGAAGCGGGCCATGGCCAGCATGTCGGCGCTGTCGTCGAAGACCACCAGACCGGCATGGCCGATCAGCCCGCCCGCCGCGTCGAATTCCTCGTAGCCCAGCGGCGTGTCGAATTTCTCGACCGGCATGTAGGCGCCCAGCGGGCCGCCCACCTGAACCGCCTTGACCGGGCGGCCCGAGGCGGTGCCGCCGCCGATCTCGTTGACCGCCTCGCCGAGGCTGAGCCCGAAGGCGGTTTCGAACAATCCGCCGCGCGCCACGTTCCCGGCGATCTGAAGCGTGACGGTGCCGCGCGACCGGCCAAGGCCGAAATCTGCGTAATGCTGCGCGCCCTTTTCAAGGATCACCGGCACGGTGGCCAGGCTGATGACGTTGTTCACCACCGTCGGGCGTCCGAGGAAGCCCTCCAGCGCGGGCAGCGGCGGCTTGGCGCGGACCACGCCGCGCTTGCCCTCCAGCGAGTTCAGAAGCGAGGTTTCCTCGCCGCAGACATAGGCCCCCGCGCCTTCGCGGATCTCCATGTCGAAGGCCTGGCCGGAGCCCAGCACATCGGCCCCCAGAACGCCGCCCGCCCGGGCGAGCTCTACCGCCCGGCGCATCACCGCGATGGCATCGGGATATTCCGAGCGCAGGTAGACGTAGCCGCGCGTGGCACCGACGCCGAGGCCCGCGATGGCCATGCCCTCGATCAGCGAGAAGGGGTCGCCTTCCATGATCATCCGGTCGGCAAAGGTGCCGCTGTCGCCCTCGTCGGCGTTGCAGACGATGTATTTCTGCGGGCCTTCCGCATCGTGAACCGTCTGCCACTTGATACCGGTCGGAAAGCCCGCACCGCCGCGGCCGCGCAGACCCGAAGCCTTCACTTCCTCGACGATCTCCCGCCCGCTCATCGCGGCGGCCCGGCGCAGACCGACAAGGCCGCCGTGGGCCTCGTATTCCGCCAGTGAAAGCGGGTCGATCACGCCGCAGCGGGCGAAGGTCAGACGGGTCTGGCGCTTCATCCAGTCGAGCTCTTCGACCGGGCCGAGCGCCTTGGAGGAAGAGCCGTCGAGGATCGCGGCGGCATCGCTCGGCAGTGCCGGGCCGTAGCCGTGGCGCACCCCGTCGATCTCGACCTCGACCAGCGGCTCCAGCCAGACCATCCCGCGCGAGCCGGTGCGCGTCACGGCGATCTCTACCCCGGCGGCCCTGGCGGCGCTTTCCAGCGCGCGGACCACATCGTCAGCCCCCAGCGCCTTGGCGGCGCTGTCCATCGGAACGCGAATATGCATCATGCGCCTGCCTCCGCCAGAAGGGCATCGATCTTGCCCGCGTCCGCGCGGCCGATCACCTTGCCGTCAAGCATGGCCGCCGGGCCGCAGGCACAAAGGCCAAGGCAATAGACCGGCTCTACCGTCACAGCGCCGGAAGCGGTGGTGCCGCCCCAGCCGGTGCCCAGCTTTTCCAGCACCGCCTCACCCAGCGCCACGCCTCCGACCGACTGGCAGGCTTCGGCGCGGCAGATCTTCAGCACGTGCCGCCCGGTCGGGGCATCGCGGAAATCGTGGTAGAAAGAGATCACCCCGTGCAGCTCGGCGCGGCTGATGTTCAGCGCCTCGCAGATCGGGGCATGGGCCTCGGCGGGTACGCAGCCGCAGGCTTCCTGTATCGCGTGAAGCATGGGCAGCAGCGGCCCTTCGAGCGTCGCGTACTCGGTGATGATCCCGCCGATCTCATCGGCAAAAGAATCGGGCATGGCTGTTTGCATGGCTATGCGTCCTCCGTTTCGCATACCATCGGATGCCGGGAGGACGCGGATCAATAAAGCTGTCCCGTGGGGCGATTTGGGTTTCCGATCAAGCGCCCGGAAGCCGCTGCCCGTCGCGGGCAAGCACCTCGGCCTTGAGGTTGAGCGCCTCCAGCACCGGCGTGCGCGGGTCGCGGTGCGGCAGGATCAGCCCGACGCTGTGCCCGGTCCCGCGCGCGTCGAGCGGCAGCAGCACCAGGTCATGGCCGGTGGCCAGGAAGCGGGCCATGTCGGTGGGCAGGATCGCCACGCACTTGCCCGCCAGCGCGCTGGCGATGAGGACGACGATGGAGTTGGACTCGATGCAGGGGCCCGCCCTCGCGCCGGCCTCGGCAAGTCGCTGGTCGACGATCCGGCGATTCTGCATGTCCGGGGTCAGCAGCGCCAGCGGGATACCGTCGAGATCGGCCCAGCTGGCGCGCTTGCCCTGCGCCAGCGGATGGCCGGTGCCGCAGACCGCCATGTAATCCTCGCGGTAGATCGGCAGCGTGTCGACCCGGCCCAGCGGTTCGTTGTCGAGGTAGGAGATGCCCGCATCCACCTCGAAGTTCTCCAGCATGGCAAGGATTTCGCGCGAGGTACGCGACAGGATGGTGAAGCGCACGCGCGGATGCGTCTTGCTGAATTCGGACGATAGGTTGGCCGCCCAGGTCAGTGCCGTGGGGATCACCGCGAGCCGGACTTCGCCTGCCAGCCCGTGCCGCTTGGCGCGCAGCTCGTCGCGCATCTGCCGCGAGTCCGCGACGATCCGGCGGGCCCAGCTCAGGGCGCTCTGACCCTCGGGCGTCAGCCCGCCGAAGCGCGAGCCGCGAAACACCAGTTGCGTGCCGAGGATCTCCTCGAGCTGCTTGATATTCGCCGAAAGCGTGGGTTGCGAGAGGTTCAGGCTCTCGGCGGCGCGGCCAAAGTGCCGCTCGCGCGCAAGCGCGATGAACATTTCAAGTTTGTCGAGCATGATAGGTATTTTCGATCCCGAATCGGCGTTTTGATAGGAGTTGCCGCAGATCCGTTGCCCGATCAAGCCCGGGGCGCGCCGCTGCGATGGCGCGTCCCGGGCGGTGCATCACTCGCCGGGAACCGCCTGAAGCTCGGGCTCGTCGTGGTGGTGATGCTCCTTCACCGGCCGCATGAAGAGGTTGGCGAAGAAGGCCACCACCAGCAGCGCCGCCATGCAGTACATGGTCGTGTTGTACAGCGACGGGGTCGGGTCGATCGTGCCCTCGGGCGCGATTTCCATCAGCCGCGCGATGGTCACCGTCTTGGCCGCGACAAGCTGTTCAAGCTGCGTCAGCGGTGCGCCGAAGGTCTCGGCAAAGGTGGCCGGATCGACCTTTCCGGCAAGATCCTCGATGGCGCTGGTCACCGACATCTGGCGCAGCGAGGTGATCGCCAGCGGCCCCAGCACGCCTGCCGTGGACCATGCGGTCAGAAGCCGCCCGTGGATGCCGCCCACATGCATGGTGCCGAACATGTCGGCCAGGTAGGCCGGGATCGTGGCGAAGCCGCCGCCATACATCGAGAAGATGATCATCGTCGCGGCGTAGAAACCGACCAGATAGATCAGCGACGGATTGGTCGCCACGGCGCTGGCGAAGTAGGGGATCGACAGGTACAGCAGCGTGCCCAGAACGAAGAAGCACATGTAGGTCGCCTTGCGCCCGATGTAATCCGAGGTCGAGGCCCAGAAGAACCGGCCCACCATGTTGAACACCGAGATCATCAACACGTAGGTCGAGGCGAAGGCGGCTGTCACGACCAGCGGCATGACCGAGCCGAAAATCTCCGTCATCATGGTCTTGGCCACACCGATCACGCCGATCCCGGCGGTCACGTTGAAGCAGAGCATGACCCAGAGCTGCCAGAACTGCGGGGTCTTCAGCGCCTGGTCGATGTGGACGTGGTTGTCGCTTACCATGCCTTTTGCGGCGGGCTTGGGCTGCCAGCCCTCGGGCTTCCAGTCGGGTGCGGGCACGCGGTACTGGAAGGCGGCGATCATCATCACGATGAAGTAGACGATCCCCAGCGTCAGGAAGACCTCGGCGGCGCCGGTGCTGCCGGTGCCGACAACGTAGACGCCCGCCGCGCCGCCCAGTTCCGCCGCCTGTGCGGCGTTGGCGATCACGACCTCGACGCGCCCGGCAGCGGTTTCGGCAAAGAGCCTGCCGCCGTCGACCACCGTCTGCACGGCCTCGGAGGTGCCAAGGTACTCGGGCGCGCGCTCGAAGATGTCGAGCAGCCAGCCCTTGACCGGGGCGGCGATCATCGCGCCGCCGCCAAAGCCCATGATCGCCATGCCGGTGGCCATGCCCCGGCGGTCGGGGAACCAGCGGATCAGGGTCGAGACCGGCGAGACGTAGCCAAGGCCCAGCCCGCAGCCGCCCAGCACCCCGTAACCGAGGTAAAGCATCCAGAGCTGATGTGTGGCGATGCCGAAGGACCCGATGATGAAGCCGCCGCCCCAGAGAAAGGCCGCAACCACGCCGACCATGCGCGGACCGACCTCTTCGAGCCACTTGCCTGCGAAGGCCGCCGCGAGACCGAGAAACACGATGGCGACCGAGAAGATCCAGACCACCGAGCTGAGGCTCCAGTCCTCGGCGGAAGAGGCGACAACGCCCAGCTCACGGGTCAGCGGCGGGTTAAAGACCGACCACGCGTAGACCGACCCGATGCAAAGGTGAATGGCGATGGATGCCGGCGGAACCCGCCAGCGGTTGTATCCGGGTTTGGCGACGATGTGGCTCTTGTACAGAAACCCCAGCGCCCCGCCAGCTGCGTTGCTCATGGATTGTCCTCCCTAGGTTTGGTTTGCCTTGGCGCGCAACCGGGAAGAGCGACCTCCATTTCGCAGCCCCCCGAGCAGCATGCGCTGGCATGCCGCAGCCGGAGCAAAGGCCGGGGGAAGTTTGCTGTCAAGAATTTTTTACATATATATCAAGTACTTACATGGACATCTTGTCTGTCAGGCAAGGGGTGAATTGCGGGCAATCGGGACAATCCGTCCAGCGCGCGCGGGGTAACCGCAATAGATTGGGACATTCTGTCCATTCACGCCGGATCAACCGCGGGCAGGGAAATCTCGAAGCGGCTGCCCTTTCCGGGTTCGGAACTGGCAGAGATCTGGCCGCCGGCCTGCGACACCAGTTGCTGGCTGATCGACAGGCCCAGCCCGGTGCCCCGGGCCAGCTTGGTCGTGTAGAACGGGTCGAAGATGCGGGCCAGCACCTCTGGCGGCATGCCGACACCCTCGTCCTGTATGACGAGGCGCACGGTATCACCGCTGCCCGAGACCGCAATGGTCAGCGTTCCGCCATCGGGCATGGCGTGGGCGGCATTCAGCACGAGGTTGACGATGACCTGCTGCAACTCGGTCCGCGAGATCCGCACCGCCGACGTCGGCTCCAGCGCCAGCTGTGGCGCGATGCCCGCGCCCTCCAGCTGGTGCCGGGTCAGCACGAGGCAATCGCGCACCACCTCGCCCGGATCAAGCGCGTCTGCGGCGCCCGAGAACTCTTCCGGTCGGGCGAATTGCAGCAGTTTCGAGACGATGACGCCAATCCGGTAAACCTGATCGTCGATCAGCCGGAACTCTTCATGCACCAGATCGGCGGCGGCGCCCAGCTCGTTCCGGGCAAGGTCCAGGTTGCCCTGGATCACCGCCACCGGGTTGTTGATCTCATGCGCGACCGAGGCGGTGATCTCGCCCACCGCGGCAAGTTTTTCCGACATGATCAGCCGTTCCGTCGTGCGCTCCAGCCGCCGGTTGGCATCGCGCAGGTCGGCGGTGCGCTGCTCGACCCTTGTTTCAAGGCTTTCCGCCCAGTCCCGCAGGGCCCGGTCCCGGGCCTGAAGCTGGTCCAGCAGGTGATCGAGATGCGCCGCGACCTGGGCGATTTCCCCGGCTTCGGACCGCGTCCCGTTGCGGGCCGAAAGGTCGCCCTGTTCGACGCGGGCGATGGTGCGGGTCATGTGTTCGAGTGGCCGGAAGATATGCCCGGCCCACCGCAGGAAGACCGGCACCGAAAGCGCCGCGATCAGCAGGAAGGCCACGATGAGCGCGGCAATCGAGTTGCGCTTGGCCTGCACGAAGGGCGCCTCTAGGAACCCGACGTAGAGCATGCCTACCCGGTCGCCCCGGCTGTCGACGATGGGCTCGTATGCCGAGACATACCAGTCGTTGACGACAAAGGCGCTGTCCAGCCATGTGCGGCCTTCGCCCAGCACCTGCGCGCGCACCTCTGCCGAAACCCGTGTCCCCAGCGCGCGGACGTTCTCGAACAGGCGCACGTTGGTCGAGACGCGCACGTCCTCCAGAAACAGCGTTGCGGTGCCCTGAGAGCCCTGCGGCAGGCTTTGTTCGCGGTAGACAAGGGCGTTGATGGTGTCGATGAAATCGAGGTTGCTGTTCAGAAGCAGGCCTCCGACCAGCGCCCCCGGCGCGCCGCCGGGCAGGGTCGCGGGCGCGGCGGAATGGATCACCATCCCGCGCGTTTCCGCATCCCGGTCGGTCGGAACGGCGGCGCGGGTGGGCACCAGCGGGATCTGCGCCCGGCCCGGCAGAGCCGGGTTCACGGCATCCAGTTCGCGCGCGCTGAAAATGTCGACCGCGCTTCTGGCCCGGCCTTCGATGGCCTCGGCGATCACCGGCCAGTCTGCCGCCGCAAAGCCCAGCGGCGCGCCATCGCCAGCCGCAAGGTAGAGAAAATCCAGCCCCAGCCGCTGCCGCTCGCTGTCAAGGAAGGCCTCGGTGGTCCCCTCGCGCAGCGCGTCGCGGAAAACGGCAGAGCGGGCCACGGCGTCGACCCGCTCGCCCGACCGGTTGACCAGCCGGGCGAGGTACTGGTCGGCGATCGTCAGGTCACCCGTGACCTTGTTGACCAGCAGCGCATCGACCTTGCCCGACCAGCGCCAGACGGCGCCGCCCAGCAGCAGGGGCAGCAGCACCAGCATCGGCAGAAGCGCAAGCACCAGAAGCCGCATGCGGACGGAGGTAAACAGCGAGCGCATATCACAGGCCCCAGGCGGCGCATTTCCGGTCGATGGTCTTGCGCGAGATGCCAAGCTGGCGCGCCGCCTCGCTGCGATTGCCGCCCAGCAGGTCAAGCGCCCGTAGGATTTCCCGCCGCTCGAGGTTTTCCAGCGATGTGATCGGCCGGGTCTCTTCGTCGGCGTCAAGCGTTTCCAGCTGGAAACGGCCGAATATCAGCGAGCGTTCGATAAAGTTGCGCAGCTCGCGGATATTGCCGGGCCAGTCGTGCCGCAACAGGGCCGCGCGGACCGGGGCGGTCAGCTCGGGCGGCGTAATCTGCATGGTTTCGGCGATCTCCTGCAGGAAGAGTTCGGCCAGATCGCAGACGTCAT
The DNA here is from genome assembly GCA_017255395.1 of Enemella evansiae. Taxonomy (GTDB): domain Bacteria; phylum Pseudomonadota; class Alphaproteobacteria; order Rhodobacterales; family Rhodobacteraceae; genus Ponticoccus; species Ponticoccus litoralis. The sequence continues at coordinate 67,600 of JAFKDC010000004.1, read as the reverse complement.
TGCCACGGTCGCTCAGCCGCGCCATCTCGACCTCGATCACGTTGATCCGAAACAGCAGGTCCTCGCGAAAACGCCCCGCCTCGACCGCCGCGCGCAAAGGACGGGTCGTTGACATGACGAAGCGCACGTCAAGCTGCACCGCCCGCTCGGTCCCGACCGGGCGGATCACCCCGTCCTCCAGCACCCGCAACAGCGCCCGCTGGGCGCCGGGGCCAAGCTCGCTGACCTCATCCAGGAAGACCGTGCCGCCCCCGGCGGAGGCAAGCAGCCCCTCGCGGCTGCCCACCGCCCCCGGCACCACCCCGGCGGCATGGCCGAACAGCTCCAGCTCGATCATGTCGTTCGGGATGGTGCCGCACTGGATCGGAACGAAGGGCCCGCCCGCCCGCGACGAACGCGCATGCAGGTGCCGCGCCGCCACCTCCTTGCCGCTTCCCGACTGGCCGGTGATCAGCACCGGCGTCGAAACCTGCGCCACCCGGTCCAGCAGCGCCTTCACCGTTTCGATGGCCGGGGAGTTGCCCACCAGCTCGCGCCGCCGCCGCCGCCCCGGCAGCGCATTTTCCAGTTCGCGGCGCAGCAACCAGTTTTCCCGCCGCAGCCGGGCCATCTCGATGCAGCGGCGCAGCGCGTTGATGATCTGGTTCGAGCGGAACGGCTTCAGCACGAAGTCGGTGGCCCCCGCCCGCAACGCGTCGATGGCGGTTTGCAGGTCGGCATATGCGGTGATCAGGATCGTATCCGTGGTGCCGCCCTCGCGCTGCTGGTTGACCAGCCAGTCGATGCCTTTCTGGCCGGGCATCATGTTGTCGAGGATCATCACGTCGTAGTGCCTTGCGCCAAGGCGCTCGGTCGCGGTGACCACATCCTCCGCCTCATCGACCGCCGCGCAGAGCGGCCGCAGGGTCTTGGTCAGGAAATGGCGCATGCCCGGCTCGTCGTCGACAACCAGAATCCGCGCTTCGGCCAGCCCCTCTCCGGCCGCGACTTCGTTCAAACTGGGCATCTGGCTCCTCCTGACCGCGTGCGGCACATCGCGCAAAGAGAGACCATGCCCGCAGGTCAACCTCAAGCCGCTTCGACCGCCGCGCGGAAGGGGCATCGCGCCGGACGGCGGCGCAGCCGCTTGGCGGCCTTTCCCGCCGTACCAAGGCGCGATACTGTCGGTGTCCACGAGCAGCGGCCCGGAAGGGTCGCGCCGGACTGGACGAGAGGATGTCTTATGCGTTTTGGATCAATCGTAGCGATTTCCGCGGTATGCGCCACTGCCGCATCGGCGGAGGTCTCGTTTTCGCTGGGCTTCGAATCCCGGGACATGATGATCCGCACGCAGGAATACGATTGCGATGCGACGCACCCCTTCAACGTGCATTACCTGACCTCGGCCACCGACGTACTGGCGCTGGTTCCCGTGGACGGCGGCCAGCGTGTATTCGTCAACGTGGTCGCGGCCTCCGGCGCGCGCTACGTGTCCGGGCACTACGAATGGTGGACAAAGGGCGGGACTGCCACGCTGAGCGATGTGGGGAAGGGCGAAGCCCTCTTGCAATGCGCCGCAAGCGACCCTTGAACCGGAAGCGGTGAGACGGGGACAGCGATGGCCGGTTCCCGCCTCACCCGCCCTGCCCATGGCGCGGTGAAGGGACCTCTCCAGTCATGGCCACAAACCGGGATACAGTCTTCATCGACGGTGTCCCGTTCCCCGGTGACAACCGATCTTTCAGGTTGTTGTCGTCACCGTGAACTCGGTGATCAAGATCGTCGGACCGACAGCAAAGGCAAACGCTGCTGTGACCGGTCCCCCGATGGTTCCCCGGTCCGGCCCGATCCCGGTCAACCCGGCTGCGCCGTGTCGTCCAGCGCCGCCCCGGCACCCAGCCTGCGCGAGATGTCGGCGGCCATCGCCACAAGGCGGGCGCGGCAATCCTCTGCCGAGGCGGCGGAGGTTCCCGTCAGGCGGTGCACGAAGGGGATCGTGACCGCGGCAATCACCCCGCCACGGAAATCGAAGATCGGAGCAGAGATGTTCTGCACCCCCTCGATGGTCAGCGAGGGCTGGGCGCAGTAGCCCGCCGCCCGCACGGCGGGCAGGTCATCGATGAAGGCCTTGTATTTGTCGCGCGGCTCTTGCCCCGCATCCCCGACCAGCCTTTTCAGCCTGTCCTCTTCCATCCAGGCGGCCAGCACCCGGCCCGAGGCGGTCTCGAAGATCGGGATATGCGCCCCCAGCCGCACCGAGGTCACGTTGTTGTCCTGGCAATCCACCTGCGCAATGACCAGCACGCGGCCCGAATGGATGATCCCGAGATGCATGGACTGGTTGACCTGATCGGCTAGCCTTTGCATGGCCTCGCCGGCGATCGAGGTCAGCCGCCGGGTCGGCGGATGCCGGTGGGCCAACTCGAACATCCGCGTTGTCAGGTGATAGCGGTCGTCGTCCGCATAGAGGTCCACGTAGCCGCGCTGCCGCAGCACCATCAGCATGCGAAAGATCTCTGACGTCGTCCGGCCCAGCTGCTTTGCGATCTCGATCTGGGTCAGCCCCTCGGCGCTGGAGGCCAGCAGCTCGAGAATATCAAGCCCCTTGGACAGGGCGGGCGCGCGGTACTTATCGTCATCCTGCCGGACATCGGCGGTCTTGGTTTTCATTGTGCTCCTGCCCGCGAAATCGCGGCCTCTGGTCGGCGTATCTTATCTGCCTGCGCGCCGGGCTGACAACTGCCGGACCTGAATTCTCTAAATATAAAATTTGCTTTTACTTGTGAAGGCGCGACGCTATCCTGCCGGAAAGAGGAGGACAACCGTGGCCGAAACACGCACGCTCAGGGGCATGACCTGGTCCGACCCGCGGGGCTACGACCCGCTGGTGGCCGCCAGCGCGGCCTTCCGGGGCCGCCATCCGCATGTTCGGATCGACTGGGACAAACGCTCGCTTCAGGGGTTCGAAAGCACGCCGGTGGACGAACTGGCCGCGACCTACGACCTGATGATCATCGACCACCCCCACGTCGGCGAGGTCGTGGCCCACAACTGCCTGCTGCCCATCGACCGGCACGGCGACCCGGCGGTGCTGGAGCAACTGGCCTCGGAGACAGTGGGCAAGAGCTTCCACAGCTATTTCTACGGCGGCCACCAATGGGCGCTGCCGGTGGATGCCGCCTGTCAGGTGCAGGCGATCCGCCCGGACCTGTGCGACGCCTCCCTGACGGACCTCTCCGCCGTGATCGCAGAGGCCCGCGCGGGCCGCGTGCTGTTGCCGCTGCGCCCGCCGCATGTGCTGATGTGCTTCTTCACCCTGATGGCCAACCTCGGCACGCCCTTTCCGGTCAGCCGCGACACGGCCCTCGACCCCGCGAACGGGGGCCGCACGATGGAGGCGCTGCAGGCGCTCTCCGACGCCGTGGACCCCGCCTGCCACGGCATGGACCCGATCGCGGCGCTGGACGCGCTGGCCGATGGATCGCGCGCGGCGATGATCCCCTTCACCTACCTCTACGCGCCCTACGCGCAGGAGGGCTATCGCCCGAACCGCCTGTCCTTCCACGACATCCCGGCGGCGGGTCTGTCAGGGCCGCTGGGCTCGGCGCTTGGCGGCACGGGGCTGGCGGTCTCGGCGCGCACGGAGCATCCCGAACTTTGCACCGAATTCGCGCTGTGGGTCGCCTCTGCCGGGGTGCAGTCGGGCCTTTATACCGCCAACAACGGCCAGCCGGGCAACGCGCTGGCATGGGCCGACGCGGCGGTGAACGCCCGCACTGGCAATGCCTACCACCAGACCCGCATGAGCCACGAGGCCGCGTGGCTGCGCCCCCGTCACGCCGGCTACATGGGGTTTCAGGAAGAGGCCTCTCACATCCTGCTAGACGCCCTGACCGGCAAGACAACGCATGACAGCGCGCTGAGCGCCCTGCATGCCCGTTTCCTCGAAAGCTTTCCCGCATGACGCTCGATCTGCCGCTTGCAGGGCTCAAAGTCCTCGATTTCTCGCAATTCCTCGCCGGTCCCTACTGCGCGCTGAAACTGGCCGACCTTGGCGCCGAGGTGGTCAAGGTGGAACGCGCCGGACAGGGCGACCTGTCGCGCTACCTGTACCTGACCGACACCAAGATCGGCGGAGAAAGCACGATCTTCCACGCCATCAACCGCAACAAGCGCTCCGTCGCGGTGGACCTGAAGTCAGAGGCCGACCGCGACCGCCTGCGCGGGCTGGCCGAGGGCGCCGACGTTATCCTGCAGAACTTTCGCCCCGGGGTCATGGACCGGCTGGGCTTTGGTTACGAGGCGGTGAAGGCGATGAACCCCAAGGTGGTCTACGGCACGGTAACCGGCTACGGCGCCACCGGGCCATGGGTCGACCTGCCGGGGCAGGATCTTCTGGCGCAGGCACGGTCCGGCGTGATGTGGCTGTCGGGCGGGCGCGACGACGGGCCGGTGGCCATGGGCCTGCCCATCGCCGACGTGCTGGCGGGCGCCGCGCTGGCGCAGGGGGTTCTGGCGCTTCTGTACCGGCGGGCGGTGAAGGGCATCGGCGGCTATGTCGAGACCTCGCTGATCGAGGTGCTGGCCGACCTTCAGTTCGAGCTTCTGACCACCTGGCTGAACGATGGCCGCCGCACGCCGGTGCGCTCTGCCAACAACCCGGCGCACGCCTATCTGGCTGCGCCCTATGGTGTCTACCAGACCGCCGACGGCCATGTGGCCATCGCCATGGGCAAGCTGGAGCTGCTGGCGCGGATGACCGGCCTGCCCGCCGAAATCGCCACCAGGGACGCCTTCGCCGCCCGGGACGAGATCAAGGCGGGCCTTGCCGAGCGCCTGCTGACCCGGCCCACCGAGCACTGGATGCAGGCCTTCATAGAGGCCGATATCTGGGCCGCGCCGGTGATGGACTGGGACGGCGTGCTGGACAGCGGCGTCCTACAGACACTTGATATGACGCAGGAAATCGCCCGCGACGCGGTGCGGATGCAGACCACACGTCTGCCCCTGCGCATCGACGGGCAGCGCCCGTCCTCCAGCACCGCTGCCCCGACGCTCGGCGACGCCAACGCGCTGCTGGATACCGGCTGGTAAGGAGGCCAAGGCGCCGGCAGACAGGCCCCAGGGGGGGAGTCTGCGCCCGGCCCGCCTTTTCTTCAGCGCAGGTCAGAAATCTAGTGGCCCCAGCACAGGACGCCCTGCAAGGCGCCACGGGTGCAGCCCGCGAAGGCAGGCGGGTGCTGGGTGTAGATTTGCGCATCTAGCGCTTATGTATCGCCACAAGTGAGCGTCATAACATATTATATTTATGTCATTTTTCATTGAACCCAGTAAGTCGCAACGGTCACTGGATTTCACTGGAACCTGCAAAGAAGATCTCGCCGGAATTGGTTCGCACAAGGGCCGAAAAGGCCGTCGGATCGCGCCTCGCGGATCAACAGGCCTCCACCGCCGGACATGTCAGGGAACATGCCGACCATATCCAAGCGTCCGGCGCCGCTCCTGACAACCGCAAGACACGGGACGCCGCGCAATGCACCGAAGGCGCGGTGCGCGAAGGCGGACCGCTTGCCGGGCAAGGCCCGGCCCACCCTCATGTTATGCTGATGCTATACCCGGCAACCACCCATTATAATGGGATAATCCCAGATCATCTCTGGGGCGTGACTGTCTCTGCCTTCCAAAAGCACCAGGAAAAGAAGGTCTCATCGGACATGGCGCGCACAAGGGCCGCAATGGCGGCGGTTGCGGCCAGGGCAAAGGCGATCCGCCCGATGAGAACCCCGCCGATGTCGGCCCCCAGCGCCAGGACGACCATCGTGTCCTCGATGACGCTATGGGCAAACCCCATGAAGACGCAGGACACGAAAACCTGCCGGGGAGACACGGCGCCGGATCGCGCCTCGCGGATCAACAGGCCGCCGCCGTAGGAAATGCCAAGGAACAGGCCGACGGCGGTCAGGTGGCCCGCCTCGCGGCGGACCCCGGCAAGGCGCAGAATCGGCGCCAGCGCCCACATCATCAGGTCCAGCACCCCTGTGTATTTCAGCAGATCCAGAGCCCAGGTGAGACCCACAAGGATGACAAGCATGGAGATCATGGTCTCTGTCAGGCCGATGAAGAACGCGACCCAGTCGTCCGGGGCGTTCATCGGAATCCAGATTGGGTCGGCAGGCGCCGAAAGCCAGCCCGTGGCCGCCAGAACCCGGTGCAGCAGATAGGCGTAGAGCAGGCCACCGGCAACGCGCAACAGCGTCGTGGCAGTCATGCCCGGACCGGCCTTCTGGACGATCTTCTGCTCGATCGGCAGGGCGTGCGCGAAGAGCAGAAGCGCCGAGAAGACCGTGATATCCGCCGTGCTCAGGGAGGATACCGGAACAAGCGCAAAAACCAGCGGAACCGCACCCCAGATCCCGACCACCATGCCGGTCAGCCAGGCCAGCCCCAGCTCTGGCGGAAGCCCCACAAGGCTCATGACCGGCGCAAATGCGGGGGCGACGGCCTCGATGACGCCCATGCGGGAAAGCAGCTCTGCCGCGATGGTCACCGGGATCGTGATCCGGGCAAGGACATAATAGAGTCCCAGCGTTTCCCGCGTCTTATGCAGGACAGTTGAGAGAAACGACATCCGGGCACTCCTTTGCGATGGCTCTGGTCTGATACCTCAGGCCACTGGCATTTGCGGTCAAAGATTGCATGAATATGCAATTTTATTGCACAGTGCCGCCAACAGCGGGGATGCACATATGGACCGGATCGACAGAAAGCTTCTGAACCTTCTTCAACGGGATGCCTCGCGAACGAATGTGGAGATTGCCGAGGAGGTCGGCTTGTCGCCGTCCAGTTGCCTGCGCCGGGTGCGGCGGCTGCGCAAGACGGGGATCATTGACCGCGTGGTGGCAATTCTGAACCCCGCCAAGACCGGGCGCGGCCTGAAAGCGCTGGTGACAGTCGAGCTAAAACTCCATGGTGAGCAGCACATGCGGCGCTTTCTTAATCTGGCAGTTGAAGAAGAGGCCGTGTCCCAGGCCTATGCCGTGACCGGCGATACGGATGTGGTCCTGATGCTGGGCCTGCGTGACATGGAAGAGTTCGACGCGCTCTGCGACCGGCTGTTCCGTGACCAGACCAATGTTGCGCGCTTCTTTACCATGATGGTCATTCGCACTGCAAAACTTGAGACGGCAATTGAACTATGATACGCAAGTATATGAAAATAAAAAGATTAATAGAAATCTGCCAGAGGCATGCTGTCAAGGCGCCGGTCCACCTGCACCCTTGGCGAAGGCGGTCCGACACACCAAAGGCGCGGCTCGCACAGGCCGCGCCTTTCCAATGCCCGCGCGGGGCTCAGGTATCGTTCTGGCAGACCTGCTTCTGCGTGCCGAGGCCCTCGATGCCCAGCTCCACCACGTCGCCCGCCTTCAGGTAGCGCGGCGGCTTGAAGCCCAGCCCGACGCCCGGAGGCGTGCCGGTCGAAACGATGTCGCCCGGCTCCAGCGTGAAGAACTGCGACAGGTAGGACAGCAGGAAGGGCACCCGGTAGACCATCGTCGCGGTCGATCCGTCCTGCACCCGTTCGCCGTTCACGTCGAGCCACATGTGCAGTGCGTCGAAGTCGCCGACCTCGTCCGGCGTCACCAGCCAGGGGCCAGTGGGGCCGAAGTTGTCCGAGGACTTGCCCTTGGACCACTGGCCCGAGCGCTCAATCTGGTAGGCGCGTTCGGAGACGTCGTTGACCACGCAGAAGCCCGCCACATGGTCCATGGCATCGGCCTCGGAGACATACTTGGCCTTCTTGCCCACGACGAAGGCCAGCTCGACCTCCCAGTCGGTCTTGTCCGAGCCGCGCGGGATCAGGATCGGGTCGTTCGGCCCGCAGATGGCAGAGGTGTACTTGGCGAAGATCACCGGCTCTGGCGGCACCTCAAGCCCGCTTTCGGCGGCGTGGTCGGCGTAGTTCAGGCCGATGCAGATGAACTTGCCGGTGCGGCCCACGCAGGCGCCCAGACGGGGCGTGCCCTCGACCACGGGCAGGCTGGCCGGGTCGATGTCGCGCAGGGCATCCAGCCGCGTCAGCACATCGCCCGCGATGTCGTTCACATGGCCCGAGAGGTCGCGCAGCGTGCCGTCGGCCTCGACCAGGGCTGGTTTCTCGGCGCCGCGTGCGCCGTAACGTGCGAATTTCATGTCTGTCTTCCTTCCTGTCAGGCGGTCCAGCCGCCGTCGATCACATGCACCTGTCCGGTGGTGAAGCCGCTTTCGTCGGCGGCCAGATAGGCCACCAGCGCGGCGACCTCTTCGGGCTTGCCGATGCGGCCCATGGGCTGGCGCCCGATGAAGGCCTTCAGCGCGCCGTCATAATCGCCCGTGGCGCGCAGGCGCTCGTGCAGCGAGGGGCTGTCGACCGTGCCGGGCGCGATGGCGTTGCAGCGGATGCCCTGCGTCACGTAGTCGTTGGCCACCGCCAGCGTCATGCCCGCCACCGCCGCCTTGGAGGCGGAATAGACCAGCCGGTTGACCGGCCCGGTCACCGGCCCCGCGACCGAGGACATGTTGATGATCGAGCCCGCGCCCTTCGCCAGCATCCCCGGCAGCAGGGCGCGGATCATGCGAAACTGGGCCTTGGCGTTGAGGTCGAAGGCAAAGTCCCACTCCTCCTCGCTGGCCTCCAGAATGGTGCCGTTGTGCACCACGCCTGCGCAGTTGAAGAGCACGTCCACCGGGCCGACCGCCTCGGCGAAGGCGGTGATCGCCGCGCCGTCCAGCACGTCCAGCCTGTGCGCCTCGATCCCTTCGATGGCGTTCAGCTCGGCCAGCGCCGCCTCGTTGATGTCGGTGGCGATGACGCGCGCGCCCTCTGCCGCCAGCCGCTCTGCCGTGGCGCGTCCGATGCCCTGTCCCGCCGCCGTCACGACGCAGGTCTTGCCGTCCAGTCTTTTCACGTCTGTCTCCTTGGTTACGCGGCGGGCAGGCAGGCCGGCCCGATCGGCGCGAAAGTCTTGTAGGTCAGGATGAATTCCCGGTGCCCCATGGCCTCGGACCGGGTCTGCTGCCCGCCCGCCACCGCCAGCACGAAATCGCGGATCTCTTCGCCCACGGCGTCGATGCTGCGCAGGCCTTCGATGATATCGCCCGCGTTGACGTCCATGTCGTCGGCCAGCGCGCGGTAGGTGTCGGGATTGGCGCAGATCTTCACCACCGGCGAGATGGCCGAGCCCACCACCGACCCGCGCCCCGTCACGAACAGCGACAGATGCGCGCCGCTGGCGATCATCTCGACGATCTCGGCATTGTCCGAGATGTTGGGAAAGCCGAAGCGCACGTCGCCGTCCGGCACCACGTCCATCAGATACAGGCCGCCGCGCGGGGGGATGTCGCCGGGCTTGATCAGTCCGCTGATGGGCGACTCGCCGGATTTGACGTAGGCGCCGAGACTCTTTTCCTCGATGGTCGACAGCCCCCCGGCGGCATTGCCCGCCGCGAAGGACCCGTAGCCCAGCGTCGCGTAGTAGCGTTCTGCCTTCTGCACGGACGCGCGCAATTCCTGCCCCAGTTCGGGGGTGACGGCGCGCTCGGCCATGATCTCTTCGCAGCCGATCAGCTCTCCGGTTTCCTCGAAGATGCAGGCCGCGCCTGCCCCCACCAGCAGGTCGAAGGCCCGACCCGCCGCCGGGTTGCCCGAGATGCCGGACGTCCCGTCAGAGCCGCCGCAGACCGTGCCGACGATCAGCTCGCTCACGTCCATGGGCACGCGCGCCTGCGTGCCGATCTCGGCCAGCGCGCCGCGCACCCAGTCCCGGCCCGCCTCGACCGTGGACATGGTGCCGCCCGCCTTCTGGATCACCAGCGTCTTCACAGGGCGGCCCGATGCGGCGACCGCGTTCGAGGCGCGCACCTTGTCGAAGCTCTCGCAGCCCAGCGAGACGAAGAGCACCGCGCCGACGTTGGGATGGGTGCAGAGCCGCTCCATCATCCGGGCGGCGTATTCGTTGGGAAAGCAGCCGGGAAAGCCGATCAGCTGCACGTCGTCGTCGGGAAAGCCCACGACGACCTTCGAGGCGACGAAATGCGCGCATTCCACAAGGTAGGCCACGACGACCGTGTTGCGGATGCCCTTGCGCCCGTCCGCGCGGGGATAGCCGGTCAGGGTCATTGCGCCACCCCGGCGCTGACTCCGTCCGCGTCCTGAAGCGCATGGGTCGGCGTGTAGTTCGAGCGGATGTTGTGCACGTGGACGTGATCGCCGGGCGCGATGGCCTCTGTCGCGGTGCCGATGGGCAGGCCGTATTTCAGGATCGTGTCGCCCTGCGCGATGGCGTGACGCGCGATCTTGTGCGCCAGCGGGACCGGGCGCGTCAGCCGCACCGCACCGCTGTCCAGCGCGACCTCCGCCCCTTCGGGCGCGGCCCGGCGCGCCACAAGCACATTGTCGGCCGCGTGCAGCAGAAGGAAAGGCCCGGTCATCCGCGCATCTCCACCATGTAGATGTGATCGGCGACCAGCGCCGTCTCGCCGCCCTGCTTGGTCACGGTCAGCCGCTCGGTCACGCGCCCGAAACCGGGACGCTTGGGCATCTCTTCTTTGCCGATGATCTCCACTCGGCTCTTGATCGTGTCGCCGATGAAGACCGGCGCGACGAAACGCAGCCGGTCGTAGCCGTAGGAGAAGGCCACCGGGTTGATGATCGTCGCGGTCAGACCGACGCCGATGGTGAAGACCATGGTGCCATGGGCGATGCGCTGCCCGAAGGACAGCGTCTTGCAGAACTCGGCGTCGAGGTGGTGCGGGAAGAAGTCGCCGGAATGGCCCGCGTGGACGACGAAATCGGTCTCGGTGATGGTGCGGCCCACGGTCTCGCGGCCCTCACCGATCTGGTAATCCTCGTAATATGTGACCTGTTCAAGCATCCGGGGCCTCCTTGATCGGGTGCATGGGGGTGGCAGAGCTGTCGTAGGCGGCCTCGACCAGCGCCATGGTGTGCCAGGCGTCCTCGGCAGAGCCCTCCAGCGCTTCGTCCAGCCCGGCGGCGAAGCGCTGGACCTGCGCAAAGCGGCCATGGAAAGCGGCGATGAACCAGTTGCCCTGCAACGGCACCTCTTGCCAGCCGTCGCCGGTGTTCAGCCACAATTCGTCCGGTTCGCCCTTGGGGTAGTCGAGGTTCACGCCCAGCTTCATGTAGGCCGCGCCCTTGGTGCCGCAGATGCGGAACTCGCAGGCCTGGAACTGCCGCCCGAAGGCGTGGTTGTGGTTGATCGACAGGGCGCAGCGGGCCCGCTCGCCATAGTCCAGCATCATGGTCGAGCGGGTGTTCGACACGGTCGAGGACGGATGCCCCACCGTGCGCGCATGGATGCCCTGCGGGTTGCCCATCAGGTCGCGCACGAAATCGAGGTAATGGATCGAGTGCAGCAGGATCTCGACCCGGGGCAGCTTCAGCAGGAACTCCCAGAGATGCCAGGGCGTGTCCAGCGCCAGCCATGCGTCGAAATCCACGATCTCACCCAGAAGGCCTTTGGCGACCGCATCCTTCAGGGCAAGGCTCATGGGGGCGAAGCGCAGCTGAAAGTTCACGGCGGCGCGGATGTTCTTGCGGCGCAGGATGCGGATGATCGCGTCGGCCTCGGCCAGATCGGCGCCCAGCGGTTTCTGGATGATCGCGATGGCGCCCTCGGGCAGCGCCTCGAGGATACCGGGGATCGCGGCGGGCGGCACGGCGAGATCGTAGATCACATCCCCCTGCCCCGTCGCTTCCGCCATCGTGCTCAGCGCGCGGGTGTCCCACCGGCCCGCGACCTCCGCCGCCTTTGCGTGGTCCGGGTCGTAGATCCCCGCCACCGGCACGCCAAGGTCGCGGTAGGCGGGCAGATGCGCGTCGGTCACGATCGAGCCGGAGCCGAAGACCACCACGGGCGTGACGGTTTCGGGCATCTCGACGCTTTGTCTCAGGGTCTCAGTCATGATGAAAAACCTCGTTCAGTTCGGCCCACCATTCGCCGTCAGCCCGCGTTTCCAGCGGGCGTTGCAGTGGCTTGCAGCAGTCCCACCACTGCTGCGTCACCGGGTCGGCGGCCATGCGGGCCATATCAGCCGCGAAATCCTCGCCCAGATATTCGAAATAGGCAAAGAGCAGATTCTCGGGCTCTTTCAGGAAGATCGAGTAGTTGCGGATATTGCAGGCGGTGATCGTCTCCAGCACCTGCGGCCATGCGGCGGCGTGCAGCGCCTTGTATTCGGCGATGGCCTCGGCCCCGATACCGATGAGTTGTCCGTGTCGTTGCATCTATCCCTCCCGTGTCTCGAAGGCGCTGCCTTCGGTGGTCAGCGCCGCCAGCCTGTCGCGGTCCCAGTCGATGCCCAGCCCCGGCGTCACGGGCGCCAGCGCCTCGCCGCCGTCGCGGGCCATGGGGGCGGCGATGTCGTCGAGCTGCGGGATGTATTCCAGCCAAGGCGCATTGGGAACGGCGCAAACGAGGCTGACGTGCAGCTCCATCAGGAAATGCGGGCAGATGGCGAGGTTATGCGCTTCGGCCAGATGCGCGACCTTCAGCCATGGCGTGATTCCGCCCACCCGCGCCACGTCGGCCTGCACGATGCCGCAGGCCCCGGCGGCGATGTAATCGGCGAACTGGCCGGGGGAATAGAGGCTTTCGCCCACCGCCACCGGCACACGTGACCCGGCCTGAAGGCGCGCGTGGCCCGCGATGTCGTCCGAGGGCAGCGGTTCTTCGAACCAGCCGATGTTGAGCGCCTCCAGCATGGGCACCCGGCGCAGCGCCTCGGGGGCGGTCATCGACTGGTTGGCGTCCGTCATGATCTCGTAGTCGTCGCCCACCGCCTTGCGCACCGCCTGCAACCGCGCGGCATCGCCCGCGACCGAGGGCTTGCCGATCTTGACCTTGGAGCCGCGAAAGCCCTGCGCCTGCGCCGAAAGGGCGTCCTCTGCCAGCGCCTCGGGGGCGATGTGCAGCCAGCCGCCCTCGGTGGTGTACATGGGCACGCGGGACTTGGCCCCACCCGCCAGCCGGTGCAGCGGCAGGCCAGTGCGATGCCCGCGCAGGTCCCAGAGCGCCGTGTCCACCGCCGCCAAGGCCAGCGCCATGATCGGCCCGACCGCCGTCGCGTGGCTGAAGAACAGGAGGTCGCGCCAGATCGCCTCGATGGCATCCCCCTCCTGCCCCATCAGGCGCGGCAGAAGCGTGTGCTGCAATAGCGCCAGCACCGAGGGGCCCCCGTCGCCGATGGTGTAGCTGTAGCCCATGCCGGTCGCGCCATCGGCGTCCGTTAGTTCAACGAACAGCGTCTCCTGCGCCTTGAAGGACTGGATGGCGTCGGTGCGCAGAACCTTGGGCTCCAGCACCACCATGAAGGCACGCGCGTGGGTGATCCGGGCCATGGCCTACCCCCTCAGCGCGGCGCCAGAGGCCGCGTCGAAGACGTGGCACTTGTCCAGCATGATCTGGAAGCGCATCCGCTCGCCCGCCTGAACCGGGCGCGGGTTCAGCATCTTGGCCTGCACCTCGACCCCGGCGAGTTCGGCAAACAGCAGCGTTTCCGTGCCCAGCGGTTCGGTCAGCGTCACCGCCATGTCGATCTCTGCCACCGGCCCGGTGGCGGGCAGCGCATGGCCGACCGGCATGATGTTGTCGGCCCGCATGCCCAGCTGCACCGCCTGCCCCTCGGTGACGCGGTGGCCCGGCGGCACCGGCACCGCCGTGCCGTCCGCCAGCACCACGGTGTCGCCCTGAACGCGGCCTTCCAGCAGGTTCATCGGCGGCGAGCCGATGAAGGTCGCCACGAAGGTGTTCACCGGCGCCTCGAAGACCTCCAGCGGGCTGCCGATCTGCTCGATATGGCCGTCGCGCATGATGACGATGCGGTCGGCCAGCGTCATCGCCTCGACCTGATCGTGGGTCACGTAGACGATGGTGGATCGCACCTTCTGGTGCAGCTTCTTGATCTCGACCCGCATCTGCGTGCGCAGCTTGGCGTCGAGGTTCGACAGCGGCTCGTCGAAGAGGAAGACCTCGGGGTGGCGCACGATGGCGCGGCCCATGGCGACCCGCTGGCGCTGCCCGCCGGACAGCGCGCCGGGCTTGCGGTCCAGCAGCCGCACCAGCGACAGGATGCCCGCCGCCTCGTCGACCGCGCGGTCGATCTCGGCCTGCGGGCGCTTGGCGATCTTCAGCGAGAAGCCGAGGTTCTCGCGCACCGTCATATGCGGGTAAAGCGCGTAGTTCTGGAAGACCATCGAGATGTTGCGGTCGCGCGGCGGCAGGTCGTTCACCACCCGGTCGCCGATGGCGATCTCTCCGCCCGAGATATCCTCGAGCCCGGCGACCATCCGCAGCGTCGTCGACTTGCCGCAGCCGGACGGCCCGACCAGCACCACGAACTCTCCGTCCTCGATGTCGAGATTGATGGCATGGACGACCTCTAGGGTGCCATACCGTTTGACCACGTCACGCAGGTGGACCTGAGCCATGTCTTATCCTTTCACGCCGCCGAACGTCAGGCCGGCAATGAGATGTTTCTGTACGAGGAAGGTCAGGATGAGCGCGGGGATGATCATCAGCACCGCCAGCGCGCACATGCCGCCCCAGTTGAGGGTGAACTCCGCCTGGAAATCCAGCAGGCCCACGGGCATCGTCTTGGACGTGACCGAGCGGGTCAGCTGCGCCGCCAGCGCGTATTCGTTCCACGAGGTGAGGAAGGCGAAGATGCCGGCGCTGGCGATGCCCGCCTTGGCGACCGGGAATTCCACCTGCCAGAAGGCCTGCCAGCGCGTGCATCCGTCGATCTGCGCGGCCTCGGCCAGCGAGGGCGGCACCTGCCGGAAGAAGCCGTCGATCAGCCAGATCGTGAAGGGCACGTTCATCGCCACATAGGCGAGGATCACCCCGAAATGCGTGTCGATGATGCCGATCCGCGCGAAGAGGATGAACAGCGGCAGCGACAGCGCCACCCCGGGCACGGCGCGGGTGCACATCAGGCCGACGAAGATCCACGCCTTGCCCCGGAAGCGGTAGCGCGCGAAGGCGTAGCCCCCCGCCATGCCTACCAAGAGCGCGATGGCCGTCGAGGTGACCGAGATGACAAGCGAGTTGCGGAAGTAGGTCAGCACCGGCACTCCGCCCTCTCCCACCCCGCCGAACATGGCGCGGTAATGGTCGAGGTTCAGCTCGTTCGGGATCCAGACCGGCGGCTTGGCCATGATCTCAACCGTGGGCCGGAAAGAATTCAGCACGATCCAGAGCCCCGGCACGCAGAGCACCAGCATGGCAAGGAACAGGCCGAAGAGGTGCAGCGCCTTCAGTGCGCGGCGGCGATTGCGGTGGGTTGCATTGCTGGCCATGATCTCAGCTCCCCATGCCCAGCTCTGCCCGCGCGGCGGTGAGCTTGCGGAAGAAGAAGACGGTGAAGAAGATCGCGAGGAAGATGGAGATATACCCCATCGCATTCGCATAGCCCATTCGGGCGTCGACGTAGCCGGTGCGTCCTATGAGCGTCCACAACAGTTCCGTGCGCCGGGCGGGGCCGCCGTTGGTCATGATCTGCACGATGTCATAGGCCCGCGCCACGTCCAGCGACCGGATCGCCATGGCGATGTAGATGAAGGGCATCAGGAAGGGCAGCGTCACGAAGCGAAAGCTCTGCCACGGCGTGCAGCCGTCGACCTTGGCCGCCTCCAGCGGGTCCTGCGGAATGGCGTAGAGACCGGCAAGGATCAGGATGGCGAAGACCGAGGTGGCGGTCCAGACCTCTGCGAAGATGATCGAGAACATCGCAAGCTGGCCGTTCACCAGCCACGGAATGGCGACGTCGGTGATCCCCAGCGACTGCAGCGCGTTGTTCACCAGCCCGACGTTGTCGTTGAAGATGAACTTGAACTGAAAGCCCACGAGGATCGGCGAGAACATCATCGGGAACATCATCATGGTGCGCAGCGCGCGCTGGCCGCGCGTCACCTTGGACACCATCAGCGCAAGGCCCAACCCGAAGAGCATCTCGAGGTTCAGCGCCACGGTCAGCAGCAGCACCGTGCGCCCGAAGGCGGCCCAGAACTTGGCGTCCGTCAGCGCCTTTTCGTAGTTGAAGGTTCCGATCCATTTGTACAGGCTGTCGGGCCGCGTCAGCTTGTAGGGCGTGAAGCTGGAGTAGAGCGACAGCAGCAGCGGTATCATTACGACGGCCGCAAGGATCACGATGGCTGGCAGCAGAAGCACCAGCCACGGGGGCAGTTTCAGACGTGTCATGGGGGCTGGTCCTTGGATTGGCGGGGGCGATGGATGCCGCCCCCGCTCGGGCGTCAGTAGACGCCTTCTTCCTGCATCAGTTCGTCGACCGCGTCAGAGGCATCGGACAGCGCCTCGTCCACCGTCTTGTCGCCAAGGATGGCGGCCTGAAGTTCCGGGTAGATCAGGTTCGTGGATTCGATCCAGTACTCCGTCGGCGGCACCGCAAAGGCGGTCGCGGCGGTCTCCTGGAAGGCGGCGAGGACCTCGGCGCGGTAGGGATCGTCCTTGGCCTCTTCGGCCACCCATTCCCAGACCGCCGTGCGCGAGGGCAGCGGCCCGGCGCTGCTTTCCAGCTTCTGGCTGTCCTCGTTGGTCAGGAAGTCCACCAGCGAGGCCGCCGCCTCCTTGTTGGCGCAGTCCTCGGTGACCGAGAAGCCGTGGAAGCCCGACCAGCCGCTGCGCACACCGGCCGAGCCCTTGGGCGCCGGGGCCATGCCGACATTGCCCGCGACCTTCGAGGACGAAGCGTCGTTGAAGAAGGCCGCCCAGCCCGGCCAGTCGAGGTTCAGCGCGATGGTGCCCGAGGCGAAGCCGTTGCCGAGGTCGTCCCAGAGGTAGTTGGTGGTGCCCGCCGGAACCGCGCCGGATTCGTAGAGGTCCACGAACCATTGCAGCGCCTCTTTCCCGGCGTCCGAGTTGAACGCGGGCGAGAAGTCGTCGTTGAAGAGCGCACCGCCATTGGCCACCACGAGCTCGTAGAAGCGGCCGACGATGGCCTCGTCCTTGCCGGCGTATTGCGTGCCGTAGAAGTTCGGCGGATCGGCGAAGAAGATCGCCTGATCCTTCACCTGATCCCATGTCTCGGGCACCGCCAGCGGGTAGCCGTATTCATCTTCGAAGGCTGCCGCCCGGTCGGCATCCTCGTAGAGGTCCTTCTGGTAATACAGCGCCGAGACGTCGAACTGCGCGCGCGGCAGCATCACCAGCTTGCCGCCCAGCGTGGCCGCCGCGATATTGGCCTGCACGAAGCCGTCCACGGTTTCCTGCGGGACCAATTCCGAGAGGTCGGTGTAAAGCGACGGGTACTGCGAGGCGAAGGACGAGTGGTTCGAGCCCACGCACCAGTCCGTGGTGCCCGCCGCGATGTCGGACTTGAATTCCTTGTCCAGCTCGAAGTGGTTCTTCTTCGAGATCACGTTGACCGTGGCGCCGGTCATCTCTTCCCACGCGCTGATGCGCGCGTAAAGCGCCTCGTACTGCTGGCCGCCGATCAGCTTGGCGTCGATGGTCACGCCGTCGAACTCCGCCGCCTGCGCGCCCGTGGCAAGAACCGTCGTCAGCGCGATCAGCGATGCGCCCGTCATTCTGGCTGTCATGGTCTTCCTCCCGTTTCGATCCGTCTCGCGTCCCGAACATCCCGCGACCCCGGACCTTCGACCGGCGGGACTTTCATATCCAGAAGCTACTTTTATATCTAAACTTGACTTTCACTTGTGAGTCAAGCTGAACTCGGGGAACGCGCGCCAACAGGCGCAATCCTGACCGCGCGCCCCCTTGGCGCGAGATCAGAAAGCGCGCAGGTTGGCGCCGGACTACAAGCGCGCCGGTTGGCGCCGGACCAAAGGCGCGCCGGTTGGCGCGACACCAAGGAGGAACACCATGATTGCCCTGTTCGACACCCACCTGCATCTCGTCGACCGGGAACGCATCCATTACCCTTGGCTGAAAGACGTGCCCCCGCTGGACCGCGACTGGACGCTGGTCGGCTACCAGAGCACTGCCCGCCGCATCGGCATCTCGGGCGCCCTGCACATGGAGGTCGACTGCGACCCCGCCGACATCGCCAAAGAAAACGCATGGGTCGCGGATATGATGGCGCAGGACGGCAGCCTGATCCGGGGCGCGATTTCCTCGGCGCGGCCCGAGGACGAAGGCTTCGAGGCCTTCCTCGACAGTCTCGACCGGGGTGTGGTGAAGGGTATCCGCCGCGTGCTGCATGTGGTGCCGGACGATGTGTCGACCTCGAACCGTTTCCGCGCCAATGTGGGGCGGCTGGGCGCGCATGGCCTGCCCTTCGACATCTGCATGCTGGCCCGGCAGCTGGATCTGGCCGCCGCGCTGGTGGACGCCTGCCCCGACACCACCTTCGTCATGGATCACTGCGGCGTGCCCGACATCGCCGCGGGTGCCTTCGACGACTGGGCAGCAGCGGTGTCGCGGCTGGCGGAACGCCCGAACGTGAACGCCAAGATATCCGGCATTACCGCCTATACCGCGCCGGTCTGGACACTCGATACCCTGCGCCCCTACGCCGAACACGTCATCGGGTGCTTCGGCTGGGAGCGGGTGGTCTGGGGCTCTGACAGCCCGGTCTGCACGCTGAATTCCTCGCTCGACCAATGGGTTGCCGCCACCCGCGCCCTGCTGTCCGAGGTCTCGGAGACCGAGGCCCGCGCGCTGGCGTCCGGCAACGCCCGCCGCATCTGGGGGCTGTGACGCCCGGCGCGCCGACCGCTGTTGCAGGCATGGGGAAAGCCGGGGCGGTCTGATCCGGCAGGGCAGAGGTCAAGTCCCTGACCGCAGCCCGGCGCGGGACTTCAGCCCTCGGCGCTGTCGCGGTGCGCCATCAGGATATCGACGATTGCGGGCATCTGCCCGGCCACCATCTCGGGGCCGGTCTGAACCCGGTGGCCCCGGGCGCGGGCCGAGACGATCCACGGCGTCTCGGCCGGTTCGGGCACGATATCCGCCACGAAACAGCCCCGGGGCAGATCCTCCAGCGGCCAGGGATGGGCGGTGTCGCCGTTCATCCCGACAGGCGTGGCGTTGCAGACCAGCGCGGCGGAAAAATCCTCGGGTGGCGCGGACAGGACCTGTCCCTGCCCCGCCAGCCGGTCGATCAGAGCAGCCTGCCGGGCCTTGTCGCGATCGGTGATCACCAGCCGCGCGCCGGTCTCTGCCAGCGCCAGGGCAATCGCCGCGCCCGCGCCGCCCGCCCCCACAAGCTGCACGTCACGGCCCGCCGGATCGAACCGGTTGGCCCGCAAGGCCGCGACGAAGCCCAGCCCGTCGGTCATCTCTCCGTGTAGCTGCCCGTCCGCCGCGCGCCGCACCACGTTGCAGGCGCCGGTCAGCGCCACCGCCGGGGAAACGCTGTCGACCAGCCCGACCACCGCCTGCTTGTGCGGGCAGGTGACCACCGCGCCCAGACAATTGCGCCAGCCGCGCAGGGCCTCCAGCGTCGCGGGCAGGGCCGTCTCGGGCACAGCGACCGGCAGCATGACCGCATCGGTCCCCGTGTCCCGCGCCCATGCCGCGAAACCTGCGGGCGCCTTCACCTGCACGATGGGATCGCCCAGCATCAGGACGAAGCGGGTCTTGCCGCTGATTGCCATGCCGGTCATCGGAGCCACCGCGCCCGCTGCTCTGCCCCGTATCCTGTCCATGTCACCACGCCCTGCACCCCCGAAACGCCCATCCAACCAGCGGCCCCCTTTCCCGCACCCCTGCGGCAGGCGCAAGCCCCGCTCCCAAGGCGACGGGTCCGGCGCATACACCCGACAAGCCGGAAGCCGCCCCGCGCCGGGGCAGGCCCGTGACCGGCGCGGCGCTCAGTCCCCGCCGACCCGTGCCAGCAGGCGGCGGCGCTCGCGCAGCGCGAACCAGACCGACAGGCCGAGGAACATCGCCGTCAGCAGGTACAGCGTGATCGAGATCGGGCTGGCGATCAGGATGCCCCAGTCGCCGTCCGAGATCGACATGGCGCGGCGCAGGTTGCGCTCCATGTCGCCGCCCAGAAGCAGACCCAGCACCAGCGGCACAAGACTGACGTCCAGCTTGCGCAGAAGGTAGCCCAGCACGCCGAAGATGATCATCAGTTCCAGATCGAAGGTCGAGTTCGAGATCGAGAAGACGCCGACAAAGCTGACCGCCGCGACGATGGGCATGAGCGCCCATGTCGGCACCATCATCAACCGGCTGAACAGCCCGATCATCGGCAGGTTCAGGATCAACAGCGCCACGTTGCCAAGGTAGAGCGAGGCCACCAGCCCCCAGACCAGATCCGGCTGGCGCTCGAACAGCAGCGGGCCGGGCTGGACGTTCAGGCTGATCAGCATGGCCAGCATGACCGCCGTGGTGCCCGACCCGGGCACCCCCAGCGACAGCATCGGGATCAGCGCCCCGCCAGAGGCCGCGTTGTTGCCCGCCTCGGGCGCCGCGACCCCGCGCGGGTCGCCCTTGCCGAAGGTGCCGTCCTTGTCGCTGGCCTGCTTTTCCATCGAGTAGGACATGACCGACCCCAGCGAAGCCCCCGCCCCGGGCAGCACCCCCGCGATAAAGCCCACGACAGAGCCGCGCAGGATCGCCCAGCGGGTCCGCCAGATCGTGCGGACATCTGGAATCCAGCTGTCGATGCCGATCGGCTTGGCCCGGTCCCGCACCGCCTTTTCAAGGATCATCAGGATTTCCGAAATCGCGAACAGCCCCACCAGCGCGACGATCGCGTCGATGCCGTCATACAGGTGGTAATTGTTGAAGGTGTAGCGCGGGATGCCCGAGATCGGGTCCAGCCCCGCCGTGGCGATCATCAGGCCCAGCAGCGCCGAAAGCAGCGTCTTGCGGGGATCGACGCCCGCGATGCCCCCGATGGTGACGAAGGCAAGGATATAGAGCGCGAAGTAATCCGCCGGGCCAAAGTAGATCGCCATGCGCGCCAGCATCGGCGCGAACAGCGTCAGGCCGATCACCGCGACCGTGGCACCGACAAAGCTGGCGACGCCGGAAATCGCAAGCGCATCCGCCGCCCGGCCCTGCTGCGCCATGGGATATCCATCCAGCGTGGTCATCACGGCGGGCTCGTCGCCGGGGATGTTCAGCAGGATCGAGGAAATCCGCCCGCCGTACATGCAGCCGAAGTAGACCGAGGACAGCAGGATCAGCGACGAGGTGGCGTCAAAGCCGAAGGCGAAGGTCAGCGGGATCAGGATCGCCACCCCGTTGACCGGGCCCAGCCCCGGCAGCGCGCCGATCAGCGTGCCCGCGAAGCAGCCCAGCAACAAAAGCGCGATATTCAGCGGTGTCAGCGCAACGGCAAAGCCGTGGGCGAGCAAAGAAAAGGTTTCCATCGTGGCGCGGTGTCCTGCGTTCTAGGGCGTGTCGCCTTTGGTGTGGCGGTCCATGGGTCTGTAGGCGCCGGATCGCCCGGCGACGGGCGGCGGCTCTAGCCGAACCAGCGCCCGAGAAAGGCCAGCGGCAGACCAAGGACCTGATCGAAAAGCGCCCAGAGACCCGGCGCGATCACCGCCCCCAGAAGCGCGGCTTTCAGCGGTGCGCCACCCAGCACGATCCCCAGCCCGGCGATCAGAAGGAAGGTCGCCAGCGGAAAGCCCAGCGGCAGCAGCAGGAAGGCATATCCCACGAGGATCGCCAGGGCCGCCGCCTGCCGCGCCATGTGGCTGCGGTCGGGCCAGTGGACCTGTCCCGAGGGAAAGACCACCAGCGAGGCCGACAGGATCATCGCCGGGATGCCCACGATCACCGGAAAGACCGCAGGCCCCAGCACATCACCGAAATTCGCCGTGTAGCCCTGCCCGTACCAGGTATAAAGCGCCGCGATCACAAAGATCGCGACGCCGGCTATCCTGACGGTCATTCAATCACGCCGATATCGCGCGAGATCTCCGCCATGACCTTTTCCTGCTCCATGACGTAGGCCTCGAACTCTTCGCCGCCGCGCCAGATCGGGACCAGGCCGAACTCGACCGCCGCGCTCTGCCAGTTCTCAGAGTTGTAGAGCGTTTCGAGGTTCGCGACCCAGGTGTTGTACTCTTCGTCCGAGACCTCGCCGCCGGTGTAGAGGCCGCGCCAGTTGTAGCCGGTGACGTCGATCCCCTGTGAGGCGGCGGTCGGGATGTCCGGGAAAGCCGGGATCGGCTCGTCCGAGAGCGCGGCGAGGATGCGGATATCGCCTGATTCGACGAAGCCTGCGATCTCGCCCAGGTCGGTCGACACCACGTTGATCTGGCCCCCCATCATCTGCGTCACCGCATCGGTGCCGCCGTCGAACTGCACCCAGCGCAGGTCGCCCAGGCTTTCAAGGCCGCCTTCGCGGGCCACCATCAGCAGGCGGATATGGTCCCAGCCACCGGCCCCCGACGAACCCGCCGTCACGATGGAACCGGGATCGTTGGCCATGATCTCTGTCAGCTCGGCCAGCGACTGGATCGGGCTTTCGTCGTCCACCGCGATCACGCCCACGTCGGCGCCCAGCATCGCAAGGTAGCGGACCGCGTCCACCGGCGCCGGATAGCGGCCCTGCGCGATCTGCGTGATGCCCACGGTCGAAGTCGCGACGATCAGTTCGGCATCCGCCGGGCGCTCGTTCACGACCATGGCATAGGTCACCGCGCCGACGCCGCCGGGCATGTTGGTGACCTGCACGTTGCCGTCGACAAGCTCCAGTTCCGTCAGGATGCGGCCGATGGTGCGGCAGGTGAAATCCCAGCCGCCGCCGGGGTTGGACGGGGCAATGCATTCCGCCGCCTGCGCCGGGGCGCCTGCCGACAGGCCAAGCGAAAGCGCAAGGCCGAAAGCGGCCGAGGTGATCGTAAGGTTTTTCATGTGTTACTCCTCCCAGAGATAAAAGGGAGGAAAGGGCATGTTACGTTCGTTTGCAAGCGTTCCGGTCCCTTGGCCCGCATGAAAGTGGCCGGTTCCGGCAACGGGCGGTCCCGCCGGAGCGGGTCGGCCTGTCTTTTCGCAGTCCCCCCGCAAACCGGACCGGGCCTTCCCGGGATCGGCGCGCGCCGCAGGGTCCGGGGCGCTGCCGCGCTCCTTGACACCGCTGGTGAACCCTGTGCGTGATTTGCCAACAATGGCGCGACATGTCACCGGCGGCCCGCCGCCCAGACCGAAAGGACCAGCCTCATGGCCACTGCTTCCCCCGTTACCGAAGGCAGCCGGATCACCGTCTGCGAGGTCGGTCCCCGCGACGGATTCCAGAACGAAAAGACCTTCATTCCGACCGCGAAAAAGATCGAGATCGCCAACGCGCTTTTCGCCAGCGGCCTGCGGCATATGCAGGTGACATCCTTCGTCAGCCCGCGCGCCGTGCCGCAGCTGGCGGATGCCGAAGAGGTGCTGGCCGGGATCGACCGGCCCGAGGGCGCATGGGTCACCGCGCTGGTGCCCAACCTGCGCGGCGCGGAGCGGGCCGCCACCTGCAAGCTGGACGCGGTGCACACGGTCGTCTCGGCCTCGGAGACCCACAACCTGAAGAACGTGAACCGCCCGGTCGACCAGTCGCTGGACGAGTTCGGCGCGGTCTTCGAGGTGCTCAAGGCGGCGGGCATCGGGGTCGAGGGCGGCATGGCCACCGCCTTCGGCTGCCCCTTCGAGGGTGTCGTCCCGCCCGAGCAGGTGGCCCGCATCGCCCGCCGCTACCAAGAGCTTGGCGCCGACAGCGTGTCGCTGGGCGACACCACCGGCATGGCCACCCCGCAGACCGTGCGCGCCGCGATCCGGGCCATCCGCGAGGCGGCGCCGGGGCTGGAGATCCACCTGCATTTCCACAACACCCGTGGTGTCGGCCTTGCCTGCGTCATGACCGGCCTTGCCGAGGGCGTGACCCATTACGACGCCGCCGTGGGTGGTCTGGGCGGCTGCCCCTTCGCCGCCGGGGCGACCGGCAATATCTGCACCGAGGACCTTGTCTACCTGCTTCAGGAAAGCGGCTACGAGACCGGCGTCGACCTTGATGCGCTGATCGGGGCGGCGCTGCTGACTCAGGACCAGATCGGCCGCCCCCTGCCCGGCCAGGTGCTCAAGGCCGGTCCCCGGCTGAAGCGCCACGACCCGAAGCTGACCGTGACGGCCGCCGGATGAGCGCGCCCGCCCCCCTGCCGCTGTCCGGTGTGCGCGTCATCGACCTGACACGCATCCTTTCGGGCCCCTTCTGTTCGATGATCCTTGGCGACCTGGGCGCGGAGGTCGTGAAGATCGAGACGCCCGGCGGCGATCCGGTGCGCAAGCAGGGCCACAGGGTCGACGGGCTGTCGTGGTACTTCGCCGGGTTCAACCGCAACAAGTCCTCGGTCGAGCTGGACTTGCGCAACCCCGAAGGCGTCGCCGTGCTGGAGCGCCTGCTGGCGGGCGCCGATATCCTGACAGAGAACTTCCGCCCCGGCATCCTCGACCGCATGGGCCTGACCGAAGAGCGCCTGCGCCAGATCAACCCCGAGCTGATCGTCGTCAGCGTCAACGGCTACGGCAGCGACGGGCCCTATGCCGACCGCCCGGCCTTCGATTTCATCGCGCAGGCCATGTCGGGTTACATGGCCACCAATGGCACCCCCGACACCGGCCCGCTGCGCACCGCGCCGCCGATCACCGATGTCGTTGCCGGGCTTTATGCCGCGCTTGGCGCCGTGGCGGCCCTGCGCGGGCGCGAAAACGGCGGACCGGCGCAACGGGTCGAGGCCTCGATGATGATGTCGATGATGTCGATGCTGGCCTATCTGACCTCGAACGCTCTGGCCACGGGCCGCGACCCGGTGCCCACCGGCAACGACCATCCGATCGCCTCGCCCTACGGGTTGTTCCGGGCCTCGGACGGCGACATCGCCGTTGCGCCCTCGACCGACCGGATCGTCGAGAAGTTCCTTGGCGAGCTGGGCCTTGGCCACCTGCTGACCGACCCGCGCTTTGCCTCGAACGAGGTGCGGCTGCGGCACCGGGCCGAGCTGAACGCGCTGATCAACGAAGCGCTCGCCCACGACACGCAGGAGGGCTGGATCACGCGGCTGAACGCGGCGGGCGTGCCCTCGGGCCGGGTGCAATCGGTCACCGAGGCGCTGGCCGATCCGCAGGTCGCCGCACAGGACATGGTGCTGCGGGTGCCGCACGAGGGGCGCGGCGAGGTCGGCATGATCGGCTTTCCGGTCAAGTTCTCGAAGACGCCTCTTCAGGTCCGCCACCCGACGCCCGAGCTGGGCGCCGGGGGCCGCGACGCGCTGCGCACCGCCGGTTTCGGCGAGGCCGAGATCGACGCGCTGGTCGCGGCCGGCGTGCTGGGCGCCGGAACCGCCTGAGGCCCTCGGGCCTGCGCCCCTAACCCCAGGGGCCGCCCTGTCCCCGGTTGCGCGGGGCGGCGCCCCGGTCCGCCACGGCGCGGCGCGGGGCCGGGGCAGCACGCCCGCCATGCCCCGCCATCTGCCGCAGGGCCGCGATGCGGTTCTCGGTCGCCGGGTGGGTGGCGAAGAGATTGTCGTGCTTGTGGGCATGCAGCGGGTTGATGATGAACATATGCGCGCTCGCCGGGTTGCGCTCTGCCGCGTGGTTGTCGATCCGCGCGGCGCCCATGGCGATCTTTTCCAGCGCCGAGGCCAGCCACAGCGGCTGCCCGCAGATCTCGGCCCCGGCCTTGTCGGCGGCATATTCCCGCGTGCGGCTGATCGCCATCTGCACCAGCCCCGCCGCCATGGGGGCCAGGACCATCATCAGCAATGTCCCCACCAGACCCAGCCTTTCGCGCGAACCGCCGAAAAACAGCGCGAAGTTCGCAAGCATCGAGATCGCCCCGGCGAAGGTCGCGGTGACGGTCATGATCGCGGTGTCGTGGTTGCGGATATGGGCAAGCTCGTGGGCGATGACACCGGCCAGCTCTTCGCGGCTGAGGCTGCGCAGCAGGCCCGTGGTCACCGCGACGGCGGCGTTCTGCGGGTTGCGCCCGGTGGCAAAGGCGTTGGGTTGCGGCGTGTCGATCAGGTAGACCGCCGGCACCGGCATCCCCGCGTTCCGCGCAAGCTCTGCCGTCAGCGCGTGCAGCCCCATGCGGTCGCGCGGCGGCACCGGCTCTGCGTTGTGCATGCGCAGGACCATGCGGTCAGAGTTCCACCAGGTGAAGGCATTCATGCCCGCAGCGACGACAAGCGCGATCAGGGCGCCCCCCGTCCCGCCGATCAGGTAACCCACGCCCATGAAAAGCGCGGTCATCGCGGCCATCAGTATCGCTGTCTTGACGTATCCCATCTTCGGCTTCCCGACCCTGTCATGAAACGCGGTCAGCAAGATATGGGCCGCTTCCGGGCCGGTGCAAGCGCAGGCGACGGCCCCCGGGGCGCGGCCCCTTTCCGGCGCGATCCGGGGGTGCAAGCGTTTGCTCGGCAAAGATGACCAAACGTCAATTTTTGCCTTCGCGCATCTTATGGGCAACCAATGAGGTGTACGAACAGACCGTTTCAACCAAAGCTTAAGCGTTTGATGACCGAAATAGACAGCCTGCTGGGACAGAGTATCGAATCGCGCAGATCCGTCCTTGGGCTGGAACGGAAGGAGCTTGCGGCACGGGTCGGTCTGTCCGAAGCGACGATCCGGGACATCGAGGCGGGAGAATGGCGCCCGACGGCACGGCAACTGTTTGACATCGCAGCGGCATTAGGCCTGCATGTGCCGGAAATCTTCCCGTCTGTCAGGGACGAAGCCGCCGCAACCACCCCGTCCGGGCCGCCGCCCCTGCCGGGATTTTCCGACACCCGGACGGTTGCGGCACATTATCATGCCCTGTCAAAACCGTGCCGTTCCGCGACGTTTTCCTTTTTGGTTGCGTTGCAACTAGTTCCCGATCAGGCTTATGAGGAATGATCCCGCATAATCGGGAGTGAACCGATACTGCGAGCGTCCTGTGGCCGTCATAGACCTGAGTAAAGGCAATTCGCCGAAGAATGACTTTCGGCAGTTCCTGGACACCGTGTGCGAGACGCACGAAGTCGATTACGCGGCATATGCCGGGATCGACCCAATTGCGCAGACCGTCCACGGGTTTGTAAATTATCCTGACGAATGGCAGAAAACCTACGTCGAGCAGAACTTTCAGTACAAGGACCCGACGCTGCTGATGGCCAGTCGCAGCATCGCTCCGGTGGATTGGAAACGGCTGCACGGTGAAACGAACTTCGACACCATCTTCCAGACCGCCCGGGATTTCGGCATCTCGAAACAGGGACTGACAATCCCGGTGCGCGGCCCCTACGGCGATATGGGGTTGTTCAGTGTCACCCGGGATTGTTCGGAACGGGAATGGCAGTTGCTGAAGTCCAGCATCCTGTCGGAATTGCAGACCGCCGCCGTGCATATCCACGACCACGTCATCCGGTCCCACGCGCTGGGGGCCACGCTGACGCACCCGACCCTGTCGCAGCGGGAAGTCGATGTATTACAATGGATTGCCGCCGGAAAAACCCAGCAGGACGTCGGTGATATCCTGTCTATTTCCAGTCGCACGGTCGAGGTGCACCTGCGATCCAGCCGGACAAAACTGGGTGCCCTGACAACGGCACAGGCGGTCGGACGTGCCATCGGGCTGGGTCTGATCCATCCCCTCTGACCAAGACCCCGAATATCCTCGAAAAAATCGACTAAGGGGTTTCCCTAATAGAAGGAACCCGCCTCTCACTCTATTCCATTAGTCAGGGGAATGAATGGAGTGGTCAAAATGATCCTGATTATCGACGGTCTCAACCGACACCGCTATACCAAACTGCTCGACGAGATGTTCGAACTGCGCGCCCGGGTGTTCCGGGATCGCCTTGGCTGGGACGTCAAAGTCGTGGACGGCAAGGAAATCGACGAGTTCGACGCGCTGGACCCGGCCTATGTGCTTGGGCTCGACGACGAAGGGCACGTGGTGGCCTGCGTTCGCGCCTTGCAGACGACCGGACCGCACATGCTTGCAGATGTCTTCTCGGACATCCTCGACGGGGAACCGCCGCTGCGCAGCGCGACGATGTGGGAATCGACCCGGTTCTGCGTCGACACCGAGCGGCTGACCGGCGGAAAATCGCGCAACTCCGTCAGCTATGCCACCTGCGAACTGATGACCGGTGCGCTGGAATACGCGAAGGAATCGGGGATCGAGGACATCGTGACGGTCATCGACCCGATCATGAACCGCGTGCTGAAGCGTTCGGATTGCGCGCCCTACGACTATGTTGGCTCGACCAAGCCGATGGGCAAGACCTCGGCCATGGCCGCGCTGCTCGACTGCACCGACGAGCGGATCGACCGCATCCGGGCCTTTGCCGGCATCGAGGGCGATGTCTTCATGGACAGCCAGGCCGCCAAGGCGCTGGAAGATGACGCCTCGCCCGTCGCTCTGGACGAGCGCCGCCCCCGGAAACCGGTTGCAAAGCCCGCTGTCTCTGCGGAGATGCTTCGGGACTGGTGCCGCGAGCAGATGGAAGAGGCGACTTCGCTACAGGATCGGGAAGCGGCAAAAGAGCTGATGTCGACCCTCGAAACCGCGGGCATGATACCGGGCAACGGATTGAAAGCAAGACGGGCCTGAGATTGCGAACTTCGGCAGCGGCGATGAACAGTCCCGCTGCCGAAGCTCTTTAAAGGCCTGATAAGGCCATGAGAATCCTGAATAAAGGCAGACCGGGAACGGGGTTATTCCTTTCACCGGTGTCGATGGATGACTGGATCATCCGAGGCTTTCACCGGTGTCGATGGATGACTGGATCATCCGAGGAATGCAGGCCCTTTCCTGCCCAACCTCACGTATCGCTTCCGGCTAATCGCAGACGCGCCGCATTCGGCGGGTGACAGAAACGTGGCGGCATAATTTGCGTTTTGGCGGCCTTCACAGCGCGCAGAAGATTAATTGCCCGGACCCTGCCTGAGGCAGCACAGTCATTGAATCCAGGCGGTTATTCCGGAGCTCAATTTTACTTTGCGCTGTCAAAGCAAGAGGCCGGCCTGCGTCCGGCAGTTTATCCGAAACATATTCGCATCCCCATATACGTGATTGCCCACCGTTCCGACAAGATCCAGCAGGGTCGCTGGAACGTGGTGTCTGGTCGCGCCGAAGCAGTCCGCAGTTTTCCAAGGCGCACCCCCGGTGAAACAATGGCAATCCGAAACCAATCGCCAATTCGGCCAAAACCACCGCGCGCCTGCAAACAAGTGCCGCGTGACACCAAGCCCGCAAAGCGAAGGGGCGGGAGCGGGCACCAGAATCCCGCTCCCGCCCCACCGTTCACCGCCCAATCTGTCATGCCGCTTGGGTGTACCGCCGTTCGACACGGCGGACACGCCACTGCGGATTGCCGGGCGCAGCCCTCAATCGGGCAGGATGCGGATATCCAGCAGGGCGCAGCGCCGCTCGGTCCGCACGACCTCCAGGGCTTCGGCAATCGCCTCGTCCAGCTCCGCCGCCAGTTCGACGCGCCGGGAATAGGCGCGGCTGGCCCGGGCTGTCAGGC
Organism: Enemella evansiae; assembly: GCA_017255395.1. Taxonomy (GTDB): domain Bacteria; phylum Pseudomonadota; class Alphaproteobacteria; order Rhodobacterales; family Rhodobacteraceae; genus Ponticoccus; species Ponticoccus litoralis. The sequence continues at coordinate 38,121 of JAFKDC010000004.1, read as the reverse complement.
TGAAGTCCGGGCTGGGCTGCAAGGCCGTCAGCGGCATCCGGTTGGCCCGCGACGCCTCGCCCTTTGGATAAAGCCCGGTCACCGATGCCCGGACGGCGCCCCATTCCTCGTTGTTCAGGACCAGCACCAGCACCGGCAGCTCCAGCGCCTCTGCGATCTGGTGGCAGACCGTCGGGTTGGAGAACATGTAGGACCCGTCCCCCATGGTCGCCACGACCACCCGGTCGGGTTCCGCCAGCTGCGCGCCAAGCGCCGCCGGGAAGCCCCAGCCAAGACCGCCCGAATGCGGTTCCTGGAACCAGGAATTGCGGTCCTGCCGCTCGAGCGGGCCCAGCGGGCAACCCAGTTCGGAAAACACGCTGCTTTTCAGGCCTTTGAGCGCATTGCTCAGGGCGCGGCCCACATGCGCCTTGGTCAACCCCTCGTGCATCGCGTGCGTCGACAGATCGTCGATCCCGCGCCGCACCGCCGCCGAGGCCTCTGCCAGCCTGGCACGGCGCTGCTCCAGCATCTGCTGATCGCGCGGAAGCCCCTCCATGGCCGCAATCAGCGCCGGGATGGTTGTCGCGCTTTCCCCGACGATGGACAGGTCCGAGCGGAAGTTGCGCACCGGGTAGCGCGAGAACAGCGGATCGGGGCCGATGTGGATGATCCGCGCATCGGGGTTGGGCGGATGATTGTCCGGCCACCACGGCGCGAGGCAATCCAGCACCACCACCACATCCGCCTCTGCAAGCCACGGACCGGGGTCCGCCCCGACGTGGCAGGGATGACCGGTGGGGATGGCCAGGTGGGTCGCCCACCAGGAACTGACGGCAATGCCCCAGTCCTCGGCCCAGCGGGAAAAGGCGGCAAAGCTCGCCTCGTCGCCGGCACCGCGCTGCGCGATGACAAGCGGCGCCTTGGCCTCGGCCAGCATCCGCGCCGCTTCCGACAGCGCCGTTGCATCGGGGGCCGCAATGGCCGGGGCCATGGAACAGGGCGCCTCGAGACCCTCGGCCTTCGTCTTTTCGCACAGCACCTCGCGCGGGATCGACAGGTAGACCGGCCCCCGGGGGGTCGAGTTCGAGATCGCATAGGCGCGGTCGAGCAGGCCGCCGATCTGCTCGGGGTACTTCAGTTCGTAGTCCCATTTGCAGGACTCGCGTACCAGAGCGGTCTGGTCCCGCATTTCCTGCCCCCAGCCGATCGGGACCGTCCGTGCCCCGAACCGCTCTCCCTCTGTCACCGGGGTGCGGCCCGACATCAGGATCATCGGCACATGTTCGCAGGCGGCGTTGATCGCGCCCGTGGCGCCGTTCGACAGGCCCACATTGGTGTGCAGCATCACCGATTGCGCCTTGCCCGACACCAGCCAGTAGCCATGTGCCATGCTGACAGCGGCGTGCTCGTGGGGAATGACCAGCGCCTTCGGCAGGTCGACGCCGCTGGCCTCGGCCTCTGCCAGTCCCTCGATGATGGGCGGAAAGTCGGTGCCGGAATTGGCAAAGACATAGTCGATGCCAAGCGCCTTAAGCCGGGGAAAGATCGCCCCGCCCGCATTGATGACCGGCGCCTCGTCGCGCCGGTCGGTGTCGGGATGCTCGGTCCCGATTTCTTTTTCAGACATCAGAACGGATATCCCTGCTGCGGATCTTCCATCGTGACCCAGCGCAGTTCGGTAAACGACTCGATCCCCGCCTTGCCGCCGAACCGGCCATAGCCGGAATCGCCGACACCACCGAAAGGCATCTGCGCCTCGTCCTGAACGGTTGCGCCGTTGATATGGCAGATCCCGGCCCGGATGCGCCGGGCCACCGACATCGCGCGGGTCATCTCTGTGCCGAAGACCGAAGAGGACAGCCCGTAAGCCGTGTCGTTCGCCAGTTCGACCGCATGGTCGGTATCGCGCGCCCGGACGACGCAGACCACGGGGCCGAAGCTCTCTTCGCGGAACAGGTCCATCTGCGGGGTGACACCATCCACCACGGTTGCGGGCATGACGGTGCCCTCTGCCGGGGCGCCACCGGCGCGCACCGTCGCGCCCTTGGCGACGGCGTCATCGATCAGCGCCGAGACACGGTCGACGGTCGAGCGGTCGATCACCGACCCAAGCACCACCTGCCCGCGCGGGTCGCCATGGGGCAGAGCGGCGGCCCGTTCGGCGAAGCGCGCGGCAAAGGCCTCGGCGATCTTCTCATCGACGATGACGCGCTCGGTCGACATGCAGATCTGGCCCTGGTTCATGAAGGCCCCGAAGATGGCGGCGTTGACCGCGCCTTCGATATCCGCGTCATCCAGCACGACGAAGGGGGCCTTGCCGCCCAGTTCCAGCAGCACGGGCTTCAGGTGGCGCGCCGCGGTTTCGGCGATGATCCGGCCAACCCGGGTGGAGCCGGTGAAGTTGATGTGCCGGACGCTGGGATGCTCGACCAGCGCGGTGACAACCTCGGGGGCGTCTTCCTTGGCATGAGAGACGATGTTCAGGACACCTTTGGGCAGCCCGGCCTCGCTCAGCACCTCGCCGATGGCGGCGTGCAGATGCGGACACATTTCCGAGGCCTTGAGCACCACCGTGTTGCCGCAGGCAATCGGCATCGCGACCGCACGCACGCCAAGGATCATCGGGGCGTTCCAGGGCGCCATGCCGACAACCACGCCGATCGGCTCGCGCATGCCCATGGCAAGGTTCTTGGGCTTGTCCGAGGGGATGATCTCGCCGGTCAGGAAGGTGGTCGAAGACGCCGCCTCGCGCAGCACCTTGGCGGCGAACATCATGTTGAAGCCAAGCCAGCCCCCGGTTGCGCCGGTTTCCGCGATGCCGATGCCGACCAGCTCTTCGGACCGCGCCTCGAGCAGTTCCGCCGCTTTCCACAGGATGGCGCGCCGGGCCGAGGGGCCGGTGGCCGACCAGCCGGGAAAGGCGGCGGCGGCGGCTTCGACGGCCAGATCGACATCGGCCTTCCGACCGGCTGCCGCGACCGTGGCAACCGCGCCGGTGAAGGGGTCGCGCCGCTCGAAGGTTGCGCCGTCAACGGCTGCGCGCCGCTCGCCATTGATGAAGATACCGTAGGGATCAGACATGTTTTTGCCTCCTGTCATATGTGAAGATCCGGCCACTTGGGGGCCTTGAAAACCGTTTCCGCAGGTCCGGCCAGATCCGGGTCCAGCAGGCGCACCGCGCCCCAGATGCCCGCCTCGGCGCTGCTGACCACCGGCACACCCGTGCGGCGGCGCAGCGGATCGCCGACGCCCGCCATCCGCAGGCCACCGCAGGAAATCAGGATGCCGTCCGCTTCCCCCGCGTCCTGCCACAGCGCCCCGGCCTCGGTCAGCAAGCGCTCGGGGCCAAGATCCTTGACCTCGGCGATCCGGCGGATGCCCAGGGAACGCAGGCCGACAACCGCGACACCCGCGCTGCTCAGGTAGTCCTCGAGCATCCGGTTGACGTCATCGCGATAGGCGGTGAGCACCGCAACCCGCGCCATGCCAAGCGCCTGCAGCGCGTCGATCACCGATTGGGTCATGGTCGTGACCGGCACCCCGCTGCGGGCGGCAATCGTCTCGATCAGGCGGGCATTGAACTCCGGCCCGCGAAAGAAGCTGAGCGACGTTCCCATCAGCGAAACCGCCCCGGCCCCGGCTGCGGCAAGCGTCGCGGCGCGTTCCGCGACCGCGTCGATCACGCCGGAATAGCCTGCATCCGACATCTCGCGCAGCCCCAGACCGGCGGCGGTGAACCGGCAATCCGGGAACATCTGCGCGGCCTCCGGCGGCACCGCCCCCTCTGCCGGGGGCACGACAAGTCCAAGATGGCTCATGGCGCCGGGGCCTTGCGGGCCTTTGCCTCGCTTGCCAGCGCCCAGACGATCGAGACCGCCGCGATGGCAAGGAAGACCGCCGGAACCGGCCGGGTCAGCAGGGGCAGGAAGCTGCCGTCGTAGATCACAAGGCCGGACCGCAGGTTCTCTTCCGCCATCGGCGTCAGGATATAGGCGATGATGAAGGGCCCTGTCGGAATCCGCGCCCGGTTCATCAGAAAGCCGACAAGCGCAAAGGCCAGCATCACCCCGACGTCGAAGTAGCGGCTGGAGACCGAGAAGGCCCCGATCACGCAAAACACCACGATCGGCGGCAGAAGCCAGGCCTTGTTGACATACATGAGCTTGGCCAGCATGGGCGTCGCGACCCGCATGACCACCAGCATCACCACGTTGGCCGCAAGGGCGCCACCGATCACCGTATAGGCGATAAAGGCGTTCTGCGAAAACAGCAGGGGGCCTGGGCTGAGATTGTGGATGACCATCGCGCCCAGCAGCACGGCGGTGATCACGGACCCAGGAATCCCCAGGGTGATCAGCGGCACAAGAGAGCCGACGGTGCCCGCGTTATTGGCGGATTCCGCCGCGATGATCCCTTCTTCGGCGCCGGTGCCGAAGCGTTCGGGCTGCTTCGAGACGGCCTTTTCCACGGAATAGGCAGCGATAGAGGCGGTGGTCCCGCCGACGCCCGGCAGGATGCCGATCCATGTCCCGATCAGCGAGGACCGGACATAGGTCCAGCCATAGTGAAACACGTCACGCAGCCGGATCGAGACGGCGGTGCCCTCGACCGAGGTCTTGCGCACCGGTTTCGGGCTGCCGCTGTCCTCCAGCAGCTGGCTGAGAACCAGCGTGCCCAGAATGACCGGCAGCAGGGTCAGGCCGTTGTCGAGCGCGGGCCAGCCGAAGGTCATGCGCAGCGAGCCGGACACCGGGTCGATACCCGGCAACGAGACCAGCGCCCCGAACGCTGCCGCCAGCAGGCCGTTCAGCAGGCTGCCCCGGGACACGGCGGCAATCAGGCTGAGCGCCACGACCACCATGGCGAAAATCTCGTAGGGGCCGAACTTGACCGCCACATGCGACAGCGGCGGGGACAGCACGGCAAGCACGACCCAGGCGAACATGCCGCCGACAAAAGAGGCCGAGATGCCCAGCCCCAGCGCGCGCGCCGGATGGCCGCCCGCCGCCATGGGATAGCCGTCGAGCGTGGTCATGATGGCCGCTTCGGTGCCCGGCATGCGCATCAGGGTTGCGCTGATCAGCCCGCCGGTGGTCGCGCCGATGTACATCGCGACAAGCAGCAGAAGCGCGTCCGCCCCGTCCATGAAATAGGTCATCGGCAGGGCCAGCGCGATGATCATTGCCCCCGACAGGCCGGGGATCGACCCGATGAAGATGCCCACCATGGTCCCAAGCACGACCCAAGGCATCCCGGCTGTCAGGACATGCAGAAAAGCGTCAGTCATTGCCGCCCCGTATTAGAGATTGATGAAGAAAAAGCGCGTGAAGATGGCAAACACCGCGGCGGCATAGCCTGCCGACAACAGCGCCAGGCCCGTCACCGCCTTCATGTCGCGCACCGGCGCCAGCAGCAGGAAGAAGAGGAAGCAGAAGAGCGCCGTCGAGGCGACGTAATGCACGACCCCCGAGGCAAGGACCGCCACATAGCCCGCCATCAGCACAAAGGTGGCCGGGATCCGCCAGGACAGACCCGGCGCGCCCGCCCCGGCCCCATCGCCCCGCAGCAGCATCTCGATGGTCTTGAGCGCACCGAGGCTAAGGGCAAGCCCCCCCAACACTGTGGGGAAGGCGCCTTTGCCAATGGCTTCCCAGGGTGAGGAGGGCATGGCGAGGCCCGCTTTCAGACTGGCCGCTCCGGCCAGCAAAACAAGCAGAAGAAAGGTCAGTTCAAACCCGTTGTTCCGCAATGACGATCCCGCCATGTCAATCCCTCTCCGATCCTGGTGATTAAGGGCAGCCTCAGCCGCCGGAGGTTTCGCGAACCACGTCGGCCACATCAAGGAACGACTGGTATTCCCTGGCGACCGCATCCCGCAGCTCTTCGCCCCGCAGGATCGCGCGCTCTTCGCCCGAGGACTCGATATGCGCCTGCACCTCGTCAGAGTTCAATGCCGCCTCGATCGCGTCCGCCAGCACCGCGATCACATCCTCGGGTGTGCCCTTGGGGGCCCAGTAGCGCCGGATGAGGCAGGCCTCGACGTCATGCCCCAGCTCTTTCAGCGTGGGCACATCCGGCAGGCTCTCGTACCGGTCGGGACCGGCGACGGCCAGCGCGCGCAGATCCTCGGCGCCCCGCTCGACCCAGGGCGGCGACAGCAGTGCGAAATCGCTGAACCCACCCTTCAGCGCCGCGAAACGCTTGGAGGTGCCGCCCGTCGGGACAATCGTCCAGCGGGTATCGGTGGACTGCATCAGCTGGGCAGAGGGGAAATGCGTCGCGCTGCCGATGGCATCCGCCTGCTTCAGGCCGCGCCCGCGCTCTTCGGCGGCGGCAATCAGGTCTTCCATCGACTGGAATTCCGACTCCTTCGGCACGGCGACGAACATGCAGGCCCGCGTCGCCTGAATCACCGGCTCGAAATCCTCCGGCGAATATTCCACCCGCCCGATGGCGGAGACAGAGAACATTTCCTGGTGGATTTGCAGAATCGTGTGGCCGTCCGGCTCTGCCGACAAAACCGAACGCGACCCGACCGTTCCGGCCGCACCATCGGCGTTCACGACGGCCACGGGCACCGGCAACAGGTCGCTCTTCTCGATCGAGGCCTGCACCGCGCGCGCCAGGGCATCGGTGCCGCCGCCTGCGGAAAAGGGAACGATCAACTGGACAGGCTTCTCGGGGAACTCCGCGAGGGCCGGCGTTGCCGCGGCCGCAAGCGCCAGTGCGGCGGTCGCCAGTCGTGTTTTCATGAGCATGAACTTTCCTCCTCATAGTCGGCGGACACAGGTCCGCACCTCCGTAAAATGAGCATGGTTAGAGACCTTCTTGATGTCAACGGTTTTATGTGCCACCAATTTGAGACCATCAGGAGACGACCATGAATCTGACCATTTCCGAGATCAACGCGTACCCCGCATACATCCCGACCACACTCGACATCGGCCCCGCGCAGGCCGCCGCCTCATTGTCCTGTTGCGTGATCGAGGTGAAGACCGAACACGGGGTGACCGGGTACGGTTACACCGCCATCACCGACGAAGAAGTGATCGTCTCGATCATCGACAACCTGCTGACCCCCGACCTCAAGGGCATGTCCGCGCTTGACCGCGAAGCCATCGCCGAGCGAATCTACTGGATGGTCTCGCCGCGCGGACAGACCGGCTATGGCAGCCACGCGGCCTCGGGGATCGACCTGGCGCTCTGGGACATTCTGGGCAAGGTCACCGGGCAACCCTGCTGGCGGCTGCTGGGCGGGGCCCGGTCCGAAGTGCCGCTTTACGTGACCTTCGGCTTCGGCTCTTTCGACCGCGAGCAACTGGCCGATGCCGCCCGCCACCTGCGGTCCGACGGGGTGCGCCGCCTGAAGATGGTCGTGGGCCATCACGCCCTGAAACGGGTGGCGGCGGGCGCAAGCATGTCCGACATCCTGAAGGAAGACATCGAGCGGGTGCGGGTCGTGCGCGAGGCGGCGGGTGACGATGCCGAGATCTACATCGATGCCAATTGCAGCCTCGATCCCGCCTCGGCGCAATGGCTGGACGACCGCCTGAAGGACTTCGACATCGCCTTCTTCGAAGAGCCCATGCGCGGCAACGACACCCGCCAGCTTGCCAATCTGCGGGCGCGGGGCACCCGCATTGCCGCCGGGCAGAACGAGGGGCAGCTGTTCCGCTTCCGGGATCTGCTGACGTCCGGCGCCGTGGACGTGATCCAGCCCAACGTCGTGATCTGCGGCGGCCTGACCGTCGGGCAGAAGGTGGCGGCCATGGCCGACGCGCATCAGGTTCAGCTTGCGAACGGCGGGGCCTTCCCCTTCCACAACATGCACCTGCATGGCGGCCTGGCCAATGGCGGGCTTGTCGAATGGCACCTGATCTCGGTCGAGATGGGCCGGTCGCTCTTCACCGATCTGCCGGATCGTGACGGCGATGTCCTGCGGCTGCCCGAAACGCCGGGTCTGGGCTTCGGCGCGAATCTGGACGCGCTGCGCGAGTTTGCGGCGGGGCCGCTGTCCAAGGGCCGGGGCAAGGGCTGATGGCCCCGGTCGTATCCTACCGGGACCTGCGAAAGCAGGCCCGGCGCAAGCTTCCGCGATTCGCCTTCGACTTCGTCGATGGCGGGGCGGGGGACGAGGCCGGTCTCGATCGCAACGAGGCCGCCTACCGCGCCCGGTGCCTTCAGCCGCGCGTGTTGATCAACAGCGACCGCGCCCTGCCCCTGAAGCGGCGCTTTCTGGGCCGCGACTGGGCCCTGCCCTTCGGGATTCCCCCCATCGGGCTGGCGGGCATCGCCTGGCCCGAGGTCGACCTGCTGCTGGCCGAAGCCGCCGAGCAAGCGGGCATTCCCTACGTCGCCTCGACACCGGCCACCGTCGCGCTGGAACGCCTCCGGCAACGGGCGCCCGAGTCCGCATGGTTCCAGCTTTATGTCGGCAAATCCGAGGAGATCACCGCCGATCTGCTTGCCCGGGCCAAGGCCGCGGGCTACCGGACGCTTGTGGTGACGGCGGATGTGCCGCGCCCCGGTCGCAGGCTGCGCGATCTCAGGAACGGCTTTGCGCTGCCCCTGAAACCCGGACTGCGCCTTGCCTTCGACCTGATGCGCCATCCCGGCTGGGCCCTGCGGACCGCCCGCCACGGCGCCCCCCGATTCGCCAATCTCGAACCCTATGCGGAGCGCGGCAGCAGCACGCAGTCGCTGGCGCAGCTCATGGCCGGGCAAAGCTCGGGCCGTCTGGACTGGGCGCTTCTGCGCGAGATCCGCGACGGCTGGTCCGGTCAGGTCATTCTCAAGGGTGTCAGCGCGCCGCAGGATGCGGTGAAGGCCGCCGAGGCCGGTGTCGACGCCGTCTGGGTGTCCAACCATGGCGGGCGGCAGCTTTCCTCGGCGCCCGCCCCGCTGGACGCGCTCCCCGGGATCAGGCGCGCCCTGCCCGCGGGCTTCCCGCTGGCGCTGGACGGGGGCATTCGCAGCGGCGAGGACATGATCAAGGCCCTGGCCGCCGGGGCGGATTTCGTCTTTGCCGGGCGCCCGTTCCTCTATGCCATAGCCGCGCTTGGCCCGTGTGGCGCGTCGCGGCTGATCGCGCAATTCGCCAGTGAGCTGGAAAACACCATGGCCCAAATCGGATGGAGCGATCTCGACCTGCAGGATGACGCAGGCTAGGACTGGACATGACCTTTGCGAACTCGGAATTTTCGACCATGACAGTATCAGAGCAGACCGATCCGGCGCCCCGGAAAGCCCGAGAGGGCGACCGCGAGCTGAACTACGGCTTTCTCCAGAATTTTGTCGGTCATTACCTGCGGCTGGCCTACGAGGCATCCTACGACGATTTCGCAAAGCGGTTGGGCGAGGATCAGCTGAAACCCGGCTATTTCAGCATGCTTGTCATCATCCGCAACAATCGCGGCATCACCCAGCGCGAACTGGGCGAGAGCATCGGCAGGGACAAGTCCAGCGTCGCCAAGGCGCTGCGCACCCTGGAGGATCGCGGCCTGATCTACCGCGAGCGGGTCGAGAACGACCGGCGGAACTACGCCAGCTTCCTGACCGACAAGGGGCTTGAGACCTACGACCGCATGGAAGTCAAAGCGCAGGAACACACCAAGCATCTGGACGCGGTCATCGGGCCGGAACGCCGCGACGCGGTCTTCGGTGCCCTGCGCGACCTCATCGACCTGCGACACGACTCCTCCGACAGCTAGGCCAGCGGGCCGGGTCACCGCCAGCCGGTGATCCCCGGCGCCGTCATCGGGGCGCTGGTGATGCGGCTGGCCCGGGGGCAGGGGATCGGCCCGGAAGCCGCCGCTTGGCAGGGCGCTCTTGATGGTCGCGACAGCCGGGAAGGTCCCGCTCCAGACCCTTCCCCGGCCGATCACCCGGCGACCCTGTCGGTCACGGTGCCGGTCTGCGCCCGCCCGATCCGGGCGACGGGCCGGACCGGGCAATGGGTTGCCCGCACCGATGAAGACTGACCAGCGCGGCGCAGGAGCCACTCCCTGCGCCCGCCAACCCGGCCCCGCAAAAAGGCGGGGCCGGGTCTTGTATCAAAGCCGGGTTCTTATTCGGCCTCGCCCAGCAGGTAGCGGTGGAAAGCCGGGTTGACCCAGACGTCGATGGTCTCGACACCGAAATCCGAACCTGCGGACCGGATCTGCTCTGCCTGGGTCGCGGCATTATCCGGCAGGGAGGCCAGATCCGCCTGATAGCCGTCGATCGTCACGACGTTCTCGCTGATCCGCACGTAATCGTCATTCTCGACATAGGACCGGTAGAAGGGCTGCCACCAGGAGGCGTGGATCAGCCCGGGCTCGTCCTGCGCGTCCTTCTTCGCGTATGTGGTGATCAGGTCCATGAAGGCGTCGCGGCGTTCGGCATTCCGGAACTCGAGGTCCAGATTATACTCCTTCACGACCGAGACCATCTTGCCGCTGTCGAAGGTGACGACGCTGGGGCCGGGCTCACCCCATTCCGGCAGGAAGACGAAGGCCGAGGATTTCGGAATGAACTGGACCTTGGGGTCGAAGCCCTCGCTCTTCATCAGGTAGATCAGCTGAACCGCATGCTGGATGTCGCTATGGCCATAGCGCAGCATCAGATCGGGGTCGAAATTGGACGCATCCCCGGTGCTGACGACGTTGTAGCCGGTGGTATAGCCCTTGTCGATCAGGCCGTTCAGGAAGGTCAGGACTTCGTCGTTCTGGATGACGGTCGCCTCTTCCCAGCTGTGGACGAGCCGCTCTGCGATGTTCCGGTCAGAGACGTTTCCGATGTAGCTTTCGGACACATCCTGCTGGTCGGCGACAAAGGCGCCCAGCTTTTCAGAGACGGTCGCGGGATCGCCAAGGTCCGCCGCAGAGAGGACGCCCATATCGATCAGCAGGGCATCGGCCTGCGACTGGCTGGCGCCCCCGGTCGCCCGTTCGACCTTTTCCGCGCTATAGGTGGCGGCCAGCTCGGCCAGCTTCAGGGCCTCGACCGCCTGCTCGGTGGACATATCGGCCGCGAAGGCCTGGCCCGCGATGGGCAAAAGCGCGGCGGCCAGCGCGCTGCGAATGATGGTGGTGGTCATGTATCCTCTCCTTGCGTGGTGTCGTGTTTCAGTCGTCGCCGTCAAGCGCCGCGCGGCAGGCCCTGATCGCGGCGCCGACCTCTTCCCCTTCGCGCAGCAAACTTCCGCCCAGCAGATAGACGCAGTCAGACCCGTATTGCGCCCGCATGTCGGGCAGGCGGTCGGGCGACATGCCACCGCCGGGGCTGGGCAGGATCGCGCGACCGATACCCGCCCCGGACCGGCAGGCCGAGGCGATCTCGGCGCATTCCTCCGGCGAGAAGCCGAACCGCCCGCCGTGATTGGGGAAGACCGAGATATCGGCGCCCGCAAGCCGCATCATCTGACCGAAGAGCATCCCGTGCCCATAGCCCTGATCGGGTGACAGCACATAGGGGCCAAGGTGGCTGGGATGGGCCATGACTGGCAGATCGAACTCGGCATCCTGTGCCAGACGGTTCATCGCATCGAAGCCGAAGAGGCCCGGCATCAGCAGAACACCCCCGGCCCCGGCATCGCGGGCGTAGCAGGCCAGATCGCGGACCTGATCGCCATGCCCCCCGATGCTGGCGAAATAGAGCGCCCGGGTGCTGTCGCCCGCATCGGCGCGTTCGGCATTGGCGCGCGCCACCGCCGCGGCGGCAGTTGCCACCCGCTCTCGGAAGGGCGCCGCGTCCTGATTGGCCAGCCCGTGATCTTCCTTGACGATATCGGCGCCCGCGCGGGCGGTGAGATAACAGAAGCGGGCCAGCGTTTCCGAGGACGATCCCTGCGGCTTGACCACCGGGCAGAGGTAGCCGCCGGTCTTGCGGCCGGTCAGGGCGCGCAGGCCCTCTGCGCCGAAGCGGGCGCCGGGGAAGCGCGCCCGCAGCGCCGCATCCGGCGCAAGGTCGATGGCCCTGACCCCCCGAAGGATCGAGGCATTGCCGAGGATGACATTGACCAGCTGCGGCAGTTCCCGGCCAACCGCGTCGACATGGTAGCCGATCCGGGCATGCCAAACGCTGTCACCCACCTGCTCCAGCCCCAGCACACGGCCCAGCACCACGTCCTCGACATAGCCTGTCGGGACCACATCCCGGGGGATCTCGACCGTGTCTTCCAGCGCGATGGCCGCGGCCAGGTCTTCGGCCTCGGCGGGCGAGCCCACGGCCAGCCGGTAGGTGACGGCAAAGCGGTCCATCACAGCGCCTCGGCCTTCACCAGCGAATGCACCTCGTCGACCCGGGCGGCGGCCAGATCGTCTTCGGTGATGTCGAACTGCGCCCCCATCAGCGTTTCGATCCCGCCGACCAGCGCCAGCGCGTCCAGACCGTAGTGCCGCATCAGATACCCCCGCGAGCCGCCATGGGCGTAGGTGTCCTTCAGCCCCAGCCGGACAAGGCGCTTGCCCACGCCCGCATCGGCCATGGTTTCGGCCACCAGACTGCCGATACCGCCCTCGGTCACGTGGTTTTCAAGGGTGACGACGCCGTGGCGGACACTGCCGATATGATCCAGAAGCGCCTGCGCGTCGAAGGGCTTGATCGTGTGCAGATGAAGGTGACGGAAGCTGACCCCGACGCGCGACAGCGCAGCGCGCGCGCGCATGGCCTCTTCGGTGCTGATGCCCGAGGTGACGATCAGCACATCCTCGCCGCTGGCAAGCTCGCGCATCTCGCCCACCTTGATCGGCGTGTCGAACAGGCGCGGCACCGATCCGCGCAGGACGCGACACCAGACCGGCCCGTCGATGCTGTCGGCAGCCTCGCAGATGCTTTCCACCTCGGTCGCATCGCCGGTTTCCAGGATGGTCATGTTGGGGATCGACCGCATGACAGAGACATCCTCGATGGCCTGATGCGTCATCCCGCCCGGCGTGGTGACGCCGGGAAGAAAGCCCATCATCCGCACCTTGCGCCGGGGATAGGCGATCGAGGCCATCAGCTGGTCGTAGGGGCGCCGGTACATGAAGACGCCGAAGGTATGGATGAAGGGGCGGAACCCGGCCAGCGCAAGACCGCCGGCAAAGCTCATCATGTTCTGCTCGGCCATGCCCAGCGACAGGAACTGGTCCGGGTGGCGGTCGCGGAACCCGTCGATCTCGCAAGACGAGGTCAGATCGGCGCTCAGGCAGAGGATGTCGGGATTTCCGGCGGCAAAGGACTCGAAGGCCTTGGCGTAGGGGCGGCTCACCATCTCAATCATGGTCTGAACTCCTCAATGGCTGTAGTCGATGGGCTCGACGCCAAGGTCGGCCGCAATCGAGTGGTTGAAGCGGGCGCGCTCGTCCTCGGATTTGAACCGGACGTAGTGCAGCCTCGGAAACCGCTCTTCGAGCACAGGCATCGTGTGGAACGGGTTGGTATGGGCGAGGATAATCAGGGGTTTCCCGGCATGCGGCTCGCGGACGGCGTCCCGGATCGCCCCAAGATCGTGGCCATCGACATCGACGCAGGCGGCGCCGAAGTCGATGAATTTCCGGCGGATGTCGCCGACCTCCATCACGCTGGACATGGCGCCGTCGCATTGCTGGTTGTTGACGTCCATGATCGCGTAGACGCTGTCGATGCCGTGGTGGGCGCAGGCCTGCACCGCTTCCCAGGTCTGGCCTTCCTGCACCTCGCCATCGGACATGAACACCCAGGTCCGACCGGTGTCGCCGCGCAGCCTGCGCCCGTAGGCCAGACCCGCCGCGGTGGACAGGCCGATGCCAAGCGTGCCGTTGTGCACCTCCATGCCGGGGCTGTGTTCGGCCCCGATCATCTCGACCGAAGAGCCGTCCTTGTTGAACATCTCCAGCCCCTCGGGCGCCATGCGCCCCACCTCGATCAGCGTGGCATAGGCGACCAGCGCATAATGCGCCGGAGCGATGAACAGGCGGTCGAACTGCGGCTCGAACGGGCCGTTGTAGCCCGCGCCGGTGTGATACCCGGGATTGGACGCCGAGGGCACGCCCGCAAAGGGCTTGGGGATCATCGGCAGGGTCGGCTCGCCCAGATTCAGCTCTTCATTGTAAAGCCAGGCCAGCTGCTCGGCGGCGGAACAGGCCTGCGAGAGGTAGCCGCCATTGTTGCGCATGGCGTGTTCGAACACGCGACGGCGGATGCCAAGGGCCACGTCTTCGGTGGGTTTTCGATTGTTCACGACAGTTTTCCTTCGGACTGGACTTTTCGGATACGGACCAGGCATGTGTGCGCCGAACAGCCCTGCGACAGCCGCGAGGTTCCCTTGTCGCGGGTCAGGACGTTCGGATTGCCGTTCCTGCACAGGTCCGGCGCATGCGGGTCGGGCGCGTACCAGGCCCCGGTGCTGACCTGAACGACGCCGGGGCGCAGCCGGTCGTCGAGGACCGCGGCACAAAGGCAGCGGCCCCGCGTGTTGTAGAGCTCTACGAGGTCGCCATCGACAATCCCGCGCGCTGCGGCATCATCCGGGTTGATCCGCACCGGCTCGTATCCGTTGACCTTTGCGGACTGGCTGAACACCCCCTGATCCAGCTGCGAATGAAGCTTGGTCGTCGGCTGGTTCGAGATCAGGTGCAGCTCGTCCGGCTGGCACTTGCCCAGCCACTCGAAGGGCTCCAGCCACGACGGATGCGGCGGGCAATCCTCGTAGGCGAAGGACGCGATCCGGTCAGACCATATCTCGATCCGGCCACTGGGCGTGGGCAGCGGGTTGGCCTCCGGGTCTGCCCGGAAAGCCTGCAAGAGAACCTGCGGTTTCTCCGGCGGATCGACCCGGTGCCAACCCCGTTCGCGCAAGGAGTCGTAGTCCGGCAGGTCGATACCCCGTTGCCCGGCCGCCTCGCGCCCGGCCTCGTACATCCAGCGCTGCCAGTCCCCGGCGCTGCGGCCCTCGGTGAAGGCGGCCTCAAGGCCCATGGCCCGGGCCATCCCCGCGAAGATGTCATAGTCGTCGCGCGCGCCTTCGGGCGGCTGCGCCACCTGCTCCATGGCGATGACAAAGGGGTCGCGTCCGCCCATGCAAAGGTCTCGGCGTTCCAGCGGCGTGGTGCAGGGCAGCACGATATCGGCATGCTGCGCCGTGGCCGTCCAGCACCAGTCGTTCACGATGACGGTGTCGGGCCTGCGCCAAGCCGCCCGCAACCGCCCGAGATCCTGATGATGGTGGAAGGGGTTGCCCCCGGCCCACCACACCAGCCTTGCGTCGGGGTAGGTCCGCGTTTCGCCGTCGTACTCATAGGTCTCGCCCGGGCGCTCCAGCATCTCAGCGACGCGCGCGACCGGAATGAAATCCGTGACCGGGTTCTGGCCCTGCGGCATGGGCGGGAAACGCAGCGCGGTGTTTTCCAGCCCCATCGAGTTCACTGCCGAATAGCCCAGCCCGAAGCCGCCGCCGGGCAGGCCGATCTGCCCCAGCATCGAGGCCAGCGCGATCACCGCCCAGAACGGCTGTTCGCCGTGGTCCTGCCGGGTCAGCGACCAGCTGGCCGAGATCATCGTCCGGGTCGTGGCCATGCGGCGCGCCAGTTCCACGATGCGGTCCGCCCCGATATCGCAGAGGCCCGAGGCCCAGTCTGCGGATTTCACGACACCGTCCGTCTTTCCCGTCAGATAGTCGGCGAACCTGTCGAACCCGACCGTGTAGCGGTCGAGGAAGGCGGCATCGTGCAGCCCGTCCTGCAAGAGCGTGTGGCAAAGCCCCAGCACCAGCGCCGTATCCGTCGAGGGCCGGATCGGAAGCCAGTCGGCGGAAAGCTCCGCCAACACGTCGTCCCGAAGCGGGGAGACGTTCACGAAATTCACGCCCTTGGCATGGGCCTGCGTCATGGCCTCGCGCTGGCGATGCCGGCCACATCCCCCCTGCGATATCTGGCCGTTCGTGACGCGCATCCCGCCGAAGGCCACCAGCGTCTCGCAATGCGCCACCAGCGTGCGCCAGTCGGTGGTGCCCCCGGCAGCCACGCCGAAACCACCGACGGCGTATTTGGTGATCACCTCTCCGGCGGCCAGGCTGTAGGTGTTCTTCGATCCCACATGACCGCCCAGAAGGTTGAGGAATCGGCGCAGATGGCCCTGCGGATGGTGAAACCGCCCGGCGCTGGCCCAGCCGTAGGACCCGGCATAGATGGCCCCGCATCCATGGGTCTGCCTGACCCGCAACAGCTCTTGCGCGACCAGCCGCTCGGCCTCGTCCCACGAGACCGCCACGAAGCTGTCCGCCCCGCGCCGGTCCCGGTCCCGGCCCTGCGGATCCTGCAACCAGCCCTGCCGCACCATCGGCGTCGTGATCCGGCTGTCAGCGTCCAGCGCGCCGATATACCCCCCGGCAATCGGCGAGGGGTCGACATCCATCTCGAAGGGATGCAGGGCACAGAGGCGCCCGTCCCGCGTTTCGGCGCGGTAGGTGCCCCAATGCATCGCCGTAAGCGGCATCCGGGACGGGGCGTCGGTCATACCGGCACCTTGCCAATCTCAGACCTGAGCGCGGCCAGGCTTTCGCCAAAGGGCGCGCGGGCAATGCCGTACTCGGTGATGATGCCCGAGATCAGCCGGTTCGGCGTGACGTCAAAGGCCGGGTTGAAGGCGGGGGCGCCGGGCGGGGCGATCTCGCAGTCGCCGATGCGGGTGATTTCCCCGGCGTCTCGCTCTTCGATCTCGATATCGTCCCCCGAGGGCGTGTCGAAATCGATCGTCGACATCGGCGCGGCCACATAGAACGGCACGCCATTGTCCTGCGCGGCCAGGGCCAGGTTGTAGGTCCCGATCTTGTTCGCGGTATCGCCGTTGGCCGCGACACGGTCACAGCCGACAATGGCCATATCGACCTTGCGGGTCCGCATGACATGCGCCGAAGCGCCGTCCACGACGATGGCATGGGGCACGCCGTATTGCATCAGCTCGAAGGAGGACAGCTTGGCCCCCTGCAGCCGGGGCCGCGTCTCGTCTAGATAGGCCATGACCTTGTGACCCGCCTCATGCGCGCTGCGGATCACCCCCAGCGCGGTGCCCAGATCGACCGTCGCAAGCGAGCCGGTATTGCAGTGGTGGAAGAAGGTCACCTCTTGCGGACAGAGCGTCAGCGCATGTTTCGAGATCGCGCGGTTCACCGCCACGTCCTCGGCCTCGATCGCAAGCACTTCGGCCTCGATCTCGGGGCCGGTGGTCTCTGGCCTGTTCCAGACCGCCTTCAGCCGGTCCAGCGCCCAGAACAGGTTGACCGCCGTCGGGCGCGAGGCGCGCAGCAGCGCATCGGCGCTTTGCAGCGCGCGGCGCCGGTCGTCCCCCTCGCGGCCCCGGCTGACCATGAGGATGCCAAAGGCCGCAGCCACGCCGATGGCCGGCGCACCGCGCACGGTCATGTCGCGGATGGCCTCGGCAACCTCCTCGACGCGCGTCAGCTCCTGATAGCGGGTCTCGCCCGGCAGGACCTTCTGGTCGATCAGGCGCAGAATTCCGGCCTCGGACCGCCATTCGATTGCACGAAAACTCATTACAGTGATCCTTTCCCTATTTCGGCGGCAAGGCGCCGGACCTGTTCCGCCAGGCCCGCCACGGGCGCGACCAGCCCGCCGTCGCGAACAACAGCCCGGCCCCGCGTGAAGACATGGGCGACGTCCTCTCGCCCGGCGCTGTAGACCAGCGCGGAATAGGGGTCGTAGACCGGCACCATATGCGGCGCATCGGTGCGCAGCACGACGACATCGGCCTGCTTTCCGACCTCCAGCGACCCCTGCCGCGCGGACAGGCCAAGCGCCTTCGCGCCACCGATGGTGGCCATCGCGACAATGTCGCGCGCCGAGAGCGTATCCGGTGCGCCGGTCCGCAGGGCATGCAGGTAGGCCGTCAGGCGCATCGCCTTGAACATGTCCAGATCGTTGCCGGTCGACGGGCCATCGGTGCCCAGCGACAGGGTCACTCCGGCATCCATCAGCGCGCGCACCGGCGCCATGCCGGAGGCAAGCTTTGCGTTGGAGGCCGGGCAATGCGCCACCGCGCTGCCCGCCTCTGCAAGCATCGCTATTTCGTCATCGTCCAGATGGACCGCATGGGCCAACAGCAGCGGCCCGTCCAGCAACCCGGCCTCCGCCAGTGCCAGAACCGGACGCTGCCCATAGGCCTTGGCCACCAGGTCCAGCTCCCATGCCGCTTCGGAGGCATGGATGTGCACCGGCAGGGACAGCTCTGCCGACAGGGCGCGGACATCGCGAAGCTTCTCGGCATCCAGCGTGTAACACCCGTGCGGCACCAGCAGGACATCGACCATCGGGTTTGCCGCATGGCGCCCGGCGAAGTCGCGCACCACGTCCAGCCTGTCGCCCCAGTCGCCGCCCTCGGGCCCCGGCACGCCGATCATGGCAGGCCCGGCAGAGAGGCCCAGACCGACGTCGCCCGCCGCCGCCACCGTCGCGTCGACATGCCAATACATGTCCAGAAAATGCGTCACCCCGCCCAGGGCCATCTCTACCGCGCTGAGCTTGGCGCCCAGATAGGCGGTGTCCGGCGTGACATGCGCGCGCTCCGCCGCCCAGACCGTGTTCAGGAACTGCCCCAGATCCACGTTGTCCGCCAGACCCCGGAACAGCGACATGGCCGCGTGACAATGGGTGTTGATAAAGCCGGGCAGGATCAGCCCGCCCTGCGCATCCACGGTCGTCCCGGCGGTCACGCCCTCGGGCAGCGGGCCGACATGGCTGATCACGCCGTCGGCGATCGCGACACAGCCCCCCTCGACGACACGAAAGCCGTCGCCCATCGTCAGGACGGTGCCGTTGGTCAGAAGCGTGTCGACCTTCACGAGGCCTCTCCGACCGCGGGCACCCTTGGCAGCAGGCGCTCCATCAGGGCCAGCAGTTTCGGCTGGACGATCTTGACCGCCTCCCAGACCTCGTCCTCGTTGGTGATATGGGACGAGGCGATATCGCCGACGGCCAGGTTCGTGACCGCCGAGATCGCCAGCACCTTCATGCCCGCATGACGCGCCACGATCACCTCGGGGACCGTGGACATCCCCACCAGGCTGCACCCGGCGGCCTGCAACAGCCGGATCAGCGCCGGCGGCTCGAAGCTGGGGCCGACCACATGCGCATAGACGCCCGCCCGCATCGACGGATCGAGCGACCGCGCAAGCGACAGAAGCGCCGGATCGTAAGCCTGGTTCATCGACACGAAGCGCGCGCCCAGACTGTCGTCGTTCGGCCCGCGCAAGGGATCGCCGCCGCAGACGACGGGCAGCGAAAGGTGATCCTCGATCACCGCGAGGTCGCCCACCTCGAACCCGCCCCCGATGCCCCCGGCCGCGTTGGTGAAGATCGCCGTCCGCGCCCCCAGCGCCGCCATCAGGCGGATCGGAAAAGTGACTTCGGCGGCGGAATAGCCTTCATACATGTGCACGCGCCCGCGCATCGCGACGACGCGCCGCCCGAAGAGCGTCCCCAGCAGAAGCACACCGTCATGGCCCGGCGCGGTCGACACGGGAAAATGCGGAGTGTCGCGATAGGGAATCTCGACCCCCTCGATCGCATCCGCCAGCGGCCCAAGCCCCGAGCCAAGGACCAGCGCGATCTCTGGCGTGAGGTCGGACAGGGTCCGGACGGCAGCGACCGCCTCTGACAGATGCTCTTTCAACATGTCACACTCCATCCATTTGCCAGCAGGGTCGAGCCACCGGATAGGTCGATAATACGCAAATGTCAATTCATTTGACAATTGATGAACTAAACAGTACCGCTTGTGTCGGAGAGAGCGCCACCCCTATGCGTGGCCGCGACGATCAGAACAGGGAGTATCCGAAATGAAACATCTTGCCGCCGCTGCCGCCGCCGCGACTTTGGGCATGGCAGGCTTTGCCGCCCCCGCCCTGGCCGAAGGTGAGCAGATCATTTACGTGACGCCGAACCCGATCGGGAACAACGCCTTCCTGCGCCTTGGCCGCGAGGGCAGCGAGGCAGCCGCCGCCGCCATGAACGGCAGCATCGCCAGCTACGAAAGCGACTCGCCCCCGGCGATGCTGGAAAACCTCTACGCCGCCGTCGGCAACGGCGCCGACATCGTCGTGGCGGTGAGCTTTTCGGCGGTCGACGGGGTGCTGGAGGTCGCGCCGACGGCACCGGATACGGACTTCCTGATCGTCGACGCCTGCCCGCAGGGCGATCGCCCCGCGAATATCCACTGCGCCGTTTTCCGCGAACACGAGGCCTCTTTCCTGATGGGCTTCATGGCCGCCAAGGCATCCGAGACCGGCAAGCTGGGCGTGGTCGGGCCGATCGACATTCCCTTCATGCACCGCTTTACCGACAGCTTCGCCGATGGTGCGCATCACCTGAACCCCGACATTGACGTTCAGGTGCGCTGGGTCGGCGGGCAGAACCCCTTCTCGGACCCGGTGCGCGCGAAGGAACAGGCGCTGGCCCTCGGCGCGCAGGGCGCCGACGTCATCTATGCCGCCGCCGCCGGTGGCAGCTTTGGCGTCTTCGAGGCCGCGTCAGAGGCAGGCTTCAAGGTCTTCGGCGTCGACACCAACCTTTGCGAATTCGCCGAGGGCCGCATGATCGACAGCGCGCTGAAACGGGTTGACGAAGCCATCCTGCAATCCCTCGAGGCCATCGCCGCGGGCGAGGACGCGGTCTTCGCCAGCTTTGGCCTGGCAGAGAAAGGCATGGGCGCCATCGCCATGGACGAGGCCGATGCCATCGCCGAAAGCGGCTGCCTGATCGCCGAGATGCCCGCCGTCGCCGAGGAAACGCGCGCGCTGGCCGCCCGGATCATCTCGGGCGACGTGACCGTGAACGACCCCCTGATGGCCGAGTGACGGGGGCCAGCGTGCCGACACCCGTTCCCGCCGACCGCGCGGTTTGCAGCCTGCGCAACGTTTCCCGGTCCTTTGGGCCGGTCAAGGCCCTGTCGGATGTCAGCTTCGACATCCGACAGGGAGAGTTCCTGGCCCTGATCGGCGAAAACGGTGCCGGAAAGTCCACGGCGATGGGCGTTCTGTTCGGCCTTGTCGACCCCGACACCGGCCATGTCGAGGTCGGCGGGACGCCGCGCCGCTTCGCCTCGGCACGCGACGCGATCGACGCGGGGTTCGGCATGGTGCACCAGCATTTCAAGCTGTACCCGGAACTCACCGTCATCGAGAACGTGCTGGTGGGCAACGAGGGCGGCGGCCCGCTGGCCCGCATCCCCTTCCGCGCCGCCGAAGCGCGGCTGCGCGACATCATCAAGACCTACGACTTCCGCCTCGACCTGCAGGCGACCGTCGCGGACCTCAGCGTCGGGGAAAAGCAGCGCGTCGAGATACTCAAGCTGCTGTTCCGCGATGCCCAAGTGATCTTTCTGGACGAACCGACGGCGGTCCTGACGCCGCAGGAATGCCTGTCCCTCTTCGACATGCTGCGGCGCCTTCAGAAAGAAGGGGCCTCCATCGTGCTGATTTCCCACAAGCTGGACGAAGTGATCGCAAATGCCGAGCGTATCCTGGTGATGCGGCGCGGCGCGCTGGTGGCAGAGCGCGCGGCAGAGGCGACGGACCGCGCGGAACTGGCCGGGCTGATGGTCGGGGCGCAGATCGAGGCCCCGGCCAAGGTCAACGCGGCAACGGACAGAACCGTGCTCAGCATCCGCGACCTCACCGTCGCCGGACCCTCGGGCAAGCCGCGCGTCGACGCGGTGTCCTTCGACGTGGCGGAAGGCGAGATCTTCGGGATCGCCGGTGTGTCGGGCAATGGCCAGAAGGCGCTTGTGGACGTGCTGATGGGGCTGGAAACGCCAACTGGCGGAACGGTTCTGTTCCGGGGCGAGGAGATCACCGGAAAAAGCGTCGCAGAGCGCCGCGCCGCAGGCATCGGGTACATGTCCGAGGACCGCATGTCGGTTGGCCTTGCGGCGCAGGGCAGCATCACCGAGAACGCCGCCGCCGGGCGCGAGCATACCGCCGCCTTCTCGCGCCGCGGCTGGCTGCGCAAGCGCGCCATGACCCGCCATGCAGAGACACTTATCGAGGCATTCGACATCCGCACGCCCTCTGCGCAACTGCATGTGGGGAAGCTGTCGGGCGGCAACCAGCAAAAGGTCGTGGTGGCGCGCGAGGTTTCGGCACAGCCCCGGCTGCTGCTTGTCGAAAACCCCTGCTGGGGCGTCGACGTGGGCGCCATGGCAACCATCCACGGCCAGCTTCTCGACCTGGCGAAATCGGGCTGCGCCATCGTCCTTGTCAGCAGCGACCTTGAAGAGCTGTTCGCCCTCAGCGACCGGGTCGGGGTGATCTACGAGGGCGCGATAGGGCGCATATTCCCGCGCGACGCCCTTGACACCTTTGCCATAGGCGCCGCGATGGCGGGCGGCGGGCACATCGGGGACAAGCACGCATGACGCATCTGTTCACAAGCCGGAGGCTGGTGCCCATCGGCGCCGGGCTGCTCGCCCTCGTGCTGTTTCCGCTTCTTGTCCCGGGCAGCGGCGAGATCGCCGCCAGCTTCTTCAACGGCGCCTTTGGCGGGCGCAACTTCTTCAACCTATACGCAACCCTCAGTCGCTACACGATCCTGCTTGGGATGGCGCTGGCCGTGCTCATCTCGTTCCGCGCGGGGCTGCTGAACATCGGCGGCGAAGGCCAGCTGGTGCTGGGCGGGCTGGTCGCGGCACTGGTGGGGGTTTACCTGCCCGCGCCGCCCCTTGTCGTCGCGGTGGTCGCGCTGCTGGCGGCCATGACGGCAGGCGCCTGCTGGGCCGTTCTGGCGGGATTGCTGGAACGTGGCACCGGGGTGCCGCTGCTGATCGGCTCGCTCCTGCTGAACTACCCGGCCTCTTTCCTTGCCTCCTACGCCGTGTCGCATCCCTTCCGCGACGTGGCCAGCGGCGCGACCCAGACCTTCCGCATCCTGCGCGAGGCCGGTCTGCCGCGCTTTCAGGGCACGATCCTCGACTATGGCATCTTCCTGATCGGCGCCGCCGCGCTGGCCTACGTCATCTTGGAACGGTTCACCGTCTTCGGCTATCGCAGCCGCCTGCGCGGCTACAGCGCGGGATTTGCCCGGGCCTCGGGCTTTCCCAACAGGCGGCTCTATTACAGGACCCTGATGCTCAGCGGCGCGGCGGCGGGCATGACCGGCTTTGTCGCCGTCTTTGGCAGCAGCCAGCGCTTTGTCGACGGGATGCTGACCACGCCGCTTTACGCCTGGACCGGCATCGCCGCGGTCCTGCTGGCAGCGGTCCGCCCCGGCCTTGTGCCGCTGACGGCCTTTTTCTTCGCCATGCTGGCCACAGGATCCATCGGCATGGAACGGACGGCCGGCATCCCGCGCGAGTTCGGTCAGGTCATCCAGGCCCTGATCGTTTTGACGCTGGCCGGGTTTGCCGGGAAACTGACAGCCATCTCCGGCGGCACGAGGTAACGCGATGCTCTTTGACGCAGCCCTGATCGATTCCGTTCCGCGCCTTGTCACCCCGGTGCTGCTGGCCGCCATTGGCGGCGCCCTGTGCGAGCGTTCGGGCGTCTTCAACATCTCTCTCGAAGGCATGATGCTGGTCGGCGCTTTCGCCGCCGTCGCGGGCACCTTCTACACCGGCTCCCCCTTGGGGGGCCTTGCCGCGGCCCTTGTCGCGGGCGCCGTCTTCGGGCTGTTGTTCGCGTTCTTCAGCGTCTGGCGGAAAGGCGACGACATCATCGTCAGCATCGGCATCAACATCCTCGCCGTTGGCCTGACCGCCCTGCTGCTGCGCAGCCTCTTCGGCGTGTCCGGCCAGTTCGACGACCCCGCCATCGCCGCATTGCCCAATATCGACCTTGGCCCGGTCGGGGATATTCCCGTCCTCGGCAGTTTCCTGTCGGGTCAGTCGGTGCTGGTCTGGCTTGCGGTGGCGCTGGCCTTCGCCGTGCACCGCTTCCTGCACCACAACAACCTTGGGCTGCGGTTGCGGGCCGCCGGGCAGAATGCCGAGGCACTGCGCACGGTCGGCATCTCGCCCGAGCGGATCAAGACAACCGCGCTGCTCGCCTGCGGCGCGCTCTGCGCCCTTGGCGGCGCGCAACTGTCGATCTCGAACGTGACGCTCTTTACCGAGGGCATGAGCGCCGGGCGTGGGTGGATCGCGCTGGTCATCGTGATGATGTGCCGGGGGCGCCTGCTCTGGATCCTGCTGGGCGCCCTGCTCTTCGGCCTTATCGACGCGATGAGCGTGCGCCTGCAGGGGCTTGGCCTGCCGCAACAGGCCACCGACGCCCTGCCCTACGTGCTGGCGCTCTTCGTGCTGGCCCTCAGCTACCGGCGGCGGACAAGGCGTGCCCATGCCGCGTGATCCGATACAGCAGCGCCAGCAGATCGAGGACCAGATCATCGAAGCGGCCTGGGCCTATTACCACGACGACCTCAACCAGTCCGAGATCGCCGAGAAGCTGGGGCTGTCGCGGGCGACGGTGGTCAACTACCTCGGCGAGGCGCGCAGGCGCGAATACGTGCGGATCTCTCTCAGCCCCGACGTGTTCCGCGAGCGCCAGATCTCCAGCGAGCTGCGGGAAAAATTCGGACTGAAAGAGTGCCTGGTGGTCCCCACCGGCGAAACCGGGGACCAGACCCTGTCACGCGTGGCCCGCGCCGCCTCGGACTGGTTGCCGCAGCTGCTGGCGCGCGGGGACCGGCTGGGTGTGTCCTGGGGCGAGACGATCTTCAAGGTCTCGCAATATGCGGAACGCCGCCCCATCCCCGAGATCGAAATCGTCCAGCTGGTCGGCTCGATGACAACGCCGCTGGGCTTCGCCGCCGAGACATGCTCGGCCAATCTTGCGCAGAAGTTCGACGCCACCTGCATCAACCTTCACGCGCCGCTGCTGGTCGAACAACCCGGCCTCGCCGAGATGCTGCGCGCAGAACCCGTGATCGCACGCCAGCTGGACGCGGTGCGCACCTGCAACAAGGTGCTGTTCGCCGCCGGGTCCTGCGAGCCTGACAGCCACGTGGTCCGATGCGGCCTCGTGTCTCTCGACCTTCTGGAGGCCTACAAGGCCCGAGGCGCGCAGGCCGTCATTTCCGGGCGCTTCATAGATGCCGAGGGCAATGCAATCCTCGGCGAAATGGACAACCGTATCATCGGCGCCGACATCGCGCAGATGAAAGGCAAGGACGTCGCGCTTCTGGTATCCGCCGGACTAGACCGCGTCGATCCGATACTGGCCACCATGCGGGCGGGCATTACGACCCACCTTGCCACCTGTTCCGCCACGGCCGCCGCGCTGCTGAATACGTGACCTCGATTTATTCGTTGCAATTCGACGGGCGAGAGAAGAAAACTCTCTGAGATTCCCGCCGTCCGGTGATCTGCGCAACCGCGTCATACCGGGACTCATATCAGAACATGGCGCCGCGCGCGCCTGCAATTCCGCCGCAGAATTGTCGCAGAAAGATCCCATGAAATGGGGGCGTCCGCGCGGAATACAGGGAGAACAGGCGAAATCAGCGCCTGTCATTAATTCGAGGACCGATTCAATGCATACTGAATGGATACAAGACTCCGCCGAGCGCTATGACGCCTGCAATCGTGCAACGCTGAACTGGCTGATGGCGCGCGGAAGTCTGGCTGGCGGCTTCCTGAATACCAAGGTGCATTCGATTACCGGAAACGATTACGATGCCGCCTCGGGCGCGCGCGGTCCTGACTATACCTACGGCTGGATACAGGGGCGCGGGCTGGAGGCGCTGGCCAGTTTCACGATGCATTACAAGGACTTGGACTCGGCGTTCTCGGACCGGCTTCGCGAAACCGGTGCCGCGCTCTACAGGCGCCTGGCCGAGAAGCAGGCCGGGGACGGCCATGCCTATTTCCTCTACGGGCCTGACGGACAGCCCGTGATTGCCCAAGACGGTGCCTTCACACCTCAGGCGCCCGCCGGATCGGTCTATACCTATTCCGACGCCTTTGTCTCCAAGGGGCTTTTTGCGGCCTCGCATCTATACGAGCCAGAGATGTCAGGCAATTACCTGACCTACCTCAAAGAGGTCATTGCCGCCGTCGAAGACGGGCGGTTTCAGATGGATGAAACAAAACCGCTGTCACAGGAAAATATTGCGGCGGAACCGGATGATTTCGGGCCGCGCATGATTTTGCTTGCGGCATCCGGCCTTCTGCATCGCCTTGGATATTCCGAAGAGACCGATTTTGCGGACCGCTTTATCACGCATGTGCTCGACCGGCATTTCGACCCCGACTCTGGCCTTTTGCTGACCATTCACGGCGAAGACACCTGCAATGTCGGGCACGCCATCGAATTTTGCGGCTTTGCCTTCGAACATCTCGCGGTGCGCCCGGATCAGGAACGGCTTGACCGGATTGTCGATATACTCCTCCGCTGTATGGAAATCGGGATGCAGGGACCGGGAATTGCGCTTTATCTCTCGGCCTCCAGCGGCGCGCTGAAATCGCCCTATTTTCCGTGGTGGCCAATGCCCGAAGCGATCCGCGCCTGTGCCCTTGGATACCAGTTGACCGGGGACAGCCGGCTGATCGCCCCGTGGAAGAAGGCCGATGCGGCCTTCTTCACGCAGTACTGGCGGCAGGATCTGGGCTTTGCCTATCAAACCCGGACCGTCGACGGACCCGTCGACTTTGTGCCCGCGACCCCCGATCTCGATCCCGGCTATCACACCGGGCTCAGCCTGCTGGCGGCGATCCGGACAGCCGGTCGCTAGGGCACGATCCGCATTCCGCTGGTGCGGTCGAAGAACTGCACCAGCTGCGGATCCACGGTGAAGCCATGGGTCTCCCCGGCGTGGCAATCGAACCGTTCGCGCAGCAGCGCGGTGATCGACACCCCGGCCAGCTGCGCCTGTAGCAGGGTTTCCGAACCCGTCTGTTCGTTGGAGTCGATCACCGCACGCAGGCCCGCGTCGTCGGGGCTGTGGCGCAGATGTTCGGGGCGGAACCCCAGATCGAACGCTCCGTCCAGATCCCGGTATTGCGGCAGGACAAGCGTCTGGCCATCGCTCAGCACGACGTCATCGCTGCCCCCGCGTGTCGAAACCGGAAGGAAGTTCATCGCCGGCGAACCGATGAACCCGGCAACGAAGCGGTTGACCGGGTGGTCGTAAAGATCGAGCGGCTTGCCGACCTGCTCGACGTGGCCATCGCGCATGACCACCACGATATCCGCCATGGTCATGGCCTCGATCTGGTCGTGGGTGACGTAGATCGTCGTTGTCCGCAGCCTTTGGTGCATGGCCTTCAGCTCTGCCCGCATCTGCACGCGCAGCTTGGCGTCGAGGTTGGACAGCGGTTCGTCGAACAGGAAGACCTGCGGCTGGCGCACGATGGCCCGGCCCATGGCGACGCGCTGCCGCTGCCCGCCGGACAGCTGTTTCGGATACCGGTCGAGCAGCCCGTCGATCCCCAGCATGACGGCGGCGTCCTTCACCGCCTTGGCGATCTCTCGCTTCGGCTTTTTCAGTAGCCGCAGCGAGAAGCCCATGTTCTGCGCCACGGTCATATGCGGATAGAGCGCATAGTTCTGAAACACCATGGCGATATCGCGGTTCTTGGATTCCACGTCGTTGATCACCCGGTCGCCGACACGGATCTCGCCGCTGGTGATTTCCTCGAGGCCGGCAATCAGGCGCAGAATGGTCGATTTCCCGCAGCCCGAAGGCCCGACAAGCGCCACAAAGGCCCCGTCGGGGATCTCGACGGACACCCCGTGCAGGGTTTCGACGGCGCCAAAGCTTTTTCTCAGGTCTTTGATTTCAACTTGGGTCATTACCAGTCTTTCAGAAGTCGCTGAACAGGGTTCAAGACGGGTTTCATTCCTTCATCCCGCTTGCGGCGATGCCTTCGACGAAGTTGCGCCGCAGCAGTACAAACGCGAGCACGGAGGGCACCATGACGGCGGCAGAGGCCGCGCTCAGCAGGGACAGTTCGACGGTGTAGGCGCTTTGGAAGTTCGCAAGGCCGACTTCGATGGTGAAGGCCGTCTTCCGGGTCAGCGTGATGATCGGCCAGGCAAAGGCGGTCCAGGCCTGGAAGAAGGCCAGCACGGCCAGCGCGGCCAGCGGCCCGCGCAGCAGCGGCAGAACGATATGGGTGAAGATCCAGAACTCCCCTGCCCCGTCGATCCGGGCCGCTTCGAGCAACTCGTCGGGGACCGAGGTCAGGACGTTCTGGCGGATCAGGAAGATCCCGAAGCTCATCACCAGGTAGCCGATCAGCAGGCCGGTGATCGAATTCAGCACCCCCAGCGCCTTCACCTGAAAATACAGCGGGATCATGTAGACCTCGAAGGGGATGATCGCCGTTGTCAGAAACAGGATGAAGATCACGTTGATCGTCCTGAAGGGGAACTTGGCCACGACATAGCCCGCCAGCGCAGAGGTCGCGACGATGGCGATCATCGACAGGAAGGCGAAGGCGAAGCTGTTGAACATCCAGCGCAGCAGCGGCGTCTCGGTGAAGACCGTGACGAAGTTCTCCAGCGTCGGATTGCGGGGCAGCAGGGTGGGCGGCCACTGAAGCATCTCTGCCGGGGTCTTGAAGCCGTTCGAGATCAGCATGATCAGGGGCAGCAGCAGCACCAGGCAGACCAGGAACAGCGCCACATCGATCAGGAAGTTCGAACGGCGGGTGCGGGCTTTGGCGGACATGGTCAGTTCCCCCCCTTCTGACGCAGCAGGCCGAACTGGACCGTGGTCAGCACCAGAACGATAAGCAAGAGGATCACGGCCTCTGCGGCGGCATAGCCGACACGGAAGTTCTGGAAGCTGTTCTCGAGCATGTCGAGCACCAGAACCCGGACCAGCCTGCCCGGCGCGCCCTGCGTGTCCGAGGCCAGCACATAGGCCTGCGCATAGACGTTGAAGCCGGAAATCAGGGTGACGACGGAAACGTAAAGCGTGATCGGCTTCAGCAGCGGCACCGACATGTAAAGGAAGGACTGCACCCCGTTGGCGCCATCCAGCCGGGCCGCCTCGAAGACCGATTTCGGCAGGTTCCGGAACCCGACCAGATAGATCAGAACGGCGTAGCCCAGCGTTTGCCACGACACCAGCAGGATGATGCAGACAACCGAGAGCACGGGATCGAACAGCCAGGCCTGCGCCTCTCCGCCAAGCGACACGATGATCGCGTTCAGCGGCCCCAGCTTGGCGTCGAATATCCATTTCCAGGCCATGGCAGCCGGTACAAGCGACACGACATGCGGGATGAAGACGGCGGTTTCGTAGAACCCGGCAAAGCGGCTGCGGGTCCGGTGATAGATGACACCGGCCAGCGCCATTGACGTGGGGATCGTGATGACCATGGCGCCGAAGGCAATGATCGCGGTATTGGTCAGCGCATCGAGGAACTGATCGTCACCGAACAACTCTGCAAAGTTTGCCAGTCCGACGAAGATCTTGTCCTTCGACAGCAGGTTCCATTGGTACATGCTCAGCCGAAGCGTCTCGACGATCGGATACATACGCACCCATCCGAAAATCGCGAATGTCGGAATAATCGCAAGTATCGCGAACCAGAACTTCTTACGTTTCAACATGGTCTGCCTCATGCAATCGGCCTGCCCGTCGCGGTGGCGCGGCGGGCAGGTCTGGTGGTGCCTTACTCGGCGAGAATACCCGCGCGATCCAGGATCGCATTGGTTTCCTCGGCGGCAGATTCGAGAAGGGCCATCATCGCGGCATCGTCACCGGCAAGCGACGGATCGGCAAAGGCTTCGGTCAGCGTGGCTGCAAAGCGCGTCAGGATCTCGTTGATCGGCTCGATCGACGGCAGGGTGAACAGATCGTAGTCTTCGGGCAGGTCGACAAAGGCCGAGAACTGGGGCTTGGCCGCGATGACCTCGCTGTAATCGACGCCCACCCGGTTGGGCAGCCAGCCGACATTGTCCAGCATCCAGATCAGGTTCTCGGGCTTGTTCGCTTCGATGGCAAAGGCCCATGCCGCTTCCTGCGCCTCGTCCGAGCCACCGGAAACATAGAGGTTCACCGGCAGCGCAATCGAGCCGCGCGGCAGAAGCGCCGTGTCATAGTTGAGATCGGGCGCCTTTTTCTCGGTATCGCCGATCACCCAGCTTTCGCGGATGAACATCGCCGTCTGGCCCCGCTGGAACGCGGCGGCATCGGCGGGCATGTCGACGGTCACGGTCTTGTCGCCGCTGACGGCATTGACGTATTGGCGCAGGGTCGCAAGCCCGGCGTCGCTGGCATAGCCCGCGCGGTACTTGTCGCCGACGCGGTCCAGAACGGCGCCGCCGTGCTGGTGCATGTTGATCCAGAACTTCTCGGCGATCCCGGCGCCGCCACCGGACAGGCGCAGCGACCAACCCGACACCGTGGGCGTGCCGTCCCCGTCGCGCTGAGTCAGCTTCGCGGCATAGGCGTCATACTCGTCCATGGTGCTGGGCGGACCGTCCAGACCGGCCTCTGCCAGCATATCGGTGTTGTAGAACAACGCCCCCTGCCCCCGGAACAGCGGCACGCCGTAGACCGCGCCATCGACCGTGGCGGTATCCCGGAAGAACGGCTCGAAGTTCTCGCCGTCGTTCACGAAATCCGCGATGTCCGAAGGCGCGGGCGGCAGAAGGTCGTTCACGATGTAGCGGTTCGCGGTAGAGCCGATCAGCTCCAGAACCGTTGCGTCGTCCAGCCCCGACGACAGGCCAAGCGCAACGCGCTTTTCGTGGTCGCGCAGGCCGATGGGCTCGACGATGACGTTGAGATCGGGGTAGTCGTCGCGCATCCCTTCGGCAACGCGCTCGTAGTAGTCGGCCAGCTCGGGGAAGCCGCCCCAGACGACGACGTCCTGCGCCTGTACCGCCATGGTCCCGGCGAGCATCAGGCCCGCCGACAATGTGATCGCGTTCCCCAGTGGGGCGCCTTTGTCATTCGATGGCATTGGATTTCCCTTTCATGTTGGACTTTTTTTGATCGTGCAGTCTGCTGCGGCCGGGTTGGCCGCCATCCCGGCGGCGCGTTGTGCTGCACTGGACAACGCCTCCGCCACTCCGGGCGCGATCGACGCGCCCATTCCATAGAACCTGTGCGCCTCGTCCACCTCGTATCCGCCAACCGCATATTCATCCAGCGGCGGGATATAGCCGGGATTGTCATCGGCATAGGCGATCACATGGTCTGGCCCGTCCCGACCAAGGGACCGGCGCAGCTCCAGCGCGGTCCGGGCAAAGATCTCTCCGGGCAGGCTGAGGATCAGCACCCCGCCCCAGCTGAGGGCGGTGCATCTGGCCTGCATCGGCTCCAGATCGCGGCCCATCTGCCGCCCGGCCCAATCCGCCCAGATGTGGTGAATGTCGCCCGGGCTGCGCGAGGCCGCGCGCCACGCGCGGGCCAGCTCATCCGCCGTGCCGCTTTCGCGGCTTTCGAACCGAAGATCCGCGAAGGCCTCGGCGCATCCGATGGGCCCCGACACGGCGACCATATCCGCCGCAAGCGCCGATTGCGCCACACCTTCGCCGATGGTCATGGCCCGCGCATAGGTGCGATCTGCCTGATACCCGGCGGAAAGCGAGGCCGCCGCGCTGTGCCCGGTGTTCACATCCCCCGCGCAGCCGGTGGCGAAGACCGCGACAGACCCCGGGTATGCCTCTTCAAGCGCCTTGCGCGCGAAATGCGGGTAATCTGCCGTCCACAGCAGGTTGTCCGCCCCCAGAACAACCGGGTGGCAGGCATAAGAGATCAGATGGGCGATGGTCGATCCATCCATCCGGTCAAAGCGCATCACCGGCACGCCCCGATCCACCGGGCCGTCCGCGTGCCGCCGATTGGTGGCAAAGCCCGGCTCTGCCCCGCAACCGGCGTACAGCCGCGCCGGTTCGCGGGCGCCTGCCGCCTGCTCGATTGCCAGAAGGACGCCGCGTTCCAGCGCCTGAAGATAGGCCGGATCTGCGGCAACCGACAGGCGCCCGGGCATCGAGACAGGGCCGCCATGCGTATGTGTGGCCGCAATCGTGACATTCCCGTCCGGCAGCGGGCACAGCCTGCGTATGCGGGCGGAAAACGCCGCGTCGATCCCGATGACATCCACCGACACGAAGGCCGTATCGTCCACCACAAGCGCCCTCGCACTCAGCGCGTCATGCCCGCCCCGGGCAGCGTCCTGACGCGCCGCAAAGCCCGCCATGGCTCCGCTCGGGGGCGGCGTGATGTCGACAACGGAGGCACCGACCCGCGTCATGACAGCATACTCGCGCCATCGTGCAGGATCTCGACCGGGCGGGCCGGAGCCTCGGCCCGGCTGGTGTCCAGCAGCAGGAAGGTGGCAGGCGCGCCGGGCACCAGCGCGGGCGTCTTGCCGATCACGCGCGCAGGGTTGCTGACCGCCATGGTCAGGGCCTCGGCGGCCGGAAAGCCGGTGAAGGCCTGATAGCGGCAGACGATATCCAGCAGGCACGACCCGCTGCCCGCAAGATAGGCGGTCCCGGCGATCGAGACCTTGCCGTCGCCACTGACCTCCACATCGCCGCCGATGGGCGAAGAGTAGCGGCCCGGCGGCATGCCCGCGAAGGTCACGCTGTCAGAGACAAGAACCGTGCGCCCGACCCCTTTCGCCCGCAGCATGGCCCGGGCGGTCGACCGGGACAGGTGATGCCCGTCAAGGATCAGGCTGGCCATCAGGCGGTCTTCGGAGAGCTGCGCCCAGATCGCATTCGGATGGCGGGGCAGGGTCGCGGCGATGCCGTTGCCCAGATGCGTCGACAGGCTGGCCCCCGCCGCGACCGCCAAGGCGATCTCTTCCTCGGTGGCGTCGCAATGGCCCAGGGCCACGCAGATGCCTTCGGCGGTCAGGGCCCGGATATAGGCCGCGGCGCCCGGGGTTTCCGGGGCCAGCGTCACCATGCGCACCAGCCCCTGTGCGGCCTCTTGCCAACGGGCGAATTCTTCGAGACAGGGGGGCCGGACATGTGCCAGCGGATGCGCGCCGCGCGGCCCGTCCTTGGCAGAGATCGACGGCCCCTCGACATGGACACCCGCGATCATGGCTTTCGAGAAGGGCAGGCTCTGGTGTGCCAGCCGGATCGCCGAAAGCCGCTGGCACAGCGCGGCTTCGGAGGCGGTGATAAGCGTCGGCAGATAGGCGGCGACCCCGACCCGGGCCAGTGCCTGGCTCAGGGCCTCCACGATCTCCGGCGTCAGATCGCCCTCGTTCAGGTCGAACCCGGCGAAACCGTTGACCTGAAGATCCACCAGCCCCGGCGACAACAGGGGCAGAGCCTCGGCCTCGCAACCCGTGACCTCCTCGATCACGCCGCCCCGGACATGCACCGTCAGACCTTTGCCGCTTGCGAAATCGCGGCCGGAATAGCTGGCCACCCGGTTCAAAGCGCGCGCACCCTTCCCCGGAAGTTGCCAAGGAACTTTCTGTTCGCCTCATCACCGCCGGGGGCGTTGCCACTGCGCCAGACCGGAGGTTCGATGCCCCGTTCGCGGATGTGCAGAACCGTCCGGATCACCAGCAGGTTCAGCGCCGTCGCATTGGCATATGTCGACACCGCCGCGATGCGTTCGGTCATGCCCGGGACATCGACGATGGCATCGCCGATCTGCACCTTGCTGTCGATGGCGACATCCACCAGGTCGTGCAGGTTCTGCTTGCTGGGGTGGCGCGCGGGATGATCCGCAGCGGTGCCCTCTGCATGCTGTCGCGAGCTGATGCCGATGGTCCGCACGCCACGCTCGCGCGCGATCAGCGCCGCGTCGATCAGCGCCGCGTTGATGCCATAGGCGTTCACAAGGATCAGGATGTCGCCCTCGCCAAGACCCTGGTTGTCGATCACGACGCGGCCATACCCGGGCGTCCGCTCGATCGCCATGGAGCGCAGGGCGCCGTTCGACAACAGCGTGCCCTCGTCGAGGATCGCGTTGACATGCATCAGACCGCCGGCGCGGAAGAACACCTCTTGCGTCGCCAGGTTGGAGTGTCCGCCGGGACCGAAGACATGCACAAGGCGGTCCTCGGCGATCTGGTCGGCCAGCAGCCGCGCCGCCCGGTCCAGCGGCTCTTTTTCCTCGGCGTGAATGCGCTGCATAAGCGCCGTGACATCGTCGAGATAGGCGTCGCAGAGGGAGTCGGCGGTGAGCGTGGTATCAGCCATGAGGGGCAGCCTCGCGATCCAGGTAGATGGTGCAGTTCGGATGTGTCCGCAGGATGCTGGCCGGGCAATCGGTGGTGATCGGTCCCTCCAGCGCGGCTTTCACAGCCGCCTTCTTGCGGGCCCCGGGCACCGTGCAAAACAGGGCACCGGCGCCCATGAGGGTCGGAATGGTCAGCGTGATCGCCTGCTGCGGCACCGCTTCAAGCCGGTCGAAGCAATCGTCGTCGACCTGCTGCTGGCGGCAGACCTCATCCAGCTCGACAACGCGCACGCTGAGCGGATCGTCGAAATCGGCAACCGGCGGGTCGTTGAAGGCAATATGCCCGTTCACCCCGATGCCCAGACAGACAATGTCGATCGGCGCCTCGCCCAGAAGCGCGGCATAGCCCTGGCAGATCTCATCCGCCGTGCCGGTCGCGGCGATGCGGTGCACCGTGGCGGCGGGTATCTTCGAGAACAGGTGTTCCTGCAGCCAGTTGCCGAAGCGCTGCGGGGCCTCGGCATCCAGCCCGATATAGTCGTCCATGTGGAAAGCCGTGACCTTGTCCCAGGGCACGTTGGGCAGCGCGGTCAGGGCCGCAAGCACTTCGGACTGGCTGGGCGCGGCGGCAAAGATCATCCGCACGCTGCCCTGTTCCGCAGCGACCGCACGCATCCGGTTCGCGACATCCATCGCCACGGCGCGCCCCATCTCTGTCCGCGTCCGGTAGATCTCGACAGTGTATCTTTCGCTGAGCCCGCTTCCGGCATGCGCCGGTGAACGTGCAACATGGTCTGACGTCATCATGAACTTTGTCCCTTCGTTACAAGGCAGCGTAATGTGCAATCGATTGCACGTCAACGCCGAGATCGTCCAAAAACACCAACGAAGGTTGCTTCAGCTGGCGGGCGGGGCGCTAACGGTTTGTCTTGAAACGAATTCCGTCTCCAGAACGATGCGCACATCATCCTCCGGCGGCGCATTCAGAGAGCTAATCAGCAGGTCGACGGCCTTCTGCCCCGCAACCGCCGACGGACCCGAAACGGTGGTCAGCATGGGATAGCCCAGGATATCGTCGCAGCCCACGACGCTGTAATCCTCGGGGTTCCGAAGCCCGTTCTCGGCCAGGCCGAAACAGATGCCCTGCGCCAGCACGTCGTCGAAGGCGATGCAGGCGGTCGCGCCGCGCGTCAAAAGCTCTGGCACAAGCTCGACCCCCTTCGCGAAAGAGGCAATCCCGGCAGGAAGCTCGCCCATCGAGACCCCATGCTCGGCCGCGGCTCGCGTGACCGCATCCCGCCGCTGGCCGTTGGACCACGAATTCTCGGGGCCTCCGACATAGATGATCCGGCGATGCCCCAGTTCGGCAAGATGGGCCACGGCCCGCGCCATGCCCTGCCCGGAATTGATCAGCACGCGCGGCACGCCTTCGATATCCCGGTTGATCAGGACAAGCGGCATCTCGCGCGCCAGCGCGTGGATCTGCGCGCTTTCGGAGCGCGGCGAAGCCAGAACCGCCCCGGCCACCTGATCGGACAGCCGCCGCAACAGGTCCATTTCCTGGCTCGGGTCCTCGTCGGCATTGCCGATGAAGACCGAATACCCATGCGCCGAGGCCTCCTTCTGCACCGCCAGCGCGATCGGCGGCATGAAGGGGTTGGTCAGGTCGGGCACCACCAGGGCAATGTTGCTGTTGCGCCCGGTGCGCAGCGCCCGCGCCGCCGCATTGGGCGAATAGCCCAGCTTTCGCGCCACCTCGCGCACGTTTCGGACGGTCTCTTCAAGTAGGATGTCGGGATTGTTGAAGACCCGCGACACGGTCGAGCGATTGACCCCCGCCGCCTCCGCGACCTGCTGGATCGTGACCCTTTTGGCCCTTGGCCGCTGCGTCGCCATAGTGCGTCTCTCCCTGACAGCCCCCGGAAACCGGAACGAATTGCCGGGCACGGGGCACGACGATCAGAGCGCGCATTGTGGCCCAACACCGATGGCACGGGCAATGGGCTCTGAGGCAGGATCGACTGTCGGCAGGGTTCCCCCGGCCAGAGGAAGGGAAAATCGCGGGTGTTCTTGGTGGGTATAGCGGGTCAGGCTGGCGGACCGCCGGGGCACTTTGTCCGCCCGGACGGGACCGGGTTCCGTCCCTGTCGGGCCTGTCGATGCCCTGCGGAAGCCGAGCGGGCAGCGGCGGGCGAACCTGCCGTCACGCATCAGGCCCCGACACAGCGGCCCGCCCCGGGACGGCTAGCGAAGCCGCAGGTATCCGCCCTGCGTCTTCAGGCGATGTGTGACCGTATTCGACTGCGCCAGCGTCTGCTCGACAAAGCAGCCTTTCTTGGCGGCCTCGATCAGCGCAACCTGCTCTTCCAAGGGGTTCGGGCTGTCCAGCAGGATATCGATGTCGAAGGACTTGGGCGCCGTTTCATAGATCCGGCCGACCGGCGTCCATTGCCAGACGATCTTGCAGTTGACCGTCAGGTCGTTGATCTCGACGTCCATCCGCTTCGCGAAGGCCCGCAACTGGGTCATGATGCAGCCGGTCAGACCGCTGATGAAATGGGCCAGCGGCGGCGGCGCCGAGGCTGCGCCGCCATGGAACGGCCCCTCGTCGGTCGCCATGGCGAACTCTTCCAGCATGGGCTTGGTCATCTTGACATCGAGATCGTTGCGCATTTTCCCGGTGGCGCGACCGGAACAGGTAAAGACGACCTCAAGCGGGTCCTTGGGCTGATCGACGGACATGCTGTCCCCCCTTCAATGGCGCATCATGCGCCGCAACGCTGTCATGGCAGACCCCGCCCCCGGCGGGACGGGGCCAATGCGGCTGGCCGGTCAGAAGCTCACCTTGTCCGCACCCTTGAGCCCCAGCATGGCGCGGGCCTCGGCGGGGGTGGCGATCCGGTTGCCCTGCGCCTCGAGGATGGATTTGATCTTCTCGACCTGCTGGGCATTCGACTCCGCCAGCTTGCCACGCTCGATGAACAGCGAATCCTCAAGCCCGACCCGCACGTGGCCGCCCATCTGCGCCGCCACCGCCGCCAGCTTCATCTGCTGGCCACCGGCGCCAATCACCGACCACTGGTAATTGTCGCCGAAGAGCCGGTCGGCGGTGCGCTTCATGAAGACAAGGTTGTCGATCTCGGCGGCGATCCCACCCAGGATGCCCATCACGAACTGAAGGAAGATCGGGGCCTTGAACATGCCCTGCTTCATGCAGAACGCGAGGTTGTAGAGATGGCCGACCTCGTAGCATTCGTGTTCGAACTTGGCGTTGTGCCGGTCGCCCCCCATGGTCGCCGCCACCTGCTTGATATCGGCAAAGGTATTGCGGAAGATCCCGCCCTCGGAGGCCCGGATATGCGCCTCTTCCCAGTCGAATTTGAAACGCTCGTAGCGATCCGCCAGCGGGTGGCAGGAAAAGTTCAGCGATCCCATGTTGAGCGAGCACATTTCCGGGGAGGCCGCCGCCGCCGGGGCCAGCCGGTCCTCGATCCCCATGGTGATGCTGCCGCCGGTCGAGATATTGATGATCGCGTCGGTCTCGGCCTTGATGGCGGGCAGGAAGGCCATGAAATGCGCCGGATCGACCGAGGGCTTGCCGTTTTCCGGGTCGCGGGCGTGCAGGTGCAGGATCGCCGCCCCGGCCTTGGCCGCGTCAATGGCCTGCTGCGCGATGTCGTCGGGCCGGTAGGGCAGCGCGTCCGACATGGTCGGCGTGTGGATCGCCCCGGTGATGGCGCAGGTGATGATGGTCTTTTGCATGTCAGTCCTCGAATATGGCGACGGCACGGACGAACCCGGCGGACGCCGCCTTGATCTTGTAAGGGAAGCAGGACACGGTGAATCCGGTCCCGGGAAGCTGGTCGAGATTGGCCAGCTTCTCCATGTGGCAGTAGCCCGTCTCCATGCTGGCGCGGTGCCCCTCCCAGATGATGGCGGGGTCGCGGCTTTCGGCGAATTCCCTGGCGGTCAGCGGGAAGGGCGCGTCCCAGCTCCAGGCGTCGGTGCCGGTCACGCGGACACCCTGATCCAGCAGGTGCATCGTCGCGTCGCGCCCCATGCCGCAACCGCGCATCAG
>JAFKDC010000003.1 GCA_017255395.1 Enemella evansiae | reverse complement strand
GGGTCTCGCAACCACGTGAAGATCAGATTGGAATTCATCGAATACCGCCGCGCCACCT
The DNA here is from genome assembly GCA_017255395.1 of Enemella evansiae. Taxonomy (GTDB): domain Bacteria; phylum Pseudomonadota; class Alphaproteobacteria; order Rhodobacterales; family Rhodobacteraceae; genus Ponticoccus; species Ponticoccus litoralis. The sequence goes on along the minus strand of JAFKDC010000003.1, from coordinate 129,101 downwards.
GCGCGACCGAAACACCCGCCACCAGGGTCTGACTGCAGATCGACCGCTTCTCCTCGTCAGACCAAAACCGCTTCTTCTGGCCCTTCTTTCCCGCCATGGAGTGCCTCAAGATGTCCATTATTGATCATGGACATTATCGGCAGCTGTCCCCCTCCGTCAGAGCGGTCACGCCGGACGGATACGACAAATGGTAGGTTCGCCGAAGTAGTTGAAACCTCTCATCGCTCCGAAAATCCCCTGATCACATCACAAATACGCTCCCGCTCCGCCTTCAGAACGGATCGTTGTGCAGCCGATAGTCGCTTCTCTTTCAGCTTCGTCTTAACCTCGGCTTCCGCTCTCTGCCACACCGGAAGATGCCGGGCACGAATACAGGCGTTAGGACACTTTGTCGGCTGACAGAGTGCTGTTTGCGGCTTGTTTTTATCGCTGACCGCCTTGAGGCAAAGCGCCGACGCGGGATCAAAAAAGCAATCTGCGAGGATGCCGACGTGAAACGTGCGGGCAAGATCGCCTAGCATCGTCCGTAACCGTCCCCGATCGGCGATGCGCGCGGGAAGCTCGCCAACGTTGTTCTTTGTTTCTTCGAATGCTTCGGTCAGACGGGCAGCAGCAGGTCCGCCGAACGTATCACCGATCCGGTGCGCGTCGAAATACTCTAGGATGTCTTCCAGCTGCCCCGAACGGTGTTCCTGCTCGACCTGGCGCTGGAATCCGGACGGGCTCGATCCTGCATAGCCTTCGAAGGCGGCAACGGAAGCGTGCTTGTACTGGATCATTCCAGCGATCGTTCCGAATGGGCGGTTGGCGATGTGCCATGCCAGCGTGCGGCGAAACTGGCGGGTGGTTATCTTGAATACCTTGTCATTATGCGCCGTAGGGATTGGCTCGACTGTATCGTCGCCTGCCAATTCAGCATTGACATGGTCCCGGAAAGCGTTGAGCGAGCGCACGATCTCCGCCGACAGATGGGTCTTGCCCTTTGCCTTTGGGCCGAGAACGGGCCAGAGCGTGTCGATGCCGTGCGCGATACAGGCGTCTTTCGAGAGCCGTTCGAGGACACCGATTGCCTCGGCAACCGGCGCTATGGTGATCCAATCCGCCGGAACCCCCGCAGCGCTCTTCCATTTGTAGGCCGTAGAGCGCACACGGTATCGCTGGATCAGACCGTCCTCGCTGCGTGTGATGTCCAAACAGCCAGCGCGCATCGCCTGGACCTCGCAATCACGCATACCAGTGAGGTACGCGCAGAGGATATACCCTGCTGCCTGCAGCATGCGCTCCTCCCGCTTCAATGCCAGATGATCGAAGCCCGAGCGCCAAGGACGTTGGGTATCGGGGTCACAAGAGACGGGCGTGTCGAAGCCACCCCTCTCGACTCCATATTCGGCCATGTGGCGTTCGACGATTTTTCTCGCAGACTTCCGCAGCCCGAGATGGTTGCCAGGGCTCACTTGTACATCAACCCCGGCAACAAGATTCAGCAGATGCCAGTTGATCGGCGTACCGCCTACTCCGTCGCGCATTGCTCCGTTCGTCGGTTGCGCCCAAACCGGCACCCCGCGCCCCTCGTCAGCCCTTGCTGCAAGCCAGCGCTCGATCCGAGCGTTACGCAACGCCAGAAGGTCTTTCCGGGGACGACCCCGATCCATCTCTGCAAAGCGCTCAGCACGATCTTCTAATGCAGAGACCTCTGCGCGTGCCGCGAAGATATCAGTCGCAAAGATCTGCACGTACTTGAACGCCCAGTTCAATAAAGGCGTCAGAATCCTCTCTGGAATGCGGTCCGTCTGGTTCTCCCGCGATCTCGATGAATACCCTGCGACAAACGCCGCACTCCGCCCCGACCATGGCTCGAATGTCAAACCGCCGCAAGGAAGGTGCATGCGATAATGATGCAGATGCCAGATCGGCTTGAGCAGCAGGGCGTTCGCCGCCGGTTGCCGTGCCTTCGATTTCATTACGGTCTTGGCGTATCCATCCAAGAGCCCCTGATCGACTTGGGCGAGATCGACCGCGCCCACTTTGTCATAAACAAACTGGAAGAATGGCCGTATGTGATTGAAAGCCTGCCGGATATTTGCGGGCGGCAGGAGCGGTGCCCAGCCCGGAATGCGGATGTTGAGCCGTGCATGGAGATATGCCCGCATCACCGCTGCCAGCGCCGGGTCGGGCAGCGCATCGAACCTGACCGTGCAGTGGCATCGCCGCGCATTCTCCCGAAACACAGCGGGGCTCAGATCCCAATGATCGTCATCGTATCGCGAGAGCGCCTTCCGGTCATATCCGGCACGGAGCGGCGCATGCGTTAGGACGGGCCAACCGGATCGGTTCGCGAAATCGGGTTCAGGACATGGCGTTCGCACTTCGATCATTGCGTAGCCTCAGGCGGCAGATAGGTCGGCTCCGGATCAGCTTGGAGTGAAGCCTCTGCCGCCGCGATAACTTCCTCCGAGAACGACGGCAGCACCTGCTGCGTGATCCGCGCGTGGACATGCCCGAACTTGGCGGCCCAATCCTCAGCGCCGAGCGCAGCCCTTTGGGCAACGATAAAATCCAGAAACCCTAAAATGGCGGGCAGCTTGCTTTCCGAGATCACAGCGTTGCGACAATCGAGACAACCCCAGAAAGGATGGCTGCATGGGGCACCGGGCTTGGAGAATGGGCTATCATAGAAGCCCGAACAACTCGCAAGCCAGACATCCTGACTGTCTGTCGACGCAATTTGATTGTTCTCCTGTGGCGGGATGTTGAGCTGCACGTCTGCTTGAGAGTTGCCAACGTCTGGAACCGGGGCCGACGTCACCTCTCCACTCGGTCGTATTGCGTCCTCCAAAGCCTTCACGACGGTCGTCTCGTGAAGCGGACGCAGAGATGGAATATCGGCATAGTGTCGTGCAGCGATGTCGATCGAATGTCCGATGGCGAAACGCGCCATGTGGCCGCCGGTCTTGAGATACCAGAGCGCCTTGTGGGTCTTGCGCAGCCGCGAGAGTAGCAGTGTAAGCGGACGCCCTTCATCATCGACTATGCCGTGACGCGCTATCCAGTGACTAAGCGTCAACTTCGGGTGCCGAACGACCGAACGGAAACCGCAGGCATGGTAGAATACGAAGAGCGCATCGGACGGCTCGAACTGTCGCGCGGTTCGGGTCATCTTCACGATGGCGCGGATCAGACCGCCGGGCGTCGTCGGCCCACCGTCCCGCACACGCATCGTCTTTTCCGCCATCCCGTGAGCGCGGCGTTTGGTGTAGCGAAGGGTGGCAGTGCCGGCCGACGGATTGCTCAGGCAGTCGGTCTTGAGCGCCTTCACACATTCGATCTCAAGGCCGGTATCGAGACTGAGCAGTGTCAGCAATGGCGGAAGATCGTGAATCGTCAAATAGAACCGCGCATAAATGCCGTCGAGAAGCGATGCCGTTGGCAGACCGCGTGAATAGAGCGCGCGGTACAGAGCGGCGCTCGTCTTGTCATTGCGTGGAAGGAAGCCGTATCTGACGACAGCTTCATGCAGGGCAAGGGCCCTCTGGCGGATGACCGGATCGACGTGAGCAATCAATGTTTCGGGCAAGTTCCCATCTATCCGCCGTATCAACGCGGCGACGTCCGCACGGGCCGCGTTGCGCAATTGCCGAGCGACATAGGGACTATAGGCATCGCGCGGACGGGGGCGCTCGAAGCGCCGTGCGCTGGTATATCGCAATCGGGCGCGCAGGCTTTGCGACACTCGGTCTGGTTGGTCCGCGTCGATCTCGCGGAAAACGACAACAATCTTCGACAGGATCGTGAATGCGTGGACCCGGCTCTTGCCGTTCGCATCCAGCCAATCCTCGAACCCGTCGATATGCGCGTCTTCGACCTGACGGCTCATCGTAAGGTTCGGCGCTTCCGACGCCAAGAAGGCAAAGAAAATGCGTATTGCGTTGGCATAGGCCATGACAGTCGAACGAGCGCCAAGCGGACCGCCGACCTCGGCCAATCTGCGTATAGCCTGAGCGGAGTCAATCGCCAGCGGCCGAGGCCGCAGGTCAATGAAGTCGAATTGGGCTATCCCTCCCGAACGAGCCACGATACTAAACCGCAATCCGGTCACCGAACTGGGTCCGTGCGCCTCGGCAGTGTTATCTTCGGCTGAGAAGGTCGCAACTCGGCCTTTGCGCGGTCTGGCGGTCATAGAACGTCACCATCGCTCACAAGTGCAAGAAGCCTTTCCACGGCGGTATCCACCGTATCCGCCTGCGCCGCGATCTGGTCGAGATAGATATAGGTCGTCGTAATGCTCGCATGACCGAGCAGCCGCTGCACCTGTTGCAGCGGATCGCTCAAAAGTTGGCGGTAGGCCTCCATGCCGCTGACATCATGCGCAGTATGGCCGATCTGTTGTTCGATCAGCATGGCCAGCATATGGACGGCGAACGTATGCCGGAGCTGATGAGGCGACAGGCGGATATCGAGGCCCGCACCGTTACAGCGTCGGCTCGCACGTAGAAAGATCGCCTCCCAAGAATTGAACCGGACCGGTAGACCGATCTCAGACAGCCACAGCGCGGCTGGCATGTCAGGCACTCTCGCCTCGCAGAAGACAAGGCGCTGACGCTCTTCCGGGCCGAACCGATCGATACGCGCGCTAGAGCCATCAGACAACGTGAGCATCAGAGGGTTGCCTTCAGATCGCTCGACGAAAATCGGCCGTGTGAGTCTCGTCCACACTGATCGCGCTTTGAACTTGGCAACGGCACTAGCGCGCTCGATCTCGATATAATCCTGAAGTCTCAACATGACGCGGCGCGGGATCAGGATTGTCCGACCACGATTGCCTTTGCCAATCGGCGGCGGCAACACAAATCTGATCTGTCGCCGAGTGTCGTTCCCCATGCTCTTCGCATCGACTTCGCAAGCCAACAGGGATCCCGCTTCTTCGAGCCGCAGCCCAGTCGAGACAAGCAAATCAGCAAAAAGCGCATTCCGCGCACCATTGCGGTCCCGGGCACCAGGCCGCTCGTGTCCCTTTTGCGTCAGGCCTCGGAGACCGATCCTGTTGAACAGCCTATAGGTTTCCATTGAAACAAACTGAGGCTGGGATGCCTCTTTGGACGGCTCATAGGCCATGTTGCGTTCCGCGTGAACGGAGCGACGTCCACCAAAACCCCGCTTCCAAACTTGCCGGTGCCGAAAGGGACTGGCTGCGATCAACTCCCGACCCACGCCCCACCGATAGAGCTTGTCGAGAGATGCTACGGAACGATTCCATGAGGAAGCGGAAATGCGATGAACCGCGCCGCCGCGCCGCCGGATGCCGTGAAAAGCTACGACATCGTCGTGGGATACGGACCAGATTGAGGTCACACGAGCCTGTTCTAGAAACCGAAGCCAGACAACAATGTCGTAACCTATTGCACGCAGCGAGTGCCGGGACCGCGTACCGTTCAACGGAAGTTCCAAGAAAAACCGATCGAGGTGGGGGTCATAGAGCGTTCCGTCGGCAAGGATTGTCGGAATGTCCCGATCAAAGCCATCTACGTCGCGGGTCTCCTGAAGCCTGATCTCGCGTGCCATATCGTCATCCGATCTGCCATTCCAAACATATGCACTTCATAGGACGGCGGTGATCAGGCCAGCCACCGCCAGCTTTGTGGTGAGCGCGGCGTCTGGCCTGACCACCCCCTGCGTTGCGCAACTCGCGTTGAAGCCAGAAACGAACAGATGGTGCAGACTGTCAAGATAACGCGATCAGTTCTTCGAAGGCGTATTTCTTGGTGCCGAAACTGCCCGAGAAATCACGAGCCAATCGGGAGACATGGCCTGTGGCGTGCCCCATCTCGTGCAGGGCGGTCCTGTGCCAATTGATCGGCTCGAAATAGGCCTGCGGCGGTGGGACCTGCACGTAGTCGAGGCACGGTACATAGAAGGCGCGATTGCCGCCGATCCGGAAATCGATTCCGGTCGCCTCGATTAGCGCTTCAACCCGCGGCTCGATCATGCCGGGCGGCGGCGACGGCGCCTCGACCGCGATGTCGTCGGGCAGACCCTCGCATTGCGCCGCGTTGAACACGGTAAAGCGCTTCAGGAACGGGATGCTACTGGCGTCTTCTCCGGTCTCTCTCGCCCGACGCTGTTCATCCTCCGGGGTGAAGCGATCGGCGTAGACGACGGTGGTGCCGCGCGCGCCCTTTCTGACATTGCCGCCGAGCGACAGCGCCTGGCGAAAGGTAAGCCAATGCTGGCTCGGATAGCCATGCTGGACCACGGCGCCCCAGAGGGTCAGGATATTGATCCCGGAATACTGCCGGGAAGTGGCCGCGTTGCGCGGCATGGCGAGCGGCGCCTTGGCCGCCGTTCCCCAGGGCTGAACCCAGGGCAGCCGGCCTTCCTCCAGCTCGGCGATGATCTTGTCGGTTATGTCGTCGTAAAGGTTCGTGCGCGGGCCGCTCTTGCGGGCCGCGCGATGATCTCTGGCCATCGGGATGATCTCCGCGACGGGCGCCGGAAGCCTCTCCTCCGGCCCTCAACCCGTCACGGAAAACCCGCCCGCACTTTCACTCTGAAGGGGGCGTTGCGGGGTCTCCCCGCTGATGGGGGTGCGTCGGCAACGCCAGTGCCGACCAGGGGGAAGGCTTTCCCCTCCCGGCTGTTCACCGAGGACATTAAAGACTAGGACTGGATGTCTCTAGACGTCGTGGAAGCAGACTTGAAACGCTCAATCGGCGCCCCCCAATTGAGTTGACGGAACGAAGTTTTGAGAGCGCTACCGCAATGGGAATTCAGCATCTATGCGCTGTCCCTTCCCAAGGGGCATGGGTTCGGAAACCGGCCCCCTGTCGGCGCATGGCTCAGCGAAGACGGTCTCTCATGTGGCATTCTCAGGCACGATCTAAACGATCGCTCCTATGGGGTGCTGGTCATGCGGCGGCGAACCGACCAAGTCTGGACGGTGACGGCCGAGCGTGAAGGCTATGCCGCTGAAAAAGAAGCCCTCGCCCAGTTGCCACCTCTCCTGAAAGACGGCGAGCCTCCGGAACCTGTTCCACCCGGCGTCATGCAGCGGCCCGCGCTCTATGATCTGGAAGGGAGGACGGCGAGCGAAGTGTTCGCGACGTTGACGCTGCCGTCCCATCGCCCCGCGGCATGGACGCTCAACCAGCTCTATCTCGCGCTTCCAAAGCCAGATCGAAACTGGGCAGGAGATTGCCAGACGAACAACTTTCACACGCGGTTGTGGGAGGCGCAGCTGCTGGCGACGTTTCGCGAGCAGGGATTGCTCGTGACCCAACCATATGAGTCCCCGGATTTCCGCATAGAGAACAGGCTTGGCGGTTCGGCATGGGTGGAAGCCGTGACGGCCAATCCCGCAGATCCTTACAACCATGTGAACGCGCCGCCGAGCGCCTTGCCAGCCGACCGGGAAGAGGCGTTTTTCGGCGCCGGAGCTTTGCGCTTTGCCAAAACGATCGGCAACAAGCTTGCTCGCAACTACGATCAGTTGCCGCATGTAAAGGGGCAGCCCTTCGCCCTGGCGATTGCGGACTTTCAGGCACCGGCATCGATGATCTGGAGCCGGGAAGGACTGATCGGATATCTCTATGGCGAGGGCGCAGAAGAGGTTGAAATCGACGGGCGCATGCATGCGCGTCCGACGAAGGCATCCCACCTCAAGGGCAAGGCCAGATTTCCCGCCGGCCTGTTTGCCGATGCGGGCCATGCCGAGCTCTCCGCAGTTATCTTTTCGAACGCGTGTTCGATGGCCAAGCTCAATCGCGTTGCGGTATCGGGTCAGGGCGCACCGAGTGGACGGCGATACATGCGGATTGGCAACTTCTTTGACAGGACGCCAGGCGCTCTCAGGGGCATCCCGTTCTGCCTTGATGTGACCAGCGATGAGTATCGCAACCTCTGGCCGATAGGGAGTGAGCCGTGGTCGGCTGAAATCGAGGTCTTTCACAATCCGTTCGCGCACCACCCCTTGCCATTTGAGCTTCTGCCGGAGGCAACACACTGGTTCGACCAGGACGGTGAGACGGTGTGTCGAAGTTTTTACAAAACCTCGATCCTTTGGTCCCAGACACTGATCCAAAACGACACGGATCCACCGCCGACCCTGGAGCAACTGATGTCGAAGGGTCAAAAGGCGTGAAAGGCATCATGCCGAATGCACCGAAGGTACTCGCATTCGATCACCCGAGGATGCTTGCGACCCGAGGTACGCCTTATGCACGACCACCCAGGCACGGGTTCCCTACCCCTTTACACGCTTCAGATAATCTCCCCGATCCAACGCACCCGTCCTATACGCGCGCCATGCTATCCGCGTCCCCACCAACCCGCTGCGCGCCCTTCTCCCAGCTATGCCATCGTGTTTCACTCCGGGATCATGAACACGGCGTTTCTCTTGATAGCAATGTATTCCGGGCGACCGATCATTCCCGCTGAGGATGTCGCTAGGGATTTTTTCGGTCTGAGTACCGACAAGTTCATCCGCAAAGTCTCGGCTGGTTCCATCGCCCTCCCTCTCGTCCGCATGGAAGCGTCGCAGAAATGCGCCAAAGGCGTCCATATCGACGATCTGGCCGAGTACCTGGACAAGAGACGTGCTGCAGCCGTCAAGGAATGCCTGCAACTGCAGGGCCTTCGGTAACCATGTTCCCCTATGAAAATCGCCGAAGGCCAGCCTGCTACCCATGGCACGAAGCAACCACCCTCCTCACCTCGCCCGAAAGCACGGATTGAGTTCTGTCAGAAAACTGCGTATATTTCTGACAGGAGAACGATCATGCAGCGCCTTGCCGAACAGATATTGACCCATGCAGAGGGACTTCCGGAAGGAGCGCCACTTGCCGCAAAGGGGCTGCTGCACCTCGGCAGCCGCGCCGGTGTGGATCAGGCCTTGTCGCGCCTCGCCGAGCGCAGCCAGCTGATCCGTGCCGGGCGCGGGGTTTACCTGCGACCAATCAAAAGCCGGTTTGGAACGCGCGCGCCGTCCGTGGAACAGGCCGTCGAGGCCCTCGCGGTGCAACGTGGCGAAGTCATCGTTCCAACCGGCGCCGCCGAAGCGAATGCACTCGGCCTGACCACGCAAGTGCCTGTTCGATCCGTGTACCTGACCTCGGGTCGCAGCCGCACGCTCTCATTGGGCAAACAACTCGTCGAACTGCGCCACGCCCCCCGATGGCAACTCGCCCTCGGGAAGAGGCCGGCAGGCAGTGCTGTTCGCGCCCTTGCCTGGCTCGGGCCGGAACAGGCGGAATCCGCGCTCAAATCACTGAAACAGAAGCTGCCGGCAGCGGCCTTCGACGAATTGGTAACCGCTGCACCGCAATTCCCGACCTGGCTTGCACGCAGTGTCGGAAAGGCAGCGCATGCCTGAGCCCTTCCTGTCATTGTCGTCTGCAGACCGCAAGGAAGCCCGGGCCCTAACTGCAGATCGCTCCGGGCGGCCCGCGCACCTGCTCGAAAAGGACGTCTGGGTTGTCTGGGCCCTCCAAACCTTCTTCAGTTCCGAGCTTGGTGAGCACCTCGTCTTCAAGGGCGGGTGATCCAGCGCTTCTCTGAAGATGTTGATCAAAATCTTCGGCCTCTTCGATAGCTATCACCAAATGAAAGTATGGTGGCTGCTTCGCCAGGTGGCAGGCTGGGTAGATCTGTCAGATCAAGGTCGAAGCGGACGTTCTCGATGGGATCGGCGTCACCGACCTGCGGTACTGGCAGCGACGCCGTATTGAAAATCGTCAGCGACGTGCCGTCAGGAAAGACGTTCAGCTTGATCGTGCTGCGGTATATATCCTGTCCGCCCTTGAGCACGCTTTGCTTCAAGAACGAAATACGCAACTCATCGTCGTCAATGTTTGCATATACATGGTCCATGAGTTCCGCAGCCGTTCGGCCAGAGTTGAGTTCGATGAGGGCGAGGGAAGCAACATAGACAGAGAAATCACTGCTCGGCCGCAACTGGTCCAGTGAAAATCGGTGTCTTCGGCGGCTGCGAAGGGTCGTCTTGGCTTCCAGGACGAAGTCGCGCGTCACGAAATCGTACTTCGCCATTTTGTGCCCGCACCAGCACCGAACCGCATGAGCGATGTTTGGTGCCTGCGACAAGATGTAGAGTTCGCCCCACAGCCCGAGAATGTCCGTATCGGAACTGGCTATCTGCTTGAATAGGTTAGCAAGCTCTAATATTTGGGCGGCAATGTCTTTGTTCACGTAAGGTGCACGGTCCTTGGGAAAGGTCTCCTCAAGAAGCCGAAGCAACATCCGCACGATGTCAGGGTCATTTTCGTTCAGCCGTATGACGCTGTACACGCCCGATGTGCCGTGCCCGTCGGGAGCCTCAATGACGCAATCCCTTGAGAACCGGGCGGAGACTGATCGCAGTTCGATGTCGCTCCTGACGTCGTCCCGCCGTGAACGGAAGAGCAACGACGGATAGGCGTCACCGTCGACCGAAAGCCAGAGCGATCCATCTGCACTCAAGGGCTCGCCGAAGAGCTGGTCGCACCCCTCTGGAAAGTCACCAAGCAGTTTCACGTAGGTTTCGAAGAGCACGCGATCCTACCTTTCGATCCAGACGCGCTCCATCAGATGATCAGGGACATGAACGGCGAGGATCGGCACGTCCCGTATCGTCCGTTTCTTGTCGGATGTCTGAATATCGTAGCGGTGCAGTTGGAAGGTGATCATTTCCGCAGAAACGAGCGCTCTAGCGCCGGGGTAATTGGTGGGGTCGTTCTTACCCTGGAAGAGGTTCTTGACCTTGGGCGGGCTGGTATCACCGAGTGAACGAACAGCCTCTACCCCCGACCATGGCCCAGAGAGCGCATAGAAGCTGCACGGCATGTCGGGCTCTTCGTTCGCCAAGCGCTCAAGTCCCAGTAGGAGCGCGGAATGCTGCAGGTTGTCATCCGGCCACTTATAGCGCAGTTGTCCGATCCGTGGCAGTAAATCAGCGAGTTTGATCGTGTCGCTGAAAGCTGGCACCTTTTGCTTTTCGTTCCAGCCCGCCTCGGCGTAGCCTTGGAAATCGAAGTCGGAAATGATGTCGTCCACCACTTCTCGGTTCTCTGCGACAATCTCTGAGTCATCGAAGGGATGATCGGGAATGACCCAACCGCCGCGACCCTTAGACTGATACATTTCAAGTAGGATGACCGAGCTTCGCGTCGGTTTGAGGCTCTGATCTAGGAAATAGGTTCGCCGCCAATCTTTCAGGGTCTTCCCCTGTTGTAGGTGGTGCCTGATCGAGCCGCGAATAGACTCCTCATGCTTCACATAGTCGGTGAAGGCGTCGATGTTTTCAGCTGTCAGGTATATCCGGCAAAGCCCTAGATAACCTTTCTTGTAGCCAAAGAAACGTGCCCTTTGCTGGATGTTGTCTGCGTTTCCTACGCCCGTGGAGCGCGGCATGTAGCTGACAGTCAGACCTTCAACGGTGAAGCCCCTGTCGAGACCGATGCCGCCGACCAGAATCCAGCTATACTCGCCTTTCCAATCCACACTCGGAATGCGGTACTTCTCGCGGGTGTTCAACTCGACGACGGCGGTTTCTTCGATGGCATCGAACAGCACAGAAAGCACATCAGCGAATGCAAAGGGGGTGTTATAGGTATCCAGCAACTCGTTCGTGGAAAGCTCGAACGCCGCGATCAGATCACCATAGTCTTCGTGTTTCTCGTTCTGAAGGATGATCGACCAGTTCTCCTTGGTCTGCTTTATCCAGCGCGCGAACATCAGATGCTCGTCTTTCGGCACGGCCGGGTGAATCACCATGGAGCGATTGCGTCCCTTCTGATCCTCTTCTTCAAGCAAGCCGATGGCGACGCCGACAAAGTAGTGTCGCAAGGCTGCAAGCAAGCTTCTGGGCGGCTCTGTGGGCGGTTCGTTCTTGTCGGGCACGTCACCGGCGGGGATCGGCTCGATAAGCTTGCTTGCCCCTTCTACGAAAAATTCCTGACCACCCACATACTTGCTGCCCGGCGTAAGTACGCACCCGAAGTCAGGGGATAGCGTGTCGATCCGGCTGATCAGAAGCGGAGCCTGCGGCGTTGCTGTGTATGCCAAGTAGCTGTGATGCGGGAAGAGCTTCCGAAGCTCTAGGATTCGGGAATAGGTGGTGCTCTCCTCGTTCTGCTTGGCGCGCGTGTTGATGCCTGCCTGATCCCCTTCATCGTCAATGATGAGCGTCGGCACGTCACTGAGATCAGAGGCGGAGAGCAGCTTTGAAAGGCTGTCGAGGTGCTGGTGCTGCTTCATGGAGACGATGAGGATCGTTCGCGCGCGCGGGTTGCCGCGCCGCCACCTGGCGAGCTCCATATTGACGCGGTCGAGCTCGCTCTGCTGGAAGCCCTTCTGCTGTGTGGTGAACAGCTTCCATTCCCGCGTAGCATCAATGTCCAGATCGTCCTTCAAGCGGGCATGGGACTGCTCGACCAAGTTGTTCGTTGTCCCTGCCAGCAAGATAACCAGCCTGAATTGATTGTCTCTGGCTAGCGCCGCTAGCCCCGTGAACGAGAGAGTCTTGCCGCTTTGCACGTAGCCGATGACGAGGCCCGTGTTGACGTCTCCCGTTTTTGCCGGATCAACACATTGGGCAAGGATCGAGGTTGTTTCTTCGGATAGCCTGTCCTTCTCTTCCTGAGAAAGAGATGTGTTTGCACCCAGCATATCGCTGAAAGCGCTGCCCTGGATGGGGGACCATTTGCTGTTGGCAACTGCCGAGGACGGGGCGACCTTGATTATGCTTTTGCTTTCACCCATCCATCGCTCCCTTCGACATCTGGTTCCGCAATATCTCGTTGGTATAGCGACGGATTGCGGTCGGCTTCTTGTCAGCAAGTTCGGCGGCGACGACTTCGGCTAGCGCCATGGCCGCTGCGATGTTGAGGATTGCGGTAAAGCTGTCCGTGTCCATTGTCGGAAACTGCGCCATGAATGGGTGCAGCATCGCTACCCTGACTGTCACCCTGCGTGGTTCGGGGTCTGTGATCGAAGGGCGGTCCTGGATGGTCAGCCAGTCAGCATCATCGTCGGCGTAAGACAATTCCATGCCGACGATCCAACTCTCGCTCCGAAACCGCAGCTTGAACTCGGCCTGTTCCATGTCCCCGCTTTCGAGGTCAGGAAGCGCTTCATCTTCCGGCGGCGGAGGGGTGGGAACATCTTGCGATGGGATGGGGGTATCGACATCTGCACTGGGCGTAGACAACGTCGCATCATTGAGATTGGCGGCCGTGGCGTTCAGCGCAGCGGCGGCATCCTTGCGCACCCCCTTTACGCTAGCCTTCGTTCGATGTTCGCGCGCTTGTTGCAACAGAGGGAACCCCTCTTCTGACAAGACCTTACGCAGTTTGCGCAGGAACTCGTCTTCGTTTTCCTCCCATTTGATGCCATCCTTGGTATGGGAGACGAAGAAACCTTTCAGATGAATTTCACCGAATATCCTCTGGTAGGGATAGGTGTTCGACCTGCCGAATATGTCTTCCGGCCGGTAGGCCTCGTCGGCACTGCCCATGATCAAGCGCTTGCGCCGGAAGAGCGCAAGACCCGCCAGCCTTGTATTGGCGGTCTCGCGGATGGCGACGAAGCCGCTGGCCGACTTACCGTCGCCCAGATCGAAGTCGATCTCTTTTTTCCAGGCAACGGGCTCACCGCTTGGATCACGGTAACTCGGCGCGGTCAGGATGGCCGGTTCATCGTAAGTCAGCTGTTCGCCATCGACGAAGAGCGCCAAAGACCCTTCGCGGATATAGACGCGGTAAATGCTGGACAGATGTTCCTTGATCTTGTGGATCGTCTTGCCGCGCGGGAAGCGGCGGATATTTTCAAGGCGGACCTCGGTGTAGTGCTTTTCTTCGGCAACGCGCGTCGAGAGAACGTTGAGTTCCTCGATCCTGTCATGCACGATTTCGTCGATATCGAAGATGACCGTACGTTCGATGTTTTCGCCTAGTGCGCTCGAACGAACGCTCCAATTGGGCGCGAACCAGCAGGCGGCGCTCTTCATGCCCATACCGAACTCCGAGAGGCCAGAGGCGTTCGGGGGGATTTCGGCGGGGCGGAAGGCTCTTTGATAGTCTGTGGACGCGATGCCGGCGGCGTTATCCTTGATGGCAATCATGTTGCCGGCCACGTCAAAGTCGATGTCAACGCGGAGTTTGTACTGGGAGCCGTCGACAGCCTTAAGGGCCTTTTTGTTGTCGATGCTGCTTTGAATCGAGTTATCTACAAACTCCGCGAGAGCGAACCAGGATTTGTAGTTCAGGTGTGGGAGGACGGAGAGAACGTTGACCCCTGGTCGAATATTTACCGAACTTACATGCACCATTATTCTGCCGCGACCGCCAAACTATCGACTTCTTCGGAAGGCGTGCGGTTCATCAGGCAATCGAAAATGTGCCCGACGACCTCAACGTTGACCGCATTTCCAAACGCCTTGTAGGCACCGCCCTTTGAATCAGGCAGATGCTCAAGTGCGCCCATGCTCTGCAACCGGCTGCACTCGCGAGGCGTCATGTAGCGTTTGCGCCAAGCTACAATAGGCACCTGGCTGGTTGTCATGGCAATGAGCGAGGGAGCTGTGTCGGCCTTCTTGACGCGAATGCCGCTGGCTCGGAATTGAAGGATGTGGTTCCAGATGTTGCGCTCGGAGCCTTTGCAGTTCCACTCCAGCTTTTGAAAGCTGGGCGGGAAGTCCTTAATCTTCTCGATCCATCCATCAATCAGCGTTTTGTGCTGCGCGTAGAAATCCCGGTTTTTCTGTATGAAGTCGATCTTCCAGTCCGGGAATGCGTCCAATTCGGTGCGCGCGTAGCTAGGCAGCGCCTCTTTGACTTCGTCGGGGGACATTCCATCAAGCGGCTGGCCGAAGGTGCCCCTGAATCTGCCCATGCGCTTGTAGCCGCGCTTATGCGGCGTTGCTCCGTCCAGAGGGTAGTCGGCACCAAACTCCATCGCCCAGATCGGGAACGAAGGAAGGTCTTCTTCTTTCGGGAACGCTGCGACGAACTCCTGCCAGGCTTCGATATATTTGACGTGATTTTCGTTCAGAGCGTGGGCGTCGGGTGGATCGTTGTCGAGGATCGAATGAATCGAGATCTCGGGCAACTCTTTCGGCTTACGCCAGTCGAAGCCAGCGAGCCCTTGCCGGTCGCCGACGATGAAGGCGCGCTCCCGCTTCTGAGGGATGCCGAACATGTGGGGAGATAGCCGCTCGAACGAAATGTCGTAGCCCAAGCTCCGCAGTTGATTGCAGATGATCTCCCACGTCTCGCCGCCACGGTGACGCATAAGATTGGGAACGTTCTCGACGATGAAGTAGCGGGGCTGCTTCTTCTCAAGAATGTCAGCTACATAGTCAAAGAGGTTGCCCCATTGAGGGCACTCAAGGCCTTTTTGATCACCAGCTTTAGAAAACGGCTGACAGGGAAAACCCGCACAAAGAACGTCGTGATCAGGTATACTATCCAAATCGACGGCCCGAATGTCGCCAGCAGGACGAAGCCCAAAATTCTTTTCGTACAGCCCCGCAAGATGCGCGTTGAGCTCGGACGCAAAGACGCACCCTCCGCCGCGCAAGCTAAGAGCCTGATGGAACCCACCCAGGCCCGCAAATAAATCTATGAATTTCATGTGGTTACGTCTGGCCATCCATTTTCTTCACTCTACACGCATCCGACGAATGTTGCAAGAAAATGAAGCGGCACCGCACATGATATGGGTGGATGATTTTGCGTCAGCACAAGATCAGGTGAAACTCCCTGTCGGCAGGGCCTAAGGCGAGCAAGTACAGCTAGGCGTCTTGCTTGGTCCGGCGCCGGACCTGAGTGACTCTGATTGAACCGCTCTCGCCCCAGTGAGCCACCTGTCGACAAGCCAGCATGATCACACCTTGCGCAACTGGAGCACATAGATAAAGTTTAAACCGATTTGTACCGTGCTCGCTCAGCGCGCGGGATGAGGCAGTTCGACGAGAAGGATGGCAACCTGTGGGCCGTTCGGCTTTTTTGCCTAGCCACACCAAGGTGGACAGAAGCTGTCCGCAAGAGAGCAGGCAACAGCCATTGACCGGTCAGCACGATCTCTGCGGTCGCAGAAATGAAAACCACTGCTCACCGCCGACACCAGCGCGCACGAAATTTGGCGCCAAAGCATGGTTCTTTCGGCGCATTTGGGTATCCTTCTTTGATCCGATGATAATTTATGAACCACGCTGATAGCTTTGCAGGTTCCACCGAATGAATGATACTCACGCCATCGCTTTAGCCTTGCTTGACAGGTCTATTCGGCAACAACGTTCATTCGTTAATCGATGGAACCAGCCCAAATCACCACTCTTATTCGAGCTCGTGCGCGCACTCGACAATCTATTTGTGGGCGACATGATGGCGCCGCCATCCGTTGAACTCTCCGAGACAGCAACGCGAAGCATTCAGAGTTTCGGAGTAAATTCGGCTTTGGCTATGATGGTTCCAGATGAATTGCGCATAGAGGACTTCACGCTTTTCCCAAGCCGGCCGCAAATACAACGCCAGGCCGACAATCTTCTCTTTCATTGCGGCATACTTCAGAGAGCACTGAAGTGCCGCCACGAGTTGTTTCACGACCTGTTAAATCCAACAGTTCGAAATTTCAAGAACCAGAGAGACAAAGCGATCGGGGTCCTCTTGGAACTTCATCCAAAGAGCGCCGAGTATAGATCTGAGCGTATCGCATACCGCAGCAGGGAGTGGTTGCAAGACCTGCAGTACCAAGCTGACAAGCCGATGGAAGAGGCACTAGAGAAGGAACACTACGCTATTCTGCCGGAGCTAGTCAAAAATGTAGAAAAATACCAAAACTGGGGCATAGCCTACCAAACCTCCCGAGAAATCGATGACTACTTCCTGGAATGGGGACGATTGTATTTGCGGCGAATGTGGGGGCAGGATTTGGTAGGCCTCGACGACCGCATTGGCCCCAGTCGATATAACGAGTATCTTGGCGTACTCGTCGGACTGGCCGGAAGAGCTCAGAAACATCTATGTTACGCTGCTATCCTGAGTAGACGCCACCCGGAACTAGATCACCGCAATTTGCTGACTACATTTGCACCATATCATGATTTCCTTCATTCTTTGGCAAAACATCTCGACGCCGATCAACTTCAAATTCAACAAATTTGCGAGTCTCTAACACTGTCACCATTCAACAAGGCCACCCACACCGCTTCCGGTGATACGGCCTGGGCGCCACTGATTAGATCCTCCCAAGCGCATATCATCCTGCCACTTTTCGGCTTGGAGCACTCACCGTTTAGGTTCTTGCTTCGCGACCTTAAGGCAAGTTTCGCAAGCGACTGGTTTTCGGCTGCCAATCGTCGAGAGAGGCGCTGGCAATCCGAACTCGAAGATTTATTTAGCTCAAGGCGATGGAGAGTCGCAGCTAGGGGAGTAAATCTCAAGCACGACGGGCGCATCCTTACCGACATAGATTTTCTTGTATTTGATGAGCAGAAAAACACAGCTTTATTGTTTCAGTTGAAATGGCAAGATCCCGTCGGCTTGGACGATAAAGCCAAGTCTAGTGCGGCCCGCAATTTTGAACGTGAGGGCAACAGGTGGGTAGAAGCTACTAGCAGATGGTTGGAAACATATGGCCCTGAAGAACTCGGCACTCGAACAGGAACTCGCCTAAATTCAGAGACAGGCATCCTGCTAATCGTAATAGGTCGCTATACCGGGCCCCTCTTTTCAGCCGACGGCTTAGATCAACGATCCTGCTGGACGGACTGGGCGACCTTTCTCCAATCGATTTCTTCTGGCTCGCTAAGTTCGCTCGATCAACTGTGCCAAGATCTTAATCGACGTCAACAAGCTGTTGCCGACCCATCCTTTGATGAATCTTATGCCTTTCCCATCGGGAAGCTAACGGTAGCTTTCGGGATGTCACTGCAGGACTGAGATACTGCTGCTGTTTCACCTCACGCGCCAGCAGTTCGCACTCTTGTCTTCAAGCGTGCGCTTCGGCCCCTTAGTAACGTTGCCTCGCATTTCCAGCGAGCTTTACGCTTGTCCCCCGTGTAGGATGTCCACCAGTCCTCCTTCAACGGCAGCAGCTCGTCGCTGCCTTCCCAGTATCGCTGCGACGGCCTTGCCGCACCGAGGTCAGGCACCTTTCCGCCCGTTGTGACAGAGCCTCGACCCCACCGGAACCGTGGAGCGTCCGACGCTTCCAGCCCTTAGCCTATTCCACGGATTGGTTTCACTGTGATCAGAGCTTGAGTGCGTCGCCTGTAGCTGATCTTCCCCAGAAATGAGCATCTAAAGACCCGCACGTAAGCCTTCAGGGTCTTAACTTACCCACTCCCTTGACAATTCAGGTCTGCGCTGTACGCTATGGGCACCCAAAGGCCCGCGATGGCGTCTTATGGATATTAAATCACTCATATTGATGGGTTCACCATGAGAGTAACACGCAGCTACTCCCGAGCAACAAAGCAGACGCTTTCCCTCCTCGGCAAGCTAATAAAGGCTGGCCGGCTGGAGCGTGGCCTCACGGCCGAGGATCTGTCCGAACGGGCTGGGATCACCCGCAAGACGCTTCGCAAGATCGAAAATGGAGAGGCCGGCTCCGAGATCGGCATCGTCTTCGAAGTCGCAGCGCTGGTGGGTGTTCGACTGTTTGACCTCGATGATCGCAGCCTGCAAATGCACAATACCCGGCTCGACGAGAAGCTAACCTTGCTTCCGAAGAGCGTCCGCCATCGCAAGCAAGAGGTCGATGATGACTTCTAAGCTGAAGCAACACGATGACGCCTTTGTCTGGATTTGGCTGCCCGGAGAAACGGAGCCCGTCGTGGCTGGACGTCTCACAAAGAACGGGGATCAATTCGCCTTCAACTACGGTGCCAGCTACCTGAACCGTGCGGGCGCGATCCCGATCTACGAACCCGAGCTTCCGCTCGAGCGCGGCTTGATCGAACCCGCCCCTGGCCTGTCTATGGCAAGCTCCATTCGGGACGGCTCACCAGACGCCTGGGGCCGCAGGGTCATCATCAATCGCCTGGTTGGCGCCAAAGCCGCAGAGGCAGAAGCCCGCGAGATCAGCGAACTCACATACTTGCTGGAGTCGGGTTCGGACCGGATTGGCGCACTCGATTTTCAGCACTCCGCCACAGAGTTTATCCCGCGCCTAAAGGCCGAGGCGACCTATGAGGAGTTGCTCGAAGCGGCCGAGCGGATCGAAAAAGGCATCCCGCTCACGCCCGCGCTCGATCAGGCTTTGAACCACGGCACGTCGATTGGTGGTGCCCGCCCGAAGGCCCTGATTGACAATGGCGACCATAAGATGATCGCCAAATTCTCCTCGAGCACGGACCTCTACAGCGTCGTCAAGGCGGAGTTCGTCGCCATGAGGCTGGCAGCGGCCTGCGGGCTCACCGTCGCCCCTGTCTCGATGATTGCGGCGGGCGGCAAGGATGTGCTGCTGATCGAACGGTTCGATCGCATCAAAGTCGAGCAAGGCTGGCAGCGCAAGGCAATGGTTTCGGCTCTGACCATGCTAGGTCTCGACGAAATGATGGCGCGCTATGCCTCTTACGAAGACCTCGCCGAGATCATTCGCCACCGCTTCGCAGAGCCGAAGGAAACGCTCCGAGAGCTTTATGGTCGCATAGTATTCAACATCCTATGCGGCAACACCGACGACCATGCGCGCAACCATGCAGCCTTCTGGGATGGGAAGAGGCTCACCCTCACCCCTGCCTACGACATCTGCCCACAGGGCAGAACCGGCAACGAGGCGACGCAGGCGATGCTGATCAAGGGAGAGAACCGCATGAGCACGCTCCGAAGCTGTCTCGACGCGGCCCCTGATTTCTTGATCAAGGAGGATGACGCCAAGGCCATCATAGGGGACCAACTGACAACGCTGGCAGCCGAATGGGCCGGGGTCTGTGAAGACGCCAAACTGAACGAGACCGACCGGAATCTCTTTGCAGGTCGGCAATTTTTGAACAGCTACTGTGTCGAGGACTTAGACGTTGATCATGAAGACCTACGTGAGCGGTTTGAGGCGGCACGCGCCCAGCTTGCTGGCTAACACCCGTGAGCCAACATTGAGAGTCGGATACTGCTGATGCGGACCACGGTGCTCCTGGCGAACGGAGGCGCTTCAGCGATAGGTATCAGAGGTTCTCGCCTCGGCCCTTGATCCGATGTGGGAACAGATCCCCTCCTCGGTCTCGACCCGCATTGCTCGACGATATCGCGAGCCTTCCCAACCCCACCCTGAGTTTTGCCGCCAACCTTTGGTGAAGCCCGCCTACTTTAGGCCATGACGCGCATGTGCCCAATCGCGGGAACAGACCACGCCAATGCCCTGGAATTTCGAGGTTTATGGCGCACCCATCAGGATTCGAACCTGAGGCCTTCGCCTTCGGAGGGCGACGCTCTATCCAGCTGAGCTATGGGTGCGCAGTAGAACCGTCAGGCCCTGACTGCTTACGCAGTGCTTACGCGACTTCTCCGGCCTTTAAATCGAAAAACGATCTGCTCGGCAAGAGCTTGGTATCACGTATCTTTCTTAGTCCTCTTCATCACGGCATCCCCTTGACATCAGCCTTCGGAGGGCAGCGCTCTATCCAGCTGAGCTACGGGTGCCTGCGCCGTCGTCTAACCTGCAACGCGGGCCTGTGCAAGACGCTTTCCCACGGGTTCTTCCGTCAGGCAGGCTTGTGCGCGGTGGCCAGCATCGTCATCTCGGGGATCAGGTCGTCGATCTCGACCCCAGTAAAGCCCGCACCAGCCAGCGCCTCGGCCAGCCAGCCCGCGTCAAGGGAGCGGGCGCGGGGCGTGAAGGCGGTATGCTGCAACTGCCAGAGCGCCGCCAGCTTTGGCCCGCTGCGGTCGGCACGCACCACGAAATCGTGCAGCAGAAGCCGCCCGCCCGGGGCGAGGGACTCGAAGGCCTGGCGAAGCAGCCCGGCGTGGGCCTCTCCGGGGACGCCGGAAAAGAGATAGGACATCAGCACCACATCCTGATCCCCCGGCCAGTCGCAGTCCAGCGCGTTGCCCTCGACATAGGTGATGCGGTCCGACAGCCCCGCCTCTGCCAGGTAGTCGCGCCCCAGTGCCGCGACATTGGGAAAGTCGACGATGGTCGCCGTCAGGCCCGGGTTGTCGGCGCAGAGCGTGATGGCAAAGGCCCCGGTGCCGCCGCCCAGGTCCAGCAGCCGCCGTGCGCCCGACAGGTCGACGCGGCGCAGCACCTGCCGCGCGGGGCCCAGAGAGCCCGCGTGTTGCGAGCGGGAGTAAAGCCGCGCCTGTTCCGGGTCCGAGAACCACTCGGCGTAAGAGCCGGTCGCATCCTCGGGCAGCCGGTCGGTCAGCGCATGGTCGATCTGGTCCAGCAGCCCGTACATCTGCCGCCCGACCTGAAGCCGCAGGTAGTCGCCAAAATCGTGCTTGGCGCCCTTGACCAGAAAGGCCTCGGCGGCGGGGGCGTTGCTGTAGGTGCCCGCCTCACCCACCACAAGACCCAGCCCCGCAAGTGCCGTCAGCAGCGTCTCGGCCCGGTCGGCATCCACCGCCGTGCGTTCGGCCAGTTGCGCGGCGGTACTTGGCTGTCGGGACAGCTCGGTGAAGACCCCGACCTCGAGCGCCGCGAACAGCGCCTTGGACCCCATGAAGCCGAAGGCGATGTCCGATACCTGATCCGCCGTTTCCAATGCTGCCATGGGGGTCCTCCGCTGTTGGTCTACCCCCTGCCTAGCGCATTCGCCCCCGATCTTCCAGAAACGACACCCGAATGTCGCAAATGGACAGACCCGCTGCCCGTGGATCAGCCGAAGAGATCGTGCGCCAGCTCCAGCGCCTCAACCAGCGTGTCGATCTCGGCCTCTGTGTTGTAGAGGCCCATGGACGCGCGGCAGGTCGCCGTGACGCCAAGCTGGTCCATCAGCGGCCCGGCACAGTGATGGCCCGCGCGCACCGCCACACCCTTCTTGTCGAGGATGGTCGAGATGTCATGCGCATGGCCCGCCCCCTCCATCGTAAAGGAGAAGATCGCCGCTTTGTCCGCTGTCGTGCCCTGCATCGACAGCCAGTTGAGGCCGGACAGCTTCTGCACGGCGTAATCGCGCAGGCTGGCCTCGTGGGCGGCGATGTTTTCCATCCCGAGGCCCATCATGTACTCCAGCGCGACGCCAAGGCCGATCTGCTGGACGATGCCCGGCGTGCCCGCCTCGAACTTCATCGGCGGGTCGTTGTAGGTGACCTCGTCCTTCGACACGTCCTTGATCATGTCGCCGCCGCCCATGAAGGGGCGCATCTCGGCCATGCGGGCCTTGCTCATCCAGATCGCGCCAGAGGCGGAGGGACCGTAAAGCTTGTGCCCGGTGATGGCGTAGAAATCGCAGCCGATGTCGGGGATGTTCACCGGCATATGCACCGCCGCCTGAGAGCCGTCGACCAGCACCGGCACCCCCTTGGCGCGGGCGCCCTCGCAGATCGCCTGGACATCGACCACGGTGCCCAGCACGTTCGAGACATGGGTGACGGCGACCAGCTTGGTCTTCGGGCCGATGGCGTCGATGACCTTTTGCGGGTCCAGCGCGCCGGTCGAATCCACGTCGACCCACTTCAGCACCACGCCCTGCCGCTCGCGCAGGAAATGCCAGGGCACGATATTGGCGTGATGCTCCATCACCGACAGGACGATTTCGTCGCCCGGTTCCAGCCGGGGCATGGCCCAGCCGTAGGCGACCATGTTGATGCCCATGGTGGTGCCGGTGGTGTAGACGATTTCCTCGGGATCGGGGGCACCAAGAAAGCGGGCGATGATCTCGCGCACGCCCTCGTATTTCTCGGTCGCAAGGTTTGACAGGTAGTGCAGCCCCCTGTGAACGTTCGCGTATTCCTCGGCGTAGCCCTTGGTCACCGCGTCGATGACGACCTGCGGCTTCTGCGCCGAGGCACCGTTGTCGAGGTAGACCAGCGGCTTGCCGTTGACCTCTCGCGACAGGATCGGAAAGTCACGGCGGATCGTTTCTACGTCATACATTCAGTGCCATCCCGTTCGGATCGACCCCCGCGAGGGCCAGTACGATCGACAGCGCGAAGGCCATGGCCAGAAGGCCCAGCCCCGCGACGGCACCGGCCTTGAGCAGGCTGCCCAGCCCGTGCGCCTCGTCGATAAAATTCAGCAATATCCACAGGCCAAGCCCGGTGATCGCCATGAAGACCCCGGTGCCCAGCACCGGCGCCAGCGGCAGCACCAGCGCCATGAGGGCCAGCGCCAGCACACGCAGCGCCTGCATCCAGATCAGCAGAAGCGCCATGTCGCGCAGCCGCGCGGTGCCGCCGAACAGCCCGCCGACCCATGTCAGCGCGGCGATGGTCGAGGCAAGGACGGCGGCCTGCATCGCGGCGAAGACCGCCGGATTGGCCAGAACCCCTGGCACCGGCACCGGCGCCAGAAGATGCGAGGCCGAAAAGACCAGCGTGTTCAGCACCACGACCAGCGCGAAGGCGGTCCACAGCGCCTCTGCCCCCGGCCGGATCGACAGCAGCAGCCGCGCCACATCGCGCGGCGAGACCACGGTCTGCGCGGCCAGCGACAGGATGCCCGCCGGGTTCACGCACCCACCTCAGCCGCGATGCGCAGGCCCTTGATCCAGAACAGCGCGAAGGCCACGACCCAGAGCAGGCCCACCAGCGTCAGCGCCGGCCCGGGGCCGATGAAGCCCGCCACCAGCCCGTTCAGCAGCATCAGCGGAGAAGCCGCCAGCAGCGCCCAGAACAGCGCCACGCGAGAACCGTAGCCGGTCATGCCGCTGCCCATGGCGCGGGCGAGCAGCGCCACCAGAAAGGCCAGCGCGTAGAGGATCAGCGGCACGAAGAAGACCACCGCCAGCAGCGTGCCGCCCAAGAGCATGTTCAGGTCCTGATCCTGCAGATGCGCCTGCCGCGCCAGTGCGGGCCAGCGGGCCACGAACATCACGCCGCAGCCCCCCATGAGGAAGGCCAGCGCCCGCGCCTCGGACGCGGGCTGCGCGAAGATGCGGCGCAGCACCGCGTCCGGCCCGCGAAAGCTGGCCGCGATGTCGGTGGTGACGGACACGCGCCCTGCCCTCCTTCGGCTCAGGCCCGACGACGGGCCAGCCAGGCCTCGACGCGGTCCACCAGTTCTTCGCGCAGGCTCTCGTCCTCGATCTCCTGCACAGCTTCGGCGATGAAGGCGATGGTCATCATGTCCTCGGCGATGCCGCGCGGCACGCCGCGGGCCCGCAGGTAGAACAGGCTGTCCTCGTCGATGGCGCCAGAGGTGGACCCGTGCGAACAGGCCACGTCGTCGGCGTAAATCTCAAGCTCGGGCTTGGCAAGGAACTGGCTGTCCCCGTCCAGCAAGAGGCTTTGCGAGATCTGGTAGCCGTCGGTCTTCTGTGCGTCGGGCTGGACCAGGATCTTGCCCTGAAAGACGCCGGTGGCGCCGTTGCGCAGCACCTTCTTGAAGACCTGACGCGACTCGCAGTTCACCGCGTCATGGGTGACGAAGACCGTGTCGTCGTGGTGGAAATCGCCGTCGCCCATGCAGGCGCCCGCGACATGGGCCACCGCGTCGTCGCCGGTGAACTCGATCACCGCCTCGTTGCGGGTCAGCACGCCGTTCATCGTCAGGGTGAAGCTCTTGAAGGTGCTTTCCTGCGCCAGCCGGGCAAAGACATGCGTCACCGCGCGGCGCGCGTGGTCACGGCCCTGCGCGCGGACGTGATGCAGCGCGCCGCCCTCGGCGATATCCGCCTCGATCACATGGTTGAAACGCGCGGCGGCGGGACCGTTTTCAAGGATCGTCGCCTCGCAGCCCGCATCCACCTTCACCACGTGGTGCAGGATCGCGTCAGAGCGCGTTTCCTTGTGCGTGTAGGTGATGTGGATCGGCTTCGAGGGCTTGCCGGTCACGTGGATCAGCAGGCCATCGGTGGCAAAGGCGGTGTTCAGCGCCGCGTAGGGCCGCTGCACCGGGCTCTGGCCCTTCGCCTCGAGCGTGCCATAGAGGTCCTGCGCCCAGTGAATATCCGCGACATCGGCCATACGGGCGATTTCCACCCCTTCCAGAGAGAAATCGTCAGAGGCCTCGGCGTCGAAGACACCGTCGACAAAGACGATCTTCAGCCGCTCGCGTTCGCCGAAGATCGGCGCCTCGTGGGCTTCGAAGGCCTCGGCCTCGGGCGCCTCGACCGCGTTCAGCGTATCGGGGCGGGTGAATTTCCAGTACTCGTCGCGCGCGCCGGGCAGGCCCATGGCCTGCACCCGGGACAGCGCGTCGCGGCGCGCGGGCGCTGACCAGCCGCCCTCGGGCAGGGTCAGCGCGGCAAGCCGTGCGTCGGTTGCGGTCTGTTTCGCCTGCGGCAAAGCCATTTACGCCTCCTCCGCGATCAGGTCCGCGTAGCCGTTGGTCTCGACCTCAAGGGCCAGCTCCGGTCCGCCGGTCTTGATGATGCGGCCATCGGCCATGATGTGCACGACGTCCGGCTTGATGTGGTCCAGAAGGCGCTGGTAGTGCGTGATCACAAGGAAGCCGCGCCCCTCGTCGCGCAGCGCGTTCACGCCGTCGGACACCAGCTTCATCGCGTCCACGTCGAGGCCCGAGTCGGTCTCGTCAAGAATGCACATCTTCGGCTCCAGCATGGCCATCTGCAGGATCTCGTTGCGCTTCTTCTCACCGCCCGAGAAGCCCACGTTCACCGGGCGCTTCAGCATATCGGCGTCGATCTTCAGCTCTGCCGCCTTGGCGCGGATGGTCTTGAGGAAGTCGGTCGAGGACATTTCTTCCTCGCCGCGCGCCTTGCGCTGTGCGTTCACCGCCGTGCGCAGGAAAGTCATGTTGCCCACGCCGGGGATCTCGACCGGGTACTGGAAGGCAAGGAACAGACCAGCGGCGGCGCGCTCTTCGGGTTCCATATCGAGGATTTCCTCGCCCAGCAGCGTGGCGGAGCCCTCGGTCACCTCATAGCCGTCACGGCCCGACAGCACGTAGGACAGCGTCGACTTGCCCGAGCCGTTCGGCCCCATGATCGCGTGCACCTTGCCCGCCTCGACGGTCAGGTTCACACCCTTGAGGATCTGCTTGTCCTCTTCTTCCAGCTTCACGTGCAGGTTCTTGATCTCAAGCATCTTTCGTCCTTTCCTCGGACCCCGTCCGGGGCATGTTTGCAATGCGCAGCGTGCTGCGCGGTGTTCGATGTGCGCAGGGCTCTGCGCAGTGTTCATATTGCGCGCCGGGGCGCGCGGGGTTCACGCCGCACCTTGCGGCGCGGGGTTCCAGTCTCCTAGCCCAGCACCACGGCGGTGCCGCTGGCCGAGACCATGAGCATGTTGTTGATGACCTCGTAATCGAGATCGACGCCGACCACGGCATTGGCACCCCGGCTTGCGGCGCGCTCTTCCAGCTCGCGCAGGGCGGTGTCACGGGCCTCTTGCAGCGAGGCCTCGTAGGCGCCCGAGCGTCCGCCGATGATATCGGTGATCCCGGCAAAGATGTCGCGGAACACGTTCGCCCCAAGGATCGCCTCGCCCACGACGATGCCCTTGTAGTCGGCGATCTGGTAGCCTTCGACGGTGGGTGTGGTGGTGACGATCATGAGGCCGCTCCGGGTTTCATCAGGAAGTTCATATTGCTGCCGTAGTGACGTTTGTCGAAGACCGAGACATAGCCACGATCCACCGCCCAGGCCTGAAAGGCTTCGGCATTGGCATCGTCCACCTCGATGAAGATCAGCGGGCGGCAGCGGGCCACGGTCTGCTCCAGCCCGGCCAGCACCTCCATCTCCATCCCCTCGACGTCGATCTTGATCAGGTCGAAGCGGTCCTCGGCAAACAGCGCGTCCCCCGCATGCACCTGAAGATCGCCGCCCTTGCCGCGCAGCATCTTGGTGCCGCCAAGGTTGCGGTCATGGCGCTTCATGAAGAGGCCGCCTTCGCTTTCGGCGCCCAGCCCGATGCCAAGCGCCTCCATGCGGATCACGTCGGTCAGTCCGTTCAGCACCACATTCGCGACCAGAGGCGCCAGCGCCAGCGGGTTCGGCTCGATCACCGTGACCTGCGCGGCCCCGCACTGCGTGGCGAAATAAAGCGCGTGGTTGCCGATATTGGCGCCCACGTCCAGCACGCGGGGGCCGGTCGGCAAGTGCTGCGCGATCTCCGCCAGATCCTCGGCCTCGAAAAAGGCACCGCTGCGATGCGCGCGCTGGATCGGGTCGCGGTGGAAGTTGCCGCAGAAGGTCAGCGCCCGCCCGCCGATGGTGACACGTGTCATGCGCAGCGGCGGAAAGGTGACCGCCTCCCCCGACTCCAGCGCCGCAAGAGCGGCGCCGATGTCGAAGTAGTCGGCCCCCGTCGTCTCGGGCGCGGGCATGGAGAGGGTTCCGGTCATGTCACAACCTTCCGCAGCACAGAGCGGGACGGCGAACCGCCCCCGGCCCCGTCAGCCCACCGACCCTTCGAGAGAGATGGCAACCAGCTGCTGCGCTTCCATGGCAAACTCCATCGGCAGCGCTTGCAGCACCTCGCGACAGAAGCCGTTGACCACGAGCGCGACGGCCTCTTCCTCGTCCATGCCGCGCTGGCGGCAGTAGAACAGCTGGTCGTCGTCCACCTTCGAAGTCGTGGCCTCATGCTCGACGCGCGAAGAGTTGTTCTTCACCTCGATATAGGGAACCGTATGCGCCCCGCATTTGTCGCCGATCAGCAGCGAGTCGCACTGGGTGTAGTTGCGCGAATTCTTCGCCTTGGGGTGCATCGACACCAGCCCGCGATAGGTATTCTGCGCCACCCCCGCACTGATGCCCTTGGACACGATCCGCGATTTCGTATCGCGGCCGAGGTGAATCATCTTGGTGCCGGTGTCGGCCTGCTGGTGCCCGTTGGTGATCGCGATCGAATAGAACTCGCCCTGCGATTCCGCCCCGCGCAGGATGCACGACGGGTATTTCCACGTCACCGCAGAGCCGGTTTCCACCTGCGTCCACATCACCTTGGCCCGGTCGCCCCGGCAATCGGCGCGCTTGGTGACGAAGTTGTAGATGCCACCCTTGCCGTTCTCGTCGCCCGGGAACCAGTTCTGCACCGTGGAATATTTCACCTCGGCGTCTTCCTCGACGATGATCTCGACCACCGCCGCGTGCAGCTGCGCGGTGTCGCGCTGCGGCGCGGTGCAGCCTTCGAGGTAGGAGACATAGGACCCCTTGTCGGCGATGATCAGCGTCCGCTCGAACTGGCCGGTGTTCTCGGCGTTGATGCGGAAATAGGTCGACAGCTCCATCGGGCAGCGCACGCCCGGCGGCACGTAGACGAAGGAGCCGTCCGAGAAGACGGCGGAGTTCAGCGTGGCATAGAAGTTGTCGCTGACCGGCACGACCGAGCCGAGGTATTTCTTCACCAGCTCGGGATGCTCGCGGATCGCCTCGGAGATCGAGCAGAAGATGACCCCTGCCTCGCGCAGCTCCTTCTGGAAGGTCGTGCCCACGGACACCGAGTCGAAGACCGCGTCCACCGCCACCTTGCGGTTCGAGGTGCGCGCATCCGCCGGGGTCGCCTCGGCGCCCTCGACGCCCGCAAGGATCATCTGCTCCTTCAGCGGGATGCCCAGCTTTTCATAGGTCTCCAGCAGCTTGGGGTCGACCTCGTCCAGCGACTTCGGCTTCTCCGTCATGCTCTTGGGACGGGCGTAGTAATACTGGTTCTGGAAGTCGATCTCGGGGTAGTCGACCATGGCCCAGTCGGGCTCTTCCTTCTGCAGCCAGCGATCATAGGCCGCCAGCCGCCAGTCGGTCATCCACTGCGGCTCGTCGTTCTTCTCCGAGATCAGGCGCACGATGTCCGGGGTCAGCCCCTTCGGCGCGTATTCCATCTCGATCTCGGTATTCCAGCCGTGCTTGTAGGTGGACACCTGCTCGACGGCATCCACCGTCTGCTGATCCACACCGTCCTTGACCGTCACCTTGTCGAACGCCGTCATGCGTATACCCTTCCTATCAGGCGGACCGCGCGCGGTGCCGCCGAACTTTTTGTTCCCAGGCCTCGCAGAAGCGCGCGACCTCATCTTCCGTCGTCGAGGGCCCAAGGCTCACCCGGATGGCCGAGCTTGCCGTGACCTCGTCATATCCCATCGCGCGCAGCACGCGGCTGGCGCGGACCTTGCCGGACGAACAGGCGCTGCCCGCGCTGATCGCGAAACCCGCCAGATCCATCTGCATCACCTGCGTCTCTCCCTTCCACCCGGGGGTGGCAAAGCAGGAGGTGTTCGGCAGGCGATCCGCGTCTTTCCCGACAAAAATAGTCTCTTTTGACGCAACCTCAATCCCATTTTCTAGAATCGCTCTAAGTTTTGCAACGCTTTCCCAAGCGCCCTCCGCCAGATCGCGCGCCGCCGCCTCTGCCGCCGCGCCGAACCCTGCGATTCCTATGATGTTTTCGGTCCCCGAGCGCCGCCCCATTTCCTGCCCGCCACCGCGGATCTGCGCCGCCAGGTCGGTCCCGCGCCGCAGAATCAGCGCACCGACACCCTTCGGCCCGCCCAGCTTGTGCGCCGAGGCCAGCGCCATCTGGCAGCCCATCCAGTTGAAGGCCAGCGGCAGCTTGCCCCAGGCCTGCGTGGCATCCACCACCGCCAGCCCCTGCGGCAGGACCTGCACGACCCCGGTCTCGGAATTGGCCGCCTGAAGCGCCACCCGCCCCGGGTCGCCGACCGATACGGCCCCGTCCCGCGACACCGGCAGCACCGGATCGACCCAGGCCGCCACGGCATCGTGCTCCACATCGCCCGCCAGAAGGCCCCGCCCCGCGCAGGCCAGCGCCGCCGCCTCTGTGGCGCCGGAGACGAACACCACATCCGCCCCCTCCGCCCCGAAGGCCGCCGCAACCTGCGCCCGGGCCTTCTCGACCAGCGATTTCGCCGCCCGCCCCTCGGCATGCACCGAGGACGGGTTGCCGACCAGGTCCATCGCCCGGACCATCGCCTCGCGCGCCTCGGCCCGCAAAGGCGCCGTCGCATTCCAGTCAAGATAGACCCGTTCCACGCGCGCCCCTGCTTCTTCTGTCCAAAATTATTCCGGGGTCGCCATTGTCGCGCCATTGGTCCGAGAGACAATGGCGACGGCAGCGCCCCGGTCCCGAACCCGCATCAGGCGCCCCCTCTAGCGGTCGTCGTCCACCACCGCAAACAGGTTCGGCACCGCCGGGCATGGCGCAAGGCCGTTGCCCACCACGTCCGACAGCCGCGTCTGGTGCAGAAAGACATAGACCTGCGCCGACAGGCTCTGCCACAGCCGGTTGGTCATGGACTGGGCCTTCGATCCCGACATGCCCCCCGAGGCGCCCGCCCCCTTGTGCATCGCATCCACGGTCTCGTCGACCGCCGCCAGCACGTCGACGATGCGGATATCGCTGGCCGAGCGCGCCAGCCGGTAGCCGCCGCCCGGCCCGCGCACCGATTCCACCAGCCCGGCGCGGCGCAGCTTCACGAACAGCTGTTCCAGGTAGGACAGCGACACGTCCTGACGGCGCGAGATATCCGCCAGCGTCACCAGCGCATCCTCCGCCTGCAGGGCGATATCGGCCAGCGCCACCATGGCATAGCGGCCCTTTGTACTCAGCTTCATGCGCGGTTCCCCCGGAACAATTTGACCTTGACGGCCCGATTGCCTATCTGCTGCAAAGCCCCGACCCGGGCAGCCCGGATCGGAAATTGTCTAAGGTGGCAGAGCGGATGCGTCAAGAATGCGCCCCTGCCGGCCCGGACATCACGTACAGGAGTGCCACCACCCCATGCCCGAGGTCATCTTTCCCGGACCCGAAGGCCGCCTCGAAGGCCGTTACCATCCGCAAAAAGACCGCGATGCGCCGATTGCCATCGTGCTTCATCCGCACCCGCAGTTCGGCGGGACGATGAACAACAAGGTGGTCTACAACCTCCACTACGCCTTCTACAAGATGGGCTTCACGGTGCTGCGGTTCAACTTCCGCGGCGTCGGCCGCAGCCAGGGCGAATACGATCAGGGCGTGGGCGAATTGTCCGACGCGGCCTCGGCCCTCGACTACCTGCAGTCGATGAACCAGAACTCCAAGCATTGCTGGGTCGCCGGTTTCTCCTTCGGCGCATGGATCGGCATGCAGCTCCTGATGCGGCGCCCCGAGATCACCGGCTTCGTTTCGGTCTCCCCGCCCGCCAACATGTACGACTTCTCGTTCCTCGCGCCCTGCCCCTCGTCGGGACTGATCATCAACGGCACCAACGACCGCGTTGCGCCGCCCGCCGACACGCGCGGCCTGGTCAACAAGCTGCACGAGCAGAAGGGCATCTCGATCACCCACGAGGAAATCGACGGCTCCGGCCATTTCTTCGAGGATCCGCACATGGACACGATGATCGGCTCGGTCACCGGCTACGTGAAGCGGCGCCTGACCGAAACCACGAGGTAAACGCCCATGTCCGTCGTCGACGATCTTGCAGACAAGCTGGCCCGCGACACCATCAAGGCGATGGACGCACTCGGCGACGAGAACCTGCCGGATCAGGTGGCGGCGGTGCTGGGCGCCTCTTCGCCCTCGTCAGAGGAAATCTTCCGCGCCGCGGTGCGCATCCGGCTGGCCGAGCGCCGGGCGCGGAGTTTCCTGAACGAGCATGTCGAGCGCGCCCTTGAAGCCAGGCGACGCGGCGAAGACATCCCCGAGGCGCTGGCCCCGGGCACCGACAACAAGCACGTCTGAGGCCGGGCGCCGGTTTCTTGCAAAGAAACCGGCCCGAATTCCGGGCCGGAATTCGGCGTCCCCGCGGGCCGGGTGCCCGGGCTCAGAAGTGGATCGCCCGGCCCCATGCATCCAGGACGCTTTCGTGCATCATCTCCGACAGGGTCGGGTGCGGAAAGACCGTCTGCATCAGATCCTCTTCGGTGGTCTCCAGTTGCCGCCCGATCACATAGCCCTGGATCAGCTCCGTCACCTCGGCGCCGACCATATGCGCGCCCAGAAGCGCGCCGGTCTTCGCATCGAAGATCGTCTTGACCATGCCCTCCGCCTCTCCCAGCGCGATGGCCTTGCCATTGCCTATGAACGGGAAGCGCCCGACGCGGATCTCGTGCCCCGCGGCCTTTGCCTCTGCCTCGGTCAGCCCGACCGAGGCGACCTGCGGCTGGCAATAGGTGCAGCCCGCAATGCTGTCCGGCGCGACCGGGTGCGGATCGCCCCCGGCGATCAGCTCCGCCACCATCACCCCCTCGTGGCTGGCCTTATGCGCCAGCCAGGGAGCCCCGGCCAGATCGCCGATGGCATAAAGCCCGTCGACCCCGGTGCGGCAGTGGCGGTCGGTCACGACATGGGACTTCTCGACCCGCACGCCCAGTTCTTCGAGGCCAAGACCTTCCACATTCCCGACAATTCCGACCGCCGAAATCACCGCATCGACCTCGATGCTTGACTTATCCCCAGATTTATCCACAGAGGCGACAACCCGGTCCGACTGCCGGTCCAGCGCCGTGACCGTCGCCCCCTCCAGCACCGTCATGCCTTGTTTCACGAACTGCTTTTTCGCGAAGGCGGCGATCTCGGCATCCTCGGCGGGCAGGATGCGGTCCATCACCTCGACCACCGTCACCTCTGCGCCGAGCGCATTGTAGAAGCTGGCGAACTCGATCCCGATAGCGCCCGAACCGATGACCAGCAGGCGTTTGGGCATATGCGGCGGCTGCAGCGCGTGGCGGTAGCTCCAGACCCGCTTGCCGTCGGCCTCCAACCCCGGCAGGTCCCGGGCGCGGGCCCCGGTGGCCAGCACCACTGCACCGGCCTCCAGCACGCGGTCGCCGACCACCACGCGGCGCGGACCGTCCAGCCGCGCCTCGCCCATGACCACCGTCACCCCGTTCTTTTTCAGCAGATGTCCGACACCCTGGTTCAGCTGCTTCGCGATCCCGCGCGAGCGTGCCACCACCTTGTCCAGATCGAAGCCCAGCCCCTCGGCCGTCAGGCCGAATTCCCCGGCCCTTTGCATCAGGTGAAAGACCTCGGCAGAGCGCAGAAGCGCCTTGGTCGGGATGCAGCCCCAGTTCAGGCAGATGCCGCCGAGGTGCTCGCGTTCCACCACGCAGACCGTCAGGCCAAGCTGCGCGCCGCGAATGGCGGCGACATAGCCCCCGGGGCCTGCGCCCACCACCACCATGTCGAATGTCTGCGAAGCCATGCGTGCCCTCCCTGCCGCCATCCGCCCAAGGCTACGGGACGGAGGGCGCGGGAGCAAAGCGAAAGCGTCAGGCGGCCTCGACCGCCCGCACCTCGCGCAGAAGCGCGCCGTATCCGCCGTTCTCGGTGAATTCGGCCTCTGCCGCCGTGGTGCGCCGGTCCAGCGCCGCGTTGCGGTAGGGGAAGCGCCCGAACTGGCGGATCACCTCGCGGTGCACGCGCGCGTGCAGCAGGTTGTCGCCATCGTCCAGACGTTCCTTGATCAGGCGCACGCAGCGGTCCTGATCGCAGAGGTTTTCCGAATGCATCAGCGGCAGGTAGAAGAACTGCCGCGCGGGCGCGTCGATCTTCATGTCCCAGCCCCGGTGGATCGCCTGCTTGGCCGCCGCCAGCGCAACCCGGTCCGAGGCAAAGGCCCTGGCCTCACCGCGAAACATGTTGCGGGGGAACTGATCGGCCAACACGATATAGGCAAGAACGCCGCTGGGATGCGTCAGCCACAGGCCGTAACGCCCGCCCATCAGCCCCTCCCACGCGGCTCCGAAGCGCGCGGTGATCTCCGCGTCAAGCGCGTCGTCCTGCGCGTACCACCCCTTCGCTCCGACCTCGTCCAGCCAGAATCCCAGAACCTCTTCGGGCTTTGTCATCGTCCTCTCCAGTCACACATGACCCGCTCCACAGGTCCAAGCATTATGCGAGCGAAGGCCCTGATCCCAATCACGAATTCTGTCAATGTCTGACAGACCGGGGGATCACTCCTCTTCTTCCTCTTCTTCACCGGACCTGTCGATATAGTAGTCCTGCGCGATCTCGACCGCGATGGGCGAGGCAGAGGGCATGACCTTGGCATAGGCGGACTGCTCCTCGACAGAGGTCGCGGGCCGCTGCGTCATCCGGTACAGCGCGTAAAGCGAGACCGCCGACATCAGCACGGTGATCAGCACAAAGAAGCCCGAGGGGCCGATCTGCTGCATGCCCCAGCCGATGATCAGCGGACCGGCCACGGCCCCCACGCCGTTCACGAACAGCAGACCGGCCGAGGCACCGGCCATGTCCTCCGGCTCGAGAAAGTCGTTGGTATAGGCGATCAGCAGCGAATACAGCGGGTTGGAACAGCCGCCGATCACGAAGGCGCAGGTCACGAGGATGGTGAAGGCTCCGCCCGCGAAGATCGCCACCGCCGCAGCGGCGGCGCCAAGCGCGGCAACCATCATGATCAGGCGGCGCCGGTCGAAGCGGTCGGACAGCCAGCCCAGCGGGTATTGCAGCAACAGCGCGCCGACGTAGAAGGCGGCGACGAAGATCGAGATCTGCCCCAGCGTCAGCCCGGCCTGCGTGCCGTAGACCGCCGCCATGCCGAACTGGGCGGCAAAGACCCCGCCCATTAGGAACATACCCACCATGCCCAGCGGCGAGACGGCGTAGAGCTCTTTCAGGGTCTTGGGCTTGGTGGATTCGAAGGCCGGGGTCGGCTGGATGGTCAGCAGGATCGGCGCGAAAGAGATCGAAACCAGCACCGAGGGGATGACGAACAGCAGAAAGCCCGTGGCATCCGGGATCAGCAGCACACCCTGCGCGGCGATGATCCCCGCCATCTGCACGATCATGTAGGCCGACAGCGTCTGGCCACGGGTTTCGTTCGAGGTGGCGTTGTTCAGCCAGCTTTCGGCGGTGATGTAGACCCCGCAGAAGCAGAACCCCAGGACCACGCGGCCCAGCGTCCATGCGATCGGGTCGCGGAAGGCCGGAAACAGGATCAGCGCCGCCGAGATGAAGGACCCCAGCGCCGCGAAGACCCGGACGTGCCCGACACGGCGGATCATGTTCGGCACGGTGCGCGAGGCGATCAGGAAACCCGCGAAGTAGCCTGCCATGACGATGGACATGGTCGCCGCGGAAAAGCCCTCTGCCGAGCCGCGCACACCCAGCAGCGAGCCCTGAAGGCCGTTGCCCACCATCAGAAGCAACATGCCCAGCAGCAGCGGCCAGGCGGTGGTGATGACGTGGTACATGGGACCTCCGGTGTCTTGAACCCCGGGCTTGTCAGGAACCGGGCGGCGCGCTCTGGTCGCTCAGCGACCCCTGCCACGATTCGGTGTCACGAAGCGAACAGCTTTCCGGGATCAGGCGCGATCCTGCGGTATCAGCAGCGAGGCATCGCCGTAGGAAAAGAACCGATACCCCTCGGTGACGGCATGATCGTAGACCCGGCGCATCCTCTCCTGCCCCATGAGGGCGGAAACCAGCATGAGCAGCGTCGATTTCGGCAGGTGGAAATTGGTCATCAGAGCGTCGGTCACGTGGAAGGTGAAACCCGGATAGATGAAGATATCCGTCACCCCCGCATAGGGCGCGATCCGGCCCGACCGCGCGGCGGTCTCGATCAGCCGCAGCGCCGTGGTTCCGACGGGGATGATCCGCCCGCCCGCCGCGCGGGTCGCGGCAATCTCGGCGGCGGCCTCTTCGGTGACCTCGCCCCATTCGCCGTGCATCCGGTGCGTCGTCACATCCTCGACCTTGACCGGCAGGAAGGTGCCCGCGCCCACGTGCAGCGTGACATGGGTGAAGTCCACGCCATGCGCGCGCAGCCGCTCCAGCAGCGGGGCGTCGAAATGCAGCGAGGCCGTGGGCGCGGCGACCGCGCCGCGATGGCGCGCCCAGACGGTCTGGTAATCCTCGTGGTCCTGCGCGTCGGCGGCCCGT
The DNA here is from genome assembly GCA_017255395.1 of Enemella evansiae. Classification (GTDB taxonomy): domain Bacteria; phylum Pseudomonadota; class Alphaproteobacteria; order Rhodobacterales; family Rhodobacteraceae; genus Ponticoccus; species Ponticoccus litoralis. Next base: position 93,201 of record JAFKDC010000003.1, on the reverse strand, counting down.
TTCGCGGCAATGTAGGGCGGCAGCGGCATCGCGCCCGCCGCGTTAAGCGCCGCGTCGAAATCCTCGCCCGTCAGGTTGAACCGCAGCACCGCCTGCCCTTCGTGTCGCGCCTCAAGAGTGGCGGACAAGTCGCTGGAAAAAATGATATCTTCGCCGTCTCGAACCTTCTTCAGAGGCTTCACCAGCGCCGTCCACGCGCCACCCGCCTGCGGCTCCAGCAGGGTCACGTCGATGCGGGCCTCGGTCTCTCCGGCCTCGCCAGAGCGTTTGCGTATCCCGTGAAGTCGCGCCGGCAAGACCTTGGTATCGTTGAGGATCAGCCGGTCGCCGGGTCGCAGCCAGCGGGTCAGGTCCGTGACCACCGCATCGGTGAGGGCGTCGCCCTCGGCGACCAGCAGCCGCGCCGAGGACCGTGGCCGCGCGGGCCGCGTGGCGATCAGCTGCTCGGGCAGGTCGAAGTCGAAATCGCTGAGTTTCATGGCGGGCTCCGCAGGGCTTATTGCGACAGCTCTGGCGGTGGGCGCCGGAAGATGTCGCGAAACATCCCGGGCGTGAACACCGAAAGCGGATTGACCGCAACCCTTGGCGCGTCCACCGCGCCGCGCAGATTGAAGTTGAAGCCGATCAGCCCCTCGCCCTTGCGCGAGAAGATCCGCCCGATGCCGTTGACGATGTAGATCGGCGACAGCACCCCCTGCATGTCCATCTGCCGCGCCGCGAGGTCGTAATAGCCGTCCAGCGAGATGCCCATGGAGGGGCCCACCGCGCTGGAGCGCGAGACCACCACCCGCGACGGCGACAGGCGGAAGCGCGCCTCGACCTCGGAGAAGAAGATACCGGGGCCGTTCAGCTGGTCGATCAGGCCGACGACGCTGATACCATCGAGCAGCGAGGCGACGATGGGCGCCTTCTGCAGGCGCGCGCCCTCGATCCGCAGCAACCCGTCGAAGCTGCCCGCCTGCCCCCGCAGCGGCGCGAGGTCCAGGCTGAAGGTGCCGTCCTGCACCGTCTTCAGGAAGCCCGCGTAGCGCAGCACGTCGCCCGCGTCCTCGCCCCGGATGCGGAATGCGGCGCCGCCGTTCTGGGGCACCGCCTCGCCCTTGATCAGCGCTCGGCCCGCAAGCGCGCCCTCGAAGCGGCCTTCCAGCCCGCGCGCGGTGGCGAAGGTGCCACGGAAGTCGCGCAACTCGATGCTGTCGGTCACCTGCAAGCGGTCCAGCGCCAGCGTCAGCGGCGCCCCGCCGCCCGCGCCGCCGCCGCCCGAACCTGACCGCCCGCCCATGCCGAAGGGCGCGCGGCGCAGGTCGATGCTGCCAGAGGTCAGCTCGACCGCCGGGGCCTGCCCGGCACCGCGCCCGCGCAGGCGCCCGGCCACGTCCATCCAGCCGCCGACACTGAGGCGGCTGAGGTCCAGCCGGTCCAGCCCGCCGCCGGGGGCCAGATGCAGGCGGCCTTCGGCCTCCAGCCCGCCGCCCGACAGCGCGAGGCGGTCCACCGTCACGGGCTGCGTCAGCGCCCCCGAGACGCGCAACTGCCCGGTGCTGCCCCGGCCCAGCGACCAGCCGATCTGCGGAATGCCAAGGGCCAGCCCCGCAAGGTCGCTTTCCAGCGCAAAGCGCGGCGCGGCGCCCTTGGGCAGGTCGACCGTCAGCGCGCCCCGGCCACTGCCCGAGACCATGCCCCCGGGCAGCGAAACCCCCAGCGTCGCGAGGTTGGCCGCGCTCAGCGCGACGTCTGCCGTCACCTGCCCGTCGCCGCCGCCGGTCAGCGGCTGCTTCCATGTGCCGGTCGCGGCGACCCCGTCCAGCGTGACATCGCCGCCGATGCGCAGGCTGTCGCCGTCGGTGCGCATCTCCAGCCGTTCGGCGGCCAGCACCCTGCCCGCGACAAGCTGGTCGCTTTCGACGTCGCGCAGCGTCCCGGCAAGATCCAGCGTCACGTCGGGCAGTTTCAGGCCACGGATCAGCGGCAGCGCGATGCGACCCGTGACCTCGGCCTGCCCGGTGGCCAGAGAGGCGTCCCGCCCGGTCTTTTCCAGAATGCGCCAGGCCTCGTTGTCGAGGTAGGACAGGGCGGCGGTGGCGCTGCCCTTCGCATCCAGGCGGATCTCTCCGACCTGCGGCTGGGCCTTCAGGTCGGCGATGACGAAGGCGCTGCCCGCAACGTCGAGCGCGCCGCCCTGCTCTGGCTCGATCAGGCCGCTGTCGACCCGCACGCCCAGCCGCTGCCCCTGAATGGTCAGGCGGCCCGATCCGTCCTGCACCCCGGGCAGGCGCCGGTTGTAGGTCAGTTGCCCCTCCGAGAAGGAGAGGTCGAGGAAGGTCTCGGGCTCCTCGGCGCCCGGCGCAAGGCGCAGGGAAAAGGCGATGTCGTGCAGGATGCCGGACCGGACGTTCTCGGCCACCCAGCGCCGGGTGTTCGGGCGGAAGTCTTCCGGCCAGTATGCCAGAACATGCGCGGCGGTGGTCCGGCTCACCGTGGTGTCGAGGCTCAGGTCCCAGCCGTCGGGCCGCGCCTCTGCCCGGCCCTTCGCCTGAAGCGGAAAGCGCGGATCGGTCGACCGCAGCGCGCCAAGGGTAAAGGTGAAGGGCGCAAGGTCGACCTTGAAGGCAAGGCTGGCCCCCGAGACCGCAATGGCCCGGTCCATCAGCAGGCCACCCGCCAGCTCCGCGTCGCGCAGGGTGAACTGGCCGGTCAGCCCCTCGGGCCAGCCGTTTTCCAGCCCGCGCAGCCGCGCCTCTCCGCGGGCGCCGATCCGGCCCAGGCTGGTGTCCACCTCCGCCTCGTCGAAGGTCAGGATGCCGCTGTCTGGATCGAAGGCGAAGACCGTATGCGCGCCGTCGAACTTCAGCGGTCGGGTGGCCCGGTTGGGTTGCAGGACCCCGGCGCCGATTTCCAGCCGCGCCTGCATCGGGCCAAGGCTGCCGTCCGCTTCGAAGGCCGAGCGCAGGGACCCGGAAATCGGCGCCTCGATATCGCCCAGCCAGGCCAGCGCGGGGGTCTGCGTTGCGATGTCCTGCGCGGCGAGGTTTTGCAGCGACAGGGCGAAGTCCAGCCGGTTCTCTCCGAAGGGGCTGGAGGCATCCAGCTCCACCGTCGCCACGCCCGCACCGCCCCCCAGAAGCGCCACATCGCCCGCAAGGTGCAGCCTGTCGGCGTCGCGCAGAAGCTGCACCCGCCCGCCGTCCGCCGTCCAGCCGCGCCGCGCGCGCTGGTCCTCGAAGCGCAGGGTCAGCCCGTCGGCCTCGAAGAGGTCCAGCGTCGCAAGGCGCGGGTCCTGAAGCAGCCTGTCGACGCGGCCGATCATCTGCGCCACGTCCGGCGCCTGTGTCCCGGCGGCGAAGGCATCGCCAAGCGCCAGCCCGATGCGCCCCCGCGGGTCGCGCGTCATGGTGAGGAAAGCGCCGGAAACCTGCACCTCGCGCAGCGCGATGCGCCCGCGCAGCAGCGCCGAGGGCGACAGCCCCGCCTCGATATCCGCAAGCTGCGCGATGCGCTCGCCCCGGTCGTTGTCGATCTCGACGTCCCACAGGATGACCCGCGCAAGGCCGCTGCGCTGGATCAGCAGGCTCATCCGGCCAAAGTCGATGTCCAGCCCCGGCAGGCTGTCGGTCAGCCGCGCCTCGATGCGGTCGCGCACCCATGGCGGCGCATCCACCGGCCTGCCCACTGCCCAGAGCGCCCCCAGCCCGGCGCCGGCGGTCAGCACGAAAAGCACCAGCAGAACGGCAAAGCCGCCCCGGCGACGACGGCGCCTGCGCCGCGTCCGGCGATCCTGCGCCGCCTTCTGCTGTGGCTGTTCTGGGGTCCGGTCCGCGCTCAATACCTGCCCGCTCTGTTCGATTTGGCCTTGACCCGGGCCCTGTCAGGCCGAGTTTGACCGCAAGTATAGCGCAAGCCACGACAGGAGACAGGCATGACAGACACGGTTCGCGATTTCACGCTGCCCTCGACGGAGGGAGAGGTCACCCTATCGGCCCTGCGCGGGGCCCCGGTGGTGCTGTTCTTCTATCCGCGCGACGACACCTCTGGCTGCACCAGGGAGAACGAGGCCTTTTCCGCGCTGAAGCCCGAGTTCGAGGCGGCGGGCGCGAAGGTCTACGGCATCTCGAAGGACAACCTTGCCAGCCACGAGAAATTCATGGCCAAGAAGGCCCTGACCGTGCCGCTCCTGTCGGACGAGGGGTCCGACCTGTCCGAGGCCTTCGGGGTGTGGAAGGAAAAGAAGATGTACGGCAAGACCTTCATGGGCATCGAACGCTCGACCTTCCTGATCGACGCAGAGGGTCGGATCGCGAAGGAGTGGCGCAAGGTGAAGGTGCCGGGCCATGCCGAAGAGGTGCTGGAAGCGGTGAAGGCACTGTAAACCCCGGTCTTTCTGCCCTATGCGGGGGGTGCGGGGGCGCTGCCCCCGTCCCTTCGGGACTCCCCCGGGATATTTTTGGACAGAAGAAGCAGGAGCGGCGGCATGTCAGGGCAGACATTGAGCGAAATGGCCGTCGAGGTGCTGACCACGGCGGAGGGGCGCGCCAAGACGGCGCTGGCGCGGCGCCATGCGGCAACCTGGTTCGCCGCCCGCGCCGAGGGGCGCGCGATCCCGCTGGGCCGGGCCGCGCCGCCGTTGCGTCCGGCCCGCCCCGCCGAGCCCGCGCTGCTGGACCCGCGCGACGTGCCACGGCGCAGGCCCGGCTCGCCGCAGGGGCGGATCGCGCTGTTGCACGCGGTCGCCCATATCGAGCTGAACGCGGTGGACCTGCACTGGGACATCCTTGCGCGCTTTGCCGACATTCCGATGCCCATGGGTTTCTACGACGACTGGGTGAAATGCGGCGACGAGGAGGCCAAGCACTTCAACCTGGTCTGCGACTGCCTCGAAGAGATGGGCAGCCACTACGGCGCCCTGCCCGCCCATGCCGGCATGTGGCGCGCCGCCGAGGACACGGCGGAGGACTTCATGGGGCGCCTTGCCGTGGTGCCCATGGTGCTGGAGGCGCGCGGTCTAGACGTCACCCCGGGCATGATCTCGGTCTTCGAAAAGGCCGGGGCCGAGAGCGCGGTCGCGGCGCTGAAGACCATCTATGCCGAAGAGGTCGGGCACGTGGCCTATGGGTCAAAGTGGTTCCATTTCCTCTGCGGACGGCACGACCATGACCCGAAAGACGTCTTTCACACACTGGTCGGGAAATATTTCCACGGGGCCTTGAAGCCGCCGTTCAACGAAGAGAAACGGGCCGAGGCCGGGCTGCCTCCGGACTTCTACTGGCCCCTGGCGGACGAGATCCCCAAGCGAAGCCGTTGAATAAGCGGTTTTTTGCCGCTTTGGCCACATCCTGCCGGTCAAAGCGAATCGCCGGACCAAAAATCTTGCGTCGTGACAATTGCGCCGATAAGCCACTTTGCAAGGCGCCGGATGGGGAACCGAGCGTCTTTGTTGGGACGACTTAGGGGACACCAGGTGAGAACACGTCTGGCGATAAAGACACATGCGCTTCTGGAAGGTTTTTTTCCGGAGCGTCGGCTTTTCCTGCGATCGGACAGCGAGACCCGCTTTATCCGGCTGCGACCCGAGACCCAGGCCATTGCCTTCACCGGCGTCTCTCTTCTGGTCGGCTGGACCACCATCGCCACCGCCGTGCTGCTGATGGACTCGATCGGCGCCGGTAACTTCCGCGAGCAGGCCCGCCGCGAACAGATCACCTACCAGCAGCGTCTCAATGCCCTGTCGGGCGAACGCGACACCCGCGCCGCCGAGGCGCTGGCCGCCCAGGATCGCTTCAATGCCGCTCTCCGCCAGATCTCGGTCATGCAGACCGAGCTTCTGCAATCCGAGACTCGCCGCCGCGAGCTCGAGACCGGCATCGACGTGATCCAGGCCACCCTGCGGGACACCATGAAGGCCCGGCAGGACGTCAGCGACCGGCTTGCCTCCCTGCAGGACAGCATCGAGGGCGGCGTGCCGCTGGCCGCTGCCGGTCAGGACGACGGCCAGGTCGGTATCCTGTCCGACGCGCTGGCCCGCACCGCCGAGGAACGCGACAAGGTTGTCGCCGACGCGCAGCTTGCGCTGGTCCGTGCCGCCGAGATGGAGGCCGAGATCGAGCTGATGGAGGAAAAGAACGACCGCATCTTCCGCCAGCTGGAAGAGGCGATGACCGTCTCCGTCAAGCCGCTCGACCGGATGTTCGAGAAGGCCGGGATGGACCCCGACCGCATTCTCGGACAGGTGCGCAAGGGCTATTCTGGCCAGGGCGGTCCGCTGACGCCGCTGTCCTTCTCGACACGGGGCGAGCAGCCCACCGAAGACATGATGCGCGCCAACCGGATCCTGAACCAGATGGACCGGCTGAACATGTACCGCATCGCGGCCCAGAAGGCGCCCTTCGCCTCGCCGCTCAAGGATGCCTTCCGCTTCACCTCGGGCTTCGGCTACCGCTGGGGCCGCCTGCACGCGGGCACCGACTTCGCCGCGCCGCACGGCACCGCGATCTACGCCACCGCCGATGGCGTCGTGACTCACGCCGGCTGGTCCTCGGGCTACGGGCGCCTCGTGAAGATCCAGCACGAATTCGGCATCGAGACGCGCTATGCGCATCAGTCCAAAATCCGCGTGAAGGTCGGCCAAAGGGTCTCGCGCGGGGATCGTATCGGTGATATGGGGAACACCGGACGGTCGACCGGGACCCACCTCCACTACGAGGTCCGAGTCGGCGGCAAACCCGTCAACCCCATGACCTATATCAAGGCTGCTAACGATGTTTTCTAAGAGCAAAATCAACGAGCCCGGACATAAGCCCGACGAAGGCAAGACTGCTGCCATGGATGCACCGAAGTCGCCAGCCGGAGACTACAAGCCCGCGACCCCCGCCGCGCCCAAGGCCAAGCCGCCCGCGTCGGTTCTGAGCCAGGACCTGCACGTCACGGGCAATATCAAGACCACCGGCGATATCCAGGTCGAGGGCACGGTCGAGGGCGATATCCGCGCCCACCTGCTGACCATCGGTGAAAGCGCCACCATCAAGGGTGAGGTCATCGCCGACGACGTCGTCGTGAACGGCCGCATCGTGGGCCGCGTGCGCGGCCTGAAGGTTCGCCTGACCGCCACCGCGCGCGTCGAGGGCGACATCATCCACAAGACCATCGCGATCGAGTCCGGCGCCCATTTCGAGGGTTCCGTGCAGCGTCAGGACGACCCGCTGAACGGTGGCCGCGCCAAGCCCGGTCAGCAGCCCGCGCAACCCGCTGCCGCGCCCGCCCCTGCCGCCGCCCAGCAGAACGGCTGATCCGGGCCAATACCGGATTTTCTGATCACAGGCCTCGCCATCGGCGGGGCCTTTTGCTTTTCTGCCGGTAGCCCCGACCGAAAGGACCGACATGCGCCCCATCGCCGCCGCCCTCGCCATCATCCTGTTCACCGCCTCTCCGGCCCTGGCCGCGACTGTCGCGATGGCGGACGACCCCGAGCATGGCTGCATCGTGACGCTGTCCGGCCCAATCGCCGATGGCGACACAAAGGCGCTGCTTTCGGCCATCGAGACGGCCTCGACCGGGTCGCGCTACGCCGATACCATCTGGTATACGGACTATGGCGACGGCAACCCGCCCGATATCGACTTCAAGACCCCGCTGACGCTTTGCCTCGACAGTCCCGGCGGTTCTCTGGCCGAGGCGGTCAGGCTGACCGAAGCGGTCCACGGGCGTCTCGGGACGATGATCCGCCCCGGCGCCCGCTGCGAAAGCGCCTGCGCGCTGGTCTTCATGGCGGGCGGCTACGACTCCGCCTCGGATGCCGGTATCGTCACCAGCCGGCACCTGCATGTGGACGGGCGGCTTGGCTTCCACGCACCCAGCCTTTCCGTTCCCGAAGGGCAGTATGACGCGACGACGGTGGCGCGGGCCTATCAGGTCTCTGTCGCGGCGACAGAGACGATCTTCCGCAACCTCGTGCGCTACCGGTTTCCGCCCTCGCTCGCCGCGCGCATGCATGCCACGCCGCCCAGCGACATGTTCTACGTCTCTACCGTGCGCGAGGCCGCACGCTGGGGCATTTCGGTAATCGGCGTCGATGCCCCCGAGGCCTGGACCGACGCGGCGATCCGGACCGCCTGCCACAACCTCTACCGCGCCACGCAGGATGTCGTCACCTCGGACCCGGACCAGTGGTCGCGCGGCTCTGCCAGCGGCGCACCCGTGCGCCGTGGCGACAATACCTTTTCCTATGAAGGGTTCGGGATGGAGGCGGCAGGGACCTGCGAAGGCTACCTGTCCCCCGCTGAAGAAGAGTATTCCTCGGCCCGTCAGTTCTGGGGACCGGCGCGGGCAATCCTTGCCTCGATCCACGCGGTCGCATCCTTTCCTGACGCGCAGCCGCCCCTGTTCTTCTCCTTCCTGCAAAGCTTCATGGCCTATCCCGGCGACATGCCGCTGACCAGCCTGCCGCGTGGCGGCGTGGCGACCCCCGTCACCGACCCCGGCACCTGCCATGTCTATACCGCCGACGACAGCCTGAGCGACCGTGAGCCCTGCACCCGCACCCGGCAGATCAAGGGTGACGCCACGCTGGTGACTCTTTTCGATTGGCCCTCGGGGGCGCGCACGGTGCTGGAAACGGCAGGCATGACACGGCGCATCAACGGACAGCCCGCCAGAGGCTGGTACTGGCCCGAACCCCGGCCCGCGACGGCCAGTGACACCGATTGTGCCCGCAACGAGGTGTCGGGAAATGTCTTCTGCTTCCACCCGTCCGGAGGATCATGACGGCCAGGAGGCCGGGCCGTCATGCCTCCAGTTCGGCATCCCAGTACAGGAAGTCCATCCAGCTTTCGTGCAGGTGGTTGGGCGGGAAGCGCCGACCCATGTTCAGAAGCTCTCCGGCGCTTGGCGGACGCGGGGTCTTGTACAGCGACATCTTCGCCTGCCGCAGGCTTTTCGAGCCCTTGCGCAGGTTGCAGGGCGCGCAGGCGGCGACGACGTTCTCCCAGCTGGTGATCCCGCCCGAGGCACGCGGGACGACGTGATCGAAGGTCAGTTCCGACTTGGCGCCGCAGTACTGGCAGCGGAATTCGTCCCTCAGAAAAAGATTGAAGCGCGTGAAGGCCACGCGCTTCCGGGGTTTCACGAAATCTTTCAGGACCACCACCGAGGGTATCCTGATGCTCATACTCGGGCTTCTGACGACCTCGTCGTATTCGGCCACGATGTCCACCCGGTCGAGAAAGGCCGCCTTGACCGCGTCCTGCCATGGCCAGAGCGACAGCGGGTAATAGGACAGCGGCCTGTAATCCGCATTCAGCACCAAGGCCGGGTGCTGTTTCAATGCCCCCGGTTCACGTACGAAATTCGTTCTGAACTCTGGGTCCATGGGGGACTCGTCCTCCGCTCCGTCTGCTCGTTCTCAAGCCGGAGCGGGACGCCCCGCCCCTTACCATGATCACTATATATCGCGTCGGGCTTCTGGCAAGTCCCGCAACATGCAGTGTCGTGACAGAGGGCTACCCTGTATTTGTAATGTGCATGTGACAGGCGTCGGGCCCTTTGCGCGCGCCTGAACCGCAAGCTGTCACGCAGCGGATGGCCCGGGCCCCGCGCCAAATCCCGGGTCCGGCGGCATGGCCGCGGTCTCTGGCCCGCCCCACGCCCTGATGCCGGGCCTGCGAAAAATGGCGCCGGGGCGTGCCCGGTTGCCGGATTGCCCGCGATGGAGCCGCGCAACAGCCCCTATTCTTCTGTCAGGATTTCCGGCTCTGCCGCCGCGGGCGGCGCCTGCTCCTCCGCCGCGGGTGGCGCCACCGCTGCCGCCAGCTCCACGAAGGCCACCGGCCCCAGCGTCGCGTTCAGGCCCCAGTTGCGCACCTTCAGCACGCCGTCCGCGATGTACAGCTGGCGGATCGGGTAGATGGTTTCTCCCTCCGGCCCGGCCAGCACCATCACCGGCCCCTTGTTGGTGTTGCGCGTCCAGACCAGCGGGTCGGTCAGGGTGATGTTGTCGATGATCGCCCGCACCGCCTCGGCATCCGTCACCCGGTCCACCTTGAAGTAACAGGCACCCTCGTAGCCGCCCGCCGCGGCGAAGGTCACGGCCCCCACCGCTAGGGTCACCGGCGCGGTCACGATCGAGGTCACGGTGGCCGCCACACCCCCGGCCCCGGCCGCCGTACCAGAGGCGGTGCCCGCCGCGCCCGAGATCAGCGAGACGCTCTGGCCCGGATGCATCAGCATCCACTGCCCCGCGGCGCGCGCGCCCTCGCGGGCCACCGGCGCCAGCGTCTTGCCCGCCTCCCCCGCTTTCTGGACAGCCGCCCCGGCAAGGATCGAAGGCTTGTAGTCGCACAGCCCCGCCTCCTGCGCCATCGCCTGTCCGGCCATGGGCAGGCCACCCATGGCGGCAAGGGCAAGGCCCCGAAGCGATGTTCCGAAAGGACCTGTCATCCGAATTCTCCATTCCGCTGCTCGGAACCAGAGGTATCAGCAGGCCAGAGGCTGACAAGGCCAGCTGCGCGCACATCTGCGCGATAGGCGCTCGCTTGCCACGGGCGCCAAAGCCGCTTGGAAGCGGCTTGAAAGCGCCGTCCACGGCGCTTCGAAGGCGTTGAGAAACGCCTTACCCGCTCAGAACCCGCATTTGTCGCGCAGGAAAGCCAGCGCGACGCCCAGCCCGTCCGGCGCAATGCCATGGGCCGTGCCCTTCATGATATGGGCGTAGACCTCTTTCCAGCCCGCCTGCTGAAGCGCCTCGGCGGCCTGCGGCAGCGACTCCGGCGGCACCACGTCGTCCTGATCGCCATGCACCAGCAGCACCGGCGGCTTCGTCACCACCTCGTCTGCCAGCAGTTCCGGCTGCAACAGGCGCCCCGAGAAGCCGACGATCCCCGCCAGTTCGTCCTCGCGCCGTGGCCCGACATGCAGGCTCATCATCGTGCCCTGCGAGAAGCCCAGCAGCGCCACCTGCTCGGGCATCAGATCCTCGTCCACCATCAGCGCGTCGAGGAAGGCATTCAGGTCGTCGACCGCGCGGGCCATGCCCGCCATGGCCTCTTCCTCGGACGAGCCGTCGATCCACGGGATCGGGAACCACTGGAAGCCCATGGGCGCCCCGGCGCAGGCCTCGGGCGCATCGGGCGCCACGAAAAGCGTGTCTGGCAGGTGTTCGCTCAGCGGATCGGCCAGCCCCAGAAGGTCCGCGCCATTGGCGCCGTAGCCGTGCAGGAAGACCACGCAAGAGCGCAACTCTCCAGAGGCTGGCGCGCGGCGGCCGGTGTTCAGTACCCGTGTCATTGTGTCGGTGATCTCCCGATTGTCGTCCTCGCCCGGTCTGCCGGGCGGTCAGTTGGTGGGCGCGGCGCCCGCCTCTGCGCAGTCGATCAGGGCGCTGCCGGAAAACCCGTCGGCCCATGTCTCGCTGTAGAGGTACTTGCCGTCACCCCGGGGCGACAGGCTGAAGTCGTAGTGGTCCTCGCTGTCGGTCGCAAAGACATGGCGGCATCCCCCGTCGAGGTAATCGGCGCATTGGCCGCGATCGTCGGTCGGCTCGATCTCGCCACTTTCGCTGGAGGCCTGGATGCGGTAGCGCGGGCCCTCGAACTCGAAGCGCAGGGCATAGGTCTCGTGGGTGCCGTCTTCGTTGTAGAAGCGCATGGACCCGGTGCACAGGGTCCGGCTGTCGAACCCCGCCAAGGCGGCCGTGCCGCAAAGCGCCATGGCCGCCGCCAGTATCCCGATCCGTACCGTCATGCGATCCCCTCGCGCTGCTTCATGACATGGTAATAGGCCCAGAGCACCCGCGCGGCAACCGAGCGCCAGGGCGACCAGGCCTCGGCCATCTGCCGCAGCGCCTTTTCCCGGGGCCGCTCGGGCAGGTCGAACAAAAGCCGGGCGCCTTCCTGCAGGGCCAGATCCCCCGGCGCGAAGACATCGGCCCGCCCCAGCGAGAACATCGCGTAGATCTCTGCCGTCCAGATCCCGATCCCCTTCACCGCGACCAGCTGCCGCGTTACCTCTGGCGTGGGCAGGCCGCGCAGGGCCTCGTAGTCGAGCCCCGCCTCGGCAAGCGCCACCGCGTAGCGCGCCTTCTGCCGCGAGAGGCCAAGCGCCCGCAACGCCTCTTCGCCGCTGTCAAGGATCGCCTCGGGCGTGGTCTGGCCCGCTTCTTCGAGCCGCGCCCAGATCGCCCGGGCCGAGGCGACAGAGACCTGCTGGCTGGTGATCGCGCTCAGCAGCTGGGCAAAGCCGTCGTCGCGCAGGCGCAGGGGCAGCGGCCCGGTCAGCGTCAGTGCATCGGCAAAGCGCGGGTCGCGGGCGGCCAGCCAGGCCGCACCCTCGGCCACGCAGGCCGCGCCGCGAATGATCCGCTCTGTCCGTTCCGTTTCCATGGCCCTGAGTGACCCGGGCCGCGGGCCCGCGTCAACCCGGCTCTTGCGGCTTCGCTCCCGGCGGCCCCGGCATTGCAGGGGCGATCATTGCGGCCCCCGGGGTGCGGTGGTCCCCGCTTTCGCGTCTTGCGCCCCTGTCGCAAGCCACGCGCCGGGTTTGCCCGGGGGCTCCGTTGCGGCCCCGGGGTGCGGTGGTCCGCGCCTACGCTTCTTGTGCCTTCGGTCGCCGCCGTAGCCCCGGGGAATGCACGGACGGATCATCGGGGCCCCGGGTGGCGAGTTCGTGGCTTTCGCGTCTTGCGCCCTCTGTCGCGAGCCCTGCGCCGGGTTTGCCCGGGGGGGGCCGTTGCGGCCCCGGGCTGCGATGGTCGCCGCCGCAGCCCCGGGATTGCGCGGACGGATCAGCGGCCCCCGGGGGCGGTGGTCCCGGCCTTCGCGTCTTGTGCCTTCGGGTGCCACCGCACGCCCGGCGCGGGATGGTCCCGGGCGGGCAGGCGCGGCGCCGGGCGGGGCGCGCCGGGGGAACCGCTCTCTCCGCCCCGGGGAACCGCTCCCTGCGCTTCGGGTCTTGCGAAGCCCTGCGGCGCGGCCTACGCATTCCCCATGAGCGATATGACCCTCCCTTCCTCCTCCGACGCGCCCCGCGCCCGTCGCAACGTCGCCGTTCTGGTCTGCGCGCAGGCCTTCCTGGGGGCGCAGATGCCGATGATCTTCACCATCGGCGGGCTGGCGGGCCAGTCGCTGGCCTCGAACGCCTGCTACGCGACGCTGCCGATCTCGATGATCGTGCTGGGGTCGATGCTGGCGGCGACGCCGGTCTCGGCCATGATGCAGCGTTTCGGGCGCCGCGCAGGCTTTACGCTGGGCGCGCTGGCGGGCGCCCTGGGTGGCGCGGTCGGGGCTTGGGGGCTGTATACCGCCTCTTTCCCGCTTTTCCTGCTGGGGTCGCTGATCACCGGGATCTACATGTCGGCGCAGGGCTTCTATCGCTTCGCCGCCGCCGATACCGCCTCCGAGGACTTCCGGCCCAAGGCGATCTCTTACGTCATGGCGGGCGGGCTGGCCTCTGCCATCATCGGGCCGCAGCTGGTGAAGGTCACGGCGGATGCCTATGTCATCCCCTTCCTCGGCACCTATGGCGCGATCATCGCCATCAACCTGATCGGCGCGCTGCTGTTCCTGTTCCTGGACATCCCGCGCCCGCCTGTGCCCTCTGCGGATGCGCCGAGGGGCCGGTCGCGGCTGGAGCTGCTGAAGACGCCCGGCATCGCCGTCGCGGTGATCTGCGGCATGGTCTCTTACGCGCTGATGAACCTTGTCATGACCTCGACGCCGCTGGCCGTGGTCGGCTGCGGCTTTGACAAGGGCGACGCGGCGGATGTGGTCACGGCCCATATGCTGGCGATGTTCGTGCCCTCGTTCTTCACCGGCCACCTGATCGCCCGTTTCGGGGTGGAAAAGATCATGGCCGCGGGCCTGCTGATCCTTGCGGGCGCCGGGGCGGTGGCCCTGTCGGGCGTCGCGCTGGAACAGTTCTTCCTTGCGCTGATCCTTCTGGGCCTGGGCTGGAACTTCGGCTTCATCGGCGCCACGGCGATGCTGGCGGGCGCGCATGAGCCGCATGAGCGCGGGCGCATGCAGGGCCTGAACGACCTGCTGGTCTTCGGCGGCGTGACCCTGGCCTCTCTGGCCTCGGGCGGGCTGATGAACTGCTCGGGCGGGACGGCACAACAGGGCTGGCTGGCGGTCAACCTCGCCATGGCGCCCTTCCTCGTGCTGGCGGGCGGCGCGCTGATCTGGCTGGTGCTGCGCCCGAAGGACATCGCGGCCTGATCAGGCCCGCCGGTCAAGGTGGGATGGGTTGGAAGCCCACCCTGCCCCGGATAGCCTGAGCAGCAATCCGGTGACAGGCTGCCTTGCGCGCCGCCGGGGCGCCGCAAGATCCGGGCGCCCTGACGGGGTCGGATCGAGAGGCGGGCGGGCCGACACGCCCAGACATCGCCCCCGATCACCTCGGCGCAAAGCCCCCCCGCGATCAGGCCCTCCGGTCACCGCGACCCAAAGCCAGCCTGCCCGGCCCCGCGCCTCTGGCGGCAAAGAACCGCCCTCTGCCACCCGCGCCGGGGCGTCAGAGGCACGGCGCAGCATCCAGTGATACTGACCCGGCACAGCCCGCCCGGACCCGCGCTTCCGGCACCATCAGCCCACCCGCGCCGAGGCGCCTGCTCCCCCGACCAACGTCCGGTCACCCCGACCCAAGGCAACGCGCCCGGATCCGTGCCTCTGAAGGCATCAGCCCGCCCCCACCGGGGCCTTTGGCACAGCCTACCAGCGTCCGGTCATCCCGACCCAAAGCCAGCGCGCCCGGACCTGCGCCTCTGGCGGCATCAGCCCACCCTGCGCCACCCGCGCCGGGGCGTCAGAGGCACGGCGCAGCACCGGCGCCGCCATGGCCGCCGCCAGCAGGGCGGGCCGCGCCTCGCCCACCACCGTGCCGCGCAGGGCGCGCGCCTCGGCCAGTCGCGCCAGACCCTGCCGCGCCAGCTCTGCCACGGCCTCGGGGCGCCCGTCCGGCAGCGGCAGCTTGCCGCGCGCCTCCAGTTCCGGCACCGCGCGCAGGTAGCCCGCCAGCGCCGAACCCGTTCCCAGAGCCAGCGCCGCCCGCCCGTCGCGATCCCCCAGCGCCCGCGCGGCGGCCTGCATCAGGGCGCCCCCGGTGGCGGCGAGGTAGGCCATCAGGGCGCCCCGGTTGGCAAAGGGCGCCTTCTCGATGTCCAGCCTGCGCGCCTCGACCACCCCGTCCAGCAGCGCCGCGCCTTCGGCGTCCAGCACCTGCGCCAGCGGCGTCACCACCGCGTGGCGGCGCACCGCCCCGCCGGCGCGGATCTCGTCCAGCGCATCGCGCCACCACTGCAGCCGCATCTCGGCGATCATCGGCTCTGCCGTGACCCAGGGCGCGCGGGCCACCTCGATATTGAAGGCATAGATCGGAAACAGCGCCGCCCGCGCCGCCACCGGCGCCGCCATCACGGCGCGAAACCGCTCGGGGTCGGCGCGCTGCACCAGTTCGGCACAGCCATGCAGGTCGCTGCCGGGCGCGAACCTCATGTCCGGCGTGCCACGACCAGCAGATAACCGACCTCGGCCCGATGCGCCCGCCAGGCCGCCGCCTCTTGCGCGCATTGATCCAGCATCGCGGCCAAGGGGGCGCCAGCACCGGGGCGCAGCGCTGCGATCCGGGCTTCCAGCGGCTGAAAATAGGCCTCCCAGCCCGCGTCCGGCACCCGGCGATGGCCCAAGACCGTGAACCCCTGCGTCTCGACCATGGCGACGATCTGCTCTGCATCGCGCAGCGGGTAGCCACCGAGGATCGCCCCTGCCTCTGGCGAGGGCGCCTCGACGAACCGGCAGGGCTCCGAGAAGGCCAGCACGCCCGCCGGTTTCAGCGCGCGGCCCAGTCTGCGCGGCCCCTCTTCGAGACCGAGGAAGTAGAGCGCCCCTGCGCACCAGATCAGGTCGAAGGGCGCCTCGGGCAAGGCCTCCAGCGCCGTGAAATCGGCGGAGACACCCCGCGCCCGGGGCTCGTTCGCCAAGCGCGCGTCGGCGGCCTCGCCAAAGTGCAGGTCCACCGCCACGACATGGCCCCGGGGGGCTACCGAGAGCAGCGCCGCCACGTCGCCGCCGGGGCCGGAACCCGCGTCGCAGATCGCCGCATCCCCGGGCACCCCGGCCAGTGCGCAGGCCCATGCCACGTCCTCGGGCGCACCGGGGCCTTCGCGCGGCAGGTCCTTGTGGACGGTGAAGAACGCGTCCCGGTCCATCACGCCCCCGCGCGGACCAGCTTCCAGCGCACCGCGTCCAAAAGCGCCTCGAAGGAGGCGTCGACTATGTTCGCGCTGACGCCCACGGTGGCCCAGCGGCGGCCCTCGCCGTCCTCGCTGTCGATGATGACGCGGGTGACCGCCTCTGTCCCGCCCTGCGTGATGCGGACCTTGAAGTCCACCAGCCGCATGTCGTCGATCAGCGCCTGATAGCGGCCCAGATCCTTGGCCAGCGCCTTGGACAGCGCGTTCACCGGCCCCCGGTCGCAGCCCTCCTCGTCCATCGACTCGGAGACCGACAGCTTCTTCTCGCCATCGACCTTCACCACCACGACCGCCTCGGAAAGCGAGACCATCCGGTCGTATTTGTTCTTCCGCCGCTCGACGGCGACCCGGTAGCGTTTGACCTCGAAGAACTCGGGCAACAGGCCCAGTTCCGACCGCGCCAGCAGCTCGAAGGAGGCCTGCGCGGTATCGTAGGAATAGCCCTCGGCCTCGCGGGTCTTGATCAGGTCGAGAATGCGGGCCAACGCCGGGTTGCCCGGTTCGACCTCCAGCCCCGCCTCGACGAGACGGCGGCGCAGGTTCGACTGCCCCGCCTGGTTCGACATGGGGACGACCCGGCGGTTGCCGACCACGCCCGGATCGACATGCTCGTATGTGGTCGGGTCCTTGAGGATGGCGCTGGCGTGCAGCCCCGCCTTATGCGCAAAGGCCGAAGAGCCGACATAGGCCATCTGCCGCATGGGCACGCGGTTGAGGATGTCGTCCAGCATCCGGCTGGTGCGGGTCAGCCCCTCCAGCGCCTCCATGCTCACGCCGGTCTCGAAGCGCGAGGCATAGGGTTCCTTCAGCAGCAGCGTCGGGATCAGCGAGGTCAGGTTTGCATTGCCGCAGCGCTCGCCCAGCCCATTCAGCGTGCCCTGCACCTGTCGCACGCCCGCGTCGATGGCGGCGAGGCTGCCCGCAACGGCGTTCTCGGTGTCGTTGTGGGTGTGGATGCCAAGGCGCTCTCCGGGAATGCCCGCCGCGATGACGTCGCGCACGATCTGCCCGATTTCATGCGGCAATGTCCCGCCGTTTGTGTCGCAAAGCACGATCCAGCGGGCGCCAGCGGCCTGCGCGGCCTTCAGGCACTCCAGCGCATAATCCGGGTTGGCCTTGTAGCCGTCGAAGAAGTGTTCGGCGTCCAGCAGCGCCTCGCGCCCCTGCGCCACCAGATGCGCGACCGAGGCGCGGATGTTCTCGACGTTCTCCTCCAGCGTGATGCCAAGCGCGGTGGTGACGTGGAAGTCATGCGTCTTGCCGACGAGGCAGACGGATGAGGTGCCCGCGTTCATCACCGCAGCCAGAACGTCGTCGTTTTCGGCAGAGCGGCCAGCCCGCTTGGTCATGCCGAAGGCGGTCAGCGTGGCGCGGGTCTGTCCGACCTCCTCGAAGAAGGCGCTGTCGGTGGGGTTCGCCCCGGGCCAGCCGCCCTCGATATGGTCGACGCCGAGCCGGTCGAGCGCCTCGGCGATCCGCAGCTTCTCGGCGGTGGAGAACTGCACGCCCTGCGTCTGCTGCCCGTCGCGCAGCGTCGTGTCGTAAAGGTAGAGACGTTCGCGGGTCATGCGGCGGTTCCCTGCTGGCGGGCGTCACGGCGGGTGCGCAGGCTGGACGCGCGACCTGGGGTGGGTGCGGCGCCATCGGCGGGGAGGCCGGCAGGTACGGTGAGCAACCCATCGGTAAAAGTGTTGGCACGCAAGAAAGACCGACTGTCAAAAAAAGTGCTGACTGGCATGAGCGGCAGGCTGTCGTGAAGCGTGCCAACAAGCGAGAAGGGCAGGCCCCGTCCGCGGGTGGGGGTGAAGCCCCCGCCCGGGGGGGCGGACGGGGGCTGCCCGGCCTGCGGCCGGGCGGGCGCTTTGAATGGAGGTGTCACAGCAAACCCTCCAGTTTCGAAGGGTCGAAGCCCGCACCCGGGACCAATTCCACGCCTTCCTTGGACATGCGCACCTCCAGACCGGCGGCGATGAAGCCCTGCTTCAGGCGATCTACCTCGGAGAAGTCCTTGCTCTGCATGGCGGCGGCGCGAGCCTCGACAAGTCGGGAAGCCATGGCGGAAAGGTCCACCGAAACCTCCGCCCAGCCGCCCATCTCATCGTTCAGGAGACCCAGCAACCGCGCAGAAGCCACAAAGCGCTGCGCCAATTCGAATGTCTCACGATCATTTCGGAGTTTTTCTGAACCTTCCCAAGAATTGCCAGCCTTCTGAAACAGTACCTGTCCCAATTGACCAAGTATATTCAGCGCCCCCGCAGTATTCAGATCGTCGGCTAGAAAATTCTCGACATCTTCCAATGGGCTGCCGGGAGGAACTCCTGCAAGAAGGCTTCTCCAACGCCGCAATACTCTTTCTGCATTCGCCGCCTTCTCCGCCGTCCAGTCCATCGGCTTGCGGTAATGCGTCGACAGCATGACGAAGCGGATGACCTCGCCCGGCACGCCCTGATCCAGCAGGTCGCGGACGGTGAAGAAGTTGCCCAGCGACTTGGACATCTTCTTGCCCTCGACCTGCAGCATTTCGTTGTGCAGCCAGACGCGGGCGAAATCGCCCTCGGGATGGGCGCAGCAAGACTGCGCGATCTCGTTCTCGTGGTGCGGGAACATCAGGTCGTTGCCGCCGCCGTGGATGTCGAAGGTATGGGGATGGGCGCGGGCGTCTTCGCTCAGGCGCCCCTCGGCCAGAGGCGTCTTCCACAGCAGTTCGTCCGCCATGGCCGAGCACTCGATGTGCCAGCCCGGACGGCCCCGGCCCCAGGGCGACTCCCAGCCCGGCAGCTCGTCCGAGGAGGGCTTCCACAACACGAAGTCCATCGGGTTCTTCTTGTAGGGCGCCACCTCGACCCGCGCGCCCGCGATCATGTCGTCGACCGACCGGCCCGAGAGCGTGCCATAGGCCGCGTAGCTCTCGACGGCAAAGAGCACATGCCCCTCGGCCTCGTAGGCATGGCCGCGCGCGATCAGGTCCTCGATCATGGCGACCATCTCGGCGATATAGCCGGTCGCGCGCGGCTCGTGGTCGGGCCTGAGCGCGCCAAGCGCGTCCATGTCCGCGTGATACCAGCCGATGGTCTCGTCCGACCGTTCCTGCACCAGCGCTTCCAGCGTGCCCTCGGCCCCGGCCTCCTTGCGGGCCAGGGCGGTGGCGTTGATCTTGTCGTCGACGTCGGTGAAGTTGCGCACGTAGGTCACGGCACCCTCGCCGTAGACATGCCGAAGCAGCCGGTAGAGCACGTCGAAGACCAGCACGGGCCGCGCGTTGCCGAGGTGGGCGCGG
Organism: Enemella evansiae; assembly: GCA_017255395.1. GTDB lineage: Bacteria > Pseudomonadota > Alphaproteobacteria > Rhodobacterales > Rhodobacteraceae > Ponticoccus > Ponticoccus litoralis. The sequence goes on along the minus strand of JAFKDC010000003.1, from coordinate 73,693 downwards.
TCGTAGACCGTGGGACCGCAGAGATAGAGACGCACATTCCCGGGGTCGATGGGCGTGAAGGTCTCCTTCCGCCGGGTGCGGGTATTGGTGAGCGTGATGTCCATAGGCCCGGTCCTTCGCGTTGGTCGCGGCGGGCTTAGCAACTTCATCCGTCAGAGGGAATAGAAGACCGGCCCGCCATGGTCGGGGGCCCCGACCGTGGTCAGCAGATGATGCAAATGAGAGTTGCGGTGGTCTTCATGGCCCTAGGCCTTAGCAGGTTTCGCGGCGCCCGCCAAGCGCCACGTGGCCCTTGCATTGCCGGCGGCCCCGGCGCACCCTTGGCGCCATGAGCCGCGAGACCGTCAACACGATCTGCCGGGCGCTGAAGGGCGCCGAATGGTCCGACCCCTGGGGCGGCGGGCACGATGCGTGGAAGGTCGGCGGCAAGATGTTCGCCTGTATCGGCGCGCAGGGCGGCGGGGTGTCGGTCAAGACGCCCTCGATCGCGGATGCCGAGGCCCTGATCGGCATGGAGCGGGCGGTCAAGGCGCCCTATTTCCACCGGTCCTGGGTGCGGGTCGACTGGGACGCGGTGCCCGAGGACGAGTTGCGCGAGCGTATCGAGAGCTCTTACGCGCTGGTCTTCGGCGGGCTGACGAAGAAAGCGCAGCGGGCCATCGCAGAGGGCTGAGCGCGCAGGGGCCGCGCGCCCCGCGCGGGACACGAATTCTTTCAAAGAATTCGGGGCGATTTCTTTGGAAGAAATCGCCCCGTCCGTCTCAGTTGTCGCGCTCCCGCTCCAGCGCCCTGTAGGCGGCGACGTTGCGGTTGTGCTCGTCGAGCGTCACCGCGAAGTTGTGGCCGTCCGCTGGATCGAGCGTCTTCGCCACGAAGTAACGGTAGTCCGCGCCCGAAGGGTTCAGCGCCGCCTCGATGCTGGCGCGGCCCGGGTTGGCGATGGGGGTCGGCGGCAGCCCGTCGATCACATAGGTGTTCCACGGCGTCGCGCCGCGCAGTTCCGATTGCCGCAGGCCCCGGCCCAGCGGACCCTCGCCCTTGGTGATGCCGTAGATCACCGTCGGGTCGGTCTGCAGGCGCATGCCCTGCTCCAGCCGGTTCACGAAGACGGCGGCCACGTCAAAGCGTTCCTGCGCGTTGCCGGTTTCCTTCTCGATGATCGAGGCGAGGATCAGCGCCTCTTCGGGGCTTTCCAGCGGCAGGCCGTCGGCACGATCCGCCCAGGCCTCGGCAAGGATCAGCTCCTGGGCCTGTCGCATCCGCTCGATCACGCTGGCGCGGGTGTCGCCGGGTGTGATCTCGTAGCTGTCCGGCGCCAGCGCGCCCTCTTCGGGCACCGCGACCTCGCCTTCGAGGATATCGACCTGCTTGAGTTCCTCGATGACCTGCCAGCTGGTCACGCCCTCGGCCAGCGCCACGCGGTAGCGGGTGTCGCCCGCCTCGCGCACGGAGGCATAGACCTCGGGGGCCTCGCCCTCGCCCGGCGTGAACTCGGCGCGCTGCTCGTAGCGGCCGGTCTGGGGGTCGATCTCGCGGACCTCGACAACCGCGCGGGTGATGCCGATGCGGTAGACCACCTCTGTCCCGCAGGTCGAGGCGCCGCCGCGGGTGACGATATCGACGATCTCGGCCATCGAGGCGCCCTCGGGCACCAGGAAGGACCCGGCCTTCAGCTGCTGCGTACGGTCGGTGTAATCGGCGCCCAGCCGGAACAGCATGGCGCTGCTGACCGCGCCCTGCCCTGCAAGGTTGTCCGAAACGCGGCTCATATTGCTGCCGCGCGGCACCTCAAGACAGATCGGCGCCTGAAGCGGACCTTCGGCGGAGTATTCGTTTTGCGCCCAGAGCAGCAGCCCGCCGAAGAGGAAGACCGCGACGACCAGAAAGGTCAGCGCGTTCGAGGCAACATTGCGCCACATCGGGTCAGTCTCCTGCTCAGTCGGCCTTGCCGAAGATCACGCTGGCATTGGTGCCGCCGAAGCCGAAGGAATTCGACAGGGCATACCGCACCTCACGGGCACGCTTGGCGTTGGGCGCCAGGTCGATGGGCGTCTCGACCGCCGGGTTGTCCAGGTTGATCGTCGGCGGCGCGACCTGATCGCGGATCGCGAGGATCGAGAAGATCGCCTCGATCGCACCGGCGGCCCCCAGAAGGTGCCCGGTGGCGGATTTGGTCGAGGACATGGTGACCTTGGAAGCGGCATCGCCCAAGAGCCGCTCGACCGCGCCCAGTTCGATGGTGTCGGCCATGGTCGAGGTGCCATGCGCGTTGATGTAGTCCAGATCGCCCGGTTGCAGGCCCGCATCGCGCAACGCCGCCTTCATCGAGCGTTCGCCGCCCTCGCCGCTCTCGGAGGGGGCGGTGATGTGGTAGGCGTCGCCGGTCAGACCGTAGCCGCAGACCTCGGCGTAGATCTTCGCGCCGCGCGCCTTGGCGTGTTCGTACTCTTCCAGCACGATGACGCCCGCGCCCTCGCCCATGACGAAACCGTCGCGGTCTGCGTCATAGGGGCGGCTGGCCTTGGTCGGATCGTCGGCGCGCTTGGTCGAGAGCGCCTTGCAGGCGTTGAAGCCCGCGATCCCGATCTCGCAGATCGCCGCCTCGGCGCCGCCCGCGACCATCACGTCGGCGTCGCCGTATTTGATCAGCCGGGCCGCGTCGCCGATGGCATGGGCGCCGGTCGAGCAGGCGGTGACCACCGAATGGTTCGGGCCCTTGAAGCCGTATTTGATCGAGATGTTGCCCGAGATCAGGTTGATCAGCGCGCCGGGGATGAAGAAGGGCGAGACGCGGCGCGGGCCCTTGTCGCGGATCAAAAGCGCCGTGTCGGCGATGGACGACAGCCCGCCGATGCCCGAGCCCACCATGACGCCGGTGCGCTCGCGCGCCTCGTCGTCCTCGGGCGCCCAGCCCGAATCCTCGACCGCCTGCGCGGCGGCTGCCATGCCGAAGCGGATGAACTCGTCGATCTTCCGCTGTTCCTTCTTGTCCATGTAGAGATCGGGGTTGAAGGTGCCGTCAGTGCCGTCGCCATAGGGCACCTCGCAGGCATAGGTCGTGGCCAGATGGCTGGCGTCGAACTTGGTGATGGTGCCCGCCCCGGACTGCCCGTCCAGCAGGCGCGACCATGTTTCCTCGACCCCGCAGGCCAGCGGGGTGACCAGTCCAAGCCCTGTGACCACAACGCGACGTGCCATGGATCTGCCCTTTCCTTCGTCTCTCTGTTGTCCCGCTCTTACCGTGCGAGGCGGTGCGGGGGCAAGAGCGCGCGGGACGACTTGGCATGGCGCCGCCGTCTCTGTCAGCCCGCGCCTGCCACAGCCCGGCCCCTTGGTCGCAACCGTTTGCATCGGGCTCGGGCAGCCCGCCCCGGCACGGGCGCCACTGTCCCGTCGCGGGCCAGGGGTCAGCCCGGAACGCAGCGACCATTCGCCGGGGCGATTCAACCCCAAAGGGTTTGACCCTCCCGGGGGGACTACCTACCTTCACCCGGGATAAACCCGCCAGTTGTCACCAATAAAAGGTCTTCCATGCCCCTGCTTGTCGCCACCGATCTGTCTGACCGCTCTGACCGGGCCGTTGAAAGAGCCTTTAACCTTGCGCGCAGGCTTGACACGCCGCTGACCCTGCTCACCGTCGTCGACGAGTCCTATGCCTCGGATTTCACGCAGGAGATCGCCGCCAAGGCGCGTCATCGGCTTGAAGCGATTGCCGGAAAATTCGGCACAGGCGTCACCTATGACATACGGGTCGAAACCGGCGATCCGCTTGCGCTGCTGATCGAAGAGGTCAATTCACCGGATCTCGACCTGGTGGTCATGGGGCGGCACAGACAGCGCGGCATCCTCGACGGGCTGCGCGCGACCACCGTGGAAAGCGTCGTCTCGCGCTCGCTGACACCGGTGCTGATGGTCGTCGACCCGGTGCTGAGCGACTACCGCCGGGTGCTTGCCCCGGTGGCCTTCTCCGCCACCTGCGCCCGCGCGGTGGAAACGGCCAAGACCATCGCCGCGGACGCGACCTGCCGCATCTTTCACGTCTGGTCCGCTCCCTTCGAGGGCCTGACAGGCGGCAAGGGGTCGGACTATGCCCGCGCGGTCGAAGCCGAAACCCGCGACCAGGCCGCGGACTGGGTCCAGAGCTTTGACGCGCCGCATCCCGACGTTCCCCTGATCCACGGCCCGCTCGGCGCGGCGGTGCAGCAGGAGATCCTGTCCTTCGGCCCGGACCTTCTGGCCATCGGCGCAACCACGCGACCGCTGTCCTTCAGCGGGCTCGGCTCCTTCGCCGCCGACATGGTGCGCGATCCCCCGAACGACCTGCTGATCGTACGCGCCGCCAAGCCATAGAGCCACAGGCGCCCGGGGATGGCCCCGGCGCCTGCCATCCACTGCGCGACCGTCAGGCCCAGTCCGCGCCCAGATCGGCGCGGGCGCGGTCGATCCAGTGGTCGCGCAGCCAGCCGCAGGGTTTCGAGCGGCGAATGACCGAGCCGGAATAGCCCTCGATCGCCTCGTCCATCTTCGGGTGGCCGTGAAAGCAGACCACGCGGGCGTCTTCGGGCAACTGCGGCGGGCGCAGGTAATTCAGCGGAAACGGGTTGCAGTCATACTTGAAGGACACCACCCAGGGCTCTGGAATATAGGTGAAAACCCCGCGATCCATCGCCTTGTGCGAGGTATAGCGCTGCTCTGATCCGCGCGCCTCTTCGACCTCGGCATAGGGGTTGGCGGCGAGGTCGTCGTAAAGAAACCCGTGCCACGCCGGATCGAAGCGAAAGACCGAACCGTGCCCCGTGGGCCGGCCCTTGCGCTTCTCGGTCCAGTCGTGGCGCATGGCGACGGTGCCGGGGGCAAGGTCGTGGATCTCGTCCAGCCCGCCGGTGATCACGACATCAAGGTCGAAACCCAGCACCGGCCCCTCCAGATCCGGCACCAGGCCGGGCCGGAACAGCGAGGTCTTGCGCATGGCGCCCTGCCGGTTCGCCACCTTCAGCGCCTCGCCCATCGGCCCGGCGAAGGGTTCGACCGGCAGCGGCAGCACCTCGACATCCGGATGCAGGCCCGCCGCGTCCTCGGTCATGCAGAGAAAGCGCACCGGGCGCGACAGGTGGCGCCGCACGCCGGAATAGAGGCGGTTCACGTATTCCGGCCCGAAGAGCGTGCCCCATTTGATGCACATGATGTTGACGGTCATCGCGGCTCCTTCCCGGCTGGCCCCGGCTGCCGATTAGCAAGTGGCCCGCGGAAAGGCCAGCGGCACCCTTGCGCGCGCGGCGCGGCGGGCGTAGTCTTGCGCCCCAGTAAAACCCCGATGGCCGGAGGCATGATGGAGATTGCATCCCCCTTCCGGGCCGCGCGCGCCTGAGGCCGCGTTGCCCGAGCAAGACACCGGCGTCGCCCTTGCGCGGCGCCTGATGTGATGCCTGTACGGGACTATTTCCATTGACTGACACGACACTTGCCGACCTCGGATGGTCGGAAGCCTTCGCGCGCCAGCTGACCGCCGGTGAAGAGACCCTGAAACCGATGCGCGTGGCCGAAGTCCACCGCGATCGCCTGCGCGCCCTCGGGTCCAGGGGCGACGCCATGCTGATCCCCTCGGAGCGCGCCGGCGCCTATGCGGTGGGCGACTGGGTGCTGAGCGACGGCACCAGCGCCCTGCGTCGGCTGGACCCGGCCACCGACCTGACGCGCAAGGCCGCCGGGCATACGGTCGAGCGCCAGCGCATCGCCGCCAATATCGACACCATCGCGGTGGTGACCAGCTGCAACGCCGATTTCAACCTCGCGCGGCTCGAACGCTACCTCGCCCTGATCGCAAGCGCCGGATGCCTGCCCCTGGTGGTGCTGACCAAGGCCGACCTCGTGAACGACGCCGACGACTACCGCCGCCAGGCCGAAAAGCTCTCGCCGCTGGTGACGGCGCTGGCGCTGAACGCCAAGGACATGGAGGACGCGGGCCGCCTGACCGCATGGTGCGGGCCGGGCCGGACGCTGGCGCTGGTCGGCTCCTCCGGCGTGGGCAAGACAACCCTGCGCAATGCCCTGACCGAACAGACCGCCGCCACGGCGGGCATCCGCGAGGACGATGCCAAGGGGCGCCATACGACGACTTTCCGCAGCCTCGTGCGCACCCGCGCCGGCGGCTGGCTGATCGACACCCCCGGCATGCGCGAGCTGCAACTGGCCGACGCCCAGGACGGCATCGACGAGGTCTTCGATGACATCACCGAGATCGCCGCGCAGTGCCGCTTCAACGACTGCGCCCATGACACCGAACCGGGCTGCGCCATCCGCGCGGCGCTCGATGCGGGCCACATCGACCCGGACCGCCTGAGGCGCTGGCAAAAGCTGATGCTCGAAGACCGCTACAACTCGGAAAGCCTCTCGCAGACGCGGTCGCGCCAGAAGGCCTTCGGCAAAATGGTCAAGGGCGGACAGGCACGCGGGCGGCAAAAGCGCACCCCGGGCCGCTGACGCAAGGACGCGGGATCGGCGCTGCGCGGCCCCCGTCTTCTTCTGTCCTGAAATATCCCGGGGGGCCGCGCAGCGGCGGGGGCAGCGCCCCCTCCCCGGTCGCGGCGCTGCCAGTCCGTCCAAAGCGCCCCCCTGAAAACGCATCAGGGGCAGTCCCCGGACTGCCCCTGATTCTCTGGTCCCCCAAATACCTCGGGGGAGCCGAAGGCGGGGGCAGAGCCCCCTTTCCCGCGCCCGCAGGCCGGGGCGCCCGACCAGAGGGTCGGCAACCCATCCGGCCCCGTCAGGCCAGCGGCATGCGGCGTTCGGCGATTTCGGCCCACCACGAACAGCCCGCCGGGATCGCCTCGTCGTTGAAGTTGTATTCCGGGTTGTGCACATCCGCCGAGGGGCCGTTGCCCACGAGGATATAGGCGCCGGGCCGTTCCTCCAGCATGTAGGCGAAATCCTCGCCGCCCATGGTGATCTCCGCCGCACGGTCGCAGGCGCCAGAGACCGCCTCGGCGACATCGGCGGCAAAGGCGGTCTGTGCCTCGGTGTTCACCATCGACGGATAGCCCGGCAGCCAAGTGACCTCTGCGGTGCCGCCGAAACCCTCGGCGGTCGCGGTGGCCAGCGCCTTCAGGCGCTCTTCGCCCAACTTGCGGTTCTCCTTCGACATGGTGCGCACCGTGCCCTTCAGCTGCACCCGCGCCGGGATCACGTTGAAGGCCTTGGACGAGCTTTCGATCGCGGTGACCGAGACCACGATGGGGTCGGCGGGATCGGCATTGCGCGACGAGATGCTTTGGAGCGCCGTCACGATCTGGGCCGAGATCACCACCGGGTCCACGGTCTGGTGCGGCTTGGCGCCATGGCCGCCCCTGCCCGTCACATCGATGACGAACTGGTCGGTGGCGGCGAAGAAGGCACCGGGACGGATCGCGAAGCTGCCGACCGGCTGGCCCGGCCAGTTGTGCATGCCATAGACCTCCTGGATGCCGAACCGCTCCATCATGCCGTCCTCGCACATCTCGCGGCCGCCGCCGCCACCCTCTTCGGCGGGCTGGAAGATCACCACCACGGTGCCGTCGAAGTTGCGCGTCTCGGCCAGGTACTTGGCGGCGCCCAGCAGCATGGCGGTGTGGCCGTCGTGGCCGCAGGCATGCATGGCGCCCGGCGTCTTCGAGGCATAGTCGAGCCCCGTCGCCTCGTGGATCGGCAGCGCGTCCATGTCGGCGCGCAGGCCCACCACCTTGCCGGACCCGGTCTGGCGGCCCTTGATGACCCCGACAACGCCGGTGCGGCCCAGCCCGGTGACGATCTCGTCGCAGCCGAATTCCTTCAGCTTCTCGGCCACCAGGGCAGAGGTGCGATGGGTCTCGAACAGGATCTCGGGGTTTTCGTGCAGGTCGCGACGCCAGCCGGTGATTTCGGCGTGCAGTTCTGCGAAGCGGTTCTTGACGGGCATGCTCTCTCCTTCGGCCCCGGACGGCGGCAAGGCGCCGGGTGCGGCCTTCATGACATGGCGGCCCTGTGGGGCCGATCCTGTTGCAGAGCATAGGAATGGCGGCGGCGACTGCAAGCACATGGATGCGCGCGGCATGGGTTATCCCGGTGACGCTGCCCGACGGATGGGCGGTCCGGTGCGCCGCCGCGCCGGCCCTCTCGCCCCGTGACCTTCGCCGGGCCTCCGCGACCGGCAGCCGGACCAGTCCCTGCGGCAAGGGGCCGGGGCCGCCCTTGTCGAGCCTGCCCGCTGTTAGGCCGACGACTTCCGGTCGACGGAGCCGCCGGTTGCCACGCAGGGGGCGGGGCATACCGGATGGGTCTTCGATAGGTTGCGACCGCCGGGAGGGGCTCTGCCCCCGCGCCCTGCGGGCGCCCCCCGAGATATTTTGCGGGACCAAAGAAGCCCGGGCCCGCTGGATGTCCGGGATGCCGCGGGCTTGTGGGCCGGTGCTCAGGCCAGCGATTGCAGCAGGCGTTCCATGAAGGTGCGGCCTTCGGCGAATTGCGCGGTCGAGATGTATTCGTCGCCCTGATGCGCCACCCCGATGGAGCCCGGGCCGCAGACCACCGCATTGTAGCCCGCCGCCTGGAAGTGGCTGGCCTCGGTTCCGTAGCTGACAAAGCTCTGGCCGTTCTCGCCGGTCAGGCGGCGGACCAGTTCCTCGGCGGGGTTGTCCCTGCGCGGGGCCAGCGGCGGCAGGGCAAAGCGTTCCTCGACCTCGATCCATGTCTCCGGGCGGACGGCCTGCATTTCGGCCTGCACCTCTGCCACGCGCCCGGCGAAGAGCCGCCGCCAGGTGTCGAGGTCCTCGCCGGGCACCACGCGAAAGCCGAAGCCGAATTCGCAGTCCTTCGCGGTGATATTATGCGCCGTACCGCCCCGGACCTGCCCGACATGGGCATTGGTATAGGGCGGGTCGAAGAGCGCGGCGAGGCCCTGCGGCTCTGCCGCCATGAGCGAGGCGTTCAGACTGTTGGCCCAGTCGATCAGTTTGGCGGCGTACATGATCGCGTTGACGCCGGTGTGCAGCATCGAGGAATGGACCTCGAAACCATGCACATGCACCCACCAGGTCACGCCCCCCTTGTGACCCGCGACCGGCTTCAGCATCGTCGGTTCGCCGATGATCGCGTCCGAGGCCCTTGGCAGGTGCTTCATGGCCTCGATCAGGGGCGGCGCCCCGGCGCAGCCGATTTCCTCGTCGTAGGACAGCGCCAGTTGCAGCGGCCGCGTGATGCCGCGCTTCTGCGCCTCGACCGCCGCCCAGATGGCCAGCGCGTCGAAGCCCTTCATATCCGCCGTTCCGCGCCCGTAGAGGCGGCCGTCGCGCTCTGTCACCGTGAAGGGATCGGCGGTCCAGCTCTGCCCGTCCACCGGCACCACGTCGGTATGGCCCGAGAGCAGAACGCCCCCCGGCTCTGGCGGTCCGACATGGGCGTAAAGCGCGGCCTTGCCGGGCTCGTCGGGTTTGACGTGGCGCCCGGCCTCGATGCCATGGGCGGCAAGGTAGTCCTGCACCCAGTCGATCAGCGGCAGGTTGGTGTCGCGGCTGACCGTGGGGAAGGCGACGAGACGGTCGAGGATCTCGCGGGGGGAAAGGGTCTGTGTCATGCACAGACCCTGCCCCGGCGCGGAGCGGAAGGAAAGCCCCGGCACATGCGGCGGCGCGGTAGGGGCCGTGCGTGTCCCGCGACCGGACAACCGGGGGCGGCCCGGCCTGTCGTCGGCGCGCCCGGGAACCATGGCGTGGCAGTGGTCCCCGGAGGGACCGGGTCGGCCAGCGGCGGGCTGGCACCGCGTGGCCGGGCTTCGGCAGGGCGCGCCGCCCGGCCAGAACCGGGGCAGCGCCAGACCTCTGGCCAGAGAGAGGCCATGCCGCCTTCCCTGTCGCCACGCGCAGGGCGCGCCCGGTCGGGGATTGCGCTGTCGGTCGAGACACACGGAAGCGCATCGCCGCGAGCACAGGCCGCGCCGATGCCAGTCCTTCTGCGGCGCCGATCAGTACCCGCTGTCGGAGGTCAGCACCCTGTGTCCCGGAGAGACCTCGCGGTAGACCGACGGCCCGGGCTCATGCCCAACCGGGTGGATCGGCGAGGGAATCGGCTTGAAGTTCAGGTCCTTCTCGGACTTGCGGCGGCGCGGATCGGCAATGGGCACCGCCTTCATCAGGGCGCGCGTATAGGGGTGCTGCGGGTCCTCGAAGACGGCGCGGCGCGGCCCCAGCTCGACGATGCGGCCAAGGTACATCACGCCCACGTGGTGGCTGACCCGCTCGACCACCGCCATGTCGTGGCTGATGAAGACATAGCCAAGGCCCAGCTCTGCCTGCAGTTCCATCATCAGGTTGATGACCTGTGCCTGAACCGAGACGTCCAGCGCCGAAACCGCCTCGTCCGCGACGATCAGCTTGGGGTTCAGCGCCAGCGCGCGGGCAATGGCGATGCGCTGGCGCTGGCCGCCCGACAGCTCATGCGGGAAGCGGCGCATGAAGCTGCGCGGCAGTTCGACCCGGTCGAATAGGCTGGCGACCCTGTCCATCACCGCAGAGCCTTTGGCCACGCCGTAATTGTGGATCGGCTCGGCCACCTGATCGGCAAGCGGCAGCTGCGGGTTCAGCGAGGCGAAGGGGTCCTGAAAGATCATCTGCATCTCGCGCCGCATGTCGCGCAGGCCCGAGGGCGACAGCGCCATGACATCGGTGCCGTCCAGATCGACGGTGCCCGCCATCGGCTCGACCAGACGCAGGATCGACCGCCCCGCCGTGGACTTGCCGCAGCCGCTTTCCCCCACAAGGCTGAGGGTCTGCCCCTTGTTCAGCGTGAAGGACACATCCTCGGCCGCGTGGACATTGGCGACGGTGCGCCGGAAAAGCCCGCCCTTGACGGCAAAGCGCGTGGTCAGGTTCTCGACCTTCAGCAGCGGCTCCTGCGTGCCGGGGATCGGTTGCGGCGGCGGACCCGCCTGCCCCACCAGCCGCATCGGCGCGGGCAGATCGGTGCCCGACATCTCGCCCAGCTTGGGCACGGCGGCCAGAAGCGCCTTGGTATAGGGATGCTGCGGGCGCTCGAAGATCTCTTCGACGGTGCCCTCCTCGACCTTGTTGCCACGGAACATCACCACCACGCGGTCGGCCATCTGGGCGACCACCGCCATGTCGTGGGTGATGAACATCACCGCCGTCCCGGTCTCGCGCTTGAGCCGGTCCATCAGGGCGAGGATTTCCGCCTGGATCGTCACGTCCAGCGCGGTGGTGGGTTCGTCGGCGATCAGCAGGCGCGGCTTGCAGGCCAGCGCCATGGCGATCACCACGCGCTGGCGCATGCCCCCCGACAGCTCGTGCGGGTACTGCTTCAGCCTCCGCTCGGCCTCGGGGATGCGGACCTGTTTCATCAGGTCCAGCGCCACGGCGGCGGCCTCTTTCCGGGACAGGCCGCGATGCACGCGCAGCCCCTCGGTCAACTGGCGTTCTACCGTGAAGACCGGGTTCAGCGCGGTCATCGGTTCCTGGAAGATCATGCCGATCTCGTTGCCGCGGATCGTGCGCATCAGCGACTGGTCGGTGGCGGCGAGGTCGATCTCGCCCCCCTCCTTGCGGTCGAACGGCAGGCGACCCCCGGCGATCTCTCCGCCCCCGTATTCGATCAGCCGCATCAGCGACAGCGACGAGACCGACTTGCCCGATCCCGATTCGCCGACCACGCAGACGGTCTCTCCGGGGCCGATCTCGAAAGAGACATCCTCGACCCCCACCACCGGACCGGACTTGGTCTGGAACTCCACCCGCAGGTTTTCGATGCGGGCAATCGGGGGTGGGGCGGCGTCCAGCATGGCGGTCCTCTGTCTGTCTGACACAGAAGGCTACGGCCTGCCAAAGCCGCCTGTAAAGGGCGCGGTTGCACTTCCCTTAGGCAATGCTTGCATTTTGCGCATCATCTGTTTCGATGGACCCAGTGAGAGAGCGTTGGATGTCATTTCAAACCCCCGGCCATTGCGTGCCGGAATTCGGGATGCATCACTGTTCCCCACCAATGCGAGAACGTGGACGGCCCACGAAGGCCCGTCCCGCCAACTAGGAGAGTGACATGAAACTCAAGACCCTGATGCTGGGGGCTGCGGCTGCCGTGGCCTTCGCACCAGCCGCCATGGCCGAGCGCGGCTCTGACGGCGAAGTGCGGATCATCTACTGGCAGGCGCCGTCGATCCTGAACCCCTTCCTGTCGGGCGGCACCAAGGATACCGAAGCATCGTCGATCATCGTCGAGCCGCTGGCCCGCTACAACGCCTCCGGCGAGCTGGTGCCCTGGCTGGTGGACGAGATCCCCACCGTCAACAACGGCGGCGTTACCGAAGACCTGACCCAGATCACCTGGAAGCTGACCGAGGGCCTGATGTGGTCCGACGGCACGCCCTTTACGTCCGAGGACGTGAAATTCACCTACGAATACTGCACCCATCCCGAAGGCGGCTGCGCGCAGCTGACCAAGTTCGAGGGGATCGCCAGCGTCGAAACCCCGGACGAGCTGACCGTCGTGGTCACCTTCGAAGAGCCGCAGCCGGTGCCCTATTCCGCCTTCGTGGGCAACGAAAGCCCGATCCTGCAAAAGGCCCAGTTCGAGAACTGCGTGGGCGCCGCCGCCTCGACCTGCACCGATGAGAACTTTGGCCCCATCGGCACCGGCCCCTTCGTCGTGGACGAGTTCAAGCCCAACGATGTGATCTCGCTGTCGGCGAACCCCAATTACCGCGACCCGAACAAGCCGGCCTTCGCGACCGTCAACTTCAAGGGCGGCGGCGACGCGGCCGCGGCGGGCACCGCCGTGATGGAAACCGGCGAGTTCGACTACGCATGGAACCTACAGCTGGCGCCCGACGTCATCGCCGAGATGGAAGCCGGCGGGAAAGGCGTCGCCGTGGCGGGCTTTGGTCCGCTGATGGAACGCATCATGCTGAACAATACCAACCCCGACCCGAACCTCGGGCCGGATGAGCGCTCGGTCGTGCGTCCGCACCCCTATCTGTCGGACCCGGCGGTCTACAAGGCCATGTCCATGGCCATCGACCGCAACCTGCTGGTCGAGGTGGGTTATGGCCAGGCCGGTCGCGTGACCTGCTCTTGGGTGCCCGCGCCCGAGGCCTTTGCCTGGACCGATGCCGAGGGCTGCGACGTGCAGGATATCGAGGGCGCCAAGGCGATGCTGGAAGAGGCCGGCTGGGTCGACAGCAACGGCGACGGCATCCGCGAGAAGGACGGCGTCGAGCTGCGGATGCTCTACCAGACCTCCACCAACGCCGTGCGCCAGGACTTCCAGGCGCTGATCAAGGACTGGTGGGAGCAGATCGGCTTCGAGGTCGAGCTGCGCAATGTCGACTCGTCGGTCTTCTTCGGCGGTGACCCGGGTTCGCCCGATACCTTCCAGAAGTTCTATGCCGACGTCGAGATGTACGCCAACACCTTCAACGGCACCGACCCGCAGGCCTACCTTGGCAACGGCCTGTGCGACAAGGCTCCGCGCCCCGAAACCCAGTGGCAGGGCGAGAACATCAGCCGCTTCTGCGACGAGGAATACGACGCGCTGCACACAGAGCTGACCAAGACCGCCGACCCGGCAGAGCGTCAGCGCATCGGCCGCGAGCTGTCGAAGATGGCCTTCGAGCGCGGCGGCATGATCCCGCTGGTGCACCGTGGCCGCCTGTCGGCGCATTCGAACACCCTTGGCGGCGTCGATCTGAACGTCTGGGATTCGGAGCTGTGGAACGTGGCTGACTGGTACCGCATCGAGTAAGCCCCGGAACCGGGCGCGCGCCTGTCGCGCGCCCTCGTGCAGGCCGGGCGCCGCCCCGGCCTGCCCCCGACATCGCCGCCGCCCCGGCAGAAAGGCCCGCCCCGCGATGACGACGGACCTCCGGCAGCCTGAAAGATCCTTCCGGCACGACGGCTGCGGGTTCCTGAATGGCGCCATGCGGCCACCGGTTGCCCCGGCACCCCTGCAGCGTCGCCCGCGTTTCCTCGCGATGACGGATGGTCGCCCCGCCCCTGCGGCGCATGTGGTCCGTCAGGCCCCTGTCGCACCCCCCGCCTTTCCCGCGCCATGCGCCCCGCTTCGGTCCCTGGGACCGCAGGGGACGTGCATCCACCGCCACCGACAAAGCCAGACAGGGGAGTAACCCTTGCTCACATACGCGATCCGACGACTCTTGCTCTCGATCCCGACGCTGATCTTCATCAGCTTCGTCATCTTCATGCTGCTGCAACTCGCCCCCGGCGACCCCATGGCGCAGGTCCCCCTGACCGTGCCGCCCGAGGTCAAGGAGAAGATGCGGCAGGCCCTCGGCCTCGGAGAACCGCCGCTGGTGCAATACTGGAAATGGCTGGTCCAGGTCTTCTGGATCGAGCCGCAGGTGCTGATCGACCACTGGCTGGGCACCACCTTCTCCGAGGGCAAGCTGCGCGTGATCTCGTGGCAGACCCGCAGCCCGGTCATGGACATCATCCTCCAGCGCATCCCGCAGACCCTCTGGGTGGTGGGCGTGGCCTATATCGTCGCCATCCTCATCGCGATCCCGGTCGGCATCTACTCGGCCTATCGCCAGTATTCGGTCTTCGATCAGGCGGGCACCTTCGTGACGATGATCGGCTTCTCGATCCCGCCCTTCTTCACCGGCCCCCTGCTGATCGTGATCTTTTCCGTGCAGCTTGGCTGGTTCCCCTCGATCTACGACACCACGCACCGGGTCGTCGACTGGGCCACCTTCAAGGTCCAGCTGCAACAGATGATCATGCCGGTCATGGTGCTGGCGCTTCAGATCACCGCGCAGCTGTCGCGCTACATGCGCGCCTCGATGCTGGACAACCTCAATCAGGACTACGTGCGCACCGCCCGGGCCAAGGGCCTGTCCGAGGCCGTCACCGTCATGGTCCACGTGCTGCGCAACTCGATGATCCCGGTGGTGACCGTCATCGCGCTGGGCATCCCGTCGATCTTCGGCGGCGCCATCATCACCGAAAGCGTCTTCAAGGTGAACGGCATCGGGCAGCTTCTGCTGACCGCGCTTTTCGCCAACGACCTGCCCATGGTCATGACGCTGACCTTCATTTTCGCGGTGCTTATCGTGATGTTCAACCTGATCGCCGATATCCTTTACGGCATTCTCGACCCGAGGATCCGCTATGACTGACTCTCCGCAGGACGATGTGATCCTCGCCGAAGGCGCAGAGGCCGCCACCCCCATCGCGGCGCTGCAGGACAAGGGACCAATGGCCCCGCCCCGATCCCGGGGCAAGGACGTCTGGGACCAGTTCCGCAAGCACAAGGGTGCGATGTTCGGGTTGGGCTTCCTGACCTTCATCACGCTGGCGGTGCTGGTCGGCCCCTATATCTGGACGGTCGATCCGCAGAAGCTGGACATCCGCAACAAGGACCTGCGGCCGATCTACACCGCGCTGTGGGACGGCTCGGCCAAGGTGTCCTGGGCCAAGCCGCTGGGGTCGGACCAGCTGGGCCGCGACAACCTCGCGCAGATGCTGGCGGGGGGCCGCGCCTCGATGGCGGTGGGCTGGGCGGCGATGCTGCTGAGCCTGATCATCGGCACCGCCATCGGCGTCATGGCGGGCTATTTCAAGCGCCTCGACGGCCTGCTCATGCGCACCACGGACCTGTTCCTCGCGTTGCCGATCCTGCCGCTGCTGCTGCTTGCGGTGACGCTCTTCCGGCAACCGCTCAGGGCCAACTTCGGCCCCGAGGGCGGGATGTTCATCCTGATCGTGACGATCATCGCGATCACCTCTTGGATGCCCACGGCGCGGATCGTGCGCGGCGACGTGCTGGCCATCAAGGAACGCGAGTTCGTGCTGGCGGCGCGCTCTATCGGGTCCTCGAACGGCAAGATCATCCGGCGGCACCTGCTGCCCAACGTGCTGTCGCCGATCATGGTCTCGGCGGCGCTGGGACTGGCCACGGCGATCATCACCGAGTCGGCGCTCAGCTTCCTTGGCGTGGGCTTCCCTTCGGACTTCCCCACATGGGGCAAGATGCTGGCGGACGCGGTGCAGCGGATGGAGCGCTTCCCCGAACGCGTCGTCCTGCCGGGCATCGCGATCTCGCTGACGGTGCTTTCGGTCAACTACCTGGGCGACGGGCTGCGAGACGCCCTCGACCCGCGCATCCGTGGCCGCTGAGGCCACCGGGCTCCGCCCGCCCGACCGGCGCGGGCGGACCCTCTCCCTTCGCACACGGCCCGAGGCGCCCACCCCTTTGGTGCCACCCGCCACCGCGAGACGGCAGCCCAAAGCGCCCGACCCGCACGGGCGGACCGCCTCCACACCGCAGCGGCCCGACGCGCCTGGCCAGCGCGGGCTTCACCCCTCCGCGCCACTAGCGCCCGCCCCCGTCACCCGCATCTCGCGAAGGCGGTGCCTCTGCCGCTCCAGACCGGCACCCATATCCCGCAAGCCAGCCTCACCGGACCACAGCCCATGACCACCACGACCTACGCCACCTTCCTGCGCGCCGTGAACGTGGGCGGGACCGGCAAACTCGCCATGACAGACCTCCGCAGTCTGATCGAAGAGATCGGCGGCGTGCGGCCCCAGACCTATATCGCCAGCGGCAACGCCGTCTTTACCCATGAGGGCAGCACCCCCGAGGTCCAAACCGCGCTCGAACGCGCCCTCGCCACCCACACGGGCCACCCCATGCCCCTGTGCCTGCGGACCCCTGCGGACCTCTCCGCCATCCTCGACGCCCTGCCCTTTCCCGAGGCCGAGCCCGCCAAGGTTGCGATCCTGCTCACAGACGAATCCTTCCCGGACGACCCGCAGGCCGCGTGCCGACACCGCACCGTCGAAGAGATCAGGCCCGCGCCCGGCGCGCTCTACATCCACTACCCGGAGGGGATGGGTCGCTCGAAACTGACCCACCCCGCGATGAAGACCGGCACGGTGCGCAACCTGAACACCCTGCGAAAGGTCCACCGGATGGCCCTCGACCGGGATGGCGGAAAATAAGAACGCGGGACGCTGCCCCTGAGGCACCCGCCGAAAGCCCTCACATCGCGCAAACCGCATCCGAAACGCCCGTTCCATCGTACGGGCGCGCGGGGGAACACCGTCCTGCACGCTTGGGACGCCCGGTCAGACCGAAGCCTTGTCATCGGCACCGATTGCCCTCAATTGGAGCGGAAATCCTGAAATCCGCTCCTTCCGGAGGCTCCCATGTTCGAATCCCTCGGCTTCGAGACCCTGACCGCGCCGCAGGTCTCCGTCTTCTTCGCGCTGATCCTCGGCGCGCTCTTCGGCGTGCTGGCCGAACGGACGAAGTTCTGCTTCCGCCGCGGCCTCGTTGGCGAGGACCGCCGTCAGGCCATGGGAGTCTGGATGATGGCCCTTGCCACAGCGTTGCTCGGGACGCAGGCCGCCGTGGCCATGGGCTGGATCGACTTCGGCGATCACCGCTTCATGACCTCCGCGCTGCCGCTGGTGGCCATCGTCGCGGGCGGGCTGATGTTCGGCGCGGGCATGGTGCTGACGCGCGGCTGCATCTCGCGCCTGACGGTGCTGAGCGCGACCGGCAACCTGCGCGCCGTCACCGTGCTGGCGGTCTTCGCCATCGTCGCCCATGCGACGCTCAAGGGCGTGCTGGCACCGGTCCGCACAAACCTCGGCGCCCTGACCGTCGATCTCGGGGAAACCGTGAGCCTCGCCACCCTGCCCGGCGGCGCCCCGCTCTGGACCGCCGTGCTGGCGCTGGCGGCGCTCGCCGTGGCGCTGCGCTCTGGCAACCGGGCGCTGCCGCTGATCGGCGCCGCGGCCCTCGGCCTGCTGGTCCCGCTGGGCTGGGCCGGCACCGGCTTTGTGCTCTACGACGACTTCGACCCGATCGCGCTGCAATCGCTGTCCTTCACCGCGCCCTGGGCCGACACGCTGTTCTGGACCGTCGCCTCGACCTCGATCCCGGCAGGCTTCGGCGTCGGCCTGATCGGAGGCGTCCTCACCGGCAGCTTCGTCTCGGCCCTCGCCGCCCGCCGCCTCGACTGGCAAAGCTTCACCTCGCCGCGCGAAACCGGCAGCTACCTGACCGGCGCGGTGCTGATGGGCGTGGGCGGCGTGCTCGCAGGCGGCTGCACCGTCGGCGCAGGCCTCGCGGGCATCCCGACACTGTCGGTCGCGGCCCTGCTGGCGCTCGCCGCCATCGCCCTGGGCGGGCTGGCCATGAACGCGCTGACCGCACGCAACCCGCGCGGCGCGGCGCTGCAACCGGCAGAATAACCCAGCAGATTAACCCACACGCCGAAAGTATCCCATCAAGGCGCCCTCCCACCGGAGGGCGTCTTTGCCATTCAGCCCGCCCGCTGGACGCAGGGTTTCGCCTTGCTCAGCAAGGCGACCGATGGGAAGCTTTGCCCCCCGCGCGCAGCACGCTCTCCAGGGGTCTTTAGAAACCAACGAAGATGGGACAGCGCCCCTGCTTGTTTGGTTTGACACATGCCTCGGGTGGGGTTTGGGGAGGGCAGCGCCCTCCCCAAGGCCTGCGTGGCCCGAACGCAAACCGACATGCGCGCCCAAGGGCGCCCTGCTGGATCGAAGCTGTTCAGATGTCGGGGCCCGCGTCCTCGACGTGATGGCGAATGCGGCGGATCATCAGCCAGACCGCCAGTACCACCGGCACCACGACCAGAGCCGTCATCGTGCCCTTCGACAGGCCCATAAGCTCGGCGACCGGGTACATCAGGTAGCCGACCAGCGAGACCGCATAGTAGCTGATCGCCACCACCGACAGGCCCTCGACCGTCTTCTGCAACTGCAATTGCAGCTCCGCGCGCCTGTTCATGCTTTCCAGCAGCTGCTGGTTCTGCGCCGAGCGTCCGACCTCGACCCGCGTGCGCAACAGGTCCGCCGCCCGGGTCGCGCGATGCGCCATGGCCTCCAGCCGCCGCTCGGCACTTTTGACTGTGCGCATCGCCGGATCGTAGCGCCGCATCATGAACTCGGCAAAGGTCTGTCGGCCCTGGAAGCGCTCTTCCCGCAGCACTTCGATCCGCTGCGAGACGATGGCCTCGTAGGCCCCCGTCGCGCCAAAGCGGAAGGCCGTCCGCGCCGAGAGGTTCTCGAGCTCCGCCGAGACCGCCAGCAGCGCCTTCAGCGTCTCTTCCTCGGGGCCCGCGCCCTCTGTCATCTCCTGCATGAGCCGCGACAGGTCGCGGTCGATCTCGCCCATCCGCGCGCCGATCTCGCGCACCCGGGTGAAGCCCAGCATCGACATCGCCTTGTAGGTCTCGATCTCGCAGACCCGCTGGACGATCCGCCCCACGCGCCGCGCGCCGACGCCATCGCGCACGAAGACCGCGAAGCGCTGGTGCCCCGCCGGGTCGATGCGGAAGTCGCCCGCGATTACCGCGTCACCGTCCACCACGGCGCTGATCGCCATGCTCTCGGGCACCAGCCACTCGGACGCCTGTGCCGCCACCTGCGCGTCCTCCCCGCGCGGCGCCACCCGCAACAGCGCCGAGGTCACGCGCACGCCCGGCGCCGCCTCCAGCCAGTCGGG
Organism: Enemella evansiae; assembly: GCA_017255395.1. Classification (GTDB taxonomy): domain Bacteria; phylum Pseudomonadota; class Alphaproteobacteria; order Rhodobacterales; family Rhodobacteraceae; genus Ponticoccus; species Ponticoccus litoralis. The sequence goes on along the minus strand of JAFKDC010000003.1, from coordinate 54,178 downwards.
CGGGAAGACCTCGAAATCCGCCGGGTCGAAGGCGCGCTCGCCCAGACCGGAGAGGAAGACAGTGTAGGTCACGAACTCGGTGTGCTGCTCCCACTTCAGCATGTGCTGGCCGATCTTGCCGCTGAAATGCGTGGCGCCGGGCTGCGGATGCTGGCAGCCATAGCGGTCCAGCAGCGCGATCAGGTGCTGAAGATCCGCGTCCCGGTCCCGCGCCGCCGCGTCGCGGGTCTGCTTGATGGCAAGATAGACCGCGCGCGCGGGCGCCTTCAGCGCCGGAAAGGGGCGCGCGTGCAACTCGTTGGCCAGCTTGTAGCGCAGCGGGTGGTCAGAGATCGGCGGCATCGGTTCTCGACTCCTCGGGATACGCGGGACCCTGCCCCGCACCCCGCCCGAAGTAAAGCGCGAAAACCACATCTTTTCATGGCGTTAGCGGGGCACCACGGTATACTCGGCCGATGTTTGCGCAAAACCCGCGCCAGATCATGCACTTGCTCACGGGCGGCGCGACGGACAGGCTGTGGCCCGGGCGCCACGCTTCGGTCCCCGGCCTTAGGCCCGTGCGTAACCGCTGACCATCTGGTAGTCCTTGCGAGGCCCCTTCACCCGCCAGCGGCAAGACCACGCGGGCCACGCGCCGAAGGCATAGGTCACGTCGTACCGGTCCGGTTCGCACCAATGCGCGGCATCGCCGCCCTCCGCCGGGACCCGGTGAAAGAACCGCCCGTCCGCGAAATAGACGTCCAGATCCGGCCCCCAGAGATAGCGCCGCTCCGCCCGGAACCGCCCCGAGGGCATCGACAGCTCGCCCTCCTCGACATAGAGCGCGCCCTCCGGCTGCGGCCGCCACTCGGCCCGGCCGGAAAAGACGCCCTCCACGCCGTCCGCCGAGACGATCCGCCGCTCCAGCACCCAAAGGCCCATGAAATCCGCAAGCTGCACCGGAATACCCGACTTGTTTCCTGTCCCAGCCTGCCTACCATGGCCCGACCCCGCAAGAAACCCGGCCGCCATGTCCCCGACCATCGCCGTCCTGCTCTACCTCGTGGCCCTGCCGCTGGCCGTCTCGGCGATCGGCCTCGCCTCGTCATGGCGGCTCTACCGCCGGGTCACCGTGCTCTGCCTGCTGGTCTGGCTTGCGGGAGTCGGCGCCGGAGTCCTCGTCGCCAAAAGCTGCGCACAGGGCAATATGCTCTATGGCTACAGCGACTGCGGGGCACTGCCGGACTGGGCGCGGCATCACCTGACCGCATACGGGGCGCTGATGATGCTGGGCGCGCTCGCCCTCTACGCCGCCCTGTCGCTGGCCGCCCTGATCCGAAGTCAGTTCGGGCGCGAACCCTGAGCCGCAGCGCCCGCCGGAGCGCCAGGCGCGCGCGTCCGGGCCAAAACCGACTCTGCGCCCACCACCGCGCCAGTGCGCTACACCCATCGACACACCCGCGACCACCGTCATGCCCCCGCTCCCCGCCTCCCCGATCCGCAGGCCTCCCCCTGCTTCTACTGTCCGGAAATATCCCGGGGTCCGGGGCAGCGCCCCGGTTCCGCCGCAGCCTCACGCGCCGCCCTTGCCCCCAAGGCCCCCAGACCGTATCACCCGCGCCAAATCCCACCCAAAGGACGCTGCCGATGATCCCCCGCTATTCCCGCCCCGACATGGTCGCCATCTGGTCGCCCGAGACCAAGTTCCGCATCTGGTTCGAGATCGAGGCGCATGCCTGCGACGCCATGGCCAAGCTCGGCACGATCCCGAAGGAAAACGCCGAAGCCGTGTGGAAAGCCAGGGACGTGGAATTCGACGTCGCCCGCATCGACGAGATCGAGGCCGTGACCAAGCATGACGTCATCGCCTTCCTGACCCACCTTGCCGAACACGTGGGCAGCGAAGAGGCGCGCTTCGTGCATCAGGGCATGACCTCGTCGGACGTGCTCGACACCTGCTTCAACGTCCAGCTCACCCGCGCCGCCGACCTCCTGATCGCCGATCTCGAAGGCCTGCTGGCCGCGCTCAAGCGCCGCGCCTACGAGCACAAGGACACCGTCCGCATCGGCCGCAGCCACGGCATCCACGCCGAGCCCACCACCATGGGCCTGACCTTCGCGCGCTTCTACGCCGAGATGGACCGCAACCTCTCGCGCATGCGCGACGCCCGCGCCGAGATCGCCACCGGCGCGATTTCCGGCGCCGTCGGCACCTTCGCCAACATCGACCCCGCGGTCGAGGAACATGTCTGCGAGCAGCTGGGTCTTGTCCCCGAGCCGATCTCGACGCAGGTCATCCCGCGCGACCGCCACGCCGCCTTCTTCGCCACGCTGGGCGTCATCGCCTCTTCGGTCGAGAACATCGCGACCGAGATCCGCCACATGCAGCGCACCGAGGTACTGGAAGCGGCAGAGTTCTTCTCGATGGGCCAGAAGGGCTCGTCGGCCATGCCGCACAAGAAGAACCCGGTGCTGACCGAGAACCTGACCGGTCTCGCGCGCCTCGTGCGGATGGCCGTCGTTCCCGCGATGGAGAACGTGGCCCTCTGGCACGAGCGCGACATCTCGCACAGCTCGGTCGAGCGTAACATCGGTCCCGACACCACGATCACGCTGGACTTCGCGCTGGCGCGGCTGACCGGCGTCATCGACAAGCTGCTGGTCTACCCCGAGAACATGCTGGAGAACATGAACAAGTTCCCCGGCCTGGTGATGTCGCAGCGCGTGCTGCTGGCGCTGACGCAGGCCGGTGTCAGCCGCGAGGACGCCTATCGCCTCGTGCAGCGCAACGCGCTGAAGGTCTGGGACACGCGCTCGGACTTCCGCGAGGAACTGCTGGCCGACGAAGAGGTGCGCGCCGCGCTCTCCGAGGAAGAGATCAACGAGAAGTTCGACCTCGGCTACCACACGAAACACGTCGACACGATCTTCGCCCGCGTCTTCGGCGAGGGCTGACCGCCGCGCCCGCTGCCTGCGAAACAGGCGGCGGGCCTATCTTCGCTGATACCGTGACGGGAAACTTTGGTCGAAACCCGGACCCGTGCTACCCTGCCCCTGTTCAACGGAGGTATCACGATGACGATCAAGACCCTTCTCGCAGCGACCGCCCTGACATTGACGCCGCTTCTGGCCCATGCCGAGTGCGGGCACGACCGGCAGGCCGCCATGTCCTGCGCAGACGGCACGACCTACAGCGAAGACAGCAAGAGCTGCGTTCCCGTCTCAAGCTGAGGCGCTGCGCGAACCTGGCGCTCAAGACGACGGGCTGTCCTCTGAAGGGCGGCCCGTTTGCCTTTCCGCGCGGCGGTGCCGCTCCAGTCCCTCAAGCCACCGGCCCGTGGATCTCGCCGGATGCCCCTGCCGTCCAGTCCGATGCCGCGTCCATGGCGCGGGTCACGCTCCGGGGTGTTCCTTCCCCCTCCCTGTCCTCCCTCGTCTGCGCCAGCCAGTCGGACAGCGAAAGGATTGTCGCCTCCAGCCGCTCCAGTTCCGCCTCCGTCTGACGCGGTGCCGCCTTGCCAAGCCCCGCCCGGGCACTGCGCAGCAAACGCAGCATACGTGATAGCTGCGGCGCCAGCCTGTCCTGCATGGCTTCACCAAGGCCCGCTACGGCCAGCGCCTCGCCCGAGCCGCTGGCGATGTCGCAGATCGACAGGTATTCCCCGACCAGCGACCACAGCGCCCTGCTGTCCAGCCTGTCCTTCGACAGAGCCGGCACCACAGCATCCAGCGCCTGGATATCCTGGCTGGTGACGACGCAGATCATCGTGTCACGCAGTGTTTCATCCCGGCGTAATTCAGCCGCGAACTCTGCCCCCCTGCCGTCGGGCAGACGGTGGTCCAGCACGATCAGGTCCGCCCGGTTCCGCGCAAGATAGTCACGGGCCGCCGTCAGCGAACTCCTTTCGTCGATCCTCAGGTGCGGCCGGTCCCGCCCGAGACAGCGCCGCAGCAGCATCCTGTCGAAGTGATCGTCATCGACCACGAGACAACTGTCGACCTGGCGGGGCGTTGGGGCTTGGAGGGGCACGACGGACATGGAACACTCGCTACGGTTCGGGACAGCCATGGTTTGTCCGCCGCGCTCTAACGCAAGGTTAAGCCCGGAGCCGACGATGCGAAAAACTCGACGAAAATCCACGGCATCCGACCCTGCTGCCGCCGGGAAAATTCATTCAATTTGTTCGCTTAACACACCAGAAACCCGGGCACCGCTAGGCCTGTACCAAAGACCCCCTCGAAGGATTCGTTTCCGGATGACCGCCCTCGCCCTTCCCGGCCCCGGCACCCGCCCGCCGCTTTCCCGCAAGGCCAAGGCCGCGATCGTGGTGCAATTCCTCCTGAACGAGGACTCGGACGTTCCGCTGTCCAACCTGCCCGACGACTATCAGGCCGAACTGACGCTTTTGATGGGCAACATGCGCTATATCGACCGCGAAACGCTGAACGCCGTGCTGTCCGAGTTCTCCTCCGAACTGGAATCCGTCGGCCTGTCCTTCCCCGGCGACATGGCCCGGGCGCTCAGCGCGCTCGACGGCCACATCAGCCCGCGCACCGCCTCGCGGCTGCGGAAAGAGGCCGGGGTGCGCCAGACCGGCGACCCATGGGACCGGATCAACCGGCTTGACGCCGTGCGGCTGGAAAAACTGGTGCTCTCCGAAAGCACCGAGGTCGCCGCTGTCATGATGTCCAAGATCGACGTGGGTAAGGCCGCGACCGTCCTGGCCAAGCTGCCGGGCGACCGCGCGCGGCGCATTTCCTACGCGGTCTCGATGACCACCGGCGTCACCCCCGATGCCGTCGACCGCATCGGCCTCAGCCTCGCGGCGCAGCTGGATGCCGAACCGGAAAAGGCCTTCGCCGCGCGGCCCGACGAACGGCTGGGGGCGATCCTGAACTACTCCAACGCCGCGGTGCGCGAGGAACTGCTTCAGAACCTCGAACAGGAAGATGCCGCATTCGCCGAGGCCGTGCGCCGGTCGATCTTCACCTTCGCCAATATCCCAGACCGGCTCAATGCCATCGACGTGCCCAAGATCACCCGCGACGTGCAGCCCGACACGCTGGCCACCGCCATCGCCGCCGCCACGACCGAGGAGGACCAGCGCGCCGCCGATTTCCTGCTGTCGAACATGTCCAGGCGCATGGCAGAGTCGATCCGCGAAGAGGCCCGGGTCAAGGGCACGGTCAAGCCCAAGCTGGGCGAAAAGGCTATGGGCGCCGTGGTCGCCGCCATTCGCGACCTGGCGGGCGTCGGCGAGATCGAGCTGCTCGACCCGGACAGCGAGGACTAAGCACCTGCGCCGGAACCCAGCAGCGGAGGCGCGCCCCGGAACGGGCCGGTCCGCCCGGCCTCTTGCCGCCCCTCCTTCGCGCGCCTAAAACGCCATCATGACAGCGAAGACACAGGCCCCGGCCAAGAAGGCACGATCCGCCGCCTCCGCGCGCGGCGGCTGGCAGGACCGGCTGTCCAATGCGGCGCTCTCGACAGCCATTGCCCTGTTGCGCCTCTTGCCGGTGCGGTCGCGGCTGGCGCTGACAAGCTGGCTGGTGCGCCGCCTGCTGGCGCCCGCGCTTGGCTACCATGCCCGGGTGGAGGCCAATCTCGACCACGTCTGGCCCGACACCCCACCCGCGCGCAAGACCGCCATCGCCGAGGCCGCCATCGACAACCTCGCCCGCGCGCTGGTGGAAAACTACGACCCGGCCGAGATGCTGAAACGCGGCGCCGCCTACCCGGTCACCGGACCCGGCCTCGCCGCCTTCGAGGCGGCGCGCGCCGAAGGCCGCCCGGTGATCCTGCTGACCGGCCACTACGGCAGCCCGATCTGCGCGCGCTCGGCCCTGGTGGCGCGGGGACACAGGGTCGCGGGCCTGCTGCGGCCCATGGCCAACCCCTATGCCAATGCCCGCTACATCCAGAACTACCGGGACGTCTGCGAGCCGGTCTTCGAACAGGGGCCCGCGGGCCTCAAGGCCCTGCTGAAACACGTGCGGGGCGGCGGCATTCTCGCCATGGCTTTCGACGTCTTCGAAAGCGCGGGTCCCCCGCTCGATTTCCTCGGACAGCCCGCGCCGACGTCGCTGGCGCCCGCCGAGATCGCCGTCAAGACCGGCGCGCTGCTGCTGCCCTACTTCGGCATCCGCCGCGCCGACCGCTACGGCTTTGACACGGTGATCGAAGAGCCGATCCTCCACGGCGACCCGCGGGACATGATGCAAGAGGCGACGCGGCGGCTGGAAGCGCGGATCGAGGCCGACCCCGGGCAATGGCTCTGGACGCACCGCCGCTGGAAGCCCCGTCGGCAGGAAAAGCGCCGCCGCAAGGCCGAGGCGCAGGCCAGCCGCTGAGGCCGGGCGCAGGCTGTGACGACAGCGCCCCGGGGCGCCTGCCCCCTACACGCCGCCCTTCCCGGGTGTCGCGATACGGTTCAGGCCGCGCCGGAAAGGCCTTCTCCGCCCGCTGTCCATGTGCAGGGAGCGCCCCAAAGGCCCTTCCCGCCCCGTTGCGACGCGGCGGATCGTCTTCAGCTCCGGCGCCGGCAGACCCCGGCGGGACGGCTCGGCAAACCGGGGCCGGTCACTCCAGACGCGCCGCCGCGACGATGGGGCCGAAGCGGTCTTCCTGCACCAGCACCACCACCGGCAGGGTCGCATCGACGGTCATCATCGCCTCGAAGGGGGCGTCGTCAGGCAGGGTTCCGACCTCCGTCCAGTCGCGCACGATATGGGTGTAGCGGATGCTGCGCCCAGCGTTTTCGCCGCGTTCGATCATGACGTCGCGCGCCGGTTCGTACTGGACCGCGTAGATCGCGCAGGGGCGCGTTTTTTCCAGCGCGCGGGCATGGATGTGCAGGCGGTCGCCCTCGCGCTTCAGGGTCAGGGCCACCTTGGGCGGCGTGTCCGCGTGTTTCTCGATCAGCGCCGCCACCTTCAGCGGCCGCGATCCTACCACGTCCTCGCGGCCGTTCACCACCATCTGCGGCGTGTAGATCCGCCGCTCTCCGGCGGCGCGGGCATAGCCCTTCTGGCGCATGGTGAACCTGGACTGCGCAAAGCCGTCGGCCCAGCCGATGTAGTCCCAGTAGTCCACGTGCAGCGCCAGCGGGATGATGTCCTCGCGCCCCGCCATCTCGGCCAGCAGCGCATCCGCCGCCGGACAACTGGAACAGCCTTGCGAGGTGAAAAGCTCCACCACCACCGGCGAGCGGTCCGCGCCGTCCTGTGCCGCCACGGTCCCGGCCACAGCAAGCCAGGGGATCAGCAGCCAAGCGGTCTTTGAAAACATGGGAGTCCTGTCGTCGAGTGTTGCCATTCTGAGGTAAAAGAGCACCCTTGTCTTTGCCAATCAATCATTCGAGAGAGAGTGTGACAGACAAGCCTGTCGCAAATGCCGCGCCCCCGGGCCTTGACGCCGCGCAATCAGGCGACTAGGTGATCGCATACCACGGTATACCGTGGTTCGCTGATTGCCCTTGAATGCGCCTGCAGCATGGCGCACCATCCCGGCGCACAGACACCTTGAATTCCGTTACCCCATCGGAGGTATCCAGATGCCCATCACCGTAGGCCACGACAGCGCCAAGGTCCGCAAGACCCTGACCGCCGGCGGCAAGACCCTTGCCTATTATTCCATTCCCGCCGCAGAGGCCGCCGGTCTCGGCGACTTCTCGCGGCTCCCTGCCGCCCTGAAGGTGGTGCTGGAAAACATGCTCCGCTTCGAGGACGGCAAGACCGTCACGCTGGACGACATCAAGGCCTTCTCCGACTGGGCCAAGAACGGCGGCAAGGGCGACCGTGAACTGGCCTACCGCCCGGCCCGCGTGCTGATGCAGGACTTCACCGGCGTGCCCGCCGTGGTCGACCTTGCCGCCATGCGTGACGGCATCAAGGCCCTGGGCGGCGACGCGCAGAAGATCAACCCGCTGAACCCGGTCGACCTCGTGATCGACCACTCGGTGATGATCGACGAATTCGGCAACCCGCGCGCCTTCCAGATGAACGTGGACCGCGAGTACGAGCGCAACATGGAGCGCTACACCTTCCTCAAGTGGGGTCAGACCGCGTTCGACAACTTCCGCGTGGTGCCGCCGGGCACCGGCATCTGCCACCAGGTGAACCTGGAATACCTCGCCCAGACGGTCTGGACCGACGTGGACCAGAACGGCGAGACCGTGGCCTACCCCGACACCCTCGTCGGCACCGACAGCCACACCACCATGGTCAACGGCGCAGCGGTTCTGGGCTGGGGCGTGGGCGGGATCGAGGCCGAGGCCGCGATGCTGGGCCAGCCGATCTCGATGCTGATCCCCGAGGTCGTGGGCTTCGAACTGACCGGCGCCATGATGGAAGGCACCACCGGCACCGACCTCGTGCTGAAGGTCGTCGAGATGCTGCGCGCCAAGGGCGTGGTGTCGAAGTTCGTGGAATTCTACGGCGACGGCCTCGACAACCTGCCGCTGGCCGACCGCGCGACCATTGCCAACATGGCCCCGGAATACGGCGCCACCTGCGGCTTCTTCCCGATCGACGACGAAACCCTGCGCTACCTGCGCAACACCGGCCGCGACGAAGACCGCATCGCGCTGGTCGAGGCCTACGCCAAGGAGAACGGTTTCTGGCGCGGCGCGGATTATGCCCCGGTCTACACCGACACCCTGTCGCTGGATATGGGCACCATCGTCCCCGCCATCTCGGGTCCCAAGCGCCCGCAGGACTACATCGCGCTCGACAAGGCCGCCAAGACCTTCGCCGACTACGTCAAGGGCGTGCGCGCCGGCAAGGACGCCTCGGCCAAGGAGGAAGTCCGCTGGGAAGGTGAGGGCGGCGCCCCCGAGCCGCGCGAGATCCCCGGCGACGAGGGCCATCACGCCCGCGGCTACGTGGAAACCGAGGACGGCCATTACCAGCTGCACGACGGTTCCATCGTGATCGCCTCGATCACCTCCTGCACCAACACCTCGAACCCCTACGTGATGATCGGCGCGGGCCTCGTGGCGCGCAAGGCGGCGGCCCTTGGTCTGAACCGCAAGCCCTGGGTCAAGACCTCGCTGGCGCCGGGCTCTCAGGTGGTTTCTGCCTACCTGGAAGCCGCGGACCTGCAAAAGGACCTCGATGCGGTGGGCTTCAACCTTGTGGGTTACGGCTGCACCACCTGCATCGGCAACTCCGGTCCGCTCGAGGCACCGATCTCGAAGGCGATCAACACCTACGACCTGATCGGCACCTCGGTCCTGTCGGGCAACCGCAACTTCGAGGGCCGGATCAGCCCGGACGTGCGCGCCAACTACCTCGCCTCGCCGCCGCTGGTGGTGGCCTATGCGCTGGTGGGCGACATGAACGTCGACATCACCCGCGAGCCGCTGGGTCAGGACAAGGACGGCAATGACGTCTACCTGAAGGACATCTGGCCGACGCAGAAGGAAATCGCGGATCTGGTCGAGAAGACCGTCACCCGCGAGGCCTTCCAGTCGAAGTATGCCGACGTCTTCAAGGGCGACGAGAAGTGGCAGGGCGTCGAGGTTCCGCAGCAGGAGACCTACGACTGGCCGGCGACCTCGACCTATATCCAGAACCCGCCCTATTTCCAGGGCATGGGCAAGGAGAAGGGGTCGATCTCGAACATCGAGGGCGCGCGCGTTCTGGCGATCCTCGGCGACATGATCACCACCGACCACATCTCTCCGGCAGGTTCCTTCAAGGAAACCACCCCCGCCGGTCAGTATCTGGTGGAACGTCAGGTTCCGGTGCGCGAGTTCAACTCCTACGGCTCGCGGCGCGGCAATCACGAGGTCATGATGCGCGGCACCTTCGCCAACATCCGCATCAAGAACGAGATGCTGGACGGCGTCGAGGGCGGCTATACCAAGGGCCCCGACGGTGCGCAGACCTCGATCTACGACGCGGCCATGGCCTATCAGGATCAGGACACGCCTCTGGTGATCTTCGGCGGCGAACAGTACGGCGCGGGCTCCTCGCGTGACTGGGCCGCCAAGGGCACCGCGCTGCTGGGCGTCAAGGCGGTCATCGCCGAGAGCTTCGAGCGGATCCACCGGTCGAACCTCGTCGGCATGGGCGTCATTCCCTTCGAGTTCACCGGCGGCGACACCCGCAAATCGCTGGGCCTGACCGGGGAAGAAACCGTCTCGATCTCGGGTCTGGACACGATCAAGCCGCTGGAAACCGTGCCCTGCACGATCACCATGGCGGATGGCTCCACCAAGGAGATCCAGATCAAGTGCCGGATCGATACGGCCATCGAGGTGGAATACATCGAGCACGGCGGCGTGCTGCACTACGTGCTGCGCAACCTCGCTCAGGACGCGCCGGTCGCCGCCGAGTAAGGCGACCGCTTCCGACACAATCCGACCGCCGGGCGCCCCACGCGCCCGGCGGTTTTTCTTTGTCCGGCGCCGCGCCGACCCCGGTTTCAGGTGGCGCGCAGGCCGGGCTGAGACCCGGCAGGACCGGCACGGCGCGGCCCGCGCAAAATTGCCCCCGGTGGGGTGCACCGGCTTTCCCGACTCACCGCGCACCGACCCTTGCCTTCCGCCCGGAACAGTCACATTCCATCCGCTATCGGGAAACAATTCCGGGAACGATGCGCGGGCCACGGGATCTGCGGGGACCAGCCCGCAAATCCCTTGCCAGCCTGCATTTTCCTGTGAACACTCGGAGATAACGGAAATTTGAACCGGAGATTTATATCATGACCATTTGCACGCCGTCCAAACCCCTGACCCGCCGCGCCGCGCTTGCGGGTCTGTCCGCCGCAGCACTCGTCGCCGCCAGCCCCCGGGCCATTGCAGACACCGCCTGCGCGGCCCGTGTCTCTTACATCGAGGACGTCGTTTCGCCGGGCAACATGACGCCGGTCATGGCCTGGTCCGATGCGCTGGTGCAGGCGGTGCGCGACACCGCGACCCCGCCGCCGCCCGCCACCCGCGCCTTCGCCATCGGCCACCTTGCGGGCTTTGCCGCAGTAAACGGGCTGTCGCCGCGCTACGCCAGCCCCGTCAGCCTGCCGGAACCGCCCGCGCCGGTGGACCCGCAGGTCGCCTATGGCGCCGCCGTCTCGACCGTGCTGAAGGCGCTGTTCCAACAGGACAATTGCGCGCTGGAGGCCTTTCTCGCGGGGCTGCCGGATGGCGAGGCCAAGTCCAACGGCGTGGCATGGGGCACCGCCGTGGCCTGGGCGGTGCTGGCCGAGCGCGCCGGCGACGGCACCGACGCCTCGCGCGGGCTGCTCTACGGCAAGCTCGAAGGCCCGATGGCATGGCAACCCACCGGCCCCTTCTTCGCCGCCGAGAACGGCCCGACCTTCAAGCAATACGGCCCGCCGCTGCTGCCCGGCTGGGGCAAGATCCAGCCCTTTGTGGTCGGCAACGCCCGCGACTTCCGCCCCCGCCCCTTCCCGCGACAGGACAGCCGCGAATTCCTGCGCCAGCTGGAAAAGGTCTTCCTGTGGGGCGGCGCCACCAGCGAGTACCGCACCCGCGATCAGGCCGAGATCGCCTTCTTCTGGGAGGACGGCCCGCGCGGCGCGACCCCGCCGGGCCACTGGCAGATCATCGCCATGGACCTGCTGCAACGGCAGTCGCTCGACCTCGTGGATCAGGCGCGCTTCATGGCGCTGATCAGCCTCAGTCAGGCCGACGCGGCCATCGTGACATGGGACTGCAAGTTCGACATGGACGTGTTGCGCCCGGAAACCGCGATCCGCACCACGGTCCTGCCGCAGGACAGGTTCGCCCGCTTCCACGACCCGGATTGGCAGACCCTGATCCCCACGCCGCCCTTCCCCGCCTACACCTCGGGGCATTCGACCTTCTCGGGCGCCTCGGCGCGAATGCTGGCGCATCTGCTGGACACGGACATGGTTTCCTTCACCGGCTACGCGCCGGACTTGGTGAACTGGCCGATGCAACTGAAGGGCGTGCGGCGCTCTTTCACCAGCCTGAGCCAGGCCGCCGAAGAGGCGGGCGCCAGCCGCGAATACGGCGGCATCCACTGGGAGGCGGACAACACCGAGGGTCTGCGCATCGGCCGCCTGATCGCCGACACGGTCTTCGACACCGCCCTGCCGCGACTGGGGTAAGCCCGGACGCCGCAGGCCGCCATCGCTATGCCTGCGGTCCGTGCGAGGAACGCAACGCCCGGGGTCAGGCTGGGTCACCCAACGCGCTGGCCCTTCTGCGGAGGGACGGGCCATCTCTGTTCTGCCGGCACACCGTGCGCCACAGTACCCTCCCCCTGACGTCGCAGCCGGAATCAGCGCGTTCTTGAACCCCAAGGGCGGGCCCCGGCGCCGACCGTGGTGGGGCCGCCATCCCGTCGCTCCGCCGGAGGCACCGACTCGCCTTCCCGCCCCCTGACACTCAGGCCGGGTTTTCCAGACCTGCGCTGGCTTCAGTCATTTCCTAATATTCTTTCAAGCCGAACGGGTTTCCCGAAACGGTCCGGCGATTTCGCGCCGAATTCGACGGCAACCGGCATACACCTGCGCAGGATTTCACCATGGCCCCTCTGTCCTTCGACAAAGCCCCTTGCCGCCCTTCCATTTCGCGATCCAAATCCACAGCTACAAAGAATAAGAAAACACGAGGCGTATTCATGAAACTCATCACAGTCGTGCAGGCCGGCGCCCTCTTGCTGCTGGCCATGTTCGGGGCCTACGCAAGCGCCCATCAGCCGGAACAACACAGCTGCGCCACAACCATGGAGGTGTCAGAGCGTTGCGACCTCTGACCCCGGCTTGCGGGTCCGTCGCAGGCGGTCCCGCAGCCCCCCGGGCGTGGCCCTGCGCCCCGCCCCGTCATCTGGCCACCCGCCGCTATTCCTCTGCCGCCAGGGCCTTTTCAAGCGCCGGGACGAAGCGCTGCTCAAAGTCGGTGCCGATCAGTGGCCCGACGAACTTGAACAGCACCGTACCCGAGCCATCGAGGATGAAGGTCTCTGGCGGCGCCGTCACCCCCCAGTCGATCGCCGTCCGACCCGCCGGATCGAAGGCCACCGCAAGGAAGGGGTTTCCGTCGTTTTCCAGGTAGGTCTTCGCGGTCTTCTCCTGATCCTTGAAGTTCACGCCCACCAGCCGCACGCCGCTTTCCGCCAGCCGCTTCAGCTCGGGGTGTTCGGCGCGGCAGGGCGGGCACCACGAGGCCCAGAAGTTCACCAGCGTGATCTCTCCCGCCGCCAGATCGGCGGGCGTGATCGCGGGATAGCCCGGCAGCGCCACATCGGTCATCGCCGGGGCCGGACGGCCTTCGAAGACGCTTTCCAGCTCGTTCGCGCCTTCGCGCCCCAGCCCCATCCAGGCCATGAAGCCGAAGGCACCGAAGACCAGCGGCGGCACTATCATCAAGACCGGAATCCTAGCCACGCTTCACCCTTTCCTCGACCTTCTCCAGATCCGCCCGCACGCGCCGCGCGCGCCGCAGCGTCAGCGCCACCAGCGCAAGGATCAGCCCCAGCGAGACGGCATAGCTGGACAGCACCGCAACCGCGTATTTCCCCAGTTCCGGCATCATGCCACCCGCTCCCGCGCCAGCAGCGCCCGCGTCCGGCGGGCGCGGATCTCGGTCTGTGTCCGCAACAGGACCAGCGCCACGAAGAGCAGCACGAAGCCCGCGATGCAGACGAACAGCGGCACCGCAAAGACATTCGACACGCGCTCTTCGGTGTCCCCCGCGATGGCGCCCGCGCGCATCACGCTGGCGCCCTGGTGCAGCCCCTGGTTCCAGAAGTTCACCGCGTAGCGGCTGAGCACCGCGAAGACAGAGCCGACGAGGCAGAGGATCGCGGTCAGGTCCGCCGCCGTGTCGTCGCTCTCGATGGCTTCCCACAGGGCGATATAGCCGAGGTAGAACAGGAACAGGATCAGGAAGGAGGTCAGCCGCGGATCCCAGGCCCACCAGGTGCCCCACATGGGCTGCCCCCAGATCGCGCCGGTCGCCAGGGCGATAACGGTCATGACGGCGCCGATCGGGGCGGCGGCCCGCGCCGCCAGCGCGCTGACGTGATGGCGCCGCACGATCCAGATCAGCGAGGCCACCAGCATCATCAGCCAGGCGTTGATCGCCATCAGCGCGGCGGGCACATGCAGGTAGATGATCTTGACGGTGGACCCCTGCCGGAAATCGTCGGGCGTGAAGAAGAAGCCCCAGACAAGCCCCGTGACAAGGCACAGCAGCGCCGCACCGGACACCCAGGGCAGGATGTGGTCCGCGGTGCGGATGAACTTCACAGGATTGGCGTAGTCCCAGATCGACATGACTTTTCCTACTGCGGTCGCGCCTCCCCATACACCTCAATTCTCGGTGAGAGGCAACATCCCCGGCCCGCCCCCAAGGTCGCAGAGACCGCGCCCGTCCCGGCCGCTAGCGAAGGTTGATCCGCAGCACGGCGGCGCTGGCAAAGGGCAGCACCGCGATGACGCCGCAGCTGATCCCCGCCAGCATCGCCAGCGGGGCAGAGACCGCCAGCCCCTCGGCCCCGCGCCGCGCCACCTCTGCGCCGAAGATCAGCGTCGGCACGTAAAGCGGCAGCACCAGAAGCGACATCAAGAGCCCGCCGCGCTTCAGCCCGACGGTCAGCGCCGCGCCGAAGGTACCGATCACCGACAACGCCGGGGTTCCCAGCGCCAGCGACAGGAAGACCCAGAGGTATCCCTCGACCGGCAGGCTCAGCAGCACCCCCAGCACCGGCGCCGCCAGCACCAGCGGCAGGCCGGTGGTGATCCAGTGCGCCAGCGCCTTGACGGTGACGATCCCCTCCATCGGCAGCGGCGCCGTCGCCAGAAGGTCGAGAGAGCCGTCCTCCCAGTCCAGCGCAAGGATGCGGTCCAGCGACAGCAGGCAGGCCAGCAGCGCCCCGATCCACAGGACCCCGGGCGCGATCCGCGCCAGAAGCGCGGTCTCGGGCCCGACCCCGAAGGGCACCAGAACCGTGACGATCAGGAAGAAGGCCAGCCCAAGGCCGAACCCACCGCCCGCCCGCACCGCCAGTGCCAGATCCCGCGACAGCAACGCGATCACAGGAAGGCCTCGTCTTCCGCGGCAACCCCGGGGCGGGCGCGGAAGGGCGCCACGTCCAGCACCGCGGCCTCGGCCAGCCCAAGATCGATATGCGTGGCCATCAGCGCCGATCCGCCCTCCGCCAGATGCCGCCGCACCGCCTCGGCAAACAGCACAACCGAGCCCGCATCCAGCGATACGGTCGGCTCGTCCAGCACCCAGACGGGCCGCCCCGTGACCGCCATCCGCGCCAGCCCCAGCCGCCGCTTCTGCCCGGCCGACAGGCTCCCCGCCAGCCGGTCGCTCAGGCCGGTCAGGTCGAACCCTTCCAGCGCCGCTCCGATGCCCTTGGTCCCGAAAACCCGCGACCAGAAGCGCAGGTTCTCCGCGACCGTCAGCATCGCCTTCAGGCCGTCGGAATGCGCCGCATAGGCCACCCGCTCCCCGGCACCCTCGATCCGCCCCGACAGCGGCGGCTGCAACCCGGCGATGGTGCGCAACAGCGTCGTCTTCCCGGCGCCGTTCGGCCCGCGCAGCACCAGCGCCCGGCCCGGGCGCAGCACGAAGCCCACCCCCTCCAGCACCGGCACGCCGCCGCGCGCCACACCCAGATCCGTCGCGATCAAATCCATGCCCAAGGGTTAGCCCAAGCCCGGCGGCCAGACCAGCCCCTTCGCCGCCGGGCGCCCCACGTCAAGAATCACGCGCAACCCCCTGCTTCTTCTCTGGAAAAATACTCGAAAAGCCCGTTGGCCGATCGACGCAGCGTCAGACCGGAAGCACCGCCAGCGCAACCCTGCGCCCTTCGGACAGCAGCACATTGTAGGTCCGGCAGGCCGAGGGCGAGGTCATCACCTCCACCCCAAGCCCGGCCTCGTCCAGCGCGGCGCGCAGCGCGCCCGGCAGATAGGCCATCTCGGCCCCGACCCCGATGAACAGGACATCCACATGGCCCGCCAGCGTCAGCAGGCTGGCCGCATCGGACAGCCCGCCCCAGGACGCCTTGCCGCGCGCCCACAGCAGCATCGGCCCCTCGTGGACCTGCCCCGAGACCCGGAAGAAGCCGGGGCCATAGCCCTCGACCGGGGCCGCATCCTCGTAGGTGATCTCGTTCAGTCGCATGGCGGCACCCTAGCCCCAGACCGGCAGGCCCGACAAGGCCGCCGATCCCCGGCACCGCGCGCGGCGACACCAGCGCAACCCGGCCACCAGCGCCGCCAGCATGGCCAGCGCAAGGCGGCAGACGATCATGCGAAAAAGCTCTGGCGGCACACGGGTCAGCACCCAGATCCCCACCGGCAGCAGCAGGAAACCCGACAAGGTCAGCCGCGCCAGCAGGTCGGGCCCTTCGACCGAGGCCCAGGCCCGTCTCAGGTTCGGCAGCGGTGCCGGCAGCTCCATGAAGATCAGGGCGAGGATCGCCCCGAAGGGCGACAGGATCTGCGCCGCGACCGGCAGGAACACCAGCGCAGTGCCAAAGCCGGAAAAGCCGCGCACCAGCCCCGCGGCGAAGGCTGCCGGTCCCAGCAAGGCCAGCCCCCCTGTTCCGAGGAGGCTGGCCCAGAGGTCAGGCATCGATGTTCCCGAACTGGTTGCCCTGCTGGCCCGGAGGCGTCGTCCAGTCGCGCTTGACCCCCAGCTTCAGCAGGATGATCGAAGCCACGAAGATCGACGAATAGGTGCCGACCACGACGCCCCAGATCATTGCGAAGACAAAGCCCCGGATCACGTCGCCGCCCAGCACGAAGAGCGAGATCAGCGCGATCAGCGTGGTGAAGGAGGTCATGAAGGTCCGGCTGAGGGTCTCGTTGATCGAGAGGTTCAGCACCTCCTTGAGGTCCTTGGACTTGTACTTGATCAGGTTCTCGCGCACCCGGTCGAAGACCACCACCGTGTCGTTCAGCGAATAGCCCACGATGGTCAGCAGCGCCGCGATGATCGACAGGTCGAAGCGGATGCCGACCTCGGAGAAGATGCCGATGGTCAGCACCACGTCATGCACCAGCGCGACCACCGCCCCCAGCGCGAACTGCCATTCGAAGCGCAGCCAGATGTAGATCAGCACCGTCGCGATGGCCAGCGCCACGGCGATGGCAGCGGTCTGGATCAGCTCTCCCGACACTTTCGGCCCAACCGATTCGACCGAAACGAAGCGGATGTCCCCGGCCACGCCCTGAAGCGCCGTGCGGGCCGTCTCGATGACCTCGGCGCTGACCGCTTCCTCGCCGTCCTGCGCCTGAATGCGGACCATGGCGACGTTCTGCTCGGGGCCGAAATTGGGGTCGTAGACCTCGGAGATCACCACGTCGCCAAGCTCCAGCGCGGCCAGCGCGTCGCGGTAGGCGCCCACGTCCACCGGCTGCGCGCTTTCGGTGCGGATCGTGGTGCCGCCCTGGAAGTCGATGCCGTAGTTCAGGCCCCGCAGGCCGAAGCTGACCAGCGCCATGACGATCATCACCACCGAGATGCCCAGCCACAGCGTCGGGCGGCCGAAGAAGTTCCAGTTCGTTGTCTCGGGAACCAGTCTCAGTCGCATCTCACACCTCGATCGTCTTGGGGCGGCGGCGTTCGAACCACATCACGATCAGCAGCCGCGTCACGAAGATCGCCGTGAAGACCGAGGTCAGGATGCCCACGCCCAGTGTCACGGCAAAGCCGCGCACCGGACCGGCACCCATGACATACAGGATCACGGCGGTGATGAAGGTGGTGATATTGGCGTCGACAATGGCCGAGAGCGCCTTTTCATAGCCCAGTTCGATGGCGCGGGCCGGGCCGCGCGCGGTCTTCAGTTCCTCGCGGATCCGCTCGAAGACCAGCACGTTGGCGTCCACCGCCATGCCGACCGTCAGCACGATACCGGCGATCCCCGGCAGGGTCAGCGTGGCGCCGAAACTGGACAGGAAGCCGAACAGAAGGCCGATGTTCAGGATCAGCGCGATATTGGCAAACAGCCCGAATAGCCCGTAGCTGAGCACCATGAAAACCAGCACCGCCGCGAAGGCCACCATGGTGGCGATCTTGCCCGCGTCGATGCTGTCCTGCCCCAGTTCCGGGCCGATGGTGCGCTCTTCGAGGAAGTCGAGCCCGGCGGGCAGCGCGCCCGCGCGCAGCAGCACCGCAAGGTTCGTCGATTCCTCGACGGTGAAATTGCCGGTGATGATGCCCGACCCGCCCGAGATATGGCTCTGGATGACCGGGGCCGAGATCACCTCGTTGTCGAGCACGATGGCGAAGGGGCTGCCGATATTGGCCGCCGTGTAATCGCCGAACTTGCGCCCGCCCGAGGGGTTGAAGCGGAAAGAGACCGCCGGGCGCCCGTTCTGGTCGAAGTCGGGGCGCGCGTCGACCAGTTCCTCGCCGGTGACGACGGGGGCCTGTTCGAGGATGTAATAGACGCCCTCTTCGTCCAGCGAGGGCACAACTTCGTTGCCGACGCCGGGATTGTCGTTTGCGCTGCCGGTACGGCTGACCACCGGCTGGAAGGTCAGCTGCGCGGTGGTGCCGATCAGGTCCTTGAGTTCCTGAGCAGAGCCCAGCCCCGGCACCTGGATCAGCACACGGTCGCCGCCCTGCCGCTGGATCGTGGGTTCGCGCGTGCCGACCTCGTCGATCCGGCGGCGCACGATCTCCAGCGTCTGTTGCAGGGTGCGTTCGTCGATGGCCTGCCGCTCTGCCTCGGACAGGGTGACGACAAGGTCCGACCCGTCACCCGAAACCTCGATGTCGCGCGTGCCCTGCCCGGTCAGCGAAACCACCGGGGTGGACAGCCCGCGCACCAGTTCGATAGCGCGCTCCATGCCCTCTGGCTCCGAGATGCGCACGCGCAACTCGTCGGGCGGCCCGTCCTGAAGGCGGATGGTGCCGACCGTGGCGCGCTCGTCCCGCAGGACGTCGCGCACCTCGGGCCAAAGCGACTCCATCCGCGCGGCATAGACGTCCGAGACCTTCACCTCGGCCAGAAGATGCGCGCCGCCCCTCAGGTCGAGCCCGAGGTTGACCAGCCCCGACGGCAGCCACGAAGGCCAGGCCGAAGCCGCCTCGCGGTTCTCCGAGGTGTCGGCGCCGGCCTCGATGGCCTTCACCGCGTCATTGTGGCCCTCGACACGGCCATAGAACAGGTTGGGCGCGGCAAAGGCGATCCCGACCACAAGGGTCGACCAGATCAGCACGCGCTTCCAGGAGTCGATTTGCAGCATCGAAGGCCCCTTTTCGGGCAGGTCTCGGGCTAGGCTTGGGCAGGTCCGCGAAAGGGCCTCAGCCCTCGGCGGGCTCGGTCTTTGAAAGAACCTGCGCGACGGTCGACTTGACCACGCGGAGGCGCACGCCCTCGGCGACCTCGACCTCGATCTCGTTGTTGTCCTTGACCTTCGACACCTTGCCGATGATGCCGCCCTGGGTCACCACCTGATCGCCCCGGCGCAGCGCCTCGACCATTTTCTGGTGGTCCTTGATCTTCTTCTGCTGGGGACGGATCAGCAGGAACCACATGATGACGAAAATCAGGATAAGCGGGACGAACTGGCCGAGTGCGGCGGGATCCATAGGGGTGCTCCTTTGTGGGTCTTGAACGTCTGTCGCCGCGCGGAAGGTCCCCGGAGCGAAGTCGCGCGGAACCTATGCGCGCCGCTGGCCGGATGCAAGGCGCGCGGGGCGTTTTGAGGCAGGGCGGCTTTGCCCGGTCCGCGGCGCTGGCGGCCCTCATCCTTTCCCTCCGGGCCGCGCGCTGTCCGGGGGTGCAGGTCGGTTGGCTCCGCCCGCCCGCCCCGCACCACGGTCACCGTGGTTGTCACCACCTCTGCCGGGGCACGCGAACGACGCCCGCCGAGACATGGCTGCCGGATCAGGTGGACCGCGTGACCCGAGGCCCTACCCTCTGTTGATCGGATAGGGCATAAGTCCCGCGACTCGCGCCAGACTTTCGGAGGATACGATGCACGACATCCGCGCAATCCGCGACAATCCCGCTGCCTTTGATGCCGCCCTCTCGCGCCGGGGCGCCGCGCCGATGTCCTCCGAGGTGCTGGCGCTGGACGAGGCGCGCCGCGCCGCGATCCATGCGGCCGAGACCGCACAGGCCGACCAGAAGCGCGCCGCCAAGGACGTGGGCGCCGCCAAGGCCAGCGGCGACGAGGCGGAATTCGAACGCCTGCGCGCGCTGGTGGGCGAGAAGAAGGCCGAGGTCGGCGCGATGCAGGACCGCGCCAAGGAACTGGACAGCCAGCTGACCGACCTGCTGATGGGCGTGCCGAACCTGCCCTTCGACGACGTGCCCGACGGCGCCGACGAGGCCGACAATGTCGAGGCCAAGCGCTGGGGCGAACCGCGCGCCTTCGACTTCTCGCCGAAGGAACACTATGAGATCGCGGGTGTGGTGCCCGGCATGGATTTCGAGACCGCCGCCAAGCTCTCGGGCGCGCGCTTCATGGTGCTGCAGCACGGCGTTGCGCGCATCCACCGCGCGCTGGCGCAGTTCATGCTGGACACCCACGTCGACACGAACGGTCTGACCGAGACATGGACGCCCGTGCTGGTGCGCCCCGAGATGATGTACGGCACCGGCCAGTTGCCGAAATTCGGCGAGGACAGCTACGAGACCAGCAATGGCTGGTGGCTGGTGCCCACCGCAGAGGTGACGCTGACCAATATCGTCAACGGCGAGACGGTCGAGGCCGAAAGCCTGCCGCGCCGCTACGTCGCCCACACGCAGTGCTTCCGCTCCGAGGCGGGCAGCGCGGGCCGCGACACGGCGGGCATGCTGCGCCAGCACCAGTTCGAGAAGGTCGAGATGGTTTCCATCACCCGGCCCGAGGACAGCCGCGCGGAACACGACCGCATGACCGCCTGCGCCGAGGGCATCCTCGAAGCGCTCGGCCTGCCCTACCGCACCGTGGTGCTCTGCACCGGCGACATGGGCTTCGGCGCGCGCCGCACCCACGACATCGAGGTCTGGCTGCCCGGCCAGAACGCCTACCGCGAGATCTCCTCGGTCTCGGTCTGCGGCGACTTTCAGGCGCGACGCATGAACGCCCGCTACAAGGAAGCCGGCGGCAAACCCGACTTCGTCCACACGCTGAACGGCTCGGGCCTCGCCGTGGGCCGCTGCCTGATCGCGGTGCTGGAAAACGGCCAGCAGGCGGATGGCTCGGTCGAGCTGCCCGAGGCGCTGCACCCCTACCTCGGCGGCAAGACCCGCCTGAGTGCCGAAGGGACACTGGCATGAGCGAAACGCGCGCGCGCCTCTGGGCGCTCGGCTGCCTTCTCGCGGCGCTGGCCTTCGCGGCCTCGCCGCTGCTGACCCCGGGTTTCGGCGGTTTCGAGCCCGGCCAGTTCCCGGTGCAGATCGAAGAACCGCCGGTCCAGCCCGAGGGCTACGCCTTCGCCATCTGGGGTCTGATCTACGCATGGCTGATCGTCAGCACCCTCTTCGGCTTGCTGCGACGCGCGGATGACGCGGACTGGTCTCCCATGCGCCCGGCGCTTTTCGCGACGCTGGCGCTGGGGGCCACTTGGCTGCCGGTGGCGGTGCTGACCCCGCTGGGCGCGACCCTGCTGATCTGGCTGATGCTGGCCGGTGCGCTGCTGGCGCTGTTCCGCGTGGGCGACACCGACCGCTGGCTGCAACAGGCGCCCGTCGCGGTGCTGGCGGGCTGGCTGACGGCAGCCTCCTGCGTGGCGCTCGGCGTGGTGCTGGGCGGCTACGGCTGGCTGCCGCCGACCCCGGCGGCGCTTCTGTCGCTGCTGGTGGCCGTGGTGATCGCCGTCACCGTTCAATACCGCCTGCACCGGGCGCCGGAATACGGCATCACCGTGATCTGGGCGCTGGTCGGCGTGATCGTCGAGAACATGCAGCCCTTCAATGCCGCCGTGGCCGGGCTCTCGCTGCTCGGCATCGTGGCAATCCTCAGCCTGCGCGCCACCGACACGGAATAGGCTGGACCGCAGGGACGGACCCCGGCTACCCTCGCGGTCCTTGACCGACAGAGGATTTGCCCCATGCGCCCGTGTCTCGCCGCCGCCTTCCTGCTTGCCGCCACCCCTGTTCTCGGCCAGGCGCCGGACCTCTTCGGCGACTACACGGTCGAAGGCCGCAACGCCGACGGCTCCGCCTACAGCGGCGACCTGACCCTGACCGAAGGCGGCACCGACATCTACGGCGACTGGACCATCGGCAGTGACAGCTTTCGCGGGGTCGGGCGCCTCGACGGCCGCGTCCTGACCCTGCAATGGGAAGACAATGCCCCGCCCGTGATCTACGTCTCATGCCCGACGGCACCCTGCACGGCACATGGGGCGACGGCTACGCCCTCGAACGGGCCGCGCCGAAATAACCCCCCGCCCCCCGATAGCCCCTCTGCTTCTTTGGTCTTGAAAATACCTCGGGGGGGGGGCGCGCATGGCGCGCGGGGCAGAGCCCCGAAGCGGGGTTTTGGGGGCAAAGCCCCCAAGAGTGAGAGCGCGCCGCAGACGCACCGCACTTTTCCCTCAGCGATGCCCCTTCTACGGGCCGCTCAGCCCTTCTTCTTCGGCAGTTTGCCCAGGTGCTTCTTCAGCGCACCCGCGTTCTTCTCGCGCCGTCCCTTGTAGGGGTTGCGGTCGCCCTGCCCGCGCATGGTCAGGCGGATCGGCGTGCCCGGCATGTCGAAGTCCTCGCGCAGCCCGTTCACCAGGAAGCGCGAGTAGCTCTCGGGCAGCTTGTCGGGATGCGAACACATCACCACGAAGCCCGGCGGCCGCGTCTTGGCCTGGGTCATGTAGCGCAGCTTGATGCGGCGGCCCTGCGGCGCGGGGGGCGGATGCCTCTGCACCATGCTCTCCAGCCAGCGGTTCAGCTGCCCGGTGGACACCCGCCGGTTCCAGACCGTGTAGGCCTGCATCACCGCCGCCTGAAGCCGGTCGAGCCCCTTGCCCGTCCGCGCCGAAACCGTCACCAGCGGCGCCCCGCGCAGCTGCGGCAAGAGCCGCTCGAAGGCCTCGCGCAGCTCGCGCAGCTTGTCCTGCTTGTGGTCCTCGGCATCCCATTTATTCACCGCCACGACCACCGCGCGGCCCTCGCGCTCGGCCAGGTCGGCGATCTTCAGATCCTGCACCTCGAAGGGGATGGCCGCGTCCAGCAGAACCACCACCACCTCGGCGAATTTCACCGCGCGGATGCCGTCCGAAACCGACAGCTTCTCCAGCTTTTCCTGCACCTTGGCGCGGCGGCGCATGCCGGCGGTGTCGAAGATGCGCATCGGCACCCCGCCCCAGTCCATCCGCACCGAAATCGCATCCCGCGTGATCCCGGCCTCCGGCCCGGTCAGCAGCCGCTCTTCGCCGAGGATCTTGTTCACCAGCGTCGACTTCCCGGCATTCGGGCGGCCGACGACCGCCACCTGCAGGGGCTTTGTCGGCGTCGGCATCGGGA
The DNA here is from genome assembly GCA_017255395.1 of Enemella evansiae. GTDB lineage: Bacteria > Pseudomonadota > Alphaproteobacteria > Rhodobacterales > Rhodobacteraceae > Ponticoccus > Ponticoccus litoralis. The sequence goes on along the minus strand of JAFKDC010000003.1, from coordinate 30,781 downwards.
CAGAATCGTCGTCCTCGTCGATCTCCTCGGTCAGGGCCACGTTGGTTTCCGGCGCTTCTTCGGCGGCGCGCGCCTCGAAGCCGTCCGACAGCGGCAGCAGCACCTGGTACAGCTCGTCCAGCCCCTGCCCGTGTTCCGCCGACAGCCGGATCGGCTCTCCCAGGCCCAGCGAATAGGCCTCGATCACGCCGCCGTCCGCCGCCGAGCCCTCGGCCTTGTTGGCGGCAAGGATGACGTGCCCGGCGCGGCGGCGCAGGATCTCGGCAAAGACCCCGTCGTCGGGCAGGATGCCCGCGCGGGCGTCGATCAGGAACAGGCAGATGTCCGCCTCTTCCACGGCGCGCTCGGTCAGGCGGCGCATCCGGGCGGGCAGCGAGTCGTCGGTCTCGTTCTCCAGACCGGCGGTGTCGATGACGGTGAAACGCAGGTCGGCCAGCCGGGCCTCGCCCTCGCGCAGGTCGCGGGTGACACCGGGCTGGTCGTCGACCAGCGCGAGGCGCTTGCCCACGAGGCGGTTGAAGAGCGTCGACTTGCCCACATTGGGGCGGCCGACGATGGCGAGAGAGAAGGACATGCGGCGCTCCGGCGGATCAGACCCGCCGCTTAACGCATTTCACGGCACGAGGGAACCACTCTCGCGCACCCGGCGCCCGGGGGGCGGCAAAAGGCCCTGCGCGGGGCCTTTGAAAAAGCGCCTTCGAAGGCGCTTTACCTCACCGATATGCGTGCAGAACGCCCTTGCCGGAGACGACGTAGAGCGTGCCCCCCGCGACCACGGGCCGCGTCGTCGCGCCGCCGTCGATGGGCACGCTGCCCACCAGGGCGCCACTTTCGGGCGAGAAGGCCCGCAGATGGCCGTCGGACCCCGCCACGATCAGCCGGTTGCCCGCCAGGATCGGGCCGAGGTTGGCATAGGCCTCGCTGCGGCGCTTGTTGGGGTTGCGCTTGGTCTTGTAGCCCGGAAGGTCGACCGCCCAGACCTGCTCGCCGGTCGCCGCGTCCAGCCGGATCAACTGATTGCGGTCCGAGACGAAGAAGACGGAGTCGCCCGCCGGCCAGAGCGGCCCCAGCGCGCCCTCGCGGGCCGTCCACTTGCGTTCGCCGTTGTACAGCCCCAGCGCCACGACGCGACCGGCGTGGTTGCCCGCAAAGACCGTATCGCCCGCGATCAGCGGGTCGCCGGTGATATCGTTCACGGTAGAGATGGCAAAGCCGTTGCGGCGCCCGAGAATGTCGGCGTTCCAGACCCGCAGCCCGCCCTGCCGCAGCGCGCCCTGCAGGGTTCCGCTGCCGAAGGAGAAGATCACATGCGTGTCGCCGATGGCCGGGGCGGGCGCCCCCGCGACGTTGTTGATGTTCTCGGCCCCGTCGATCTGCCAGCGCACGCGCCCGGTATCAGCCTCCAGCGCCCAGCCAGTCTGATCGCCCGAGGTCACGTAGACCACGCCATCGCGGTAGGACGGCGCGCCGGTGGCGGTGTTGCCCAGATCCTGTTTCCAGATCTCGCGCCCCGTCGCCGGGTCCAGCGCCACCAGCATGCCGAAGCCCGAAGAGACGTAAAGCGCCCGGTCACTGACCGCCAGACCGCCGCCCTGCGCCTGAATCGCCTTGTCGCGCAGCGGCGTCAGGTCGTGTTCCCACAGCGTGCCGCCACCGGTCGAGGTGGCCCGCACGACGTGGGCGGAATCCATCGTGAAGACGCGGCCACCGCCGACCACAGGATCGACGTTCAGCCGGTTGCGCCGCGTGTCGCCGCGCCCGATCGAGGTGGCAAAGACCGGCTGGAAGCGCCCGGAGAAGGCCGCATTGGCCACCCGCGCGTGCGGCGAGACACCGCTTTGCGCCCAGGAGGCGCTGGCGTTCTGGCCCGGAAGAGCGATGGCCCGGGCGACATTCGGCCCGGGGGTGTCGATATCGCCGCCGCCACGGGTCTGAAGCACGTCGCGCACGTTCAGACGCTCGCCGCCCAGAACCGTGTCGCGTTCGGTGCAGCCCGCCAGCGCCAGTGCGCCGAGCGCCGTCAGGATCATCGCCTTGTGCAAAGCCATCGTGTTCTGCCCTCTTGCCTCTCGTTCCCGGTTGCGCTGCGATCAGCTTTCGGGAACCGTGCCACCCAGCGCCACAATCAACTGAGACGCCCTGCGGCGCAAGCCCGCCGTCACCTCTGCATCCTCTATGATGCGTGTCAGGCGCGCCTGCGCGGCCTCTGTATCGCCCGCCTCGACCTCGATCAGGGCCAGCTGTTCCTCGGCCAGCAGGCGCAGCGGCTGCCCCGCGACGGCCAGCGCCTCGAACCCGCTGCGGCGGTCTTCCAGCGAAACGACCTCAGCCCCGCGGGTCAGTGCCTTGTAGCGGGCGATCTGGCGGTAGATCGACGGCACCTCGGTGTTGTCGGCCACCGCCTGCAAGCGGGCCACGGCCTCGGCATCGTTCTCGGCGCTGCCCTCTTCGGCGGCGATCAGCATCTGAAGGATGGCCTCGGCGCCGGTCGCACCGCCCTCGACGCCTTCCAGCGCCGCGATGCGCGCGGCCTCGTCGCCTTCGTCCAGCGCTGCGAGAATGTCGTCGCCGAAGCTTTGCGCCGCGCTCTCTTCCGAGGCGATGCGGAACTCGCGCCAGGCGGTTCCGCCGACGATCAGCAGCACCAGCGCCACCGCGATCCAGCCGTATTTGCGCATTGCCGCGAAGAGCTTGTCGCGTTTGACCTCTTCGGTGACCTCGTCGATGAAACTGTCGGTGTCGCTCACCCTTTGGCCTCCCTCTGGCGCGGTTTGCCCCCTCTTACACAGGCGGGCGGCGGGTGCCAAGCGGTCATCTCCGGCGGCCCGGTCCACGGCGGAATCGCTCGCAAAAGGTGTCGAAACGCCGTCCGGGCGCGGCATTTGCGCGGCACTGTTGTCGGAAACTGTCAGTTTCGTGCCGTTGCGACAACCGGCGCGCTTGCGCGGTGATGCAAAGCCCCCTAGAAACTGAACCATTCGGTTCAGAGGGGAACGCGGTGGGGGCCGCGCCCGATGATCCGCCATTAACGCCCCGGCGTAAGACCTTTTGAAATACGGATGAGACCCGAATGCGTATCGTTTCCCTGATCACGGCCCTGATTGTGGCCGCTGTCCTTTATGGCCTCGTACTGGAACGGGACCGTCTCCTGGGTTTTGCGCGGGACAATACGCCCGCCGCGCTGGCCGGGGCCGACACGCCAGAGCCCGAGGGCCCGGTGGCGGAGCCCGTGGCGGAGATCGCCGAGAGCCCCGCGGACAAAGTGCCCGAAGGCACCGTGCGCGTCATGGCCCACCGCTCGGTGGCGCAGGTGGTCGACAGCGCCGTGGTCCTGCGCGGCGAGACAGAGGCGCTGCGCGAGGTCGAGGTGCGGGCCGAGACATCGGGCAAGGTGGTCTCGGAACCGCTGCGCCGGGGCGCGCTGGTCGAGGCCGGGCAGCTGCTGTGCGAGATCGACCCGGGCACGCGACAGGTCAGCCTGCGCGAAGCCACGGCACGGCTGGCAGAGGCCAGGGCCCGCCTGCCGGAATCCAAGGCGCGCCTGGCCGAGGCAGAGGCCGCCCTGCCCGCCGCCCGCGCCCGTATCCTCGAGGCCGAGGCCGCCGTGCCCGCCGCTCAGGCACAACTGTCCCAGGCCCGCGCCGGGGTGCCCGCCGCCGCCGCCCGCCTGACCGAGGCCAAGGCCCGTGTCCCCGAGGCAGAGGCCTATCTGGCCGAGGCCAAGGCCCGCGTCCCCGAGGTCGAGGCCCGGCTGGAAGAGGCCGAAAGCCGCGTCCCCGAGGCCGAAGCCCGGCTGGCCGAGGCGCAGGCCGCCGTGCCCGCCGCGCAGTCGCGCCTGAAAGAGGCCCAGGCCGCCGTGCCCGCCGCCCGAGCCGCGCTTGCCGAGGCCGAGGCGCGGGTGCCAGAGGCCGAAGCCCGCGTGCTGGAAGCCGAGGCCCGGGTGAAAGAGGCCGATATCAACCTCAAGGCCGCGCAGTCGCTGGCCCGCGACGGCTTTGCCGCGCAGACCCGGCTGGCCGCTTCCGAGGCCGCCTTCGAGGCCGCCAGGGCCGGGGTGCAGGCCGCGCAACTGGGGCTGAAGAGCGCCGCCTCGGGCATCGAGGCCGCGAAAAGTCAGGTGCAGGGCGCGCTGGCAGGCGTCGAGACCGCGAAAAGCCAGGTCGAGACCGCCAAGGCTGCCGTGCAGGCGGCGCAAAGCGGCATCCGCAACGCCAAGGCGGGTGTGATCGCGGCGGGGGCGCAGATCCAGAACGCCAAGGCCGGGGTGCAGGCCGCGCAAAGCCAGATCCAGAACGCCAAGGCCGGGGTGCAAAGCGCCACCTCGGATGTCGAGGGCGCCTCTGCCGCCGTCGAAAGCGCCCTGTCGGGCGTCGAGGGCGCCAAGGCCACCGTGATCTCGGCCAAGTCGCAGCTGGAAGGCGCCGCCGCCGCCGTGCAATCCGCCAAGACCGGCGAGGAAAGCGCGCTCAGCGCCATTCAGGCCGCCGAGGCCGCCATCGCCTCTGTCGAGAAGGACATCCAACGACTGTCCATCCACGCGCCCTTTGCCGGGCTTCTGGAAACCGACACCGCCGAACTTGGTGCGCTGATGCAGCCGGGCAGCGCCTGCGCCACGGTGATCCAGCTGAACCCGGTCAAGATCGTGGGCTACGTGGCCGAAAGCGATGTGGCCCGCGTCGACCATGGCGCGCAGGCGGGCGCGCGGCTGGTCTCGGGGCGCGAGGTGGCTGGCAAGGTCACCTTTGTCTCGCGCTCTGCCGATCCGCTGACCCGCACCTTCCGCGTCGAGATCCTTGTCGACAACGAAGACCTCTCGATCCGGGACGGCCAGACCGCCGAGATCGCCATCGCCGCCGAGGGCGCCCCCGCGCACCTGCTGGCGCAATCCAGCCTGACACTGGACGACGACGGCCGCCTTGGCGTGCGCAGTGTCTCAGCCGAGGAAACCGTGGCCTTCCTGCCCGTCACGCTGCTGCGCGACACCCGCGAAGGGGTCTGGGTGACCGGCCTGCCGGACACCGTGGACGTCATCACGCTGGGACAGGAATACGTCACCGACGGGGTGCCCGTCGCGCCCAGCTTCGAGGAGATCATCCAGTGACCGGGATCGTCGACTGGGCCGCGCAGCGCGCCCGCATGGTGCTGGCCTTCATCGTTCTGGGCCTTGTGGTCGGCGCCTACGCCTACATCAGCCTGCCCAAAGAGGGCGAGCCGGACATCGAGATCCCGGCCCTGTTTGTCTCGGTGCCCTTCCCCGGCATTTCCGCCAGCGATGCCGAGACGCTGCTGGTCAAGCCGATGGAATCGGAGCTGTCCGACCTCGACGGGCTGAAAAGCATGACCGCCACCGCCGCCGAGGGCTATGCCGGTCTGGCGCTGGAGTTCGAATTCGGCTGGGACAAGACCAAGATCATGGCCGACGTGCGCGACGGCATGTCCAACGCGCAGGCCGATTTCCCCGAGGGCGCGGAACAGTATTCTATCAACGAGATCAACTTCTCGGAATTCCCGATCCTGATCGTCAACCTGTCGGGGCCGCTGCCGGAACGCACGCTGAACCGTGTCGCCAAGGACCTGCAGGACCGGGTCGAGGGGCTGGATTCCGTGCTCGAGGCCGGGATCGCGGGCGACCGCGACGAGATGCTCGAAGTGGTGATCGACCCGCTGCGGCTGGAAAGCTACAACGTCACCGCGGGCGAGTTGATCACCGTCGTGCAGAACAACAACCAGCTGATCGCCGCTGGCGAGGTCGAGACAGAGAACGGCACTTTCGCGCTGAAGGTGCCCTCGAATTTCTCTGAGGCGCGCGACGTCTACGACCTGCCGGTGAAGGTGAACGGCGACCGCGTGGTGACGCTGGGCGATCTGGCCACCATCAACCTGACCTTCGAGGACCGCACTGGCACCGCGCGCTTCAACGGTGTGCAGACGGTCGCCCTGCAGGTGGTCAAGCGCAAGGGTTTCAATATCATCGACACCGCCGCCGACGTGCGCGCGGTCATCGCCGAGGCCCGCGAGGGCTGGCCGCCCGAGTTGCAGGCGGTGCTGGACGTGGGCGATTCCAACGACCAGAGCCGTCAGGTGGAAAGCATGGTCAGCCAGCTGGAAGGCTCGGTCCTGACCGCCATCGCGCTGGTGATGATCGTGGTGCTGGCCTCGCTGGGGCTGCGGCCCGCCCTGCTGGTGGGTTTCGCCATCCCGACCTCGTTCCTGCTGTGCTTCGTGCTACTGGCGATCATGGGTGTGACGATTTCCAACATCGTCATGTTCGGCCTGATTCTGGCCGTTGGCATGCTGGTCGACAGCGCCATCGTGGTGGTCGAATACGCCGACAAGCGCATCTCTGAAGGCTCGGGGCCGATGCATGCCTATGTCGAGGCCGCCAAGCGCATGTTCTGGCCGGTGGTCTCGTCCACCGCCACGACGCTCTGCGCCTTCCTGCCGATGCTGTTCTGGCCCGGTGTGGCGGGCGAGTTCATGGGCATGCTGCCGGTCACGCTGATCTTCGTGCTGGCCGCCAGCCTCGTGGTGGCGCTGATCTACCTGCCGGTCATGGGCGGCGTCACGGGCCGCTTTTCGCGCAACATCCACCGCGCGGGCAACTGGTTGCGCGGCGCCACGCCGTGGGTCCTGCGCGCGGCCCTCGTGCCGGTGATGATCTTCGGCATGTTCGTGGGCGCCATGATGGTGCTGAACCCGGCCTACCTGTTCCCGGTCGAGGGCGAGGGGCTGGCGGCCCGCCTGCCCGGCATCGTGACTTTCATCCTGTTCGCGGTGCTGTCCTCGGTGGTCATGGACGCGGCGGCCCTGCAACGCCGCCGCAAGCGCATCGAGGGCAGCCACCGCCGCACGCCCTTCGGCTACGTGATCAAGTCCATCGCGGGCAATCCGGTCATGCCGCTGGTGACGCTGGGCGCCGTCGGCTTCTTCGTCGCCAGCGTCTTCAGCTACTTCGGCGAGAACAACAACGGCGTCGAGTTCTTCGTCGACAGCGAACCCGAGCAGGCCATCGTCTACGTCCGCGCGCGGGGCAACCTGTCGCTTCAGGAGAAGGATGCCATCGTCCGGCGCGCCGAGCAGATCGTGCTGGCCCAGCCCGGCATCCTGAACGCCTTCGCCTTTGCCGGAGAGGGCGGCCTCGACAGCAACACCGGCGGGGCGCAGGCCCCCAAGGACACCATCGGGCAGGTCCAGCTGGAGACCATCCCATGGGAGGACCGTGCCGCCTATGCCCGCGAACACCCCGACGAGGTCACGCTGGAGCAACTGGACGGCGATTACATCATCGACGCCCTGACCGCCAAGCTGGAGCGTATCCCCGGCATCGAGATCGAGATCCTTGCACAGGCGCGCGGCCCGGCCTCGGCCAAGCCCGTTCACCTGCGCCTGAAGGGCAATGACTGGGAAGACCTGCTGACCGCCACCGCCCTTGCGCGCGAACGGTTCGACAGCCTGCCCGCGCTGACCCTGATCGAGGACACGCGCCCCCTGCCCGGCATCGACTGGGAGATCGACGTCGATGTCGAAAAGGCCGGGCGCTTCGGCGCCGACGTGGCCGTGGTGGGCGCCATGGTGCAGCTTGTGACGCGCGGCATCCTGCTGGACAGCTACACGCCAGCCGGGTCCGACGAAGAGATCGAGATCCGCGTGCGCCTGCCCGAGGAGGACCGCGTGCTGTCGACGCTCGACAGCCTCAAGGTGCGCACGGCGGACGGCCTTGTGCCGCTGGCGAACTTCGTCACGCGCCAGCCGGTGGAAAAGCTGGCAGAGATCAACCGCATCGACCAGAAGCGCTATTTCGACGTCAAGGCCGGGGTGAACACCGACCGCAAGACGGTTCGGATCACAATGCCCGCCGAGGTCGCGCGCGAGGCCAGCTTTTACGAGGAACCGCAGCGGGCCGAGGGGGCAGAGGCGCCCGCCACGGTCTCGCACGAGCTTGGCTTCGGCAGCGAGATCCCGGCAGAGCAGGCCCGGGACGCAGGCGCTTACGATCTGTCGCTGGACTTCCCGCGACCCGGCTCGCTGTTCGGTGGCTCCGGCGGCGGCGTCGAAACGCGGTACTTCCGGTTGGAACGCGGGATTTCCGACAGCGAGGCCGCAGAGCTTCAGCGCCTGGTGGACCGGGGCGCGACCGTCTCTCTGGTGCCCCTCACGGCCAACGACCGCATCGCGCAGCTGACCGAGTGGCTGGAGACCGCCCCCCTGCCCGCAGGGATCGAGTGGGAATGGACCGGCGACCAGGAAGACCAGGAGGAAAGCCAGGCCTTCCTTTCCTCCGCCTTCGGCGCGGCGCTAGGTCTGATGTTCATCATCCTGCTGGCGCAGTTCAACAGCCTTTACAACGCGGTGCTGGTGCTGATCGCCGTGGTGCTCTCCACCACCGGCGTGCTGATCGGGATGCTGGTCATGGGGCAGTACTTCAGCGTCATCATGACCGGCACCGGCATCGTCGCGCTGGCGGGGATCGTGGTGAACAACAATATCGTGCTGATCGACACCTATCAGGAATACAGCCGCTACATGCCCCGGATCGAGGCCATCGTGCGCACCGCAGAGGCGCGCATCCGCCCGGTTCTGCTGACCACGATCACCACCATGGCAGGCCTTGCGCCGATGATGTTCGGGCTCTCGCTCGACTTCTTCGCGGGCGGCTATTCCATCGACAGCCCGACGGCGCTGTGGTGGAAGAACCTCGCGACGGCGGTGGTCTTCGGCCTTGGCGTGGCGACGGTGCTAACGCTGGTGGTGACGCCCTCGCTGCTGGCGGTGCGGGTCTGGGCCACGACCTACGTTCTGTGGCTGGCGCGCCTGCTGGCACGGCTATCCTTGGGCCGCAGCAGCACGGCGGCCCGCGACTGGGCGCTGAACCGCGCGGCACGGAGGGTCACGGCGCCAGAGATCATCTGGGAGGACGAGACCCCGAGCGATCCGCGCCAGCCGGAACTGGCGCTGCGGGCGGCGGAATGACAGATCGGGCCGTCAACCATCGCGCGGTGCAGATCTTGATTTTCGGAGTGGTTTGGGGTAAGTGTTGAGAACGATACAGATCGACGCTCGTCGAACTTCTTTTTGAAGAGCCCCCGGGGTGGTGCAACACCCCGGGGGTGACTTTTTGTCAGGCTAGGATGATCATGACGAGGATCGTCAGGATCATCAACGCGACAGTCAGCCAACGATACATATCTTCACTCATACAAACTCCTTTCCGCATCCTCATAGGATACGCATCGGAGTGTATGATGGGATGGTTAATGGAACCGTTAAGATTGCGTTGAGGACGGTCGTTCTGCCTGACCGGACGACCTGCGCTCCCGCCTGCACCGGTCCGAGCAATAGCGCACTTCGTCCCAGACCTTCGCCCACTTCTTGCGCCACGTGAACGGGCGCCCGCAGGTCGCGCAGGTCTTTTGCGGCAGGTCACCCTTCTTCACGGCCATGCCATGAAAAAAGGCGGGGAACCGAAGCCCCCGCCCGATACTCGGAACCCTACCTGCATCAGTCTGCGACAGTCGTGCCTTCGCCTGCCACGGGGCCTTCCTGCGTCTCGACGGCCTCGGCGCCCGGCACGACACGCTCTGCATCGCTTTCACCCGGGGTATTGCCGGCGGCGAAGACCCAGAGGATCCAGCCCACGAACAGCAGCGCGGCAAAGCCCACGGCGATGGTCATGCCGCCCAGGGCGGGGCGGTGGCGGCGCTCTTGCTTCTCGATATTCGTTTGCGGGGCAGACATGTCGTCTCTCCTGTTATCTCGGGGTGCCAGCCATTGCGGCGGCTCTCTTGCAAGCCTAACACTTGGGGCAACCCGAAGTTCCCAACCGCCGAGGACCCCCATGAAGGATGCCAGCCCGCAAACCGTTTACCTTTCGGACTACACGCCCTTCGGCTGGCAGGTGCAGGACGTGCACCTGACCTTCCGCCTTGCGCCAGAGGCGACGCGGGTTCTGGCCCGCATCCACTTCGCCCCCAACCCCGACGCGCCGAAGCAAGAGTTCTTCCTGAACGGCGAGGACGTGACGCTGATCCATGCCGCCATCGACGGCAGGACCGTCTCTCCGGTGCAATCCGCCGAGGGCCTGACCTGCGCCGTGCCCGACGGGCCCTTCCTCTGGGAATGCGAGGTCGAGATCGCCCCCGCGAAGAACACCGCGCTGGAAGGCCTGTACATGTCGAACGGCATGTACTGCACCCAGTGCGAAGCCGAGGGCTTCCGCAAGATCACCTTCTACCCCGACCGCCCCGACGTGATGTCCGTCTTCACCGTCCGCATCGAGGGCGACGAGCCGGTCAAGCTGTCGAACGGCAACCCGGGCGAAACCGGCGAAGGCTTTGCCGAGTGGCACGACCCGTGGCCCAAGCCCGCCTATCTCTTTGCGCTGGTGGCGGGCGATCTGGTCAACCACCCCGACCGCTTCACCACCATGAACGGTCGCGATGTCGAGCTGAACATCTGGGTCCGCCCCGGCGACGAGGGCAAATGCGCCTTCGGCATGGAGGCGCTGAAGAAGTCGATGAAATGGGACGAGGATGTCTATGGCCGCGAATACGACCTCGACATCTTCAACATCGTCGCCGTCGATGACTTCAACATGGGCGCGATGGAGAACAAGGGCCTGAACGTCTTCAACTCCAGCTGCGTGCTGGCCTCGCCCGAGACCTCGACCGATGCCAACTTCGAGCGGATCGAGGCGATCATCGCGCATGAGTACTTCCACAACTGGACCGGCAACCGCATCACCTGCCGCGACTGGTTCCAGCTGTGCCTGAAAGAGGGGCTGACGGTCTTCCGAGACGCGCAGTTCACCGCCGACATGCGTTCGGCTCCGGTGAAGCGGATCGAGGACGCGCAGATGATGCGCGGGCGTCAGTTCCCCGAGGATCAAGGGCCGCTGGCGCACCCCGTGCGGCCCGAAAGCTTTCAGGAGATCAACAACTTCTACACCGCGACGGTCTACGAGAAGGGCGCCGAGGTGATCGGGATGCTCAAGCGGCTGGTGGGCGATGAGGACTACGCCAAGGCGCTGAACCTCTACTTCGACCGCCACGACGGCGATGCGGCGACCATCGAGGACTGGCTGAAGGTCTTCGAGGATGCGACGGGCCGCGACCTGACCCAGTTCAAGCGCTGGTACTCTCAGGCGGGCACGCCGCGCGTCAGCGTCACCGAGGACTGGACCGACGGCACCTACACCCTGACCTTCAGGCAGGTCACGCCCCCCACCCCCGGCCAGCCCGACAAGGCACCTCAGGTCATCCCCATGGCCGTGGGCCTGCTGAACCCCAACGGCGACGAGGTGGTGCCCACCACCCTGCTGGAAATCACCGAAGCCGAGCAGTCCTTCCGTTTCGAAGGGCTCTCTGCCCGGCCCATGCCCTCTCTCTTGCGTGACTTCTCGGCCCCCGTGGTGATGGAGCGTGAAGCCAGCGCCGAGGAACGCGCCTTCCTGCTGGCCCATGACACCGACCCCTTCAACCGATGGGACGCCTCGCAGATGCTGGGGATCGAATGCCTGATCGCCATGATCACCGAAGGCGCGACACCCGACACCGCATGGCTCGACGGGCTGGAGCGGGTGCTGCGGGACACCGACCTCGACCCGGCCTATCGCGCGCTGATGATGGGCACGCCCTCGCAGGCCGAACTGGCCCGCGTGCTGCACGAGCGCGGCCACACCCCCGACCCAGACGCCATCTGGAACGCCGCAGAGACGCTGGGGCAGTTCCGCGCCGAACGCTGGGCGGACCTGCTGCCGCGCCTCGCCGCAGAGGCCACCGTCGAGGCCCCCTATTCCCCGGACGCCGAACAGGTGGGCAAGCGCGCGCTGGGGGCGGGCGTGCTGGCACTTCAGACGCGGCTGGACGGCGGCAAGGCGGCGCAGGCGCAGTTCGACAGCGCCGACAACATGACGCTGCAACTGACGGCGCTTGGCAGCCTCGTGCGGGCGGGCCGCGACGCAGAGGCGCTGGCCGCCTTCGAAGAGCAGTGGCAGGACGACCGCCTTGTCATGGACAAATGGTTCGGCCTGCAGATCGGCGCCGCGGCGCCCGATGTGGCGGTCGAGCGTGCGCAGGCGCTGACCCAGCATGCGGCCTTCGACTGGAAGAACCCCAACCGCTTCCGCGCCGTCCTTGGCGGTCTGGCCATGCATCACGCCGCCTTCCACCGCGCCGACGGGGCGTCCTACGCGCTGCTGGCCGACTGGCTGATCCGGCTCGACGACCTGAACCCGCAGACCACCGCGCGCATGGCCGCCGTGTTCCAGACCTGGACCCGCTACGACGAAGGCCGCCGCGCCCTGATGCGCGCCGCGCTGGAACGCATCGCGGCGAAGCCGAAGCTCTCTCGGGATACCGGCGAGATGGTCACCCGGATGCTGGCGCAATGAGCGGGCTCCTGATCGTCACCGGGGCCAGCACCGGCATCGGCGCCGCAACGGCGCGCATGGCAGCCTTCAACGGCTGGCAGCGCATCGTCGTGCATTACGCCAACGACAAGACCGGGGCCGACGAGACGGCGGCCATGGTCGAAAGCATGGGCGCGCAGGCCTATGTGGTGCAGGCCGATGTCTCGAAACCCAAGGCCGTGGCAACGCTTTTCGCGCAGGTGGCAGAGATGAAGCCGGGCCGCATCGGGCTGGTGAACAATGCCGGCATCGTGGCGCCCACCGGCAAGCTGGCGGACCTGACGCCAGAGCGGGTCGCGCAGGTCTTTGCCGTCAACGTCTTCGGCGCCATCGAGGTGATCCGGCAGACCGTCGCGGTGATGCGCGACTGGGGCAAGGGCGGCGCCATCGTCAATATCTCCAGCGCGGCGGCGCGGCTGGGGGCGGCGAACCAATATGTCGACTATGCCGCCTCGAAAGGGGCCATCGATTCGCTGACGCTGGGGCTGGCGGACGAGCTGGCGCCCGAGGGCATCCGCGTGAACGCCATCCGCCCGGGCCTGATCGACACGCCGATCCACGCCAAGGGCGGCCTCCCCGACCGGCTGGACAAGATCGGCCACACGCCGCCGCTGGGCCGCCCCGGCACCGCCGACGAGATCGCCGAGGCCGCGCTCTGGCTGCTGTCGGAACGGGCCTCCTACGTCACCCGCACCATCGTGGATGTCGCGGGCGGGCGGTGAGCGCCTGCGCCCCGGGCAGCCCCCCGTCCCCGCTGCATCACGCGGCCAGCGGGCGCAGCCTGCGGGCGGCGCTGGTCATCCTGACGGTCTGGCTTGCGGCGCTGGCGCTTCGGCTTTGGCTGCAGGCGCATCCCGCGATCGTCGCGGCGGTGCTGCTGACCACGCTGCCCGCGCTCTGGGATTTCGCCCGGGCCCGGCGCGCCTGGCTGACACTGGACGACCGCACCCTGTGCTGGCGCTCTGGCCCGGTCACCGGAGAGGTCGCGCTGACCCGGATCGACGGTGTGCGCATGGACACGCGGCTTGATCTTTCGGTGCGGGTCCGGCTGATCCTGCGCGACGGGACGCGCGTGCCGCTGCCACAGGATGCGCTTCCCCCGCCCGACCGATTGCACGAGGCGCTGATTTCACGGGGTGTCCTTGTAGAGAAACATCATTTCGCACTTCTTTAGGCGGTGCGCGTATGTTTGCCCATTGCTTCCGCGGGTGTGTGGCTTAAATCGTTAAGTCGGCTAGACTAGCCATGACGGCGCGCCTGTCATCCGTATGATACCGAATCGTGATCTTGGGCCAGTGATATGAAAGACCGCATCGACCCCCTGATCGAGGAACGCGCCCCCTGGCTGTTTGCGGACCGCCCGGGCACCCGTCTCTTGCGCGCGGCACTGTACCGCCTTCTCAGCTACGAGAAGACGCTGGAAATCGGCTCCTCGGTCGACCATCTGCCCGCGCAGGAACTGATGGCGGTGATGGGCGACATGCTGTCCGACGAGGTCGAGGTCTCGGGGCTGGGCAACCTGCCCTCGCACGGACCGGCGCTTGTGGTGGCCAACCATCCCACGGGCATCGCCGACGGCATCATTCTGTATCATATCCTGCGGCAGGTCCGGCCCGACGCCTATTTCTTTGCCAACCACGACATCGTCCGCGCGGTTCCGCAGCTTGACGCGATGATTGCCCCGGTGGAATGGCGCAAGGACAAGCGCAGCCACGGCAAGACCCGCGAGACCATGGCCTATACCCGCCGCGCGGTGGCCGAGGGCCGGCTGGGCGTGATCTTCCCTTCGGGGCGGCTGGCGAAACGGCGCGGCCTGCGGCTGTACGAACGCCCGTGGATGGCCTCTGCCGCGATGATCGCCCGCAAGTTCGACCTGCCGGTGATCCCGATCAACATCCGCGCGCGGAATTCGGTGCTGTTCTACCTCTTCGACCTGATCCACCCGACCCTGCGGGACATCACCCTGTTCCACGAGACGCTGAACAAGGCGCGCCAGCCCTTCCTCGTGCGGGTCGGCGAACCGATTTCCGCCTCGGCCCTGCCGGCGAAATCCGAGGACGGGATCGAGATGCTGCGCCGCGCCACGCTGGCCCTTGGCGGACCGAAGGGAACCGGGCTGTCGCTGGTCGATGCCACCCGCCGCCCAAGCTGGCTGAAGGTCTGACGCTCTTCCCGACGTGAAGCGAAGCGCTCTGACGGCGCGTTTCGATCCAACCGAGCCGAAACAGGCCCACAGGGCTGTCGCCGCGCACCCGACCGCCAAAGGCGAAAAGGCCGCGCTCCTTCCCGGGGCGCGGCCTTTTCCTTGTGTCCTGTCCGACCTGTCCGACGGGCGTCAGAACCGCGCGTGAGACTGGGTCGAGATGATCTCTGCCGCGTTCAGCCCGGGCTTCTTCGCGATCATCTCGGGCCGGGCGGCGGGGCTCTGCGGCTCCGGCCCGATGTGATCGGGGCGCGCCACCGGCTTCAGCGAGGAAAACAGCCCAGAGCAATAGGGTTGCTTGCGGGTCCATGCCTTCATGTCGGCGCGTTTCTTGGCGGAGTGGAACGGGCCCCAGTCGGCGGCCACGCCGCGCATCCCGGCGCTGATCACGCGGTCGCGCTTGACCGTCTTGGCCATGATCCTGAGCGCGCAGGAAAGATTGTCCTCGGGGTCCTTCAGCGCCTCGCCACTGCGCGCCTTGCAGCCATAGCCGCGCGCCGTGGCGGGCAGGATCTGCGTCAGCCCGTACCACTTTCCGCCACCACCGACGGCACCGGGGCGGTGCGTGCTCTCGTGCCAGGCCAGCGCCGACGTCAGGCCGACCCAGAAGGCCTCGCGCACTTCGCGGGGGGCGTGGGGGTAGGCCGGGCAGTATTCGGCGATGTCGCGCGGCACGATGTCGGGCAGGACCGTGGCATGGGTCTTCAGCGCAGAGAGGGTGGCAAGGGTCCAGCTTTTCCGGCCAGAGGTCTTGTCCCAGCGGGCGGCGGGGATGACCATCCGGCGGGCAACCGGGCGAAGCGACGTCTTCACCGCTTGCTCGGACACCTGCGGCACAATCGCTTCAGGTTCTGGCAGCGGGGCCAGAGGGGTCTGAACCGAGTTGGCCGAGGCCGGAGCAGCGAGAAGCGTGAATAGTATGGCAGCTATACGCATCATGATCCCGGCAAGCTGCTATGAAGTGGCTCTTGTTGCAAGTGATGTAATTTGTCGCAACGGGGCGGGCCAGTGTGCAAGCTGTCGAAACGACCTGTGCCGGCGCGCGAACAGGGGCGCGAAGGGGCCGGAAGGAAGGCCCGGGCAATTCCCGGAACGCGCCGCCTTTTGGTCACAGTGGCGGGGCATTTTGAAGGGCGAAGTTCCTGTCCGAGTAGCGCCTTCATGCGACCCTTTTCCACCACCGCCTCCGTCCTTCGCACAGCCCGGAACCGACCGGCCCAACCAAAGGCAGGCGCACGCCGCAGCGCCGGTGCAACGGGCCTCGGGCCGCTGCGGCCACGGGTGGAGATCCCGGTCTGCGACCCCTGCCCCGAAACCGCAGCCCGGGACAAACACCTGTCACGGGGGCGTTTTCTGGCCCGGCAGGATGCATGGGACAGGCTTGCGGCAGAGTTTTACACCGCCGAGCGCGAACGCCACATGACCCCCGGCCTGCTGCCGGTGGCAGGGCTTCTTGCCAGCGGTGCGCGGGCCGATGTGATGGCCGCCGCCCATGGCGCCGTGCAGCGCACGGAACCGCGCCGCACCCGCACCGTTCTTGCCGCCCTCGACCTCGCCATGGAGGAACAGCCGGACTGTCCGGCCACCGCCTTTGTCGCCGCCATGGCCCATGTCGATCTGGCCCGGAACTGGCGCGGCGCCTCGCCGCCGGGCGCCCTGTCGCCTCAGCGGAGAGACGCCTATGACTGGCACATGCGCCGCGCCGCCGGGCTGGCGGACCGCTACGACCCCTTCGAATGCGAATCGCCGGCATGGGCCGAGGTGCGCTGCGCCCTGCTCGAGGCCGCCCCCCGGCCCGGCCTGCGCGCCGCCGACGATTTCGAGGATCTGATCGACCTCGCCCCCCTTGCAGCCGGTCATTACACGGCCTTGGGCCGCGCCATGCGGCCCGCCGCCTTTGGCAGCTGGGAAATGCTGGAACGGCAGGCCCGCCGCACCGCCGAACGCACCCGCGACCTCTGGGGCGCGGGCGGCTACGCATGGGTCTATATCGGCGCGCTGGAGGCCGACGCGGGCGCCGAGCGGCGTCTGGATGCCGAGTACTTCGCCGAGGGGCTGCACGACATCCTCGCCCGCCAGCCGGGCCAGCACATGGCCAACCGGCTGGCCGCCTTCGCGGGCCTGACCATGGGCGGCCCTGCCAGGACCGGCAGCGCACGCCGCCGCATCGCCGACAGTCTCGGCTGGATCGCGCAGGACCACCTGCGCGCGCTGCACCCGCGCGTCTGGGCCCTTGCACCGATGCCGGGGCGCGCGCATCCCGCCGAAGCCGAGGCAGAGGATCTGGTCCGGCGGGGCCGCATCCGTGCCATGTCCAGCCTTGCGGAATTCTACGCCCCGGCGCTGGTGTCCGGCCGCCGCCTTGTCTTCGGCCCCGATGGTATAAGCCTGCTGCGCGACGGCTGACCGGGCGGTCTGGCGGGCGCCGAGGACAGCGTTCATGGGCGCTCTGCTCCTATCGGCGCCAAATGCGCAGGGCCCGCCGCGCTGGCGCTGCCCTGCCCCTTGCCCAGAGCGTCCCCGCGCAGTAGACCGCTTGCCAAATCCGAGACGAGAGGCGGCCATGCTGGACCTGACATTCGAGACCCCGAAACCCAAGGTAATCGCGGGCGCAAAGCACGACTGGGAACTGGTCATCGGGATGGAGATCCACGCACAGGTGGCCTCTCAGGCGAAACTCTTCTCGGGCGCCTCGACGAAATTCGGCGCCGAGCCGAACTCCAACGTCTCCTTCGTGGACGCGGCGATGCCCGGCATGCTGCCCGTCATCAACGAATACTGCATCGAGCAGGCGGTGCGCACGGGCCTTGGCCTGAAGGCGGCGATCAACCTGAAATCCGCCTTCGACCGCAAGAACTACTTCTACCCCGACCTGCCGCAGGGCTACCAGATTTCGCAGCTGTACCACCCGCTGGTGGGCGAGGGCGAGATCATCGTCGACATGGAGCCGGGCATCGCCCGCAAGGTGCGGATCGAGCGCATCCACGTCGAGCAGGACGCCGGCAAGTCGATCCACGACATGGACCCGAACATGTCCTTCGTCGATCTCAACCGCACCGGCGTCGCGCTGATGGAAATCGTCAGCCGCCCCGACATCCGTGGCCCGGAAGAGGCCGCCGCCTATATTGCCAAGCTGCGCCAGATCCTGCGCTATCTCGGCACCTGCGACGGCAATATGCAGAACGGCAACCTGCGCGCCGACGTCAACGTCTCGATCTGTCGGCCCGGCCAGTACGAGAAGTATCAGGAAACGCAGGATTTCAGCCATCTCGGCACGCGCTGCGAGATCAAGAACATGAACTCGATGCGCTTCATCCAGATGGCCATCGACGTCGAAGCCAAGCGCCAGATCGCCATCGTCGAGAACGGCGGCACCGTCGATCAGGAAACCCGCCTGTACGATCCCGACAAGAACGAGACGCGGTCGATGCGGTCCAAGGAAGAGGCGCATGACTACCGCTACTTCCCCTGCCCCGACCTGCTGCCGCTGGAGATCGAGCAGGGCTGGGTCGATGACATCGCCGCCTCGCTGCCGGAACTGCCGGACGAGAAGAAGGCGCGTTTCGTCAAGGACTTCGGCCTGTCGGATTACGACGCGGGCGTGCTGACCGCCGAGGTGGTGAACGCCGATTTCTTCGAAAAGGTCGCGGCGGGCGCCGGTGACGGCAAGCTGGCCGCCAACTGGGTCATCAACGAACTCTTCGGTCGTCTGAAGAAGGACGACAAAGGCATCGAGGACAGCCCCGTGTCGCCGGACCAGCTGGCCGGGGTGATCCGCCTGATCAAGGCCGACACGATTTCGGGCAAGATGGCCAAGGACCTCTTCGAGATCGTCTATACCGAGGGCGGCAACCCCGAAGAGATCGCCGAGGCGCGCGGCATGAAGCAGGTCACCGACACCGGCGCCATCGAGGCCGCGGTGGACGAGATCATCGCCGCCAACCCCGCGCAGGTCGAGAAGGCCAAGCAGAACCCCAAGCTGGCGGGCTGGTTCGTCGGTCAGGTGATGAAGGCCACGGGCGGCAAGGCCAACCCCAAGGCGGTGAACGAGCTGGTGGCGAAGAAGCTGGCCGAGGCATGACCCCGGCCTGCCGCCGCGTGGTGGCTGCGATCCGGCGGGGGCCGTGACATGCCCCCCCGCCTGCGCGACACGCTTATGGTCCATAACGAGCGCGTCAAGCTGCTGGCGGGCTTTGCCAATGCGGTCGCTCTGGGCCTGATCGGCTTTGCGATCCTGCGGCCCTTGACCGAAAATTCACTGCACGTAAACTCTCTGACCATAGGCTGGGGCCTTGCCGGACTGGCATTGCACGGGCTTTCGCACTATATTCTGGGCATGCTGCGCAAGGAGAGACCGGAATGACAGGCTTCGAGATCGCGATCCCGCTGATTGCCTTCGCCGTCGTGGGCCTTGGCATCGTGCTGCTGAAACGCGAAACCCGCCGCATCGACGGCTGGCTGGACAGCAAGCGCCCCTCTCACCCTGCTGAGTGACCCACGCGCCCCGACCTGCCTCTTGGCGCACTGCAATCACGCAGAATTTGCGTTTGGCTGACGCCGGGTCAGGATTCCCATACTGACAAACTGTCTTAGCCCGTGTTAACGTATGGTCAAGGCTTTCGGATTGACGGAAGCCCAGCCTCAGGATTGCTCGGGGCGTCACGACCAAGGATTGTACCGGGGGTTTTTGAACCTTTTTCGACACATCGGGGGCGCGGCCGCAAGGCCCCGCCCCTTATTCCGGTCGGTTCCCCCCAGCCCTGCCACCGCTCCGGCCATGTGATGCGAACACAAGCCAGCCTGCCCATCGCCCGGGCCAGACCCGCGGACAGGCCGCGGGTACCGGGGTCCGATGTGGCCCCCGCCGTTTTGCGCCTCATGAACGACACTCCCGACACCCCTCCGCCGCGCTGTTCTTTCGGGCGGAGGGCCGTCACGGATAATGCCGCATCAGGCGTCGATATCGAAGGACAGCGCGTGGATGCGCGTCGTCAGATCCCCCAGCGCCGCATGCATGGCGCGATGCCGGGCGACACGGCTTTGCCCCGCGAAACCCGGCGCGCGGATCGTGACGTGAAAATGGCTTTCGCCGGTGCCGTCATAGCCCGCATGGGACGCGTGACGCTCGCTGTCGTTGCGGATATCCAGCCGGGTCGGCGCAAAGGCCTCTTCCAGCTTTCGGCGCATTTCTTCTGCTCGTGACATTTTACGGTCTGCCCCCTGTCATTGCCTCGCAGATAGTCTATGCTCTGGCGTCCGAGTCGAGAAGAGGTGCCTTATGAGCAGATCAGATCCCTTCGGGTTCGACATGTCCGTGAAGTCCGCGAAGAAAAAAAACCCGCGTGGACGCAAGAGCATGACCGGCGAGTCCGAAACCTCCACCCGCGTTTGCGACCACCCCGGCTGCGAAGAAGCAGGCAAGTTCCGTGCGCCCAAGGCACCGGACGTTCTGGATGACTTCTACTGGTTCTGCCGGGACCACGTGCGCGAGTACAATGCCAAGTGGTCGTTCTTCGAGGGCAAGACCGAGGCCGAGATGAACGCGCAGGAAAGCGCCGACAAGGTCTGGGAGCGCAAGACCAAGGAATGGCGCGACCCCGAGGCCAAGGCCTGGGCGCGTCTGGGGATCGAGGACCCGCATCAGGTGCTGGGCGACAATGCCACGCGCAATCCCGGGCGGCAGAAGCCCGGCGGCGGGCGCAAGCTGCCCCCGACCGAGAAGCGCGCGCTGGAGATCCTCGAAGCGGAGGATGCGCTTACCAAGGTCGAGATCCGCAAGGCCTACAAGAAACTCATCAAGGTGCTGCACCCGGACATGAACGGCGGCGACCGCAGCCAGGAAGAACAGCTGCAAGAGGTTGTCTGGGCCTGGGATCAGATCAAGGACTCGCGCAGCTTCAAGTGAGGCCACGCTTGGAAAGGGCGTGCCACGGGATCAGGGCAGACCAACCGGGCCACGGCCCATGCCTTGCCGGACTTGGATGACAGACGGGCGGCGCCACGGGGCCGCCCTTTTCCGTTTCTGGACGACCCTCAGGCGCTTTCGGCGGGGCATCGGCCCCGACGGGAAAAGCCATCAGACCGCCCCCCTGCCGAGGCTGGCTCCGACGGCGGAAAAGCCTTTTCAGCCAGAACACTATCAAAAATAATCTACCTAAGGTTGATTAATTTCTAGACAGCTATCGTAAAGGCGTGCAATCCTCCAACCAAGGGCCCAGCGCTCCTCCACTCACGAACAGGGGCACCCGCAGCAATCCGGGTGCCCTTTCGCATGTCTGCGTCACCTCTGCGCCGGGCCGTTCAGGCCGGGCGGAAGGTCATCGCAATGCCGTTGATGCAGTGCCGCTTGCCGGTCGGGGCCGGGCCGTCATCGAAAATATGGCCCATGTGGCTGCCGCAGCGGCGGCAGTGGCATTCGGTGCGGGTCACGAACAGCTTGCGGTCCGGTTTCGTCTCGACCGCATTCGGCAGGGCCTGCCAGAACGAGGGCCAGCCGGTGCCGCTGTCGAACTTGTGCCGGGACGAATACAGAGGCAGATCGCAGCCCTTGCACAGGAAGCTTCCGGCGCGCTTCTCGTCATTCAGGGGCGAGGTGAAGGCGCGTTCGGTCCCTTCCTCGCGCATGACCCGGAACTCGGCCTCGGTCAGTATTGCGCGCCATTCCTCGCGGCTGCGGCTGACCTCGAAGGCGGCAAGCGCGGGTTGGCTGAGGGCGGGCAGCGCCAGGGCGCCCGTCAGAAAGATGCGGCGTTTCATCGGCTCCTCCTTGGCTTTGGCGTGTCGGTTTCGGCGTCGTCTTGGTTTTCGGCGCGGGCCGGGCACACCGGCCTGCTTCAGAATAGAGCGCCCCCGACCTGCGGGGGCAAGCCGGGGACGTGCACGATTCCGTCAGGCGTGTTGGGGTCGCCCAACGCTTCGTGCACGGCGGGGCAGGAAAATCACCCGTTTCGTTTTGCACACAACCGGGCCCCGCCCTGCATTCCTGCGGCCTTACTGCTTCGGCAGCAGCACGCGGTCGATCACGTGGATCACACCGTTCGACTGGCGCACGTCGGCGATGGTCACCGTCGCGTCGCGGCCGTTCTCGTCCGTCAGCACGATCTTGTCGCCCATCATCTTGGCCTGAAGCGTGCAGCCACCCACCGTCGGAACCGGGTGCATGCCGCCGTCATCGGCGATCATTCCGGCAATGGCGTCGGACATGGCATTGGCCGCGACGACGTGGCAGGTCAGAATCTTGGCCAGCTGGTCTTTCGCTTCCGGGGCCATCAGCGCCTGAAGGCTGTCGTCGGCAATCATGTCGAAGGCCGCGTCGGTCGGGGCAAAGACGGTAAACGGCCCTTCGGAGTTCAGGGTGTCCACGAGGTCGGCGGCCTTCACGGCGGCAACCAGCGTTTCGTGATCGGCCGAGTTCACCGCGTTCTCGACAATGGTCTTGTCGGCGAACATCGCGGCGCCGCCCACCATCGGGTTGTCCTGCGCCATGGCGGCACCGGCAAGGGCGGTCATCGCAAAGGCAGCGGCGCTCAGGGTCATCGTCTTGGTCATCGTCTGGTCTCCCATGTGTCTGTTGTTGTCCCGTCCCTCGGGATCGGATGCAGATACACACGGCAGCCGGACGGCCCCTGTTTCAGAAGTCTTGGTCACGAGAGCGTGAGCGGGGTGCTTACCTTTGGTCAACCCCCCTGCGGTCGAGACCGGCGCTCAGGCGGTCACCGAGCACAGATAGAACTTGGCGCCCTGCCCCTTGGCGGTCAGGAACTTCACTTCGCCATGCTCGCGATAGCGCAGGGCATCCCCCGGCCCCAGCTGGTAGGCCTCGCCTTCCAGCTCCACCCGCATGTAGCCGGTCAGCATGATCAGGTGATGCTCCTGCCCGATCACTTCGGGCGCGTCCTGGATCATTTCCGTGTTGGGGGTCATCCGGCATTCCAGAACCTCGCCCGCCAGCGCCGCCGTCGCCGGAGAGACGATGCGCTTGGCCAGCCCGGTTTCCCCGTCGCGCCAGACCGCTTGGTCGTCACGGCGGATATGCGCCGCATAGCCGTCCTCGATCAGTGAAAAGAGTCGCGACAGCGTCATGTCATGCGCGACCGCCAGCCGGGACAGCACATCGGCCGACGGGCTGACCTCGGCGTTTTCCAGCCGCGACAGCGCCGCACGGCTGACGCCGCTTGCGTTCGACAGTTGGTCCAGCGTCCAGCCACGGGCAGCGCGCAGCTCCGACAGACGCCCGGCCAGGCGGACCGTCAGGTCGCTCTTCATGTCTTTCCCCCAGGGATCATTTCCCGATCCCGAGAGTAGACCGGGATTCCCGTTCAAAGCAACAAAGACGCGCCTTCGTTTCGGCTCTGCCCCATATTTCACTGTGGATAAACGGAAAAGAGCCTCCCACTGACGCGCGGCCAGATCCGCTTCAAACCCAAGTGTCGGCCCTGCACGCATTTATCTTCCCGAAGGGCTGCGCCACCCGCCCACAGCCCGGCCCCGATCCCATCCTGCGGGCGGTTGTCGTCCGAGCGCCTGCAACCGCTTGCAGCCCCCCGGCAATCCGATTAAATTGGTCGGATATAGTGACAAGCCAGACCCGGTCGTCGTCGTGCGGGGGCAGCCATCACCTTCTGTCGTAAGGGCTCGTCATGACTACCGCATCCCCCCTCTCTCCTGCTGCCATCCGCAAGGCCGAAGAAGACTCTCCCAAACTGCGCGCCCGCGATCTGGCCAACCAGCTGGGCCTCTCAGAGGCGCAACTGGTCGCTGCCCGCATCGGTCAGAGCGCCACACGGATCGCCGCCCACCCCGACCGGCTGATGCCCGCCGCCGAGCTGCTGGGCGAGGTCATGGCCCTGACCCGCGTAGAGGGCTGCGTGCACGAAAAGGTCGGGCGCTATGCCAACTATCACCCCGGCCCGCACGCCGCGATGGTGCTGACCGAAGAGATCGACCTGCGGATCTTCCCCTCGCAGTGGGTGCACGCCTATGCGGTCGAAACCGCCAGGGAGGACGAGCCGCCGCGCCGGTCGCTTCAGGTTTTCGACGCCGCCGGCGATGCGGTCCACAAGATCCACATGCGCGACACCTCTGCCCATGAGGCCTGGGAAGACGTGGTCGCCGCGCTGGCCCTTCCCGATCAGTCCGAGGGGCAGACGGTCGAGCCGCGCAAGCCCGTCGAGGCGGCCAGGACCAACCCGGACAAGCTGGATATCCTGCGCGCGGAATGGACCCGGCTTACCGACACGCACCAGTTCCTGCGCCTGTGTTCCAAGCTGAAGATGAACCGGCTGGGCGCCTATCGCACCGCAGGAGAGCCCTTCGCCCGCCCGCTGGCGCCCGAGGCGGTCAACACCATGCTGGAACGGATCCAGGCGCGCGGTGTCGAGGTGATGGTCTTCGTTGGCAACTGCGGCTGCATCCAGATCCACTCTGGCCCGATCCGCAGCCTGAAACCCATGGGGCCGTGGCAGAACGTCATGGACCCGGGCTTCAACCTGCACCTGCGGCTGGACAAGGTGGCCGAGGTCTGGGTCGCCGACAAGCCGACACAGCGCGGCCCCGCCGTCTCTGTCGAGGCCTTCGACGCCGAGGGCGGGCTGATCTTCCAGATCTTCGGACGCCGGACAGAGGATCGCGACTGGCGCCCCGACTGGCAGGATCTGGTCGCCGGGCTGGAAAGCCTGCGGGAGCCCGCGGAATGACCCGGCCCTCTGTCTTCACGGGCTTTGCCGGGGTCATGACCGCCGCGCTTGGTGGCCTTGCCGCCTGGGCCGTGGCCGCGCAGGGTGTGCCCCAAGACGAGGCGGACCTGCTGTCGATCGGCGGCGCGGTCACCGAAGTCGTCGTGGCGCTGGATCAGGGCCACCGGCTGCGCGCCCGCGACAGCACCTCGACCTATCCGCCCGAGGTCACCGGCCTGCCGGACGTGGGCTACATGCGCGCTCTGTCGCCCGAGGGCGTGTTGTCGGTGGGCGCCTCGCTGATCCTTGCCGAAGAGGGCGCCGGCCCGGCCGAAACGCTGGAGGTGATCCGCGCCGCCGGGGTGGATCTTGTCGCGGTGCCCGAGGGGCTGACCCCCGAGGCGATCCTGCACAAGATCGAGGTGATCGGAACCGCGCTTGGCGTGCCCGACCGGGCCGAGGCGCTGGCGGCAGAGGTCGGCGCCGCGCTGGACGAGGCGATGCAAGACGCCGACCGCCCCGAGGCAGAGCGCAAGCGCGTGCTCTTCGTGCTGACCACGCAGGGCGGCAAGATCAATGCCGCCGGTCAGGGCACCGGCGCCGATGCCATCATCCGCATGGCCGGGGGCATCAATGCGCTTCAGGGCGTCGAGGGCTACAAGCAGATCGGCGACGAGGCCGTGGGCCTTGCCGCGCCCGATGTGATCCTGACGATGCAGCGCGGCGGCACCCACGACATCACCGCCGAGACGCTCTTTGCCATGCCCGCAATGCGCCTGACCCCGGCGGCAGAGGAAAGCGCGCTGGTCAAGATGGACGGCCTGCTGCTGCTGGGCTTCGGCCCGCGCACCGCCGAGGCGGTCACGGCGCTGAACCACGCGCTTTACGGGCAGGACGGCTAGGCCTTGGCGGTTCTCGACGACAGCTCTGCCGCGCTTGCCGGGGACCGGCTGCGCCGCGCCCGCCGGTTGCACGGGCCGCTGGCGCTGCTGCTGGTGGCCTCGGCGGTGCTCAGCCTTCAGGTCGGGGCGACCGACGTGACGGTGACGACGCTGGCCGCCAAGCTGGCCTCTGGCGAGCCGCTGACCCGGATCGAACGCGTCGTCTTCTTCGACATCCGCCTGCCGCGCCTTGCCATGGGCGCGCTGGTGGGCGCCGCGCTGGCGGTCTCGGGCGCGGTGATGCAGGGCCTCTTCCGCAACCCGCTGGCCGACCCCGGCATCGTCGGTGTCGGCGCGGGTGCGGGCCTTGGCGCGATCCTTGCCATCGTGCTGGGCGCGCTGCTGCCGCCCGCGCTTCTGGCGCTGACCGGCAATGCGCTGGTGCCGCTGGCCGCCTTCCTTGGCGGCTGGGCCACGACGCTGCTCCTGTACCGGGTCGCCACGCGCCACGGGCGGACCTCTGTCGCGACCATGCTGCTGGCGGGCATCGCGCTGGGGGCGCTGGCGGGCGCGCTCTCGGGCATCCTTGTCTACATGGCCGACGACCAGCAGCTGCGCGACCTGACCTTCTGGGGCCTCGGGTCGCTGGCGGGGGCAAGCTGGGCCAAGGCCCTGGCCGCCGCGCCGCTGATCCTGCTGTCGGGCATCGCCGCCATGGCGCTGGGGCGCGGTTTGAACGGGCTGGCGATGGGAGAGGCCACCGCCGCCCATATCGGCATCGACGTGCAGCGCGTGAAGGCCGTGGCGATCCTGTCGGTCGCGGGCGCCACCGGCGCCGCCGTGGCGGTCTCGGGCGGGATCGGCTTTGTCGGGATCGTCGTGCCGCACCTGCTGCGACTGGCCTCCGGGCCGGATCACCGCACGCTTCTGCCGAATGCCGCGCTGCTGGGGGCCAGCCTTCTGATCCTTGCCGATGTCATCGCCCGCGTGATCATCGCCCCGGCCGAGCTGCCCATCGGGATCGTCACCGCGGTTCTGGGTGCCCCGGTCTTCCTGTGGATCCTGCTGCGCCGCCGCGGGCTGGCCCTGTCATGACCACGCTGGAGGCCCGCGATATCTCTGTCCGCTACGGCGACACGCTGGCGCTGGAGGCGGTCACGCTGACCGCCCGCGCGGGCGATGTGACCGCCATCGTCGGGCCAAACGGTTCCGGCAAGTCGACGCTTCTGGGCGCCATCACCGGCACCCTGCCCCATGACGGCAGCGTCCACCTGAACGGCGCCGCGACCGCGACGCAGAAGCCCTGGCAGCTTGCGGCGCAGCGCGCCGTGATGCCGCAGGCAACCCGTCTCGCCTTCCCGTTCACCGCGCTCGAAGTCGTGCGCATGGGGTTGCAGGCGGGCACCTCGGGCGAGCGGTCAGAGGTGCCGATGCAGGCCCTGGCCCGCGTCGGCATGGCCCACCACGCCCACCGCGCCTATCAGGAGCTGTCGGGCGGCGAGGCGCAGCGCGTGACGCTGGCCCGCGTGCTGGCGCAGGTCTGGCGGCCCGTGGACCACGTCCAGCCGCGCTGGATGCTGCTGGACGAACCGGTTGCCAGCCTCGACATCGCGCATCAGTTGCAGGTGATGCAGATCGCCCGCGCGTTCGCCCGCGCCGGGGGCGGCGTGCTGGCGGTCATGCACGATCTCAACCTGACCGCGCTTTACGCCGACCGCGTCGCGGTGCTGTCCGGGGGCCGGCTGCTGGCCGCCGGCACGCCCGCCGAGGTGCTCACCGATACCACCCTGTCGCGGGCCTATGGCTGCGCGCTCCGGGTTTCCACCCTGCCCGCTCCGGGCGTACCCTTCATCCTGCCCCACGCCGCCTCGGCCTGAAGGCCCCGTGCCAACCAAAGGAAGACCCCCACCATGTACCTTGCCATGAACCGCTTCACCGTCCCGCTTGAAAACGCCGCCGAGTTCGAGGAGCTCTGGCTGTCGCGCGAAAGCCGCCTGCACGAGCTCGATGGCTTCGTCTCTTTCCACATGCTCAAGGGGCCCGAGGAAGAGGGCCGGATTCTCTATGCCTCGCACACCATCTGGCAGACAGAAGAGCATTTTCGCGCATGGACCCGCAGCGACGCCTTCCGCGCCTCCCACGCCCGGGCCGGACAAAACCGCAAGCTGCACGAAGGCACCCCGCGCTTCGAAGGCTTCCGCGCGATCCAGGAAATCGCGGCAACGCAGGACGCCTGACCGGTGCGCCCGCCGGGCGCCATCTGGACATCGCCCGATAAGTTGATAAAACTTATCGGGTATCGACACACCCGTTCAGCCAAGGGTCCGAGCGGACCCCAGCCAGACGCGCAACGCTTTGAAGATTGCACGACAAAAGGCTGGACCCATGATCATGCGACCCTCGGGCAAGAGCGCGCGCGCGCTTCTTGCCGCAACCCTTCTGGCTCCCGCCATCGCCACGGCGCAGGACGCACAGGGGCAGAACGTCACGCTCGAACTCAACGCTGTCGAGCAGGTGGACGAGGCCTGCCGCATCAGCTTCCTGATCCAGAACGGTCATGACACCGACATCGCGCAGGCGGTCTACGAGGCGGTGCTCTTCGACACCGAGGGCCGGGTCGACCGCATGACCCTGTTCGATTTCGGCGCCCTGCCCGCCGCCCGTCCCCGGGTGCGGCAGTTCGTGGTGCCCGGCATGGCCTGCACGGCGCTGGGGCGGCTGCTGATCAACGGCGCCGACACCTGCGCGGGCGACGGCGTGGCCCCGGATGCCTGCGTCAGGGATCTGACCCTGCGCAGCCGCGCCGAAGGCGTCGAGGTGATGGGATGATCGAGACCCTGCGTGACGCGCTGCTGCGCCTTTACGATCTCGGCGGCCCCGTCGTCCTGCTGCTCTGCGGTCTCTCGGTCGTGGTGCTGACGGTGGTTCTCTACAAGCTCTGGCAATTTTCGGCGGCGGGCGTCGGGCGCCACAGGGCCCTGCAAGAGGCGGTGGACCACTGGGACGCGGGCCAGCGCGCCGAGGCCCGCCATGCGCTCGACCGCTCGCGCAGCTACCTGCGCCCGGTGCTGGCCATGGCGCTGGACGGTCAGACCGATCCGGCGCGGCTGGACGCCGAGGCCGAGACCCGCTTCGCCAAGCTGGAACGTGGCTTTCGCGTACTCGATTCCATCGCGCAGCTGGCGCCGCTTCTGGGCCTCTTCGGCACCGTGCTCGGCATGATCGCCGCCTTCCAGGCCCTGCAAGAGGCCGGAAGCCAGGTCGACCCATCGATCCTCGCGGGCGGTATCTGGGTGGCGCTGATGACCACCGCCGTGGGCCTTGCGGTCGCCATGCCGACCGCCGTCGTGCTGGCCTGGTTCGAGGCCCGGATGGACGCCGAGCGCGTGCTGGCGCAACGCGCCCTGCACACCGTCCTGTCGCCAACGGGCCGCGCCGCCGAGGCGCCCCTGCCCGGGGCCGTCCATGCGTAACCGGACCCGCCGCCGCAGGCTGTCGATGACGTCGCTGATCGACGTCATCTTCCTTCTGCTGCTGTTCTTCATGCTGTCCTCGACCTTCAGCAAATTCGCCGAGGTCGACCTTGCCGCCGCCGGCTCCGGGGCCACCCCCACCACCGACACGCGCCCCATGTTCCTGTCGCTGGCCCCAGACAGCCTGCGCCTGAACGGCACGGACCATCCGCTCGAAACGCTGGCCGCCGTGCTGGCCGCCGAGAAGGGCGAGACCGATACGCCGCTGCCGGTCATCGTGGCCCTCGGCGAGGGCGTGACCGCGCAGCGCCTGACCGATGTGCTTGCCATCCTGCGCGGCCAGCCCGGCCTCGCCGTCACAGTCCTGGGGGCGTCATGAACCGCAAACCCCGCCGTGCCTCGGCAGAGAACACCATTCCGCTGATCAACATCGTCTTCCTGATGCTGATCTTCTTTCTTGTGGCCGGCACCCTCGCCGCGCCTCTGGACAAGGAACTGACGCTGGTCTCGACCGCCGAGATCGAAACCACGGCCCCGGCGGATGCGCTGGTCGTGCACGCGGACGGGCGCCTGACATGGCGCGGCACCGCCGTCGCCTCGCCCGAAGCCTTCGTCGCCGAACAACCCGACGCGGCCCGCGCCCGGATGCGCATCATCCCCGACCGCGACCTGCCCGCCGAAACGCTGGTGGGGATCGGCCGCGCGATGCAGGCGGCGGGGGCGGAACGTGTCGTCATCGTGACCGAAAGGGGCCTGTGATGAAGCTGTCCTCCAGAACCGCGAAGGTGGCCGCGCTGGCCACCGCCCTCGCCGCGCATGGCGCGCTGGCCGTGGCCACCAACACGCCCGAAGAGACCCTGATGGAAGGCGCCGCCGGCGCCGGAGAGGTGCGGTTGGGCAATGCCTTCGCCGACATGGCCGCCGGGACGCTCAGCCCCGATACAACCGAGGCCGAGGTGACCCCCGCCGAAGCGGCAGAGCCCATCGACGAGGCAGACCCTGACACCGCCGAGCAGAGCCGCCCCGAGACAACCGAACAGGCCCCGCCCGAGGTCACCGACCGGGCCGAGGCGGAACGCCCGGAACAATCGCGGCCCAGGCCCGCCGAACAGGCCCCGCGCCCGCAAGAGACCCCGGCGGAAACCGCGGATCGCGCCACGCCGCCGCCGACAGAGACGGCGGAAACCGCAGATCCCGAAACGGCACAGCCCGCGCCCGCCCTCGCCCCCGCAGAGGTGGTCGTCGCCGCCCCGACAGAGCCGGTCGAGGCAGAGCGCCCCCCCGAAGCCCTCAGCGCCCGGCCCGCCCCCGCGACAAAACCCGAGGCGCTGACCGCCGAGCCCATCCAACCCCTTCAAGCGGCCCGCCCCGTCGAGACCGCAGACCCCCCGGAGCCACGGACAGAGGCGCTGTCCGGCGCCGCCCCCGACAGCGCCGCCGTGACGCGCTCCCTGCGCCCGATCCGCCGCTCCGCCGAGTTCGAAGAAAAGCACAAGCCGCCGCCCGCCCCGAAGAAACCCGTCCGGCAGGCCGCGCCCGCGAAGAAGCCCGCCGGCAACGGCAACCAGAACGCCCGCGCCGGGGCCGCCACCGGCACCGAGAACGCCACCGCCCGGCGCAGCGGCAGCGGCGGCAACAGCCGCGACGCCGGCAATGCGGCGGCCAGCAACTACCCGGGCCAGGTCATGGCCAAGCTGTCGCGCGCGGGCCGCCCCCGGGTCAATGCACGCGGCACGGCGGTGGTCTCCTTCACAATCAGCAGCGGCGGCGGCATTGCCCGCGTAGGCCTCGCCCGCAGCTCCGGCTCGTCGGCGCTGGACCGCGCGGCGGTGCAGATCGTGCGCCGCGCGGCGCCCTTCCCCCGACCGCCCGCCGGCGCCCAACGCAGCTTCTCGATCAATATCCAGGGCCGCTAGCAGCGGCCCGGCCCCGCAGGGCTCAACAGGCAGGCTACGGAACCGGGCTGATCACCGGCCCACCCACAGGCCATCCCACGCGCCCCGGGGGCAGGCCCTTTCTTCCTGGTTTGCCAAATACCTTGGGGGTCCGGGGGCAAAGCCCCCGGCCGGGCGCCCGGGCAGGGCCCGGGCGGAACCCGCGCCCTATTCCCCCCCGCCGGCCGCGGAGTAGGCCTTTTCGCCCCT
>JAFKDC010000002.1 GCA_017255395.1 Enemella evansiae | reverse complement strand
CCCCGCCCCCCCCCCCCCCCCCCCCCCCCCCCCCCCCCCCCCCCCCCCCCCGGTCGCCCGGGCAGGGCCCGGGCGAAACCCGCGCCCTATTCCGCCACGCAGTCCGCGAAGTAGGCCTTTTCGCCACTCTCGCCCTCTTCAACCACCAGCCCGTGGATATCGGTCTCGAAGCCCGGGCACTCGCGCGCGAACTCTCGGTTGAACCGAAGGTAGTCGACGATCTTCGCGTTGAAGACCTCGCCCGGGATCAGCAGCGGAATGCCCGGCGGATAGGGCGTCACCAGCGAGGTCGTCACCCGCCCCTCCAGATCGTCGATGGCCACCCGCTCGGTCCGGCGCCGCGCGATGCAGGAAAACGCATCGGCGGGCGTCATCGCCGGGTGGTGATCGCTGAGGTAGATCTCGGTCGACAGCCGCGCCACGTCGTAGCGCGCGTACAGGCTGTGGACGTGCTGGCAGAGATCCTTCAGCCCCATCTTCTCGTAGCGCGGCTGGCTGGCGCAGAACTCGGGCATGACCCGCCACAGCGGCTGGTTGCGGTCGTAGTCGTCCTTGAACTGCTGCAACGCCGCCAGCAGCGTATTCCACCGGCCCTTGGTGATGCCGATGGTGAACATGATGAAGAAGGAGTACAGGCCGGTCTTCTCGACCACCACGCCATGCTCGGTCAGGTACTTCGACACGATCGAGGCCGGGATGCCGGTCTCGCCGAAGTTGCCCTCGATATCGAGGCCGGGCGTGACGATGGTCGCCTTGATCGGGTCCAGCATGTTGAAGCCCGGCGCCATGTCGCCAAAGCCGTGCCACGCGTCCTCGCCAGAGCTTTGCACGCCCTCGGCATCGGTCTTGCGCAGCACCCAGTCGCGGGTGCGGCCCATGCCGTCCCCGTCCGAGCGGAAATCGTCCGGCCCCCAGACCTTGAACCACCAGTCGTCCTCGCCGAACTCGGCATCGACCTTCAGCATGGCGCGGCGGAAATCCAGCGCCTCGACGACGCTTTCCTCGACCAGCGCGGTGCCGCCCGGGGGCTCCATCATCGCCGCCGCCACGTCGCACGACGCGATGATCGAATACTGCGGCGAGGTCGAGGTGTGCATCAGGTAGCTCTCGTTGAAGAGATGCCGGTCCAGCGCCACCTCCTCGCTGTCCTGCACCAGCACGTGGCTGGCCTGGCTGATGCCCGCCAGCAGCTTGTGCACCGACTGCGTGGCATAGGTCACCGATTTCTTCGTCCGGGCGCGCTTGCGGCCCATCGAGTGGTATTGCCCGTAGAAGGAATGGAAAGCGGCATGCGGCAGCCAGGCCTCATCGAAATGCAGGTTCTCGACATAGCCGTCCAGCAGGCCCTTGATCTCTTCGGTGTTGTAGAGAACCCCGTCATAGGTCGACTGCGTCAACGTCAGGATGCGCGGCTGCACCTGTTCCGGGTCATAGCCCTCCAGCAGGGGATTGGCGGCGATCTTCGCCTTGATCGCCTCGGGCTCGAACTCGGATCGCGGGATCGGCCCGATGATGCCCCAATGGTTGCGCGTGGGCCGCAGGAAGACCGGGATCGCGCCGCACATGATGATCGCATGCAGGATCGACTTGTGACAGTTGCGGTCGACCACCACCACGTCGCCGGGCGCCACGGTGTGGTGCCAGACCATCTTGTTGGAGGTCGAGGTGCCGTTCGTCACGAAATAGCAATGATCGGCATTGAAGATCCGCGCGGCGTTGCGTTCGCTGGCTCCGATAGCACCGTTGTGGTCCAGCAGCTGCCCCAGTTCCTCGACCGCGTTGCAGACATCGGCGCGCAGCATGTTCTCGCCGTAGAACTGGTGGTACATCTGGCCGATGGGCGACTTCAGGAAGGCCACGCCGCCGGAATGCCCCGGGCAGTGCCAGGAATAGGACCCGTCCTCGGCGTAATCCAAAAGCGCCTTGAAGAAGGGCGGCTGGATGCCTTCCAGATAGCTTTTCGCCTCGCGGATGATGTGACGGGCGACGAATTCCGGCGTATCCTCGAACATGTGGATGAAGCCGTGCAGCTCGCGCAGGATGTCGTTGGGCAGGTGGCGGCTGGTCTTGGTCTCGCCATAGACGTAGATCGGCACGTCGGCGTTCTTCCAGCGTACCTCTTCGATGAAGGCGCGCAGCTTGATCACGGCAGGGTCAAGGTCCGGCCCGGCGCTGAACTCCTCGTCGTCGATGGACAGCACAAAGGCGCTGGCGCGGCTCTGCTGCTGGGCGAACTGGCTGAGATCGCCGTAAGAGGTCACGCCAAGGACCTCGAAGCCTTCTGTTTCAAGGGCTTGAGCGAGTGCGCGGATGCCCAGCCCAGAGGTGTTTTCGGAACGGAAATCCTCGTCGATGATGACGATGGGGAATCGGAACTTCATAAGCCTCTCCTCGGACGGGCACGGCGGTTTGCCCCGTTGTTTCGTCAGCGGCGCACAAGGTCAAGGGCCGCCACGCGCCCCGGTGGCGGCCTGCCATCGCCCCCTGTCGCCCTGCCACGGCGGCAAGGCCCGGCCCCGCCGACACGCACCGCAGCCCCGGCCCCCGCGCCGGTTGCGCAGGGGGGCCCTTCGCCCGCCAGTGGAGGACAACGCGCGCCCCTGACAGCGCCCGCCCGGGACTCTGTGTCATCCATTTCTCAGGAGCCCCGCGCAACCGTCCGGGCCGTGATCCCCGGCGCGCCTGCGGCTGTTCAGCCCGGTGCGCCCACCGCCTGAACCGCGTCGAACATCGCGTGGCCGCTGCCCCGGTGCATCACCACCAGAAGCGCGGCCTCGGGCAGGTGGCGGCGGACACGCCAGAGCACCCGCGCGGCGGTCGCGTCGTCCAGCCCCTCTGTCGGCTCGTCCAGCAAGAGCAGCTCGGGCGCCAGCAACAGGCAGCGCGCCAGCGCCAGCCGCCGCGCCTGCCCGCCCGACAACCCGCCGCCGCGCTCGCCCAGCCGCATCTCCAGCCCGCCGCGCGCCGCGACAAGCTCGTCGAGGGCAACCGCCCGCAGCACCGCCCAGAGGGCCTCGTCGTTGAAGTCCGCCGCAAGGCACAGCGCCTCGCGCAGCGTTCCCGCCATCAGCGCCGAGCGCTGCGGCAGCATGGCCACCGTCCGGCGCAGGTCCGCCTCGTCGCGGTCACAGGGCGCGCGCCCCTTCAGCAGGATTCCGTCCAGCGGCAGCAGACCGGCGATGCCCAGCAGAAGCGTGCTCTTGCCGCGCCCCGAAGGGCCGGTCAGCGCCACCGCCTCTCCGGCCTGCACCGTGAGGGAAAGCTCCGCCCGGTCGACCCGAAGCAGCGGTGCTTCGGTCAGGTTCGTGTCCGGCGCGCCGATGCCGACCCGCGTCGGTCTTTCGGCGCTCTGGTCACCGTCGCCCGAGGCAGCGCCGTCGACCGATGGCCCCATCGGGCCCTTGCGGGCAGGCGCACCATGGCGGGCTCGCGCGCCCATGGCATCCCCGGCGCCACCGCTGTCGGCGCCATCCCCCCGATGCCCCCTCTGCCAGTCAGGAAGCCCCAGCCGCCGCGCCGCGCCCGCCATGCGTCCGATCTCTGCAAGGCCGCGGCGCAGGGGCAGCACCGTCTCTGCCAGGGCGAGGGCCACGAAAAGGCCGATCACGGCGCGCGGCGCATCCACGGCCCCGCGCCCCAGCAGCAGCGCGCCCGCGACCAGCGCCGCCGCCAGCGTCCCCGCCGCGATGACCGACAAAAGCGCCCCCGCCCGGCGCTCTGCCCGGTCCAGCGCCGCCGTCGCCGCGCGCGCCCGGGCGTCCTGATCCAGCAGCGCCGCCTGACGTGCGCGCAGCTGCCCCGAGAGGATCAGCGCCTCGCGGTCGCGGATCGTATCGATCACCCCGCGCCGCAGCGCCTGTGATCCCGCCTCGGCCGCCTCGGAGGGTGCCAGCGTCGCCCGCGCCAGCACCCAGAGCACCACAGCCGAGGCCGGCAGCAGCGCCGCAAGCACCGCAAGGGCCACAAGCGGGCCGACCAGCCACCAGAGCGCCGCGAAGACCAGTGCCTGCGTGACCACCCCCGCCGCCACCGGCAGCACGACCCGCAGCAGCAGCCCGTCCAGCGCGTCCACGTCCGACACCACCCGCGTCAGAACCGCCTCGCCGCGCAACCGCGCAAGGGCACGCGCGTCTAGTCCCCCCTGCTGGCGCAGCACCGTGACCCGCAGGGCCGCCAATGCCCGCAGTACCGCGTCATGGGTCAGCAGCCGCTCTCCGTAGCGGGCCGCCGTGCGCCCCAGCGCAAGGAAACGCACGCCCGCCGAGGGCCGGAAGACGTCGAAGGCAATCCCCAGTCCCGCCAGCCCCGCGATGCCGGTGGCGGTGATGAACCATCCCGAGAGACCCAGCAGTGCCGCCCCCATGACCAGCACGACAACCGCCAGCGCGGCGCCGCGCGCCATGGCGCCGGGCGCCGCGCGCAACAACAGCGGGATCATGCGCAGAAGCATCCTCATGACGCCGCCCCTGTCCGCAGCGGCCACAGCGGCGCGGGACCGGGGGCCGGGTGGCGGGCGGCGCGGACCGGGAGAAGCGCGCGCCTCATGCCCCGGTCTCCCCGCCCAGCGTCACGCGGGTCTGCATCGCCGCCGCCAGCGCCGGGTCATGCGTGGCGACCACGACGGCGCGGCCCCCGGCGCGCATGCGTTCCAGCGCCGCAATCACGCGGCGCGCGGTGTCGGGGTCCAGATCCGCCGTCGGCTCGTCCGCCAGCACCAGATCGCCCCCGGCCATGACCGCGCGCGCCAGCATCAGGCGCCGCATTTCGCCCCCCGAAACGCCGCCGCCGCTTTCGCCCAGCCGGGTCGCAAGGCCCTCCGGCAGGCGCGTGACGATGGCCTCGGCCTCGGCCAGCCGCAGCGCCGCGCGCGGGTCGGCACCGGTGCCGCGCGGGTCCAGCCAGTCCGCCAGCGGCATGTCCGGCATATGCGGGCGCTGCGGCACCAGCGCCAGCCGAGCACGCCAGCCATCCGCCGCGCCGGCGTCCAGCCGCCTCCCGCAGACCGTGACCGCGCCCTCGGCCAGCGGCACCAGCCCCGCCAGCGCCGCTAGCGTCGTCGATTTGCCGCTGCCGCTTGGCCCGACCAGCGCAAGGCTCTGCCCGGCCTCGACCGCGAGGTCCGGCAGCGCCACGCGCCCCTCGCCAAGCGCCACCACCGCGCCCGCCGTGCGCAGCGACAGCGGGCCGGGCAGCGGCTCTGCCGCCTCGCCCCGCCCCAGCATCGCGGCGCGCGGCGCGGCATCCAGCGCCTCCAATTCCGCCACCACCGCCTGCCCCGCCGCGCGGTCGTGCCATGCCGTGGCAAGGTCCCGCAGCGGCTGGAAGAACTCCGGCGCGATCAGCAGCAGGAACAGCCCCTGTCCCACCGTCAGGGGGGCGCCCCATGTGCCGATGGTGATCTCGCCCAGCAGCGTGAAGCCCACGAAGACCGCCACCAGCGCCACCCCCAGCGCCGAGAAGAACTCCAGCACCGTGGAGGACAGGAAGGCGACCCGCAGCACCGCCATGGTGCGCTGCCTGAGCGCCTCGGCCCGCGCCGCGAAATCCTGCGTGGCGCGCTCCGTGGCGCCCAGCAGCCGGATATCGGTCAGCGCCGAAAGCCGTTCCATCAGCATGGTGTTCATGTCCCCGACCTCTGCCATCTGGCGGCGCGAGGCCTCTTCCGCCGCCATGCCGACCAGCGCCATGAAGACCGGGATCAGCGGCCCTGCCACCAGCAGCGTCAACCCGACGAGCCACGAGTGCCAGAAGGCCAGCGCGAGCAGCAGCGCCGGAAGGATCCGCGCCCGCAGCATCGCCACATGATAGCGCGTGATCCACGGTTGCAGCAGCGGCAGCTTCTGCACCGCCAGAGAGGCCACGGCGGCGGAGCCGATGCCCGAGGGCTCGCGCGCCTCGCGCCGGATCAGCGCGGCGCGTTCGCGGGCGATGGTGCGGTCGGCGGCCTTGAACAGCAGCGCGCCGGAGCGGTGTTCGAGCCCGGCACGGATGACGGCCACGGCAAGGAAGACCGCCGCGGCGGGCAAGGCCCGTGAGAGCGGGTCCTGCCCCTCGACCCAGCCCGAAACCGCCCAGGCGAGGACCGCCGCCTGCACCGGCCAGAGCGCCCCGGCCAGCACCGACAGCCAGCCCGCGCCGCGCAGCGTGCGTGCGACCGGGCGCAGGATCCGGTCAGCCATGCGGTGGCTGTCGGCGGGAGCGGTCTGGGGGCTGGGGTCTGCCATGATCCTCCGGCGGGTCTGCGGGGCGTCGACTGCCCGGAAATCGCGGCGGGTGCAAGGCCGCGCCCGTCGGTCTGGATCTAGGCATCCGAGACCAGCGGGACGAGCGCCCGGCCCGCGTGAAAAGCGCACAGGTGGGCACGAAGGCCGCGCGCGCGGCCTTTGCGGCGACCGGGGCGCGCAGAGCAACGCAGGCGCGGTCCTTCAACGGGGACAACCGGCGCCCGGACGGCTTGCGGCCCCCGCTTGCGGCGCCTTGAGCGCCGCGCCGCGCTCTGGCGGTTCCGTAGCCTTCTCCGGCTGCGCAAGAGCCCCACCACGCCCATCGAAGCCCGGGAGCCGCCCGCGGCGCAGCCGCATCACGCCGCGCCGGTCACCTTCGCCACCTGCGCGATGAAATCCTCGCCGCGTTTCTCGAAGTTGTCGTATTGGTCGAAACTGGCGGCGGCGGGCGCCAGCAGGACGACCTCGCCCGGCTGCGCCTCTGCCGCCGCGCGGGCGACGGCCACCTCCATGGTGCGGCAGACCTCGGCCTCGATCCCCGGAAGACCCAGCGCGAAGCCCTCGGCCTCGCGACCGATCACATAGGCCTTGGCCACATGCGCCAGACCCGGGGCCAGCGCGTCGAGCCCGCCCTCCTTCATCAGCCCGCCGCAGACCCAGCGCACCTTCGGGAAGGCCAGCAGCGCCTTCAGCGCGGCGTCGACATTGGTGGCCTTGGAGTCGTTGACGAAAGACACCCCGCCCACCTCGGCGATGCGCTGGCTGCGGTGCGGCAGACCGGCGAAACTGTGCAGCGCCGTCTCGATCTCGCGCGGCCCCAGCGCCAGCGCGCGGCATGCGGCATAGGCGGCGCAGGCGTTCTGGTGGTTGTGCGTGCCCGGCAGGCCCGCGACCGCACGCAGGTCGATGCTGCCCACCTGCCGCCCCTTGCGCCATTCCGACAGGAACCCCTTGCGCGCAAAGACCATCCAGCCGGGGCCCGACAGCTTGGCGGTGGCCACCCGGATCACCCGGTCATCGGCCTGCCCCTCCGAGAGTTGCCCGGCCAGAAAGCGCCCCTCGACCTCGTCCACGCCGATCACTGCGCGGTCCGGCCCACCCTCTGCAAAGAGCCGCCGCTTGGCCGCGAAGTAGCCCCCCGGCCCGCCGTGCCGGTCCAGATGATCCGGCGAGAGATTGGTAAAGACCGCCACGTCCGGCGTCAGCGCCCGCGCCAGTTCGGTCTGGTAGGAGGAGAGCTCCAGCACCACCACGCCCCCGTCGCCCGGCGGGTCGATGTCCAGCACGCCGCGCCCGATGTTACCCGCAAGCTGGCTCTCGCGGCCCGAGGCGGTCAGGATGTGGTGGATCAGCGCCGAGGTGGTGGACTTGCCGTTCGACCCTGTGATCGCGACGACGCGCGGCGGGCGGTCGAAACCCTCCCAGCCCGCGCCCAGCGACCGGAAGAACAGGCCGATATCGTTGTCCACCGGCACCCCGGCCTCCAGCGCGGCGGCGATGACCGGATTCGGCGCCGGGTAGAGGTGCGGAATGCCCGGAGAGGTCACGAGGCAGGCCACCTCGTCGAAGGCGCCGGGGCGGGTCAGGCCGCGCGCCTCGAAACCCTCGGCCTCCGCCGCTTCGCGCGCGGCGGGATTGTCGTCCCACACGAGGACACTTGCGCCGCCGGCGCGCAATGCCCGCGCCGCCGACAGGCCGGAGCGTCCCAGCCCCAGGACCGCCACCACCGCGCCGTCGAACCCTCTGACCGGGATCATGCCATGCCTCCGCCTGTCTTTCGCGATCAGAGCTACCCCGGGACGGCGATGCTGAAAAGCCCCGGCGCGCATCCGTCGCGCGCCCGGGGCCTTTACCCGGCGGCGCCTTGCATCATATGGATCGGCAAGACCTTGCCGACCGTGTAACGGGGGGACCCACCCGCGCCGATGACCACAACCACCCGCCCCTTCCTGCGCCGCACGCGCTCGCCACGGGACATGACCGGGACCCGCGCCTATGCCCCGCGGAACCTGCCGCTGAAGGCCTGGTTCCGCGCATTCTGGCGGCTGCCGGGTCGGATTGCGGACGATCGCATCACCCTGATCGCCGCCGGAGTGGCCTTCTACGGGCTGCTCTCGCTGTTCCCGGCGATCACCGCGATGATGGCGGTGGCGGGGCTGCTTTTCGACCCGACCGCCGTCACGGAAGAACTGCAAAGCGTCGCCCAGTTGATGCCCGACAACGCGGCCACCATCGTGATGGATCAGGCGCGCGGGGTGGCGGGCAGCCACGAAAAGGGGCTGGGCCTCGCCGCGATCCTCGGGTTTGCGCTGGCGATCTGGTCCGCCTCGCGCGGGGTGGGCAGCCTGATGCAGGGCATCAACGTCGCCTTCGACAAGCGCGAAAGCCGCGGCTTCATCCGCCAGACCTTTGCGCAGCTCTTGCTGACGGTGGTCCTTGTGCTGGGCGTGGCCATGGGATTCGCCGCGACCATCGTGATCCCCACGGCGATGAAGTTCGTCCCCCTGGGCGACACGGAACAACGCATCATCGACGCCCTGCGCTGGGGGGCCATGCTGGGCCTGTCGGTGGTCGGCGTGATGATCCTGTATCGCTACGCCCCTGACCGCGACCGCGCCCGCTGGCGCTGGCTTGTGCCGGGGGCGGTTCTGGCGACCGTTCTCTGGGTGATCGGCTGCGTCGGCTTTTCGCTCTACGTCGAGAACTTCGGCAACTACCAGCAGACCTTCGGCACCCTGACCGGTGTCGTGGTCCTGCTGCTCTGGCTCTGGCTTTCCGCCACGGTGCTCTTGGTGGGCGCGGAACTCAACGCCGCGCTGGATGCGGTCAACCGCGAGGCCGACCTGCCGCCGGATGCGCCGGAACAGCGCGAGAAATCTCCCGAGGCGATCCCCACGGACGATTGAGACAGGCGCCTCGGGACCACAAGGTCCGCGCTGCGGGCCTGCGCGAGGCCCTGCCGCTTGCGCTCTCCGCGGTATTTTCCAAACCAAGAAGGGCGGGCCTCGCCCCTGCTTCTTCTGTCTGGAAATATCCTGGGGGGCGAGCGCAGCGAGCGGGGGCAAAGCCCCCACCCGGTCGCCTGCGCGCCGCGCAGGCGAAACGGCATCCGCCTGATCGGTGCTTCTTCAGCGAACCTTCAGCGTGGCCAGACCGATGATCGCCAGGATCAGCGAGATGATCCAGAAGCGGATCACGATGGTCGGTTCGGCCCAGCCCTTCTTTTCGTAGTGGTGATGGATCGGCGCCATCAGGAAGACCCGCTTGCCGGTACGCTTGAAGTAGAGCACCTGGATGATCACCGACAGCGCCTCGACCACGAAGAGACCGCCCACGATGCCCAGCACGATCTCGTGCTTGGTCGCCACCGCAATGGCCCCCAGCGCGCCGCCAAGGGCCAGCGATCCCGTGTCGCCCATGAAGACCGCCGCGGGCGGCGCGTTGTACCACAGGAACCCCAGCCCGCCGCCGACCACTCCCGCCGCGAAGACCAGGATCTCACCCGTCCCCGGCACATAGTGCACGTCGAGGTATTCGGTAAAGTCGACGCGGCCCACCGCATAGGCGATGATCCCCAGCGTCGAGGTCGCGATCATCACCGGCATGATCGCCAGCCCGTCCAGCCCGTCGGTCAGGTTCACCGCGTTGGCGGCACCGACGATCACGATCATCGCAAAGGGGATGAAGAGGAACGACAGGTTGATGAGCGTATTCTTGAAGATCGGCAAAGCCAGCTGATAGGTCAGCTCGTCCGGGTGGTACTGCGCCGCCCAGAAGCCCGCGATCCCGGCAATGATGAAGCCCAGCAGAAGCCGTGTCCTGCCAGAGACCCCGGCAGTGTTCTGCTTGGACACCTTGGCGTAATCGTCGGCAAAGCCGATGGCCGCATAGGCAATGGTCACGAAGAGCACCATCCAGACAAAGGCATTGTCCAGCCGCGCCCAGAGCAGTGTCGAGGTCACCAGCGCGCCGATGATCAGCAGACCGCCCATGGTCGGCGTGCCTGCCTTGACGAAATGCCCCTCGGGCCCGTCGGTGCGGATCGGCTGGCCCTTGCCCTGCCGCTTGCGCAGCACGTTGATCAGCGGCAGCCCGAAGAGGAAGCCGAAGACCAGCGCCGTCAGAAAGGCGCCGCCCGCGCGAAAGGTGATGTAGCGAAACAGGTTGAAGGCATCGCCGCCGTCGCTCAGTTCGGCCAACCAGTACAGCATTCCACGCTCCTAAACGTCCAGTTCGATCTCGGGGCTTGCCGGGGCCTTGCTCAGCCGCCGGATCGCATCGACCACGCGCCCGATGCCCATCGACAGAGAACCCTTGGCCAGTACCACGTCCCCCGCATCCAGATCGCGCGCCACCCGGCCCGCCATCGTGTCTGCGGTTTCCGTCCAGTGGCCGCGCTTGCCCTCGGGCAGGGCCAGCCAGAGCGCCCGCATCAGCGGCCCGACACAATGCACGATGTCGATGGACCCCATGGCGGGCAGCCCGGCCACTGCCTGATGCAGGGCGACCTCGTCGCTGCCCAGTTCCTTCATGTCGCCAAGATAGGCGATCCGCCGTCCCCTGGAAAAGCGCCCCACCCCGTCTTTCGGCTCTGCCGCTGCCAGCACCTCCAGAGAGGCACCCAGCGAGGCGGGGTTGGCGTTATAGGCGTCGTCGATCAGCTCCACGCTCTGCCGCGCGTCCACCGGGTCCAGCAGGATGCGCTCGCGCAGGCCCCGCCCGGCGCCCGGGTGCCACTGCGCCAGCGCCGCCACCGCGCGCGCCCGGTCCAGCCCCAGCGCATGGGCCACCGCCAGCACGCCCAGCCCGTTCACCGCGAAATGCCGCCCCGGCACCATGACCTTGTAGAGGATCGGCGAGCGCCAGGCCCGCGCCTGCACCACCGTACAGGCATCCAGCACAGAGACCTCGAGCGCGCGGTGATGCGCGCCGGGCTTCTCGCCGAAGGACAGCACGCGCTTGGCATGGGTCTTGGCCGCCGCGCGCAGGATCGGGCTGACCGCGAGATCGGCATTGTAGATGGCCGTGCCGCCCGGTTCGAGCCCTTCGAAGATCGCCGCTTTCTCACGTGCGATCCCCTCGAGGCTGTCGAAGGCCGCCAGATGCGCGGGCGCGACGATGGTCACCATCGCCACATGCGGCCGCGCCATGCGGGCCAGCGGCGCGATCTCTCCGGGATGGTTCATGCCGATCTCGATGACGGCGAAATCCGCATCGGCGGGCATCCGCGCCAGCGTCAGCGGCACGCCCCAGTGGTTGTTGTAGCTCTTCTCGGCGGCGTGGACCGTGCCCTGCTCGCCCAGAACCCTGCGCAGCATCTCCTTGGTCGTGGTCTTGCCGACCGAGCCGGTGACGGCGACCACGCGGCCCTTAAACCGCGCCCGCGCCGCCTGACCCAAAGCCTCAAGACCGGCCTGCACATCCCTGACCACAAGACACTTTCCGGGGTCGACGCCCTCGGGCACCCGGGACACCAGCGCCGCCGCCGCACCGTTTTCCAGCGCCTGCGCGACGAAGTCATGCCCGTCGCGCGCCGCCTTCAGGGCCACGAAGAGATCGCCCTTTGCGATGGTGCGCGTGTCGATCGACACGCCCCCCACCTGCCAGTCGCCCGCGACCCTGCCGCCGGTGGCCTCGGCCGCCTCCTGCGCCGTCCAGAGCATCACGATCCCTTTCCGTCCAGCGCCGCCACCGCCACGCTCGCCTGTTCCGCATCGTCGAAGGGATAGACCGTGTCGCCGACGATCTGCCCGCTCTCGTGCCCCTTGCCGCAGATCAGCAGCGCATCGCCCGGCCCCAGCGCGTCGACGCCGCGCAGGATCGCCTCGGCGCGGTCCGCCACCTCGATGGCCTCGGGCGCGCCCGCCATGACGGCGGCGCGGATAGCAGCCGGGTCTTCCGAGCGCGGGTTGTCGTCGGTCACGATCACCGTGTCCGCGTGTTCCGCCGCCGCCTGCCCCATCAGCGGCCGCTTGCCGGTATCGCGGTCGCCGCCGGCGCCGACGATGGCCACCAGCCGCCCCATCACATGCGGGCGCAGCGCCTGAATGGCGGTCGCCACCGCATCGGGCGTATGGGCGTAATCGACGAAGACCGCCGCGCCGTTGTCGCGCGTCGCGGCCAGCTGCATCCGCCCCCGGACCGTGCCCAGCAGGGGCAGCACGTCGAAGACGTCCTCAGGGTCACCGCCGCAGGCGATCACCAGCCCGGCGGCCAGCAACACGTTTTCCGCCTGAAAGCCGCCGATCAGCCCCAGCCGCTCCTGCCGGACGATGCCCTCGAAGCTCAGCCGGATCTCCTGCCCCGTGGCATCGAAGCGCTGCGCCTCAAGGCAGAGGTCCGCCGCCTCGCGGCCCACGGTCAGCACCGCCTGCCCGCGCGCCTTGGCAATGGCCAGCATATCCACCCCGCGCGCATCGTCGATGTTGATCACCGCCGTGCCGTCCTCGGACAACACCCGCGCGAACAGCCCCGCCTTGGCGGCGAAGTAGTCGTCGAAGCTGGTGTGGTAATCCAGATGATCCTGCGTGAAATTGGTAAAGCCCGCCGCCGTCAGCGTCACCCCGTCCAGCCGCCGCTGCGCCAGCCCGTGCGAAGAGGCCTCCATCGCCGCATGGGTCACAGAGGCCTCCGCCGCCCCGGCCAGCATCCGGTGCAGCGTGATCGGCTCGGGCGTGGTGTGCCGCAGGGGCGCCTGCCAGTCGCCCTCGACCCCGGTGGTGCCAAGGTTCACCGCGCGCAGGCCCAGTTCCTGCCAGATCTGCCGCACGAAGGTCGAAACCGAGGTCTTGCCGTTGGTGCCTGTCACCGCCACCACCGTGTCGGGCTGGGTGCCGAACCACAGGGCCGCGGTATAGGCCAGCGCCTGCCGCGGATCCTCGGCGATGACCAGCGCCACCTCGGACCCGGCCAGCGCCTCCGCCGCAATCTTCGCGCCCGCCGCATCGGTCAGCACCGCCGCCGCGCCAGCCTCCAGCGCCGTGGCGATGAAGGCGGCGCCATGCACCTTGACCCCCGGCAGCGCCGCGAACAGGGCGCCCTCCGTCACCTCGCGGCTGTCCACCGTCAGCCCGGTCACCCGCGCCTCTCGCCCGCCACGCGCGCGCAGGCCCAGTTCGGACAGGCTCTTGGTCATGGTCTTGCGGTCCGGCGCCATCTGGAAAGGCTCCCTGGCTTCTTCTTGGTCCAAATACCTCACACGACACAGGCCAAAGGCGCCCCGGTCGCGCGGATTCACTGCGCCCCAATGCCCCGTTAAGGCCCCCGGGCGCAAGTCCGTTCCGGCGACGCCCGGCCATCAGCCAACCCGGACCGGCGGCGCGGCGCGCACCGCGCGCGCCCGTTCAATCGGGGATTGCCTCGCCGGTCCGCGTCCCCATCGTCACAAGGCGGGCCCGCGCAAGCCGCCGTGCCGCGTCCGCTCAGTCAGAGGCCGAGGTGCTGGTCAGCAGCGG
Source organism: Enemella evansiae (assembly GCA_017255395.1). Classification (GTDB taxonomy): domain Bacteria; phylum Pseudomonadota; class Alphaproteobacteria; order Rhodobacterales; family Rhodobacteraceae; genus Ponticoccus; species Ponticoccus litoralis. The sequence goes on along the minus strand of JAFKDC010000002.1, from coordinate 134,849 downwards.
CGTTTCCCTGTAGTCCGGGTGCACACCCAGAAGCGGCGCGACGCGCCTGATCATCTCTGCCGCCACCGGCACCGCCGTCCAGCCCGCGGTGCGGCGCGGCTTGGGGCCCGAGGTCTCCACCGGCTCGTCCAGCATCACCACCAGCACGTATTTCGGGTCATGGGCCGGAAACAGCGAGGCGAAGGTGGTGATCGTCTTGTCCTTGTAATAGCCGCTGCCGCCCTCCTTGGGCTTGTCCGCCGTGCCGGTCTTGCCGCCGACGTGATAGCCCGGCACCCGGGCGAAGCTGGCGGTGCCCTCGGGGTGGCTGACCACCAGCCGCAGCATCCGCCGGGCATGGTTCGCCACATCCTCGCGCATGACGCGGCTGCCCGCCTGCGGGGCCGATTGCTTCAGCAGCGTCGGCTTCACGTAGCGCCCGCCGTTTGCGATGGCCGCGTAGCCCGCCGCCAGATGCACCGGCGTCGTCGACATGCCGTGGCCGTAGGACACCGTGACCGTCGAAAGATCCGTCCAGCGCTTGGGCAGCAAAGGCGCGCCGCCCGCCGCCTCGACCATCTCGATCGGCGGCGCCGCGAACAGCCCCAGCGACTTCAGGAACTCCTGCTGCCGGCTCGCCCCGATGGCCAGGGCCAGCTTGCCGGTCCCCCGGTTCGAGGATTTCACCATGATCTTCTCGACCGTGAGGGTCTTGTAGTTCTTGTTGCCGAACTCGCCGATGCGATGGCCGCCGACCTTCAGGGGCGGGCTGGTGTCGATCAGCGTCTCGGGGCCGACCAGACCCAGCTCCATCGCCTGTGCGGCGGCGAAGATCTTGTAGGTCGAGCCCAGTTCATAGACCCCCTGCACCGCGCGGTTAAACAGCGGGCTGTCCGAGGGGCGGCCCTGAACCAGCGGGTTGGGCCGGTCGTTCGGGTCGAAATCGGGCAGAGAGACCATCGAGAGGATCTCGCCGGTCTCGACGTCCATCAGCACGCTGGCCGCGCCCTTGGCGTTCATCAGCTTCATGCCCGCGTCGAGGATTTCCTCGGAGGCCGCCTGCACCGTCATGTCGATGGATAGCGCCAGCGGCTGACCCTCTCGCGCCGGGTCGCGCAGCGCCTCGTCGAAATATTTCTCGATGCCAGCGGTGCCGATCACCTCGGCGGAATGCACGCCCTCTTCGCCGAAGGAGGCGCCGCCAAGGATGTGCGAGGCCAGGGCGCCGTTGGGATAAAGCCGCATCTCACGCGGCCCGAACAGCAGCCCCGGCTCGCCGATATCATGCACCGCCTGCATCTGCTCGGGGCTGATCTTCTTGCGAATCCACAGGAACTTGCGCTTCGGGTCCTCGAAACGCTTCAGCAGGCGCGGGCCGTCGAGGTCGGGGAAGATCTTGACCAGTTCCTCGACCGTGCGGGCCTTCTGGTAGATCTGGCCCGGATGCGCATAAAGCGAATGCGTCGACATGTTGGTGGCCAGAAGCCGCCCCTGCCGGTCGACGATGTCGGCGCGGCTGGCGATGATCGAGTTGCCCGAGGTCGCGGCGCGCGGCTCTGACGGCTCGGAGGCCGAGAGCATGCCCATGCGGGCGCCGACCACGCCGAAGGCTCCGAAGAACATCACCGCCAGCACCAGCAGGCGCCCCTCTGCCCGCATCCGCGCCCGGTCGCGCATCTGTTCGTGACGGATGCGCCGGTTCTCGCGTTCGATGGCGTCGGGGTTCTCGCCCTTCTGGCGGGCTTCGAGGATGCGCGCCAGCGGGCGCAGCGGGGTGCGGGTCATGGCTGCTGTGCTCCTGCGCTGGTGACGTCGATCGGCTCTGTCAGGTCGATCACGTCCGGGATCGGTTCCGGCACATTGGCGATCAGGTCGAACTGGTCGGGAAGCAGCGGCAGCAGGCCCAGACGGTCGAAGTTCAGCTCGGCGAGGTCGCTCAGCCGGTCGGGGCGGTTCAGGTAGGCCCATTCCGCCTTCAGGATCGCCACGCGTTCGCGCGCCGCGCCGATCTCGCGGCGCAGGGCGTCGACGTGGTCCAGCTCTGCCTGCGTGCTATAGTTCTCGTGGTAGGCCCAGTAGCCAGACCCGATCACGGCGAGGGCCGCCAGAATGAACAGGACGCTGCGCATGTTATCTCCTTTTCAATCCGAGGCTGGGCATGTCGATCTCGGCAGAGGCGATCTCTTCGGCCGGCAGGCCCGTGCGCTCCGCCACCCGCAGCTTGGCCGAGCGCGCGCGCGGGTTGCGCGCCAGTTCGTCCGCGCGCGGGCCGACAGCCTTGCGGGTCAGGATTCGGAAGGGCGCGGTCTCTTCCGGGGTGCTGTCGGCGTAGCGGTTGACGCGGGTCTTGCGTTCCCCGTGCGCCTGAAAGAAGCGCTTCACCATCCGGTCCTCGATGGAATGGAAGGTCACGACGGCCAGCCGCCCGCCGGGCTTCAGCGCGCGCTCGGCGGCCATAAGCCCCTGCCACAGCGCCTCGTACTCGCCGTTCACCGCGATCCGCAGCGCCTGGAACGAGCGTGTGGCGGCATGGGCCTGCCCCGGCTTGGTGCGCCCGATGGCCCGCTCGATCACCTCGGCCAGGGCCAGCGTGGTGGTGAAGGGCCGGTGTTCGACAATGCGCCGCGCGATCCGCCGGGATTGCCGCTCTTCCCCGAAGATATAGAGGATATCGGCCAGCTCGCCTTCCTCGGCATTGTTGACCACATCCGCCGCCGTCGGCCCCTCCTGCCCCATGCGCATGTCGAGCGGCCCCTCCTTCATGAAGGAAAAGCCCCGCTCTGCCCGGTCCAGCTGCATCGACGAGACGCCGAGATCCAGCACCACGCCGTCGACCTCCTGCCCATGGGCATCCATATTGGCAAAGTTGTCCTGCACAAGCGTCAGCCGGTCGCCCCAGGCCGGGGCCCAGTCGGCGGCCATCTCATGCGCCAGCGGGTCGCGGTCGATGCCGATCACCCGGTCCGCACCGGCCTGCAACAGGCCGCGCGTGTAGCCGCCAGCCCCCAGCGTGCCGTCGATCCATGTACCCGTCACCGGCGCCACGGCCTCAAGCAGCGGCTCCAGCAGGACGGGGACATGGTCTGCGCGTGCGGTATCGTCAGCGCCCGCCATATCTATTCTTCCCGGGACTTATTGAGCAATTGCAGGGGATTGCGCGGCACATCCGTCTTCATCTGGGCTGTGCGACGGGCCTTTTCGGCATCATAGGCCTCGGCATCCCAGATGCGGAACCGGTTCAGCGAGGCAACCATCATCGCCTCGGACCCGATGCCGAACTGCTCGCGCAGCTTGGCCGGGATCACGATGCGCCCGGTGTTGTCGACATTGGCCTCGGAGGCGTTCGACGAATAGATTTCCTCAAGCAGATCGCGCTCGTCGCCGTAATCCATTGCCTCGATCTGCTCTTCGATGCTTTCGATCTCATCGATCGTGAAGCACTCGATATACGGGGCATCGGGAATGCCGTAGACCATGACGAAGTTGGGCAGGGCCTTTTCGGCGGTGCATTCCGGGTCACCGGCGCGCAGGACATCGCGAAACGAGGACGGGATAGACACCCTGCCCTTGCTGTCGACCTTGTGCCGACTTTCGCCCCTGAACCTCAGCCTGCGGCCCACTGTCCCTCCGGCCTCCGTTGCCCCCTCGAAACGTAAAAGCGGCGGGTTGATCAGCTGCCATTGATCAACCCGCCGCGTGACCCGCTAAGCGGGTGTCTCCGACTGCGCGCGCCACCTGGGGGGATGTCTGCTCGCCCGCGCGCCGGATCCTTTGTTGTCATCGAAAGAGAGGCGGATGCCTGTATGAAACCTGCTCTTTTATTGTTCTGGTGTTCGGTGCGGGGTTTGTTTTCTTATCCCCTTGCCCGTCCCTCTTCCGATGACCCAGGGATGCCATGGGAATTCATGGGTGACAACAGTTTTCTTCGGCGTCAGGCCACCACTCATTGTTTCACTGTGGCACAATTATCAACATATTGCGGTTATTTTATCCACATTGACGCAATAAAATGTGCAGATACAGACTATCACACCTAGATGTTGATCTTATTTTTCTTTGAAAAAGTTCCATGATTTCCCACAGAAAGATGGATCTCAGGGTAAATCGACCAGAACGCAGCCAGCGCGATGTCGCCCACAGCAGGTGTTTACCGAGTTATCCACAAGGACACACGCAAAATCCGCGTCAGCGAATCGGGTCGGCAGGGCTTTGCCACCCCCGGACAGCCATTTCTCCGCAAGGTCCATAACCTCCCACGCCAAGGGAGGAGCCGCATCCCATGGTTTCCCACGCGGCGTCCCATGGTTTCCCGCTGTAGCGTGACAGCAGAACTTGCAGTGATTTACAGCAGAACTTGCAGCAACGCGGTTTTGAGCTGTGCCGGTTTCCGGGACATTGAACACCCCATTCAAACGGTCCGGGCCGGAGATCGGTTTTCACTGATGAGAACCGGCATTGCTCTTCACGCGAGGATGCCGGCCCAGGCCTGCCACATGACGCGGAAGAGGTGCCGCTCGTAGAACGCCTCCGGCCGCTGGTAGATGAGGCTCCCCGAGGTGGTCACCTGCACCTCACTCACCGGCAGAGCGGTGCCCGATCCGTCCCGCTCAGTGCTCATGAGGCTGTGCTGCAGGTAGCGGCCCGCCGCGAGACCTGTCACGGTCCAGATGTCGGCCGACCGGGTCCACGTATCGGCGTCATCCGGATCGGACCTGATGACCGACGTCGGTCCACCGAAAACAATTGAGCCATCCTGCTCCCGATAGCGCTCCATCTGGGGGTTGGCGATCTGCACCGTGAGGTCGAAGGGGTCGCCCGCAGTCACGCCGATCGTCAGCCCCAGCAGGAGATAGGATGTATCGTGGTTGACGATCCCCTTGTTCACCCAGGTCCGGGACTGCGACAGCCGCGCTGGCGGCGTGGCGATCCCGTCGATGCTATTGCTGGCAAAGATCGTGTTGAAATAGCCGTTCTCGTCCCGCTCCGAGATACGCTGGAGGATCTCTACATTTGTGGTCGCGCCCGAAATCCGGCGCATGTGCAGCGAGGTCACCCAGGTCTCGACCGTCCCCGCCACGGCCGCCGCGGAATCGCTGCCGGACCCGAAGTTGATGAAGGCCGTGCCGTTGACCTGCGGCGTCCCGCGCAGGCGGAGATCGATCGCGTCGTAGCCCTCCACGTTCCGCGTCGCCGCCACCACGACGGGCACGACACCGACCAGGCCCGTGTATTCCCAGCCGGCGGGCAACTTCCCGCAGGACTGGATAGAGCAGGCCGGGATCAGGGCGCTGCCGCTGCTGATCCGCGCCAGGCGCACCCAGGCTGTCGGCGCCGAGGCGACGAAGGTGAAGGCCCGCCAGCCACCGGTCTGGATGACCAGCGTCCCGCTCAGCGCATTGTCTCCCTGCGTCTCGCCCACCCTGGCCGAGATCGCCTGGTCGTTCACGCCTTCGGGAAACTCGACAACGTAGGTGAGCCCCGCGGTCAGCCCCGTCAGCTGGAAGTCGGCGCGGCCCTCTTCGAAACCCGCGTCGCCGGTCAGCACCAGGTTGCCGCCGGTGATCGCGGCTGAGGACGCCCCGCCCGTGTCGCTGAGCACCCAGGAGCCCGCGGCTGCGAATGTCGGCTGGTCGTTCAGCTCCACGCCGTCAGCCGCGACCGACCCCTTGCCGATGCCGTTCGGCACGGCATTGGTCCGGGCCGGCTCGTAGAGCGCGCCCCTCAGGCCGAGCGAGTTCGGCCCGTGGTCGTATCTCGGCACGTCGGGGCCGGCATCGGCGAGATGCCCGTTGTCGTCGATGTATGTGGCGGACCCGGCCCGGGTCCACGTCCCGAGGATGTCCTGCGGCCCGGTCATCCAGTCGACCACCCGGGGCGGGACATATGGCGTCGACGGCGCCTGCACCGGCAGCGCGCCGATATAGGTCCAGTCGCGCAGCGCCCGCGTCTGCACGGCCGCAGCGGCGAGATGCCGACTGGTGTCATCGGTCGACCCGATCAGCGCGTGGATCAGCGGGCGGCCATCGCGGCTGGTGCCGTGCCAGACGAGGTTCGCGCCGGCGAACCCGCTGGTGCCTGTCTTGCCACCGCCCACGGCCGGCACGTTGCCCGCCTGGATCCAGTCGAAGCTGTGTCGCAGGGTCGTGGTGCGCGCGTTCGGCCCGGTCCGCGTCAGCGTCGCGCCGGACTTCTCCGAGATCTCAACGATCAGCGGCGCGTTCCGGTAGATGTACCGCCAGAGCGTGGCGAGGTCGCGCGCGGTGATCTCGGCCCCCTCACTGTCGCCGAAGGTCCTCGTGTATGTCGTGGCGTCCATCCCAAGCGCCGCAGCCTGCGTGTTCATCGCGGCGATGAACGTCGCAATGGGATCTTCGGTTTCCGGGTCGATCAGCGGTCCGACATGGCGGGCGATGATGTCGCAACTCGCGTCATTCGAAACGATCATGGCGCAGTTCAGGAGACCCTCCAGCGTCACCACATCGCCCTCTATCATAACCGAGCCATCCTCGTCCTCGGCCTGGACAGTGATCTCCTCGGACCAGTCCACCACATGCCGCGAGGCGACCAGAGCCATCATCGCCTTGGTCGTAGAGGCCGGAAAGCCCGTCGCGTCGGGCGTCAGGGCCGCAAGCACCTCACCGGACGCGGCGTCCATCGTGATCGCCCCGACAGCGTCGAGCGAGGGCAGCGCCAGCCCGCCCTCCGGCGTCAGCATGGCCAGCAGCCTTTCGGCCTCCTCGGGCGCCAGGCCCGGCTGCCCGGTCGCACCCTTGAAGGTCTGGGGGCCGGACCAGCCGCTTTCACCGGTCCGGATGTAATACTCCCAGTCGCCACCCCCGACGGCGGCGTAGATGAACCCGGAAGCCTCGCCGTCATGGGCGCCGCGTGCGGCCAGCGGACCGGCCGCGTCGGCACCGACGCCGATCCCGATCGCGGCGGCGGTGATCCGCTGCCGCTCCAGAGTGATGACATCGAGGCCCGGATTGGCCCCGTAGCTGCGCACCGCAGGCGCGTAGGACCGGCAGGCCGCCGGGAGCGTGGTCTCGACGGCGCCCGAGGCGCCGCGACCGACGACGCGGCGCAGCCCGACCGTCTCGCCCTCCGCGTCGATGTCCACCTCGGTGGCCAGGACCAAGAACCCGGACGCCCCCGGCAGCGGCGCGCCGGTCGCGCCGTAGCAGATGACGCCAAACCGGACGCCGTCGCCGGCGGGGTCCTCGATCGAGGCGGAGCGCATGACCCGAAAGCGCAGCTCGTCGGCGTCCTCCGGCCCGATCTGGACCCGGCGGCCGAGCACTGCCAGCGCCTCGCCGACCAGACGCAGGGCCGGCCCCTCGGCCGTGCTGACCGTGTCACCGGCTCCATAGGCGGATCCGCCGGACGCCGCATCCCTGAAGAGCGTCGGATGCATCCCCGGCTGCGGCTGATGCCCCGCGCCGGCAGAGGCGAGACCATCCTCCAGCCCGTCGATGGCGGCGATCGCATGATCGTGGACAAGCGCGGCCTTGCCGGCCAGGGCATGGCTCGTCTCCGCGTCCAGCGCGGCGAGGCCCTGCGACAGGGCGGTGTCCCCGGACGCCCGCAAGGCAACCTCCACCTCCAGCGCCGCCGGCTGCACCGCCGTGTCCGCCTTGCCGCCCTGGGCGGCGGAGGCAAAGGTGTCGGAGGCCTGCGCCGCAGCTGTGCCCAGCACCGGTTTGCCCGAGAGATCGCCGTAGCTGCCCGAGCTCGCGACGGCAGAGAGGTCGCCCGGCTGTACCGCCGTGTCCGCCCTGCCGCCCTGGGCGGCGGAGGCGAAGGTGTCGGCGGCCTGCGCCGCAGCGGTGCCCAGCACCGGTTTACCCGAGAGATCGTCGTAGCTGCCCGAGCTCGCGACGGCAGAGAGGTCGCCCGGCTGCACCGCCGTGTCCGCCTTGTCGCCCTGGGCGGCGGAGGCGAAGGTGTCGGCGGCCTGCGCCGCAGCGGTGCCCAGCACCGGTTTACCCGAGAGATCGCCGTAGCTGCCCGAGCTCGCGACGGCAGAGAGGTCGCCCGGCTGCACCGCCGTGTCCGCCCTGCCGCCCTGAGCAGCCGTCGCGAAGGCCGCGGCATCCTCTTGGGATGCCGTGCCCAACGAAGCCACCAGCAGGAAGGCTTCGGTGATGTCGACAAGCTCGATCTCCGAGACAACCGTCACGTGATCGGTGCCGTAGGTCCGGATCCAGGGCCGACCGTAGACCGCGGCGGAGGGGATCGTGTGATCAACGCCGGGCACGTCGATGGACAGGGTAACGTCGTCGGAGACCCAGATGCCCGGCGACGGCATTCCGGTGACTTGCAGCACCCGGTCGCCGGCGCCGCCCGTCAAACCGGTCTTGTCTTGGGCAAGCCAGCGGATCCCGACTTCCACACCATCCGACAGCGGGTCCGCCGGATCGTCAGACCGCCGCGCAACGAACCGTGGGCGATAGACCCGGCCGGGCCGGACGGCCGTCGGCTGGCGCGGGGCGATCCAGGTCGCCACGTTCTCGATCTGGATGGCGCGGCCCAGCGTCCCATCCTCGATAGCCGTGACGCCGCCGGTATCGATTGCCGGGTCAATATCCGCAGCCGCGCCGATCACCGCCGTACCGAAGCTCTGCGGGGCCTCCCCCGGGCGCGTGGCAGGGGCTTGCGTCACAAGATCGATCGCAGGGGCCGCTGCATCGGCCGTCGCGCCCTGCGCGGCGGTCGCGAAGGCCGTCGCAGCCTGCGCCGCCGCCGTGCCCAGCGGCGGCAGGTCCGCCAGGTCGGCGTAACTGCCCGAGGTCGCCACTGTCGAGAGATCGCCCGGCTGCACCGCCGCATCGGCTGTCGCACCCTGTGCCACCGTGGCATAGGAAGCGTCGGCCTTGCCCTTTATGTAGTTCCAGAGGGTCAACAGGCTCAGCTTCTTCGTGGTATCCGACGCTGCGCTGTCCGACACCGCGAGCAGATCTCCATCGGTCGGCGTCTCCTTCGCTGTCGCGGCCGCGATCAGCCCGCCCAAAGCGTTCCGGATGCCGGTCTTCACCACCATCCAGTTCCACTTCACCAGCGCGTCGTCGTCCTCGCTGTCGATCCCCGCGAAGGTGTCGGTGTCGGCGATGCTGGCCTTGCCGGGGCGACCATGGATCGTAGCGCCGACATTCTCCGCGTCGGTCACATCGGCGCCTGCCTCGACGCCGATCTGCGCAGCCGTGACACCATGGGGATTGTCGGTCGCCGTCGCGTGGGTCTGCACGGCGGAGAGCGAGGCTTTGCCGGCGAGGCCGGTGTCACCGATGCGCACCCAGCGCCCCCAAGAGGCCTTCCAGGAGTAGCGGCCGGCATTGTCAGCCGTGTCGCCGTCGTAGCCGGTAGCCGTGGCCTGGCCGTGCGTGCCCCCGTCGCTGTCCAGGACCTCAGCACCCTCGCCGTCGACCGCCCCGGCCAGTTGTTCGAGGTCGGACCACGTCGCGGCCACCAATAGCCCAGACGTTATCTGGCTACGCAGCTCTTCCAGCCGGGCCGCTACCGCGCCCGTCCCGGCGATCTGCGTCGCGAGGGCATCGCTCCCGATCAGGCCCGTGCTGCCCCGGCGCACCCCGACGAGCGCGTCGGCGACGGGAATTGTGGGTTTATCGGTGATCCGTATGCCTGACATGGTTGCTGTCCCCTATAGGATCGTGACCCTGACGGCCGCCGAAACGGCCGAGGCCACGCTGTCTTCGTTCAAAGCCGCAAAGCGGTAATCGTATGTGCCGGCGGGCGCGGAAGCGGCGGTCTCGCGCAGGAGCGTCACGCTTTCGAGGCTGCCGTCGAAATCGGCGGTCGCCACGATCTCGAAGCCGGTGTTCGCGAGGGTCGTTGTCAGCGTGAAGAGGATCTGACCGTTGGCATCGATCGCGGCAGTCGAGACGTCTGCCCCGCCCGTCAGGCGCAGAGCGATGGAACCGGCGGTCCGGCCGGAGATCGTCACCTGACCACGATGCGTGACAGAGATCCCGGTCGGCAGGGACTGGCTCAGGACGCTGGCGCTGCCCGGCGTATGGGTCGCAGCACCGCCGCTGACCAGCCAACCATCGGCGGCCGTCCATTCGGAAGGGTTCTCGAAGCTGCCATCGGTCACGAGGTCGATGCGCGTGGCGTCGCCATCGGTATAGGCCACGGAGGCACCTGCCAGGAGCCGCACCGGCTCCCCGACCGCGTCCGTTTCGACGTCGAGCGCATCGCCCTCGGCGGTGCGAAATATCTGGATCGCGCGGGTATTCGGATCGCCGTGCGAGAGGATCAGCGCCGCCCGGCCCAAACCGCCCGTCACCGAGATCGCAGCCGTGTCGGGCACCACAGGAACCGGGCCTGCGTCCGACCCGACCGTGAAGGCGCTGACTGCTGTCCAGGGACCGTAGTCGCCGTCGAAATCCAGCGCGCGGCCGCGCAGCTCGACCACGTCGTCCAGATCGTAGGACAGCTCGAATGTCTTCGTGGCGGTGTCGGCGGTCAACGCCGACCAGGACCCGGCGCCGATCAGGCGATGCTCCAGTTCCAGCCCGGCGATCAGGGCCGTGTCGGTTGCGTCCGGCCCCAGGGTGACCGCGAGCGTGCGGGCGTCGTCGCCGTAGACGCCCTCGGCCGCCGTGGTCCGCACGCCGCGGAAGCTCGGCGCCAGCGGGTCGATACCGATGTCGACCACCTGCCCGACGACACTGTCCCAATCCTCCGGCTCGAAGGACGCGGTCAGGGCGTCGATCTGGGGCGCGGCGTTCGTAAGCGTCAGCGTGTAGCTGAAATCCTCGCCCGGCTCGACATCGAGGACGAGCGCCTGCTCTCCGACCTCAGCCAGGACGCCGAAAGTCACAAGGTCGCCGACGGCGGGCATGTCGCCCGAGACGATCCGCAGCGCCCGCGTCACCCCCGGCACCGTCTGGACCTGCGACAGGGTGCTGTCGCCGATGGTGTCCTCTTCGTCGAAGCGCAGGAAACGGATGCCGTAGGTCTGCCCCGCCTGCATCTCGACGGTTTCGTCGAGCACGACCAGCGCATCCGCGACAGAGACGACGCGGCCTGCCGCGTGGCCGCGCGCGAGATTGTAATGCGACAGCCAGACCCAGTCACCGCGGGTCGCGTGCCGGATCGCCCCGTCCTGCTCGACGCTCCAGCGGTCGCGCCGGTGGATGACCGTCAGCATCTGCCGGTAGATCTCGCGCTGGATCTCGGCCGGGTCGGTCTTTCCCGTGGCGTCCCATTGCTCGATCAGGGTGATCGGCCCGGTATGGCCGGGCCAACGCACCGTGACCTCGGCGTCGGCATAGTCGTTGGTCCGGTCCTTGAACCTTGCCCGGACAGCATGGGGCGGCTTGGGATAGGTGCGGGTGCCGGCGAAGTTCCGGCTGTTGCGCGGCGTGATCTGGTCTGCGATCACCTCGGGCACGCGGTCGATGGTGACCGACCAGCGCACGCCGTCGTGCCAGGGGCTGGCGCGGCCGGCGCGGGCAATGGCCTTGAGCCGGTCGATCAGGCCTTCGAATGCGCGGTGTTCGCGATCGTAGGTCAGGCCGGTCTCGTCGCAGAAGGTGGACCAGTCGCGCAGACCCACCCAATCGATCTGTTCGTCGGGCACGGGGTTGGGATTGCCCGGCCCCTGCAGCGCCCAGATATAGGCGCTGGCGGGATTGCGGCTGGTGCCGGTGGCCCATGCGGATCCCGTCCAGGTCAGCGCCCGGCGCTTCACCAGGGCATTAAGCGAGTTGAGAGTGCCGGAGAGGTTGTTGGTCGCGCGGACCCGGACCGAACAGAGCGCCAGCGGCGCGGACATGGCGTCGAGGTTGATCGGGTATTCGGGCCGGAAGCTCTGAATGGCCACGAGGGAACAGCTGACGCTGTTGCGCGTACCGGCATCGCTGTTCGAGATCCGGGTGATGCGCACCTCCCACGTCCCGCGCGAGGGTGTGGTCCAGCCATAGGAACGGAAAAAGGGGCCGTTCTTCTTCTCCTCAACCCGGAAGCGGCTCTCGACGGTATCCCACGTCCCGGTCCCGCGCAGGCGCTGCTCGATGCGCAGGTCGACGCGGTTCGGATCGAGGCCACCGTCACTCTCCATGTGGAAGAGGCTGGGGAAGAAGAAGATCAGATTGACCCGAACGGTATTGGCGGCGGTGGTGCGCACGACGGGGCTTTCGACACGTTCCACGCCTACGGGGTTGCCGTTCTCGTCCTGCGGCAACTCGTAAATCAACTCGACCTGTCCGGCCTCCTCGATGACCTGCATCGGCGTGTTCGTTACCGGAACGTCGGCGTCGAGCCCCTCGCGGAGCTCCACCTGGACCTCGTCGTAGTCTTCCACCGAGGTCTCGCCGATGCGCACATCGGAGATCTCCAGCGGTCCGTAGGGGACCAGCCCGGAAGTTCCATTGCCGCACCCGCCAGGGCTTCGGCGTGTTCGTTGATAACCCTCCCGGTCTGCGCCACTTGCACGGCGCGATCCGGGGTCAACACGGTCTGGATCAGCGTGACGCCCAAAGCGATCCGCTCAAGATCGGTCAATCCGAGACCCAGAGCATGGGCGCGGACGACGGTGTCGTTTCGAGCGCTCACGACGCTACCCCAACTTCCAAGCGCGCTTGGTACAGGACGGCGAACAAGTCTGGACCGACCTCCAAGATCATTTTCTCGCGCATCTCTCGCGACTTGGCCCCGTCGATGGACCCGCAGGAGTACTGCCGAAGGATCTGGTGGCTAAGCCCGTTCCGAGCGGCAAAGTCGGTCGCACTGATCGTCCGCGCCTTCAATCCGGCTAGAAACGCGTCATGAAACACAGGCCCCGGCTGGTATTTCTGCTGATAGGTTGTCATAAGTTTTCCTTGACGAGGACGCATCAAATGAATCTACTTCAATCACAATATTGAAGTAGATTCATTTTGCAAGGGGATTTTTCGCATGGCGGACAGCGCCAATGCGCGGCTACGCGCAGCAAGGCTAGAATTAGGTCTGGATCAGAAGGGCTTAGCGAAGATGCTAGGCGTCAGCGCGTCCACCATTAGCGTCGTCGAGACCGGCAAGGTCGCAGTATCCAAGAAGCTTGCTCAGAAGCTCCAAGAGAACTTTCAGATTAACACAATCTGGCTTGAACACGGTCAGGGCGAGATGTTTCTCTCGCGCGGGAAAGCCCTGCACGCAGCACCAGCGCCGGAGCCGTTCGACCAAGCCGAATACGTCCGTGTGGCCCGGTATGACGTCTCGGTCGCTGCGGGAAACGGTGCCGTTAACTATGATGAAGCGCCTGACAGTTACGTCACCTTTCCCAAGAGTTGGCTGGCCAGTATCGGCATCAAGGGAACCGACTGCGGTCTTCTCGAAGTCACCGGCGACAGCATGGGCAACACCATCCGCGCTGGCTCGCTGATCCTAGTGGACTTCTCGGTTCGGATATTCGAGCCCAACAAGATCTTCGTCATCCGCCATGGAGACGCTGTCCGCCTCAAGCGCGTACTGCCCAGCATCGGCGGCGTCATCCTGATGGGCGACAATCCGAACACAGAGGATGAGATTTACTCTGGCGACGATGCGAACGAGATCGCTCCGATCGGCCAGGTGCGCGCCGCAATAGCACGGATTTAAGGATTAGACATCAAGCCATCGCTCGTTCGTGCCTGTTTGGTTGCCGGCATTGTCATCATTTTGGGCGTCGCATTCTATCCTCGGGAACTCTTCATGGACACCAGCGTGCCAGATGGGCCAATCGGGCCGTATCATCTGAACCCCGCTCAGCTGAGAGATGTTCAAGCGTCGGTTAAGGATGTGCTGATTAATCCTGCCAGCGCAGTTTTTGGGCGCTATGAGGCGAGACGGCGGGGTAGCGGTGATGTTGTTGTCTGTGGCTACGTGAGCGCCAGCAATAGCTATGGCAAGCCAAGCGTCGAAAAGCCATACTACGCCACGTTGATGAAGCACGGAAAGGTGCTTTCGGCTTGGATGGACGAAGATAGAAACGCCACCGCGCTTATGTGCGCGAACGAGTTCATTTGGTCGATCAAGTAGGTTCAGAGGCCGAGAATCGTTTCGCAGTTTGGATCTGCCATCCACAGGGCCCACGCCTGCCATACTCATGTTTTCTCTACATTAATCCCGTTCTGCGAAATACTCCCGGAACTGCGCGAGCGATTTCGCAGTTCCGGAACCGTTTTCGGGTTCGAAAACGGCCAGCCAGAGGCGGTTTAACAACCGTTTGAACCCTTTTTTATATAGCGTTCACGCTTCTCCCGGCCTCGACCAAGCCAAGCCACCCGGTTTCGCCGAAAACGGTCCAGAAACGCCCATTTTCCCGTTTACTGAAAAACATGAGGTCGCTCTGTCACCCCATCTCCCCGGGCATCGGAACCCCTTGTTTTCCATGGCCTATCCGCCTTCAACCGGGGTCATCCCCTACCTTCCGCCATCACTGTAAGAAGATGTGTCACCTAACAGCCAGACCGCCGCCGGATCAACAGACAGGAGGCGACAGGTCACATCGCCCGCGCCAGAACCAGCCGGAACCGAAAGCGAGACGCGCCGCATCCCGTCATAGAAGCGGGCCAGCTCGACGTTGCAGGCCCCGCCGCCGGTCTGCTCGATCCGATCATGGTTCCAGTGATACCATGTCCAGCCCTGGACAGCCCCGTCCCTGCCGAAGACTTCCAGCAGCACGCCGATCTCTCCCGCAATGAGAGCACTGACCCCGCAGGGCCGCAGATGCACATCGAACTGGACGTAGTCGTCAATGTCGGCGTTGGCATAGTCCGCCTCGACGCCGTGTTCGCTTTTCGCCGTGGTCTGGACGCAGGAGACGGGCGTGTCGACCGTGCCATCTCGTTCGCCACCGTGGCCTTGGTGGAGCCGACCGCCTGAAACCGGGCATGGAACAGGGCCGCGCTCCGGGTCTCGATTTGCGGAAACCCGTCGCAGGTCGCAGTCCATTCGGTTCGCGGGTCAGCGGATCGTGATCCACGGCTCAGGTTTCCGCTGGGATAGCCTCCCAATACCCCCACCGATTGATGACCGCGCTGGCGCCACTGCGGATGTCGCTGGTCAGGATCTCACCTTTGGTCAGGTCGACTCTGGCGTCAGGCGCATAGCTCCATTGGCGCGGCACCTGCCGGATCGGCTCGACCAGAACCGGTGTATCGATGGTCCCCAACGCGAGCAGGTATTCCCTGACGATCTCGTAGAGCCCTGCTGCCCGCCGGAGGGGTGGGCACCCGCCAGGCATCGGGACCATGCCCGTCGATCTCGGCACCCAAGGCGCCGGGCAGCCGGGCGAGGCCAATGGCGGCCACGACCGCTTCGAACCGTCTTCGCAACTGTCTTGTCATAATATCTCATAATATCTCCGAACCCTTTTCGGCACAGAGCCGTTAACCCCCTGCGCCGAAAAGGGATCGACACCGCGTCCTGCGCCTGTCCGTTGCATGGGCGCGGCTACCTCGGCGCGACCTGGCTCGGGATCGCCACAAGTTCGAGCGGCTCTGTCGTCCCATCCGCGTTCAGCAGAGGCACCCTCTGCCCCGCCGTCATCCCCAGCAGGGTAACCCCGAGGAATGTCTTGATCGGGATACCGGCCTGATCATGTGCAAACCCCTCGTCAAAGAGGGTCCGGGATAGCGGTGCCGTGCCCCGAATAGAGAAGGTCACACGCGAGCCCAGGCTGGCCACCGGCCCCGCCTCTTCCGCAGGAATCAGGACCTGAGCATCCTGAAGCTTGACCCGGATCAGGTGGGTGAGCAGCGGAAAGACACCGCTTTCGATCGCGGCGCATTGCCTGCGCAGCTCCTGAAGGCGCAGGAAGTCCCGCTGGGACAGAACCGATCGGATCGGGCGCATGGCCTGCACGTTTGCGAAGGCCGGGCTGTCAATCGCCACAGCCCCGTTGCCTGACCGGCCCGCGAAAGCCGCCACTTCACTTGATGGTCGCATATCTTCTCCTCGGCCCGCAGCGCGCGAGCCTCAAGACGTCAAAGCTGTTGGTGAAGAAGATCCCCGAGCGTGAGGTCAGCCCATACGGCCCCCTGCCCGGGGCAGGGAGCGGTTCAGCAGAGATCCGGGAAAAGCCCGGCCTCTGTTTTGGGATGAGCACACAGACATCGGGCAACGCTATGAAGTTTCTGACGCCAAGTCAAACTCGGCAGGATCGTGCTGCGGCGGGTGCCGGGGCGGGCCGGACCGGTCCTTCCGGGCCGGGCCGGAAAACGCCCTGTGGCACCGAACGCCCGCGTGGGCAGCGGCGCCCATGGCCTCCGGGTCGGATACCCAAGCGGCCCGACCGGGGCCGCAACCGGCCCCCGTCCTACACGGCAAGCGGCGCGCCCACCCGGGTGACCACCAAGGACCGGCTGGTGCCGTCCTCGGACATGAGCCGCGTGCGCTGCCCGACCGTCAAGCCAATGAGCGTGGCCCCCAGAAGCGAATGAACGGGGATCTCTCCGGCGCGCGCCACCAGACCGAAACTGAGAACCCCGCTTTCGGTCTCCGTCTCATCCACAACGCAGGAAATGTAGCGCCCGAAGCTGGCAATGTCCGGTGGCGCGGCCCCCTCTATCGCAACCGCCGCCTGCAGCTTCCGGTTCAGCAGATCCAGCATGCGCTGGGAGTAGACGACACTGCTGTTGCCGGCGAAGCTCAGGAACCTCTCGATCTGCAGCCGGTCGGCGGCTGTCAGGCGGCACCTGCAATCCTTGCCGTCTGTATCGAATGTTCCGTTCTGCGGTATCGTTGACCCTGTCGCGTCAGGTATGGCCATGTTTCCCCCCGGAGAGACCTCCGACAATCTCAGCGTTTGTTCGAGATACCCCCGGGAGATCGCTGCGTGTGAAACGCCCACGAACCGCCCGGGGCTAAGGGCGGTTCAGCAGAAGAAACCGAAACGTGATCGGGTGCCTGACCATGGGGTTATGGTTGCCTGCCGCCCGACGGGTGTCAATCCCGGCGCCCGGACCGTGGCCGCGGCGTGACCGGAAAGCGACCCCGCGACAGCACCGCGCCCTCGGCATCGACCACCAGACGGAAGGCGCGGTCGGCACGGTAGAAGGTCATGCGCCAACGTCCTTCGTCCGCGCCCTCCCCGATCTCGGAGCGGCTGCTGATAAGGCCGGTCCGCATCTCTTCCCGGACCTGCGTTTCCGTGATCCCGAAGGCCCGAGCGAGGGCGGAGGCCTCTACGACGAAGCCGCTGTCGGTTCTGGATACCTCGCTCAATGCATCGCGCCCCTTGTCCTGATCCCGGCCCCCTGCCGCCTTCGCCCACGGGGTTCTGCGCGGCGTCGTTCGATTGCGCCGGCCTCAATAAGCATTTACAATACCAGTTGAGAGCCCTACCACAACAGGACAACTGCGTCCAAGGTGCCACACCGATGACCTCCACCCAGACACCGCCCTCTCGCAGCCCCTCCGCGCGACCGGCGACCACCGCCGAGATCGAGGCAAGGACCGGGCTTGATGACGGGGTGCTGCGCGCGCTGGTCTATGCCTTCTACGACAAGATCCGCAGGGATCCGGTGCTTGGCCCGATCTTCGCGGCGCGCATCGACGACTGGCCGCCGCATCTGGAGCGGATGACCGCCTTCTGGTCCTCGGTCGCCCTGATGACGGGCCGCTACCATGGCGCCCCTGTGCCCAAGCATATCGGCCTGCCCATCGACCGGGGTCATTTCGAGCGCTGGCTCTGTCTCTTCCGCGAGACCGCGACAGAGATCTGCACAGCCGCAGGCGCCGCCCATGTCATCGAGCGGGCCGAGCGCATCGCCCGGTCGCTCAGCTTCGCGGTCGAGGATGCCCGGGGCGGCGGCATCCCGAAACTGGCGTGAGGCGGCAGGCATGGCCCGGCACCCCGATATCGACATCGCCCGCGTTCCCGACAAGGCGCCCGACAGGGGCCGCGCGCGGCTGCTGGTAGACCGGATCTGGCCGCGCGGGGTCTCGAAAGCAGCGCTGCGGCACGACGACTGGATCGGGGACAGCGCGCCGACCGGCGCGCTCGGGGCATGGTTCGGCCACGACCCGCAGAAACGGGGCGCCTTCCGCAACCGCCCCCTGCGCGAACTGGCGAACAAGGCGGACGCGGTCGGGCGCTGCCTTGCGTGGTGCCGGGCACGCCCCGCCCCCCTGCTCTTTGCCGCGCAGGACCGGGAGCACAATCAGGCGGTGGTGCTGCGGGACGATCTGAAGCTGCGCCTGAAGGAGAGCACGTCATGACCGCCGGTTCCGGCTCCCTCCGCACGCCCCTGTGCGACCGTCTGGGATGCGACTATCCCGTCATCCTTGCTGGCATGGGCGGCGTCGCGCGCGCCGAACTGGCCGCCGCGGTCGCCAATGCCGGCGGCTTCCCGACGCTGGGGATGGTGCGCGAGGCGCCTTCGCTCATCCGCTCGGAAATCGAGGCCTACCGCCGGCTGTCGGACCGCCCCTTCGCCGTCAACCTCATCCCCGCAGCCACCGAGCCCGCCCTGCTGCACCGGCAGATCGAAACCTGCCTGACGATGGAGGTCGCGATCTTCTCGTTCTTCTGGGACGTCCTGCCCGAGGCCATCGCCCGGGTGAAGGCGGCAGGCGCCCTTGTGCTGCATCAGGTCGGCACGCTGCCCGCAGCACGCGAGGCCGAGGCCGCCGGTGCGGATGTGCTGATCGCACAGGGGCAGAACGCGGGCGGACACGTGCACGGGCGCAGCCCGACCTTCGACCTGCTCCGCTCCGTGCTGGACGTCACGGCCCTGCCGGTTGTCGCCTCGGGTGGCATCGGCTCGGGCAAGGCGCTGGCCCGGGCGCTGACGCTTGGGGCGCAGGGGGTGCAGTGCGGCACCGCCTTTCTGGCCACCGAGGAATCCTTCGCCCACGACTATCACAAGCAGCGGATCGTGACCGCCCGGGGCGCGGATACCGTGCTGACCGACGGCTTCGTGCTGAACTGGCCCATGGGATCGGCGGTGCGCGTTCTGCGCAACAGCGTTACCGAGGCCTTCGGCCCGACCCTGATGGGACATGACCCCGAGAAGATCGTCCGTGAGGTGATCGCCTACGACGGCCCCACCCCGCGGCTGCGCCAGAGCACGGATTCGCCCCTGCGCACCACCAGCGGGGCGCTGGAACAGATGCCGCTTTACTGTGGCACCGGCGCGGATGACATCGACGCGATTGTCCCGGCGGCGCAGCGCCTGAGAGCCCTTTGCGCCGAGGCCCGCGCCCAGCTCGTATCGGACCGGCATTCACCTCCGGCGGGGCGATCATGAGCATCCTTCTGTTGCTGATACCGCTCTGATGATGGGCCTAACCGGGCGTCGCGATCTGCGCACCGCCCTCACATGACTGCGGGCCGGGTGCGGCGCCCCATGGACCCGGCCGCTTCCAGACCTGCCATGCGGGTGCGGCGCCATCCGCGTCCGGGCCGCCGTGGTCTGATACCTGTTTGCGCTGCCGGGCCATGCCGCCCGCCCTGGCAACCCCGCCATCCGCGCCGACACCGCCATGCATGAAGCGGGCCGCGGGGTGATCCTTCCGGCCTGACCGCCGCGCGCTTCGTCAGCCTTCCGCCTCACGAAGCGCGCGGCGCAGCCTCTTGCGGTCCTCGAAGTCCTCGGTGACGTCGCGCATGATCGCCGCGATCGCCTGCAAGGCGCCCTCGGCGTCGCGCAGGGGCACGATGGAGAACTGGATCGAAATCTGCGCCCCGTCCTTCCGAAGCGCGGGCACCGCCAGCAGGTCGCCCGCGCCGTATTCCGTGTGGCCGGTCCGCATGGTTGTCTCGTAGCCGCGCCAGTGCCGCGCACGCAGGCGCTCGGGCGTGATGATATCCAGCGACCGGCCAAGCGCCTCGCCCTCGGCAAAGCCGAAGATCCGCTCGGCCCCGCCGTTCCAGTGCCGGATGATGCCCGCGCGGTCCGCGACCACCAGCGCGTCGGGCATCCCCTCGAAGAGCTGCCGCGCGATCTCGGCCCGGTCCGGCGTCATGCGCTGACCTCTGTCCCGCGCTCCGTCAGGATGACATCCATCGGAATATCGTGGGGTTGCGGGTAGATCGTGGGCAGCTGTGCCGAGGCGAGCCCCACACCGATCCGGAAGGGCCGTGGTGACAGCGCCGCCAGCGTCCGGTCGAAATACCCGCCGCCGTAGCCCAGACGATACCCAGCGCCGTCCCAGCCCATCAAAGGCGCAAGCACCACGTCCGGCACCACCTCGGGCGCCTCCGGTGGCGGCACGGGGATGTTCCAGTGGCCGCGCTGCATCCGGGTTTGCGGGGTCCACAGGCGGAACACCAGCGGCGCCGCCCGCGTCTCGACCAGCGGCAGGGCGATACGGCGGCCCGCAGCGTGCATCGCGGTCATCAATGGGCGCAGGTCCGGCTCGTCCTTGATCGGCCAGTAAAAAGAGACGATCTCGTCCCCCGCCCCGACCGTCTCTGCGCCAAGCAGCCTCTCCAGCCCGGCCATCAGCGCATCCCCGACGGCTTTCCGTTCGGGTGCGGCAAGCGCCCGGCGCGCCGCGCGCAGCCGCTCGCGTTCCGCCCTGCGCCACCGGGCCACGTCACGCGCCTGTTCGGGGTCCACCGCGAGGGGATCGAAATACCGGGGATCGACCTCCGCCGCCATGCAGGGCGGGGAAGCATGGCCGCCACGACCCTTGAAGCTGTTGGATCCGTTGCCCATTTTCGAACTCCGCGCTGCAAGAGATGCATTCCGTCGCGCGGACAAGGCAGGCTCTGCGCGCCGGGGCTGTTCACGCTTCTGGATACGCGCGATAACAGGCACTGTAAATACCACTTCACGGAGACCAGATGCGCCTGACCTCTTTCACCGACTACGGGCTCCGCATGCTGATGCGTCTTGCCAGCGCGCCGGACCGGGCGTTTTCCACGGCCGATCTGGCCGAGGAATTCCAGCTGTCGCGCCACCATCTCATCAAGATCATGCAGAAACTCGGCCGGGCCGGGCTGGTGCAGACCCGCCGCGGCGGCGGCGGCGGCGCCACCCTTGCCCGCGCGCCCGCGGAGATCCGGCTGGGGGATGTGGTGCGCCTGCTGGAAGAGGGTCAGGCGCTGGTCGAATGCCTTCAGCCGGACGGCGGCGAATGCACAATCGACGGATGCTGTCGCCTGAAGTCCCGGCTTCGGGTGGCCGAGATGTCCTTTATCGAGAGCCTCAACCGCTCGACCCTTGCCGATATCGCCCTGCCCGCGCCGGAACCGGCCTGACAGCCCCGGCGCAAGCGGACCCTCTTGGTCGGATTTCATGGCGCGAACAGGCCGAAGCGGGATAGACTCATCCGGCCGGGCAACCGGCGAAGCCGCCCGTTTTCCCGCTCAGCCCATCTGCTCCTTGCGCAGCAGGATCACCGTCCCGGCGGGGTCCGACGTCCAGTGCCCGGTGACATTGGTCAGCGGTTCCAGTTCATCCCGCCTGGGGCTGCCAAGGCGCGACAGGGCGGCGTCGGGATCGTCGTCGAAGAGTTCGATCCACACATCCACCTGGCTCTGGTGCGGGACGCGGTCGATCCACAGGGTCAGGGCGCCGAAGACGAACCCCGTGCTGTCGTCCAGCTCGCGGGCGACCGGCAGCCCGACCTTGTCCCGGTAAAAGGCCACGGTGTCTTCCCAGCGATGCAGGGGAACCTTGATGGCAATGTTCTTTCCGGCTTCCATGGGATGCCTCTCCTCTTTCGATCTTGGCTACTTGTAGAAACCGTCCCGCAGGTTGATGCCGTGCTCCAGCCAGGCCTTCATGGCGCAGAGCATCGCCGTCCAGCCTTCGCAGTTGCCGAAGCACGAGGTCAGGCCGGCCTGGGTTTCGGGCCAGCCGAATTCGCTGATCCGCACAAGGCTGCGCCCGTCGTCCAGCGCGCTGAACTCCATGGTCACGGTCGTCCAGGTGGCGGTTGTGCCGTCCGCCTCCCATTGCAGCACGATCCTTTCGTTCGGCACGACCTCCTGCACCAGAACCGGGAAGGCGCCGGGAAAATCGTGGAAATCCCAGGTCACCTCGGCCCCGGTTTCCAGCCGCCCCCGCGCCCCGCCGGTGGTGAAATACTTCGACAGGCGCTCGGGGGCGACCACGGCCTCGAAGACCTCTTCGACGGGTTTGGATATGCGCCCCGCCACGGTGAACCTGAGGTCCATGATGCGAATCTCCTTTGCTTTCCCTCAATCATGTTATAAAAACATAACATGTCAACCGAAGACAAATTCGACGCCCTGTTCAAGGCGCTTGGCCACCGGGCGCGTCGGCGGATTCTCGACCTGATCAAGGACGGCCCGCAGACCACCGGCGCGCTTTGCGCGCGGCTGACGGATCTCGACCGCTGCACGGTGATGCAGCACCTGTCGGTGCTGGAGAAGGCCGGGCTGGTGGTTGTCGAACGGCGCGGGCGCGAACGCTGGAACCATCTCGACGCGCTGCCGATCCATGACGTCCAGAAGCGCTGGATCGGGCCCTACGCCGCACACGCGATGACGATGCTCTCGGATATCGAAGGGCTGGCCGAGCCCGAGGCATCCTCGGTCGAGACCCACGACAACAGCCCCGCATGAGGCGCAGGGCATCGACGTGACGGGGCAGCAGGCCTGCCATCCGCATGCCCCCCTCTCTCCGACAGTTGCGGAGGCTTCTGTTGGGCGCCTCCGTTCAACTTCACCTTCTGCCCACGGCCCCAAGTGCGCAGGCACGCGCGCGCCTTCCGACCGCCAGCCGCGACCCGTCACGCGACGGGTCCGGCCTTGCCCGTTGCCGCCTGCACCGCCGGGGCGCGCGTTTCGCGGGCCCGGAGCCCTGCAAAAGGTGCCAGAAAGTCGCAGGCCCCGCCCTGCCCTTGATAACCAAAGGCGGATTGCCGATATCCCCATCATGACCCTGTTCAGTCTTCATACGAGGTTCCTGCTGAACGCAGGAAACACACTGAACCGCCGGTAACCCCGGGCGGGATCAGGCCGCGTGCCTGTCCGCGCCTCGGGGGTTTCTCGATCTTTTTCAGATCAGTCGACATGGCGCGCGCGCCAAGCCGGTCCCTGCAAGCGGATTGTCCGGCTGACGTGGTGCCTGCGTCCCGGTTCAGTTTTCGCCTCATGGAGCATGACATGCACCCCAACCTCTTCATAGCCAGCAACCCTTCCGCCCCCCGAATTGCCAGTCAGCGCGGCCGCAAGCCCGGCGCGTTTCGCCTTTGGCTTCGGGCCGCATTCCGCAAGTTTCAGCGCCGGAAAATGATCGAAGCGCTTCAAGGCATGGACAATCGCCTGCTGCGCGACATCGGCATCGAACGCAGTGAGATCCCGCGCCTCGTCGACGGGCTGATCGAGCGCGAACCGGCCATGCGGTCGGTATCTGCGGTTCGGCACCCCGATGCGACGGGGCGCGGCAACCGGGCAGCCTGAGGCGCGGCGACACAACCAGCAAGCGCACCGCCGGCCCCTGGCGCTGCGCGGCTTTCGCCCCGGGGCGACCCCGATTACGCGACTGAAAGGAGACATATAATGATGATCTGCAAGGCCGATTTCGAAGACCTGTTTCCGGGCCTCTTCCCGCCAGAGGACAAGGCCCCTTCGGTCGCGAATGCGAAGGCAGCGGGCCGGGCCCGTCGGGACGACGATGGCGCGCGCACAGCATCGGTGGAAACCGTCCCGCAAGGCACCCGCCACCCGCCCCGGAAGGCATGGCCTGCGCGCGCCGGGCGCGTCGTCTGACCGCCAAAGACCCCGGGGCGCGCGCCGCCGCCGCTGACGCGCCCCCGTCCCGCTCACAGGATCGTGTTGCCGGGCCGCATCCGCAATGCCCCTGTTTCCCCGCCACTCAGGCTGCGCAGCCGGGGCCCTTGCCGTTCCGGCCCGGTCTCCAAGATTGACAGCCTGCACCCAATGACTAAGGTCTCCTTATGGTCACGCACGAGATCCTTTTCCGGTTTCTGCTTCTGAACCGCTCGGGTCCCCGGGCGGTCTGCGCATAAGCGCGTCTTCGACCACCCGGGGCTTTCTCACATCCTTGCATTGAGAACGCGGGCTTCGCCGCCCCGGGAGACACATCATGACCATCACCAGGATCACCCAGCTGCCGACCGGCAGGGAGGTTCGGCCGCCCTTCAGACGCGCTGCTGCCCAGACCGGCTTTCGCCTCACGGTCGACGACCGGCTCGGCATCGAGCAGCTGCTTCGCTGTGAGGGCGCCCGGAGTGCCCCGAACCCGCCGCTGCTGAACGGGCTGCTGCGCCACAAGCTGCGGATCTCGCGCGGGGCACCGGAACCGGCCTCGCCCGACCTCGTCGTGGCGGGCCGCCATGTCACCTACATGATCAGCGGCGAGGGGGCACGCAGCGGCGTGCTGTCCATGAACCCGGTGCCGGGCGTGGGATTTGTTCCGGTCGCGTCGCTGCTTGGGGCAACCCTGATCGGAATGCGCAAGCTGCAGAAGGTGCCGCTGTTGCGGGACGACGGGCAGATCGATGTCGTCGTTGTGCTGGATGTGAAGCCCTTGCCGGACCGCGACGCGGCCTGATGCCCCGATCCGCCAATGGCGGGGCCGGGTCCTTGATCACCCACAATTCAATCACGCCACCCAAGGTGGAAAGGATACCACAATGAACAAGCAACGCAAAACGCCACGCGGCACCGGCCGGCGGCCGCGGGTCGTCATAGGGGACGACAGCCTGGCGCGGCTTGAAGCCCTTGCAGAGGGCGCGATCCAGCGCACCCCGGACCTTGCCGACCGGCTTCTGGGCGAAATCGGCCGGGCCCGTATCGTCGCCGAGGCGACAATCCCGCAGAACGTGGTCGCCATCGGTCGCGCCGTCACCTACCGCGACGAAACCACCGGCCAGGACAAGACGGTCACCCCGGTCTACCCCGAGGATGCCGATATCGCACGCGGTCGAATCTCGATCCTGACACCGATCGGCGTCGCCCTGATCGGCCTGGCCGAGGGCGCATCGCTTTACTGGGATACCAGGGACGGAGAGCGGCGGGTTCTGACCGTCCTCGATGTCGCGCCCCAGAATGCCCCCGAAGGGCTGGAGGCCCAATGATCCGTCTGTCCCGGGGCCTTGCCGAAGCCCATGACCCGCCCGGAAGGAGCCGCCCGATGCGCTGACGAAGCCACGACGCTCCTTCCGGGATATCGGCAATCGCCGCTTCGGCGCCTTCCCTTCCTGTTGAAAGAGGGTCTCATGACTCGTCACCTTCCGCGTTCCTGCCCGTCCTGCAAGTCATCGCTTCCCCGTGCAGCCGCGCACCGCTGTCCCAGCTGTCGCCACACACTCGGGGGGGCGACCCCCATTATCCGGATCTCCTGCCGTCGGTGCGGCGCTGCCGTCGAGCAACAGGCCGGGGCCGCCGTGACCTGCCTTCGGTGCCGGTCTCGTCGGCCATCATCGCGCGCTCTGCAACAGGGCTGCTGACATGCGGCTGGTTTCCCATCTGCGCAGGCTGATCTGGCCTGCGCTCCTGCTTCTCGTTGCCGCCGGAGCGGTGATCTTCGACCAGACCGTCGAGCGGCGGGCCGGATGGTCTCTGCGCATGGCTGGCGGTGTGGTCGGCTGCCTTGCCGCGGCCTGGCTTGGCAGTCGGCTCTTCGGCCTGTTCGCCGATCGCCGGAAAGGCCACAAACGCCCCTACCCGCGCCTGTTTCGGGACCTTGTGACGGTCCTTTTGTTCTTCGCCGCGCTCGTTGCCTCTGCCGCGCTCTTGCTGGACCAGGGGCTTCTGGGCGCGCTTGCGGGATCAAGCCTGATCCTCGCGGTGCTGGGATTCGCGATCCGCAACGTCGTGGCCGATACGCTGTCCGGCATCGCATTGGGCATCGAGGCCCCTTACCGGATCGGCGACTGGGTCGACATCGAGCAGGTGACAAAGGGCAAGGTCATCGAGATCGGCTGGCGCACGACACGGGTGCTGACGCTGGACTCGACCTATATGATCATGCCCAACAGCCAGATCGCGCGCCGGCGCATCACCAACTACTCTGCCCCGAAACCGCAGTATCGCGCGCAGCTGTGCCTGAAGCTTGCGCGGGAGGTGCCCGTGGAGACCGCCAAGGCATTGATCCTGAAGGCCGTGGGCGAGGCGCGCCTGATCCAGTCCGATCCGGCCCCGGACGTGCGCGTGCAAGAGCTGGGCAGCGACAGCAATTCCTATGCGGTGCGGTTCTGGCTATCGCGTTTCGAACGGGACGCCGACTGCCGGGACGAGCTGCTGTCGCTGATCGACCGCGCCCTGCGGCAGGCAAAGGTCCCGATACCACGCATGCAGATCGAACTGGCCCGGCCCGGCGGGAAAACCATGGTGCCCTTCGATCACGAAGCCGAGCTTGCGCGGATCTTCCCCACGCCGCCCGAGGCAGAGCGCATAGAGCCATGACGCGCCCCCGGCGCCCGGCATGGCACGCTGTCCGGCTGTTCCGCGGGGACGGACAGCGCCGCGGGCCGCACCGGCTGCACAATCGCCGGAAGCCCCGGCAGGCGCATCCTGCGGCAAAGGCTGACCCAAGCCGCGCCGCCCCCGAGGCCCTCGGAGGGCCGGCCATGGGCAGGGCGAACGACAGCACCCCCGCCAAAAGAGCGCGCAGCGGCCTTTGCATGACCTCTGCGGTCCGGTGCGCGCCACAGCCTGCGCACAATCCCTCTGGCCCCCGCTCCTGCCAGGGCGTACCGATGAACATGCCATGCCGCCGCAGCGCGGCCCCCTGCCCGAAAGGAGCCCGCCATGACCGAACGCCCGAATTCCCTGCACGCCTCTGACATCGCCCATTCAATGCACCCCTACACCAACATGCGCGCGCATGAGGAAAAGGGGCCGATGATCATCACAAAGGGCGACGGCGTCCGCGTCCACGACGATCAGGGCAAGGAATACATCGAGGCGCTGGCAGGCCTTTGGTCGGTGGCCGTGGGCTTCTCCGAGACGCGGCTGGCGGATGCCGCCTACGAGCAGCTGAAGCGCCTGCCCTATTACCACAGCTTCGCCCACAAGGCGCACGAGCCTTCGATCCGGCTGGCCGAGAAACTGGCCGAGATGGCGCCCGAGGGCATGAACCGCGTGTTCTTCACCAACTCGGGCTCCGAGGCCAACGACACGGTGGTGAAGATGGCGTGGTTTCTGAACAACGGCCTCGGCCGCCCGGAGAAGAAGAAGTTCCTCGCCCGCAACAAGGGCTACCACGGCATCACCATCGCCTCGGGCTCGCTGACCGGGCTGCCGGGCAACCACAAGGACTTCGACCTGCCCGCGATTCCGGTCACGCACCTGACCTGCCCGCATTACTGGCGCTGGGGCGAGAATGGCGAGAGCGAGGCCCAGTTCACCGCCCGCCTGCTGAAGGAGTTGGAGGACACCATCGAACGCGAGGGCCCCGAGACCATCGCCGCCTTCATCGGCGAGCCGGTCATGGGGGCGGGCGGCGTCATGCTTCCGCCCGAGGGCTACTGGCCGGGCGTCGAGGCGATCTGCCGCAGGCACGACATCCTGCTGGTCTCGGACGAGGTCATCAACGGCTTCGGTCGGCTCGGAACCACATGGGGCTGCCAGAAGATGGGCTTCACCCCCGACATTCTTGTGACCTCGAAGCAGCTGACCTCTTCCTACATGCCGCTGGCCGCGATCATCGTGAACGACCGCGTCTATGACGCCATTGCCGACAATACGGCCAAGCTGGGCACCTTCGGGCATGGCTTCACCGGCTCGGGCCACCCGGTCGCCTGCGCGGTGGGGCTGGAGAACATCGCCATCATCGAGGAACGCGACCTGATGGGCAACGCGGCGCGGCTGGAAGAGGTTTTTCAGAGCGGGCTGCGCCGGTACGCCGATCACCCGCTGGTGGGCGAGGTGCGCGGCACCGGCCTGATTGCCGGGCTGGAACTTGCGAAGAACCGCGAGACCAAGGAGAGCTTCGCGCCCGCCGGCAGCATGGCCCCGCGCGTCGTGGCCGCCTGCGCCGACGAAGGCCTGATCGTTCGGGCGGTCTACGAGACGGTCGCGCTCTGCCCGCCGCTGATCGTGACCGAGGAGGACGTGGTCGAAATCCACGCCCGGCTGGGGCGCGCGCTCGACCGGGTTCTGGCGGGAGTGAAGGCCGAGGGGCTGCTCTAGCCAGAGTCTTCGACGAAGACTTCTCGGACCGCGCAAACGAAGAGACCCCGCGCTGGATGGCGCGGGGTCTTTTTGGTTTGGGGCCTTGGAGACCGGGCCTGCTCAGGGGGGGAGTGCTGACCTTTCCCGCGGAAAGGCAGCCTTTCCCTTGGGACTTCGTGCTGGCAGGCCCCCCGGGGCTTCGCCCGTTCGGCGCTTGGACAGTCCCCCGGACTGTCCATCCGGGCCCTTGGGCCCGGAACCGCGCCTCACCCCCCAAAATCGTCCAGCATGATGTCTTCTCGGTCGACGCCAAGTTCGAGCAGCATGTTGATCACCGACTGGTTCATGATCGGCGGACCACACATGTAGTACTCGCAATCCTCCGGTGCCGGATGGTTCTTCAGGTACTCTTCGTAAAGCACGTTGTGGATGAAGCCCGTGTAGCCGCCCCAGTCGTCCTCGGGCAGCGCATCGGACAATGCCACGTGCCAGGTGAAGTTCGGGAACTCCTCGGCCAGCTGGTCGAAGTCCTCGACGAAGAACATCTCGCGCTTCGAGCGGGCGCCGTACCAGAAGGTGATCTTGCGGTCGCGGTTCTCCAGCCGCTTGAGCTGGTCGAAGATATGCGAGCGCATGGGCGCCATGCCCGCGCCGCCGCCGATGAAGACCATCTCCTTGTTGGTGTCGCGGGCGAAGAACTCGCCGAACGGACCCGAGATCGTAACCTTGTCGCCCGGCTTCAGGTTGAAGATATAGGACGACATCTTGCCCGGCGGGATACCCTGCGTGCCCGGCGGCGGAGAGGCCACGCGCACGTTCAGCATGATCAGTCCCTTTTCGTCGGGGTAGTTCGCCATGGAATAGGCCCGCTCGATCGGCTCATCCACGGTGGACTCGTACTGCCACAGGTTGAACTTGTCCCAATCCGGGCGGTACTCCTCCTCGATGGCGAAGTCCTTGTAGCTCACGTGGTGCGCGGGTGCCTCGATCTGGATGTAGCCACCGGCGCGGAAGTTCACGTCCTCGCCCTCGGGCAGTTCCAGCACGAGGTTCTTGATGAAGGTCGCGACGTTCTCGTTGGAGCGCACGGTGCACTCCCACTTCTTGACGCCGAAGACCTCTTCGGGAACCTCGATCTTCATGTCCTGCTTGACCGCGACCTGACAGGACAGGCGGTCGCCGCAAGAGGCTTCGCGCTTGGTGATGTGGCTTTCCTCGGTCGGCAGGATCGAACCGCCGCCCTCGTGGATGCGCACTCGGCACTGCGCACAGGTGCCGCCGCCGCCGCAGGCGGAGGGCACGAAGAGCTTTGCCTCGGCCAGCGTCTGCAACAGCTTGCCGCCCGCCGGAACGGAGATGGTCTTTTCGCCGTTGATCTCGATGTTGACGTTGCCCGAGGACACCAGCCGCGAGCGCGCGGCCAGAATGACCGTCACCAGCACCAGCACGATCACGGTGAAGAGGGCGATGCCCAGTCCGAAGGTTTCCATGATCCGCCCCCTTACAGTTTCACGCCGGAGAAGGACATGAAGGCCAGCGCCATCAGTCCCGCCGAGATGAAGGTGATCCCCAGCCCCTGAAGGCCCTCGGGAATGTCGGAGTACTTCAGCTTCTCGCGCACACCCGCCATGGCGGTGATCGCCAGCGCCCAGCCGAAGCCGGAAGAGACGCCATAGGTCGCGGCCTCTGCGAAGTCGTAGGAGCGTTCCACCATGAACAGCGACCCGCCGAGGATGGCGCAGTTCACCGTGATCAGCGGCAGGAAGACCCCTAGCGCGTTGTAGAGCGGCGGGAAGTACTTATCGAGCACCATCTCGAGGATCTGCACCAGCGCGGCGATCACCCCGATATAGGAGATCAGGCCGAGGAAGGTCAGGTCGACCTCGCCGAACCCGGCCCATGCCAGCGCGCCGGGCGCCAGCAGGTAGTTCAGGATCAGGTTGTTGGCGGGCACGGTGATCGCCTGCACCACCATGACCGAGATGCCGAGGCCGATGGCGGTCGAGATCTTCTTGGACACGGCGATGAAGGTACACATGCCGAGGAAGAAGGACAGCGCGAGGTTCTCGACGAAGATCGCCTTGACGGCGAGTGAGATCAGGCCTTCCATCAGTGGCCCTCCACGGTCTGGATCTTGTATTCACGTTCTTCGACCTGGCTGGGCTTCCAGCTACGGATTGCCCAGATCAGCAGGCCGATGATGAAGAAGGCCGAGGGCGGCAGCAGCAGCATCCCGTTCGGGACATACCAGCCGCCGTTGTTCACGGTCTCGAAGATGGTGATGCCGAACAGCGAGCCCGAGCCGAAGAGCTCGCGGATGAAGCCCACGGTCAGCAGGATCAGCCCGTAGCCCAGTCCGTTGCCGACCCCGTCGATGAACGAGTCGAGCGGCGGGTTCTTCATGGCGAAGGCCTCGGCCCGGCCCATGACGATGCAGTTGGTGATGATCAGCCCGACGAAGACCGACAGGGTCTTCGAGATCTCGTAGGCATAGGCCTTCAGCACCTGGTCCACGAGGATCACGAGGCTTGCGATGATGACCATCTGCACGATGATCCGGATCGAGCCGGGGATCTGGTTGCGGATCATCGAGATGAACATCGACGAAAAGGCGGTCACGAAGGTCACGGCCAGCGCCATGACAAAGGATACCTGCAACGACGAGGTCACCGCGAGCGCCGAACAGATGCCCAGCACCTGCAGCGTGATCGGGTTGTTGTCGACCAGCGGATCGACCAGTTGGGAACGGCGTGTCTGGGCCATCAGATCTCTCCTGCCTTGAGGCGTTCGAGGAAGGGGGCATAGCCCGCCTCACCCATCCAGAAGCGCACGAGGGTGTCCACCCCGGCGGATGTCAGCGTCGCGCCGGCCAGCGCGTCGACGTGGAATTCGGGCCCGGCGGGCGGCACGGTCTTGGCGACGGTGATCTCCAGGTCGCCCTCGTCGTCGCGCAGCTTCTTGCCGTTCCAAAGCGCCTTCCAGCGCGGATTGTCGACCTCGGCGCCCAGACCCGGCGTCTCGCCGTGCTGGTAGAATTGCAGGCCGAAGATGTCGTTGCCGTTCTCTTCCAGAGCGATGAAGCCGTAGAGCGTCGACCACAGGCCATAGCCCTCGACCGGCAGGATCACCTTGTCGATCTCGCCCGCGTCGTCGCGCAGCAGGTAGATCATGCGATAGGCCTGCATCTGGCCGCCCAGCCCTGCGGGGTCCTCGTCCAGCGCGCGCACGATGGCGGGATCGCTGGCGGTGGCCAGCTGGTCGAACTCTTCGATCTCCCACTGGTCGGTGAATTCGCCGGTGGACAGGTCCAGCACGTGGGGTTCGAAGGCGGCGAAAGCCTCCTGCACGTTGTCGCCGGGCTGGTAGACGCCCGCGACCTCAAGCACGTTGATCTGCTTGTCGCGCTGCTTGTTCACCTCTTGCACCGGGCGCAGGGCCACGGCGGCGGCGGAAACCACCATCGAGGCCACCAGGCACAGCGCCACCGCCACGGTCACGGTCTTGGCGACGGAATCCGGCGGCGCATCCAGGAAGCGGCGGATCGGTCCCTTGTTCTGATCGTCAGGCATGTTGCTTTGCCCTCCGCTTGATATTGGCCTGCACCACGAAATAGTCGATCAGCGGCGCAAAGACGTTGCCGAAGAGGATCGCCAGCATCATGCCTTCCGGGAAGGCCGGGTTGATGACGCGGATCATGACGACCATGAAGCCGATCAGCGCGCCGTAGATGTAGCGGCCCATGTTGGTATGCGAGGCGGAAACCGGTTCCGTCACCATGAAGGCGAGGCCGAAGGCATAGCCGCCCACCACGAGGTGCCAGTACCAGGGCATCGCGAACATCGGGTTGGTGTCCGACCCGATTACGTTCAGCAGCGTCGAAAAGGCGATCATGCCCGCAAGGCAGCCGACCACCAGCCGCCAGTTGGCGATCTTCACCACCAGCAGGAAGGCCAGACCGATCAGCGCCATCAGCGTCGAGGTCTCGCCAAAGCTGCCCTGGATCGTGCCGATGAAGGCATCCATCCAGGTGATCCCGCGCTCGGGCAGGGCCGCCACGCCGTCGCTGGCCCCGATGGACAGCGCGGTCGCACCGGAAAAGCCGTCGACCGGCGTCCAGATCGTGTCACCGGACATCTGCGCCGGATAGGCGAAGTACAGGAACGCACGCCCCACCAGCGCCGGGTTGAGGAAGTTCTTGCCGGTGCCGCCAAAGACCTCCTTGCCGATGACCACGCCAAAGATGATCCCCAGCGCCACCTGCCACAGCGGCGCAGAGGCCGGCATGATCAGCGTGTAGAGCATCGAGGTCACGAGGAAGCCCTCGTTCACCTCGTGCCCGCGCACGACAGAGAAGATCACCTCGAAGATGCCGCCCGCGACCAGCGTCACGATGTAGATCGGCAGGAAATACAGCAGCCCGTGCAGGATATTGGCCAACGGGTTGCTGTAGTCGAAGCCGATCCCCAGCGCCTCGATGATCGCCGCGCGCCAGCCAGAGGCGCCGTATTCGGCAATCGCCATGTTGGTCTGAAGCCCGACGTTGTACATCCCGAATAGGATGCAGGGCACCGTCGCCAGAACCACGTAGGTCATGATCCGCTTCATGTCGATGTAGGACCGCGCATGAGGCGCCACGGTCGTCACCGTCTTGGGCGTGTAGATGAAGGATTCCACCATCTCGTAGATCGGGAAGTACTTCTCGTACCTGCCGCCCTTGGTGAAATTCGGCTCTATCTTGTCGAAGAATGAACGCAGCCCCAAGGCCTAGCCCTCCTTTTCGATCTTGGTCAGGCTGTCGCGCAGCGCGATGCCATACTCGTATTTGGCGGGGCAGGCAAAGCCGCAGAGCGCCACGTCTTCCTCGTCCAGCTCCAGCGCCCCCAACGCCTGCGCCGTGTCGGTGTCCATCACCAGCAACGCCCGCAGCAGCTGCGTCGGCAGGTAGTCCTGCGGCATCAGCCGTTCGAAGGTGCCGATCGGCACCATGGCCCGGCGTCCGCCGTTCAGGTTGGACGTCAGCGCGTAAAGCTTCTTCGCGAAGGCAGAACCCAGCACCGGCTGCACCGCGTATTTGCCGGGCATCGGGCGAATCCAGCCCAGCGGGATCTGCTCGCGGTCTTCCTCGATCAGCGTGATCTGCCGTGCGTAGCGGCCAAGGAAGGCGGTCTCGCCCGCCCCCATCCGCCCCGACAGGATCGAGCCGGAAATCACCCGCACCGGCTTCTTGCTGTTCAGGTCCTCGGCGCAAAGCTCCAGCATCGAGGCGCCCGCAACCGTGCGCACCAGGCGCGGGTGCCGCGCCATGGGTCCGCAGATCGCCACCACGCGGGTCGGGTCAAGCCGCCCGGTCGCCAGCAGCTTGCCGATGGCGATCACGTCCTGATAGCCGATGGTCCAGACCACCTTGCTGGCGCTCGGCGGCTCCAGGAAATGCATGTGCGTCCCGGCCAGCCCGGCCGGATGCGGCCCGGAGAACCCCGCCACGTGGATGCCCGCGATAGTGTCGCCGGGCAGCGAGGCATCGGGGTCCTGGCACAGGTAGGTATTGCCCTCGCTCAGGCCCATGATCGCCTCGAGCCCCTGCACGAAGGCCTTCTCCTCGGCGGCGATGATCGGCGCGGGGTCGGCGGCCAGCGGCTCGGTGTCCATGGCGGTGACATAGATCGCCGCCGGGCGGGTCATCGGGTCGGGCACCTTGGAATAGGGCCGCGTGCGGAACGACGTCCACAGACCAGAGGCGCAAAGCCGCTCGACCAGCCCCTCGACGGTGGTCACATCGCCGACGGCGGAAAAGTCCAGGGGCTCCGCCGCGCGGTCGTCCACCGCGATCTCGACCGAGACCAGCTTGCGCCGCGCGCCCCGGTTGATTGCCTTGATTCGCCCCGAAACCGGCGCGGTGACCTGAACATCGGGGGTATCCTTATGGGCGAAGATCGGCGCACCCGCGCCCACCACGTCGCCTTCCTGCACCGCAAGGCGCGGTTTCAGCCCGATATAGTCATCGCCCAGAACGGCCACCGTCGTCACCGGCGGAGCATCCTGAATGCCGCCCTCCGGCGCGCCCATGACCGGAACGTCTAGACCTTTGCTAAGATCAAATCGCTGCACGTCGTCAGTCCTGTCGTTGATTTTGGCGTCTTATGCGTCGGTCGACCGACTTTTGAAAGGTCTGCGACAATAAAAATCAGGGTCGGACATTGAATTGCGTCGAAAAACCGCGCAGAAGCCCGTCAACGCATCAAGACCTCAGATCAACTCCCCTTGGAGGCCAGAACCGTGTCCGATCTTTTCAAGCTTTCCCGCCGCAGCTTCCTCGTCATGCCGCTTGCCCTTGCCGCCTGCAAGGACGGCTGGAACGTGCTGGAGCTCGCCGGGCGGACCATGGGCACGTCCTATTCCATCGTTGCCGTCGACCACTCGAACAAGGTCGACAAGGCAGAGCTTCAGGCCGCCGTCGACAAGCGCCTTGGCCGCGTGACCGCACAGATGTCGAACTGGGAAGCCTCCTCGGAAATCTCGCGCTTCAACGCCTCGCGCTCGACCGAGCCCTTCGCGGTCTCGCCTGAATTCGCCCGCGTCATGCAGGCGGCGGACGCGGTGCACGCGGGCTCTGACGGGCGTTTCGACGTCACCGTGGGCCCGCTGATCGACGCCTGGGGCTTCGGCGCCAAGGGCGCGGCCCATCGCCCCGACGACGCTACCCTCGCCGCCGCGATGGAGGCCTCGGGCCAGTCCCGCATGATCGAGGTTCAGGACCGCGCCCTGCGCAAGCGGGACCCGCGCGCCGAGATCTACGTCTCTGCCATCGGCAAGGGCTTCGGCGTCGACGAAGTGGCCCGCGCGGTGCGCGACTTCGGCATCTCGGACTTCATGGTGGAAATCGGCGGCGACCTCTATACCGCCGGTCTCAACCCCGATGGCCAGCCCTGGCAGATCGGCATCGAGCAGCCGCTGGCCCATGATCGCGGCATCTCCCGCGTGATCGGCCTGTCGGATCTCGGCATGGCCACCTCGGGCGACTACCGCAACTATTTCGAAGAAGACGGCCAGCGCTTCTCGCACATCCTCGACGCCACCACCGGCCGCCCGGTCACCCATCGCACCGCCTCGGTGACGGTCCTGACAGAAGACGCGATGCTGGCCGATGCCTGGGCCACCGCCCTTCTGGCCCTGGGCTCGGAGCGCGGTCTGGAAATCGCACAAGAGCGTGACCTCGCCGTGCTCTTCCTTGATCGCGATGGCGCGGGTGCCGACATGGGTTTCAAAGCCATCCCCAGCCCGCGTTTCGACACGCTGACCGCGTAACCGCGAAAGGCCCCGCATGACCTATATCCTCGCCTTCTGCCTCCTTCTGATCGTCATGCTCGGCATGGCGCTCGGCGTGATGTTCCAGGGCAAGACGATCAAGGGCAGCTGCGGTGGCCTCAATGCGATTTCCGATGCCGACCAATGCCTGGTCTGCAACAAGGACATCGACCCGGACAGCCCGCTGCGCGAACGCCTGGCGGGCTGCCCACGCGCCAGAAAGATGCTCGACCAGATGGGACAGGACGAGGCCTGAGCCCCGCCGCGGGCCCGGGCGTCATTCTTCTTCTCGCGTCGATCGCCCCGAGGCGCCCGGCCTCTGAAGGCGCCCAGATCTTCTTCTGTCCGAAAATATCCCGGGGGGAGGCCCGCAAAGAGCCGGGGGGCAGCGCCCCCTTCCTCAAGCTGCATAAAGCGAAGGCACCGGCAAGAAAGCCCCGGCGCAGCCGGAAAGCCCCTCCGAACCGACTGGTTCAGACCAGGACGAAGGGTCAGGACGCCGGCGCGGCCATGGGCACGAATCCCAGCGTCAAAAGCGCCGCCGCCGCCACCATACCGTAAAGCCACAGCTTCCACCGCGCCCCCCCGGCCTTCCAGGTCCGGCGATACTGGTATCCGGCAAGGCAGCCCGCGACGAAGATCAGCGTGGCGGTGACGGGGGTCAGGGCAAGGGTCAAAAGCAACTCTTCTCAAGGTGGTGCGTTTGGACGTAGGCTGATGACACGGCCCCCAAGGACATTCAAGAGGAGTCCCCTTCATGCCCGCATCCTACCAGCCCCACACGCGCGGTGACGACACGGTCGAACGCACCTCCAGCCAGTCCCTGGACAGCAACATGGCCCCCTCCAAGGCCAGCGTGCAGGACGTGCTGAAGGCAAAGGGCTCGGAGACTTTCACCATCCGCCCGCAGGAAACCCTGCACGAGGCGGTTGTCCACTTGCGCGACAAGCGGATCGGCGCGCTTCTGGTGACCGACGCCAGCGGCGCGCTGATCGGCATCCTCTCCGAGCGCGACATCGTCCGCAAGCTGGCCGAGACTCCGGGCCAGACCCTGCCCCAAAAGGTCGAAGAGGTGATGACCCGCAAGGTCGAGACCTGCGCCCCCGGCGATCTTCTCGTGACCGTGCTGAAGCGCATGACCGAGGGCCGTTTCCGGCATATGCCCGTGATTGACGAGAATGGTCTTGCCGGGATGATCACCATCGGCGACGCGGTGAACTTCCGGCTGACGCAGCTGGAACACGAAGCCCTGCAGCTGAAGCAGCTCATCGTCGGCTGATCGCACCATACGGTCTAAAAATTACGCACCTGTGCGCACACGCACCATCCCTTCGCGTTGCGCAGCACGGCGGCGGGCCTACCTTCGGGGCATAGCGGTGCCACCCCGGCGCCCCGGAGGACCCTGACATGAGCTGGAATCCCACCCACGACGGCACACCCGAAACGCTGATCATCCCGCGCGCCCGCGACATCGGCGGCTTCGAGGTGCGCCGCGCCCTGCCCGCGCCGCAACGGCAGATGGTCGGCCCCTTCATCTTCTTCGACCAGATGGGGCCCGCCGAGTTCATCACCGAGGGGGGCATCGACGTACGCCCGCATCCCCATATCGGCCTCGGCACCGTCACCTACCTCTATCAGGGCGAGTTCGAGCACCGCGACAGCCTCGGCACCCACCAGATGATCTATCCCGGAGAGGTCAACTGGATGACCGCCGGGCGCGGCGTCACCCATTCCGAACGCACCTCGGCCATGACCCGCAGGACCCGCCACAGCCTTTTCGGCGTGCAGACATGGATCGCCCTGCCCGAGGACCGCGAGGACATGGCCCCGGATTTCGAGCACCACGGACGCGAGGCCCTGCCGATGATAAGCGACAATGGCGTCGAGGCCCGGCTGATCCTCGGCACCGCCTACGGGCAGACCAGCCCGGTGACCATGCAGTCGGAAACCTTCTATCTCGACGTGACGCTGCAACCGGGCACGCCCTGGCCACTGCCGGACGACCACGAGGATCGGGGGCTCTATATCATCCAGGGCTCGGTGGAGATCGCCGGCGAGACCTACGAGGCCGGCCGCATGATGATCTTCCGCCCCGGCGACCGGATCGGCGTGAAGGCTGGCCCGCAGGGCGCGCGGCTGATGGCGCTCGGCGGGGCGACCCTGGGCGAAAGCCGCTACATCTGGTGGAACTTCGTCTCGTCGTCGAAGGACCGCATCGAAGAAGCCAAGGAAGCCTGGAAAGCCGCCGACTGGGAAAACGGCCCCTTCCGCCTGCCTCCGGGCGACGAATCGGAACATATCCCGATCTCGCCGGAACTCGACCGGACCTTCCGCAGGGGCTGATCCCGCGCCGGTCAGCCCGGTCCCGCCGCCGCGCCGCAGGTCAAAGGCGCGGCGGCAGTGCGACCGGACCACGCCCTGACGCCCGCGCCCCGGCACCGCTCCCGGCCGGGTCGCCAAAGCCACGACACCGCAGGACACCAACAGGTTCCGCGTCACCGTCGGCCCGAGGCAGGATGCCACCGCAACCGCCACTCTGCCCTACCCGCCTTGAGCCGCCCTCTCCCCCGCCACGCCGCCTTCCCGAAGACCCGCCTTGATCGCCGCGCCCTCAAAGGCGCGCTTTCCCCCTCCCCGAAGGCTGCCTTTGCTCTCGCAACACTCGATCCTCATGAAGGTGCGCCCCTCGATCCAAAGCCGCGCCACACCAAAGCCTGTCCCGCTCTCCCGCAAGACCCGCCCGCTACCGGCCCGCGTCGGCCCCGCCTCGCCACCCGCAAGACCGCTCCCACCCGCTGCTTCTTTGGTCCCAAAATACCTCGGGGGGACGTCATCGTGGCGCCATCGGTCCAACAGACGAGGGCGACGGCAGAGCCCCGGTCCCGCCGCCGCCACTGGCGCCCTCGTCCCGC
The DNA here is from genome assembly GCA_017255395.1 of Enemella evansiae. Classification (GTDB taxonomy): domain Bacteria; phylum Pseudomonadota; class Alphaproteobacteria; order Rhodobacterales; family Rhodobacteraceae; genus Ponticoccus; species Ponticoccus litoralis. The sequence goes on along the minus strand of JAFKDC010000002.1, from coordinate 96,611 downwards.
CGCGCGTAAGAACGGGCACAGTCACGCACCGCCCGCAAAGGATTCCGTCCATGAGCTTCGACCGTTCGATCAAGATCGCCCCCTCCATCCTCTCCGCCGATTTCGCCAACTTCGGGCAGGAGATCCGCGCCATCGAGGCGCAGGGCGCCGATTGGGTGCATGTGGACGTGATGGACGGCCATTTCGTGCCCAACCTCACCTTCGGTCCGCCCGCGGTGAAAGCCTTTCGTCCGCATGTGAAGACGGTGATGGACGTCCACCTGATGATTGCCCCGGTCGATCCCTACATCGAGGCCTATGCCGAGGCGGGCGCCGACTTCCTGACCGCCCATGTCGAGGCCGGGCCGCATATCCACCGCACGCTTCAGGCAACCCGCGCCGCAGGCATGAAGGCCGGTGTCGCGCTGAACCCCGGCACGCCCGCCGAGGCGGCGCTGCCGTTGCTGGACCTTGCCGACATGGTCCTGGTGATGACCGTGAACCCCGGCTTCGGCGGACAGAAGTTCCTCGACATGACCGCCAAGATCCGCACCATCCGTGCCGCCATCGGCGACCGCCCGATCCATATCCAGGTCGACGGCGGCATCGACCCGGTGACGGCACCGCTGGTGGCAGAGGCAGGGGCGGATTCCCTTGTCGCCGGGTCCGCGGTCTTCCGCGGCGGCTCGGTCGACAACCCGGGCGTCTACGGAGAGAACATCGCCGCCATCCGCGCCGCCGCCACGGCAGGCCAGAAGACCGCCTGACCGGGCGCGCCGCGCGCCCCTGACCCTGCTGGACCGGCGGCAGGGCGGCGCCGCATCCCCTGCCCGGGCTTCGGCCCGGACCGCGCAACAGCCCGGGGTCTGCCACTGGCCCCGGCACCCGCACAGAAGGAGCCCCCATGGCCGTCTCCCCTCCGCTCTGCGCCTTCGGCTGGCAGGCACCGGATTTCTCGCTGCCCGCCACCGACGGCCAGACCTATGCGCTCTCCGACATCCGGGGCGACAGCGGCACGCTGATCCTCTTTATCTGCAACCACTGCCCCTATGTCCTTGCGGTGCTGGACCGCATCATCCGCGACGCGCGCGACCTGCGGGCGCTCGGGATTGGCGTGGCGGCAATCTGCTCGAACGACGCGACCAGCCACCCCGCCGACAGCTTCCCGGCCATGCAGGAGATGGCGCAGGCCCGCGCCTTCCCCTTTCCCTACCTGCACGACGAGACCCAGTCCGTCGCCCGCGCCTATGGCGCCGCCTGCACGCCGGATTTCTTCGGCTTCGACGCCGGGCTGGGCCTGCAATACCGGGGCCGCCTCGACGCCTCGGGGAGGGCCACCGAAAAGGACGCCCGCCGCGATCTCTACGAGGCCATGAAACAGGTGGCCGAAACCGGGGAAGGCCCGCGCGCGCAGGTGCCCTCGGTAGGATGCTCGATCAAATGGAAAGCCGCATGACAGCCCGTATCGTCTTCGACCTCGACGGAACCCTGATCGACAGCGTCCCCGACCTGCAGGGCATCGCCAACGCGCTGCTTCGGGAACAGGGCTGCGCGCCCATCACGCTGGCAGAGGCGCGCGGTTTCATCGGCAACGGCGTCAAGGTCTTCGTGCAGAAGATGCGCCGCGCCCGCGACATCCCAGACAGCGAACAAGAGCCCCTGCACGCCGCGTTCATGGAACGCTATCGCGGCGCCGTCACCCTGACGCGGCCCTACCCGGGCGTGGTCGATGCGCTGGACACGCTGGTGGCCCGGGGCCACGCGCTGGGGATCTGCACCAACAAACCGCTGGAGCCGACCCATGCGGTGCTCGACCACCTTGGCCTTGCCCGCTACTTCGGCTGCATCTACGGCGGCGACAGCCTTCCTGTGCACAAGCCCGACCCCGCGCCGCTGACGGCTGCCTTCGCGGCGCTTGGCGGCGGGCCGGGGCTTTATGTCGGCGACAGCGAGGTGGATGCCGAAACGGCGGTGAACGCGGATGTGCCCTTCCTGCTCTTCACAGAGGGCTACCGGAAGGGGCCGGTCGCCGCGATGCCGCACCGGCTGGCCTTCGCGGAGTGGACCGCCCTGCCCGGCCTCGTGGCGGACCTGCTGGAACGCTCCGGGGCCTGAGCCCCCGGGCCAGCCCTGCCCGCTCGCAGGGGCGCCTGTGACGGGCCTCGCGCCGACATGCCGCGCCGGTCTTGCAGGCCAGAGCGGTGCCACAGTCGCCCTCCGCCAAACACATTGCGCAGCGCCTGACACGGGGGGCCGAAATCTTCCAGAGATTTCGGCCCGATTTCTTTCGAAGAAATCGCCACCGCGCCGGGGAACCGGATCGCCCCGTCGCGGCTTGATCCGGTGACGGCCCATATCCCGCAACCGGAGCACCCCGCATGCTGACCCACCTCTTCAAGACCATGGACCAGAACCAGCGCCTGATGATGAAGACATGGCAGCTGTGGTTCAGCGCCGCCACGGTGGTGCAGCTGCGCGTGATGCAGATGGCGCTTGGCACCCTGCGCCCAGAAGAGGCCGTCCGCATGGTCTTCGAAAAGCCCGCCGCCTTCGCCACCGGCGCCGAGCGTGCCATGCGCGCGATGGCGGGCGGCAAGGGCTATCAGGCGGCCACGCTGGCCGCGCTGGCCCCGGTCAGCCGCCGCGCCGGATCGAATGCCCAGCGGTTGACCCGATCCTCGCGCCGTCCGTAACAACCACCGCACCGGCCACACCGGACCCCCGGGACGGTGCTCGCTTGAAAGGAACGCAGATGACACCGCAAAAGGTCAGGGTAGAGGCCCTTGTCGATGCCTCCATCGACAAGGTCTGGCAGGCGTGGATCACGCCCGAACACATCACCCAGTGGAACTTTGCCTCGGACGACTGGTGCTGTCCGTCCGCCTCGGTCGAAGCCCGGCAGGGCGGGCGCCATGCCGCGCGGATGGAGGCGAGGGACGGCAGCGTCGGCTTCGATTTCGAGGGCACCTACGAGGTCTTCGAGGAAAAGGACCGCGTAGCCCTGCGCATGAGCGACGGGCGGCTGGCCGAAACCACCTTCACCCCCGAGGGCGGCGGCACCCGCGTGGTGACCGAATTCGACGCCGAGACAGAGAACGACATCGCCCTGCAACGCGACGGCTGGCAGGCCATCCTGAACAGCTTCAAGCGCCACGCAGAGCAGGTCTGACCCCGCGAGGCACCGCGATCACGGTGCACGGAGGACACGTCCCCGCCGCCGTCGGCCCGCGCTGTGGGGAATCCGTGCCCCGCGCGTCACGACTTCCGCTATAGTGAAGGCGGTTGGCCTTCCCGCAACGCGGGCAGGTCGGCGGACAGAACGGTCACGCTTGGGGGAGCCATGCCGAAACATCAGCCAGACAGCGTCCGGCGCGAGTCCGGAGACGGGGTACTTGGCGCTTATGAAGCGCTCTTGTTCAGCGACAGCGGCGGCCTGACCCAGTTCGGCGCCTTCGTCGAGATCCTCGCCCCCGGCGCCCGGTCGAGCCACATGCACTGGCATGAAGACGAGGACGAGATGGTCTACATGCTCGAAGGCAGCGTGGTCCTTGTCGAGGGCGGGGACGAGGTGCCGCTCGAAGCCGGGGAGGCCGCGACCTTTCCCGCCGGTCAGGCGCTGGGGCACCGGCTCGAGAATCGCGGCGACAGCCCTGCACGCTACCTTGTCATCGGCACCCGCGCCCCGCGCGACCGGGTGCATTACCCCGGCGAGGATCGGGTTTTGCACGTGGAACGCAGCGGCGGCGGCGCGCGGCGCTGGACGACCGAAAGCGGTGCTCCGGCAGAGCCCCTGCCCAAATAGATCCGACCCGCGGGCGCTGCCCTGAAACGACAAAAGCCGCTCCCCGTCGGGTCGCGGCTTTGGCGGTGTCCAAACTGGACGGGCGCGATCTTACTTGATCTTGCCTTCCTTGTATTCGACGTGCTTGCGCGCAACCGGGTCGAACTTGCGGATCGACATCTTCTCGGTCATCGTGCGTGCGTTTTTCTTGGTCACGTAGAAGTGGCCAGTGCCCGCGGTCGAATTCAGGCGGATCTTGATGGTGGTCGGCTTCGCCATGTCTCGTCTCCTGCAACATGGGGGGCGCCCATGTGAAATCTGTCTCGAAGCCCGCCTTTTAACGGCCCTCGCGACCGAGTCAAGCGCCGCGACCGCCCTGCGGCGTGGTTTTTCGATGCGCGGAAGGCCTGTAAGCCGGATTCTGTTGTCGGACGGGCCGAAACCCGCCCTCAGACGACCATTCCTCTGCGCCGTACATTGCTGCACGGCTCTAGCTGCCAACCCGGACCCCTCGGGCCAAGGCGGCCCTGTCCGCGAACGCACGCGGGGTCCCTATTTGGCATTGCTCCCGGTGGGGCTTGCCATGCGGGCGCTGTTGCCAGCCCCCCGGTGGGCTCTTACCCCACCGTTTCACCCTGACCCGCCATGGCATCCCTTGGAAACCCTCGGGCATGACGGGCGGTCTGTTTTCTGTGGCGCTTTCCGTCAGGTTGCCCTGCCCGGGCGTTACCCGGCACCGATGCCTTGGCGAGTCCGGACTTTCCTCTCGGGGGGCTTGCGCCCCCAAAGCGGCCGTCCGGCCTTCCGCGCGAGGGCAGCGATAGGCAGGCGGCGGGCGCCGGTCAAGCGCATTCGGGCGGTTGGTGTGAATGCCGCCGGGCAAAAGTCTCGGCACGGGACTGTCTCGCCCGGTCCCGGTCGTCCGCGCCGGGGCATCGGGCCCGACGCCATGGCACCGGCGGCCCATGCGGGCCGCGTGCGGGTGGCGAAAGACAGCCCGGCAGGGGCCGGGCAAAGCGGCGCGGCCCCGGAACTGTTCGACACCACAGGGCTTGCCCATGTGCGGCGCCGACCGACAGGGATGCCCGAAGGCGGCGACGCCGATGCACAAGCCAAAGCCCGGCGCCGGCAATTTTCTCGGCCTGCCGCGAATCTGCGCTTCGAGGCCAGACCACCGCTTCGCCCGCCTTGCGGCGCGCGCCCGTTCCCTATACGTTCCAATCCGCACGTCAGAGACCAAGAAAAGCGAATTCCCAATGCGCCCATCGCTGAGAACCAAGGCAATCGCGATCTGCAACGACAGGATTGCCCGGAAAGGCGAGACGGTGGGACTTTCGTTCTATGCATTTTTCGCCAACAAGAACGATGACCCGGAGCTGCTCATGGAAGCTGCCGAATGGTGGATCAGGACCCACGAGTTGGACCACTTCGAGAAGGCGACAAAGATCCGGGAGATGATCCGTTCCGGCGCCTGAGCCGCGGCAGCGCGGCCCAGCCGATACGCCCCCCGCGCAGTCCAGCCCCCTGCTTTCGGCCTTTCCGAGGGTGCCGGTCAAAGCCACCCCCCATGACAAACGCGGATGCCCACGGCGGTCCGCCCGCATGGTCACCCCGCAGGGGCGGCAGCGGAAGAAGCCCTATCGGACCGGCACTGCCGTGCGGAGCCGCCTAGCGCAGCAGCAGGGGCATCTTCAGCCAGTCGCGCAGGGCCGCGACAACCGCCTCGGGCTGTTCGAGCGTCGGCAGAAGGCCCGCGCCCTCGATCACCGCCAGCTTCGCACCCGGGATCAGCTCTGCCATGAAGGCATGGCGCTTCGCCTCGTAGCGGCGGTTCTGCGCGCCGCAGAGCACCAGCACCGGCGCATTGATCCGCCGCAGGGTGCCCTGCTGGTCGCGACGCCGTTGCAGCGCGCGGGACTGGCGAACATAGGCCTCGGGGCCAAGGCCGCGGGCCATCTCGGCGACAAGCGCCAGCACCTCGGCGCGCTGCGGGCCGGGGGCGAGGTCGGCGGCGGCCACCTCTTCCGCCATGACCTCGGAGAACTTGCCGGCGCGGGCGCGGATGATGCGCGGTTCGATATCGGCGACCTGCTGCGGCGTTGCCGCCAGCGGCGTCGTGTCCATGAGGGCCAGCCGCGCAACCCGGTCCGGGGCGCGGCGGATGACCTCCAGCGCGACCATGCCGCCAAGCCCCGCGCCCACGAGGGCGGACCGCTTGGGCAGCACATCCAGAAGCCCCGAGGCCATCTCCTCGATGCGTTCGCCCCCCTGCAGGGGCGCGACCATCACCGCCCGATCGGGCGAGAAGACGCCGATCTGCGGCGCGAACTGGCGCAGGTCGGCCATCAGCCCCGGCAGGAACACGAGCGGTTCAGGCACACGCGCCCTCGGCTGCCAATTCGCCCTGCCCTGTCATCGTCTTCACCTAAACCGCCCCGCACTGCCTGATTGCGCGCGCACCCTATCAAAGCGGTCGGCGGACGAAAGCCAAACCCGCCCGGCATCGGCGGATTTCCCCGCCGCTGCCTCCGGCGCGCGCGGATTTCCGGCAGGAAATCCGGCCCGGAAAATCTGGAATTTTCGGGCCGCCCGGTCCCGACGATCCGCTCCCCCACCCGCCGCAGCCTTTCGTCGGAAAGCACGGCCCCTTGCCGCGCATTTAGGCACCCTCGCAGATGCTGCGCCCGATGCCGGGACGGGTCCGCCCCCCAAGCCGACCCTCTGCACCCGCCCCCTCAGGCGGCGCTTCGGCGGGCCAGCAGCAGCGAGTGCCCGGCGGTCTCCCTGTCCTCGGGGCTGAACCGCTCCACCGTCACGCCGCAGCGGGCGAGGATCGCGCGGTATTCCACGATGTCCAGCGAGGCGTGATAGACCGTTTCGCCGCCGACCGTGCCCAGCGCCTCGCCCGCGCCGGGGCCGACCGTCAGCAAGAGCCGCCCGCCCGGCGCCAGATGGGCCGCGATGCGCGGCAGGGCACGGCGCTGCGCCTCTTCGGACAGGTGGAAGAAACTGCCCCAGCCGATGATCGCATCGAAACGCGTGGCAAGGGACAGCACCTCCATATCGGCCTCGACCGTCTCTGCGCCGGGCAGCCGGGCGCGGAACAGCCGCAGCATCGCCGGAGAGAAATCCACCCCGGTCACCGCAAAGCCCCGCGCCACCAGCCACGCACCGATGGGCGCCCCCGCGCCGCAGCCGAGATCCAGCACCCGGCCACCGGGCGGCACATCCGCGACGCAGGCCCTCAACCACGGCGCCTCGAACAGCGACCGCCCCCGCTCGCGGTCGTAGCGCAGGGCCTGCCGCTCGTAGACGGCGCGGTTGTCGATCATCCCACCGGGCGCCGTCATGGATGGGCGATGCCCCGGAACGGCGGGAAATCCGCGTAGCGCGCCTGCCGCGCCGCGCGGTCCTCGGATGGCTCTGCCCCGGCCCGCAGCAGCCTACCCCGGGGGGCGATGTAGCTGTCGATCCGCCGCAGCGGGTCTGGCCGCCAGGCAAGGTTGAAGGCGCAGAGCTTCGGGAAGAACCAGATCTCGGAATAGTCGAGGTGATCGTGCAGCCACCACGCCAGATCTCGCCAGTCGCGGCCCCGGGCATAGCGGTCCGCGAACCAGGGCAGCACCACAGAGGCGCCCGCGACCGGGCGGTCGGGCAGGTCCCAGATGTGGCATTCCAGCGGGTAATCGTTGCGCGCGCAGTTCAGGCGGTTGGCATTGCCGAAGGCGTTCAGCCGCGCAGAGCGGTAGCCCGACCGCACGAAGACCCGCCCGAAGGTTTCCTCCAGCGGGTCCAGAAGCTGCGTGGCAAAGGCGCGGCCCCGCTCCAGCGCCCGGTCCGGGTCGTCGGGGATATTGGCGATCTCGTGGATATTGCCGATCTCGGAATAGAGGAACTCGCGCATCCAGAAGTGCCGGGACAGGCGCTCGCGGCCCAGTGTCTCCAGCGACCACATGGAGCGCGGGCGCCTCATGGCTCAGCCTTCGGCATAGCCGTTCCAGCGGAACGCGCCATCCGGGGCTAGGGTCGAGAAGGGGTTGTGCGCGATCTCCCAGACATGGCCCTCGGGATCCGAGAAATAGCCGATATGGCCACCCCAGAAGACGTCATGCGCGGGTTTCAGGATCTGCGCGCCCGCCGCTTCGGCGCGGGCCAGAAGCGCGGTGACCTCTGGTTTTTCGCGGACGTTGTAGGCCAGCGTGGCGGCGCCGGTCCCCAGCGTGCCCGGCACCACGCCCATGTCGCGGGCCAGATCCTCCAGCGGGTAGAGGCCCAGGGCCTGCCCGATCAGGTCGAAGACGACGATGCCGTCCGGCGTTTCGACCCGGCGCCAGCCCATGGCCTCGTAAAAGGCCGCGGCCGCCGCGATGTCGCGGCAGCCAAGGGTTATCAGGCTGATCCGTTGTTCCATGTCGCGTCTCCCTTGCCGTGCTGGCGGGTCTGCGTGATGCCCGCCCCGCCCGATGATCATGCCCGCGCACGGCCAGCCACGGAACCCGGTTCCTGACAGGAAGCGGCAGCAAGACGCGGGGGGGGCCGCGATGCAGATGCGCGGGCAAGGCGCAGGGGCGCCCCCCGCGCATCAAAGCCCCCCCGCCATACCGCGATCCGGGCAGGGGCGGGGACCAGCCCCCCTTGGCCACGGTCGCGGGGCCGTCAACGCACCATCCGCGGGGGCTCGGCGGGGATCACAGGCCGCGCGCCCAGTCCAGCACCTGCGCCGCGACCGGCGCGGTCATGCCCGGGGACAGGATCTCGCCCGCGATGATGTGGCGGGCGGGATCGTCCCCGTCGCCCACCCGGACCTCCTGCACCGTGGCACCCCAGCGCGACGCCATGGCGCGGCTGATGCGGGGATCGACCACCGTGTCGCCGGGGTCGAAGACCGTGAGCACCGGAACCGACAGGCCCCGGACCCGGCGCGACGCCTGCACCGCCCGTGCCATCGGGATCAGCGCCCCCACCGGATAGCGCGTGGTCCATGCCGCCGCATGTCCCGCGTTGCGGGGCATAAAGCCCCGCTCCGGCCCAAGGAGCAGCGGCAGAACCCGGCCCATGCCCGGCCATGTCAGGATCGCCGACCGCCGGTCCCGCAGCCCGAAGTTCGGCGACAGCAGGACGGCCCCGGCCACCTCGGCCGCCTCCGGCGCCCCGGCTAATTCGGCCACCCCCGGCACCTTGTCGCGCGCCAGCGCCAGCGCGATCAGCGTCGCGCCGGTGGAACAGCCCATGACCAGCACCCGGCGCCCGATCCGGCGCCCCACCGCAAGCGCCTCTGTCATGTCGCGCATCCAGCCGTCCAGCGAGGCCTCGGCCATGGCCGCGCCGTCGCGCCCGTGCCCGGCAAGCCGTGTGAAGAAGAGGTTCGCGCCCAGCCCCCCGGCCACGCGGTCCGGCAGCGGGCGCAGTTCCCCGGCGGAGGCAGAGAAACCATGCACGTAGACCACCGCCCAGTCGGTGCGCGCCTCCGGCGTGCCGGCCCAGAGCACGCGCTTTTCCGCCCCCGGGCGCAGGTCCGCAACCCCCGCCTCGCGCGCCGCCAGCCAGTCCGAAACGCCGCCCGCCGGGATTTCCGGGCCGGGGCCGCCCCCCGGTCGATCGGACAGGCCCCGCCCGGTGGCGGTCACGCCAGCACCTCCTCCAGCGCGGCTTCGATCAGGGCAAGCGTCTCGGGCGTGGAAAAGCGGTGGTCGGCGTGTTTGACCAGCGTCAGGCGGACATCCGGGCCGTCGACATGGTCCAGAAGCCGCAGCGCGGTCTCGCGGCTGACCGCCTCGTCGCAGGTGCCCTGCAACAGGCGGACCGGCCATGGCATCGGCAGGGGCGCCCGCAGGACAAGGTTGTCGCGGCCGTCCTCGATCAGGCGACGCGTCACCACGTAGGGGTCTTCATAGGCCGAGGGCATCAGCAGCTGCCCGGTCTCCATGACCTGCCGCCGCTCATCCTCGGAGAAGCCCGCCCAGAAGCCGTCCTCGGTGAAATCCGGCGCGGCGGCGATGCCGATGAAGCCCGCGACCTCCGGCAGGCGCCGCGCCAGAAGGCAACCGATCCAGCCGCCCATGGAAGAGCCGACCAGCACCACCGGCCCCGGCGCCATGGCGCGGATCACCGCTTCGGCATCCGCCGCCCAGTCGCCGATACAGCCCTCTTCGAAGACACCGCCCGAGGCGCCGTGCCCGGCATAATCCAGCCTCAGGAAGGCCTGCCCGCGCGCCCGGGCCCAGCCCTCGAGATGGACCGCCTTGGTGCCCTCCATGTCCGAGCGATAACCGGACAGGAAGACCACGCAGGGCCTCTGGCCCTCGGTTTTCACACAGGCAAGCCGGTCGCCGCGTGGACCGTCGACATGGCGGAGTTCTGGCATCGGTGGCCTCCTTCTTCGGAACGCCGCCACCATAGCCACCGGGCGCGGATTGCCAAGCCGGTCCGCCGGGCCGCAGCCTCCGGCGCCCCCCGCCCTGCGCGCGGCCCGGCTGTTGGCCCCCTGCCCGCTCCGACCGGCGGAAACCGCGCGCCTCGCGTATTGGCCCGCAGGCGCCCGGCGCGCCTGTCCGGGCGCCTGTGATCCCGGCGCGTGGAAGGCTGTTCGAACAGCCTTGTGAAGCCGCGCCGACGCGGCTTCAAAGCGCCGTCGACGGCGCTTCTCCCAGACCGAAGGTCAGGCGTCGATGCTTTGCGCCAGAACCCGGCTGATCACGGTCAGGCTCTGCCCGCTCTCCGCCCGCCACCGGTTGAAGGCGTCCTGAACCGCCGCCCAGGCCTTTCGCGAGGTCGGCGCCTTGTCCACGACCCCTTCTTCCGCCAGCCGCGCCACCACCGAGGCCGAAAGGATATAGCCCTCCTTCCCCATGACCCGCAGCGTATAGGCGCCGGTCGTCCCGCCCAGCCGCGCCCCGTCGGACTTCAGCCGCGCCAGAAGACCCGCGAAATCCTCTGCGGGCCAATCCCCGACCCAGCGCCCGAAAGAGCCATGCGCCGCGGCGATCTCGCGGATGAAGACCGCGTTTTCCTGCACCGCCCGCACCTTCGGCGGCGAGCGGATGATCCGGGTGTCGGCGATCAGCGCATCGAACCAGTCGTCCGACATCATCGAAACACGGGCCACGTCGAAGCCATGGAAGGCTTCGAGGATGCCGGGCCACTTGCGGTCCACCACCGTCCAGCTGATCCCGGTCTGCAGGATGCCGCGCGCCATCTGCGCCAGCCAGCGCTCGTCCGGGATCGCCGCCAGCGCATCGGCGGACAGCACCGCCGGCATATCCGCCAGCACCGCTGCGCGCCCGCCCTTGCGCTCTGCCGCGATCTCCAGAATATCCGCAAATCTCCGCATGTCGCCCCCCGCGCCGACCGAACCCTCGCGCGCAGGAAACACCGGACAGGCACGCGCCGCAAGCCGTGGCGCGCCGGGAAGGGCGTTCAACGCCCTTCCACCTCCGCCAGCCCCAGCGCCAGCACGCCCCCAAGCGCCGACAGCGCTGCGAAGCCCGCCAGCGCCACCACCGGCCCCAGCGCCGCCAGGGCGCCCCCGAGAAGCCCCACCAGCAAAAGCAGCACGCCGATCAGCGTGTTGGCCAGCGCCGAGTAGGACGCGCGGCTGTCCTCGGGCGCCATGTCCACAAGGTAGGTCGACCGCCCCTGCCGCACGCCGTGATAGGCCACCATCAGGCCGAACAGCACCATGGGCACGACCCAGAGCCCGCCGGACAGCCCGGCAAGGTCCAGCCCCACCGCCAGCGCCATGAAGCCCGCCGCCACGAAGCCCGACAGCGCCAGCACCCAGCGCGACGAGCGGTCGGCCAGCCGCCCCCAGAGGTAGGAACTGACGAAAGAGGCCGCCGCCGAGGCCACCAGCAGCGCCCCCAGCCCCCGAAGCGCGTCCTGTCCGCCGCCAAGCAGCACGAAATAGGGCGGCGCCAGCGCCGTCACCGTCAGCGCCCCGCGCGCCGCGATGAAGCGCCGGAACTGGGCGTCCTCGCGCAGCGGTGTCAGGTCGAAGGGCTTGCCCGCGCCCGCCGCTTCGGAGGCCCTTTCCTCCAGCGTCGAAAACAGCGCCGCCGCCGCCAGCCACAGGCCCGCCGCCAGCGCCACCGCGATCACCACCGGGGCGGTTTTCTGCCCCGGTCCGAAGATCAGCAGCGCCGCGAAGCCCAGCACCGCCAGCGAGGCCGCCGAGCCCGCGACCCCCGTCACCGCGCCGCGCCGCCGTTTCTCGACCGTCTTGCCAAGGATGTCCTTGTAGCTGACCGAACAGAGCGCCCGGCTGACCGCCAGCAGCGCCAGCGCCGCCGCGATGGCTGTGCCCGCCGCCCAGCCCTGCAACAGCAGCGCCGCCAGCGCGATGCAGGCCGCCGCCACCCCCTGCCCCAGCGATCCCGCGACCCAGGCCCATTTGCGGTGCGCCATGGCCTCGACCCGGCCCGCCATCAGGATCTGCGGCAGAAGCGCGCCCGCCTCGCGGATCGGCACGAAAAGCCCGGTGATCGCCGCCGGCACGCCCAGCGAGCCCGCCAGCCAGCTCAGCACCAGCTTGGGATCGATCAGCCCGTCGGCGATCTTCGTCATCGACAGCGCGGCCATGTGGCGCAGCCCGTTGCGGGCCTCGGCGGCGCGGACCTCTTCTTCGGCGCCGGTGAGGTTTTCGTAAAGGTCGACGGTATCGGTCATGCGTCTTTCTTCTTCGCTGGGCCGCGACGGGCCGGGCTGCATCGTCACCGGGTCATACGGCCCCGGGACACGCGCGGATCAGTTTCCGGCGGCGCCCATGGCCGCCCCAGCCGCCGTTACCCCGTTGACAGCCCGCCCCCCGGGGGTCAAAACGCGCCCACACACAATAACCCGCAACCGGGCGTTCCGTGGGCGCCAAACCGACGAGGAGTTGAGGCCGATGGCCCAGATTTCCCCCCAGATTTCACTGACATTCCCAGATGGCTCGAAGCGCGATTTCGACAAGGGCACCACACCCGCCGCGGTCGCCGAGAGCATCTCCAAGTCGCTCGGCAAGAAGGCGATCTCCGCCACCGTCGACGGCGCGCATTTCGACCTGCAATGGCCGCTGGAGGCCGACGCCTCGATCGCGATCAACACGCTGGCCGACGACGGCGCGGCGCTGGAGCTGATCCGCCACGACCTCGCGCATATCATGGCGCGCGCCGTGCAGGAGATCTGGCCCGACGTGAAGGTCACCATCGGCCCCGTCATCGAGCATGGCTGGTACTACGACTTCGACCGGGCAGAGCCCTTCACCCCCGAAGATCTCGGCGCCATCGAAAAGAAGATGAAAGAGATCATCAACAAGCGCGACCCCGTCCGGACCGAGGTCTGGGCACGTGACGTGGCGGTGAAATACTACGAAGAGCGCGGCGAGCCCTACAAGGTCGAGCTGATCGAAAGCATCCCCGGCGACGAGCCGCTGCGCATGTACTGGCACGGCGACTGGCAGGATCTCTGCCGGGGTCCGCACCTTCAGCACACCGGGCAGGTGCCCGGCGATGCCTTCAAGCTGATGTCGGTCGCGGGCGCCTACTGGCGCGGCGACAGCAAGCGCCAGATGCTGCAGCGGATCTACGGCGTCGCCTTCAAGAACAAGGAAGACCTGCGCAAGCACCTGAACATGCTGGAAGAGGCCGCCAAACGCGACCACCGCAAGCTGGGCCGCGAGATGGACCTGTTCCACATGCAGGAAGAAGCGCCCGGTCAGGTCTTCTGGCACCCCAACGGCTGGACGATCTACACGCAGTTGCAGGACTACATGCGCCGCAAGCAGCGCGCCGGCGGCTACCGCGAGATCAACACGCCTCAGGTCGTGGACCGCAAGCTGTGGGAGGCCTCGGGCCACTGGGACAAGTACCAGCACCACATGTTCCTCGTCGAGGTGGATGAATCCCGCGACGGCGAGAACGACGACGCGGATGTGAAGGACAAGGCGCAGACCCGCATCAACGCGCTGAAGCCGATGAACTGCCCCTGCCACGTTCAGGTCTTCAACCAGGGCCTGAAGTCCTACCGCGACCTGCCGCTGCGGCTGGCCGAGTTCGGGTCCTGTTCGCGGTTCGAGCCGTCGGGCGCGCTGCACGGGATCATGCGGGTGCGCGGCTTCACGCAGGACGATGCGCATATCTTCTGCACCGAGGCGCAGATCGAGGACGAATGCGCGCGGTTCATCGAGTTCCTCGCCGATATCTACCGCGAGCTTGGCTTCCCGACCTTCGAGATCAAGTTCGCCACGCGCCCTGAAAAGCGCGTCGGCACCGAGGAATCCTGGGACTACGTCGAGAACGCGCTGGAAGAGGCGATCCGCAAGACGGGCCGCACCTACACGCTGGAACCGGGCGACGGTGCCTTCTACGGGCCGAAGCTGGACTTCTACCTGACCGATGCCATCGGCCGGGTCTGGCAGTGCGGCACCTTCCAGGTCGATCCGAACCTGCCCGAGCGGCTGGGCGCCACCTATATCGCCCCCAACGGCGACAAAACGCGGCCCTTCATGCTGCACCGCGCGACGCTGGGCTCCTTCGAGCGCTTCATCGGCATCCTGATCGAGGAACACGCGGGCAAACTGCCGTTCTGGCTGGCGCCGCGTCAGGTGGTGGTCGCGACGATCACCTCGGAAGCGGACAGCTATGCCGAAGAGATCGTGCAGAGCCTTCAGGCTGCCGGGGTCCGGGCCGAACTGGACATCCGCAACGAGAAAATCAACTACAAGGTCCGCGAGCATTCGGTGGGCAAGGTGCCGGTGATCCTCGCCGTGGGTCACCGCGAGGTCGAAGAGCGCACCGTCTCTGTCCGCCGCCTGGGCGAGAAGCAGACCAGCATGCAGGGTCTAGAGGACTTCCTGCGCGCGGTGGCCGTCGAGGCGACGCCGCCGGACCTGCGCAAGGACTGAGACGCGGCTTGGGTCCGGGAAACCGGATCGGGCCCGGATGCCCGGGACACCGAGGCCCGCCAGAACAGAGCCCGCCCCGCATCGCCGCGGGGCGGGCTTTTTCCTGCCCTGCCCCCGGGGAGCCTGCTGCCCTGCTGCCCTGCTGCCCTGCTGCCCTGCTGCCCTGCTGCCCTGCTGCCCTGCTGCCCTGCTGCCCTGCTGCCCTGCTGCCCTGCTGCCCTGCTGCCCTGCTGCCCTGCTGCCCTGACAGCTTTGCCGGGCCTCCGGGACTGGCAAGGGCCGGGGCCGCGTCCCGGCCCGCCCCTGCCCGGATCACGCCCCTTGGCGCCCGTAACATTTCTGACGCGGGGCGTGAGGCGGCCTGTCTTGCCCCCTTTGCCCGGCCCCGCGACTGCAACATTCCAGCGCGGGAAGGTCGGCATAGGCCCGCGAATGTTTCGCCGGCCCGCCGCTGCGCCTTGAAAAGGCTGGCTTTCTGCACCTGCGAAGCCTCACGGAACGAACCGGCGGCCTGACAGCCACGTGATCCACGGCGCCGTGAATGGCTGATGACCCGGCGTCAGGGCAGCCTTGGGTCATCCCCGGGGCGATGCCTTGGGGCCAAGAGGTTCCAACCGCTCAACCGAAAGGAAATTCCATGTCCGCAACGATCAAGACCGCCGCCCTCGTCGGGGCTGTCGCCGCCGCTCTCTCGGCCACCGGCGCCCAGGCGATGGAACAGGAGAAGTGCTTCGGCGTCAGCCTCGCCGGGGAAAACGACTGCGCCGCCGGTCCCGGCACCACCTGCGCGGGCACCTCGACCGTCGATTACCAGGGCAACGCCTGGACGCTGGTCGAGGCCGGCACCTGCGCCGAGATCGAGCTGCCGGACATGGCGGACGGCTCGGCCCGGATGGGCGCGCTCGAGGCGCTGGACCGCGACCTGCCCAACGCATGACCCGGCAGGGGCGGAGGGGCCCCCGCGCCCTTTCGCCCCCGTCCCGGTGCGGTGCCAGACCGCCGTGTTCCGGCCCGCACCGCCCTGCCCGCCCCGCCGCGCTTTCCCGGTCAAAGGACCCCGCCCATGTTCGACACCCTCCGCGACCTGCCGCCCCTGCCCGGAGTCGGCTACAAGCCGCAGCATTTCGCCGCCCTGCTAGACGCGCCCGGCGCGGTCGGCTGGCTGGAAATCCACGCCGAGAACTACATGGGCGACGGCGGCCGCCCGCTGGCGCAGCTGCGCGCGCTGGCGGAACGCTTTCCCGTCTCGGTCCATGGCGTGGGCCTGTCGATCGGCGGCGCGGCGCCACTGGATCGCGACCACCTGGCGCGGCTGGCGCATCTGGCCGGCTGGCTGAAGCCCGCCCGCTTTTCGGAACATCTGGCATGGTCGACCCATGACGGCGCCTTCCTGAACGACCTTCTGCCCCTGCCCTATACCGATGCCACCCTGACCCGGGTCTGCGACCACATCGGGCGCGTGCAGGAGGCGCTGGGTCGGCAGATGCTGCTGGAAAACCCGTCCTCCTACCTGGCCTTCGCCGAAAGCACATGGGAGGAACCCGCCTTCCTTGCCGAGATCGCCCGGCGCACCGGCTGCGGGCTGCTGCTGGACCTGAACAACGTCTTCGTCTCGGCGGTGAACCTGGGGCTGTCGGCAGAGGCCTACCTGGACGCCTTCGCCCTGGAGGCCGTGGGCGAAATCCATCTGGGCGGCCATGACGAGGACAGCGACGAGCACGGCGCGCCGCTGCTGATCGACAGCCACGGGAGGGCCGTGGCCGATCCGGTCTGGGCGCTGCTGGACCGGGTGCTCGACCGGGCGGGGCCGCGCCCGGTGCTGATCGAATGGGACACAGACGTGCCCGACTGGCCGGTGCTGGAGGCAGAGGCGGCGCGGGCCGGTCGGGCCCTGGCGCGGGCGGCGGCCAAGGCCGGGCGCGCCGCCCCCTCGGCCTGCGGCCTCACCCCCGAGGTATTTTCCGGACCAAAGAAGACGGCCAGGCTGCGCGCATGATTGTCTCGCAGGACAGGTTCTACCGCGGGCTTCTGGATCCGGCGCAGCCGGTGCCCGGGGGGCTGCGCGATGCCGCGGGCCGCGGGGCGGCACGGCGCTATGCGATCTATCGCAACAATGTCGCGGTCTCGCTGCGCGAGGCGCTGGAAGCGGGTTTTCCGGCAGTGGCCAGGCTGCTTGGGCCCGAGAATTTCGCCATGGTCGCCGGGGCCTTCCTGCGCCGCTCGCCGCCCCGCTCGCCGCGCATGATGGTCTATGGCAGCGCTTTCCCGGCCTTTCTGGAGGCGGAGCCCCGGCTGGCGCATCTTGGCTATCTTGGGGACGTGGCGCGGCTGGAGCTTGCCTTGCGGCAAAGCTACCACGCCGCAGATGCGCCCCGGCTGGATGCCGCAGCCCTTGCCGGGCTGGACGAGGCGGCGCTGGCGCAGGCCCGCGTCACCGTCGCACCGGCCACGCGCCTGCTGCGGTCGCGCTGGCCGGCGCTGTCGCTGTACCGCTACACGATGACGCCCGGAACGCCCGCGCCGAAGCCTGTCTCCGAGGATGTCCTTGTCTGCCGTCCCGGCTTCGACCCGGTTCCCCATACCCTGCCGCCGGGCGGCGCCGATGTCGCCGCCGCGCTGGTGCGGGGCGAACCGCTGGGCGCCGCCTTCGGTCATGCCGGGGACAGCGATCCCAGACCCGTCCTGTCGCTGCTTCTGACAGGCGGCGCGCTCTCTGCCCTTACCCTCGCCCCGGAGGATCGCCCCCATGCCTGCGCCGATGACTGACCGCCTTAAGGCCGCGCTGGCGCGGCTTTCTGCCGCCCTGTCCCGCGCCGGGGACGAAGCGCTGCCGCTTCTGGCGCGCCTGATCTTCGCCGCAAGCCTTGCGGGGTATTTCTGGGCCTCTGCCGCCACCAAGCTGGGCGAGGGGATCTTCGGCTTTCTGCGGCCCTCCAGCGGCGCCTATGCGCAGATCTTCCCGCGCCAGTTCGAAGCGGTGGGCTACAACAGCGACGCCCTTGGCCTCTGGCACTGGGCGGTGGTGGTGCTGGGCACCTGGGCGGAATTCCTGCTGCCCTTGCTGATCCTGACCGGTCTGCTGACGCGGCTGGCCGCCCTTGGCATGATCGGGTTCGTCGCGGTGCAGAGCCTGACCGACCTTTACGGTCACGGCGGGCTGGCCCATGCGGCGACGCTGGGGGCGTGGTTCGACCGGGCGCCGGACGGGGTCATCCTGGACCAGCGCCTGTTCTGGGGACTGCTGCTGGCGACGCTGGTCTTCAAGGGCGCCGGGGCGCTGTCGCTGGATCGCGTGCTTGGACAGGATCGGCGCGCCCCCCAGCCCGCCGCCTGAGGGGCCGGGCCGCCGGGGCGCCCTGTTTTAGCCCGCAAGCTCTGCCTGCACCGCCTTGTCCCAGCCCAGCCACATGGCGTCGCCATCGACGATCAAGGGCCGCTTCATCAGCGCCGGGTGGCTGGCCAGCAGGGTCTCGGGCGGGGCCGCGCGCTCTGCCTCGGACAGGCCGCGCCAGGTGGTGGAGCGGGTGTTCACCAGACGCTCGCCAAAGCTGGCCAGCGCGCGGTCGCGCACCGCATCGGGCAGCCCCTCTGCGCGCACATCGACCAGCGTGGCACCCGGCAGGGCCTTCAAGGCCTTCCGGCAGGTATCGCAGGTCCGCAATCCGTATAATTGCATGGGAAATTCGCCCTCTTCTTCTTCATCCGACCGCAAATATGCGTCGCGGGAATGAAATACGAAAGCACGGGGCTTGCTTTTTCCAACAGGGGCTTCATGTTTTTTTCGAGACCTTCGAAGATCGGCATAAGGTGTCGCCCTGCGGGGCCGCCACCACGGCACCGGCCCTCGGATGTGTCTGGGTGGCCCCGGCGCTGAGGGGCCGAATGCAGGACTGGAAAGGAGCACGGGAACAATGCCGAACGGCACCGTGAAATGGTTCAATACCACCAAGGGATACGGCTTCATCGCGCCAGATGAGGGCGGCAAGGACGTCTTCGTCCATATCTCGGCAGTCGAGCGGTCCGGCCTGACCGGCCTCGCCGACAACCAGAAGGTCAGCTACGAGCTGCGCGAAGGCCGCGATGGCCGCCAGATGGCCTCTGACCTGAAGACCCTCTGAACCGACACCCTGTCCCGCGAGCGGCCCCCGCTGCCTGCGGGGCCAGTGTCGGGGCATGTCGGGCAGTATCTCGGAGGGGCCGGGCCAGATCGCCCGGAACCGTGCGGGCCGACCCCGGGGCTACACCCGGGTCAAACGCACGGTTAACCTGTTTTGCACTTCGCGCTCCGGTATGGAGGCCTGTCGGAGTAGGATGGTGCCCGTCAAAGAGGCCACCGTCATGCCCAGCGAAACCGCCACTGCCCTTGCCATTCTCGCCGCATCCGGCGCCGCCGTCGGCGCGGTGCAGTTCCTGCCGCCACTGACCGCCTACGAGGCGCCTATGGGCCGGAAGGATGCGCAGGGCCCAACCGTTCTGGACGAGCTCTCTTATTGCCGCGCCACCCTGCCGGGCGTGGATTGCGGCTGCTTTGCGCAAAAGGCCGTGCAGATCATGGCGCAGGACAACGCCCGCATCAAAGGCTGGACCTACGCGGACCGGTGGGAGCTGGCCCTGTCGCAGGCCTCTGACGGGTGTCGCTGAGTGTGGATCAGGCGCTTTGCAGCTTGCGCGCCTCCTGCCCGGCCAGCGCGATGAGCTTTTTCATATAGGGCTTTTCCATGTCCTCGGTCCGCACCGCCGCGTACAGCCTGCGGGTGATGCCCTGTTCCGTCAGCGGGCGCGTGACATAGTCCGAGTTGTACTTGACCTCGCGCACCACCCAGTCGGGCAGCACGGCGATGCCGCGGTTCGAGGCCACCAAGAGCAGGATCACCGCCGTCAGTTCCACCTGCCGGATCGCCGCCGGTTCCACCTTGGCCGGGGTCAGCAGCTGGCTGAAGATGTCCAGCCGCGACCGTTCGACCGGGTAGGTTATCAGCGTCTCGCCGCGGAAATCCTGCGCCTCGATGAAGGGTTTCGCCGCCAGAGGATGCTGGGACGAGGCCACGAAGACCGGGTTGTAATCGAAGAGCGGCACGAAGGTGACGCCGGTGAGGTCTTCGGGATCGGAGGAGATCACCACGTCGACCTCTTCCTTCATCAGCGCGGGCAGCGCGTCGAAGGCCAGACCGGGGCGGATGTCCACGTCGACATCGCCGAAGGCCTTGCGGAACGATTCGAGCACCGGGAACAGCCATTCGAAACAGGCGTGGCACTCGATGGCGATGTGCAGCCGCCCGGCGTTGCCCGCCCGCAGACCCGCGAATTCGTCCTGAAGCGCCTCGACCTGCGGCAGCACCTGCTCTGCCAGCCGCAGCAACCGCAGACCGGCGGCGGAAAGCTTCATCGGCTTGGAGCGGCGGACAAAGAGCTCGACCCCCGCCTGATCCTCCAACCCCTTGATCTGATGGGACAAGGCCGACTGCGTGATGTTCAGATGATCGGCGGCGCGGGCCAGCCCCCCGGCCTCGTGGATGGCCTTGATGGTCCGCAGGTGACGGAACTCTATATGCATATCCGGCTCATGTTGAACTTGAAAACTATGAGTTTGTCTCACAAAGGCCCGCGTGCGACAAGCGCTCAACGCTTAGAGGATGACCCAGATGACCCGCCCCGAGATCTCGCTCGAATTCTTCCCGCCCAAGAACATCGAGGGCACCTTCCGCCTTTGGGACAGCGTGCAGGTGCTGGCGCCGCTGGCGCCGCGCTTCGTGTCGGTGACCTACGGCGCGGGCGGCACGACCCGCGACCTGACCCGCGACGTGGTGGCCACGATCCACAAGCATTCCGGGCTGCGCACCGCCGCGCATCTGACCTGCGTCGACGCTACTCGCGAAGAAACGCTGGAGATCGCGCAGAGCTTTGCCAAGGTCGGCGTGACCGACATCGTGGCGCTGCGGGGCGATCCGCCCAAGGGCTCGGACGGGTTCCGCCAGCACCCGGGCGGCTTCGCCAACTCGGTCGAGCTGATCGAGGCACTGGCCGGGACCGGCGATTTCACCATCCGCGTCGGCGCCTACCCCGACACCCACCCCGAGGCCGCGAACGCGGGCGCCGACATCGACTGGCTGAAGCGCAAGCTGGACGCCGGCGCCACCGAAGCGCTGACCCAGTTCTTCTTCGAGGCAGAGACCTTCTTCCGCTTCCGCGACGCCTGCGCCAAGGCGGGCATCGACCAATACGTCACGCCCGGCATCCTGCCCATCGAGAACTGGAAGGGCGCGCGCCGCTTCGCCGAGGGCTGCGGCACCAAAATTCCCGCATGGGTCATCGAGGCCTTCGAGAAGGCCGAGCGCGACGACCGTCAGGACCTGCTGGCCACCGCGCTCTGCACCGAGCTTTGCTCGGAGCTGATCGAGGGCGGTGTGGACAAGCTGCATTTCTACACGCTGAACCGCCCGGAACTGACCCGCGACGTCTGCTTCGCGCTTGGCGTGACCCCGAACCAGACGCTGAAGAACGTGGCCTGAGCGCCGCCTTCCCCAACGACACCGACGCGCGGGCCTTGCGGCTCGCGCGTTTTGCGTTTGGGCGGAAGGCAGCTCCCAAGTGCCGGGCGACGCCAAGCCGATAATGCGGGCCGTGGTCCAACATTGCCGGGCTGCGTGTCGTCGGCCCGGTTTGCCCTGGCAATGGCGGCCCGCAATCCGGCGAGACTGCCGAAACTGCGCCTCACCCGATCCGGGAAGAACCCGGGCCAGTCCCGCCTGCCTACAACCCGGACGCCCCCGGGCAAGCCGCACCAAGACGCCCACCGCGCAAACGAGGTCTTGTAAGCGACCTGTCAGGGGGGCCGTGGGCGCCGCGCCGACCCTTTCCGTGATGCGGTGCATGTTGGATGATCTTTGCCGAAGTCGCCCTGCGACGGCGAGGTCCGCCCCCCAGACCGCCGCCCCCTCAGGCCTCGATCGAGACCTTGCCGAGCGGGTTCGAGCAGCAGGCAAGGATATAGCCGTCCTCGATCTCTTCCTCGGTGATGCCACCGTTGTGCACCATGTGGACCTGCCCCTCGGTCTTCTTGACCTTGCAGGTGCCGCAGACGCCAAAGGTGCAGCCCGATGGGATCGCCAGACCCGCCCCGCGCGCCACCGACAGAAGCGTGTCGGTCTCGGTGCAGGTCACCACCTTGTCGGAGAGCGCGAAGGTCACCTCCGCCTTGGCTTCCTCGTCCAGCGTCACGCCCTCGTCGTATTCGCCGGTCTCGCCCACCGGGGCCGAGAAGCTTTCCTGATGGTAACGGTCCATGTCGAAGCCGAGACCCTGAAGCGCCTCGCGCACGGCGGTCATGAAGGGCTCCGGTCCGCAGCAGAAGACCTCGCGTTCAAGGTAGTCCGGTGCCGCCAGACCCAGAAGAAGCTGATTGAACGGGCCGCGATAGCCGGTCCAGGGCCGGTAGGGATCGGGCCGGTCCACCACCCAGGCCAGTTCGATGCCCGGCAGGCGCGAGGCCATCATCTCCATCCGCTGGCGGAAGATGATCTCCGATGGCAGCTTGGCGCAGTTGATGAAGACGATGTCCGGCGCGCGGCCCGCATCGTACATGTAGGTCGTCATCGAGACCATGGGCGTGATGCCCGAGCCCGCCGAGATGAACAGGTACTTCGACGCCGGGTGGTTCATGTAGGAGAATTGCCCGGTCGGCCCCATCGCCTTCAGCCGCACGCCGGGGCGCAGGTGGTCCAGCATCCAGCGCGTCCCCAGCGATCCGTCCTGCGCCTTGACCGTCACGGTCAGCGAGGTCGGTCGCGAGGGCGAGGAGGAGATCGTGTAGGTGCGGTGCAGCGGCCCGCCCGGAACCGGCAGTTCCAGCGTCACGAACTGCCCCGGCTTGTAGCGGAACAGCGCGCCCGAAGGCGCCTGGAAGGTGAAGGTCACGGTGTTGGGCGCCTCGGGCAGGAAGGACACGCATTCCAGCGGCTCGTCGTCACTCCAGAAGGCCAGCGTCGGGGTCATCGCGGTCATCGGCTTATTCCGCCGCGACCGAGCGGGGACCCATGGCGCGCAGCATTGTCTGTACGTACCAGTCGACGAACTGATCGACCCCGTCCTCCATGATCGGACTGTAGGGCCCCGGCGTATAGGCGGGCGAGTTGATGCCCAGCTGGTTGTCCTCGACGATGCGGCGGTCTTCATCGTTGGTGGCCAGCCAGACTTCGGTCAGGCGCTTCATGTCGTAGTCCACGCCCTCGACCGCGTCCTTGTCGACGAGCCACCAGGTCGTGACCTCGGTCTCTTGCGGGCCGATGGGGGTGACGCGGAAGGTCAGCGAGATGTCGGGCAGGAAGTGGTTCCACGTCGTCGGGTAGTGGAACTTCAGCAGCGTGCCCGCGTCCGGCACGGTGACGCGGCCCAGCGGGCGCTTCGAGGCCGGTTGCAGGTCCATCGTGTAGGACAGCGCCTTTTCCTCGAGCGGCATGCGCGCCAGCCGGTACTGCCCGGCAAAGCCCGCCATGGCGAATTTCGACGGCGCACCGGCGGCCTCGCATTTGTCGAAATGCGCCTGCAACCGGGGCGGCGTGCTGCCGTCGGCAGAAACCCCCGCGACCGCCGGGTCCAGCGGGAAAGAGCGGCTCAGCGCCGGGTGCGTGCCCGCGCAGTGATAGCACTCGCGATTGTTCTCCCAGACCAGCTTCCAGTTGCCCTTTTCCACGATGGACGAGGAAAAGGCGACCTTGGCGCGGTGCAGGTCGTGCACCTCGAGGTAGGGCCGCGCGAGGTCGGCGAAGGCGTCGAAGTCCGGCGCATCCTCGGCGAGGCAGATGTAGATCAGCCCGGCCAGCTCGCGCAGGTGCACCGACTTCAGGTTGTGCTGCGAGGGATCGAAGTCCGGCCCCATTTCGCGCGCCCAGATCAGGCGACCGTCCAGGTCGTAGGTCCACTGGTGATAGGGGCAGGTCAGCTTGGCCACCGTGCCCTGATCCTTCTGGCAGATCACCGAGCCGCGGTGGCGGCACGAGTTGTGGAAAGCGCGAATCACGCCGTCAGAGCCGCGCACCAGCACCACGTTGTAGGCGCCGACCTGAAGTCGCGCATAGGCGCCGGTCTTGGTCAGCTGGCAGGCCGGGATCGCAAAGAGCCACTCGCGGTAGTGGATGTTTTCCAGATCGGCGGCGTAGATCGCCGGGTCCGTGTAGAAGGGCCGCTCCAGCGAATGGCCGGGGGTGCGGCGGGCCAGCATGTCGGGCAGAAGATCGTGCATCAGAGAGGACTCCCGAAGGGTCGGATGGATTTAGTCTGTCTTGTGCATTGCGCATGGTTTACGCGCCTCTCAATGGCAATTATTCTCACCTTGGGTTAGGTGAATTCACCTGTCCCCTTTCCGACCCCGTAGCCTGCAAAAGCGACCGATGCCCCGGCCCTACGACCTTCCCCCGATGACCGCCCTGGTCTGCTTCGAGGCGGCTGCCCGAAAACTGAGCTTCAAGGAAGCCGCGTCCGAGCTGAACGTGACCCCCGCCGCCGTCAGCCACCAGATCAAGGGGCTGGAGGCGGAACTGGGGTTGGCGCTGTTCCGCCGTCAGCACCGCGGCGTCGACCTGACAGAGCCGGGCGCCTACCTTTTCCTCGCCCTTCAGCGCGGGTTCGAAACCATGTCCGACGCGGTGCGCGAAACCCGCGGCCCGCAAGAGGCAGAGGACGTCACGGTGCAGGCTACCACCGCCGTCAGCGCCTTCTGGCTGACGCCTCAGATTGCAACCTTCTGGCGAGAGCACCCGGAGATCGTGGTGTCTCAGCGCGTGACCGACGTCGCCGGAACCGGCAGCGGGACGGACCTGTCGATCCACTACGGCGCCGCCGCAGAGATGGACGAGGCCTGCGAGGTCCTGTTCCACGACGAGATTCTCGCGGTGGGCACGCCCGCCTTTGCCGCCGCCCATGGCATCGCCGCTGTGGCCGACCTGCCCGACGTGCCGCTGATCCATGTCACCGCCGAGGACACCGGCTGGACCGGCTGGACCGACTGGCTGGCGCATTTCGGAGAAGAGCCGCCCCGGTCCCGCGGGCTGACGGTCAACAACCACATGATCGCGCTGCAACTGGCGCGCGACGGCGCGGGCGCGGTGCTGGGCTGGACCGGCTTGATCGGCCCGCTGCTGGAGCGTGGCGAACTGGTGCCGCTGGTGGCCGAACGCATGGCCTCGCCGCAGGTCTTCTACCTGCGCACGCACCCCCGCGCCTCGGCGCCCGCCCGCGCCTTCCGAGACTGGCTGGTGCGCGCGCAGGACGGCGCCGCGCAGATCCCGCCGGGGCAGCCGTGACGGTCGGGCCGCACAGACAACACCGGCACGCGGATCGGGGTCAGGCCTTCCGCGCCGACCAGCCGCGCATCAGAAGCACCTGAAAGACCGCCCGCACCTGCGTGAACCCCGCATCGGTCAGCAGCGCCCCGATGTCTTCGGGCGGCAGCACCGACACCATGGCGTCGAACTGCGCCAGTCGCTCGGGCGTGGCCGTGCCGGTGATCCCGAGCCATTCGTCGACTGCCGCCGCCCGCTCTGCCCCAGGCGCCGAGAGGTCGACCGAGACCAGCCGCCCGCCCGGCACCAGCCGCTGGGCGATCGCGGCGAAGAAGGCCTCACGCGCGGCCCGTTCATTCAGGAACTGCGAGACCAGCACCGAGGTCGCAAGGTCGAACCCCCCGGCCTCCAGCGTCTCGACGGGGCCGGCGTGGATCGTCACCCGGTCCCCGTAGCCGCCCGCGCGGGCCTTCTCCGCGCAGAGCGCCAGCATCTCTGCCGAGGTGTCCACGGCGGTGAAGTGCCAGCCGGGGTGGCGCTCTGCCAGATAGGCGATCTCTGCCCCGGTGCCCGCGCCGACGACCAGAACCCGAGCCTCTTCGGGTGCCCCGGCAAGGGTCTGCGCCAGCGAGAAGTCCAGCGCCCCGCGCAACGGCGCCCAGAACGCGTTGGTCTGATCATAGGACTGCGCATGGGCGCCGTGAAACGGGCGGGGAGGAGCGGAAGGATGGGTCATGCGGGCTGGCTCCTTATTTGTTATGATATCTCATACCTCCTCATGACACCCCCCGCAATGCCCCGCCCCCGGTTCCAGCCCATCACCCTGCCGCGTGCATCCCCGGCGCGGTCTGCTACACAAGGCAAGACGATCCCACCGGAGAGCCCTGATGAAAGCCGTCCTCTACGAATCTTTCCAACGCCCGCCCTCGCTTGCCTCTGTCGACGATCCCACGCCAGAGCCGCATGGCGTCGTGGTGCAGGTCGGGGCCACCGGGGTCTGCCGCAGCGACTGGCACGGCTGGATGGGGCACGACCCGGATATCACCCTGCCCCACGTGCCCGGCCACGAACTGGCCGGAACGGTCGTGGCGGTTGGCAGGGACGTGCGCAACTGGCGCGCGGGCGACCGTGTCACCGTGCCCTTCGTGGGCGGCTGCGGCGCCTGCCCCGAATGTCACGCCGGACATCAGCAGGTCTGCGAGGCGCAATTCCAGCCCGGCTTCACGCATTGGGGGTCCTTCGCGCAATACGTGGGCCTGCATCAGGCGGACCTGAACCTCGTGGCGCTGCCCGAGGCGATGGATTTCGCCACCGCCGCCAGCCTCGGCTGCCGCTTCGCCACCGCCTTTCGGGCGGTGGTCGATCAGGCCCGCGTGCGCCCCGGCGAATGGGTCGCGGTCCACGGCTGCGGCGGTGTCGGCCTGTCGGCGGTGATGATCGCCGCCGCGCTGGGGGCGCAGGTGATCGCGGTGGACATCGACCCGGCCAAGCTGGCGCTGGCGCAGGAACTGGGCGCCGTGGCCTGCATCGACGGCTCTGCCGGGTCGGTGCCCGAGGCGGTGATGCAGGCCAGCGGCGGTGGCGCCCATGTCTCGCTGGATGCGCTGGGTCATCCCGCGACGCTGGAGAACTCTGTCCTCAGCCTGAAGCGCCGCGGGCGGCACGTGCAGGTGGGTCTGCTGCTGGCGGAACAGGCCCGTCCGGCGGTGCCGATGGACCGGGTCATCGGCTGGGAGCTGGAACTTTACGGCAGCCACGGCATGCAGGCGCACCGCTACGGCGCGATGCTGGACATGGTGCGCAGCGGCCGGGTCTCGCCGGACCGGCTGGTGGGCCGCAGGATCGCGCTGGACGCGGCGCCAGAGGCCCTGATGGCCATGGACCGCTTTCAGGGCGTCGGCGCAACGGTGATCACGCAGTTCTAGGGACCCGAGACCCCCGCCCCGCTCCGGCCCGCAAGGCGCGGGGCCGGACCTGTCGGGCGCAACGCCCAAGCGCCCCGTGCCCCGGGAGCCTCTTCAAAAAAAAACGGCGGGGCGGCAGGGCCCTGTCTCGCGCCCGCCCCGGCCCTGGCCTCCGGCGCCCAATCGGACCGCCCGAGCGGGGGGCCCTGCCGGAACGGGGCCGCGACGCCGGTGCCGCCACACCCGCAACCCTTCCGCGCGGGCGGCCCCCTGCAAGCCCCGAAGGCCCCCGGCGGCCCTGCAAGAGCACAACACCAAGCCCCGCCCGCCCCGTGCAACCGATGCGGTTCCTGCTATAGACGACCCCATGGTACCCCGCCCGCAAACCGCCCCGGAGCACGCGCCCCATGCCCTTTCGCAACCTGCGCCACCTGCGCGTCTTTCTTGCGACCGCCGACCTGCGCTCTCCGACGGCAGCGGCGCAGCAGTGCCACGTGTCCCAGCCCGCCGTCACCCAGGCCCTTGCCAAGCTTGAACGCGGGAGCGGCGGCGCGCTGTTCGAACGCACACGGCAGGGCTTCTTCCCGACGCCGCGCGGTGTGGTCCTGCGGGACCGGCTGGACCGCGCGATGCGCCGCCTCGACGCGGGCCTCGACGAGATCGCGCCCCGCCTCAAGGCCTCTGCCACCATGACCCAGCTTCAGGCGCTGATCGCGGTGACCGAGGCGCAGAACACCACGCTGGCCGCGCGCGCGCTGGAGCTCGCGCAGCCCACGGTGCACCGCGCCATCACCCAGCTGGAACATGCCGCCGGGCGCCCGCTGTTCGAGCGCAGCTCTTTCGGGCTTTTGCCGACGCGCCCCTGCCGGGACCTCGCGCAGGCGGCGCGGCTTGCCTTTTCCGAGTTCCAGCAGGCGGAAGCCGACCTTGCCGAACTGGATGGCCGCGAACAGGGCCGGATCACCATCGGCGCGCTGCCGCTTTCGCGCTCCGTCGTCCTGCCCGAGGCGCTGGCGCGGTTCCGCGAGGCCCGCCCCATGGCGCGCATCACCGTGCTTGACGGCCCCTACGACGAGATGCTGGCCAGCCTGCGGCGCGGCAGCATCGACATCATCCTCGGCGCCCTGCGGGATCCGCTGCCCATCGCCGACGTGGTGCAGGAGCCGCTGTTCACCGATCACCTCGCGGTGATCGCCCGCCCCGGCCATCCCCTGTCGGACCGGCGCGACATTCCGCTGAAGGTGCTGTCCGCCTACCCCTGGTGCCTGCCCCGCTCTGGCACCCCCGCGCACGCGCAGGTCGCGGCGCTTTTCGCCGCCGAGGGGCTGGCCCTGCCGGAAAGCATCGTCGAAAGCGGCTCTATCCTGTTGATGCGCGAATTTCTCAGGCGCGGCGACGGGCTGGGCTGCATCTCTGCGCGACAGGCCGAGGCAGAGGTCCGCAACCGCCTTCTGCAACGGCTGGACACCCGCACCCGCTGGCCCGGACGGCGCATCGGCCTGACCGTGCGGGACGGCTGGGTGCCGACCCGCGCGCAGGCGGACCTGCTGGGCGAGATCCGCCACGCCGCCGCCGGGATCGACCGGCCATAGGCGCGGCGCAAGCCGCCCCCGGACAGAAGGCGCAAAGGCCACCGGGATCGGGGCGGCACCCCGCCCGGAATGCCGGCATGCCCCGCCCCGTACCGCCGACCCTGACCCTGACCCTGACCCTGACCCTGACCCTGACCCTGACCCTGACCGGCAGGGTATGCCCGCCCGGCCCCGTCAAGCCCGTCAAGGCCCGCACCCGCGCGCCGGGCGTCGGCACAAAGCCGCGACCCGCCGGTTTGCCGCTTGCCTTCCGGCACCGCTCTGCCGATGGTCACCGGACAGGGCCGATGGGTCCCTTATCCGCCCGGGGTTTGAAACCGGACCTGAACCCTCTATGAGGCACCCATCAGCGACCCGGTGAAGACACAGATGACCGCCCCCCTGCCCCAAGACACCGCCGCCTCGGCCCGGCGCACCCTGACGACAGAGGCCGAGGCCCTCGCCTACATGGCCGAGCACCTGCCGCCCGACCTGACCGGCGCCGTCGAGCGCATCCTTCTGTCCAAGGGCCGCGTCATCGTCTCGGGCATCGGCAAGTCCGGCCACATCGGGCGCAAGATCGCCGCCACCCTCGCCTCGACCGGAACGCCCTCGTATTTCGTGCATGGCGCCGAAGCGAGCCATGGCGACATGGGCATGATCACCGGCGCGGACATCTGCCTGCTGATCTCGAACTCGGGCGAGACGGCGGAACTGCGTGACATCATCTACCACACGCGGCGTTTCGCGATCCCGATGATCGGGATCTCGTCGAACCCCGACAGCAGCCTGATGAAGGCCGCAGACTTCCGCCTGACCCTGCCGAAAATGCCCGAAGCCTGCCCGCTGGGCATGGCGCCCACCACCTCGACCACGCTGACGCTGGCGCTTGGCGACGCGCTGGCGGTGGCCCTGATGGAGGCACGCGGCTTCCGGTCCGAGGATTTCGGCACCTATCACCCCGGCGGCAAGCTGGGCGCGCAGATGAAGACCGTGGCCGAGATGATGCACACCGGCGAGGCCATCCCGGTGCTCGACGGCGACTGCACCATGGACGACGTCATCCTCGCCATGACCTCGAAGGGCTTCGGCATCGCCGCGCTGACAGAGGGCGGCGTGTTGCGGGGCGTGATTTCGGACGGCGACCTGCGGCGCAACCTGCCCGGCCTGATGGAGCGGCGCCCGATCGACGTGGCCAACCGCACGCCCGTCACCATCGCGCCCGACCAATACGCCCCGAAGGCGCTGGCGCTGGCCAATGCCCGCCAGGTGCAGGTGCTGCTGGTGGTGGACGAAAACAAGCGCCCCGTGGGCGTGCTGCATCTGCACGACTTCCTGCGCGCGGGGGTGATGTGATGCGCCCGGGCCATCCCCACCGCGCCCCGCGCCGTACCCCGGCCACGCGGGCGCAAGGACAGCCGCAGAGGCGGCCCCTCACCCTGACCACCACCGGCGCGCGCCACGGCGCGGCCAGACCTGTCCCCCGGCACGACGGAGCCCTGTGATGCGCACGATCCTCTTCATCCCCGCCCGCTATGCCTCGACCCGCTATCCGGGCAAGCCGCTGGCCACGCTGCGCCAGAAGGACGGCTCGACCAAGTCGCTGATCCAGATGACATGGGAAGCGGCCCAGCAGATCGCCGGCGTCGATGCCATCTACGTCGCCACCGACGACGACCGCATCGCCGAGGCCTCGCACGCTTTCGGGGCAAAGGTCGTCATGACCTCGGACGCCTGCGAGAACGGCACCGCCCGCTGCGCCGACGCGCTGCGGGTGCTGGGCGAGACGCCGGACCTCGTGGTAAACCTGCAGGGCGACGCGCCCCTGACGCCGCCGTGGTTCGTCGAGGCGCTGATCGAGCGCATGGCCAACGACCCCACCGTCGATGTCGCCACCCCGGTGCTGCGCTGCGATGCCCAGACCTACGAGAACTTCACCGAGGACCGCCGGCACGGTCGGGTCGGCGGCACCACCGCCGTCTTCGACCAGGACTTGAAGGCGCTCTACTTCTCGAAAGAGGTGCTGCCCTTCATCGATCCCGACAAGCGCCCCGACCCGATCCCGGTCTTCCACCACGTCGGCGTCTACGCCTACCGCCCCGAGGCGCTGGCCTCTTACATCGCCACCCCGGTCACCACGCTGGAGACGCTGGAGGGGCTGGAACAGCTGCGCTTCCTGGTGAACGGCACGCCGGTCGCCTGCGTCGAGGTCGAGGCCCGTGGCCGCCTGTTCTGGGAGCTCAACAACCCCGAGGACATCCCCCGCATCGAAGCCGCGCTGGCGCAGGCTTGATCGCGCCCCGGTGGCTGTGCGGGTCCGGGGCGGCGCTGCCCCCTTGACTCGGGCACCCCGCCAAGCCGGTCCGGCGCCGAAGGCCAAAGCCCCGGACGGCAACCCATGCCACCCCCCGCCCCCGTGGCCGGATCGGCACAAAGTGATATTCCCCGGCGCCCCGGTGCCGCAAGGCCCCCCAAAAGGAGCACGACCCGATGATCGAAACGAAAACCGTCACCGTCCGCGACATCGCCATCGGCGGCACCGCGCCCTTTGCGCTGATCACCGGGCCCTGCCAGCTGGAAAGCCTAGACCACGCGCGCATGATGGCCGAGAAGATCGCCGAAGCCTGCGCGCCCAGCGGCACGAAATTCGTCTTCAAGGCCAGCTACGACAAGGCCAACCGCTCGTCGATCTCGACCAAGCGCGGCCTTGGCATGGACGAGGGGCTGACGATCCTCGACCAGATCAAGACCGAGTTCGGCGTACCGGTCCTGACCGACGTCCACGACGCCCGCCAATGCGCCCCGGCGGCTCAGGTCTGCGACGTGCTCCAGATCCCCGCCTTCCTCTGCCGCCAGACCGACCTGCTGCTGGCAGCGGGCGAAACCGGCGCCGCGATCAACGTCAAGAAGGGCCAGTTCCTCGCGCCGTGGGACATGGGCAATGTCGCCGAAAAGATCGCCTCGACCGGCAACGAGCGCATCCTGCTTTGCGACCGGGGGACGTCGTTCGGCTACAACACGCTGGTCAGCGACTTCCGCGGCCTGCCGACCATGGCGCGCACCGGCTACCCGGTGGTCTTCGACGCGACCCACTCGGTGCAGCAGCCAGGCGGACAGGGCACGACCAGCGGCGGCCAGCGCGAATTCGCGCCGGTGCTGGCGCGGGCGGCGGTGGCCGTGGGCGTCTCGGCGCTGTTCATCGAGACCCATCAGGACCCGGACAACGCGCCCTCGGACGGGCCGAACATGATCCCGGTCGACCGGATGGAGGCCCTGATCGGCCAACTGCGCGCGCTGGACGCGCTGACCAAGGCGCAGCCCGAGATCCCGCTCGGCTGAGAGCCGGGCCGCGCATAGGCACCGCACCGCCGGAGTGCCCGTCCGGCCCGGTGCCTCTTCATCATCGCACAATGGCCGCGACCGGCCCAGCCGCGCCGCCGCACCCGGGCTGTCCCGGGCGCGGTGCCTGCCAGCGACGGTCGGCCTGCGACCCCAGAGCTGCCCTTGTCACGGGTATCGGCGACCCGCTGCATCGCGCGACCTCCGTCGGGCTGCCCCGCCTCCGCCGGTCAGACAGGGCAGCCGAAACTGCCCTCAGAGGTCGGTCTCCCAGTGCTGCTCGACCACGGGCACGCCGAAACTCACCCGCGGCTCCGCATGCAGCAACCGCCAGCCAGTGCGCTGGTAGAGCTTTACCGCCGCCCGGTGGCTTTCATGCGTCCAGAGCACCATGCGCCGATACCCGGCATCCCGCGCGAATTCCATGTTCGCCGCCAGCAGCCTGCGGCCAAGCCCCTGCCCCCGCATCTCGGGCTCCAGCAGGAAAAGCCGTAGCTTTGCCACCCCGGGCTCGGGCCCCTGCACGCAGAAGATGCTTCCCAGCCGCCTCTCGCCCGACCGCGCGATGAAGGCGCGCTCCCGCACCGGGTCGTGCTCTGCAACGAAAGCCTCGAGAACCTGCCGGACCAGCGCCGGGAACCGCGCGTCGAAGCCCTCGTCGCGGGCGTAGAGCGTGCCGTGCCGCTCTACCAGCCAGTCCACATCGCCGGGGCGCAGGTCGGTCAGGTCGATCCTCATGCGGCCATGAAGCGCCTCTCCGCCTTGCAAATCAAGCCCCGCGCGGCTATCTCCCCCGTCACCGCGCGGCGGCTGAAAAAGGCAGGATCGACCATGGGCATCAACGACGAAAAGGACATCGAGGCCGGGCTTCAGATCGGGCCGACCGACAAGGGCATGGTGCGCCTCTTCGTCATCGCCGAGGGTCTCGAGATTCCGATGGATTTCGACCCCGAAGAGGCCGAGGAGATCGCCGAAGAGCTCCGCGCCGCCGCCGCGACCGCCCGCAAGGGCGCGAAGAACAAGAAACGCTAGGCCGACGCGGCAGGGCCGGTACGCTCCGTTCCAATGCCGCGTAGGCTCCGGCCCATCCCGCCCGTCAAACACCGGACGGGCCTGTCTCGGCCCTTATTGGTTCAACAAACACCTCGGAAAGCACGGGGGATGAGGCGAAAGCCGAACGGGCGCAGCAGGGCCCCTCGGCCCCGCAGACACCGACGGTCGACAGGCGCCGGTTTCTTTCAAAGAAACCGGCCCGAATTCCGCCCCGGAATTCGCGCGCCCGGACAAACCGTCACCGCAGCAGCGCGTCCGGGTCCCGCAGGGCCTGCAGGCGCCGCGCCGCGTGGACCGCGAACTTCCGCGTCAGCTTGGTCCGGCGCGCCGCCGCCAGCTTGTCTTCCGGCCCCATGCGCAGGATCTCGGCGTCATAGCCATCCGCGATGATCAGCCCCGTCTCTCCGGGCAGAAGGTCGGTCGGAAAATCCTGATCGACCGCCCAGAAATAGCGGTCGCAATAGGGCAGATAGCCCTGCCACTTCGCGTCACACAGGAAGTCCGCCCGGCTCGACTTGCACTCGACCACCCAAAGCTCACCCTTCGGCCCCAGCGCCATCACGTCGACGCGCAGCCCGCGCTCCGGCACGAACTCTTCGATCACCGCAAAGCCATGCGTCAGCAGGTGTCGGCACACTCCCCGCGCCAGCACCTGCCCCGGCATGAGGGGCACCGTTCCGCTATCCAAGATCCCTGTATCCATGCCCAAAAATATGAACAATAGGTGAACAAGCGCAAGCCCCCCGCAGCAAACGCTTTCCATGACCGGCAAAATACCTACATGCTGAACGTTCCCCGGACCGAGGACCGCATGACCCGAGACCAAGACCCCCTGGGCCGCGAGGCCGCGCGCGGCGTCCGCAACGCCCGCGAACTCGAAGGCCATATCACCTGGCTGGAAACCTTCTCGGGCACGGCGCTCGGCGTCTTGTCCGTCGCCTCGGGGATCTACACCTACCTCGGTGTGTCCTCGCTTCTGGACGACAACGGCGCGCTCTCGGTCTTTGCCGCCGTGGCCTATTCCACCGCCGTCTCGGTCGGGATCTTCGTCTTCTGGTCCTACCTGATGCGGCTCTTTCCCGCCGTCCGCACCACCCGCGCGCGCACCGGGCTGCTGGCCGCCATGGGCCTCGGCAGCCTCGCCATCGTCGCCATGTCGTCCTGGCTGAACGCCGCCGCGCTGGCAGGATCGGCGGCCGTCGAACAGCACCTTGCCAAGACCGTGCAGGATTACCAGGTCGCGCTGGAACGCGCGCATGAGATCGCCCTGACCGGACAGGGGCTGGAACGCGACGTCGCCCGCACGCGGCAAAGCTTCGAGGACCTGTCGCAGCAAGAGGCCGAAGGCTCCCTCTCCGGCCTCGCCGGCCGGGGCGCCGTCTTCCGCGTGCTGCGCCAGAAATCGGCGGAACTTCAGGCGCTGGAGACCCAGATCGCCGCCCAGACCCCGCTGGTGGAAAGCGCCTTCACCGAGGGCAACTCGATCCTGTCGCGGATGCGTGCGCTGACGGTCGAGCCCGGCAATGTCGAGGCCCGCTCGGTCGAGTTTTCCGAAGCCGCCGTACGCCTGCAGGGCCTGATCACGCAGCTGCGCCAGCTTTCGGTCGCGCCGCTGGTGGAACGCGCGGCGCAAGACCTCGCCGCCTCGGTGGTGCTGCCGGAGCTCGACAGTTCGACGGCGGCGGGGCGCGCCGACCAGTCCGCCACCATCACCTCGGTGCTCGAAGTGCTGGGCCAGCGCGCCGCGACGCTGGAACGCGCGGCGCAGGCGGTGCAGGATCTGGGCCAGCCCACCGACGTGACCTATACCCCGATCTCCGCGGCGGACGCGGTGATCCTTTACGCCCGCAACTTCGTGCCAAGCTGGGCCGGTGCCATCGCCATCGACCTTCTGCCCGCCGTCTTGGTGCTGATCCTCGCGGTGACGCAGGGCGCGATCCGGCAGGGCCGCGACGGTGCGGGTGTCGAGGACACGCTGACGCTGGCCGAACTGCGCGCCGCCCTGACCGCGCTGCAAGAGGTCGAGGCGGTCTCGGCCAGCCGCGACGCCGTTGCCCGGCAGACGGAAGCGCCCGCCGCCCCGGCCCCAGTCGCGCCGGACTCCACGACGGGGACCAAGCCGACGCCCGCCCGCGATCCGCAGGCGCCGCGCGAGGCTGCGGAATGAACCACCCCCGCCCCGGCACAGCGACACACCGGGCCTGCGGTGGCCCCGCTGCGCGGCCTGCCCCGCCCCCGCAGCCCGCGCGGCGGCACCGGCCCGTCACCAGGGCCCCGAGGCTGGCTTTCCAACCCACCGCCCCCCGGGAGCGGCAGCCATGAACGCCCGCAATATTGCGCGCACCCTCTCTGCCGTGCTGCTGTTCCAGGTGGGCATCGGCGCGCTGCTGATCCTTGGCGACGTCCGGCAGGCGCCGCTTTCCATGCCCTTCATGGGCCCGCAGACGCCGCGCCTGTCGGAACCCGTGCGCCCCGGCGACCAGCGCCGCACCTATGCGCCCGACCGAGACCGCCCGGCCACCCGACCCCTGCGCGAGCCCGGCGACCTGCCGGACCGGCTGACCCTGACCCGCGAGAACGGTCAGGACCGGCTGGAAGGCACCATCGCCCCCGGTGACGCCGAACGCGTGATCGCGCTGATCGACGAAGCCGACCCGGTGATCGAAACCCTTGTCCTGCAATCCCCGGGCGGTGCGGTGCAGGACGCGCTGACGCTGGGCCGCCACCTGCGCGACCGCGCCATCGCGACCGAGATCCTGTCGGGCGAGATCTGCTATTCCGCCTGCCCCTATCTCTTTGCCGGTGGCACGACCCGCAGCGCCTCGGACAGTGCCTCCATCGGGGTCCACCAGCACAGCTTCGGAGAGAACACGCTCTTGCCCGCCTTCATCGCGACCGAAGACATCCAGCGCGGGCAGGCCGAGGTCATGACCTATCTCGACGACATGGGGATCGACCCGCTGGTGATGCGGCATGCCATGTCCACCCCGGCGGACGAGATCTATATTCTCGTGCCCGAGGAGCTGACCCGCTACGGCTTCCTCCCGGGCGCGGAGTAATCCGCCCGGCCAAAGCCAGTGGCAGCGGGCTTGTGCAGGGGGGCCACCGCTGCCCCTGGCGAACCGCTGGCCTCTCCCGACCGCTCGCACTGCCGCGCGGTCCTTAACGTCCTGCCGCGCCGGGACGGGGTCACCGAAATCTGCGCGCCAGCGCGGATCTGTCACGGCCCGACACCCAGGGGAAACCGGCCCCCGATGACCGCAAAAGGCAGGAACCGGCATAGACTGCGCCGAAACCCGCGGCGGTTCGGCTTCCGACACGCAAGCCCACTTGACCAAACCCCTGTTCCACCGCATATCGCGAGACATGAGCACACCCTTGTCCCGCATCCGCAACTTCTCCATCGTCGCCCATATCGACCACGGGAAATCCACCCTGGCCGACCGGCTGATCCAGCTGACCGGAACCGTCGCCGAACGCGACATGAAGGCCCAGCTTCTCGACGCCATGGACATCGAGCGCGAACGCGGCATCACCATCAAGGCCAACACCGTCCGCATCGACTATCCGGCGAAGGACGGCCAGACCTATATCCTCAACCTGATCGACACCCCCGGGCACGTCGACTTCGCCTACGAGGTCTCCCGCTCCATGCGCGCGGTCGAAGGCTCGCTGCTGGTCGTCGATGCCTCTCAGGGTGTCGAGGCGCAGACTCTGGCGAACGTCTATACCGCCATCGAGGCCGACCACGAGATCGTGCCCGTGCTCAACAAGGTCGACCTGCCGGCGGCCGAACCGGAAAAGGTCGCCGAGCAGATCGAGGACGTCATCGGCATCGACGCCTCCAACGCCTGCCTGATCTCGGCCAAGACCGGCGTCGGCATCCCCGACGTGCTGGAGGCCATCGTCACCCGCCTGCCCCCGCCCCACGGCGGCGACCCGGACGCGCCGCTCAAGGCGATGCTGGTGGACTCGTGGTACGACCCTTACCTCGGCGTCGTCGTTCTGATCCGCGTCATGGACGGTACGATCCGCAAGGGCGACAACATCAAGATGATGCGCACCGGCGGCAAGTACGGCGTCGACAAGCTGGGCGTCTTCCGCCCCGCCATGCAAGACGTGCCAGAGCTTGGCCCCGGCGAGATCGGCTTCTTCACCGGGTCGATCAAGCAGGTGCGCGACACCCGTGTCGGCGACACCATCACGCATGAGAAGAAGGGCGCGACCGACCCGCTGCCCGGCTTCAAACCCTCGATTCCCGTCGTCTTCTGCGGCCTTTTCCCGGTGGACGCCAACGACTTCGAGGACATGCGCGACGCCATCGAGAAGCTGGCGCTGAACGATGCCTCCTTCACCTACGAGATGGAAACCTCTGCCGCGCTCGGCTTCGGCTTCCGCTGCGGCTTCCTCGGCCTTTTGCACCTCGAGGTGATCCGCGACCGGCTGGAGCGCGAGTATGACATCGACCTGATCACCACCGCGCCTTCGGTGATCTACCACCTCTACATGAAGGACGGGGAGCGGCGCGACCTGCACAACCCCGCCGACATGCCCGACCTGACCTACGTCGACCACGTCGAAGAGCCGCGCATCAAGGCGACCATCCTCGTGCCCGACGAATACCTCGGCGACGTGCTGAAGCTCTGCCAGGACCGCCGCGGCATCCAGCTGGACCTGACCTATGTCGGCGGCCGCGCCATGGCCGTCTACGACCTGCCCCTCAACGAGGTCGTCTTCGACTTTTACGATAGGCTGAAATCGGTAACGAAGGGTTACGCCTCCTTCGATTACGCGCTGGAAGGCTACCGCGAAGACAACCTCGTGAAGATGCAGATCCTCGTCAACGACGAACCCGTGGACGCGCTGTCGATGATGGTCCACCGCGACCGGGCCGAGATGCGCGGCCGCGCCATGTGCGAGAAGCTCAAGGATCTGATCCCCCGCCACATGTTCAAGATCCCGATCCAGGCGGCCATCGGCGGCAAGGTCATCGCGCGCGAGACGCTGTCGGCGATGCGCAAGGACGTGACCGCCAAGTGCTACGGCGGCGACGCCACGCGGAAGAAGAAGCTGCTGGAGAAGCAGAAGGCCGGCAAGAAGCGCATGCGCCAGTTCGGCAAGGTCGAGATCCCGCAGGAAGCGTTTATCTCGGCGTTGAAGATGGATGGGTGAGATGAAAGTATTTCTGGAAGACGTTTTCAAGAAAAGTGGTACTCCAACTCACACATTCGTCGAACCAGTAGATTTTTCTAAACTGGTGGTCTCACTTAGAGCTCCTGGCAGAAGCGCCGTGGTGGAAGGGCCTTCTGGAATTGGAAAAACAACTGCAATTAAGAATGCACTCGAACGAACGGGAAAAAATGATACGTTTGTGAAGTATTCTGCAAGGAAAGCTACTGAGCGAGAAGCCGTTGCAAAACTCTTAGAATCCGAGTTCTCCGGCAGCTATATATTCGACGACTTTCACAAATTCGATGCAGAAATTCAGAGAAAGATCGCCGACGTCGTCAAGGTATGCGCTGACGAAGAAAGAGACGACCTAGATATAGTAATTGTAGGGATTAACGACTGTGGAAAGAGACTGATTTCGTTTGCGGATGATGTCACAAATCGCGTGGATTTCTTCAGGATGGAAGTTAATCCTCTGGAGAAGATGGCTGAACTAATCACCAAGGGAGAAACAGCGCTTAATATTAAAATAGATTCAAAAGATCAGATCGCGACAGCCAGTGGAGGCAGTTTCTACTTAGCTCAGATGCTTTGCTATGAACTTTGCGCTAAGGCGAACGTTCTGGAAAGCAGAGAAAAGCAAGAAACTATCGATATCAGCTTTGAACAAGTGAAGAGCGGTGTTTGGCGGGACTTAAGCAACAGGTTCAAGGATCGTACGATAACCTTTTGCAAGGGGCCAAAGTTTCAAGCTAGCGGCAGAGCGCCGTATCACCACGTCTTGTTTTGGTTGGCGGAACAAAACGAGTGGACCTTATCTATTCGCGACATGCTGCAAAAACACTCCCAGATGAGAGGCAGTGTGGGTCAAGTTGTTCAGAAGAACTATCTCCGAGATCACATCGAGAACAACTCAGATATATCGGCAGTCCTGCATTTCGACCCCGATAACACTCGCCTCACGCTTGAAGACCCGCAGTTTGCCTTCTATATTAGAGAAATGCCGTGGAATCATTTTACAAAAGAAGTAGGATTCAAGAATGTAACATTCAAAACGCGATACGACTTTGCTCTATCATTTTCGGGAACCTCAAGAGCCATCGCTGAAAGAATATTTGAAGGCCTTCAGGAATTTCAGTTTGAAGTATTCTATGACAGACAGGAAGAGCAGCGTATGCTCGCTCAAGATATTGAGGAATACCTTGAACCGATATATCGATCGGAGGCAAAATACGTTCTCTGCATTATTGACGATGAATATTCAAAGAAAATGTGGCCAAGGTTTGAAGTTACGAAGTTCGAAGAAAGGCTGGGAGATGGAGCCGTCATTCCCATCTTGATTGGTAACTTCAAGGATCATGTCTTCTCGAAGATAGAGAAAGTTGGGCATTTTCGCATCAAGAACGAAAAACCCGAGGCAGAAGTCAAAGAACTAGTCGAACTATTGGCTCAAAAGATGCTGGAAGCTGATTCTTAGTCAAACCGGAAGAAAGCAGTGACCCCCGTCACGCGGGGGCGGAGATAGATCGCCACCCCCCACCCTCACCCGTCAGGCTTAAAAGCGCGTCAACGAGCGCGCGAAACCGTCAGATCCAGAAGTGCCCGATCAGCCCGCCGAGGGCCATGACCGACAGGCAGGCGATCATCAGTTTGACCAGATAGCCGATCGAAGGTTCCACGGGATTCATACGCTCCCAGAGCGCTGTGAGGGCGTTGCTGACAGATATGTTGGAGCTCATGGAGCGTGACGGTATTGTAACGCTTCGCCGAGTCAAGTCGTCTCGCTCTGGAGCGCACAATCACGGCCCCTTCCGGCAAGGAGTTCTCTACGCGCCAGCCATCTGAGCTTCTCCCGGAAAATCGGACAGTGACGTGCGCTACGATCTGCCGTCTGCTGATCTCCAAGAACGAGGAGAGCAGACGATGTCGAAACGCAGGAACCACGACGCGGGCTTCAAGGCTCGCGTGGCGCTGGAAGCCGTGAAGGGCGAGC
Organism: Enemella evansiae; assembly: GCA_017255395.1. Taxonomy (GTDB): domain Bacteria; phylum Pseudomonadota; class Alphaproteobacteria; order Rhodobacterales; family Rhodobacteraceae; genus Ponticoccus; species Ponticoccus litoralis. The sequence goes on along the minus strand of JAFKDC010000002.1, from coordinate 56,663 downwards.
GCACCGTGTCGGCGCTGGCCGCAGAATACGGCGTGCATCTTGAACCGACAGGACATGCAAAGCATGTCCGATAGGCGACGATGATCCATCAATGGAAGAAGGCGCTGCTCGAAATGGCATCGGAGATCTTCGAACGCGGCGGGAAGAAAAAAGCCGAGGTCGACAAGGAGACGGTGCGGTCGCTGCACGCCAAGATCGGAGAGCTGGCCGTCGCCAACGATTTTTTGTCCAGAAAGCTCAGGCCGTGGACCGGCAAGTGAGGCGCGGGATGATTGAACGTGCTCACCCCTCGCTGTCGGTCGGGACGCAATGCCGCCTGCTGTCGGTCTCGCGGTCGTCATTCTCCTACGCGCCACAGGGCGAGACCGAGATGAACCAGGCGCTGATGCAGGTGATCGACCAGCAGTTCCTGGAAACCCCGTTCTACGGCGTCCGGCAGATGACCTGACACCTGCAGAACGAGGGGCATCCTGTGAACCAGAAGCGCATCAGACGCCTGATGCGGCTCATGCGTCTGATGCCGATTTACCAGAAGCCCAACACCAGCAAGGCCGCCAAGGGCCGGTGTCTCGACAACATCTTCATCGAACGGCTCCGGCGGTCCCTGAAGTATGAGTGCGTCTACCTCCACGCCTGGGAGACCGGCTCGCAGGCCAAGGCCGGCGTTGGCCGATGGATCACCTTCTACAACCACCAGCGGCCCCACGCCGCCCATGGCCGACAACCGCCTGCCCTGGTCTACTTCAACCAGATCGAAACCGACCAGCAGGGGCAGAGGGTAGCTCAAATCATCCCGGAAACTGTCCAAGGGATGGGGAGCAGCTCAGTCTGATGCTTGCGACCGGGGAGGCTGTGAAACCAGCTCTCGAACTGTGCCGTATCGTCAGCGCGACCGAAGGCGAAATCTCCTAAAATCCAGAGGTCATCATCGTGCGCGACGCAGCCCTGGAAATTGGCGATCAGGGCTGCGTTCATCTCCGCCGTTGAGGCGAAGGGGCGTTTGCAGAAGTCGATGATGCGGTGGTGGCCGAAGTGCAGGTCGGCCGAATACCAGTTGCCATACCTGTGCCCTCCGTGTTCGTCGTCCCTCAGTTTAGGGACGAGATCACACCGGCGCAAATGCCTGTTAGTTCAGAGGGATTCTGGACGGTGAGACGTTCGAAATGTCAGCAGATGCCAGTCTTGCCCGGGCAAGATCCCAAGTAGAACCGGATAGGTTCCAATCTTAGGCGAACGTCACACTAAGGAAACTGGCTGGGGTGGTAGGATTCGAACCTACGGTGCGCGGTACCAAAAACCGGTGCCTTACCACTTGGCTACACCCCAACCGTGGCGCGCTACTTACGACGGCATTTCGGGAGGATCAAGCCCCCCTCGCCGAAAAAATCATTCTCCGGCAATGCGTCCGGCAGAAGGGCCCTTGGCGGTGTTTTCGTAGAAGCGAAACTGCGCCCGGCCCGCGCGTTTCGAGGCGTAGAGCGCCTCGTCCGACTGCAACAATATCTCTTCCGGGGTCGCCTGCCCACGGTCTGAAACGGTGATTCCGATGCTCAGGGAGACCCGGCACTCTTCCGCATCGACGGGAATCGGTTCTTCGACGCGTGAGATCAGGCGACCGGCCATCTCTGCCAGGCGTTCGTGCCGCGTGAGGCCGGGGAACAGCAGCACGAACTCGTCGCCGCCGATGCGCGCAACCGTATCGTCCTTGCGCGTCACCTCCAGCATCACACGCGCCACCTGCCGCAGGACCTGATCCCCGGCGGCGTGCCCCATGCTGTCGTTGACCTGCTTGAAGAAATCGAGGTCGAGATGCATCAGCGAAAACGGCTCTCCGCTGCGGGTGACGCGGTCCAGCACCGCGTCGAGCGCGCGGCGGTTGCGCAGCCCGGTCAGCGTATCGGTGAAGGCACGTTCCTCTGCCGCGACCATGGCCCCCTGAAGGCGGGTGTTCAGGCTGCGCGACGCATCCAGCGCGGCGGATTTCGCCTCAACGAGGTAGAGCATTTCGACAGCAAGGTCGGTGGGCGCGAAATCGGTGTTGGTCAGGGCATAATCCCGCACCGCATCCATGACCGAAATGCCGAAGGACAGGTTCACCACCGCGCCGCCCTGCCCGTCCGGCACCATGATGCCCTTCAGCGGCGTCCGCAGACCGCCGCGCAGGCGCAGGTGCAGCTTGCGCCCCTCGGTCGACAGAAGCTGCGCCATGCTCTCGACCCGGCGCGGGCGGTAGACTTCGAAAACATCGAGAAAGCGTTCGCTGTCCAGCCCCTCCTCGCGCAGCTTGCGCAGCGTCGGCCCCGCCTGCCGGATGCGGCCCCCGGGGTCGAGCACCGCATGCATCGGGCAGAGCGCCAGCAGGATCTCGGTGGGCACCCCGGTCATCCCTCCTCCTCCGGCGCGCCGGACGCCGCCAGGGCGAATTGCCGTCCCTGCGAATAGGCGGTCTCGACCAGGGTGATGGCGATGGTCTGCCGTCCCAGGGTGCCGCTGTCACACTCCATCAGCACAAGCGCGCCATAGTCATCGGCCATGGCCCGCAGCACGCCCAGCAGGACAAAACCGAAGCCGGGCAGCCCCGCCCCGACCTGCAGCGTGAACCGGTGGGGCGCCACGTCCACAAGGTCCAGATCCGGCAGCTCCAGATCCGCGACGGCCAGCCGGGCCCGGTCTGGCAGATCCTCCAGCGAATGCAGGAACTCGATGAAATCGACACCCCCGAAGCGCAGAAGACGGCGCAGCCCCTCGCTGTTGGGGTGCGAGACGAGGTAGGTGCCGACATCTTCCAGAAAGGCGTCCGGGGGCTTTCTCAGTTCCACCTCGGCGGCCCCGACAACCGCCGTGAAGGTGTCCTGCGGATAACTGAGCATGGCCTCGAAATCCGGCGCATCCAGCCCCGCCCCGTCGACGATCCGCCGCCACGGTTCAGAGCCATAAGTGTCCTGAACGAAAACCTGAAAGGTCCGAAGGATCAATCCATGCATCATAGGAAACCTCACCGCATTGGGTGGGACCATGAGGCGGGCGGCCTTAAGAAAGACGTAACAATCGCAATTGCGGATAAATAGTCGCCGCGCCTCACTCGGGCAGGTACAACAGCATATCCCCCAACCAGAGAACCTCGATCGTCCGGCTTTGCGTGCCGATCCCGCCGCGATGCAGGGCCTCAAGCGCCGCGACCCGGTCCCCCGGACCCTGATCACCGTCCAATGTGATCAGCCGCCCGCCGGGCTGCCACACGCCACCGCTCAGTTGCATGGGCGTCAGGGTCACGAAATCCTCCGAGACCTTCTGCAACAGCAGCGCGCGCGCCTCGCCCTGACGGTAGAAGGCACAGCCCGGCCCCCCGGTCACGCGCCGCGCGCAGGCCTCCAGCAGGCCCGAAAGCTGGATCGCGTCCATCTCTGCCAGCGAGTCGCCGTCCAGCGTGGCGCCCTCGGGATAGACCGGCAGGGCCGCGATCACCGCGGCGCGCCGCTCTGCCAGCAGCGATTCAGGCGCGGGCCGGCTGCGCCCCAGGCGCGCCAGCTCGATCTCGGCGGCCAGGTCGGGCCGGGCTTCGGCGATGGCCTCCAGCGCCGCCTTGCCCGACCTGCCCCACTCCTGCGCCAGTTCCGGCAGCGGCAGGGTCGCACCGGCAACGCCCGAGCGTGCCCGGTTCACCTGATCCGAAGCGGCGGTGCGCTCGGGCTCGAAGGCCGGGCTCAGCCACAGCAGGCAGATCGCCAGAACCGCAAGCGCCATCCATGTGTTCACTTCGCGCAGGCGCGCCATCCAGTGCCGCCCGATCAGGACCGACAACGCATAGGCCAGCCCGTAGACCAGCAGCACGGCGACCACGCAGGCCGCCATCAGCCGCGAGGGTGTCCAGCCGTATTGCCCCACGCGCAGCCACAACGCCCAGCCCGCCAGCCCGGCCAGAAGCGGCACGCAGAGCGCCAGTGCGCCGGTCATCATCCGCCAGGGGCGGCTCTGCACGGCCTCCCCGCTGTCGCGGTCCACCGCCACGGTGACCAGCACCACCGCCGCCAGCGCCACCGCCATCAGGATCGCGGCGGGCGAGAAGCCCTGCGCCAGCCCCTCCCAGCCACGCAGCGGCAAGGCCGCCAGAAAGACCAGCGTCACCACCAGCACCACCGGCAGCAAGAGCCTCAGAAGCCTCAGCAGCAGGACCGGAGAGACCTGCCCCGACAGCCGGAACATGACCGCCAGCGCCAGCCCGAAGACCGTGCCGGTCAGGGCCCATGCAACGGCCTCGATATCGGTCACCCACTCCAGCAGCCGCACGTCGACGAGTCTCAGCAGCGCATCCGAGAGCGACAGCAACCCCCAGAAGAGCGCGGCAAAGAAGACGCCCGCCAGCAGGCGCACCGTCGTCTCCCATGTCGCGTCGAAGAGCGCCGGGTAGTCCGTCCAGCCGTCCGGGCGCGACAGTCCCGCCACGAGAAAGGGTATGGCAATCGACAGCGCAAGGCCGAAGGCCGCAAGCGGGTAGCCGAGTTCGAGGAAGGACTGGACGTCACCGTGCCGCCCCGATGCCCACCACAGCGCCGCCGCCAGCACCGCCCCCGCCAGCACCGACGGCAGCACCGCGCGCGCCGGTGCCACAGGCCCCGACAGGGCGAGCAGAAGCGTGAAGCCCGCCGCCGCAAGGGCGGTCAGGAAAAGCAGCGCCCGGGGCGCCAGAACGGCGCTGTCCCAGGCCTCTGTCAGGGCCCAGCCCGCCGCTCCGGCAAGCGCTCCGGCGATCATGAGGAACGGCAGCAGCCGTGCATTGGGGGTCGGTGTCATGGGCGTTGTCCCTTTCATGCGCCCTTGTCCCACGGACCGGCGGACGAGGCCAGAGGGCACGCAGCGGACCGGCGGCGCGAGGCCGGGAGCCCGGGCCAAAGACCTGCGCGAAGGCGCACGCGCCCGCGTCCCAAGGCGGGATCGTACAGGCCGCATCGTCGCATGAAAAAGCCCGGTGCCGGTTTCTGCCGGACACCGGACCTTCAGGTGTATTCGTCCCTTGCATCCTGCCTTCTGGCAAGACGCGCCACCCGGATTCTTCGCGGGCGGAGTCCCTTGCCCCTGTCGCACGCCGTGCCGGATCGGCTGGCTTTGCCATCGCGTGCCCGGGACCGGGCGCTTCATCGCAGAGGATTCTCCCCTCGGATGCCACGTCCCTAGCACGCTGTGACCTAACCCAAGGTTAACCCAGTCACCCGGCCCGACACAGGCAGCCCCGCAGAGATGGCCCGGGTGGGCGGGCCGCCTTTCCGCAGGATACAGGTCCGCCCGCGCGGACCCGGTCAGCCGATCGTCACCTTCGGGCGGGTCACCGCCACGCGCAGCGCCTCCACCAGTTCTTCCCGAGGCTGACCGGACCGGCGCACCAGCGTCCGAAGCCCGAAATGCACATGCGCCATCTGCTGGTAGTAGCTCGTGTAGGCGTAATTCGTGGCCGCCCCCGCCGCGGCGCCCAGCAGCGGCACCGTCTGCGTCGCCAGCTTCTGCCCCATGACCGTCGCCAGCCGAGGCGCGATGCGGTTGATCACCCCGTGAACCGTCGCCCCGGTCAGCGTCACCCGCGCCGAGAGAAAACCCAGATCCGCCCCGTCGTCCTGAGCCAGCGGCCCGGCCGAGGCGAAGACGGTCAGGCATTCCTTCGCGATCTCCGGGTCTTCCGGGTCATAGCCGTGTTCCGCAGCGATCCCCTGGATCGAGCGCAACAACACGGTCGTGGTCACCGGCAGCTCGGCCAGCGCCGAGGGCAGCCCGCCAGCGCCGCCCGCCGCGCCCATGGCGGTGGCCAGCGCGGTGTTCAGCCAGCCCTTCTGGTCCGGCACCACCCCGCGCGACCCCTGCGCCGCGCGCATCGCCACCTCCAGCGCCCGCGCCGTGGCGCCTTCAAGCTGGTCCTTCACCCGGTCCGGCAACCGCTCCAGAAGGTTCTCGGCCTGTCCGCCGATCAGGTTCAGCACCTGCATCCCCACGGAATTCGCGGCCTTGTACCGCTTTGCCAGCGCGGCGATCTCGGCATCGACCGAAACGGTCGGCAGGCTCATCTCGGTCTCTGGTGTCATCACGGGCACTCCTCAACATCTGTCACATCAGATGTGGCCGCCCCTGCCTTCGGTCAAGTTGACGCGGGAACGCCAGTCCCTTCGCCGGGCATCAGGCCCCCGTGCCGGTCAGCTCAGGCCAGCCGCGTCACCGTGCCCCGGACGCCGTCCCATGCGCCATCGACCAGCGCCAGCCCCAGCACCCGGTCGGGGTTCGTCGGCGGCGGCATCTCGACGCCTTCCAGCCGTTCGAAACCGAAGCGGGCGTAGTAGGGCGCATCGCCCACCAGCAGGATGCGCGCGTAGCCCTGTTCCCCGGCGCGGGCCACCGTGTCGCGCACCAGCGCGCCGCCCAGCCCCTCGCCCTGCGCCGTCGGGTGCACGGCCACCGGTCCCAGAAGCAGCGCCTCGTGCAGCCCCACCATCACCGGCCAGCAGCGGATCGCCCCGCCGAGGTTGCCGTACTGGTCGCGCGCCACCCGGCACAGGCCCGCCACGGGCGGCACCTCGTCGCGCAGCCGATAGGACGACAACGCCGTGCGCCCCGGCGCAAAGCACAGATCGAACAGGGCTTCGACCTCCCACCAGTCCTGCGGCATTTCCTGTGCAAGCGTGAACAAGCCGACCCCGTGCATTCCAAGCGCGAACCGCGTATCACGAGGCCGGACCCGACGCAAACCACGGAAAAAGCCCGCGATGTTCTACCGCCCCGAAGACGGCCACGGCCTGCCGCACAATCCCTTTAACGCCATTGTCTCGCCGCGCCCCATCGGCTGGATCTCGACCCGTGGCGCCGATGGTCACGACAACCTCGCGCCCTACAGCTTCTTCAATGCCGTGGCCTATTTTCCGCCGCAGGTGATGTTTTCCTCGACCAGCGCCAAGCCCGACCGGGGCGATACCAAGGACAGCCTCGCGCAGATCCGTGAAACCGGCGTCTTCTGCGTGAACATCGTCGAATACGCCATGCGCGACGCGATGAACGTGACCTCGGGTCCCTGGGAAAAAGGCGTCGACGAATTCGAGCTCGCCGGGATCGAAAAGGCGCAGTGCCAGACCATCGACTGCCCGCGCGTCGCCGCGGCGCCCGCGAACCTCGAATGCAAGCTGACGCAGATCGTGCAACTGCCCGGAGAGGCCAATTTCGCCGTCTTCGGCGAGGTCACCGGCATCCACATGCGCGACGATTGTCTGAAGGACGGTGTTTTCGACGTGCTGTCGTTCAACCCGCTCTCGCGCATGGGCTACCGCGATTACACCGTCGTGCGCGAGAAATTCGCGCTGAAGCGGCCCGGCGAATAAACTGTCCCGGGGCTGGCAGGAGGGCGCCGCCGCCCTGCGCGCGCCGGGTCTCGGGTCAGGGGCATCCGCCCTGCGCCCCGGCGGACAACAGCGCTGACCCCATCGCCCGGGCGCTGGACCCGGGGCTGGCGGGTGGGCGCCTTCGGCCGCAGGCCGAACAGGACCACCCGGCGGCGCCTTGCCTCGCCTTGAAGGCCCCACCCCGCCGGTGGCCAAACCGGCGCCAATCTGCTATGCACAGCCCCGCAACCGATGGAGAGCGCCGTGGACCAGCACCTTTGATCCCCTGACCTGATTTCAAGGATTCAAAGGAGGCCGCCGTGCCCGCACCCTTCGCCCTGCCCGATGCGTCGCTGACGCATCCCATCACCCTGCCCGACGGCACGCCCCATGCGGGCACCGTCTATTTGAAGAACGTCATCGACCACCCGCGCTTCGATGTTGGCGCCTACAGCTATGCCTCGGACTTCGACCCGCCCGCGCTTTGGGGCGGCGACTGGGCCGCGCGCCTCGCACCCTATCTCTTCGCCTTCAGCCAGGAACATCTGCGGATCGGCAGGTTCTGCCAGATCGCCCACGGCGTGCGCTTTATCGGGTCGTCCGCGAACCACGCCATGGACGGGCTCACCACCTTTCCCTTCACCGTCTTCGATCCCGCCGCCATGACCGGCTACCAGCCCGACAGCCGCGACATGGTGATCGGACACGACGTCTGGCTGGGCTATGGCGCCCTTGTCCTGCCCGGCGCGCGGATCGGCAACGGCGTGATCATCGGGGCGGGTTCGGTGGTGCGCGGCACGGTTCCGGACTACGCCGTGGTCACCGGCAACCCGGCCCGGGTGGTGCGCCTGCGCTACGCGCCGCAGGAGATCGAGACCCTCAACCGTCTGGCCTGGTGGCACTGGGAACCCGAGCGTATCGCCCGGGCCCGCCCGGCGCTGGAAGGCGGCGACCTGCGCGCCCTCTCCGCACTGGCGCCCTGACCCCTGCAACAGGCGGTGGGAAGATTTTTCGAAAAATCTTCCCGCCCATCGCGCGCCCCCGCCCTGCCGCGGCGGGGGGGCAGCGCATCCCCGCGCCCCCCGCGCAGGCCTCGTAGACGACAAGGGGCGGCCCGTTGCCCGGACCGCCCGTTCCCGCGATAGCCCCGTCCGGCGCGCGCCGGGCCGCGTCAGTGCCCGCCGAGGATGCCCGTGCGGACGTTGTAATCCACCGCCAGCTGGTAATCCGGATCGTCGTCGGAATCGACCATCAGGTGACCGGCCTTTGACAAGAGCCGGTGGCAATCCCGCGACAGGTGGCGCAGCTTGACCTGCTTTCCGGCAGCCTCGTATTTGCCCGCGATGGCCTCGATCGCCTGCAGGGCCGACTGGTCCACCACCCGGCTGTCGGCAAAGTCGACGATCACCACATCCGGGTCGCCCTCGACGTCGAACAGCTCGGCAAAGCCATCGGTGGAGCCGAAGAACAGCGGCCCCTGGATCTCGTAGACCTTGGCCCCGGCATCGGTGACCGACTCGCGGGTCTTGGCGTGGATGCGTCGCGCGTTGTTCCAGGCGTAGGCCAGCGCCGAGACGATGACGCCCACCACCACCGCGACGGCGAGGTCTTCCAGCACCGTCACCACGGTCACGAGGATGATCACGAAAGCATCCATCGCGGGCACTTTCGCGAGGATCTTCAAAGAGTTCCACGCGAAGGTGCCAATCACCACCATGAACATCACGCCGACCAGCGCAGCCAGCGGGATCAGCTCGATCAGCGGCGCGGCAAACAGGATGAAGATCAGCAGGAAGAGCGCCGCCGCGATGCCCGCGATCCGGGTGCGCGCGCCGGATTTCACGTTGATCATCGACTGGCCGATCATCGCGCAGCCGCCCATGCCGCCGAAGAAGCCGGTCAGCAGGTTGGCCGCGCCCTGCGCGATGCACTCCTGGCTGGCGCCGCCGCGCTTGCCGGTGATCTCGCCGACAAGGTTCAGCGTCAGCAGGCTTTCGATCAGGCCGATGGCCGCAAGGATAACCGCGTAGGGCAGGATGATCTCCAGCGTTTCCCAGTTCAGCGGCACCATGGGGATATGGAAGCTGGGCAGCCCGCCCTGAATCGAGGCCATGTCGCCCACGCGCGGCGTATCCAACCCCAGACCGATCACGAGGATCGCGACAATGCCGATCCCCGCCAGCGGCGCCGGCACCACCTTGGACAGCTTGGGCATGCCCCAGATGATCAGCATCGTCAGCGCGGTAAGCCCCAGCATCAGGACCAGCGGCGTGCCCGACAGCCATTCGCCGCCGCCGACCCCGTGGCCCGAGGCCTCTGCGGTGCCGGGCACCTTGAACTGGCCCAGCTGCGCAAGGAAGATCACGATGGCCAGCCCGTTGACGAAGCCCAGCATCACCGGGTGCGGCACCAGCCGGATGAACTTGCCCCACTGCATGGCCCCCGCAAAGACCTGCAGGGCGCCCATCAGAACGACGGTCGCAAAGAGGTATTCGACGCCATGCTCGGCCACCAACGCCACCATGACGACCGCCAGCGCCCCCGTCGCGCCCGAGATCATGCCGGGCCGCCCGCCGATCAGGGCGGTCACGAGGCCCACAAGGAAGGCCGCGTAGAGGCCCACCAGCGGGTGCACCCCCGCGACGAAGGCGAAGGCCACCGCCTCGGGCACCAGCGCCAGCGCGACGGTCAGGCCCGCCAGAAGCTCGATCCGGATGCGCGAGGGCGTCAGCTTATCGCCTCCGGGAGAGATCGACAGATCCGGCATGGCGATGCGGTTGGCGAAACTCGCCAGCGGAGTGTTCTTCATCAGGGGTCCTTTCGGTCGCGCGGCGGTCGGATAGCGCAAACGGCACCGTTTCGCCACCACCTTGGCTGCAATGCAGCGCGGTTTGCGCGCTCTATAGCACCCTCTGCACGAAAATCACCCCCGGAAGCGTGGACGTCCGGGCCCAGCAGGCAATTCGTCCGACGCGCCACCCGAATCGCCGCGCAGGGGACCTCTGGCCTCTGCCAGCTCAGGTCAGCGGCCAGCCCGGCGCGCCTCCGGGGGCACCACGCACCGTTTTCACGGTTCACCGCCCCCCCTTACAGGGCGCTGCTAAGCCCCGGTCAAGAGGCCCATCGCGGAACATGCTCCATCGCCAGCACTGGAAGGGCAGCGGCGACGATGCGCGAACCGGACAGGGTGACGGGGTCGCTGTCCAGCCACGCCGATCCTGAAGAGCGCCTTCCTCTGCGCAAGATCCGAAGGGGCGCCGACGACGCGCCGCGCTCACCGGATGCTGAGTGCGACGGGCTTTGTGCCCCCCGCCTCCTGCCCTGACCGCGCCTCCGCCGAGCCTGAGATGGCCCGCACCCGCAACGCCGAAGCCGGTTTCCGTGGCATGCGGCGCTCCAGCGCGCGCCCTGCCGCGCCGCCCGATCCCAAGGCCCGGCTGTTCCAGACGCCGCCCGGCGCCATGCTGTGTTTCATGAATCATGGCCCGATGGAGGCGCGTTCCGGGCTCATCGTTCAGGCCGACCCGACGCAGGCAAAGGGTAACGCCGCGCGCCGTGCTGCCACCGACATGCTCCACCGGCCCGCTCCCGGATCGGCCCGGCGCCCGACCCTGGCGGCAGACCGGGGCCAGGACAGCGCTGACTTCGTCGCCGATTTGCATCAGGCGGTGGCCCTGCCCCGTCTCGCCGGGAAAGCCCGACAATAACACGAAACCGAAGTGAATGGCTGCAACCATCCCCGCCGAGGCGGCGTTGTCCGGGCGAAGAGGGACACACAGATGCTGCAAAGCCCAGACCTTGCCACCGCCAGTCCGGCGGACCCCGCGCCGTCGGCCGACCTGGGCCGGGTCGCGGTCATCGCCAACCGAAAATCCGGCACCAATGCCCGCGACAATGCCGCGATCGAGCGCGCAATGAAGGCCTTCGGGACGGAACGCGCCCGGCGCTACAGCTGGACCCCCGGCAAGGACCCCGACGACTCTATGCGCAGGCTGGTCGCGACGGCGATCCACGAGGGCGCTCAGACCGTCGTCTCTGCGGGGGGCGACGGCACCGCCATGGCCGTGGCGCAGGCCGTGCTCGACACCGACACAACCTTCGCCGCCCTGCCCCTTGGCACCTTCAACTATTTCGCGCGCGGCCTTGGCCTGCCGGAAGAGGCCGGAGAAGCGGCCGCCGCGCTGATGCGCGCGCGACGGCACCGCATCCGGGTTGGCATGGTGAATGGCAAGGTCTTCCTGAACAACGCCAGCCTCGGCATCTACCCCGCAATCCTGAAGCAGCGCGAGTCGGTCTACGCGCGCTATGGCCGCCACCGCATCATGGCACACTGGTCCGTTGCCAAGACCTTCCTGCGCTTCCAGCGCCCCATGCACCTGACCCTCGACGCGGACGGCAGCGTGCAGACCCGCCGCACGCCGCTGCTGTTCGTCTCGCGCTCGGCCTTCCAGCTGGAGCGCTTCGGCCTGAGCGGTGCCGAGGCCATCAGCGACGACAGCTTTGCGGTGCTGGTGGGCCGGGGCGACACCCGCGCCGACCTGTTCCGCACCGCCCTGCGCATGGTCACCCGGACCGCCGTCGAGGGGCGCGACTACGATTTCATCGCCGCGCGCAGCATGACCGTGGACATGCGCAAGTCCCGGGCGCTGGTGGCCTATGACGGCGAGAAATCCCTTGCCAGGCCGCCTTTCGATTTCCGCATGTCCGACCGGATGCTGAACATCCTCATTCCCGAACCCGACACGGAGGACGCGTGACCCGCCTTGTTCACCTTTCCGACCTGCACTTCGGCCGCGTCGACCAGTCGCTGACCGCCCCGCTTGTCGCGGCGGTCTCTGCGCTGGCGCCCGATCTGACGGTGATCTCGGGCGACCTGACACAGCGCGCCCGGCACAGCCAGTTCCGCAAGGCCCGCGCACTGATCGACCAGTTGCCCGGGCCGGTGCTTTCGGTGCCCGGCAACCACGACATCCCGCTCGACAATGTCTTCGTGCGCTTCCTCTGGCCCTTCTACCGCTACCGCAAGCACATCTGCCGCGATCTGGAGCCCGAGTTCCGCGACGACCAGATGATCGTGGCGGGCGTGAACACGGTGAACCGCTTTTCGTGGCAGCGCGGCAAGGTCGGGCGGACAAGGCTGGCGCGGCTGTCGGCGCGTCTGGCGGATGCGCCGCAAGTCTTGCGGATCGCGGTGCTGCACCACCCGCTGGAGCACGGGCCAGAGACCGACAAGCGGCTGATGCGCGGGGCGACTAAGGCGCTGGAGGTGCTGTCCCACTATGGCGCCAACCTTGTCCTGTCGGGGCATCTGCACCGCGCCTCGGCCCGGCCCTTCCGCGCCGCGCCGGACCTGCTGTTCGTCGAGGCCGGCACCGGCCTGTCGACCCGGCTGCGCCACGATCAGCGCAACACCTTCAACCTGCTCGACTTCGACGGCAACCGGCTGGAGGTGGTGACCATGGGCACGCGCCCCGAGGCCCCGGACCGCTTCACCGAGCTGGACCGGGCGCATTGGCGGCACGGGCCACAGGGCTGGTCCGCCGTGGACACCGCCGCCGATGCCGCGCCCGCCGACCCTCCGAAGCGGCGCGAGGCCTGACGCGCCTTGCCTCCGGCGCGTTGCGCTGACGCCCGGCGCGTCACGACTTCGGCGGAAAGCCTGCACCGGCGGGCCACGGCCAGAAAGGTGCGTCCCGACCGCCCGGACGTGGGCCCGAGCGTGGAGTGGTGCGGGAAAGACCCGGTTTGCCACACAGGCTGCCCGGGTTTGACAAGCCCGCGCGCCCGGCGTTCAGTGCCGCGGGGGCCAAAGGGGCCAGGACGGAGGATCATCGATGACCATGCAATTCGCACAGTATCCCAGTCTGGAAGGACGGACGGTGCTTATCACCGGCGGCGCCTCGGGCATCGGCGCCGAGATCGTCAGGGCCTTCGCCGCGCAGGGCGCCCGCACCGGCTTTGTCGATTTCGACGAAGACGCGGCCCGGGCACTGGTGGCGGAGACAGCGGGCGCGGTGGATTTCGAACCCTGCGACCTGCGGGACGTGAAGGCGCTTCGAAGCGCCTTTTCCCGGCTCACCGAGCGGCTGGGCGCCGCGGATGTCCTCGTCAACAACGCGGCGCGCGACGACCGCCACGACTGGCGCGAGGTCACGCCCGAGTATTGGGACGAACGGCAGGCGACGAACCTGCGCCACGCCTTCTTCGCGATACAGGCGGTGGCGCCGGGGATGATCGAGAAGGGCAAGGGCTCGATCATCAACATGGGGTCGAGTTCCTGGTGGCAGGCCATGGGCAATATGCCCGCCTACACCACCGCCAAGGCCGCGGTGCACGGGCTGACCCGGGGCATGGCGCGCGATCTGGGCCCGCATGGCATCCGGGTGAACACGGTGGTGCCCGGCTGGGTCATGACCGAGCGCCAGAAAGAGCTGTGGGTGACGCCCGAGGCGATGGAGACAAACCTGGCCCGGCAGTGCCTGCCGGTGCCGCTGGAACCGGTCTACCTGGCACGCATGGTGCTGTTTCTCGCCTCGGACGATGCGGCGATGTGCACGGCGGGGAATTTCATGGTCGAGGGCGGCGCCATCTGAGGCCTTGCCGCCCCGGGGCGCCCTGCGACCGGCGCGCGCAGAGGTATTTGGAAGACCAAAGAAGATGGAAGGCGGTGCCGACGATATCCGGGGGCTCTCCGCTCTCGGGCCATGGTGGCCGGGCCGGGCGGCGCGGTAGCCTTCGGGCACCCGCACCCGGCCCTCTGCCAGCCGACACCCCGCGCGGTCGGCCCGCACCGCCATGGGCGCCAGCTCGGCGGCGGCAAAGCGCCCGGCCCCGGACAGCACCTGCGCAACGGCGCCCCGGTCCAACCCGGTGGCATCCGCCTGCGCCTGCCAACCCGGCGTCACGGCCAAAAGCTCTGCGATGAAGCCCATATCCATGCCGGCGCCCTCCCCCCGCACGGCCCCGGTCAGGGCGCTTTACCTTGGTCCCGAATTGCGCATATTGTCTACTGGGAAACTAAATGACGCCCGTCCGGTGTGTTTCAGGGAGGAGAACGCCATGTCCGACGCCTCGGATCTGGTCCGCTACGAGTTGCGTGGCGAGGTTGCCATTCTGGGCCTGAACCGCCCCGACAAGCGCAACGCCATCTCTGACCGCTTTGTCGAGGCCATCGTGGATGCTGTCGCCCGCGCCACGCGCGAGGCCAAGGCAGGCGTGATCCACGGCCATGGTAAGCACTTCTGCGCCGGGCTCGACCTGTCGGAGCATTCGCAGAAGCCACTGTTCGAGGCGGTGCTGGGGTCGCGGCGCTGGCATTCAGCCTTCGACAGCATCGAACGCGGGCGCATCCCCTTCGTCAGCGCCATCAGTGGCGCGGCGGTGGGCGGCGGCTTTGAACTGGCCGCCTCGACCCATATCCGCGTGGCCGAGGAGGGCGCCTTCTTCGCCCTGCCCGAGGGCCAGCGCGGCATCTTCGTGGGCGGCGGCGGCTCGGTCCGCATCGCCCGCCTGATCGGCCCGGCGCGCATGGGAGACATGATGCTGACCGGGCGGTCGGTCTCTGCCGCCGAGATGGAGCGCTGGGGTGGCGTCTCTTACGTGGTGGAGCCGGGCAAGGCGCTGGAGCGGGGCATCGAGATCGCCACCCGCATGGCGCAGAATGCCGAGTTCACCAATTACGCGGTGATCAACGCCCTGCCCCGGATCGCCGACATGTCCTCCGAGGACGGGCTCTTTGCCGAAAGCATGGTGGCCTCGCTGGCGACCATGACCCCCGAGGCACAGGAGCGCCTGCGCGATTTCCTTGAAAAGCGGGCCGAGAAGGTGAAGGCCCCCGATGCCTGAAGGCCCCGCCTCTTCCGACACGTCCGACATGCGGACGGAGGACGGGGTGCGCCTTGGTCCGCTGTCCAACAGCCTCGGGTTCCTGCTGCGCATCGCGCAATTGCAGGCCTTTCAGGATTTCTACGACGGGTTCGAGGCCCTCGGTCTGCGCCCCGGAGAGATGACCGTGCTCCTGCTGATCGCCGAGAACCCCGGCATCCGGCAGGGCCTGCTGGCGCGCGCGCTGATGATCAAGCGCGCGCATATGACCAAGATGGTGCAGGGCTTCGAAGAGGCCGGGCTGGTGCGCCGCACCGTGCCCGACAGCGACCGCCGGTCGGTCGAACTGTGGCTGACCGAGGCAGGCGCCGGGCGCGTGCGCGCGGTGCGCGGCCCGCTTCTGGCGCATGAGGCGCGCAGCGGCTCCGGCATGACGCCCGAGGATGCCGCCACCCTGCGCGGCCTGCTGCAACGCTACCTGCGGCTCGACGCCGAGCCCTGAGAAAGGACACCCGATGCCCCTGAATTTCGACGAGCTTGTCGCCTTCGACATCCACACCCACGCCGAAGAACCCTGCTGCGGGCCGCGCGACGATGGCTACGACGACTTTCAGGCGGCCATGGCCAGGTACTTCCGCAACCCGGCGGGGGCCTCGGGGATGCTGCCCTCGGTCCAGCAGACCGCCGAGTATTTCCGCGAGCGCAAGATCGGCGCGGTGATCTTCCCCGTCGATGCCGAGCGCGAGACCGGCTTCCGCCGCTATTCGAACGAAGAGGTGGCCCAGATCGCCGCCGAGAACGACGATATCCTCGTGCCCTTCGCCTCGATCGACCCGGCCAAGGGCAAGGTGGGCGCCCGCGAGGCGCGGCGGCTGGTGCGCGAATTCGGCGTCAAGGGCTTCAAGTTCCACCCGACGATGCAGGGCTTCTATCCCAACGAACGCTGGGCCTACCCGATGTACGAGGCGATTGCCGAGGAAGGCGCGATCATGCTCTTCCACACAGGGCAGACCGGCGTCGGATCGGGGATGCGCGGCGGCATGGGGATGCGGCTGAAGTACTCGAACCCGCTGCATGTCGACGACGTGGCGGTGGATTTCCCCGACACGCCGATCATCCTCGCCCACCCGTCGTTTCCGTGGACGGAAGAGGGGCTGATGGTCGCGCAGCACAAACCCAACGTCTACATCGACATGTCCGGGTGGTCGCCGAAATACTTCCCGCCGATCTTCGTGCAATACGCCAACACGATCCTGAAGAAGAAGATGCTCTTCGGCTCGGACTGGCCCGCGATCACGCCGGACCGCTGGCTGTCGGACTTCGAAGGGCTGGAGATCCGCGACGAGGTGCGCCCGCTGATCCTGAAGGAAAACGCGCGGCGTCTCTTGGGAATGTAAGAGGCAACGCACCATGGCATTGACGTTCATGGCGGCGAAGGTGCGGGCCGAAAAGTCAGCGCCCGAGAACACGGACGGAAGGACGAACCATGACCGACAAGCGGGTGATCATCGCGGGCGGCGGCATCGGCGGGCTGGCGGTGGCGCTGACCCTGCACGAAATCGGTGTGCCCTTCACCGTCTACGAGGCGGTGCGGGAGTTGAAGCCGCTGGGTGTGGGCATCAACCTGCAACCCAATGCCGTGCGAGAGCTTTTCGACATGGGGCTGGGGCCCGAGGCGCTGGACGGCGTCGGCCTGAAGGCCCGCGAATGGGCCTTGGTGGGGCTGAACGGGCGCGACATCTATGCCGAGCCGCGCGGGCTGGAGGCGGGGTATATGTGGCCGCAATACGCGGTGCACCGGGGCGCCTTCCACATGCTGCTCTACCGCACCCTGCTGGAGCGCGCCGGACCCGATGCAGTGAAGACCGGATCGCGGGTCACCGGCTATCGCAAGGAGGCGGACGGCACCGTCACCGCCTTCTTCGAACACGCCGACGGGCCGTTTCAGGATCGCGCCGCGCTGCTGATCTCGGGCGAGGGCATCCATTCGGCCCTGCGCGCCCAGATGCACCCGGACCAGCCGCCGATCCACTGGGGCGGCGCGCTCATGTGGCGCGGCGTGACACGGGCGAAACCGATCCGCACCGGGTCCAGCTTCGTCGGTCTCGGCACGCACAGGCACCGCATGGTGATCTACCCGATCTCAGCCCCCGACCAGAACGGCGAGGCGCTGGTCAACTGGATCGCGGAGCGCACCTTGAACGACAGCGAGGAGTGGCAGGAAACCGGCTGGTTCCGCCCGGTCTCGGTCGACAGCTTCGCGCATCACTTCGACGGCTTCCGCTATGACTGGCTGGACGTGCCCGCGCTATTGCGCGGCGCCGAGGTGGCCTATGAGAACCCGATGATCGACCGCGATCCGGTGCCCACATGGGTCGACGGGCCGGTGGCGCTGATGGGCGACGCGGCTCATGCGATGTATCCCACCGGGTCCAACGGCGCGAGCCAGGCCGTGATCGACGCCCGCACGCTGGGGATCTGCCTGCTGGAACAGGGGGTTTCGCCCGACGCGCTGGCCGCCTTCGACGCACGCGTCTGCGGCCCGGTCTCGCAACTGGTGCTGCGCAATCGGGGCGCCGGTCCCTTCGGCTTGCTGAACATGGTGCACGAGCGCTGCGGCGGCACTTTCGAGGATATCGACGCGGTGATCCCGGCCAAGGAGCGCGCGGCCTTCATGGCCGATTACAAGCGCGCCGCGGGCTTTGCAATCGACGCATTGAACGCGGCGCCCCGGACGATCCCCGAAAGCGCGCGGGTCAGGGCCTGAGCCCACCAGCCCACCGCCCGGACAGCGCCCTGACCGGGTCCGCCGGGAAGAAGCCGGTGCCGCGACGGCCAGCGTCTCGCATCGGGCAGGGATCGCCCCGGGGACAGGCGAATCGCCCTGCCCCGGACAGGGCCGCCCGCCCCCTTCGGGCAGGCTTTGCCTGACTTGTCAGATCGATAAGCGGCCCATGAGCCACGGGGGACAGAGGCGCGCGCGCCCTCCGGGCAAAGAGATACCTCGCGGCTGTTTGCCCTTTTCGGGTTGCAAGCGAGGCGAACCTTGGCTTCTACTGTGGGCATTCGTGGGGCCGACGGTCCCGGGCGACCCCGAGGGGTCGCGGAGCAAGCGTATAACCAGGGAGCACCACCATGAAACATACGGTACTCGGCTTTGCCGCGGTTGCGGGCCTCGCCTTCGGCGGCGCCGCACAGGCGCAAGAGTTCATCTCGATCGGCACCGGCGGCGTCACGGGCGTCTACTACCCGACCGGCGGCGCGATCTGCCGCCTGGTGAACAAGGACCGCAAAGAGCACGGCATCCGCTGCGCCGTCGAGTCGACCGGCGGTTCGGTCTACAACATCAACACCATCAAGGCGGGCGAGCTGGAATTCGGCGTCGCGCAGTCCGACTGGCAGTACCACGCCTACAACGGCTCCTCGCAGTTCGAAGGCGATGCGGCCTTCCCCGACCTGCGCGCCGTCTTCTCGGTCCACCCCGAGCCCTTCACCCTGCTGGCCCGTGCCGATGCAGGCGTCGAGAAGTTCGAGGATCTTGCCGGCAAGCGCGTGAACGTGGGCAACCCCGGTTCCGGCCAGCGCGCCACCATGGAAGTCGTCATGGAAGCCTTCGGCATCGGCATGGACGACCTTGCGCTCGCGACCGAGTACAAGGGTTCGGAGATGGCGCAGCAGCTGTGCGACGGCAACATCGACGCGATGATCTACACCGTGGGTCACCCGGCCGCCGCCATTCAGGAAGCCACCACCACCTGCGACGTGAAGCTGATCGACGTCGTGGGCGAACCCATCGACACGCTGGTCGCGGACAACCCGTACTACCGCGTCGCCACCATCCCCGGCGGCATGTACGAGGGCAACGACGAGGACACCACGACCTTCGGCGTCGGCGCGACCTTCGTGACCTCTGCCTCGGTCCCCGAGGACACCGTCTACGTCGTGGCCAAGGCCGTGATGGAAAACATCTCGGACTTCCAGCAGCTGCACCCGGCCTTCGCCGATCTCAAGCCCGAGGAAATGGTCAAGGACGGCCTGTCGGCCCCGCTGCACCCCGGTGCGGAAAAGGCCTACAAGGAACTGGGCCTGATGGAATAAGCGCCTCTCACCCGAGAGCGTGACAGACGGCGGCGGGGCAACCTGCCGCCGTTTTTCCTTGCCGTCATGCGCCCTGCTCTCTCCGGGCGATACGCCGCAGCAGGCCGACGGTGCGGCGGGACAATCCCGCCTCACGGGTCGGGCCAGAGGGCGTCGGTGGCGCAGAAGCAGTCCGCCGCACCGGCAAGGCGCAAGGATGGGGCGAAGTGCATCGGCGCAGGCAGGGCCCGGCCTGATGCCGAAACCGCCGCGACGCCACCCCGCTGCCGCTTCAGCGGGTCATCCCGGCCCCCGCGTTGGTCATTCGACACCCCGATTTCAAGTCCCAACCCCGTCTGTCCTTGTGTCGAATTCACTTTTCCCTTGCCCCCCTTCCCCTTACGACGCAGCCTTGCAGCAGAGAACGACATAAAGGGGGACGACGGAGATGGTGGATACGCCTTCGACCGACAGAACAGCCGACGACATGGTCGCCGAAGCCGATACCGGCGCGCGCAACCCGGCAGCCAGGTGGCAAGCACAACTGATCATCGGCACCTGCATCGCGTGGTCGCTGTTCCAGCTCTATATCGCCTCGTCGATCCCCTCGACGCTGTCGACCACCTTTGGGACCAGCTTCTTCGCCAACCTCGTGGCGCAGGCGCGGTACATCCACCTTGCCTTTGCCATCGCGCTGGCCACAATGGCCTTTCCGCTGACCGCCTCGGCCCCCAAGGACCGCATCCCGCTTTATGACTGGGTGCTGATGTTCCTCGGCGTCGCGGCCTGTCTGTACCTCGTGGTCTTCCGCTTCGAGATCGCCAGCCGCCCCGGCCTCTGGAGCACCTCCGACATCACCATGTCGGCCATCGGCATGGTTGTCCTGATGATCGCGGTCTACCGCTCTCTGGGCCTGCCGCTGGTGATCATCGCCTGTGCCTTCATCGCCTTCGCCTTCTTCGGCGGCTATTCGGAATGGGCGCGCAATATCACCAACTACGGCGGCGCCTCGCTGTCGAAGGCGCTGGGGCACTACTGGATGCAGACCGAGGGCGTCTTCGGCGTGGCGCTGGGTGTCTCGACGGCGATGATCTTCCTCTTCGTGCTGTTCGGCGCGCTGCTGGACCGCGCGGGCGGCGGCAACTGGTTCATCCAGGTGGCCATCGCTCTACTGGGCTCGCTGCGGGGCGGCCCGGCCAAGGCATCCGTGCTGTCGTCGATGATGACCGGCATGATCTCCGGCTCGTCCATCGCCAACACCGTGACGACCGGCACTTTCACCATTCCGCTGATGAAACGCATCGGCTTTCCGGCGGAAAAGGCCGGCGCGGTCGAGGTGGCCTCTTCGACCAACGGCCAGCTGACGCCGCCGGTCATGGGGGCCGCGGCCTTCCTGATGGTGGAATACGTCAACATTCCCTACATCGACGTGGTCAAGCACGCTTTCCTGCCGGCGGTGATCAGCTACATCGCACTGCTCTACATCGTGCACCTCGAAAGCCTGAAGATGGGCCTGAAGGGCCTTGAGAAACCGGGCCGCAAGATCGGCGTGATCATGATCGCGATCCTGTTCCTGACCGGCTTCATCGTGCTGGGCATCCTCGCCTTCCTGATGGTCGGCCTGCGGGCGATCCTCGACCCGATCATGGGGGATTCGATCTACGCCGCCGTGGCGCTGGTCGCGGCGCTCTATCTTTACCTGCTCTGGGTCTCGTCGCGCTATCCCGAGATCGAAAACCAGTCCGGAGAGGACGGCGCCCCGGTGGCCCCGCGCCTGACCCCGACGCTGGTCGGCGGGCTGTATTTCTCGATCCCGATCTTCATCCTGGTCTGGAACCTGATGGTGCGGACCGAGAACCTCGACCGGCTGTCGCCCGCGCTCTCCGCCTTCTGGGCGACGATCTTCATGATCATTATCGCGCTGACCCACCGGCCCATCAAGGCCTTCTTCCGGGGCGAAGGCGCCGCGGCAGAGACGCTGGCAGGCTGGAAGGACTTCGTGCAGGGGCTGATCCTCGGCGCGCGGAACATGATCGGCATCGGCGTCGCGACGGGTGCCGCGGGCATCATCGTGGGCACCATCTCGCTGACCGGCGCACACCAGGTCATCGGCACCGTGATCGAGGTCATCTCGGGCGGCAACCTGATGGTCCTGCTGTTCCTCGTCGCGGTCCTGTCGCTGATCCTCGGGATGGGCCTGCCGACCACGGCGAACTACATCGTCGTCTCCTCGCTGATGGCGCCGGTGATCATCTCGGTCGGCGCGCAGGCAGGGCTGATCGTGCCGCTGATCGCGGTGCATATGTTCGTCTTCTACTTCGGGATCCTGGCGGACGACACGCCACCGGTGGGCCTTGCGGCCTATGCGGCGGCGGCGATCAGCCGGGGCGACCCGATCAAGACCGGCATCCAGGGCTTCGCCTATGACATCCGCACGGCGCTGCTGCCCTTCCTGTTCATCTTCAACACCGACCTGCTGCTGATCGACGTGGGGCTGTTCAAGGCGGTCTTCGTCTTCATCATCGCGTTGATAGCCATGTTGCTCTTCGCCGCCGCGACGCAGGGCTACTTCATCGCCAAGTCGAAATGGTACGAAACGGTCGTCCTGCTGCTGATCGCCTTCACGCTGTTCCGGCCCGGCTTCTGGCTGGACCAGGTGAGCGAGCCCTACGACACCGCCAGCGGCCCCGCCGCCATCGAGCTGATGGGCACCGCGCCGGAGGGAGAGCCGATCCGCCTGAACGTCACCGGCCCGGACTTCGACGACGGCGAGCCACGGCCCACGACGGTCACGGTTCCGGCGGTGCCGGGCGACGGCATGGCCGCGCTGGAGGCGCAGGGCCTGACGGTGCTCGAAGAGGACGGGCGCCTCTTGCTGGAGGAACCCTTCCCCGGCACGCCGCTCTTCGACACGCTGGGGCTGGAATACGACTACTACGGCGACGACCCGGTCGAGATCACGCTGGTCGAGGTCGAGGCAGAGCGCCTGCCGAAAGAGCTGTTCTTCATCCCGGCGTTGCTGCTTCTGGCGGGCGTCGTGATGATCCAGCGCCGCCGCGCCACGCAACCCGCGTTCTGAGGAGGAAAGCGCATGTTCAGGAGAATCCTGCTCGCCGTCGACTACAACGACCTGGAAGGCGCGGCCAAGGTGGCAGAGTACGGCGGCAAGCTGGCCGCCACGGAGGGGGCAGAACTGCATGTTCTGACGGTCCTACCCAAGATGGGCATGGCGGTGGTGGGTTCGGCCTTCGGGCCGGATCACGTCAAGACGATGGAGGCCGAGACCAAGGCGGGCCTCTCCGCATGGGCCGCGACCGCCCTGCCCGCGGGGCTGGCCCCGCAGGTCCATGTGACCCACGGCACGATCTACGACCAGATCATCCGCATGGCCAATGCGCTGAAGGCCGATGCCATCGTCGTCGGCGCCCACAGCCCCGAGCTGCGCGACTACCTCGTCGGCCCCAACGCCGCGCGGGTGGTGCGCCACGCCAGCCAGTCGGTGCTGGTGGTGCGGTAGTCAGGGCTTGCGGCTGTCACGCAAGGGCGGGCTTCGGTCCGCCCTTTGGTTTTTGGAGGGGGTAAGGTCTCGGCGGTGCGATGCGCCATGTCCGTTGAAGAACCAGCCGACCGATTGACCACAACAAGGCGAATGCTCAGCCTTGTAATCCGTTCTTGAAAATTAGGATTTGCGCACAGCGCGCGATCGCAGGTATTTAGCAGGTCTAATATCAGGAGGATGGTATGAGCGATCGCCTTTTCGTTGGAGTTCTCGGCAATCGGAACTCGGGCAAATCGATTACGTGGAATACATTGTTCAAATCTACGGTACGCACTGGTAAAAACTCACGGAATTTATCACTTTATGGCAGAGAATGTGTTGAGATTTTTTTGATAAGCGGGTCACCCGAAGAGCGACAACTTTATGCAGGGGATATTCTGGAAAAGCAGGACTGCCGCATCATCTTGTGCTCAATCCAATACACCGAGACAGTACGTAAGACGCTCGATTACTTCGTTGGAAATGAATTCGACATTTTCGTACAGTGGTTAAATCCAGGTCATTCTGATTCAGGCGAGAACTATGACCGTTTAGGTTTACTCCCCTGGCTCGTCGGACACGACGCAACCGTGGCCATGCGTGATGGCAAAAGGCCGCCGCAGCAGCGTAGCGAGGAGCTTCGTCAATTCATTCACGGTTGGGCGAAAGCTCGCCGGCTAACATTCCCATGTCCGTAATTTTACTTCTGGCGAACTGCTTAAATCACAAAACCTTAGCGCGTGCCTCGACGAATTCCCGCACCATAGCGCAAACCTAAATTTCAATCATCGTCGCAAGACGATTTGCAAGCGGCCTGCACTTTTCTCGCCCTCACTCGGTTTTGGTAGCCCGGCGCGGCTCCAGCTTTCAACGGCGAGAACTTAGCCGGATTGCATCCCTGAAACAGGCGGCCTAGTCGCCCACCAGCCCCAGCGCCCGCCGTGCCAGCGCCAAGAAGACCTGCCGCTCCGCCGCGTCGAGCGGGCCGAGGATCTCTGCCTGCGCGGCTTCGACCACCGGGCGAAAGCCTTGCAGCAGCGCCTCCCCCTGCTCCGTCAGGTGGACGACGCGGGCGCGGCGGTCGGTTGCGCTGACCTTTCGCGACAGAAGGCCCTTGGCCTCCAGCCGGTCGATGACGCCGCCGATGGTGGCCCGGTCATAGGCGATGGCCGCCGCGATGCGTGCCTGATCGAGGCCGGGCTCGGTGCGCACCGCCTCCAGCGCGGCGAATTGCACCGGGGTCAGGTCCACCCCCGCCGCGCGGGCATGGGCCGCGAAAACCTGCACCGAGTGCTGGTGCAACCGGCGGATCACATGCCCCGCCATCATGCCGATGTCTGTGTCCCCACCCATGGCCCTTCTTGACATGACCCGGCACCCCGTGCAATTAATAAGTACACATATCATCAACTCGCGAAGGAGGAGCGCGCGTTGACGGAGCTTCCCATCCTGATCGCCGGGGGCGGCATCGGCGGGCTGGCCACGGCCTGCGCCCTCGCCCGCAAGGGGCTGCGCAGCGTGGTCGTCGAACAGGCGCGGGCCTTTGGCGAGATCGGCGCGGGCATCCAGATCGGCCCCAACGCCTTTCACTGCTTCGACAGGCTGGGCGTGGGGGACGCCGCGCGCGAAAAGGCGGTCTACATCGACGCCCTGCGCCTGATGGACGCCCAGACCGCCGAGGAAATCACCCGGATCCCGCTCGACCAGCCCTTCCGCGACTTCTACGGCAATCCCTACGCGGTGGTGCACCGCGCCGACCTGCATGGCGTTCTGCTGGAGGAATGCCGACGCTCGGACCTCGTGGAGTTGCGCACCGAACACCGGGTCGCGGGCTACGCGCAGGACGGCGACGCGGTGACGCTGCACCTTGCGGGCCGCGATCCGCTGAAGGGCGCGCTGCTGGTGGCGGCAGAGGGCCTGCGCTCGCCGATCCGCGCGCAGATGCTGGGCGACGGAGAGCCGCGCATCTCGGGCCATACCACCTACCGCTCGGTGATCCCGGCTGGGCAGATGCCCGAGGACCTGCGCTGGAACGCGGCGACGCTCTGGGCCGGTCCCAAGTGCCACATCGTCCACTACCCGCTGAAGGGCGGCAAGGTCTACAACTTGGTGGTGACCTACCACCGTGACGTGCAGGAGGCGATCTCGGGCCGCCCGGTGCCTCGCGAAGAGGTCGCGCAGGGCTTCGAGCATATCCACCCCAGGGCGCGGCAGATCATCGAGCATAGCGACAACTGGAAGCTCTGGGTGCTCTGCGACCGCGACCCGGTATCCACATGGGTCGACGGGCGCGTGGTGCTTCTGGGCGATGCGGCGCACCCGATGCTGCAATATTTCGCGCAGGGCGCCTGCATGGCGATGGAGGACGCGGTGGCGCTGGCCCATTGCCTCGACGGCGCGGCGGACCGGGATGCCGCGCTGGCGCGCTACCAGGCGATGCGCAGCCTGCGCACGGCGCGGGTGCAGATGAACTCGCGCCTGATCGGAGAGTATATCTATCACCCCGCCGACGCGCAGGCCACCGTGCGCAACCAGGTGATGCAGGGCATGTCCCCACAAGACTGGTACCGGCAGTTGCAGTGGCTTTACGGCTCTGACGGGTTGGAGGGTTAGGCCTGTTGCAGGCCGGTTGATTTGAGTATTTTTGCAGAGAAGAAGCAGGGGCCGGATGCTCCGCAGTAAAGGATGCGCGATGAGTTTCGTTTTTGAACCGGCCCCGGTGGCCTCTGTGGCGGTGGCAGGCAGCGAGGATCGCCTGCCGGTGCGCCGGATCTTCTGCGTGGGCCGCAACTACGCCGCCCATGCGCGCGAGATGGGCAAGGACCCGGACCGCGAGCCGCCGTTCTTCTTCACCAAGCCCGCCGACGCGGTGGTCGATCACGGCCAGACCGTGGCCTATCCCCCGCTGACCGAGGATCTGCATTACGAGGCGGAGCTTGTGGTGGTGATCGGCACGGGCGGGCGCGACATCGCCGAGGCGCAGGCACTGGACCACATCTGGGGCTATGCCGCGGGCAACGACCTGACCCGGCGCGACCTGCAGGCCGAGGCCAAGCAGATGGGCCGTCCTTGGGATTTCGCCAAGGGTTTCGACCGCTCGGCGGTGATCGGGCCGGTGCATCCGGTCGCTTCGGTCGGGCACCTGTCGGAGGGGTCTATCCGCCTGACGGTGAACGGCTCGCGCAAGCAGGACGGCGACCTGAAGGAAATGATCTGGTCGGTGCCCGAGGTGGTGGCCTTCCTGTCGCGCTCTGTCGAGATCCGGCCCGGCGACCTGATCATGACCGGCACCCCCGCCGGTGTCGGCGCGCTGGTGCCCGGCGACGTCTGCACCGTGTCCATCGACGGGCTGCCGGGCCTGACGGTGACCATCGGGGCGCGGGGATAAGGGGGCTCTGCCCCCGTCCCTGCGGGACTCCCCCGGGATATTTTCGGACAGAAGAAACATCGACCGGGAGGAGGGTCGCATGGGCGAGGATCTGGATCACGACACGGTGGCGCATGGCATGATGCCCGAGGACAGCGCCGAGTTGCGGGCGCTGTACAGGGGGTTTGCCGAGAACCACATGAACCCGCTCTGGACGCAGACCGGCGACCTGATGCCCATGCACCCCAAGCCCCGGGCCGTTCCGCACGTCTGGAAGTGGTCGGTGCTGCTGCCGCTGGCAGAGACCTCTGGGCGGCTGGTGCCGGTCGGGCGCGGCGGAGAGCGGCGGGCCATCGGGCTGGCGAACCCCGGGCTGGGCGGCAAGGCCTATGTCTCGCCGACGCTCTGGGCCGCCGTGCAGTACCTCGGCCCGCGCGAGACAGCGCCGGAACACCGCCATTCCCAGAACGCCTTCCGCTTCGTGGTCGAAGGCGAAGGCGTCTGGACCGTGGTCAACGGCGACCCGGTGCGCATGTCGCGGGGCGACCTGCTGCTGACGCCGGGCTGGAACTTCCACGGCCACCACAACGACCGCGACGCGCCCATGGCCTGGATCGACGGGCTGGACATCCCCTTCAGCCAGCAGATGGACGTGGGCTTCTTCGAGTTCGGCGCCGACAAGGTCACAGACTACGCCACGCCGAACTTCTCGCGCGGGGAGCGGCTTTGGGCCAACCCGGGCCTGCGGCCCCTGTCGCAGTTGCAGAATACCGTGTCCTCGCCGCTGGCCGCCTTCCGGTGGGAGCATACGGACCGCGCCCTGACCGAACAATTGCTGCTCGAGGACGAGGGCCATCCGGCCACCGTCGCCCCGGGCCATGCGGCGGTGCGCTACGTCAACCCGACCACCGGGGGCGACGTGATGCCGACAATCCGCTGCGAATTTCACCGCCTGCGCGAGGGCACCCGGACCGAGGCGCGGCGCGAGGTCGGCTCCACGGTCTTTCAGGTCTTCGAGGGGCGCGGCGCGGTGGTTCTGGACGGAACCCGGCACGCGGTGGAAAAGGGCGACATCTTCGTCGCCCCCTCCTGGTGCCAGTGGTCTCTGGAGGCCGAGGCGCAGTTCGACCTCTTCCGCTTCTCCGACGCCCCGATCATGGAACGGCTGGAGTTCATGCGCATCCAGGTCGGCGGATGACCGACCCGCGCGCTGCCCTGCGCGCCCGTCAGGGCGCGGGCGCCCGCTATGACGCCCCCGAAGCCCCCGCCGAAGCCCTGCTCAGGATGCGGCGCGGCAATGCCGCCGTGGCGCGCCTGATCGATGCTCTACCCGACAGCGCGCTCTCGGGTCCGGTGGCAGAAACCATCGCGACGCTCGGCTATCACGCCCGGGCCGCGACCCGCCTCCTCGCGGGCCAGCCGATGTGGGACAGCGAGGCACAGCGCGCCGCCGAACTGGCGCTTGGCGCGACCCTGCCGCCACGAGCCCTGCGCGCGCTCTTCGCGCATACCGCGCGGCATCTGGACGTGGACATGCGCGACCTGCCCGGCCCGGCCTGGTCCGCCCCCCTCCCCGACGGCACGGCAGCGCAGACCCTGCCTGATCGCCATGCCCGGCTGCTCTGGCGCGCCTCGCTGACCCTCGGCGGGCACGCGCGGGACATACCCTCGCTCTACAGGGACAGCTGAACAAGGCACCGTCGGCCCCTTGGCGATTTATCCGCCGTAAACCCGCCCGCAAAACGCGGAACACGGCAATCCCAACCAAGACCCTGCGCTTCTTCTCTGTCCAAATACTCAACAGCGACGCCGCCCCGCAGCCCGCCGCCCGGAAAGGCGCGCCTCAGTAGTCCCTTTCGAAAAACACGCCCACCCCGGTGTCGCCGTCCGACCCGACGCGCCCCCGCACCGTCACATTGGGGTTCACCTGAAGGTTCAGGTTGATCTGCGAGGTGCCGTCTCCCCCCACCGTCACATCGGTATAGATATTGTCCGAGATATACTTGCCCACCGTCGCCTGCGCATTGCCGTCCGCATCGGTGCCGATGTCGAGGTTGTCGACCCCCAGCCCGCTGCGCAGGTTCTCGGTCAGGCCAAGCCCGCCCTGCCCCGACAGCGTCCGCACCGCCGCCGCCAGCTGCACCGCCTGAAGCGGCGAGAGGTCGGTCACCGAACGTCCGAACAGGAAGAAGGACAGCGCCTCGTCCTCGGGCAGTTCCGGATCCGAGGTGACGCGCAGGTCCGGCTCCGAGGCGAAGCCCTCGATCCGGATGGTGATCGTCGTGTCCTCGACCTGCGTCGAGGCGCCGAAGCGGACGTATGGATCGAAGCTGCCGCGCAGGCTGACCGATCCGTCGGTCAGGTCCAGACGCCGCCCCAGAAGATCCAGCCGCCCGCGGATCAGGTCGAACTGCCCCTGCGGAACAAGGTTCGCCGTCGTGCCGGTCAGCAGCAGGGAGCCGCCAAGCTCGGCATCCAGACCACGCCCGCGCACGAAGATCTGGTTCGGCGCATTGACCCTCAGGTTGATCGGATAGGCCACCGCGCTGCCGCCGCCCCCTCCGGCGCTTTCGCGGCCCGAGGCGTTCAGCCCCGCGAAGGCCAGCGTGCGCTGCACGTCGGCGGGCGGGTTGATATGGCGCAGCCCGTCCAGCGCCGAGTAGGAAGCGCCAAGGTTGGGAATCCGCACCTCGACCTCGCCAAGGTTGATCACGCCGCCGATCTGGGCGCCGCCGGTCAGCGCGCCGTTCATCGTCACCGTGCCGTTGGCCGTGGTCTCCAGCAGGTCGGCCTGCCGCAGCACCGCCTCGATCAGCTGCACCGTCAGGTTGGCGTTGAAGGGCGGCGACAGCGTCACCGGGCCACTGACCCGCAGCTGGCCGCCGGACGAGAGCCTGCCGCCAAGGTCCACCTGCGCGCTGCCCCCGGACAGCCGCACCGCGCCCGAGAGCCCGTCGATCACCAGCGAGACCGAGGGCACGGCAAGCCGCGCGCCATCGGTGCTGACGCTGCCGGACACCGAGGACAGCGCCAGCGGCCCGTTCACGCCGATGTCGAAGTTCAGCACGCCGGTAAGAACCTGCGGCGCGATCCGCTCGTTCGCCAGCGCCAGCGGGGCCGAGCCGTTCAGCGACAGGTTGGCAGAGCCGAAGTCCTGCGCGATCGACCCGCGCGCGGTGGCACCGATGCTGCCCGGACCGGTCCCGGTCAGGTTCACCTGCCAAGGGCCGCCGGAATGGCTGACGGTGCCGCGCACCGTGCCCGCGCCCTGAAGATCCGGCACGATCAGCCCGACATTCGGCACCGAGACATCCAGCGTCACATTGGCATTCGAAGAGGCGTATTGCCCCGACACCGTGGCGTCGATGCCGCTGGCATCCAGCACGCCGCGCTCGATCCTGAGCAGGCCGTTGGCGTCCCGCGCCGCCTGAAGGTTCAGGGTCGTCGTGCCGCGCAGCAGGCGGTCGGCGGTCTCGACCGCGGTCACGAGGTTCTGCGCCGTCACATCGGCCCGAACCGACAGCGGCCCGCTCAGCGCCTGCCCCTGCACCACGGCGTCGAAGCGGACCGACCCGCCAAGCCGCCGTCCCGCAAGCCCCGACAGGGCCGCGAGGTTGGGAATGTCACCGACAAGAGAACCATCCAGCGCGGCATCGCCCTCGGCCACCTGCAGGGTGCCGTTGTAAGTGGCATTGACCGCCCCCGAGGTCTGCAACCGCTCGACCGTATAGACACCCGCCGCGTCGCGGCTGCCCTTCAGATCAAGGCGCGTCTCGCCACCCAGAAGCGAATCCACCTGACCCATGCCGATGGCGACGCCGCGCGCCGTGGCGATGGCCTCGACCGAAAGCGGCCCCTCCAGCACCTGCCCCTGTGCCGTCACATCCGCCGAGGCAGAGCCCGCCAGATCGCGCCCGGCCAGCCGCGAAAACCGCGAGAGTTGCGGCACATCCGCCGTCAGGCGCCCATCCACGGCGAGGTCGTCCAGATCGCCCGGCGCCTGCGGGTCGAAGCCCGCAACGGTGCCGGTAAAGCTGGCATTGGCCGCGCCCTGGGTCTGCAGCCGGGTGACGGTGATCGTGCCGTCTTCGGCCCGGGCGGCATCGAGGTCGATCCGGGTTGCCCCTTGCAGCACCGGGTCGATGGCCTCGAGCCCCAGCACCGCGTCCTGCGCCGTGGCATTGCCCGTCACCGTCAGCGGCCCCTGCATCACCGGCCCGTCCACCGTCAGGTCCACCGAGGCGGCCCCCGACATCGGCCGCCCGGTCACGCCGGAAAAGCGCGCGAGGTCCGGCACAGAGGCGGTCAGGCGTCCGTCCACGTCCAGCGTTTCAAGGCTGTCGCCCGTCACGATCCCCGCGAAGGAGGCATCGGTGGCGCCGTCGATCTCCAGCCGGGTGATCTCCATCCGGCCGGTGTCCGTGCGGCTGCCCATGAAGCGGATGCCATTCTGCCCCGCCAGCAGGGAATCCACCGCCGGGATCTGCACCTCTACGTCCCGCGTGGTGCCATTGGCGGTCAGGTCGAAGGTCAGGGCCTGCGGGTTGCCCGTGCCCTCGATCACCAGTTCGGCGGACCCGCCAAGGTCGCGCCCCACCAGCTCGGAAAAGGCGCCCAGCCGCGTGACCATGGCCTCGACCCGCCCGGCGATCTGCATGCCCAGCGGCAGGTTGGTCTGGATATTGCCCACGTAGTTGACGCGCGCCGCGCCGGGGATCGTCACGTCGGCGTCGATATCGAAACTGTCGCCGGTCTGGCCCAGCGTTGCGACCAGCGTCGAAGCCCCCGAGAGACCGGGCAGCACGTCGCCGGTCTCGTTGATGACCGCGTCCAGCCGTGCCGTGCTGGCGCCCGAGGCAAGGCGCGCGGTGCCGTTGATCTCTGCCGCCCGCGTGGCGATCCGCAGCGGATCGACCACGAGGCCCTCTTCGTTGCGCCGCGCCTGAAGCGCAACGGACCCAACACCCGCCAGCAGCGTATCCGCCTGCGGGATGCCAAGCGCCAGGTCGCGCGTGGTGCCGCGCACATCGATGTCGAAGGCCCCCGAGCGCGGCTCGAGCCCGCCGTCGATGCCCAGTTCGGCCCCGCCCGAAAGCGCCAGCCCCGCCAGCGCGGCGAAGCGCGACAGGTCTTCGGTGCGCAGGGTGATGTCGGGCGAAACGATGGGATTGAGCGTGTCCAGCGCCGAGACGGTGACGGCGCCGGTCACGCCGTAGTCGCCGCCCGCAAGGTCGATCTCGTCAAGGATCAGCGGCGATCCCGGCTGCCAGTCGAACCGCAGCGCGCCGCGCAGGCTGTTGCCGACCGCCTGCGCCAGCGCCGCATCCGTCAGATCCAGACCCGAGGCGTTCAGGGCAAGCGACCCGTCGACGCGGTTGGTCTGGCGCGAGATCTCGCCGCCGCCGGTCAGCGACAGGGTGTCGATCTGCATCGCCGGCTGGCGCAGGCCCGCGACACGCGCCTCCAGCCGCCAGCCATTGCCCGCGCTGGCGTCGAAGGTGCCCGACAGGGTGGCGGACTGCACGTAGGTGTCGGCGCCGGAAACCGGCAGCAGCACCTCGTCGCCCGAGGGCGGCACGATGCGGCCCTGAAGGTCCAGCGTCTCGGGCCAGCCGTCGGCCCCGATGGCCGCCTCTCCGGTCAGGGTCAGGGCCTGCGCGCTCAGCTCCAGCTCGTTCAGCGCGACACGCCCGTCGGCGCCCTGCGCGACCTCGGCCACCAGCCGCACCTCGTCACCGAGGAAGTCACGGTAGGCCGGGGCCACGACAGGCGCGATGTCGCCGCCGATATCGACACGGAAGCGGCGCGCGTCCGTCTCGGCATCGGCGCGCAGGATCACGTTGCCCGCAAGGCGTTCCTGCCCGTCGGTGGCCAGCTGTAGCTGCGCATCGAAATTGTCGATCGGGCTGTTGCCCTCCAGCGTCAGCGCCAGCGAGGGCCGCCCCGGCAGGTTCAGCAGGTTGACGACGATGCCCTCTTCGGGTTCCTGCACCGAAAGGGTCAGCCCCAGCACCCGCGAGGTGTTGCTGTAAGCGCCGCGAAAGGCGATCTCGCCGCCCTTGTCCAGCCGCTGGACCTGCAGGTCCGCCTGCCCCTCGCCGCCAGACAGTTCAGCCGAGCCCGCGACGGACAGCGATGCCGCTTCTCCGAACAGCCCTTCGCCAAGATTGACCCGCGCCAGCGACAGCTCTTCGAGGTTGACCGAGACGGGCAGGTCCGGCAGGGCAAAGGGCACCGAGGCCTCGGGCGTCGGGATTTCTCCTTCGGCGGGCAAGGGCAGGCGCGGCAGGTCGATCTGCCCGGCAGAGATTTCCTCGATGTCGATGGCCCCGCGCAGCAGCGCGGAGCGGTTCCACGTCATCGCCACGTCCGAGATGGTCAGCCAGATGCCGTCCGGGTCGCTGACGGTGATTTCCTCGATGGTCGCGCGCGAACTCAGCGCGCCGGCGAAGCCCACGATGCGGACGCTGCGGCCCTCGCCCGAGAGCGCGTCCTCCAGCAGGCCCTGGATGAAGCCGCGGTCCGATTCACTGTCCTGCGCAGACAGCGTGACCGGCAGGCAAACTGCCATGAAAAGCGTGAAAACGCGCACAAGGTAAGTCATCAGAAGGCCTGCCCGATCCCGATATAGATCTGAACCCCGTCGCCGGTATCGCCCTGCACCGGCCCGGCCACGTCGAAGCGGATCGGACCCACGGGGGTGTCGTAACGCAGCCCCAGCCCGGCACCGGAATGCCAGTCGCCGCTGCCGTCGTAGAAGCTTTCAGGGCCGACGTAGCCGGTGTCGAAGAACCCCACGACGCCGATCTTGTCGGTCACGTCGACGCGCAGTTCTGTCGAGAGCGCGACGAAGCTGCGCCCGCCAAGGCTGTTGCCGCCATAGTCGACGTCGAGCGACTGGTAGGGATGACCGCGCACGGTGCCGCCGCCGCCGGAGTAATACAGGTCGTTCGGCGGGGCATCGGCGGCGTCCGGTCCGACCAGAGAGCCCAGTTGCAACCGCCCCGCCAGCACCACGGCCTGCGCCTCGCCGAAGGCGCGGTAGCCGCGCGTGTCCAGCGACACCCGCGCGCCGGGCTGGTCGTCGTTGAGCATGTAGAAGGGCTCTGCCTCGACCTTGAGGTAAAAGCCCTCGGTCGCGTTCAGGGGGTCGTCGCGGCGGTCCACGGTCAGCGAGGCCGGGACGCTGAGCACGTTCAGCACGCGCGTCGGTTCGCCCGGCAGGTAGAGGTCCGTCACCCGCGAGCGCATGTAGGTGATGCCGAGATCCCCGGTCACCTGGTCCGAGAACTCGCGCGAGGCGCCGATGCCGATCTCGAACTTGCGCGAGATGTAGTCGGGCTCTTCCTCGTATTCGAGGTCGGTGAAAAGATAGGCCAGCGTGTCGGGGCCATAGACGGCGGGCCGTTCCAGCCGGGCGGTGATCTGG
Organism: Enemella evansiae; assembly: GCA_017255395.1. GTDB lineage: Bacteria > Pseudomonadota > Alphaproteobacteria > Rhodobacterales > Rhodobacteraceae > Ponticoccus > Ponticoccus litoralis. Next base: position 23,079 of record JAFKDC010000002.1, on the reverse strand, counting down.
TAGTCGGGCTTCTGCCCGCCGACATTGCCAAGCTGGCGCGCCTGCCCGTCAACGCGGAACCGCTCGGCCCCGCCAAGGAAATTGCGGTGCAGCCAGAAGGCAGAGACCGCCAGCCCTTCGTTCGACGACAGCTCCAGCCCGGCGCCGAAGCGGCGCGGCTTCTGGTCGACCACCTCGATGAAGATATCCATCGAGGCATCGGGATTCACGGTCTCGGATTCCGTCACCTGGACCGAGCGAAAGGTGCCGGTGGCGCGCAGGCGCTCTGCCGCCTTCTCGACATCGTCCGGTGAAAAGGTCTCGCCGCGCGGGATGCCCGCGATCTGGCGGATGCGCGGCGCCTTCACCGCGCTGTCAGAGGTCACGATCACGTCGCCGAAACTCAGCTTCTGGCCGGGATCGACCCGAAGCGTCACGTCCAGTTGCGACTCGCGGTGGCGCGCGGCGATGTCCTGCCCGGCCAGATCGGCCTTGGCGTGGCCCTCCTCGCGCCAGCCGTCGATGGCGCCGCTGGCCGCGTCACGCACCACGGTCGCCAGCGCGGGCTGGCCGGTTCTGAAACCCTCGGGCCGGTCGCGGCCATGCGCCAGCGGCGCGATATCGGCGCGCCCGAAGGTGAAGGCAGAGCGCGGCTCGACCGTCACCGTCACGTTCGAAATGCGCGCCGGGACGGAAAGCGGCGAAATCTCGGCCGCCTCGCGCCCGTCGACGCGGATATTCACGACGGCGGAGTAGTAGCCCAGCGCATAGAGCGTTTCGACAAGGCGGGCATAATCGCCCTGCGCCGCAGAGAGGATGTCGGGGGTGTCGTCGATATCGCGGGACTGCAGGTCCGCCAAAAGGGAGGCACCGCGCAGCGCCCCGACAAGCTCGTCGTTCTTTTGCCCGACAAGGCGAAATTCCAGATTGTCCAGAGCCTGACCCTGGCCGCCAAGACCCATGACCACAAGCGCCACAGCCGCGCGTTTACCCCACATGCATGTCCCGTCCGTTGTTCGGATTGTTTTCCCCAGTCGCATTCACCCTAAACCATGTCACGCCACGGCAAAGGGCAAAAGGGGGTTTCCGGCGCTTTTGCGCGCATATCTGGGTGCCCGCTTCACGGTTTCGTCAAGACCTTGCAGGCGGGCGCGGGGAACGGCCTTTCTGCCCTGCGGCCGCTGTCGGAAGGATTGTTTCCCGCGGCGCGACATTCGGGGGCGCGAGTAAGGCCGTTCCGGCCCCGTCGCGCAACACCGCCACGACCGCCCGGGACACCGGCCACCCGCCTGCACAAGAAACAGGCACCGGGCTCGCCCGTCTGCCTCCCCAAGGGCCGCTCCCCCCGCACTGCCCACGCCCTGCGGGTTTACACAGGGGCCCTTCCGCGCTCTATCCTTGGGGGACAGGAGAAACGGACACCCGATGGCCATCACTGCAGGCATTCGCCACCTCACGCATTACAAGTACGACCGCCCGGTCAGGCTGAGCCCGCAGATCATCCGCCTGCGCCCGGCGCCGCATTCGCGCACCCGCGTCATCTCGCATTCGCTGAAGGTTGGCCCCGAGGGGCATTTCGTCAATCACCAGCAGGACATCTACGGCAACTGGCTGGCGCGCTTCGTCTTCCCCGAGCCGGTGACCGAATTCCGGATCGAGGTCGATCTGGTCGCCGACATGACCGTCTACAACCCTTTCGACTTCTTCCTCGAGGATATGGCCAAGGACTGGCCCTTCACCTACCCCGAAGAGATCGCGGGCGATGTTGCGGTCTACCGCAAGACTGAAGAGTTCGGCCCGAAGTTCCAGACCTACCTCAAGGGCATCCCGCGCAAGACCATGGGCACGGTCGATTTCCTCGTCGACGTGAACGCCAAGCTCGAACAACACATCGACTACCTGATCCGCATGGAGCCGGGCGTGCAGACGCCGGAAGAGACGCTGGAGAAGGGGTCGGGGTCCTGCCGCGACACATCCTGGCTGCTGATCCACCTCTTGCGGCATCTGGGTTTCGCCACGCGCTTCGTCTCGGGCTACTTGATCCAGCTGAAGCCGGATCTCGAGGCGCTGGACGGCCCCTCGGGCACCGACCACGACTTCACCGACCTGCACGCGTGGTGCGAGGTCTACCTGCCCGGCGCGGGCTGGATCGGCCTTGACCCGACCTCCGGCCTGCTGACCGGCGAAAGCCATATCCCGCTGGCCGCCACGCCGCATTATTCCAACGCGGCCCCCATCGTCGGCGGTTTTTCCGGGCACAAGGACACCAAAACCGACTTCGACTTCGCCATGACGGTCAACCGCGTCGCCGAACATCCGCGCATCACCAAGCCCTTCTCCGAGGAAAGCTGGCAGGCGCTGGATGCGCTGGGGCAAAAGGTCGATGCCGAGATGGCGAAGGAGGACATGCGCCTGACCATGGGCGGCGAGCCGACCTTCGTGTCGATCGACGACTTCGAAAGCGGCGAGTGGAACACCGCCGCCGTCGGCCCCATGAAGCGCGGGCTGGCCGACGACCTGATCCGCCGCTTGCGCGACCGCTTCGCGCCCGGCGGCTTCCTGCATTACGGTCAGGGCAAGTGGTATCCGGGCGAGACCCTGCCGCGCTGGACCTTCTCGCTGTTCTGGCGCCGCGACGGCCAGCCGGTCTGGAAGAACCCCGCGCTGATCGCCCGCGAGACCGCCAAGGACGCCACTGCCGAACAGGCCGGGCAGTTCATGAAGACCTTCGCGGGCAACCTCGGGCTGGAGGAGGACTACACTCTGCCCGCCTACGAGGACCCGGCAGAGTGGATCTTGAAGGAATCCGACCTGCCGCTGAACGTCACGCCCGAGGACTCGCGCCTGAAGGACCCCGAGGCGCGGGCGCGCATCGCGCGGGTCTTCGAGCGGGGACTGACCACGGCCTCGGGCTTCGTCCTGCCGATCCAGCGCTGGCAATCCAAGTCCACGGGCCGCCGCTGGCGGTCGGAGAAGTGGCAGACCCGGCGCGGGCATCTGTACCTGATCCCCGGCGACAGCCCGGTGGGCTTCCGCCTGCCGCTGGGCACGCTGCCCTATGTGCCGCCCTCGTCCTACCCCTATACCTATCCCGCCGATCCCACCGTCCCGCGCGAGGATCTGCCCGACTTCCACGCCGATATCTCCGAACGCCGCCGCACCCTGATGGAGGAACTCGAACGCATCGCCGCCGAAGAGAAGGCCGGGGGTGACGGCAAGAAGGGTAAGAAGGACGGCAAAGCCCTCAAGGACGCCAAGGGCCGCAGGCTGGCCAAGGGCGGCAAGGATGGCAAGGGCAAGGTGGTCGAGCCCGACCAGACCCCGGGCCGCAGCCAGCCGGTCAGCGCCGCGCGCGACCTCGGCACCCGGCAGGAGGTGCAGGCGCAGGCCTATGATCCCTTCGAGGGGCCCGTGCGCACCGCCATCGCCATCGAACCGCGTGACGGGCGGCTGTGTCTGTTCATGCCGCCGGTCGAGACGCTCGAGGATTACCTCGACCTGATCGCCGCAGCCGAGACCACCGCCGAAGAGCTTGGCCTGCCCATCCACATCGAGGGCTACGCGCCCCCGCAGGACCCGCGCCTGAACGTGATCCGCGTGGCGCCCGACCCCGGCGTGATCGAGGTCAACGTCCACCCCGCCGCAAGCTGGGAAGACTGCGTCTCGATCACCAATGGCGTCTACGAGGAGGCACGGCAAAGCCGTCTTGGCGCCGACAAGTTCATGATCGACGGGCGGCACACCGGCACAGGCGGCGGCAACCACGTCGTCGTGGGCGGCGAGACGCCGAACGACTCGCCCTTCCTGCGCAGGCCCGACCTGATGCGGTCACTGATCCTCTACTGGCAGAGGCATCCCTCGCTCAGCTACCTCTTCAGCGGCATGTTCATCGGGCCGACCTCGCAGGCGCCGCGCATCGACGAGGCCCGCCACGACTCGCTGTACGAGTTGGAGATCGCGCTGTCGCAGATCCCCGATCCGTGGGACGACGCGCCCCAGCCGCAGCCTTGGCTGGTGGACCGCCTGCTGCGCAACATCCTGATCGACGTGACCGGCAACACCCACCGCGCCGAGATCTGCATCGACAAGCTGTTCTCGCCCGACGGCCCCACCGGGCGTCTGGGTCTGGTCGAGTTCCGTGGCTTCGAGATGCCGCCCGACGCGCGCATGAGCCTCGCCCAGCAATTGCTGATCCGGGCGCTGATCGCGCGCTTCTGGAAAGCCCCGATTAAGGGCAAGCCGGTGCGCTGGGGTACGCAGCTGCACGACCGCTTCATGCTGCCGCATTTCGTCTGGGCCGACTTCATGGACGTGCTGCGCGACCTCTCTGACCACGGCTACGACTTCCGCCCTGAATGGTACGAGGCCCAGAAGGAGTTCCGCTTCCCCTTCGCCGGAGAGGTGGAATACGAGGGTGTCCACCTTCAGATCAATCAGGCGCTGGAGCCCTGGCACGTGCTGGGCGAACGCGGCGCCATCGGCGGGACGGTGCGCTACACCGACAGCTCGGTCGAGCGGATGCAGGTGCAGCTGACCACGCTGAACCCCGACCGCTACATCGTGACCTGCAACCAGCGTGCCGTGCCGCTGACCGGCACCGGCGAAAGCGGCGTCAAAGTGGGAGGCGTGCGCTTCAAGGCGTGGCAACCGGCCGACGCGCTGCACCCGGTGCTGCCGATCAACGCGCACCTGGTGTTCGACATCTTCGACACCTATTCGGGGCGCTCCATCGGCGGCTGCACCTATCACGCGGCCCATCCGGGCGGGCGCAGCTACGACACCTTCCCGGTCAACACCAACGAGGCCGACGCCCGCCGCCTTGCGCGCTTCGAAAAGTTCGGTCACACGCCGGGCAGCTTCTGGCCCGCGACCGAACGGACGCACCCGGAATTTCCGATGACACTGGACCTGCGCCGCGCGCCGGGGATCTGACATGGACGAACCCGCCACCCTGGAGGAGGGGTTGGACACATTGCTCGACAGCTACCACCCACCCGAGGGCGTGGCGGACGAGCTTCTGCGGGCGGATGGCAGCATCCGCCCGGGGTGGGAGCCGCTGATCACCCACCTTGCCCGCCACGACCCGGCGGAGATCGCGCAGGACTTCGAGCGGGGCGACCAGTACCTCCGCGACGCGGGCGTCTACTTTCGCCACTATACCGCCGAAGGCTCGACGGTGCGGGACTGGCCGCTGAGCCACCTGCCGGTGATCATCGCCGAGGAAGAGTGGGACACCCTCGCCGCCGGGCTGGTGCAGCGCGCCGAGGTGCTGGAAAAGGTCATGGCCGACCTCTACGGCCCCGGCGATCTGGTGCGGCGCGGGCTGCTGCCCGCCTCGCTGGTGGCCTCGAACCCGGAATGGCTGCGCCCCATGGTGGGCGTGCAGCCGCGCGACGGGCACTACCTGCACGTCCTCGCCTTCGAGGTCGGGCGGTCTCCGGACGGCGGCTGGCTGGTGCTGGGCGACCGCACGCAGGCGCCATCCGGCGCGGGCTTCGCGCTGGAAAACCGCATGGCCACGGCGCGGATCTTCCACGACTTCATGCCCGACGCCAACGTCCGCCGCCTTGCCGGCTTCTTCCGCGAGTTCCGCGACGCCATGAACGCACTGCGGCAGGGCGGCGACGGGCGGGTCGCCATCCTGACCCCCGGCCAGCACACCGATACCTATTTCGAACATGCCTATATCGCGCGCTACCTCGGCTTTCTGCTGCTGGAATGCGAGGACCTGCGCGTGGTCGACGGGCAGCTGATGGTGCGCACCATCAACGGGCTGGAGCCGGTCAGCGTGCTCTGGCGGAGGCTCGACTCGCGCTCCGCCGACCCCTTGGAACTGGACGAGACCTCGACCCTTGGCACGCCCGGCCTCGTCGGGGCGCTGCGCAACCGTTCGGTGTCGATGCTCAACGCGCTGGGGTCCGGGGTGCTGGAGGCGCGGGCGCTGATGGACTTCCTGCCGCGCATCGCGCAGGCCCTGACCGGCGCGCCGCTGGCGCTGCCCAATATCGCAACCTGGTGGTGCGGCCAGGACAAGGAGCTGTCCTACGTCCGCGACAACTTCGAGAAAATGATGATCGGGCGCGCGATGTCCACGCAACTGCCCTTCGACATCGACAGCGCCACGGCGCTTGGCGGCAAGTTCCGCTCCTCCGCGCATCCGCCGGTGCGTCAATGGCTGGACGCCGAAGGCCACGATCTGGTGGCGCAGCAGGCGGTGACCCTGTCGACGACGCCCGCGATGATCGACGGCCAGCTTGTGCCGCGCCCGATGGTGGTGCGCGTCTTCGCCGTGCGCACGCCGCAGGGCTGGACCGTCATGCCCGGCGGCTACGCCCGCATCGGCAAAACCGAGGACCCGACCGCGCTGGCCATGCAGGCGGGCGGCTCGGTCTCCGACGTCTGGGTGACGGGCGGGAAACCCGCCGAGTTCGACTCGCTGGTGGCGACGCGCAAGGGGCCGTTCATCCGCCGGATGCCGGGCCGCCTGCCCGCGCGCGCCGCCGACAACCTGTACTGGCTGGGCCGCTACGTCGAACGGGCCAATGCGCAGATCCGCGCGCTGCGTGCCTATCACCTGCGGCTGGAAACCGCAGGGCCGGCGCCCATGCCGATGATGCGCGAGCTGGGCAAACACCTCGCCACCTTCGGCAAGGCCCCGGACCCGGCGACCCAGCCGGTGCCGGACTCTCTGCTGACGCTGATGGACGCCACCGGCTTCTGCGCCGGCAAGGTGAGCGACCGCTTTTCCGACGACGGGCTGCACGCGCTCGACGACCTCTCGCAAGAGGTCCGCCGCATAGCCAAGGACAGCCGCCCGGGCGAAGACACGGCCCGCAACATGGGGCGCCTGCTGCGCATCCTCGCGGCCTTCGCGGGAATCTCGAACGACAACATGTTCCGCTTCTCGGGCTGGCGCTTCATGACCATGGGCCGCGCCGTGGAACGCGGCATCCAGATGTGCAGCCTGCTGCACCGCTTCGCCACGCCCGAGGCGCCGCAGGGCAGCTACGACCTGTGCATCGAGATCGGCGACAGCGTCATGACCCACCGCCGCCGCTACTCGGTCGAGATCAACCGCAACACGCTGATCGACCTTCTGGCGCTGGACCCGGAAAACCCGATCTCTCTGGTCTATCAGGTGAACCTCTTGCGCGAACAACAGCTTGCCCTGCCGCACCGGCAGTTCAACACCCAGCTTAGCCCGGTGGCACGCGCCCTCCTGACGCTGCACACCGACCTGTCCGTCGCCTCGCCAGAGACTCTGGACACCGATGATTTCCTGACCCTGCGGTCCGAGCTTTGGGCAATCTCGGACAGCATCGCCGCGCAGTACCTGAGCTGAGCCATGTCCCAGCTCTACGACCTCACCCTCGCGATCCACTACCGCTACCAGAACCCGGCGCGTTCGGCCCGGACACTGCTGCGGATGCAGCCGCTGAACCGGCCCGACCAGCGGCTGGTGTCGGGCCTGCTGACCATCGACCCGGCCCCGGCAACGCGCCGCGACTGGACGGATTTCTTCGGCAATGCGATCTGCGAGGTCGCCCATGACGCGCCGACGGACCGGCTGGCCTTCCGCTACAGCGGGCGGGTGGAACGCAGACCCGTCCCCGACGGGCTCGACCTGTCCTGCCCGCTGGCGGAGCTTGGCCAGGAGATGGCAGAGATCGGCGACCTCGGGCCGAACGCCCCGCATCATTTCATCGGCGCATCCGAGCGCGTGCAGCCGGTGCCCGAGATCACCGCCTTTGCCCGCGCGGTGACCTCTCCGGCGATGTCGGCGCTGACGGCGGTCAAGGCGATCTCGCGGCAGATGCACGCCGAGTTCGACTTCGACCCGACCGCCACGGACGTGCGCACCGACCCCGCCGAGGCCTTCCGCAACCGCCGGGGCGTCTGTCAGGACATCAGCCATGTCACCATCGCGGCGCTGCGGGCAGTGGGCATCCCGGCGGGCTACGTCTCGGGCTTTCTGCGCACCGTGCCGCCCGAGGGCAAACCAAGGCTGGAGGGTGCCGACGCCATGCATGCCTGGGTCCGCGCCTGGTGCGGGACAGAGCTGGGCTGGGTGCAGATCGACCCCACGAACGACATGCGCGTGGGCACCGATCACGTGATGGTGGCGCTGGGGCGCGACTATGCCGATGTCGCCCCGGTGCGCGGCACCCTGACCAGCGCGGGCGCACACGACACCCGGCATCACGTCGACGTCGTGCCGGTCTAGGTCAGCCGGTTTCCCCGCGCCGCTGCGACGCCTGCGGCGGCGAAAGCCGGTTCGAACCGGCTTTGAACGGCCTTCGAAGGCCGTTCCCCGCACGCGCCGCCGGGCCTTCCGCAGGGGCCGCCCCGCGGTTCCGGGCCGGGTGCCGGATGGGTCTGCGCCTCTCGCCCGGACCGCTTGACAGCCGGGCGCCGGCACGAAACCCTCACCCGGACGCCCAGCCAAAGGACCCCTGCCCCGATGCACTGTTTCTATGCCCCCGAGACAGAGGCCCACGATCCGATCTTCCGCCTGTCCCATGGCGCCGTCGCCCGCAACGCCGAACAGGCAGAGCGCGCGCGCCTGCTTCTGGCCGGGCTGGACCGGCTGGGGCTTGCCACGGTCTCGCCTCCGCCGGCGCCGCGCAGCGCGCTGGAGGCGGTGCACACGAAGCGATTCCTGGCCTTCCTCGAAACCGCCTGGACCAAGTGGCAGCGCCTGCCCGGCGCCGGGCCCGAGGTGGTGGCCAATGTCTTTCCGCGCGGCGCGCCGCTGACCTACCCCGACAGCATCGTGGCGCGGGCGGGCTGGCATATGGGCGACACCTCTGCCCCCATCGGGCCGGAAAGCTGGCAGGCCACCTGCCGCGCCGCCGATTGCGCGGTGGCCGCCGCCGAGGCGGTGCTGGCGGGCGCCCCCGCCGCCTATGCGCTGTGCCGCCCGCCGGGCCACCACACCGGGGCCGAGGTGGCCGCCGGGCACTGCCTGCTGAACGTCTCGGCCATCGCCGCGGCGCATCTGCGCGGCGCATACGACCGGGTGGCAGTGCTGGACATCGACGTTCACCACGGCAACGGCACACAGGAGATCTTCTACGACCGAAGCGACGTGCTGACCGTCTCGGTCCATGCGGAGACGCGAACCTATTACCCCTTCTTCACCGGCTACCCGGACGAGACCGGCCGCGGCGCCGGAGCGGGGTTCAATCTGAACCTGCCCCTGCCCCGCGCCACCCGCGACGACGCCTGGATCGCCGCGATCGAGGCAGGGCTGGCGCGTGTGGCGGATTTCGCCCCGGGCGCCCTTGTGGTCAGCCTCGGGCTGGACGCGCACGAAAATGACCCGCTGCAGGGCATGAAGATCACCTTCGACGGCTTTCGCCGCGCCGGGCGGCTGATCGCCGGTGCGGGTGTGCCTGCAGTGATCGTACAGGAAGGCGGCTATCTCTCGCCGGACCTGAGCGGCTCGCTGGAGGCCTTCCTCTCGGCGGTCATGGCGCCCGGCGCGGGCTGAGGCCGGGTCGGAAAGCTGGTCACGCGGGAACCCGCCTGCGGCCCCTGGCGGTGGGGCGGCCCCGAGAGAGGGGGCTCTGCCCCCCGGGCTGCGCCCTCCCCCCGAGGTATTTTCAGACCGAAGAAGACAGGCGCGCGCCTTGATGGCGGGTTGGGTCAGCCCGGCGGCGGGCCCGCGCTGCCGCGGCAGATGAGTTCAACCTCGATGATTTCCGAAGGCGCATCGCGGGTGTTGTTCTCGATCATCGTCAGCAGCAGTTCGGCGGCGCGCACGCCGATCTGGGTGCGCGGCTGGCGGATCGTGGTCAGGCCCGGCGCGAGGTGCTGGGCGATCTCGATATTGTCGAAGCCCACGACAGAAACGTCGCCCGGCACGCTCAGGCCCGCGCGCTGGACCTCTCCGATAAAGCCGGTGGCCATCTCGTCCGAGGACAGGAACAACCCGGTCGGACGATCCTTCAGCGCCAGCCAGGCCCGGGCGGCGGCGGCGCCGCTGTCCATGGTGAAGTCGCCTTCGAGCACCCAGTCGGGGTTCTGCGGCAGGCCAAGCGCGCGGAGCGCGTCGGAAAAGCCTGCAAGCCGGGTCTGCGTCAGCACATTGTCCGGCGGACCGGTCACATGGCCGATCTTGCGGTGCCCCAGCTGCGCGAGGTGGCCCACCGCCAGCGCACCGCCGCGCGCGTTCTCGACCCGAACCGAGGGCAACGTGCTGCCCATCCATTCGCAGGCCATGACGATGGGCGGGCGCGCGGGGCTGGCCAGCACCTCTGCCGACAGCGTGCCGTCCAGCAGCACGAGCCCGTCCGCCTGCCCCGAGGCGAGGTAATGCGCCAGCCGCGCATCGGCGTCCGGCCCGGACTGCGTGTCGGCGATCAGCATGCCGTATTCGGCGGGTGTCAGGACCGAGGACAGCCCCGCGAGGATCTGCGCGAAGAAGGGATTGGCGATATTGGGCAGCAGCACGATCACCGAGCCGGTGCGCTGGCGCCGCAGGTTCGAGGCCGTGGTGTTCACGCGGTAGCCGGTCTCGGCCACGGCGCTCAGCACCGCGTCCCGTGTCGCCTTCGTCACCACGGCGGGCTTCGACAGGGTCCGGCTGACGGTGGCGGTCGACACCCCCGCCACGCGGGCAACATCCTGAATCGTGGCGGTTCTGCGATCCATCGTCTTCCTTTCGCGGTGCTCCAGCATGGCCCGTAAAATTTTCCTTGTAAACGATTGCAACCTTTGTCAGGCTCTCATGTAAACGATTTCATGACCGCCGCGAGGGGAGACGGGGCGTCACGAAGAGCCGGGCAACCGGCCATGGGAGGACATCTTGAAGACCATCAAGGGCCCTGCGCTGTTTTTGGCGCAGTTCGCGGGCGATGACGCGCCCTTCGACACTTGGGACGGCATCACCAAATGGGCCGCCGACTGCGGTTACGAGGGCGTGCAGGTGCCCAGCTGGGACGCCCGGCTGATCGACCTTGCACAGGCCGCCGAAAGCAAGACCTATTGCGAGGACTGGGCTGGCAAGGCGCACGAGAACGGCGTCACCGTGACCGAGCTGTCGACGCATCTTCAAGGCCAGCTTGTCGCCGTGCACCCCGCCTATGACGCGGCCTTCGACGGCTTCGCAGCCCCCGAGGTGCGCGGCAATCCCGCCGCCCGGCAGGCATGGGCCGTCGATCAGGTGGAAAAGGGCATCCGCGCCTCGGCCAACCTTGGCCTGACCGCGCTGCCGACCTTCTCGGGCGCGCTGGCATGGCCCTACATCTACCCTTGGCCCCAGCGGCCCGCGGGCCTTGTCGAGGCAGCCTTCGACGAGTTGGCCAAGCGCTGGCGCCCCCTGCTGGATCTGGCGGACTCGCATGGCGTGAACCTCTGCTACGAGATCCACCCGGGCGAGGACCTGCACGACGGCGTCAGCTACGAGATGTTCCTCGAGCGCGTGGACAACCACGCCCGCGCCATGATGCTCTACGATCCCAGCCACTACGTGCTGCAATGCCTTGATTACGTGGCACATCTGGACACCTACGCCGAGCGCATCGGCGCTTTCCACGTCAAGGATGCCGAGTTCAACCCGACCGCGAAACAGGGCGTCTACGGCGGCTTCCAGTCCTGGGTGAACCGCGCCGGGCGGTTCCGGTCTCTGGGTGACGGGCAGGTCGATTTCGGCGCGATCTTCTCGAAGCTCGCCGCGATGGATTTCGACGGCTGGGCGGTGGTCGAGTGGGAATGCGCCCTCAAGCACCCCGAAGACGGGGCCCGCGAGGGCGCGCAGTTCGTGCGTGACCACATCATCCGCGTGACCCCGCGCGCCTTCGACGACTTCGCGGACGGCGGCACCGACGACGCCGCCAACCGCCGTATGCTGGGGCTGGACAGATGAGCAAGTTCGAGGACCGCACCGGACCCATCCGCCTTGGCATGGTGGGCGGCGGACAGGGCGCGCTGATCGGCGCCGTGCACCGCCTCGCCGCACGCATGGACGGGCATTACACGCTGATTGCGGGGGCGCTGTCCTCGACGCCCGAGAAGGCCCGGGCCTCTGCCGCCGAACTGGGGCTGCCCGAGGATCGCAGCTACGACGACTTCACCCAGATGGCCCGCCGCGAGGCCCGCCTGAAGGACGGCATCGAAGCGGTGGCCATCGTCACGCCCAACCACATGCACCTGCCCGCCGCGCGCGAGTTCCTGCGGCGCGGCATCCATGTCATCTGCGACAAGCCGCTGACCGGAACGCTCTCGGACGCCAAGCGGCTGAAGCGCTCCGCCGACGCCTCGCATGCGCATTTCATCCTGACGCATAACTACACTGGCTACCCGATGGTGCGAGAGGCGCGCGCCCGCGTGGCATCCGGCGCGTTGGGCGAAATCCGGCTGGTGCAGGTGGAATACGCGCAGGACTGGCTGGCCGAGGAACCGGACCCCGACAACAAGCAGGCCGACTGGCGCACCGATCCGGCCCGCTCCGGCGCAGGCGGGTCGACCGGCGACATCGGCACGCATGCCTGGAACCTCGCCCGGTTCGTGACGGCGTTGCAGCCCGAGGCGCTGGCCGCCGACCTGCAAAGCTTCGTCCCCGGGAGGCGTGTCGACGACAATGCGCAGGTGCTTCTGCGGTTCGAGGGCGGCGCGCGCGGGTCGCTCTGGTGCAGTCAGGTCGCGGCGGGGCAAGAGAACAACCTGCGCCTGCGGGTCTTCGGCACCAAGGGCGGCCTCGAATGGCGGCAGGAGCAGCCCAACGCGCTGCACGTCACCCCGCTGGGCTGCTCCACGCAGATCGTGACCAAGGCCTCCGCCGCGACCTGCGAGGCGTCAAAGCGCCTGACCCGCATCCCGCCGGGCCACCCCGAGGGCTTTCACGAGGCCTTCGCCAACATCTACGCAGAGGCCGCCGCCGCGATCCGCGCCGCCCGCACCGGCGATCCGGTCCCCGAGGGCGTGCTCTTCCCGACGATCGACGACGGGGTCGAGGGCGTGCGCTTCGTCGATGCCTGCGTGCGGTCCTCGAAACGCGACGCCGCGTGGGTGAAGCTGTGACAGCCGTCCTCGCCGCAAAGGGGGTGACCCGCAGCTTCGGCCCGATCGAGGTGCTGCACGGCGTCGACTTCGACCTGCGGCCCGGCGAGATCCACGCCCTGATCGGCGAGAACGGCGCGGGCAAGTCGACGATGATGAAGATCCTCGGCGGCTACCTCTCGCCCACCACCGGCGGGCTGGAACTGGACGGCACGCCCGTGATTTTCGCCGACCAGCGCGAGGCCGAAGCGGCGGGCATCCTGATGATCCATCAGGAGTTCAACCTCGCCCTGCAACTGACGGTCGAGGAGAACCTCTTTCTGGGCCGCGAGAAACGCCGCGGCCCCTTTCTCGACAGCCGCGCCATGATGGCCGAGGCGCGCGAGTGGCTGGCGCGGCTCGACTGCAACGTCGACCCAAAGGCCCGGGTGTCGGACCTGTCCGTGCCGAACCGCCAGATGGTCGAGATCGCCCGCGCGCTGGGACGCAAGGCCCGCGTGCTGATCATGGACGAACCCACCGCCGTGCTGACGGGCCGCGAAACGGACGTGCTGCTGGACCAGATCGAGCGGCTGAAGGCGCAGGGGACGGCGATCCTTTATACCAGCCACAAGCTGGACGAGATCGCCCGCATCGCCGACCGCGTCACCGTGCTGCGCGACGGCACCCATATCACCACGCGCGCGGCGGAGGGCTTCACCGAGCACGCCATGGCAGAGGCCATGGTGGGCCGCGACCTGACCGACCTCTACCCGGCGAAACCCGTGCCATCGGAGGACATCGTGCTGACCGTCGAGGGCGTCACCGTCCCCGGCCATGTCCGCGACGCCTCCTTCACGCTGAGGCGCGGCGAGGTGCTGGGCTTTGCCGGTCTCGTCGGCGCGGGCCGCACGGAACTGATGGAAGGCATCGCGGGCCTGCGCCCCACCACCGGCAAGATCGAGATCAACGGCAAGCCACTGAAAGCGGGTTCCGTGCTGGCGGCGCGCGAGGCGGGGCTGGTCTATCTGACCGAGGACCGCAAGGAAAAGGGCCTGCTGCTGGGCAAGGACCTGACCGAGAACCTGACCCTTCTGGCGCTCGACCGCTTTGGCCGCCTGTTCATCGACAAGGGGGCCGAGGACCGCGCCCTGACGCAGGCCACCAAGGAATTCGACATCCGCGCCAACGACCGCACCATGCTGGCGGGCAGCCTCTCGGGCGGCAACCAGCAAAAGCTGCTGCTGGCCAAGACCATGCTGGCCGAGCCGCAGATCGTCATCATCGACGAGCCCACGCGCGGCATCGACATCGGCACCAAGCAGCAGATCTACGACTTCATCGCGGCGCTGGCCGGCGAGGGCAAGAGCGTGATCGTCGTCTCCTCGGAACTGCCCGAGGTGATCGGCCTGGCGAACCGCGTCATGGTCATGGGCCGCGGCCACATCGCCGGCGAACTGGCCGGCGAGCAGATCACCGAAGACGCCATCCTGCGCCGCGCCATGGGCGTGGGGGAGCTTTCGGGGGACGCCGCATGATCCGGATCGTCCCGCCGCAGGACAGGCTCCGCGATGGGGGCTCTGCCCCGCTGCTGCGCAGCTCCCCGGGATATTTGTGGACAGAAGAAACCGGGGCCTGCGCTGCCGAGCCCGGGGCCGCCAAGACCACCCCTGTTCTTCTTCTCTGTACAAATACTCACCTGCCCGGCCTGCCAGCAGCGCAGCGCCGACCGACGATCCGGACCGGAGTCCCTTCATGACCGACATGACCGCCACCCCCGAGGCGAGGCCGCGCCGCCGCCTGTCGCTGCACACGCTGGGCCCCGTGCTGGCGCTGATCGCGCTGGTGATCCTCGGCGCCTCGCTGAACTCGAACTTCCTCGGCGCGGCAAACCTGACGAACGTACTGGCGCGCTCTGCCTTCATCGGGATCATCGCCGTCGGCATGACCTTCGTCATCACCGGCGGTGGGATCGACCTCTCGGTGGGCTCGATGGCGGCCGTCGTCGCGGGGGTCATGATCCTTGCCATGAACGCGCTGGTTCCCAGCCTTGGCATCGGCGTGCCGCTGATCGCCGCCGGCATGGCGGTGGCATTGCTGGCGGGCCTTGCGGCGGGGCTCTTGAACGGAATGCTGATCGCCAAGGTCGGGATCGAGCCCTTCATCGTCACGCTGGGCGCCATGGGCATCTACCGCTCGCTGACCACATGGCTCGCGGACGGCGGCACGCTGTCGCTCGACTTCGCGGCACGCAGCTTCTACCGGCCGGTCTATTACGACGGCATCCTCGGCGTGGCGTGGCCGATCATCGTCTTCGCCCTCGTCGCGATCCTTGGCGAGATCGCCATGCGCAAGACCCCCTTCGGGCGCCACTGCGCCGCCCTTGGCGCCAACGAGCAGGTGGCGAAGTATTCCGCCGTCAAGGTCGACCGCGTCCGCATGGCAACCTACGTGCTGCTGGGCGGGCTCGTGGGGCTGGCCACCATCATGTACGTGCCGCGCCTGGGCTCTGCCTCGGGCTCGACCGGCGTGCTGTGGGAGCTCGAGGCCATCGCCGCCGTGATCATCGGCGGCACCGTGCTCAAGGGCGGCTTCGGCCGGGTCTGGGGCACCGTGGTCGGCGTGCTGATCCTCAGCCTGATCGACAATATCCTGAACCTCGCCTCGATCGTCTCGCCCTACCTGAACGGCACGATCCAGGGCGTCATCGTTATCCTTGCCGTGGTCTTGCAGCGGCAGGGCAAGAGCGCCGAGTGACCGGCGCCTGAACGGCCCGCCGGGCAACCGGCGCAACACAAGACCCGCCGACTCCATCGGCAATCAATACGACCCGCCGGGGCAACCGGCAGAACATCAGGGAGGACTACCATGAACCGCAGAACGCTTTTCAAGGGCGCGGCCCTCGGGCTGGCGCTGACCGCCACCCCGGCGCTGGCGCAGGAGACCATGACCGTCGGCGTCGCCATCCCCTCGGCCACGCATGGCTTCATGGGGGGCCTGAACTACCACGCGCAGGCCGCCATCGAACGTCTCGAAGAGACCTATCCGCAGCTCGACTTCGTGCTCGCCACAGCGGGGGACGCCGGAAAAATGGTCAACGACATCGAGGACATGGTCGCCACGCGCAACATCTCGGCGCTGGTGGTGCTGCCCTTCGAATCCGAGCCGCTGACCGCGCCGGTGCAATTCGTCAAGGAACAGGGCATCTGGGTGACGGTCGTCGACCGCGGCCTCTCGGTCGAGGGCATCGAAGACCTTTATGTCGCGGGCGACAACCCGGGCTTCGGCCGCACCGCCGGTGAGTACTTTGCCGAGACCCTCGGCGAGGGCGACAATATCGTCGTGCTGCGCGGCATTCCCACGACGCTGGACAACGAGCGCGTGGATGCCTTCACCGCCGCCATCGAGGGCTCTGGCATCAACATGCTCGACATGCAGCACGGCAACTGGAACCGCGACGACGCCTTCAACGTGATGCAGGACTTCCTGTCGAAATACGACGACATCGACGCGGTCTGGGCGGCGGACGACGACATGGCCATCGGCGTGCTGGAGGCCATCTCGCAGGCCGGTCGCAACGAGGAGATGTGGGTCGTCGGCGGCGCCGGCATGAAGGAGATCATCCAGCGCATTATGGACAAGGACCCCATGCTGCCGGTCAATGTGACCTACCCGCCCGCGCAGATCGCCACCGCGATCGAGCTGACGGCGCTGGGTCTCGTTTCCGATACGCCGGTCTCGGGCCGCTTCATCATCGGCAGCCAGGTCATCACGCCGGAGAACGCCGAGAAGTTCTACTTCCCCGACAGCCCGTTCTGATCGGACCACGAAGATGACAAGGCGAAGGGCGGGCAAGACCCGCCCTTCTGCCGTTCCTGAGGCTGCGGACTCAGGAAATGCGCTGCCACAGCGCCGACTGCAGCCTGCGAACCCCGACGACCGAAGACACTCCGAGTCAGCGGATGCTGACCTGCGCGCTCGGCGAACCGGTTCCGCGTCCCGTAGGGCGGGCTTCAGCCCGCCATCACCCGCCGCCCAAGGGCACCACGAGCCAGCGGACGCCGACCTGCGCGCAAAGCGAACCCGTTCCGCGTCCCTTAGGGTGGGCTTCAGCCCGCCACACCCGCCACCCAAGGCCACCATGAGCCAGAGAATGCCGAGCTGCGCGCACAGCAAACCCGTTCCGCGTCCCGTAGGGCGGGCTTCAGCCCGCCGACACCCCCGAATTTGCCGCCGTGGGAAGCCCGCGAGCCTCCATAGGCCGCGCCTAGCGGGCCACCACGACGGGCCGCCCGGCGTGTTGCAGGATCTCGAAAGGCGTGTCGAAGATCGCGCCCAGCCGCTCTGCCGACAGCACCGCCTCTGCCGCCCCTTCGGCCATCACGCAGCCGTCCTTCATCGCCACCACCCGGTCGGCCCAGCCCGCCGCCGCGTTGATGTCGTGCAGCACGATCACGATGCTGCGCCCGGTCCCGCGCGACAGCGCATGCATCCGCGCCATCAGGTCGCGCGCGTGCCGGGGATCGAGCGCGTTCAGCGGCTCGTCGAGGAACATCCACGGCGTCTCCTGCGCCCATGTCATCGCCACGAAGGCGCGCTGGCGCTGCCCGCCGGACAGCGTTTCGATCCGCCGGTCCGCCAGATCGCCGAGGGCGAAGGCCGACAGCGCCTCGCGCACCACGCGGCGGTCGTGGTCGGTGACGCGGCCCCGGTGATGCGGCCAACGGCCAAAGCTCACCAGTTCCTCGACCGACAGGCGGCTGACCACCGTCGGCGATTGCTGCAACAGCGCCACGCGCCGCGCGCGGGCCTCTGGCTCTGCCGTGACAGGGTCCATTTCGCCCAAGGCCACCGAGCCGCCAGAGGGGCGCAGCAGCCCCGAGAGGCAGTGCAGCAGAGTCGACTTGCCCGCCCCGTTGGGGCCGATCAGGGCGGTGATCCCGCCCTCGGGGATCGTCAGGTCCACGCCGCGCAGGATCTCTGCGCCGCCCGCCCGGTAGGTCAGTCCCGATACCCGGATCATGTCCGCACCTTTCTCAACACGAGGGCGAGGAACACCAGCCCGCCGAAGAATTCCACCACCACGGCCAGCGCCGATTGCATCCCCAGCAGGCGTTCGAAGACCGCCTGTCCGGCCACGAGGATCACCGCGCCGATCAGCGCCGAGGCCGGGATCAGCACCGCGTGCCGGTGGGTGTCGCAGATCTGCCGCGCAAGGCTGGCCGCCAGAAGGCCAAGGAAGGTGATCGGCCCGACCAGAGCGGTCGAGACCGAAACCATCGCCGCGATCAGCAGAAGCGCGCGCATCACCACCCGGTCGTGGTTCAGCCCCAGCCCGCGCGCCGTGGCCCGGCCCAGCCCGGCCACGTCCAGCGCCGGGGCCATCCGCAGCGCCAGCCCCATGGCCAGCGCCAGAAACGCGCCCGCCACGGCCATCTGCCCGCCGTCGACCCGGTTGAACGAGGCCACGACCGCCTGCTGCACCACCGAGAACTCGGCCGGGTCCAGCATGCGCTGCACCATCTCGGACAGCCCGCGCAGCAGCACCCCGAGGATCACGCCGGTCAGGATCATCCGCGTCACATCCGCCGCATCGCGCCGCAGCAGCACGCCAAACAGCGCCATGGCCGCCGCCATCAGCACCCCGGTCTCAAGCACAAAGCGCAGCGCCTCGGGCACCTGCGCCAGCCCGACGCCGCCCAGGGCCGCCACCAGCAGCGTCTGCATCAGCACGAAGAGCGCGTCGAAACCCACGACCCCCGGCGTCAGAAGCCGGTTCATGGCCACGGTCTGGAACAGCACCGTCGCCGCACCGGTCGCCGCGCCCACGCAGACCAGCGCCGCCAGCTTGCCGCCCCGCAGTTCGAGGATGAACCCGTAGGGCGCGCGCAGCCCCCAGAGCAGGAAGAGGGCCGACAGGACCGCCAGAACGCCCGCCATGACCCAAAGCCGGCCTGCCGACCCCGACGCCCCCGCCGCTTCGGCGGCCAGCGGCAGGTGCCCCTGCCCGGTGTCGATGCCCCGGTCAGCCATGCGCCCGCCCCGGCCTTGCGTGCAGGAGCCACAGGAAGACGCCCGCGCCGAAGACAGCAAAGACCGTCGCCGCAGGGATCTCGTAGGGGTAGCGGATCAGGCGGCCCAATACGTCGGCGGCCAGCACCAGCGCCGCTCCGAACAGGGCTATGACACCGAGGTTGGCGCGCAGGTTGTCGCCCCGCCAGCGCGAGATCAGGTTGGGCGCCACCAGTCCGACGAAGGGAAAGACCCCGACCGTCACCAGCACCAGCGCCGTCAGCATGGAGACCACGACCAGCCCCAGCGCCCGCGTCCGCCCATAGTTCAGGCCCAGCGACCGCGCCTGCGTCTCGCCCAGCCCGAGGATGGTGATGCGGTCCGCCACGACATACAGCAGCGCCGCCAGCGCAGCCACGGCCCAGAGCCATTCGTAGCGGCCCTGCACCACGCCCGAGAACTCCCCCAGCCGCCAAGTGCCGAGGTATTGCATCAGGTCCGCGCTCCACGCGAACCATGTCGCGGTCGCGCCGAGGATGCCGCCGTAGACGAGGCCCACGATCGGCAAGAGCATCGGGTCCTGTCGCGGCACCCGGTCGGCCAGCGCCAGAAAGCCCAGCATCCCCGCCAGCGCAGAGCCCGCCGCGACCAGCATCTTGCCCGCCACCGCCATGCCCGGCGCGATCAGCGTCACCGCCAGCAGCCCCAGCATCGCCGCCTCGGGCGTGCCGGTCAGCGAGGGTTCCACCAGCCGGTTCTGCACCACCTGCTGCACCACCACCCCCGCCAGCGCCAGCCCGGCCCCCGCCAGAAGCGCGGCGGCGGTGCGCGGCAGGCGGCTGACCCAGATCAGCCAGCCGCCGTCCTGCGACAGCGACGCCGCCCCCAGCGCAAGGCTGAGGGCGATCAGCCCGGCAAGGGCGACAAGGCAGAGGGTAAGGCGCAAGCGATCAGCCTTCGGAGGCGCCGAAGGCCGCGATGACCTGATCCAGCGTGTGCATCATCGCCCCGGCGCCACCCGCCGCGATGTAAAGCGGCGCGGCGTCGAGGTAGACGATCTGCCCTTCGCGGGCCGCCGTGGTCTTGGCCACCAGCGGGTTGTCCAGCGTCGCCGCCGCGGCCTCGCCCTCGGCGCCGATGGCGGCGCCCCGGTCGATCACCAACAGCCACTCGGGATCGTGCTCGGCGAGGAACTCGAAGGACACCGGCTGGCCGTGGTTCTCGGCGTCCAGTCCGTCGACCGCCTCGGGCAGGCCGATCTCGCTGTGCAGCCAGCCAAAGCGGCTGCCCGCGCCGTAGACGGAGACCTTGCCGCCATTGGTCAGCAGGATCAGGCCGCTGCCCTTGCCTGCGACCGCCTCTTTCGCCTCGGCGACCTTGGCGTCCAGATCGGCGGTCAGCGCCTCGGCCTCGGCCTCCTTGCCGAACAGGGCGCCATAGGCGGCGATGCGCGCGCGGGCCTGCCCCGGCAGGTCGTCGCCCCAGATGGTCATATCGATGGCGGGCGCGATATCCGACACCGGCCCCAGCTGCTCGGACGAGCGCCCGCCGACCACGATCAGGTCGGGCTGCAGGACCGCCAGCGCCTCGAAGTCCGGCTCGAAGAGCGTGCCCACGGCCTGCGCCTGTGCCGCCACCTCCGACAGGCTGGACAGGTAGACCGGGTTCGGCACACCCGCGACCGGCACGCCAAGCGCGGTCAGCGTGTCGAGCGCGGCAATGTCGAAGACCGCAACCGTTTCGGGATTGGCGCCGACCTGGACCGGCCCGGTAGCGGTCTCGACGGTCAGGTCCTGCGCCAGAACCGGCGCGGCAAGGGTCAGCGCGGCGAGGCCGGCAAGAAGGCGGGTGCGCATGGGTGCTCCTTTCAGGGCATATGTCTGCGCGTGGCTGGCCCGCTTGGGTTGGCTTCGCATGTCGCGCCGGTGGTAGACGATTGCAATCCGCCGCCGCAATCCCCATTCTGACAAAAACACTCGGAAAGGAAAGACATGGCACATCACGAAATCGGGCGCTTCGAGACTCCGAACGGATCGAAATACCTGCAACAGCTCTGCAAGCACTTCGAACACAAGATCGCCGTCACCTATGACGCCGAACAGGGCACCGCCGCCCTGCCCACGGGTCCGGCGCAGCTGCGGGCCGATCCCGAGGGGCTGACCATCGAGATCGAGGCGGACAGCGCCGAGGGCCTGCCGCGCGCCCGGGCGATCATCGACGACCACCTCGCCCGCTTCGCCTTCCGCGAGGACTTCACGACGATGAACTGGCAACCCGCCGCCTGAGGGGTCAGGTCCGGTTCTCCGCCGGAGCCTTGCCGCCGGAGACCGGAACGCCCGTGTCCTGGCACGTCCTGCGCTGCCGAGAGGGGCCGGGGGATCGGCTCTGTTGATGGCGTGGATGCCCCCACCTGACGGCATCGCAATGTGCCAATGTGATGCGTGTTGAAGCCATCACAGAAGGAGGGAGCATCCATGTCCGAGGTTACGATTATCGGGATCGATCTGGCAAAGCGCATTTTCCACCTGCACGGTGCCGGTCACGACGGGTCCGTCGTATTTCGCAAAAGGCTTTCGCGTGGCCAGCTGCTTGCGTTCATGTCTCAGGTACCGCGGTGCGTTGTCGCCATGGAGGCGTGTGCGACGGCGCATGGCTGGGGCCGCGCCTTCGAGAAGCTTGGACATGAAGTGCGCCTGATCCCGCCGGTCTACGTGAAGCCATTCGTCAAACGTCAGAAGAACGATTGCGCAGATGCCGAGGCGATCGTGGAAGCTGCGGTGCGTCCGACAATGCGCTTTGTGGCTTTGAAGACCGAAGACCAGCAAGCCCGCGCGATGCTGTTTCGAACGCGGCAGATGTTTGTCGGCCAGCGCACTCAAATGATCAACGCCCTTCGCGGGCATCTTGCCGAACATGGCCTGGTCGCTGCGCGAGGAGTTGCCCAGCTCAAGAAGCTTGCGGACGCCATCGGCGACGTGAACACGCGCTTGCCCGCCACGGTCCGAGACCTCGGCCAGATGTATCTGAACGCGATCGAAGGGTTGAGTGAACGCATTGCGGAACTCGACCGCAAGATGGGCCAAGCTACGAAGGAAGCAGCATCGACGCGTCGTGCTCAAACCATGCCCGGGGTCGGGCCGATCACGGCATTGGCGATTGAAACATTTGCACCTGATCTGACCAGCTTTCGGCGCGGTAGGGACTTTGCCGCGTGGTTGGGGCTCGTGCCCCGCCAGCATTCGACAGGAGGCAAACCACGCCTGGGCAAAACCTCGAAGATGGGACAGCGGGACATCCGAAGGCTCCTGATCTCCGGCGCAATGGCTGTGCTGCAGGCGGTCGAGCGCTATGGCAGCTCAAAACATGGATGGCTTGTTCGCTTGCGTGGGCGCAAGCCACGCATGGTTGCCGCTGTCGCCTTGGCGAACAAAATGGCGCGAGGTCTCTGGGCCATGATGACTAAACAGGAAGATTACCGGAACCCGGCGGCGACGATGGCATGACAGAGCAAAGCTTGCCATCGCGCCTCGGTACGTCGGGCGTGTGAGGAGGTCACTGAACAGTAAGGGCAAAGGATCGACAAGATCCGGGTTGGAGAAAGCAGCATTTGTCGTGGAGCCGAAGAGCTCGCTCTGTTGATTTGCCTCTGACCCGCGCATCGCCATAACGGCCTGCGGCCACGTTCGAGCCGCACCATGAGGCCTGATACATGACCGCATCCGATCACGCGCCTGAGCTGTTCAAATACCACTTGCACGAAAGGGGGCATCCATACATGCACAAATCGGGGTCTGAGCGCACTTCCCCTTTCCCGGGACGGACTTATCCTACGGGCTTTGTGACGGGTATGCCAAGGGCAGTGTAGCGGTTGAGCACCGCAATCCGGATTTGGAGCTCAGCGACCTGTCGGTCGAAGTCCCGGGCCATGAGGCCTTGGCCAAGAAGTTTGACGCAGTGCATCTTCGTTTCTGCGCGGCTTCGGCGGTGATACCCGGTCAACTTTCGCCACAAGGCACGTCCGAGATATTTGCAGGCCTTCACGGCTTCGTTTCGCGCGATGGCGCCCGCCGTCGTTGGCTTCCAAAGCTGCGCATTCTTGCGCGGAGG
>JAFKDC010000001.1 GCA_017255395.1 Enemella evansiae | reverse complement strand
GCTCGTCGGCTCAAAACACTCAGCGGACTCACGCCCTACGAATACATCTGCAAAATCTGGACTTCAGAGCCGAACAGCTTCATCGTCGATCCGATCCACCAGATGCCGGGACTGAACACCTAGGGCGCGCACAAGGCGACCACCAGATCGCCGGAAGGCTTAGCCTCTAGAAAGGGTGCCGATTCGGGCCATGCGTCCTCTGGGTTGCGAAAATACGGCGATTTCAGGGCGGTCGTTTCCGAATTGCGGCAGGCTCTTCCGGTCTCTGGCGCAGGATAGCAGGCCTGAAGGGCAAGGCGCAGCACTCTCAAGACATTGAAATTACAGATCTAATCCGACCGCCCAAAACAGGGAAACATCACGTTTCCAAAACGGAAACCGATTGCGGTCCGAAAATGTGGCGGGACGCTGTACGCTACGTAAAGACGATTACCCGGGGTCGGGCGAAACACCGGCCCCCTTCGGGGAGAAGCGATTGAAAGGCCCAAGATCCGCCCTGCGGGGGCGCCGGCACCTGCGAGCCGCCAACGCCACCGGCAGCGCGCAGATCCTGCGGCTGCCCGCCTTTGTGCCAGTGACATCGCGGGTCGCCCTGTCCGCACGATTTGCCTGCTCGCTCCTCCGGGCAGGATATCCAGAAAGGATCAGCAATGCCCCCAGCCCCGATCCCCGCTGACGGCAATCTTCCCGACATCGACGGCGCCTTCGCGATGGCCGTCGAGGCGCGCTTCGACAACCTGCTGGGCGGATACTGGCAGCGGCTGGTGGATATCGGCAGCGGGTCGGGCACCGACAATATCCTGCTGACCCAGTACGAGAACACCTCGGACCTGATGCTGACCCTGTATCAGGACGGCGTCGCGCATTCCGTGGTCGCGCCCGAGGCCATCGTGCAGGGCGAGACGGCGGTCTTTTCCGCCGGGATAGAACCCGACGGCACCATGTGGATCGGCAAGGACGGCGTGCTGCTGGCGCAGGTAGCGGGCGTGGTGCCCGACGACGTGGAGCGCACGAACGAACTGATCGGAGAATCCAACTGGCCCGATGACACGCCCCTGATCGGCACCGTCACGGGGATCGAGATCGTCGCCGTGACAGAGGGCGGCTCTGCCCCCGATCCCGCCGACCCCGGCCCCGTGGACCCCGATCCGGTCGATCCGGACCCGGTGGACCCGGGCCCCGTCGATCCCGATCCGGCGGACCCGGACCCGACCGACACCCTCGCTCAGGTGGACGGCGCCTTCAGTGTCACCCTCACCGCGCGCTTCGACAACATTCAGGAGGGCTATTGGCAGCGTTTCTACGACTTCGGCAGTGGGCCGGGCTGGGACAACATCCTGTTTACGCAGGTCGAGAACACCTCTGACGTGGCGCTGGAGCTGCATCAGGGCGGCTCTGTCTACCGGGTGATCGCCCCCGATGCGCTGTCACAGGGAGAGACCGCCGTCTGGCGCACCGGCATCGACGCCGACGGGCTGATGTGGATCGAGAAGGACGGGGTCCGGCTGGCCGAGGCAGAGGGCGCTGTTCCGGCGGACGTGGATCGCGCGAACCTGCTGGTCGGGTCTTCGAACTGGCCGGGCGATACGCCGATGATCGGCACGGTCGAAGCGGTGACCGTCCTGAACGGCGAGGCGGCACCCCTCGACCCCGACCCGACGGACCCCGATCCGACCGATCCCGACCCTGTCGACCCTGTCGACCCCGTCGATCCGAACGACGCCACGGACCCGGTCGATCCTCTGGACCCGCCCGGCGCGGGGACCGGCGACATGATCGTCGTCGCCCATCAGGACGACGACCTGCTGTTCATGAACCCCACCATCGCCCATGCCATCGACGGTGACGAACCGGTGACGGTCGTCTACCTGACCGCTGGCGACTTCGGGCAGGAAGAAAGTTACTGGGGCGCCCGCGAGGACGGCGTCAAGGAAGCCTACGCCTGGATGGCGGGCGACGACGACCCGACATGGATCGACGAGACGGTGACCCTGTCGCTTGGCGGGCAGGGTTTCGATCTCGCCAGCAGCTATCTCGAAAGCCAGCCCGACATCCGGATGTACTTCCTGCGCCTGCCCGACGGGTTCCACGGCGAGGGCTCGGACACCTACAACGGCGAAAGCCTGTACAAGCTTGCCCATGGCGAGATCCAGACCGCGACCACCGTGGACGGCGCCAATACCTACAGCGCCGAGGATCTGACCTCTGTCCTGACCGCCCTGCTGGACAGTCACGGCCCCGACACCCTGCACCTGCAATCCGAAAGCGAGATCGAACACAGCGATCACGTTCACGGCGCGGAGTTCGCCGTGGCGGCGCTGGAGGATTACGGCGACGACCTGCTGGTGCGCACCTATGTCGGCTACGAATCCTGGGGCTACGAAGAGAACCTGACCCCGGACGAAGAGGCCGGGGTGACAGAGGCCTTCGGTCGCTACGCCACGCATGACCCGCAGGTGCACTCCCCCGGCGGCGGCTGGCTGGAAAGCTACGTCGAATGGGTCAAGCGCGAACATGTCGACGAGGAGTGGCTGCACGATGGCGACGACGCGGAGGACGGCGCGCCCGCCGGCGTGACGTCTTCGGCGCTGCTTGTACCCGCCCCCCAGCCGGAAGCGGAGCCCACTCCTGACCCGGAACCGGAGCCCACGCCCGAAACGAACGATACGCCGCCGCCTGTGTCGAACGAGGATCTGATCGCGCAGCTGATGTCCGCGCAATCCTCGTGGTGGCATGACCAGCAGGCGGAAGAGCTCGACGAGGCGGAAGCAGAGGACCTCGCTGCCGAGGCCTGAACGGGATCACTCGAAGGGCTCGATCAGGCCCGGCCCGCTGGGCCGGGTCGACTGCACCGCCCGCACATCAGCGCGACAGCCCCAGCGACGAGTAATGCAGGATGCCATGCGCGATGAATTCCCGCGCAACTCTGGGCCAGACCATGTTGAACCGCAGGGGGTCCATCCCGGCGACCCTGGCGATCTCTCCCAGCGAGCGGCGGCTGTCGATGGCCGCCACCAGCGGCGCCGTCTCGCGCGGCAGCTTCAGCTGCACCTTCTGCTCGACGATGGTCAGCGGCAGCACGCGGCCCTGCGCCACCATCTTCGCCAGCGGGCGCATGTCGCGGATGGCGATGCGCGGCACCAGATGCGACTCGCCGCCCGGCAGAGGCCGGTCCTCATCGTCCGGCACGAGGTAGCCGAAATGTTTCTTCATCGTCCCGCGCAGCTTCTCGGCCGTGGCCATGGCGGTCACGTCGTCCATGCCCGCAGGCCGCGACACGATCCGCGACAGGTCATACTGGGCGGGCACGCAGAAGCTCTGCAGCCGCCAGCCCGAGGCGGCGCAGGTCTCGAAGACCTTCGCCACGTCGAAGGGCGTGTCCTGCCCGTGCAGAAGCAGATCGTAGAACCCCGCGTCCGAGACCCTGTGATCGTTGACGTTCAGGTTGGCGCGGAAGGGATGGCCCTCGGGCAGGCCCTTCACGATCTCCTTCGCGCGATGCAGCCGCACCTGCGGGTCCAGCCCCTCGAAAAGCGCGGCAAAGGCCTGTTGCAGGGGATAGACCCCGGAGCGTCCGTAAGGCGCATAGACCATGAAACCCATGCCGCCGCCCGGCGCCACGGCGGCCCGCAGCGCGGCAAAGCCGGCGGTCGGATCGGGCAGATGGTGCAGCACCCCGCAGCAGTCGATATAATCGAAGGGGCCATGGTCGGCGGCATCCAGCAGGCTGCCGGTGACGAAGGTGATGCCGGTCAGCCCGCGCGCCTCTGCCCGTGCCTCGGCAATCGCGCGCGAGGCCTTGGAGAGGTCGATATAGGTGATCTCGTAGGGCGCCCCCGCGCTGGTCATGACCTGCGTCAGCTGGATCAGCGCGTCCCCGGTGCCGCCCCCGGCCACCAGCACGCGCAGCGGCTGCGACCAGTCGCGCTGTCCGCGCCACAGCCAGTGATCCATCTCGAAGGGATGCGAGGGCGAACCCATGACCAGCCGCTTCGCCTCATCCGCCGGGTCACGGTCGGGATAGGGATAGGCTTCGTATTGTTCCTTGACCGAGACCATGCGCGCTCCCTCTCTTGCACCGCGCCCATTTGCCCCCGATTGCCGCCGGGGCACAAGGCCCCGCCACCCCGGCGCTCCCCCAACTTCTTCTGTCCGCAAATATCCCGGGGGGCGCCACAGGCGCGGGGGCAGCCCCCCCCGGCTGCCGCACCGCGGCTCAGCGCCGCTTCGCGATCTCGATGCGGGCCTCCAGCAGCGACATCTCGGTGATCAGGCGCCTGCGCTCGCTCCGGTCGGCCAGTTCCCGCAGCTCCGCGCGCCGCCGCGCCAGTTCACGCGACAGCGAAACCACCTCGGGCACCGCACCGTTCTCCGCCATGATCCGGTGCAGGACCGCGTTCTCCGGATCGTCGCAGGGCGGCAGCGGCCTGCCCGCCCCGGGCAGGTTGTCGAAGGCGCCCTCGGCCTCGGCGGCGGCGAT
The DNA here is from genome assembly GCA_017255395.1 of Enemella evansiae. Taxonomy (GTDB): domain Bacteria; phylum Pseudomonadota; class Alphaproteobacteria; order Rhodobacterales; family Rhodobacteraceae; genus Ponticoccus; species Ponticoccus litoralis. The sequence continues at coordinate 617,303 of JAFKDC010000001.1, read as the reverse complement.
CCTCGCGGAAATCAGGTCGATCAGCGGATGGTCCATGCCCGCGATCCTGCCACGCCCGCACGCACGCCGCAACGCTGCGTCAGGCCGCCGTGCCGCCACGTCGCCTGCCCTTGCGCAGGGGGCCGATCAACCGCACACTGCGACAAAAAACACGGGGAGGAGACCTGGCCATGTCTTACGCGGGAATGGATGACCGCAATGCCATAGAAGCGGAAATGCCGTGGGAAAACCGCGACATGCCAAAGACGCTCTGGGGCCAGCTGACCCGCGTCTCGGATCGCTTTCCGCAGCGGCCCGCGGTCAGTTACCAGTTGCTGTCGGGACCGACCGACAAGGCCGAAACCATGACATGGGCCACGCTTAGGGACCGTACCGCGCAGGCGGCCAACCTGTTCCGCAGCCTCGGCATCGGCGAAGAGGACGTGGTGGCCTTCGTGCTGCCCAACTGCAACGAGACTGCCACCACGCTGCTGGGCGGGATGGTCGCGGGCATCGTCAACCCGATCAACCCCCTGCTGGAGCCGGAACAGATCGGCGCCATCCTGCGCGAGACCGGCGCCAAGGTCGTCGTCACGCTGAAGCCCTTCCCGAAGACCGACGTGCCGCAGAAGGTCCACGAAGCGGTGCGCCACGCGCCCGGCGTGCAGACCGTGCTGCAGGTCGACCTGAACCGCTATCTCACCCCGCCGAAAAGCTGGATCGTGCCGCTGGTCCGGCCCAGGCTGGAGGGCGCGCGCCACGCCGATTACCTCGACTTCAACCGCGAGGCCGCGCGGCAGTCGAAGACGCTCGACTTCGCCGACAGCGCCGGCGACCGCGTCGCTGCCTATTTCCACACCGGCGGCACCACCGGCATGCCCAAGGTCGCGCAGCACCTCTATTCGGGGATGCTGTACAACGGCTGGCTGGGGGCCACGCTGCTGTTCTCGGAAGAGGACAGCGTGATGTGCCCGCTGCCGCTGTTCCATGTCTTCGCCTGCCACGTGATCCTGATGGCGATGCTTTGTTCGGGCGCGCATGTGGTCTTTCCGACGCCCGCCGGCTATCGTGGAGAGGGCGTCTTCGACAACTTCTGGAAGCTCTGCGAACGCTGGAAAACGACCTTCGTCATCACCGTGCCCACCGCCGTCTCGGCGCTGATGCAGCGCAAGGTCGACGCGGATATCTCTTCGGTGAAGACAGCGTTCTCGGGTTCGGCCCCGATGCCGCTGGAGCTGTTCAAGCGCTTCGAATCCTCCTGCGGGGTGACCATCTGCGAAGGCTACGGCCTGACCGAAGCCACCTGCCTTGTGGCGGTGAACCCGCCTGACGGGGTGAAGAAGGTCGGCTCCGTCGGCATTCCCCTGCCGCATACGGACGTGAAGATCCTGAAGCTGGCGCATGGCGAGATCATCGAATGCGGCACCGACGAGATCGGCGAGATCTGCGTATCGAACCCCGGCGTCTATCCCGGCAAGACCTACACCGAGGCCGCCAAGAACGCCGAGCTCTTCCATTTCGACAAATACCTGCGCACCGGGGACCTCGGGCGGCTCGACGCGGACGGCTATCTCTGGATCACCGGGCGCGCCAAGGATCTGATCATCCGGGGCGGCCACAACATCGACCCCGCCGAGATCGAGGAGGCGCTGCTGGCCCATCCCGCCGTCGCCTTTGCCGGCGCCATCGGCCAGCCGGACGCGCATTCCGGCGAATTGCCCTGCGCCTATGTGGAACTGGTGGAGGGCGCCGAGGTCACGGAGGCAGAGCTTCTGGAGCACGCGAAGGTGCATGTCCACGAGCGGGCGGCGCATCCCAAGCACCTGACGATCCTGCCGGAACTGCCCAAGACGGCGGTCGGCAAGATCTTCAAGCCCGACCTCCGCAAGCTGGCGATCACGCGCATCTACAACGGCGCGCTGGAAAAGGCGGGCTGTGCGGCGCGGGTGGTTTCGGTGATCGACGACAAGACCCGCGGGCTGGTCGCGCAGGTCGAGGCCAATGGCGCGACCGAGACCGAGGTCGGCAAGGTGCTGGGCGATTTTGTGCGACCCTGGGAGTGGATCGAAGAGAAGGCCGTGGCCTGAATTAACCTTTCGTTATGGGACAAACCGGCCGGTTCAAAGCGCTTTACCGGCCGGTTTGCATAATTTCGTAAACGGCTCTGAAAAGCGCTTTTGGCGCAGCTCTGTGTGGCAACGAGCCGCGCAGCGTCGGGCCTCGGATCGGCGATCCAACGGCTGAGCCTCGCACTTTATCCCAGCCAAGTCCGTAGACCCTACGAACGGAGCACCATCATCGGACAAATCGCCGGGCCGGGGGGAGGCCCGGCGATGCGCGGCGGCCTGCGGCCTTGATTCCGCGCTGTGTGGGGGATCAGGTCGTTGGAGATCAGGGACATGTTGCGGCAGTCTGGCGGGGATGCCCGCAGCGAACGCGCGGAAGGCTCTGTAGCGCAATCCACCGCCCCATAGAAAAACGCCCCCGCAGCAGCCTGCGGGGGCGTTTCGAAATCAGCACTCCCGAAGGACGCTTACTCCATGATCTTGATGCGACCGTCCGTATAGGGCGTGTAGGGCGCATTCTCGGCGAGGTATTCCGCCGTCACATCGGCAAGGTCGGGGCCGAAGTCATAGGCATTCTCGGCCTGCACGAACATCGCGTAACCGTCGCCGCCGTTGCGCACATAGTTGTTGGAAACCGCACCGTACATCTTTTCGGGGTCGATGGGCGCGCCGCCCACCATGACCTCGGAGATCCGGCTACCCGGCTCTGCCGAGGGATCGACGGTGAAGGTCATGCCCGCCACCTGCGGGAAGCGACCGCCGCCCTCTTCGATCTGGCTGACGCCGTTTTCCAGCGCCTCGACCACGGTCGCGCCGGTCACCTGGAAGGTCGACAGGGTGTTCTGGAACGGCAGCACCGTCAGGACCTCGCCCATGGTGACCTCGCCCGCGTCGATGGACGCACGCAGACCGCCCGAGTTGGCAATGGCGATCTCGACGCCCTGATCCTTCACGCGGTCCAGCATGGCATCGGCCACCAGGTTGCCCATCGAGCATTCCATCGCGCGGCAGACGTCGCGGTTGCCCTCGACGGCCTCGGAGGTCTCGGCCACGACCTCGTTGCGGATCTCGTCCAGCGGCACCGCGGCCTCTGCGATACGGGCCTTTACGCCCTCTTCCTCGGCCACGGAGGCGTCCATCAGGATCGGCGCGCCCGAGGCTTCGGTGACCACACCCTCGTCGTCGAAAGTGACGTTCAGCTCGCCGAGGAACTTGCCGTAGGCATAGGCCTGCACGATCTGCACGCCGTTCACCACGGTCGGATAGGCGCCCGCCGCGCCATCCATGGTCCCCAGAAGCGTGTTGGAGTGGCCGCCCACGATCACATCGACGCCGGTGGTGTTCTGGGCCACGCGCTGGTCGACGCCGTAACCCGAGTGCGACAGCACGATGATCTTGCTCACCCCCTCTTCGGTCAGCTTGTCGACCTCGGCCTGTACGGCCTCGGAGGGATCGGTGAAGATGATGTTCTTGCCCGGCGAGGCGAGTTCATCGGTGTCCTGCGGGGTCAGGCCAATCAGGCCCAGCTTTTCGCCGCCCTTCTCGATCACGGTGGACTTCATGATGGAGTCCTTCAGGAGGTCCTCGCCCGTGAGGTCGGCGTTCGACATCAGCACCGGGAATTCCACCGCGTCGACGAAACCGCGCAGCACCTCGGGGCCGTCGTCGAATTCGTGGTTGCCCACGGTCATCGCGTCGTAGCCCATCTGGTTCATCATCTCGGCGGCGAGCTTGCCCTTGTAGTAGGTGTAGAAGAGCGTGCCCTGAAACTGGTCGCCGCCGTCCACGAGGATGTAATTGTTGGTCCGCGCCTTGGCGTCGGAGATCGCGGTCATCAGGCGGGCCGAGCCGCCAAAGCACTCGCCCGCGTCGTTGTCCTCGGACGAACAGCCCGAGTCGTATTTCGAGATCGGCTCGAAGCGCGCGTGAAAGTCGTTGGTGTGCAGGATGGTCAAGGAATAGTCGGCCTGTGCGGCTCCGGCCATCAGGGCCAGTGCGGCGGCGCCGGACATAAGACGGATCATGGGAACCTCTCCGTTGGGTTGTGTAATACGAAACAGCAGACCCCGGTTGGACCAAAGAGTCAAAGGATGATGCGGGGTATCGCTGCGGCAAGTGACAGGGGCATGACCGCCCTGCCCCTTGTGGCGACGGGGGCGGCATCCGGCGCGCCCTTGCAGTCGGGAAGAAGGATCACCGGACGGTGGCGCGTGGTGCACCCCGCCCCTGCTGCCGGGGCGCCCCCGGCACGGGGCCTGCGATCTGGCGCGACCGGCCGCTTGACCGCCCGGCACGGTCCGGGTCAAAAGCGGGCCATGCTGATCTACAAGATTCTCCGGGCCGAGGAATGGGCCGCCCTGCGCTCTGACAAAGAGACCCCCGGCGCACCTGTCGACGTGGCCGACGGCTTCATCCATTTCTCCACAGCCGAACAGGCGCGTGAAACGGCGGCCAAGCACTTCGCCGGGGCCGAGGGGCTGTTCCTCGCCGCGCTGGACAGTGACCGCCTGGGCGCCGCGCTGAAGTGGGAAGTTTCGCGCGGGGGGGCGGAATTCCCGCATCTCTACGGGCCGCTCAGGCTGGAGGACGTGGTCTGGTGCCAACCCCTGCCGCTGGAGGCGAGCGCCCACCGGTTCCCGGAGGACTTCGCATGAAGATCGTCGAACAGGCCGGGCTGGCCTTCCTGCGCCGCATGGACCCGGAAACGGCCCACGGCCTCGCGATCCGCGCCTTGCAGATCGGCGCCGCCCCCGCGCCGGGGCTTGTGACTTCGGACCGGCTGCGCTGCGCGCTGGCGGGTCTGGCGCTGCCGAACCCCATCGGCCTGGCGGCGGGCTTCGACAAGAATGCAACCGCGCTTCAGGGCCTGTCACGCGCGGGCTTCGGCTTTGTCGAGGTCGGCGCCGCGACGCCGCGCCCGCAGCCCGGCAATCCGAAACCGCGCCTCTTCCGCCTGACCGAGGACCGCGCGGCGATCAACCGCTTCGGCTTCAACAACGACGGGATGGAAGCCATCGCCGGGCGCCTGATGACCCGCCCGCGCGACATGGTGCTGGGGCTGAATCTCGGCGCCAACAAGGACAGCGCCGACCGCGCCGCCGATTTCGTCCGGGTGCTGGAACGCTGCGGGCCCAATCTCGATTTCGCGACCGTCAACGTGAGCTCTCCGAACACCGAGAAGCTGCGCGACCTGCAGGGCCGCGAGGCGCTGGTGGCGCTGCTGGAGGGCGTCATGGCGGCCCGCGCCGGGCTGGAACGCCCGATCCCGGTCTTCCTGAAGATCGCCCCCGACCTCGACGAGGCCGGGCTGTCGGATGTGGCCGAAGTGGCGACAGAGACCGGCATTTCCGGCATCATCGCCACCAATACCACGCTGGCGCGCGACAGCCTGCACTCGGCCTTCGCCTCGGAAGCGGGCGGCCTGTCCGGCGCGCCGCTCTTCGAACGCTCGACCCGGGTGTTGGCACGGCTGTCAGAGCTGACCGGCGGCACCCTGCCGCTGGTGGGCGTTGGCGGCGTCAGCTCGGCAGAGCAGGCCTATGCCAAGATCCGCGCCGGGGCCTCGGCGGTGCAACTCTACACCGCGCTGGTCTACGGCGGGCTGAGCCTCGTGCAGGAGATCGCGCAGGGCCTCGACGCGCTTCTGGCGCGGGACGGCTTTGCCTCGGTGGCGCAGGCGGTCGGAACCGGGCGGTCGGAATGGCTGTGATCCTCTGGCACAACCCGCGCTGCTCGAAATCGCGCGAGGCGCTGGCGCTGCTGCAGGCCCGCGGCGTCGCGGTGACCGAACGCCGCTACCTCGAGGACACGCCCACCCTGGCAGAGCTGCGCGCGGCGCAGGCCCGGCTGGGGCTGACGGCGATGGAAATGATGCGGGTCAAGGAACCGGCCTTCAAGGCGCGCGGCCTGTCCCGCGACAGCGACGAAGAGACGTTGCTGGCGGCCATGGCGGAAGAGCCGAAGCTGATCGAACGCCCCGTCGCCTTTGCCGAAAAGGGCGCCGTGATCGGCCGCCCGCCAGAGCGCGTGCTCGACATCCTGTGACGCCCCGGACCCGGCAGAGGACATATCCGCGCGTCTGACCCCACACAACCGGCGCCCGGAACCCGCGGCAGGCCCGCTGATGCCGCAATAATCCGCCCGCCGGCAGCCCCCGCAACCCGCAAGACGGCTTACAGGCGCGGCACCGGCGCGGCCTGCGCGGCCTTCACGAAAGCGCGGATCAGACCGTGGTCCTTGACGCCCCGCGCCACCTCCACCCCCGAAGAGACATCCACCTGCCGCGCCCCGGTCAGCTCGACGGCCCGCCCGACCACCTCGGGCGTCAAACCGCCCGCCAGCATCCAGGGCCGCGTCCAGCGCCGCCCGGCCAGCAACCGCCAGTCGAAGGCAAGCCCGTTGCCGCCGGGCAGATCGGCCCCCTTCGGCGGCTTGGCATCGACAAGGATCTGATCCGCGACGGCGCAATAGCGATCCAGCGCCGGAAGATCCGCCGCACCACCGACCCCCACCGCCTTCATCACCGGCAGGCCGTAGCGCGCCCGAACCTCGGACACCCGCTCCGGCGTCTCGCGCCCGTGCAGCTGCAGCATGTCCAGCGGCACCGCTGCGCACAGCGCATCCAGCAGGGCGTCATCCACATCGACGACCAGCGCCACCTTTGCCAGCCCAACCGGCGCCGCCTGCGCCAGGGCACGCGCCTCGGCGATCTCCAGATGCCGCGGGCTCTTGGGAAAGAACACGAAGCCGCCATAGGCCGCCCCGGCCTCTGCCGCCACCGCCACGTCGTCAGGCGTTTTCAGGCCGCAGATCTTGACCCGAACGTCGGTCATGAAGCCCCCATGCGTCTTCTTGGTTGAAATACCTCGGGGGCCGAAGGCGGGGGCAGCGCCCCCTCTGCGCGCACCGCACAGGACCGCCCCTGCCGCGTCACCCTACCCGCTGGAAGGTCAGCGCGACTGGTCGAGGATCGCCAGGACCTCGTCCTTGTCCTTGTCGCGCTCGGCCTGCGTCTTCTTCAGCTCGCGCTCCAGCTTGCGGACCTCGCTGCCCTTGCGGCTGGCCTCCGAGCGGTACTTGTATTCCCGCAGCCACTCGAAAAGCTCACCCAGTGCAAAGCCCAGCAGCAGCCCGCCCAGCACCACCGCGAAGAGCGGCAGCTGCACCGACACGCCAAGCCAGCCGATCTGGGGAATCGCGGCCAGACCCTCGGGCAGGGTATTCAGCGTCACCGGCTCGAGGTTCGCCACGCAGACGACGGTCAGGACGATCAGAAGGGTGGCGTAGATGGCGTAGCGGATATAGCGCATGCGTCACTTTCCGTTCAGGCGGTCCCGAAGAAGCTTGCCGGTCTTGAAGAAGGGGACGTGCTTTTCCTCGACCTCAACGGCCTCGCCGGTGCGAGGGTTGCGGCCGGTCCGGGCATCCCGCTTCTTGACCGAGAAGGCCCCGAAGCCCCGCAGCTCGACCCGGTCGCCCCGGGCCATGGCATTGGTGATTTCCTCGAAGATCGTGTTCACGATCCTCTCGACATCCCGCTGATACAGGTGCGGGTTCTCGTCCGCAATCTTCTGAATAAGTTCGGAGCGGATCATCTTGGCACATTCCCCCTGACGCGGCGCGGGTTCTCCCGCAGCTTTGGCGAACTATACGCAGCGACATGCAAAACGGAAACAGTCATAAAGGGCGGAAAAGCAAGGTCTTGCAGCGGTTTGGGGTCTCTTCGCCCGCGATTGGCAGAGTTGACGCCATTTGCACCCTCGATCGGCACGCGCGGAAAAGCGGCATGCCACGGCGTCATGGCAAGCGATTCGGGCGCAGGACGGGTGGCCGGGCGGCGGGGCCGCGGCGAATGCAGCTTGCGGAGCGGGCCTCTTCGGGTTAGGTCGTGAAATGTTATTTCATAACACATCGGAGAAACCGACATGACCCCCCACTTCACGCGATTGATCGCTGCTGCCGCCGTCGCCGCCCTGCCCCTGTCGCTGATGGCAGAATCGACGGACAAGGCCCATGACCACGCCGGTCATGACCATGGGCACGACCACGGACACGATCACGCGGACGAAACCGCCGAGCGAATCCACGCGGGCCATTTCGAAGATTCAGAGGTCGCTCCGCGCAGCCTTTCCGACTGGGAGGGCGCCTGGCAGTCCGTGCTGCCCTACCTTCTGGACGGCACGCTCGACCCGGCGATGGCGAAAAAGGCGGAGTCCGGCGAGAAAACCGCCGAGGCCTACCGCGCGTACTACGAGGTCGGCTACGCAACCGAGGTCAACGCCATCGACATCGAAAACGGCCGCGTGACCTTCTCCAGCCCGGAGGGCAGCTATGGCGCGGACTACGTCTCGGACGGGTACGAGATCCTGACCTACGACAGCGGCAGCCGCGGCGTGCGCTACATCTTCCGCAAGGCCGGTGGCGACGCCGAGGCGCCGGGCTTCATCCAGTTCAGCGATCACCGCATCGCGCCCGAGAAGGTGTCGCACTACCACATCTATACCGGCGACGACCGGGCCGAAGTGCTCGAGGAACTGACCAACTGGCCGACCTACTATCCCGCGGACTGGAGCGGCGCGGACATTCTGCACGACCAGCTTGCCCACTGAGTGCTTCCGGGCCGGGGCCTTCGAGGCCCCGGTCCCCTTGGCGGCCGCCCGGGCCGCCGTCAGGCAGCCCCGCATGCAGAGCGGCGAAGGACATGCGGCCCCGCGAAGTGCCGATGCCGGTCCCCCGCAGCCACGGAGTTCACGGTGGCGCCCGATGCGGACCGGGGCCCGCGATCAGGCAGGGGCGCCACAATCGGTCCCTGTCCGCCATGCTGATAGAGTAGAACGCCCGCACGGCGCGGGGCGAAATCCCGTGGACGGGATTTGCAAATTCCTTCGAAGGAATTTGCCCCGCGCTACTGGCAGACCGCCGCGAATTCCGTGCGGCCCTGCTCATCCGTCTTGCCCGGCTTGAAGTAGATCATCCGCATCCCGGCCTCGTCGCAGGTCATGGCCGCGCGCTGCTGCACCTCCGCCGCCTGCCAGGCAGAGCCGTAGCGTCCGCGCAGCTGGTTCTGGCCCTTGACCGTGACCGCCTTCATGGTCAGCCCGGTGCCGCCGGCGGGCGCGCGCTCTTGCCGGTATTCGGTGCTGTCATCGGGAATGACGATCTGCTCCTGCGCCGCGAGGGGCGCAGCCAGACCGAGCGCCAGACCGAGTGCCAGAAATCTCGACATAATGTCCTCCCGCGAAATCCGCTCTGGAGGAAAGCAAAATCGGCAGCCCTTGGCGAGAGGGAATCGCTGGTCCCCGCGTCCCGCCGCGGCGCGGGATGGCCAGCCTGCGGGGCACCGCACAGGGCGGGGCCAAAGAAAAAGGCCCCCGCGCCGGGGGCCTTTTCCGTGTTCCAGAAAAGCGGGGTCGCTTACTCGTCGCGCTTCAGAGCCGCGCCGAGGATGTCGCCCAGCGACGCACCCGAGTCGGAAGAGCCGAACTGTTCCACGGCCTCTTTCTCTTCGGCGATCTCGCGTGCCTTGATCGACAGGCCCAGACGGCGGGTCTTCATGTCGATGTTGGTGACACGGACGTCGATCTTGTCACCGACCGAGAAACGCTCGGGGCGCTGCTCGGCACGATCCCGCGACAGGTCGGAGCGGCGGATGAAGGACTTCATGCCTTCGTATTCCACTTCGATGCCGCCGTCCTCGATGGCCGTCACTTCGACGGTCACGATGGAACCGCGACGCACGCCGCCGGTCGCCTCGGCGAACTTGTCGCCGCCCAGAGCCTTGATCGAGAGCGAGATACGCTCTTTCTCGATGTCGGTCTCGGACACGACCGCCTGAACGATGTCGCCCTTGCGGTATTCCTGGATCGCTTCTTCGCCACGCTGGTCCCAGCTGAGGTCGGAGAGGTGCACCATGCCGTCGATGTCGCCTTCGAGGCCGATGAACAGACCGAATTCGGTGATGTTCTTGACTTCGCCCTCGACCTGCGTGCCCTCGGGGTGGGTCTCGGAGAAGACTTCCCACGGGTTGCGCATGGTCTGCTTGAGGCCCAGCGACACGCGACGCTTGGTCGGGTCGATTTCCAGCACCATGACGTCCACCTCTTGCGAGGTCGACACGATCTTGCCGGGGTGCACGTTCTTCTTGGTCCAGGACATTTCCGAGACGTGGACGAGACCCTCGACACCGGCTTCCAGCTCAACAAATGCGCCGTAATCGGTGATGTTGGTCACGCGGCCCTTGTGGACCGAGGCCAGCGGGTACTTGACCGCCACCAGATCCCACGGGTCTTCCTGCAGCTGCTTCATGCCGAGGGAGATACGGTGGGTTTCCTTGTTGATCTTGATGACCTGGACCTTCACGGTCTCGCCGATCGACAGGATCTCGGAGGGGTGGTTCACACGGCGCCATGCCATGTCGGTCACGTGCAGCAGGCCGTCAACGCCGCCGAGGTCGACGAATGCGCCGTACTCGGTGATGTTCTTGACCACGCCGTCAACCGCGTCGCCTTCCTGCAGCTTGCCGATGACTTCGGCGCGCTGCTCGGCGCGGCTTTCTTCGAGGATCGCGCGGCGCGACACAACGATGTTGCCACGGCGACGGTCCATCTTGAGGATCTGGAACGGCTGCTTGAGACCCATCAGCGGGCCGGCATCGCGCACGGGGCGCACATCGACCTGCGAACCGGGCAGGAAGGCCACGGCACCGCCGAGGTCGACGGTGAAGCCACCCTTGACGCGGCCGAAGATCGCGCCTTCGACGCGGGCGTCGTCGGCATAGGCCTTTTCCAGACGGTCCCAGGCTTCTTCGCGGCGGGCCATCTCGCGCGAGATGACGGCTTCGCCACGGGCGTTTTCCGCGGCGCGCAGGAAGACCTCGACCTCGTCACCGACGGAGATGTCGGCGTTCTCGCCCGGGTTTGCGAATTCCTTGAGATCGACGCGGCCTTCCATCTTGTAGCCGACGTCGATGATGGCCTGGCCCGCTTCGACGGCGATGACCTTGCCCTTGACCACCGAACCTTCGTCCGGCGTGTCCATTTCGAGGCTTTCATTAAGGAGGGCCTCGAATTCCTCCATGGTTGCGTTAGCCATGTGGCTCCATGTTCCTTTTCAACGGTTTTACTGGCCGGGCGGTTGTCTCCGCCGGTCTGGCTTGGTCACTGAAGGCGCCCGCGATACGGGACAACACACAAAAACAAGAAGGGCCGGTGAACACCCGACCCTGCCCGATCCCTGCTCGCGGCGTTTGCGCCTTGTCGACGAGCGCGCGTATACCCCAAGAAGCGGCTGCGATCAAGTCCCGCCATGGAACCGGCGCCCCGGACGCCGCCCGTCACCGCACCATCGCGGCGGAGGCAACCGCAGGGTGGCGGCGGGTGACGCGCCCTTTCCACCGCACCCGCCGTCCAGCCCTGCCCACGGCACCCGGGGCACATCGCAAGGGCCGGTTCCGGGTCTTCGTGGGACGCCGCCCCTTCACAGGCGGCGATTTCGCCCTATCTAATGTAAACAATCGTAACATTCGGCGCGCCGCTGGCCCGCCACCAAGACCGGAGCCTGCACAAATGAACTATGTCCTGGCCCTTTTCCTGCCGCCCCTGTCGATCCTTCTGACCGGGCGGCCCATCCTGTCGATCATCGTCTTCCTGATCTGGATTCCCGCGATCCTGTTCTCGGGCGGCCTGACCCACCCGATGTTCATCGCGCTGGCCTGGGTGCTGATCTACCAGTCCGGCGAGGAACGCCGCACCCGCCGCATGGAGCGCGCAGGCTATCGCTGAGGCAGGACACGCCGGGCGCGCAAAAGCCCGCTAGTCCCCGAACAACTGGCCCTGCCCCGGCGGTCGTGGCGCTGCCATTCCGAGATGTGTCCAGGCCTTGGCCGCCAGCATCCGCCCGCGCGGGGTGCGCTGGATCAGCCCCTGTTGCAACAGGTAGGGCTCCACCACCTCCTCCAGCGCGTCGCGGCTTTCCGAGAGCGCCGCCGAAAGCGTCTCGATCCCCACCGGGCCGCCGCCGTAGTTCTCGGCGATCAGCCGCAGGTAACGCCGGTCCGCACCGTCCAGCCCCATGGAGTCCACCCCCAGCCGCGTCAGCGCATTGTCGGCCAGCGCCTGCGTCACCACACCTCCGCCCTCGACCACGGCAAAATCCACCACCCGCCGCAGCAGCCGCCCGGCGATCCGGGGCGTCCCGCGCGAGCGCCGCGCGATCTCCAGCGCACCGTCGCCCTGCATCTGCACGCCCAGCTTGGCCGCGTTGGTGTTCACGATGACCTCCAACTCGGGCACCGTGTAGAAGTTCAGCCGCGTCGGGATGCCGAAGCGGTCGCGCAGGGGCGTCGTCAGCAGGCCCAGCCGGGTCGTGGCCCCGACCAGCGTGAAGGGCTGCAACTCGATCCTGACCGTGCGCGCGGCCGGTCCTTCGCCGATCACGAGGTCCAGCTCGTAATCCTCCATCGCGGGATAGAGGATCTCTTCGACGGTGGCGTTCATGCGGTGGATCTCGTCGATGAACAGTACGTCGCGGGCGTCGAGGTTGGTCAGGATCGCCGCAAGATCGCCCGCCTTGGCCAGCACCGGGCCCGAGGTCATGCGAAAGCCGACCCCCAGCTCACGCGCCATGATCTGCGCCAGCGTCGTCTTGCCAAGGCCCGGCGGGCCGTGAAACAGCGTGTGGTCCATCGCCTCGCCGCGCTGCCGGGCGCTGTCGATGAAGACCCGCAGGTTGGCGCGCGCCTCGGCCTGGCCGACGAAGTCGGTCAGCATCTGCGGGCGCAGCGCGCGGTCGCGATCCTCGGGGATCGGTTCGGGCCTCAGTGTCGGGTCCGGTTCCATGGCCTTGCCTCACTCTGCGCGGCGCGGGTCTTTGGCCCGCTGTCCCCGCCTCACTTCGTAGGGTGGGTCCGCGACCCACCGTCCCCGCCGTCAGCCCTTCGGCGCCAAGAGCTTCAGCGCCGCGCGAATCAGCGCCGCGGTGTCCGCCTCTGGCGCCTCGCCCGCCGCCTGTGCCACGGCGCCCGCCGCCTCGCCCGGGCCATAGCCCAGGTTGCCAAGCGCCGACAATGCCTCGGCCTGGGCAGAGGCCGAAGGCAGCGGGGCGGGCGCGGCAGGCGCGGCGCGCTCGATCACCGCATCGCCGTCCGGGGCCGCAGACGGCGCAGAGACGGCAGCCCCCGCCCCCATCGCCATGACCATCGGTGCCTTGTCCTTCAGCTCGTTCACCACCCGCTGGGCGGTCTTCGGGCCGATGCCCTTCGCCGCCTTGATGGCGGTCCAGTCGCCCAGTGCCAGCGCACGGCTGACGCCGTCCGGCCCAAGCGCGCCCAGCATCGCCAGCGCCGCCTTGGCGCCGACACCCTGCACCGTCATCAGCAGGCGGAACCACTCCTTTTCCACCAGCGTCGGAAAGCCGTAGAGCTGCAACAGGTCCTCGCGCACCATCAGGTCGGTGAACAACGCCGCCGCCTCGCCCGGGGCCAGCCCCGCCAGCACCCGGTCGGTGCAATAGACCACGTATCCCACGCCGCGCACGTCGATCAGCGCGTGATCCTCGCCCTTGTAGATTACCTGCCCCGCGATGCGCCCGATCATGCCTTCACCTTCAACGCCGTGGCGGCGCCATAGAACGAATGGCAAATGGCGATGGCCAGCGCGTCCGCCGCATCGGCGCTGTCGAAACTGGCGCCCGGCAGCTGCATCTTCACCATGTGCTGGATCTGCGCCTTGTCCGCATGGCCCACGCCCACAACGGTCTTCTTGACCTGATTGGGCGCGTATTCCCCGACCGCCAGGCCGAACTGCGCCGGCACCAGCAGCGCGATCGCCCGCGCCTGGCCCAGCTTCAGCGTCGCCACCGCATCCTTGTTGACGAAGGTCTGTTCGACCGCCGCCGTATCCGGCGCGAAACGGGCGCAGACCTCGGAGAGCTGCCGGTGCAGCGACAAGAGCCGCTGTGCCAGGTCGCCCTTGGCGGTGTGGCAGGTGCCGTTCGCCAGATGCCTCAGCTTGCCGTTCTGCGACTCGATCAGCCCCCAGCCGAGGTTCCGCAGCCCCGGATCGATGCCCAGTATCCGCATCGCTGCCTCACTTTGTTGTTATTGCGCCACGACTAGCACGAAAGCAGAACAAACGCCAAGGCTAATACACGAGGAGCCAAAGCCGACGCTTTGCCATCGCTTCGCGACGCAGCCTGTCCGTTCGCGCCGCTTCATAACCCATGAGCGACATGTTTTCAGGCGGATTTCTGCCAGCCATAACAGCACGTTAACCCCGTCAGAGGGCATGCCAAAACCGCATGGCGACTATGCATTTTGTGCGCCTTGCCGGAGCAAATTGCCCAATCTATGTGCGCTTTGCAAACGAACGCCACCCCTCATGAAGGAGAGCCCCATGGCCTATTACTCTGATCGCCCCCTTGCCAACGCGGGCTCCGCCGCTGGCATCGGCGGCCTGCTCAACACCGCTGTGCGGTCCTACGGCACCACCGACCCCAAGCGCAGCCTGCTCGCCTCGGCCTTTGCCACCTTTTCCGCCTGGAACGACCGGCGCCTGACCCGCAAGACGCTGATGGCGCTGTCGGATCGTGAACTGGACGACATCGGCCTGAACCGCGGCGACATCGAGACCGTCGCCCGCCGCTGAGCGGGCAGCCAGAACAGGGTCCGGTTCCGCCGAGTTCGTTGGCGGAACCGGACCCTTTTTCAATGTCCGTCCGACGGATGGATAAAGGCCGCATCGCCCGAAAGGAGGATGCGGCCTTTCCGCTGCCGCAGGCTAGGCTATGCGGATCAGGAGAACAGCGGCGCAACCAGCGCGGCAAGCGCCCGGGTGACCGGGTCGATCTGCATCAGCCATGCACCGGCGCGCTCGTAGACAGAGCCCTCGGCCAGATGTGCCAGATGCAGGCTGTAGGCCTCGGCGCCGAGCCCGGTCAGAACCATCACCTTGAAGCCCATGAAAACAACGAGGGCAAAGCTCAGAAGGCGCAGGCCTATATCGCCGAGCTTATCGTCGGGCTCCTGAACGATCAGACCGTCGCTTTTCAGCTTGTTGCGATAGCCGCGGGCCATGCGGACATGTTTCTTGCGCAGCGCCGCGTCACGCTTGCGGAAATTGGTAAGGGCGTCGCTCATAGCAATCTCGTATGTTCCGGCCCCCACCGGATATGTCGAGAACTAGTCCCTGATTGTGGCGATATTTGGGCGACGCCCTCAATTTAACGCAGTTTCGACGCAAGCGCGCCTTGCATCAGGCCGGCTTCCGCAAGGTCAGCGTGACCCAGTCGCCGATCACGCGGCGGGCTTTCTCGTGAATGCCCTGGCTTGCGTAGGCGGCCACGACCTCCTCGGCCTGCCGCGTCAGCAGACCCGAAAGAATGGCATAGCCCCCGGCGGCGAGATGGGCCGCCATGTCGGGCGCAAGGTCGATCAGCGGCTGCTTGAGGATATTGGCGAAGACCAGATCGTAGGGCGCCCGCTCCGCCAGAGCCGGAACACCGAAGCCCGCCGCCTCGACACAGGTCACGCGCCCCTCCAGCCCGTTGGCCCGCACGTTGGCCTCGGCCACCTCGACGGCGACCGCGTCGATGTCCGAGGCGATGACCGGCTCCGGCCAGATCCGCGCCGCCGCCATGGCCAGAACCGCCGTGCCGCAGCCGATGTCCGCAACGCTGCGCCCGGTGAAGCCCTCTGCGGCCAGCGCGTCCAGCGATTCGAGGCAGCCCTGCGTGGTACCATGGTGCCCGGTGCCGAAGGCCATGGCGGCCTCGATCAGCAGCGGCTCCGAGCCTTCGGGGATCTTGTCGGCGTCGTGGCTGCCGTAGACGAAGAAGCGTCCCGCCACGACCGGCGTCAACTCGCGCCGGACCTTGTCGACCCAGTCGGTGTCCGGCACTTCGGAGACCACGAAGGGCTTCGCGGCAAAGCCCGCCGCCAGCAGCGCCAGTTCCACGCCATCCGGCTCTTCCAGAAAGTAGCCGCCGACTTCCCAGGTGCCGGAGCCGTCCTCAATCTCGAAGACGCCGACGCCGGTGGGTTCCGGGTCCATGCCCTCCATCGCCTCGCCCAAGGCCTCGGCGGCGTCCTTGTCGGAAAGCTTGGTGAAAGCGGTGAAGGTGGGCATGGCGGAGCTCCGTCTGGGGTTGGTCAGCGGGTAGGCGCAGCGAGGGCGAAGGTCAAGCGCTGCGAAGCCTGGCCCCAAGCCATGCGCCGCGCCACCGGCAGGATGCGCGGCGGCGGCGCCTTGATCCCGCGCCGGGAGGCCGAGAAGGCCCAACCCTCCAGAGAACCGCGTCCCGCCCTTCTTCTGTCCTCAAATATCCCGGGGGGAGGCCGCAGGCCGGGGGGCAGAGCCCCCTCCGCCGTCGCCTATTCCGCCGGAGCCGCCTGCATCCGGCAGAAGATCGTCTCGTTGCCCGGTTCGGGGTGGCGCGGGATCAGCAGCGCCAGACACAGGCTGGTGGCCGCCATCCCCGCCGCGAGAAGGAACACGGAGCCCGGCGAGACCAGCCAGAGGACCCCCAGCGCCGCAGGCAGGAAGACCGCCGCGATATGGTTGATGGTGAAGGCCACGGCGGCGGTGGGCGCGATATCGCCCGGGTCGGCGATCTTCTGGAAGTAGGTCTTCAGCGCCAGCGCCATGGCAAAGAACATATGGTCCACGACATAGAGGATCGAGGCCAGAAGCACGCCCCAGCCGAACCAGTAGATCCCGCCATACAGAAGGAAGACCCCCACCAGCCCGATGTATTCGAAGGTCAGCGTGTTGCGCTCTCCGAACCTGAAGACCGCGCGGCCGAAGACCGGGCCGATCACAATGTTGGCGACGAGGTTGATCAGGTAGAGCGCCGTCACCTCGTGGACTTCGAAGCCGAACCGCTCGACCATCATGAAGCCCGCGAAGACCACGAAGATCTGCCGCCGCGCGCCCGACATGAACTGCAGCGCGTAATACAGCCAGTAGCGCTTGCGCAGGATGAACTTCTTGACCTGCGGATTGGGGCTTTCGAACTGCGGGAAGGCCAGCGCGCAATAGGCCACGATCAGCAGCGTCACCCCGCCCGAGGCCATGTAGACCGTGTTGTAGGACAGGCCGAAGGCCTCCCAGGTCATGACGATCAGCCCGTAGGCCACCAGCGTGGCGCCCGATCCGGCGGCGATCAGCCAGCCCAGCACCTGCGGCGCCACCTCTTTCCTCAGCCATTGTAGTTGCAACGACTGGTTCACCGTCTCGTAGTAGTGGAACCCGATGGAACTGAAGAGCGTGATGAAGAGGATGCCGCCCATGGTCGGGAACCACGCCGTCACCGCCGTCGCCACCCCCAGAAGCGCCAGGGACAGCAGTGCCAGCACCTGCTCACGCATCACCATGATCACGAGAATCACCCCGATGGCGAGGAAGCCCGGGATCTCGCGCACCGTGTGCAGCCAGCCGATGTCGCCGCCGTCGAAATCGGCAACCTCGATGACAAAGTTGTTCAGCAGCGCCGACCAGGTGGCGAAGCTGAGCGGCATGGCGATGGCCATCATGAAAAGGAGCGTACGCGGGCGCCGCCAGATCGGCAGGGCCCGCGCCTCGTGCAGGGGAACCGGTGTCATGGCTTTTGCCTTACGCCGGGAACCGGACACTGGCGAGAGGCTTTTGCCTGCGCCAGCGCACAAGGCTCAGGCCGTGGACGCGCTGAACCTGTATTCGACCCCGGCAAAACTGTCGCGCGGGAAGACGTAGAGAAAACGCAGCCCCTCTTCGCGCCCACGCGCACCCCTGCGCGGTTTCGCTTGACGGGCGCATGCGGCGGGCGCAGAGGCCGCGTCATGATCAACCCGTATGACGCACAGGATTTCCACGCCAAGGCCATCGCAGAGGGCCGTCACCGCGCCATCGTCGGCGGGCGCTGGGACGAAACCGGCCGGGCGCAGATGGCCCTGTTGCGCGATCACGGGCTGAAGCCGCATCACCACCTGCTGGATATCGGCGCGGGCGCCCTGCGGCTGGGCTGCAAGGCGGTGCCCTGGCTCGACCCCGGCCACTACCACGCCACCGACGCCTCGCGGGCGCTGCTGCTGGCCGGGCGCGCCATGGAACTGGACGACCCCGGGCGCCTGCCGGAAAGCCACCTGATCGAGGATGCGGTGTTCGCCTTCCCAGGCCTGCCGGACACGATCACCCATGCCATCGCCTTCGCGGTCTTCCCGCATCTGCCGCCGGGCTTCCTGCCGCGCGCGCTGACGAACCTGCGCCGTTTTCCCGCGCTGGAAACGATCTTCTTCACCGTCTTCCTCGCCCCCGATGCCGAGGCCGCCGCCGGTCCGGTGCGCCAGCCCGACGGGGTGGTGACCCATGCCCTGCGCCCGCCTTACCATGTGCTGGCTCACGACGTGGCGCAGATCGCCCGCGCCTGCGGCTGGCAGGCCCTGCGCGACCACCGCATGCTGCCCCGGGGACAGGCGCTGTATGTGGCGACACCGCTGGCCTGACCCGGCAACGCCGCCTTTGCGACCGGGCGCGGCCACCTCCCGGATCACGCGACACCGAACCGCCAGCCGGGTAGCGGGACAGCGGGACAGCGGGACAGCGGGAAAACATTC
The DNA here is from genome assembly GCA_017255395.1 of Enemella evansiae. Lineage (GTDB taxonomy): Bacteria > Pseudomonadota > Alphaproteobacteria > Rhodobacterales > Rhodobacteraceae > Ponticoccus > Ponticoccus litoralis. The sequence continues at coordinate 598,673 of JAFKDC010000001.1, read as the reverse complement.
GCCTTTCCTGATCTGTATCAAGACGCGGGGGCCCTGCCCCTGCCATATCCTGCGCATTCCCTCGGGACAGGAGGCCCTCATGGACATCGTTCCGCTGCTCGACCGGATCGGAGAGGCGCCCACGGCGGCGCTTTTCGGACTGATCACCGGCGTGGTCTTCGGCGTGGCGGCGCAGCGCTCGCGCTTTTGCCTGCGGGCGGCGGTGGTCGAATTCGCGCGCGGCGGGCTGGGCGACAAGGTGGCGGTCTGGCTGCTGACCTTCTCGACCGCGCTGGTCTGGGTGCAGGGCGCGCGCCTGCTGGGCCTGTTCGAGGTCGGCGACGCGCGGATGCTGGCCGTCCCCGGCAGCTGGTCCGGCGCGGTGATCGGCGGGTTGCTGTTCGGCGCCGGCATGGTGCTGGCGCGCGGATGTTCGGGCCGCTTGCTGGTGCTGGCGGCAACCGGGAATCTGCGCTCAGTCGTGTCCGGCCTGATTTTCGCGGTGGTGGCGCAGATGGCGCTGACCGGCTGGCTGGCACCGCTGCGCGACCGGCTGGCCGGGCTCTGGATCACGCCGGGCGGCCGCAACCTCGACCTGTTGCCCGCCCTGCACCTGCCCGACGGCGCCGGGCTGGTGCTTGGGCTGGCCACGGCGCTGCTGGCGCTGGTCCTGTCGCGCCGCAACCGGATCGGCGCGCGGCGGCTGGTCTTCGCCTCGGGCGTGGGTTTCGCCGTGGCGCTGGGGTGGTATCTGACCTACGCGCTGTCGCTGTCCGCCTTCGAGCCGGTCGCCATCGAAAGCCTGACCTTCACCGGCCCCTCCGCCAATACGCTGATGTTCTTCCTCGACCGCCATGCGGCGCTGGAATTCGACATCGGCCTCGTGCCCGGCGTGGTGCTGGGCTCTTTCCTCTCGGCCCTGCTGGCCGGAGAGTTGCGGTTTCAGGGGTTCGAAGGCCCCACCCCCATGCGCAACGCCATGGTCGGCGCGGCGCTGATGGGATTCGGCGGGATGCTGGCGGGCGGCTGCGCCATCGGCAACGGCGTCACCGGGGCCTCGGTCTTTGCGGGCACGGCATGGGTTGCGCTCTGCGCGATGTGGGCAGGCGGCATCGTCACGGACATGGCCCTGCGCGGACGCGGTCAGGTCGCGGCGGCATAACCCGCGACGGCCCCCGGCGGCGCTGCGTATCACCCCCGACACGCCACCCGCCGGAGAAAGCCGCCGCGAACCCCCTCGTCCTTATCCTTCCCGTGACATCCATCACCCTGCCGGGCGGCGCAATGCTGCTGTCGCAGAGCCTGTCCCAGCCGGACCCCGCGCCGCGCCCCGCCCCTGTCGAAACGATGCTTCTGGACTGACCGGGCCAGGCGCCACGACACCCCACGGGGCGGGTCTCACCCGCCCCGGATGGCGCCCTCAGCTGCGGATTCGCCAGCCGGTGCGGAAGATCCACCAGATCACCCCGAGGCAAAGCGCCGTGAAGCCGAGGATTGCCAGCAGCGACAGGCCCACGGGCACATCCGCCATGCCGAAGAAGCTCCAGCGGAAGCCGGACACGAGATAGACCACCGGGTTGAACAGCGTCACCGTCTGCCATGCCGGCGGCAGCATCGAGATCGAGTAGAAGGAGCCGCCAAGGAAGACCAGCGGCGTCACCACCAGAAGCGGCACCAGTTGCAGCTGCTCGAAGCTTTTTGCCCAGATGCCGATGATGAAGCCCAGAAGCGAGAAGCTGATGCAGGTCAGCACCAGGAAGGCCAGCATCGCCACCGGGTGCAGGATCTGCAGGTCGACGAAAAGCGCCGAGGTCGCAAGGATCACCACCCCGATGAACAACGCCTTGGTCGCCGCCGCGCCGACATAGCCCAGCACGATTTCCAGGAAGTTGATCGGCGCCGAGAGCAATTCGTAGATCGTGCCGATGAACTTCGGGAAGTAGATCGCGAAGGAGGCGTTCGAGATCGCCTGGCTCATGACGCTCAGCATGATCAGCCCCGGCACGATGAAGGCGCCATAGCTGACGCCCTCGACCTCGTCGATGCGCGACCCGATGGCGGCGCCGAAAACCACGAAATACAGCGAGGTCGAGATGACCGGCGAAATGAAGCTTTGCAGGATGGTGCGGAAGAACCGCGCCATCTCGAAGCGGTAGATCGACAGGACGGCGGTCCAGTTCATGCCGCATCCTCCTGACCGGATGCCTGCTCGGCGACGAGTTTCACGAAGATATCCTCCAGCGAATTCTGCGCGGTCGACACGTCGCGCACCGCCAGCCCTGCCTCCGACAAGGCCGCCATCAGCCGCCCGATGCCGGTGCGGTCGGCCTGCGTGTCATAGGCATAGGTCAGCGCCTGCCCGTCCTGCGACAGGGTCAGGTCATGGTCCGCCAGCGTCCCGGGGATCTCCGCGACCGGCTCGTAGAGGTCGATCCGCAGCTCCTTGCGGCCCATGCGGGTCATCAGGCTGGCCTTGTCCTCGACCAGCAGCACCTGCCCCTTGTTGATCACAGCGATGCGGTCGGCGATGGCCTCGGCCTCTTCGATGTAATGGGTGGTCAGGATGATCGTCACGCCCTGCGCCTTCAGCTCGGCCACGATGTTCCACATGTCGCGCCGCAGTTCCACGTCGACGCCTGCGGTCGGCTCGTCGAGGAACAGCACCCGGGGCTCATGCGCCAGTGCCTTGGCGATCAGCACCCGGCGCTTCATGCCGCCCGACAGCTCCTTCACCTGCGCATCGCGCTTGTCCCACAGCGACAGCTGCCGCAGCAGCCTTTCCTGCAACTCCGCATCGTGGCGCTTGCCGAACAGCCCGCGCGAGAACCGCACCGTGTTGTGGACCTTCTCGAAGGGTTCGAGGTTGATCTCCTGCGGGACCAGCCCGATCAGGTTGCGCGCCGCGCGGTAATCCGTGACCACGTCATGGCCGCCCACGGAAATCGACCCCGAACTCGGCACCGTGATGCCGCAGATCGCCGAGATCAGCGTTGTCTTGCCCGCCCCGTTGGGGCCGAGCAGGGCGAGGATCTCGCCCTCTTCGATCTGCAGGGAGGCACCCTTCAGCGCCTCGAACCCGCCGTCGTAAACCTTCCGCACATCGCGGACATCGACCATGGCCATCCTCGGGCCTCCGTTCTCAAGTGTGGGCGAAACCTAGACGGATCGGTTCACTATGCAAGGCACAGGATCTGTGCACCTGCCAGTTTCTGTCGCTTTCGGGATAGCGCGGCGCCACGCCAGCGCGTAGCCCGGGGGCATGACCCAAGCCACGGACCGACCCACGCTGGGGATCGCGCTGATCTGCCTCGGCGTCGCGGTGATCTCTGTGAACGACCTGCTGATCAAGGTGCTGTCGGTGGGATACCCGCTGCACCAGATGGTCTTCTTCCGCTCGGCCATCGGGCTGGTCTTCACCATGGGCTTCGTCATGGCCGAAGGCGGGCCCTCCATCCTGCGCACGAGGACCCCCGCCATCCACGCGCTGCGCGGCGCACTGGTGGTCGGCGCCAACATGACCTTCTACGCCGCCGTCGCGGTCCTGCCGCTGGCGCAGGCCACGGCACTCTTCTTCGTGGCGCCACTCTTTATCACGCTGCTGTCGATCCCGATGCTGGGCGAAAAGGTCGGCGCACCGCGCCTGACTGCGGTGCTGATCGGCCTGATCGGCGTCGCCCTCATGCAACAGCCGTGGACGTCCGACCCCGGGGTCTCGCGCCTCGTGCTGCTGCTGCCGGTAATCGCGGCGCTGCTCTATGCGCTGATGCAGGTGCTGACGCGCCGCCTTGGCGTGACGACCCGGGCCTCGGCCATGGCGGTCTACACGCAGGGCACCTTCCTCATTGTCTCGACAGGCTTCTTCCTCGTGGCGGGCGACGGCCGCTTCGCCGAGGGCACGACGAACGAAAGCCTGACCTTCCTGCTGCGCGCCTGGCAATGGCCCGCGCCGGGCGACTGGCCAGTCTTCCTGGGCCTTGGCCTCTGCTCGGGCGTCGTGGGCTACTGCCTCAGCGCCGCCTACCGCATGGCCAATGCCGCCGTGATCGCGCCCTTCGAGTACATCGGCCTGCCACTGGCGATTCTCTGGGGCTGGTCCGTCTTCGGCGAATGGCCCTCTGCCGCCACCTGGGCCGGCTGCGCCCTGATCGTGGGCGCGGGCCTCTTCGTCTTCATCCGAGAACAGCAGAAAGCCGCGCCCGCCCCCGGCCGCCGCGCCCGCTGGGGCCGCCGGTAGAGACCCGGCAGCCAGGCGGACAGCCAGCGCCCGACGCGCCCCCGTTTCTTCTGTCCTCAAATATCCCGGGGGAGCGAAGCGGGGGCGGAGCCCCCACCGCCTTCACATCCCGCGCACCGTATCGATCATCAGTTGGACGTTCTCCGGCTTCGCGTCCGGCGTGATCCCGTGGCCAAGGTTGAAGATATGCGGGCCGTTGCGGAAGGCCTCGACCACGCGGCGCGTCTCGCGCACCAGATCCTCGCCGCCGGTGACCATATGGGCGCTGGCAAGGTTGCCCTGCACGCAGCCCGAGACCTGCACCTTTTCCGCCGCCCATTCCGGCGTCACAGAGTTGTCCAGCGCCACGCAATCGGCACCCGTCGCCTCGTGGAAACCGATGTAGCCCTCGCCCGCCTCGCGCGGGAAGGCGATGACCGGCAGGCCGGGGAAGCGCGACTTCAGCTCTTGCGTGATGATCCGCGCGGGTTCCAGCGCGTAGCGGCGGAAGTCCTCGCCCTTCAGCGACCCGGCCCAGCTGTCGAAGATCTTCACCACCTCGGCGCCCGCCTTCACCTGCTCGGACAGGTAGTCGATGGTGCCCTCGGTCAGCCGCTCGATCAGCGATTCAAAAAGCGGACGGTTCTCGGCCTTCAGCGCATGCGCGGGCCCCTGATCCCTGGTCCCCTGCCCGGCGATCATATAGGTCGCCACGGTCCAGGGCGCCCCGGCGAAGCCGATCAGCGTCACGTCCTCCGGCAACCGTTCCGACAGGTTGCGTACCGTCTGGTAGATCGGCGACAGCGTGTCGTGGATCATCTCGCCCCGGCCCAGCTTGTCGAAATCCGCCTGCGTGGTCACCGTCGACAGGCGCGGCCCCTCGCCGGTCACGAACCACAGGTCGGCCCCCAGCGCCTGCGGCAAAAGCAGGATGTCGGCAAACAGGATCGCCGCGTCAAAGCCGTAGCGCCGCAGCGGCTGCAAGGTGACCTCGGTGGCCAACTCGGGATTGTAGCACAGCGACAGGAAGTCCCCCGCCTCGGCGCGGGTGGCCTTGTATTCGGGCAGGTAACGCCCGGCCTGCCGCATCATCCAGATCGGCGGCACCGGAAGGGTTTCGCCCGCGAGGGCCCGCAGGATGGTTTTCGTCATGCTCTGTACCTCTCTCTTGGCGACGGGTCTCGGCCCTGCCCGCGCGGGTGTCAAGCCACGCGCTCCCGGGCAAGGTAACCCGGGCCTCCTCCGGGCCAAGGTGTCGCAGGGCAAAGCCCGTGTTCCCTTTCCCCGCGACCCGCGCTAAGCCATGGCCCATGACCGATCTGCCCACCATCGACGCCCCGCTTCGCATCGGCACCCGCGGCTCTCCGCTGGCGCTGGCCCAGGCCTATGAAACCCGCGCACGCCTCGCCACGGCCCATGGGCTGACGGAAGACGCCTTCGAGATCGTGGTGATCAAGACCACCGGCGACAACCGCGCCATGATCGAGGCCGACCGCCCGCTGAAAGAGATCGGCAACAAGGGCCTCTTTACCCGCGAGATCGAGGAACAGCTGGCTGCGGGCGATATCGACATCGCCGTGCATTCCATGAAGGACATGCCGACCGAGCAGCCCTCGGGCCTTGTGCTGGACTGCTACCTGCCGCGCGAGGACGTGCGCGACGCCTTCATCAGCCCGGCGGGCGGCGACATCGCGGGGCTGCCGCAGGGCGCGGTGGTGGGAACCTCGTCGCTGCGCCGCCGCGCGCAACTGCTGCACCGGCGGCCTGATCTGACGGTGGTCGAATTCCGCGGCAACCTGCAGACCCGCCTGAAGAAGCTGGAAGACGGGGTGGCGCAGGCCACCTTCCTCGCCTGCGCCGGGCTGAACCGCATGGGGCTGACGGATGTGCCCGCCACGCCCATCGCGCCAGAGGACATGCTGCCCGCCATCGCGCAGGGCGCCATCGGGATCGAACGCCGCGCCGAGGATGCCCGCGTGGCGGCGATGCTGACCGCGATCCACGACACCCCCACGGCGCAGCGCCTCGCGGCGGAGCGCGCCTTCCTTGCCGCGCTGGACGGGTCCTGCGAGACGCCGATTGCCGGGCTGGCAGAGCTTGACGGCGACAGGCTGCACCTGCGCGGGCAGGTCCTGCGGCCCGACGGTTCCGTCGCCCACGCCGGCACACGCAGCGGCCCCGTAGCCGAGGGCGCCGCCATGGGCCGCGCCCTTGCCGCAGAGCTTCTGGAACGGGCCGGACCCGGCTTCTTCGACTGGCGCTGAACCCGCAGGGCGGGTCCGTGACCCGCCTGCGCCCTGCATGGGTGGGTCACGGACCCGCCCGAGCCGGTCACGCCACCTTCAGGACAATCTTGCCGATATGGGTGGAGCCTTCCATCCGCGCATGCGCCTCGGCGGCCTTGTCCAGCGGGAACTCGGAATCCATCACCGGCGCGATCCGCCCGGTCGAAAGGATCGGCCAGACCTCGGCGCGCAACGCCTCGGCGATGCGGGCCTTGGCCAGGTCGCTCTGCGGCCGCAGGGTCGAGCCGGTGATCGTCAGGCGGCGCGTCATGACCTGCGCGAAGTTCAGCGCCACCTTCGGGCCCTGCAGGAAGGCGATCTGCACCAGCCGCCCGTCGTCGGCGAGGGCCTTCACGTTGCGGGGCAGGTAATCGCCGCCGACCATGTCGAGGATCAGGTCCGCGCCGCCCTCGGCACGCAGGATCTCGACGAAATCCTCCTCGCGGTAGTTGATCGCCCGTTCGGCGCCGAGCCCGGTACAGGCCGCGCATTTATCCGCCGACCCCGCCGTGGCGAAGACCCGCGCGCCGAAATGCGCCGCGAGCTGGATCGCCGTGGTGCCGATGCCGCTGGACCCGCCGTGCACGAGGAAGCGTTCGCCAGCGCGCAACCCCCCGCGCTGGAAGACATTGGTCCAGACGGTGAAGAAGGTTTCCGGCAGGCAGGCCGCCTGTTTCAGGTCCATGCCCTCGGGCACCGGCAGGCAATGCGCGGCGGGCGTGGCCACGTATTCCGCGTAGCCGCCACCGGGCAGCAGAGCGCAGACCTGCGTGCCGACCTGCGGCCAGTCCACCCCCGCACCCACGGCCACCACCTCGCCAGAGGCCTCGAGCCCGGGCAGGTCCGAGGCGCCGGGGGGCGGGGCGTAGCTGCCCGCGCGCTGCAGCGCATCCGGTCGGTTGACGCCGGCGTAGGCGGTGCGGATCACCACCTGCCCGGCGGCGGGGCGCGGCACGGGCCGCGTGGTCAGGCGCAGGACCTCCGGTCCGCCCGCTTCGGTGATTTCTATGGCGCGCATGGTATCTGTCATGGATCGGCTCCGTTTCTTTCAGTGCTATCAGCTGCTGCGCCGGTGGCAAGGCAGCGACCGGGGGCCAGCCCCCGGACCCCCGAGGGTATTTTTACCAAGAAGAAGCACAGGGGGCTGGATCGTCTGGGGCGGCGGCGCGTCAGGCGAGGGGGCGGCCGCCCGGAAGATCGTCGCGCCGCTGCGCTGCGGGCGGGCGGATCCGTTCCATCAGCTTCAGCGGCCCGGCCAGGAGCGTGCCGAGGACGCGGTTGTCGCGCAGCTGGGCCTTGGCCTTCTCGATCTGCATGACGTCCGCTATGCGGCGGTCGAGGAAGGCCCAGGTATCGGCATGATCGGGCGAGTCGTCCCCCAGCCAGTACAGCACCGTGGCGCCGTAGACACCCGACAGGGTCGCCCGCTTGGTGTACCAGTTCACGTCGTCGGCGGTATCGCCCAGAGCCGTCCAGATGGCATCCGCCGTGCCCCAGAGCAGCCGGGCGCCCTCCGGCGCGTGGTGGGGCAGAGAGAACAGGGTCGTGCCACGGCGCACCACCTCCCTGTCGCCGGCCTGTTCCAGCCGCAGGCGCACCGCATGGGCCACCTTGTCGCGGAAGCGCATGCCCTCGAGATCGGCGGCGGACAGCGCCTGTACCATGGCCGCGTCGCCCCGGCGGTGGTAGGCTGCGGCGAGGTCCAGGGCGCCGCGCGGCACGAGGCCCCGCCCCACCACCGGGTCGACACCGGCCTCGGCCAGCGCGGCGCGGAAGGCGGTTTCGGTCCAGCCGTCGAAGGGCACATGGGGCAGGATGGCGTCCAGCAGGCGGTCGGTCGTGTCTGGCATGGCGGTCTCCTTGGGTCGCAGCGCTCGTACTGGACAAATAGGGCATTGCTTGCTATACGGCCACCTCCTGCAATTCCTTGCAACTTCAATCTAGAAAGGTGGTGACAACCACATGCAGGTCAGTGTTCGCGACAACAATGTCGATCAGGCGCTCCGCGCCCTGAAGAAAAAGCTGCAGCGCGAAGGCGTTTTCCGCGAAATGAAGCTCAAGCAGCATTTCGAGAAACCCTCCGAGAAGAAGGCCCGTGAAAAGGCCGAGGCGATTCGCCGCGCCCGCAAGCTGGCTCGTAAAAAGGCCCAGCGCGAAGGGCTCCTCTGAGCTAAAGCACCGTCTTCAGCACTGAAGTCACACGACGACCCCCGGGGCCCAGGCCTTTCGGGGGTTTGTCATTTTCAGGGGGCCGGTTCAGGGGCGCCCCGTGTTGCCCCCCTGCCCCCACACAGCAAAAGACCCGGCCTTCGCGGGAAGGCCGGGTCTCTTTGTGTCGGGATGCCGGACGGCGGATCAGTGCAGCTTGGCACCCACCGTCGCGATCGAATCGTCGATGAGCCGGTTGCGGTCCTCGGCGCTCATCTGCTCGGCAACCACCTCGCGGGCAGCGGCCACGGCCACGGCGGCGGCGCGGTCGCGCACATCCTTGATGGCCGAGGCTTCGGCAGAGGCGATCTGCGACTCGGCGGCCTGCAGGCGGCGCTCGATGGAGAGCTTCAGGTCCTCGCGGGCCTGAACGGCGGCCTGCTCGGCCTCTGCCTTGGCGTGGGCGACGATGCGGTCGGCCTGCTCCTGGGTTTCGCGGCTCTTGCGCTCATAGGAGGCCAGAAGCGCCTGCGCCTCTTCACGCAGGGTGCGGGCCTCGTCCAGTTCCGACTGGATGTCCGTGGCGCGCTTGTCCAGCAGCTTGCCCAGCATGCCGGGCACCTTGAAGTAGACCAGCACGGCGAGGAACAGGATGAAGGCGATCAGCACCACGAAGTCGGTGTTGGCCAGCGAGAAGAAGGGGCCGGACGCAGCCTGTGCCGGTGCGGCAATCAGGGTGGCGGGGGCGAGAATGGCAAGCTTTTTCATCGCGGTTCAGCCTTTCATGCGGGCGTCGACGGCGGCGTCGATGCGGGCCTGATCCGGCTTGTGACCCAGCGCCTGCACGATGGCGGCGGCGGTGTCCTTGGCGACGACCTGCACGTTCTCCAGCGCGCTTGCGCGGATCTCGGCGATCGCCTGCTCGGATTCGGCGGATTTCGCGGCGATCTCTGCGTCGGCCTTCTCGATGGCCTTGGCGAGGTCCGCCTTGATGTCGTCGCGGGTCTTCTGCGCGATCACCTGCGCTTCGGTGCGGGCGTCGGCGAGGGCCTTGTCATAGGCCTTTTCCGCCTCTTCTGCCTTGCGCTTCAGCGCTTCGGCGGCGGCGATGTCGTTCGAGATCGTCCCCTGACGCTCGGCCAGGACAGAGGCGATGCGGGGCAGCGCGATGCGTGCCAGAATGAAGTAGATCACCACCAGCGTGATGATCAGCCAGAACACCTGGTTGCCGATCCATTCGCCGCAAAGCTGCGGCATGCCGATGGCAGACCCGTATGAATCGACGCAGGCGCTGACGGCCTGTGCGGCGTGATCGGCCCCGGGGGTTTCAGTCGCCATGTTGTCCTCCGTCGGAAGGGATTTCGGGATCGTCGTCCGGGCGATTCAGGGCATTTGGCCCCGAACCGCCCGCGCGTAAGGATCAGTCGGAAAAGACTGGCTTAGACGGCGAACATCAGCAGCAGCGAAACGAGGAAGGCGAAGATGCCCAGCGCTTCCGCGAATGCGATGCCGATGAAGAGGGTCGCGGTCTGCGAGGCAGCCGCCGAGGGGTTGCGCAGAGCGCCGGCAAGGAAGTTGCCAGCCACGTTGCCCACACCGATTGCGGCTGCGCCGGAACCGATTGCTGCGAGGCCTGCGCCGATGTGTGCGAGATCGCCTTCCATGTGAATTCTCCTTACGATTGGAAGTGGATGGATCGGGTTGTTCAGTGGGGTGGACGGGCCAGCGGCCCATCGCCCTTAGTGATGCGGATGCAGCGCGTCTTTCAGGTAGACGCAGGTCAGGATCGTGAAGACGTAGGCCTGAATGAAGGCCACGAGGATCTCCAGCCCGTACATCGCGACGATGGCGACGATGGCGATGGGCGAGACCGCGACGATGGCCGCGAAGCCCGCGAAGACCTTGATCACCGCGTGACCGGCCATCAGGTTGCCAGCAAGACGGATCGAGTGGCTGACCGGACGCACGAAGTACGAGATGATCTCGATGATCGCGAGGATCGGCCGCAGCGCCAGCGGCGCCGACGAGACCCAGAACAGCGACAGGAAGCCCGCGCCGTTCTTGACGAAGCCCAGCACCGTCACGGTCAGGAAGACCGCCAGCGCCAGCACCACGGTCACGGCGAAATGCGAGGTGGTGGTGAAGGACATCGGCAGCAGGCCAAGGAAGTTGGCGAAGACGATGAACATGAACAGCGTCATGATATACGGGAAGTACTTCAGGCCGTCCTTGCCGGTCACGTCCTCGACCATCTTGTGGACGAAGCCATAGGCCAGCTCGGCGATGGACTGGCTGCGCGAGGGCACGACGGCGCGGCGCGAGGTGCCCAGCACCATCAGGCCGAAGATCGCGACGATCGCGAGGAACAGCCAGAGCGTCACGTTGGTGATGGTGAACATGCCCACTTCGCCATAGCCGAAGAGCGGCTTGACGATGAACTGGTCCATCGGGTGGAACACGAGGCTGGAGCCGCCGTCAGCCGCCGCAGCGTCCGCTGCGTGGGCCACATTTGCGGCCACGTCCGCCGCGTGGGTGTCCGTCTCTGTCGCCATCTGTCACTTCCCCTCGTGCTCGCCCCCGTCGGGGCCGCCTGTCTTGTCCCGGGCCGCCTGCGCGCCCATCTGTGTCGCCTGGACCTCTTTCGCGGTCCGCAGCATCACGTTGATGCCCGCCGCGACGCCCAGCAATGTAAACAGCACCATGAGAAACGGGGTGGTGCCGAAGGCGTAGTCCAGCCCGTATCCGATGCCAAAGCCGATCCCCAGACCGGCCACCATCTCTGTCACCATCCGCCAGGCAACCTGCGCCTGGCTGTAGTGCTCTTCCTGGTGGGCCCTCTCGCTTTTCTGCGCCGCTTTCAGCGCCGAAAGCCGGGCATCCAGATCTTGCAACTGCCGTTTCGGATCGGGGTCGGCCACGCGGGAAGGTCCCTTCAGGTTCGCCATGGTGCTAAGCGGAGGGGCGCCCCGAGTCAACGCCGTGTTCGCCGCTGCGACCTTTTCCGCAAGACCTTGATATTTCAGGACTTCCCAAGCCACACTCAAGAGCCACTGCCGACCAGAGACGCGCAGTCGCCCACCTTAAGCGCCACCCGGCATATTCAACCCCGCAGTTGAGCGTGCGGCAGGCCCGCCACCGGGCCACCCAAGGCGCGCTCTAGGCAGGCCCGCCGTTTGCCGCTATCGCAGAGCCATGAGCGCCCGCCTCGATATCGTCTTTGCCGCACTTGCGGACCCCACGCGCCGCCGCATCCTGACGATGCTGCTGGAGGACGATATGGCGGTGACGGATGTGGCCGAGCCCTTCGACGTCTCGCTTGCCGCGATCTCCAAGCACCTCGGGGTGCTGACCAACGCCGGTCTGATCAGTCAGGAAAAGCGCGGCCGCGTGAAGTGGTGCAAGCTGGAACCGGACGCGCTGCGCGATGCCTCGGTCTGGATGCAGGGCTTCGGACAGTTCGACCAGCTCGACCTCGACGGGTTCGAGCGTTTTCTGGAAAAGGAACTGCATCAGCCCGATTGATGCCATTTTCCCTTGCCATTCCCGGGCAGGAGAAAAGGAGCGACCATGCGGCTGACCCGTGTAGCAGAGAGCCTGACTCTGCTGGCGCTGATCCCGGTGCTGGCCCTGACCACCCGCGCCGGCAGCCACTGGCTGACGCTGGCCGCCACCCAGGCTGCCGACACCACCGTGCCGCTGGCGCCCCTGTCCAGCGCGATGGCGATACTGCTGCTGGCTCTGGGCTGGGCGATCTGCCGGATCACCGGAGGCCTGTCGCTGGTTACGGGCCTCGGCCTCTGCGCCGCCGGGCTGGCGGCGCTGTCGCTGGGCTACCCGGCCTGGGAGCGGGGCCAGCAGATGCGGGCCCTTGCGCCGGTCTTCGCCTCGGACTTCGGACCGGCAGAGGCGATCCCCGCCCCGGTCCGCGTGGTTCTGGCGGATTACCGCGACGGGGCGGTCTATGCCCGCGGCGTCGCCTGCGCGGCCGATTGCCTTGCCCTGCTCGATCATGAGGCCGTCGATACGGTGATCCTCGGCGCGCCTTTCGGGCAACCGCCCACCGGACTCGCGGCGACGCTGGCCCAAGGCACGACGGGCTGCATGGGTCTCGACAGCTGCGTGACCATGGCGCGGCAGGAAGGCCCGGGGCCGCGGCTGACGATTCTGCGCAGCGTGATCCGCGCCGGAAGCGGGATGGCAATGCCCCCCGTGGCACGGCGGCGCGGGCTGGAGGAATGGATGCGGGTAGAGGTCTACCTTGACGGCAAGCGCATCCTCCGCCGGACAAGCGCCAAGGCACGGGGGTTGAAGGCCTTCACGCTGCCGACGATCACGTGGAAGGGGCTCGAGTATCCAAGGCAGGCCATCTGGTTGTCGCCAGAGACTCTGACAGCGCATGGCCCCTTGCCCGAGGTATTCGCGGCGGTGACCCGCTAGAGCCAGCCCGGCGCGCAATGGCAGGTCGCGCTTTTTCGCTGTGTTTTTCGCTACAAGCGTTTGCGGGTCATGCCTGTACCCCGCCTGCCTTTACCATAGCAGGAACCGCGGCAACATCGTGGCGAATCCAATAGGCCTTGCGTGAGGACCGCCGCAGCCCGCCATCAGGACCGCAGGGCGCGAAGACCTGCACCGTCCGGGCCGATGCCGAGGTTTTGATGTACGATGCACGCGTCAGGCCCGACCGGGAAAGGGCCGCACAGCCGGACGGCTGGCGATTGGTGGCGCGCGGCTCCGCTTCGGGACCCTCGACACCACCAACCCAGGGCCGTCGGATCAGGCGAGGCCCGCAAGGCGGATCACCGCCACGACAACCACAACCAGACCGATGATGTAAATGATATTGCGCACCATGGTGCTGTCTCCCGTTCCATTTGTGCGGGGCCAACGCCGGACAGGGCCGCTTCGTTCCCACCCGTCAGGCCGGGGCCTCTTCGTCCTTCAGAAGCAGCACCAGAGAGAGAGCGGTCAGCGCCACACCCGGCAACACCAGCGCCGAAGGCACGCCGCGCCCAAGCGCCAGTTCCCAAAGGATCACCCAGGACGGCACGATGTAGGTATAGGCCATCACCTTGGCCGAGGGCAGCCGCAGCGCGGCGTAGCGCAGGATCATGAAACTCAGCGCTGTGGCGAAAAGCGTGACGTAAACGAGCGTGACCCAGACCACCGGCGGCATCGCGGCCCAGTCGGTCGCCAGCACGCGCGGCCCGGCCCAGAGGCACAGGATCACCGCGCCCGCCGTCACGATACCCGCGTTGAAGGCCAGCGCGGGCTCTCCACGGCTGAGCTTGCGCAACAGCGGCGCATAAAGCGCATGTGCGATGCAGCCCCAGAAATAGATCGCCTCGCCGCGCCCGACTTCGAAGGCCAGAAGCGCGCCAAGGTCGGCCCGGAAGATCACCCAAAGCGCGCCCAGCCCGCCCACCACGATGGCCAGCGCCATGCGCGCCGTCGTGATCTGCCGCAACAGCAGGTAGCCGAAGACCGCCGTCAGCGCCGGGTTCAGGGTGAAGACCGCCGCCATGCTGACCGGCTCGGCGGTCTTCAGCCCCTCGAACATGGTCACGAAGTAGAGCGCGAAAAGCCCCGCCAGGGCAAAGTAGCGCCAGGGCGCCGCCGCGACGCTGCGCGTGACACCCCCGGTTGCCAGCGCCATGGCCCAGAGCACCGCCGCCGCCAGCACGAAGCGCACCGCGTTCAGGACCGAAGGCTCTATGTAGGGGCCGACCATGCTGCCCAGCGAGAAGGACCCGGCCACCACTGCCGCGTAGCCCAGCATCGCCGCATGGCCCTTTTGCGCCTCTGTCATTCCCGGCAGGTCTCTTCCGCGACGGCCTTGAGGTGCTTCAGGAAGGCCTGAACCTTGGCCGTCCGGTGCAGGTCGACATGCGTGACCAGCCAGAGGTTCGACTCCCAGGCCTCGTTGGGCCCGTAGATCAGTTCGAGATCCGGGTGCTGCGCCGCGTCGCGCATGTTCAGAAAGCCCATTCCGGCCCCGGCCAGAACCGCCATGTCCATCACCCGCGGATCGCTGCTGCGAAAGACCACGCGATCGCGCGGCACTTTATCTGCCAGCCAGAGCAGGAAGGGCGCGCGGCTGTCGGCATTGTCATGGGCCACGAATTCATGGCGGGCGAGGTCTTCTTCGCTTTCAGGGCGGCCCATCCGCGCGATATAGCCCCTGGTGGCATAAAGCCCGACCTGCTGCGCCTTGAACCGCTGCACGACATTGTCCGGCTCTTCCGGCGCCTTGCCCGCGCGCAAGGCCACATGGGCCTCGCCGTACTCCAGCCGGAACAGGCGCTCGCCGGTCAGGAAACGCACGGTCACCTCGGGGTAGGCCGCGCGGAAAGAGGTCAGCGCGGGCACCAGCAAGGGCGCGAAGGAGACCAGCGAAGTCACCACCAACTCGCCGGATACATCCGAGCCGCGTCCGCGTATCCGCCCCTCCAGCTGCTGAAGCTGGTCGTCAGTGGTCTGCGCGACGCGCAGGAGGTCGGTGCCCGCCTCGGTCGCGGTATAGCCGCGGGCATGGCGCTGGAACAGCTTCACGCCCAGCCGCCCCTCCAGCGCGTCGATGTGGCGGATCACCGTGGCGTGGTGAACGCCCAGCACCTCTGCCGCTCCGCTGACCGTTCCCAGTCGCGCCACCTGGTACGCGGTGCGCACCTCGTCCCAGTTTTCCATCTGGCCACCTGTGCAAGGATAAACACTCACCTTGCATTTGTGCCAATTGCGTTCGTGCACGCAAGGGGCAATCTATGCCGCAATTGCACAAGCCCCGACGAGGACATCATGACCGACACTCTCCTGCGCATCGACGCCTCTGCCCGCACCGAAGGCTCGACCAGCCGCGCCCTGACCGACCGCATCGCCGCCAAGCTGGCCCCGGCACGGACCGTCACGCGCGATCTGTCCGGCGGCCTGCCGCTGATCGACGCCAGCTGGATCGCCGCGAATTTCACCCCGGAAGCGGACCGCACCGACGCGCACCGCGCCGCACTGGCCCTGTCTGACGACCTGATCGCAGAGCTGAAGGCCGCCGACACCCTGCTGATCGGCGTGCCGGTCTACAACTTCGGCGTCCCCACGGGCCTGAAGGCCTGGGTCGATCAGGTGGCCCGCGCCGGTGTCACCTTCCGCTATACCGAGGCCGGCCCCGAAGGCCTGCTGAAAGGCAAGCGCGCCATCCTTGCCGTCGCCTCCGGCGGCACCGAGGTCGACAGCCCCATCGACTTCGCCACGCCCTACATGCGCCACATGCTAGGCTTCATGGGCATCACCGATATTCAGGTGGTGCGCTCGGACCGGCAGATGGTGGACGCCACGGCCTCTTCGGCCCGCGCCGACACCGATATCGAAGGCCTCGCCGCCTGACACCTTCATCCGCGCCGCGGGCCGGACCTGCGGCGCGGCTGACGGGCGGAGGGTGAAAAGCTGCGGCCCGCGAACCGGCGCCTTGCAAATGAACCGCACGCGGAACGCAGGCCTCTTTCCCCCAACCATCTGCGCCCGCGCGGCAGGTTCAGCGTCCGTCACCGGGCGCCGTAGCCCGTGCGACGCCCCCCAAGCAGACCCCGGACCCCGGGGTCGCGCACATCCAGCCCCAGCGCCTCCAGCGCCTCGACAGGGTCGCGGTAGACGCCAAGGTGGTAGGGGATCTTGTCCTTCACCGCGTCCCGGTACAGCCTGCAAATCCCGAAGGCCACCTTCTGCGGCGCGTAGATCGCCGTCCGCGCCCGGGGATCGCGGGCCTCGCTGTAGGGCGTCATCCGCATCGCGATGCGCTGCACCTCGGCAAAGAAGTTCTCGGGAAACCGGCAGCCCTCGGCATCCAGCAGCAGGTGCTGCCCGCCATCGTACAGGGGATCGGCGCGATAGGCCCGGTAGACCTCCATGTTCTGGTCGACGGTGATGTCGCCCCGGAACGCGACGAGGTAAAGGTTCAGTTGCGGCACGATCCTGTAGCTTGCGGGCATGAAAGGGCGCTCTTGAACAGCCGGGAACAGTCTCCAGAACCTGCCACACCGCGCCATGGCCGACAATGCGATCCCGTATCGGCGCAGAACGGCCCGCCCCTCTGGCCGCCCCTCTGCCCCCAGGCCCCGGTCGGCGCCGGGCCTTGCGGTCACACAGCGCCGGGCGGCGCCCACCGCCCACGCCGCCGCAACCGCAGGCCCTCTGCCCCCTGCGCCACACCCGATGACCCCGGCGCGCCCTTGACTTTATGGCCCGTTTCCTGCAGACCCCGCCCAATCCCGGAAGCCCCCTGAGTCTTCCGGTCCCATGGGCATGGCCCGGGATCGCCCTCCGTCAGCGCGTTGCGCCCACGGGGGCTCTCGTGCTTTGATCCGCCGCGATTGAGAAGCCGGTCCGCTCCGCCTACCTTGGAGAGGTACCCGAGACAGACAGAAGGAGGGGTCTCCCTCATGTTCGAAAATCTCTCCGAGCGCCTTGGCGGCGTCTTCGACCGGCTGACCAAGCAGGGCGCCCTGTCCGAGGACGACGTCCGCACCGCCATGCGCGAAGTCCGCGTCGCCCTTCTGGAGGCCGACGTCTCGCTGCCGGTCACCCGCCAGTTCGTCAAGGCGGTCGAGAAGAAGGCCACCGGCGCGGCGGTCACCAAGTCGGTGACGCCGGGCCAGCAGGTCGTGAAGATCGTCCACGACGAACTGATCGAGGTGCTGCGCGGCGAGGAAGACCCGGGCCGCCTGCGCATCGACAACCCGCCCGCGCCGATCCTGATGGTCGGCCTGCAGGGCGGCGGCAAGACGACGACCACCGCCAAGCTGGCGAAACGGCTGAAAGAGCGTGACGGCAAGAAGGTCCTGATGGCCTCGCTGGACGTCAACCGACCGGCGGCGATGGAACAACTTGCGATCCTCGGCACCCAGATCGGCGTCGACACCCTGCCCATCGTCAAGGGCGAGGACCCGGTGGCGATCGCCAAACGCGCCAAGACGCAGGCCGGCCTCGGCGGCTACGACGTCTACATGCTGGACACCGCCGGGCGCCTCAGCATCGACGAAGAGCTGATGGCACAGGTCGAAGCGGTGCGCGACGTCGCCAACCCGCGCGAGACGCTTCTCGTGGTCGACGGCCTGACCGGTCAGGACGCGCTGCACACGGCACAGAACTTCGACGACCGCATCGGCATCTCGGGCGTCGTGCTGACCCGGATGGACGGCGACGGCCGCGGCGGCGCGGCGCTCTCGATGCGCGCGGTGACCGGCAAGCCGATCCGCTTCGTCGGTCTGGGCGAGAAGATGGACGCGCTGGAAACCTTCGAGCCGGAACGGGTCGCGGGCCGCATCCTCGGGATGGGCGACATCGTCAGCCTCGTGGAAAAAGCGCAGGCCACGCTCGAGGCCGAACAGGCCGAGCGCATGATGAAGCGCTTCCAGAAGGGTCAGTTCAACATGAACGACCTGAAGATGCAGCTTGAGCAGATGATCAAGATGGGCGGCATGGAGGGCATGATGTCCATGTTGCCCGGCGCGCAGAAGATGTCCAGGCAGATGGGCGACGCGGGCATGGACGACAAGGTCCTCAGCCAGCAGATCGCGCTGATCAATTCGATGACGAAGAAGGAACGCGCGAACCCGCAGATTCTTCAGGCCAGCCGCAAGAAGCGCATCGCCGCCGGATCGGGGATGGAGGTCAGCGACCTCAACAAGCTCCTGAAGATGCAGCGCCAGATGTCCGACGTGATGAAGAAGATGGGCAAGATGGGCAAGGGCGGCATGCTGAAACAAGCCATGAAGGGCATGTTCGGCAAGGACGGCGTCCCGCCCGAGATGGCCGGCCAGATGGACCCCAAGGCCATCGAGGCCGCCGCCCGCCAGATGGGCAAGGGGATGCCCGGCGGCCTGCCCGGCCTCGGCGGGGGTGGTGGCCTGCCCCCGGGCCTCTCGGGCTTCGGCAAGAAGAAATGACCCGCCGGACCCCGACCGCAACTCTGTAATCCCAAGCACGAAAGGACGCGCAAGGCCCGCTTCTTCTCTGCGGAAGTACCTCCCGCCGGAGGCATCCGACACCCGCCACGCCCGATACCGACCGATGACCGCCCCCACACTTCATACCCCGCGCCTGACGCTTCGCGCCCACGTGATGGCCGACCTCGACGCCCTCTGCGGCGTCTTCGAGAGTGACCGCGCACGCTTCATGGGCGGGCCGGTGCCGCGCAGGGAAGCATGGCGCTGGCTGGCATCCGAGGTGGCGATGTGGGACCTGATGGGCCACGGCGCATGGGGGATCGAAAGGAAGGACGGCACCTTCCTCGGGCAGATTGGCATCCTGCGCCCGCCGCATTTTCCCGAGCGCGAACTGGGATGGACCCTCCTGGAAGGGGCAGAAGGCCAGGGCTACGCGCAAGAGGCCGCGACCGCCGCGCTGCACTGGGCCTGGGCGCAGGGCTGGGACACGCTGGTGTCCTACATCACGCCCGGCAACAGCCGGTCCATCGCGCTGGCCGAGCGGCTGGGCGCCACGCACGACCCCGAAGCCCCGCTCCCCGAGGGCGAGACCGCGGCAGAGACTGCAGTCTACCGCCACCGCCCCGATGCGGACGGCAGCGCGGAGGCCTATGCATGAGCGCGCCGCTGGCCTCTGCACGCAGCCAAGCGCCGTGCAAGGCGCTTTCACGCCGCAGTCCTGTGGCGTCGGAAGGCCGTTGCAACGGCCTTCCCCGCGCCCGAGGAGACCGGCCATGACCCTGACGAACGCCCCCCGCCTCGAGGCCGAGCGCCTCATCCTGCGCGGCCCAGAACGGGCCGACGCCGAACCGGTGATCGCCTTCCTGATGGACAGCGCCCGCGCCGGCGGCTTCGGCGGCTACGACAATCGCGGCGACGCATGGCGCTGGTTCGCACTGATGGTCGGGCACTGGCACATCCGCGGCTACGGCTATTTCGTCATCGAGGACCGCGCCTCCGGCAAGGCCGCCGGGATCAGCGGCATCTGGAACCCCGAGGGCTGGCCCGAGCCGGAACTCGGCTGGGTGGTCTTCGACGGCTTCGAGGGGCGCGGCATCGCCTTCGAGGCCGCCACCCGCGCGCGGCAGTGGGCCTATGCCCCCGACGGGCTGGCCATGACCACGCTGACCTCGAACATCGTGCCCTCGAACACCCGGTCCAAGGCGCTCGCCACGCGCCTCGGCGCGGTTTACGAACGCACCTACCACAACCCCAACATGGGCGAGGACGAGCTCTGGCGGCACCCCGGGCCGGAGGCGCTGTCATGATGCCCGCGCTTTCCATCTCGACCGAGCGCCTGACCCTGCGCACGCCGGTGCTGGGGGATTTCGACGCCGTCGAGGCCTATGCCCGCTCGCCCCGCGCCTTCTTCACCGGCGGTCAGCAAACCGAGCAGATGCCGATCTGGCGCGGCTTCCTCGGCACCGCCGGGCACTGGGCGCTGAAGGGCTACGGCATGTTCACCGTGCTGCGCGACGGCACGCCCGTGGGCCGGGTCGGCGTCATCGACCACGTCATGTGGGAAGAGCCGGAACTGGGCTGGCACCTCTTCGAGGGCCATGAGGGCCAGGGCTACGCCACAGAGGCCGCCCGCGCCGCCCGCCGCTGGGCCGCCACGGAACGCGGCCTCGGGCCGCTGGTCTCCTTTGTCCACCCGGACAACGCGCCTTCGCGCCGCGTGGCAGAGCGCCTCGGCGCGACGCACGAGCGCGACACCACCCTGCTGGGCGGGCCCGCGCAGGTCTGGCGCCACCCGGCCGAGGCCGCCGCATGATCGCGCCCTGCGAGATACACCGCCCCGGGCCCGCCGCCCGCACCGCCGCCCGGCTGGGCGGCAGGCTGCCCGTGCTCGACACCCGGCGGCTGCAACTGCGCGGCCCGCGGATCTACGACTTCGACTCCTTCGCGGCGATCCTCTGCTCGGACCGCGCAGGCTACATGGGCGGCCCGATGACCCGCGCCGAGGCCTGGGCCGAGTTCACCAATTACACCGCCTGCTGGCTGCTGCACGGCCACGGCCTCTGGACCATCGACGCGCAGACCGCGCCCTCTGCCGGTTTCGTGGTGCTGGGCTATGAATACACCGACCCCGAGGCCGAACTGGGCATCTTCCTGACCGAGGGCGCCGAGGGACAGGGCATCGCCGAAGAGGCGCTGACCGCCGCCCGCGCCCATGCCTTCGACGCGCTGGGTTGGGACAGCGTCGTCTCCTATGTCGCCGCCGACAACAGCCGCTGCCTGGCGCTGATGCAGCGCATGGGCGCGCAGCGCGACCGGGACGCCGAGGCCGCGATCGGGGACCGGACGCTCTGCGTCTTCCGCCACCGGAAAGGCGCTGCGTGATGGGCTTCGCCGCGATCCCCGAACTGGCCACCGAACGGCTGGTCCTGAAGGCCCCGCAGCCGCAGGACTACCCGGATTTCAAGGCCACCTTCGCCTCGTACCGCTCGCGGTTCATGGGCGGGCCGCTCAATGCCTACGAGACCTGGATGCTCTACGCCGCCGAAATCGGCCACTGGGAGATCCGCGGCTTCGGCATGTGGATGATCCACCTCAGGGACAGCGGCGAAACCGTCGGCATGGCCGGCGGCTGGTTTCCGGCCAAGTGGCCGGAGAGGGAAATCGCCTGGATCATCTGGCCGGACCGGGGCGGCAAGGGCTTCGCTCTGGAGGCCACGGACCGGGTGCGCCGACACTTCTACCACGACATGGGCTGGGAAACGGCGGTCAGCTACATCGACCCCAAGAACCTCGACTCGATCCGGCTGGCAGAGCGTCTGGGCTGCACCAAGGACCACGCCGCGCCCTCCATCGACGGCTCGGACGCGGTCTACCGCCACCCGACGCCCGAGGCGCTCAGCGGCCAGATCGGCCACGGCGTCGCCATGGAAATCGCCCATTACCGGGACCCGCTCTTCCGGCCGAAGGGGTTCGCCCTTGACTGATCCACGCCGCACCATGACCGCCGCGGGCGCGCCCCTCGTTTCGTCTGCCCGAAATTATCCCGGAAGCGTGAGGGGTGAGGCGCAGGCCGAACCTGCGCAGCACAGCCCTCGCCCCTGCCCCATGCACCGCGCTCCGAGCCCGAACTGCGCCCTTCCGCCCCACAGGAGACCCCGATGACCGACCCCGTCGCACGCGCCGCCCAGTTGCTGAAAGGCCACCGCGAATCCATCGACCGGCTGGACGCGATTCTCGTCTTCACGCTGGCGGAAAGGTTCAAGCACACACAGGCCGTGGGCGTCCTCAAGGCGCAGCACGACCTTCCCCCATCCGACCCCGCGCGCGAGGAAAAGCAGATCGCGCGGCTGCAGGATTTGGCGATCCAGGCTGATCTGGACCCGGAATTCGCCAAGAAGTTCCTGAACTTCGTGATTCAGGAAGTCATCCAGCATCACAAGCAACACCAATCCTGAGACGGGCCAAACTCCGTCTCTGAAACGCCATCCCAAGGAGAAACCCACATGGCTATCAAAATTCGTCTCGCCCGCGGCGGTTCCAAGAAGCGCCCCTTCTACCGCATCGTCGCCGCCGACTCGCGCATGCCGCGCGACGGTCGCTTCATCGAGAAGCTGGGCACCTACAACCCGCTGCTGCCGAAAGACAGCGAAGACCGCGTGAAGATGGACATGGACCGCGTCCAATACTGGCTGGGCCAGGGCGCGCAGACCACCGACCGCGTGTCGCGCTTCCTTGAAGCCGCTGGCGTCGTCGAGAAGAAAGAGCGCGCCAACATGAAGAAGGCCGAGCCGGGCAAGAAAGCCAAGGAGCGCGCCGAAGAGAAAGCCGCCAAAGCCGCTGCCGCGGCTGGCGGTGACGAGGGCGACGCGGAATAAGACCCGCGCCCTTTGTGTCCCGGCGGGTGGCCCACCCGCCCGCCGGGCACGCTTTCCCCCTGTTCCGGATCGCCGATGTTTCGCCCCTTCCGCCTGCTGATCCTTCTGGGACTGGCCTTTGTGGCGGGTTTGCTCTTCGAGCGTGCCAACAAGCGCGATCTGTGTCAGGAACTGGGTGGAACATGGAATTCCGCCGGGCTTTGTACCCGGCCTGCGCAATGACACCGGGGATGGCCTTGCATGAGTGACAGCGAGATGGTCTGCGTCGGCGCCGTATCGGGCGCCTTCGGTGTACATGGCGAGGTGCGGCTGAAGAGCTTCACCGCCGATCCCGGCGCCATCGCCGACTACGCCCCGCTGTCCACAGAGGACGGCGCGCGGCAGTTCGACATAGACCTGCAACGCGAGATCAAGGGCGGCTTCGCGGCGCGCCTGTCCGGCGTCCTGACCAAAGAGGATGCGGACGCGCTGAAGGGCACGCGGCTCTATGCGCCGCGCGACCGGCTGCCCTCGCTTCCGGACGACGAATTCTACCACGCAGACCTGATCGGCCTGACCGTGCTGGACACCGGCGGCGCCGAACTGGGCCGCGTGAAGGCGGTGCACAACCACGGCGCGGCGGACCTGCTGGAAATTCAGGTGCCGGGGCAAAGCCGCACGGTCCTGCTGCCCTTCACCCAGGCCGCCGTGCCCACCGTCGACCTGACCGCCGGGCGCATCGTCGCCGACCCGCCCGAGGGCCTGCTGGACTGACGCCTGCCCCGGGCGTCTGGGGATCAGCCACAGCAGGGCGGCCAGCCACGTTCCGGCAGAAGCCAAGCGCAGCGGTCCCCCGACCGGCTTTCGCGGTTCCTCTCTGCCGCGAAAGCCATTAGACCCGCGAAAAACCACCGGAGGCCCCCGTGACCGAACAGGACAAGCCCGCGCCGCGGTCTTATGGCCGCAAGTCGATCCACGCCACGATGAAGCCGCGCAACCTGATGGGCCCGGACGAGACCCTGGCCCGGGCTTGGCAGGCGCAGGTAATCACGCTTTTCCCCGAGGCCTTCCCCGGCATTCTCGGCCATTCCCTGACCGGCAAGGCGCTGAAGGAAGGCCGCTGGCAATTGCAGCCCGTGCCGCTGCGCGACTTCGGCGAGGGCAAGCACCGCAATGTCGACGACACCCCCGCCGGGGGCGGCGCGGGCATGGTGCTGCGGCCCGACGTCATGGGCGCCGCCATCGAGGCCGCCCGCGCGGGCATGCCCGCCGGCGCGCCGATCCTCTACCTGTCGCCGCGCGGGCGCCGCTTCGATCAGGCCATGGCGCGCGATCTGGCCACGCGGCCCGGCGTGACCTTGATCTGCGGCCGCTTCGAAGGGCTGGACCAGCGCGTTTTGGATCACTACCGCATCACCGAAGTCAGCCTTGGCGATTACGTGCTGACCGGCGGAGAGATCGCCGCGCAGGCCATGCTGGACGCCACCGTCCGCCTGCTGCCGGGGGTGCTGGGCAATGCCGCCTCGACCGAAGAGGAAAGCTTTTCCGAAGGCCTGCTCGAACATCCGCAATACACCCGCCCCGCCGAATGGCAGGGGCTGGAAGTCCCCGAGGTGCTGATGTCCGGCCATCATGGCGAGATCGCGAAATGGCGCCGGGCGCAGGCCGAAGACCTGACGCGGCAGCGCCGCCCCGATCTCTGGGCCGCCTACAAGGGGCGCCCGGAATGATGCGCCGTGCCACCCGCGCCGACCTGCCCGCCATCGTCGCGCTGCTGGCCGACGACACTCTGGGGGCCGGGCGCGAGGATGCCTCGCTGCCGCTGAACGCCGCCTATCTGTCCGCCTTCGAGGCGATCGAGCGCGACGAGAACCAGTTCCTTGCCGTTGCCGAGCAAGACGGCGCCCTGCTGGGCTGCCTGCATCTGACCTTTCTGCCGGGGATCTCGCGTCTGGGCGCCTGGCGCGGCCAGGTGGAATCGGTGCGCGTCGCGGCAGCGGCCCGGGGCAGCGGCCTTGGCCGCCGGATGCTGGAATGGGCCGCCGATACCGCCCGGGCGCGCGGCTGCACGCTGGTGCAGCTGACCACCGACAAGACCCGCCCGGAGGCCCATCGCTTCTACGAAAGCCTCGGCTACCAGCCGACGCATATCGGGTACAAGCTGCCGCTGTAGGCGGTCAGATCAGCGGGCGGCAGTGGTCGCCATTAAGCGGCGTGCCCGCCATCTCGGCCAGCCCTTCGGGGTCGTGGATGTCCAGCCATCCATCCGCCCATGTGGCCAGCTTCGCACGGCGGATCATCGACAGCGTCTTGTTGGTGTGCACCAGCGACAGCCCCATCGCGTCGGCGAAATCGGTCTGCCGGAACGGCATCGGCGCGCGGTCGCGCCTGGCAAGGCCCGAGGCCTTCGACCGCTGCATCAGCCGCATCAGCCCCCAGGCCACCCGCTCCTTGGCGGTGCGCTGACCGACGGCGGTCAGGGCTTCGGAGAGCATCGTTTCCTCTTCCGCCGCGACCCATGTCACGTCGAAAGCGCGCTCTGGCGCGTCACGGTACAGCCTCCGCAGATCCTTGCGGTCGAAGACGCAGAGCACCATCTCGGTCGTCGATTCCACCGAGTGGTCCATTTCCTCCATGACCGCCGCCTGAAGCCCGAGGAAATCACCGGGGAAAACGAAGCTCAGGACCTGCCGCCGGCCGCTTTCCAGCGTCTTGTAGCGCACCCCCTGCCCCTGCAACACGGTGTAAAGCTGCGGCGAGGACGTGCCTTCCTCGAGGATCGGCATGCCCGCGTCGACGCGCAGTTCGCCGTGTTTCAGCGCGTCGGTTATCTTGATGTCCGACGCGCTGAAGGCCTGGAAGCTGTCCAGTTTGCGCAGGGGGCAGTCTTGGCAGGAGATCCGCATGGATGCGTTCCGGTATGTCATAGTTAAATGCGGTCTGGAGATTGCCCCATTAAAAGGGAAAGGGCAACGGAAGGCCCTTTCAAAATGCTCAGACTCCTGATCGTCGAGCCGGACCCGCTGATCTCGCTGGATCTGGCAGAGGCGGCATCCCATCGCATGGCCAACGCCACCGTCGAGGAAGTGCCCTCGGTGGCGCATGCCCGTGCGCGTCTGGCCAGCGGCGAGGCCCTGACCCATATGTTCATCCGCAAGCCCGACGAGATGCGGGCGATGGAGACCTATGGCTTCATCTCGGAAATGTCGCGGGCCGGGGTCATCTCGGTCCTCGTGGGCGCCGACGAGCCGCCCCTGGGCCTGCCCCCGATCCCGCACATGACGCATCTGTCCATCCCCTTCACCTCGGACATGCTCGAATCGGTGTTCAACATGCGCTTTCGCTAGGCGCCAGGCGCCGCGCCTGCCCACGCGATCAAAGCCCCCCTGTGCCGAGCCGGTTTCAAATCATGTTGCCTCGATCAAGGCGGCGCGCGGCCCCGGACCGTGGAGGGGGGCTGCCCCTCCTTGAAGACCGGACAACAGGCCCCGCGGCGCTGGACGCAGGGGCAGGCGCGGGCTAGCCTGACGGCATTTCCGCAGCTTATTGAAAGGCCTGCCATGCTGTCCCGCCTCGGCCTCGTGCTGACCCTTTGCCTGTTTCCCGCCCTCTCGCAGGCGCTGGAGATCACCCAGCGGCCCGACCTCGCCCCCCGGCTCGAAGCCCTGCGCTCGCTCTACAGCTCGAACTGGCCGCCCGAGCCGGGACAGGTTTCGCAGTACACGGTCTTTCACCTCTCCGGCCCCATCGTGCCGGGCGACACAGAGCGCGTGAAAGCGGCGCTGGAGACGACCTGGGGCAAGTACATCGTGCTGGAAAGCCCGGGCGGCAACTTCCTCGAAGGCATCGCTCTGGGCGGGTACATCAGTTCAATCATCGAGAACCAGGACCCGGATATCTACGGGGTCTTCGTCCTGAAGGACGGGCCCTGCCTGTCAGCCTGCGCGCTGGCCGTGGCGCTGTCGACCTCGACCCGCGACATCTCTGAGGACATGGACTACCGCTATATCGAACACGGGGCCGAGCTGGGCTTTCACATGGGCATCCTGCCCGAGGAAAAGGCCGCCCAGGCGGTCGAGGCGCGGCAGATGATGAACCTGACCTATGACATCACGCAGGCCTATGCCTCGCTGATCATGGGCGGGGTCGCCCCGCCGATCCTGCTGGCCGAGGCGCTGGAGCATCGCACCTCCGACAGCTTCTTTACCCTGCGCGGCGGCATCCGCACCCATGCCATGCGCCTGACCCCCGTCGGCCCCTCCCATCTGGCCCGCGCGGTGGACACCGCCGGGCTGAACACCACCGCGCTGGAGGCCATGTGCTACACCGCCTTCGCGGCGGAACCGAGGATCCAAAAGTCCTTCGTCGATTACGAATGGGGACAGCTTAATCTGGGCAGCTATTCAACGCCCACCCTACCCATAGAGGATTTCGCCGCACAGCTTGGCGCGCGCCGCATCGCCGCCAACCACAATGGGGCCGCTCATTGCCTCGTGGAACTGCGCAACGACGGCAGCGTCGGTCTGGACATTCTGCCCGGCCCGCCCCCCTGTACCGCCCAGGACAGCGCCTGGTGCGCCGTCTCCGGCGACCGCCGCCTGCCCGATGCCTCGGTGGCGCTGCTTGCCGATGCCATGGGGTGTTCTTCGGGCAGGCTGACGCGGGACGCCGCCTTCTGGGGTTCGGACCTGTCGGGCGTGAGGAAAGAGCCCTACCCCATGCCTCTCGAACGCCCGGTCGCCAGCGGCGTGAACATGCGGGACGCGCCCGGGATGGGCGGCGCCCGCATCGGCTCTGTCGCGGCGGGCGATACGGTGACCGTCGAGGACTGCACGCTTGTCGATGGCCCTCAGGGGGTCTGGATGAAGGTGCGGGCGGGCGGCACCTCGGGCTGGATCAGCGCGCGCTTTCTGGATGCCACCCAGACGGTGTACCTGCGGCCCTTCCACGACGGGCCCTGACACCGCGCTGTGGGGGAGGTGCCAACGCACCCCGGCGCCGCGATTGCCCCGGCACCCTGTCCTGACGCCATCGGCACCGCGCGCGACTGGATCGGCGCCATTGGCGCAGGCGGCGCACCCGCGCGCATCGGAAGCGTCTGCGCAGAGGCCCCGCGCGGTGTGCAAGGGACTTGATCGAAGGACGGCGCGCGCGTATAGGCAGGCCTGCGATGGGCATCGGGGCGACTCGGTGCCTTTCGTGATATGGACCGCTGGCAGGCCCTGCCCGCCCCCGGACCGGACGCAAGAAAGAAAAAGCTGTCCCTCCCCGGCGCCCGCGCCGGTTCCGGGCCAGACATCTCCGCGGGCAAACCGCGACGAACATAGGAGAAGGTCGGATGGACCTCATCGCACAACTCGAGGCGGAACAGATCGCCTCGCTCGGGAAGACCATTCCCGATTTCAAGGCCGGCGACACCATTCGCGTCGGCTACAAGGTGACCGAAGGCACCCGCACCCGTGTGCAGAACTACGAAGGCGTCTGCATCAGCCGCAAGAACGGCAAGGGCATCGCGGCCTCGTTCACCGTCCGCAAGATTTCCTTCGGTGAAGGCGTCGAGCGGGTTTTCCCGCTGTACTCGACCAACATCGAATCCATCGAGGTCGTCCGTCGTGGCCGCGTCCGTCGCGCCAAGATGTACTACCTGCGCTCGCGTCGCGGCAAATCGGCCCGGATCGCGGAAGATGCAAACTACAAGCCCCTCAAGGGCCAGAACGCGAACGCGTAAGGAGCGGCGATATGAAAAAGGGCATTCACCCCGACTACCACGTCGTCACCGTCAAGATGACCGACGGCACCGAATTCCAGACCCGCACCACCTGGGGCAAGGAAGGCGACTCGCTGCAGCTGGACATCGATCCGACCGTGCACCCGGCCTGGACCGGCGGCACCGGCCGCATGCTCGACCAGGGCGGTCGCGTCTCGCGCTTCAAGAAGAAGTACGAGGGCCTCGGCTTCTGAGCTGTCCCAAACTGCCGATCACAACGCCGTCCTCTCGGGGGCGGCGTTTTTCGTTTGCGGCACCTGCGGCCCCGCCGCCTCTGCCAGCGGCAGGTACAGGGTGGCCCGCGTGCCGCGCGCATCGCTGTCCAGCGCCAGCCCCCCGCCCGCCTCGCGCGCGAAGCCCAGCACCATGGACAGGCCCAGCCCGATGCCCTCGCCGACCGGCCTTGTCGTGTAGAACGGGTCCAGCACCCGTCCGATCCGCTCTGCCGGAATGCCGTGGCCCGTATCCTCGACCCGGATGCTGGCATAGGCCCCCGGCGGCAGAAGGCTGCAATCCGCCATCGGGCGCGGGTCGTTGAGCTGCACCGCCCGCGTCGAGACGCGGATGACGTCGCCCGGCACAGAGGCATCGGCGGCGTTGCGGATCAGGTTGATCAGCGCCGCGGTCAGCAGCCCCTCGTCGACCTGAACGCAATGCGGATCGGGCTGGCCCTGCGGCGTCAGCAGGACGCCCGCAGGCAAGAGCGGCGCCGCCTGCCTCAGGATACGGTCGAGGGTGCGCGGCGCGTCCAGCCGCTCGCGCCGCACCGGCGCCCGGCGCGCATAGACCAGCAGTTGCTGAACCACGGTCTCGGCGCGCTCGGCGGCGGCCCGGGCCTCGACCAGCGCGGCGGCGCGGTCCTTCGGGTCTTCCAGCAGGTCAGCCAGTTCAAGGTTGCCCTTGATCACCGTCAGCACGTTGTTGAAGTCATGCGCCACGCCGCCCGCAAGCCGTCCGATGGCCGCCGCCTTCTGTTCCTGCGCGGCGCGGGCCGCGGTTTCTTCGCCCGCAAGCCGGGTCTTGCGCGACAACAACATGGCCTGCGCGGTGTAGAAGAAAACGACGAAGGTCATCAGGGCGATGCCGCCCTTCTCGGGCCAGGCATGCGCCCGCGCCGCGACATGCCAGGACACCTTCGCCCAAAGGCCGCCGATGACGATGATCTGCAAGGCGATCATCCACAGATCGCGGTCGGCGCGCCGGGACAGGAAGACCATTGTCGTGGCCATCAGACCGAGGCCGGCATAGGACAGCGCAGCGTCCTTTTGCGCGGCAAGATACACGGGCATCCAGAGAAAGGCGCAGAGACCGGCAACGACAAGCAGCCCGGCGATCACCGGGTCGCGGGGCCGCGCCACCCGCTGCCGAAGCCGGAGAAAGCTATAAAGCGCGGCGTGAATGGCAAGGTAGAGGCCGCTCCAGAGCAGGGCGGCCAGCCAGCCGGTGTAGATGTAAAGCAGGATCGACCCAAGCAGGGTGCCAGACAGGCGGAGGGCCAGCTCGGCCGGTTCTCCGTATTCCCGCTGGTACAGGAACGTCATGTCGTCCTGCGGATTGCGCTGCCTCGTCACCCCCGGCCATCCCCTGTCGTCGCGTGCCGCCGCGCCGGGGCCGGATACCTCCGAAGCGGCTGAAAGAAACATATTGCGCGGATGCAATACGAGTAAACATGCCAAAACCGGACAGATTCAGCGTTTGACAGGCCGGGTGCGGGTCTGCTGTCACAGTCCGGTGCCGGGACATCGGGCAATGCCGACCCTGTCACGGACCAAGCCTGTCCGTGAGGCCATCCTTGCCACCGGTCAATGCGGGCGGCGAACAGCCCGGGGCAGGATCTGTTTCGGGGCTACGGCAGGGGGCGGCAGGCTCAAACAAGGGCGCAGCGGCATACCGCCGCCGCGCGCCACGGGCGGCTCTGCCACGGCGCGCCTCTTTTGGTGCAGCACCGTGGCGACACCGCTTGCCCTGACGGCGCTGGCTTGGCAAGCTGCGCGCCAAGCGGCTTGACCGCCCGGCCCCGCCGCATGTATCCAAGTGTATGCAAGAATGGGAGCCCAAGATGACCACCCGCACCGATGCCCCGACCCCTGGCCCGTCGGGCAATTCGGTCTACCAGCAGCTTCTCGAAGAGATCCGGGCCGGAACGCTGCTGCCGGGCGACCGCCTGCGCGAGATCGACCTTGCGACCCGGCTTGGCGTCAGCCGCACCCCGGTGCGCGAGGCGATCCGCCAGCTCGAAACCGATGGGCTGGTGACGCATATCCCGCGCACCGGCGCCAGCCTGCGGCGGCTGGACTACCCCGAGGTGATGGAGTTGTACGAGATGCGCGCGGTGCTGGAAGGCACGGCGGCGCGGCTGGCGGCCCGGGCGGCCTCGGAGGTCGAGATCGAAGAGCTTGAGGCGCTGAACGACCGCCTGACCGCCGCAACCAGCGGGACAGAGGCGGCGCGGCTCAACCGCCTTTTCCACGCCACCCTGCTGGATACGGCCAAGAACCGTTTTCTCGCCAAGTCCATGACCTCGCTGCACAAGGCCATGATGATCCTCGGCCCCACCACCCTGACCGAAAGCGAGCGGGCGGAGAATGCCGATGCCGAACACCGCCGCGTGCTGGAGGCGCTGAAGGCCCGCGACGGGGCCGCCGCCGAGGCCACCATGCGCGCCCATATCGAGGCCGCGCAGCGGGTGCGCATCCGGGCGCTGGCGGATCGCGTACGCCCGCTGGAAGACGACTAGACGGCTGCGGGAGAAGGTCTGCCGAGTGCGCCTTGCGCCTCGCCTGTCCGCCTTCCACGCGCTTCAGTTTCGTCAGCCCGACGAAAGCGCACGACCAGTGAGGCCCTCCCGCACCAGCCTCCTTGGTCCGCAGGTTTCGACAGCCCGCCGGAACGCCCCGGCCCCGGATCGCGACCCGGCCCGCCTGCCCCGGCCTTGCCGCTGTCACGGCAGTCCAAGGCAGGCGGGTCCGGGGGCCGGTGCGTCAGACCCGGTCGTCCGACGGCGAGAGATCCTCGAGGATCGGGCAGTCGGGCCGGTCGTCACCGGCGCAGGCATGAACCAGCCGCGTCAGCGTCTTCTTCATCGACTGCAACCGGGCGATCTTCTCCTCGATGCGGACCAGATGCTCTTGCGCCAGTGCCTTGACCTGCGCGCTTTCGCGCTGGTCGTCCTCGTATAGCGCCAGCAGCGTGCGGCAGTCCTCGATCGTGAAACCCAGCGCCCGCGCCCGCCCAAGGAAGGCCAGCTTGTGCAGGTCGCTTTCGCGGAAGCTGCGGTAGCCGTTGGCGCTGCGCGCCGGGCGGATCAGGCCGATGTCCTCGTAGTAGCGGATGGTCTTGGGCGGCAGGCCGGACTTCTCGGCAACGTCTCCGATGTTCATGAGGTCACCTCCGGTGCCGTCACGGACAGCGGCGCCGTGCCGCCGGGGGCGGCCCGTTCATCCAGCGCCGGGGCAATGCGGCGCAGGCGCAGGGCGTTCGTCAGCACGAAGACCGAGGACAGCGCCATGGCCCCCGCCGCCAGCATCGGCGACAACATCAGGCCGAAGGCGGGATACAGCACCCCCGCCGCCACCGGGATCAGCGCGGCATTGTAGGCGAAGGCCCAGAACAGGTTCTGCCGGATATTGCGCATGGTCCGGGCCGAGACCTCGACCGCGTTCACCACGCCCCGCAGGTCGCCCGACATCAACACCACGTCCGCTGACGAGATGGCGACATCCGTGCCCGTGCCGATGGCGATGCCCACCTCGGCGCTGGCCAGCGCGGGCGCATCGTTGATGCCGTCCCCGACAAAGGCCACGGGTCCGCGCTTGCGCAGTTCCTCCAGCGCGGCGACCTTGCCGTCGGGCAGGACGTCGGCCACGACGTGGTCGATGCCGGTCTCGGCGGCGATGGCCAGCGCCGTGGCGCGCCGGTCGCCGGTGATCAGCGCCACGTCCAGCCCGCGCGCCTTCAGCGCGGCGATGGCGGCGCGGCTGGCGGGCTTCACCGGGTCCGACACGCCGATCAGCGCGGCGGCCTGCCCGTCGATGGCGACATACAGCACCGTGCGGCCCCGCTGTTCCAGCGCCTCGGCCCGGTCCGTCAGGGCGCCGATGTCGATGCCCTCGCGCGCCATGTAGCGGGCGGCGCCGACCTTGACCTCTGCGCCCTCCACGCGGCCCCGGACGCCATAGCCGGTTTCCGAGGCGAAGTCGGTCATGGCCGGCAGCGGCACGTCAGAGCGCTGCACCCGCAGGATGGCCTGCGCAACCGGGTGTTCGGAATGCGCCTCGACGGCGGCGGCGAGGGTCAGGACACGCACCCGGCCAAAGCCCTCGGTGGTCTCGATCTCGGTCAGCTCAGGGCGGCCTTCGGTCACGGTGCCGGTCTTGTCCAGCGCCACCACGCGCACCCCGTCCAGCGCCTGCAGGGCGTCGCCCTTGCGGAACAGCACCCCCAGTTCGGCGGCGCGGCCCGTGCCCACCATAATCGAGGTCGGCGTGGCAAGCCCCATGGCACAGGGGCAGGCGATGATCAGCACCGAGACCCCGGCGACCAGCGCCATGGTCAGCGCCGGATCGGGGCCGAAGACCAGCCAGACCAGCACCGTCAGCAGCGCCACCGCCATCACCACCGGCACGAACCAGAGCGTGATGCGGTCCACAAGGCCCTGGATCGGCAGCTTGGCGCCCTGCGCCTCCTGCACCATGCGGATGATCTGCGCCAGCGTGGTGTCGGCGCCGGTGCGCGTCACCCGGACCTGAAGGCTGCCGGTGCCGTTCACCGTGCCACCGGTCACCGGGTCGCCGGCCTGCTTGTCGGCGGGGATCGGCTCTCCGGTCAGCATGCTTTCGTCAACGGCGCTGTGGCCCTCGGCGACCTCGCCATCGGCGGCAATGCGCTCTCCGGGGCGGACAAGCAGCAGGTCGCCGGGTTGCAGGCTGTCAGTGTCCACATCCTCGGGCTGGCCGCCGCGCAGGACGCGGGCGGTGCGGGCCTGAAGCCCCACCAGCGACCGGATCGCCGCGCCGGTGCGGCCCCGGGCGCGGGCCTCGAGCGTGCGGCCCAGGAGGATCAGCACGACGATCACCGCCGCCGCCTCGAAGTAGACGGCGCGCAGGGCGTCCGGCAGCAGGCCGGGCAGGAAGGTCGCCACGGTGGAATAGCCCCAGGCGGCCAGCGTGCCGACCGCGACCAGCGAGTTCATGTCCGGCGCCCCCTTCAACAGCGCCGGGATGCCGCGCGCGTAGAACATGCGCCCCGGCCCCGCCAGAACCAGCGTGGTCAGCAGGAACTGCGCCAGCCAGCTTGTCTCGCGCCCGATGGTGGCGTGAACCCAGTGGTGCAGCGCCGGAAACAGGTGCCCGCCCATCTCGACCACGAAGACCGGCAGGGTCAGGACGGCGGCAAGCAGGGTCTGGCGGGTCAGGGCGCGGGCCTCTTCCGCCTTGCGTTCCCCCTGATCGGTCACTTCCTGCGCCTGCGCCACGCGGGCCGGGTAGCCCGCCTGCGTGGCGGCGGCGGCGATCTCTGCCGGGGTGACGGCGGCCTCGGCAAAGGTCACCGTCGCGGTCTCTGCCGCGAGGTTGACCGAGACCTCCAGCACGCCTGGCACGGCGGCCAGCGCCCGGTCCACCCGACCGACGCAGGAGGCGCAGGTCATCTGCGCCACCGACAGCGTGACAGAGCCCTGCCGCGCCGGGTAGCCCAGCGCCTTCAGCGCGCCGACCGCCTCTGCCACCCGCGCCGGGTCGTCCACCGTGAAACGCGCGGTTTCCGCGGCAAGGTTGACCGAGACGTCAGAGACACCGGTCAGCGCCGCAAGGCCGCGGTCGACGCGGCCGACGCAGGAGGCGCAGGACATGCCCTCGATACTCAGGGTGATGGGTGATGCGGACATAAGGGCCTCCGGTTGCGTGATGGCAGGGATATGAGGCTTCCAGTCACTGGAGGGTCAAGGGGCATGGTGACGATTTTTTGCGGGGCTTGACCTTCCATCTGCTGGAAGCCCCATCTGGAGAGGATCAAGAACAGGAGCCCGACCATGAAATTCAACGTTCCCGAGATGAGTTGCGGCCATTGCACCGCCGCGATCGAGAAGGCCGTGACAGCCGCCGACCCCGGCGCCTCTGTCGCCTGCGACCTGACAGAACGCACGGTCACCGTGGACAGCAGGCTCGACGCCGGCGCCATTCAGACCGCGCTGAAGGGCGCGGGATACGCGGCACAGGCGGCCTGACGCGCGCGGCCCGCGCCGGGGTGTCCCGGCGCGGGCTGAGCGGTCTGGCGCCGGGCCGGGGATGATGAAGAGATTGGCGGCGCAATCGCGGGTGCTGTGCCCGTGGCTGCGGCGCTCTTGAGTATTTTTGTCAAAGAGAAGCAGGGGTGTGCCCCGGTGGCCGCGTGGGTTGCCCTGATGAGACGATATGGCGACCCGGGGCGCGACATGCGCAGGACCGTCCGGGGGCAGAGGTGGCGGCGGGTCCCTGACATCGCGGCGAGGCGCCAGAGGGCGCCGCCCCGCCGCGATGTCAGAGCGGCAGCGGCGGCGTCAACCCGCTGTGTTCCAGATCCCAGCGCGCCGACCATGCACCGTCTCTGCGCTCCAGCAGCAGCCAGTTGCGTTCAGCGGTGTAGAGCGCCCGCTGTCCCGGCAGGGGTTTCACCCGGATCGGGTGGCCGCGCAGCGGGCTTTCGCCCAGCCGCGCCAGGGTTCCGAGGAAGCGCGCCCAGGCCTTCGGCGGCGCCCGGTGCGCCACGCCCGAGGCGACCAGCTGGTCCAGCGCGATGCCGGGGCCAAGCGTCATTTCGGCGCGGGTGGCGAGGTGGATCTCGCCCGACAGCGCGGTGATCCCGTGGCCCTCGCGCAGTGCCATCTCGCGGACCATGCGCAGCATCCGCCGCCATTCCTCGCGGTGCGCGCGGCTTTGCCACTGGTCGCGCAGGTCGTCCTCGTATTTCTGCATCGAGGGGATCAGCACCATGATCGTTTCGAGGATCGACAGGCGCGGCCCCAGCAGCGGCACGCTGGACATCAGGAAGCTGTGGCCGGGGTCGGAGCGTGCTGTCTCTGCCTCCATCGCGGCCCAGCCGCCGGGACCCATGACGCGGCGGCGGGTGCGTTCGCCCCGCAGGTCGGGGGCGATGATCCGCAGCCCCTGCCCCCGCACGGTCCAGTCGAGGTGCTGGCCCTTCGGGTCTGCGAAGCGCGCGGGCAGGTCGCCGTCCACCGTTGCCTGCTGGAAGATCAGGAAGGCCGCGCGGGCCTCGGAGAACAGCGTCTCGCCCACGGTGCTTTCGGTACGCGAGCGCCGCAGCGAGCCCCAGCCGTCGCAGATGTCGTGGTCGTCCCATTGCATCAGGGACGGCACACGCGCCGCCAGCCAGGCGAACTGCGGCGCGCGGTAGAGCGCGGCGTAGCGCATCAGGAAGCGTTCGCGCAGGTGGTGGCGCAGGTCGGCCACCTGCGCCGGGGTCGGGTGGCGTTCGAAATCCTCGGGCCAGTCCTCGGTCAGCGGGTGGCCCTGCGTCACCTCGTCGGCATAGATCTGGTCGCCGCCGTGCAGAAGCAGGCCCAGGGGCGCCGCTTCGTGCTGTGCGCGCAGGCGCGCCCACATGACGTTGCGCTCTGACTCGGCGCGGTCCATGTCGCCGATTTCCTCGCCGTTGCAGGACACGTAGCCCAGCCGCAGGTCGCCGGTCAGGTCGCTGGCCACCGCGAAGCTCTGACCGTTCCAATCGTAGGAGGACGCGCGACCGGCGGGCAGCGTGAAGCGCGTGCGCCAGACGGTGGCGCTGTCGTAGCGGGCCAGCGGCTGGGGGCGATGGTCCATGCCTTCCGCCCGGATCGGCCCCGGCGCGGCCTCGCCCGGGACGATGAAAAGCGCGGCCAGTGCCATGCGCCCGTCCGAGAGGTCGTCGAGTACGAGTACGGGGCCGATGGTCCGGGGGATCTGCTCTGTCATGCCCAGCAGGTAGGGTCTGCGGCGCGACCGCGCACCCCCCTGCCGGGAAATTTCACCTCAACCGGCGAACATCCCCGCATGGGCATCGCGCAACAGGTTCTTCTGCACCTTGCCCATGGTGTTGCGCGGCAGCGCCTCGGCCATGACGAAGGCGCGCGGGTGCTTGAAGCGGGCGAGGCTGTCCTTGCAGGCCTCGGCCAGCGCGGCCTCGTCCGGCGCCTGCCCCTTGGCGGGGACGATGACGGCGACGACTGTTTCGCCGAAGTCTGGATGGGGCACGCCGATCACCGCGCTTTCCAGCACCCCGGGCTGCTCGTCGAGCACCAGTTCGATCTCCTTGGGGTAGATGTTGTACCCACCCGAGATGATCAGGTCCTTGTTGCGACCGACGATGGTGACATAGCCGTCCGCGCCCTGCGTCCCGAGATCGCCGGTGATGAAGAAGCCGTCGGCGCGCAGCTCGGCGGCGGTCTTTTCGGGCATCTGCCAGTAGCCCTTGAAGACGTTGGGGCCGCGCACCTCGATCTGACCGACCTCGCCGCGCGGCACCTCAGCGCCGCTCTCGGGGTCGGTGACCTTCAGTTCGACCCCCGGCAGGGGCAGGCCCACGGTCCCGGCGCGGCGCTCGCCGTCGTAGGGGTTCGAGGTGTTCATGTTGGTCTCGGTCATGCCGTAGCGTTCGAGGATGCGGTGCCCGGTGCGCGCCTCGAAGCGTTCGTGCGTTTCCGCCAGAAGCGGGGCGGAGCCCGAGATGAACAGCCGCATGTGCCCGGTCAGCGCTTTGTCGAAACGCTCGTCGTCCAGCAGGCGGGTGTAGAAGGTCGGCACACCCATCATGCAGGTCGCCCCGGGCAGGCGGGCGATCATCGCGTCCTGATCGAACTTCGGCAGGAAGATCATCGCGCCGCCCGCCAGCAGCGTCACGTTGGTCGCCACGAACAGCCCGTGGGTGTGGAAGATCGGCAGCGCGTGCAGCAGCACGTCGGTCTCGCCGAAATGCCAGTACTCGACCAGCGTGCGGGCGTTGGACAGCAGGTTTTCCTGCGTCAGCATCGCGCCCTTCGAGCGGCCCGTGGTGCCCGAGGTGTAGAGGAAGGCGGCAAGGTCCTCGCTGTCGCGCGCGACGGTCTGGTAGCTCTCGGGCTGGCCTGCGGCGGCCTCGGACAGCGAGCCCGAACCGTCGCCGTTCAGGGTCAGGAAGCGCGCGCCGAAGCCTTCGGCCATGGGCGCGAGGTCGCCCTCTTTCGCGGCATCGCCGACCAGCAGCTTGGCGCCCGAGTTCTCGACGAAATAGGCCAGCTCGTCGCGGGTATAGGCGGTGTTGAGCGGCAGGAAGACCACGCCCGCCTGCGCGCAGGCAGCATACAGCGCCAGCGCCTCGGGCGATTTCTCGACCTGCGCGGCAAGGCGGTCGCCGGGCTCCAGCCCCTGCGCGTCCAGCACATGCGCCATCTGCGCGGCCTTGGCCAGAAAGCCCGCGTAGCTCAGCGTTCCGCCCTCGGGCAGATGCAGGAAGGGGGCATCGCTGCCCGCATGGGCGCCGAAGAGGCTGTCGTAGAGGGGGTTCATTCCGTCGTCTCCTTCAGGGCGCTTTCGGCGGCAGAGGTCAGTCCGCGCACCTCGCCCGACATCGCAACCTCCTGGGCAGAGGCAAAGCGTTCGTGGTTCTGCGACACCCGCGCCAGATCGTAAAGGTAATTCACCATCAGCCCGTGGGACTGGCCCAGCCCCTTGGGAGAGGTATCGGCACCCGCGTTCAGCGCGTGGACCAGCGCGCCGTTGCCAAGGTGGAAGCGCGCCACGGGGTCCAGCGGCTGCCCGTCGCCGCGTTTCGCGCGTGTCAGGTAGTGGGCGCCAAGCTGGCGCAGCTGGGTATCGGTCATATCGTCCCGGTCGAGGCCTTGGTCCGCCAGCCAGCGCGCGAAGCCCGGCATCGGGGACAGCGTCACGAAGGTCTTGAGACCGGGCAGTGCCTGCGAGAGGTCGGCGGCCACCTGCTTGATCAGCGAGTTGCCGAAGGAGATACCCGCCAGCCCGGCCTGACAGTTCGAGATCGAGTAGAAATTCGCCGTATCCGCCTGATCGGCGGGGCGCACCCTGCGGTCCTCGGCCAGAAGCGCCTGCACCGAACTCGCCACCCCCTGCGTCAGCGCCACTTCGACGAAGATCAGCGGCTCGTCCGGCATGGCCGGGTGGAAGAAGGCGAAACAGCGCCGGTCCGCCGGTTGCAGGCGGCGGCGCAGGTCGTCCCAGCTGTCGATGGCGTGCACCGCCTCGTAGGCGATGATCTTTTCAAGGATCGCCGCCGGGCTTTCCCAGTTGATCGGGCGCAGCACCAGAAAGCCCCGGTTGAACCACGAGGCGAAGAGGTGGCGAAAGTCGAGGTCCAGCGCCATCAGTGCCTCTTCGCCCCGCCCCAGCCGCAGCAGGTCGGCGCGCATCCGAACCAGCAGATGCGTGGCCCCCGGCACCATGTTCAGGCGGCGGATCAGCTCTTGCCGGGGCGGCTCGGCGGCGGCGGCAAAGGCGCGGTAGCTGGCCTTGCCGGGCGCCTCTTCATAGGCGGCGAGCGCGGTGCGTACCGCCTCTGGCTGAACGTCCATGGCCGTCGCGAGGTGGCGGAAGAAGGCCAGCCTGTCCGCGTCGGACCAGCCTTCGTAGCGGTCCAGCAGCTGGCGCGCGACGGCCTGCCCGGTGACCTCTCCGGTGGCGCCGATCAGGTCGGCGGTCAGATCCTCGAAGGGCCGGTCATCCTGCCGGGCAAGGCCGAAGCGATAGCGCCGCTCGAAGACCGTGTTCAGAAGGTCGGCGAGGATGCTCATACGCCCGGTCCCATCACGAGGTCGGGCAGCCATGTCGCCACCCCCGGGAAGAAGCACAGAAGCAGGATGGCCACGACCATGCAGGCGACGAAGGGCAAAGAGCCTTTGAGGATGGTTTTCAGCGAGATGTCCGGCGCGATGCCGTTGATCACGTAGAGGTTCAGGCCCACGGGTGGAGAGATCAGGCCGATCTCCATGTTGATGGTCAGGATCACCGCGAACCAGATGGGGTCGAACCCGGCGGTCTGGATGATCGGCAGCAGGATCGGCGCCGCCATCAGGATCACCGCCACCGGCGGCAGGAAGAAGCCGGCGATCAGCAGGAAGACGTTCACCGCCGCCATCAGCACCCAGCGGTTGACCTCAAGCTCTCCGATCCACGCGGCAATGGACTGGGTGATGAAGAGCGACGACAGCATGTAGCTGAAGACCCCGGCGGCGGCGATGATGAAGAGGATCATCACGCTTTCGCGGGTCGAGTCGCGCAGGACCACCCACAGCGACCGGGGCGACCACAATTGATAGATCACCATGGCGATCAGCAGGCAGAGCAGCGCCCCCACGGCGGCGGTTTCAGAGGGCGTCGCGATGCCGCCGTACATGGCGTAAAGGACGCCGAGGATGATCACGAGGAAGGGCACGACGCGGGGCAGGATCTCGAACCGTTCCCCCCAGCTATAGCTGCGCGCGGTCAGCTTGTCGCGCTCGCCCGAGCGGGCGGTGGAATAGAGCGACCACGCCATGAAGAGCATCATCAGCATGAAGCCCGGCACCACGCCCGCAAGGAACAGCCGCCCGATCGAGGTCTCGGTCGCGATGCCGTAGACGATCATGGTGACCGAGGGCGGGATCAGGATGCCCAGCGTGCCGCCCGCCGCGATGGAGCCCGCCGCGACGCCGTCGGGATAGCCGCGCTTGCGCATCTCGGGGATGCCCATCTTGCCGATGGCCGCACAGGTCGCCGGGGAGCTGCCGCTCATCGCCGCGAACAGCGCGCAGGCGCC
Source organism: Enemella evansiae (assembly GCA_017255395.1). Classification (GTDB taxonomy): domain Bacteria; phylum Pseudomonadota; class Alphaproteobacteria; order Rhodobacterales; family Rhodobacteraceae; genus Ponticoccus; species Ponticoccus litoralis. The sequence continues at coordinate 558,720 of JAFKDC010000001.1, read as the reverse complement.
GAGGTTGGAAATCACCAGCCCGCCCGGCACCCGGGTCAGCCAGCGTTCCAGCGCCTCGTACAGATCCGCGCCCGCGCGGGTCGAGGCAATCGAGGCGCCCATGATGATGAACATCGGGATCGACAGCAGCGCAAAGCTGTCGAGCTTGCCGAAGAAGATTTCCGGCATCAGTTCCAGCGACCGGACGCCGTCGAAGACGATCAGGAAGCCAGCCGACACGATCAGCAGGCCAACCGCCACCGACACGCCGGAAAACAGGACGAGAATGGTGGCCAGCGCGACCAGCAGTCCCAGAACAAGCGGGTCCATCAGCGGGATCCTTTCGTATCGGAGAAGTCCTGCGCGGCGCGCGCCCGGTCGGCGGGATCGTCCATCGCGCCCTCTGTCGCCGGGTCGAGGTCGGCGCGCTCTGTCAGTGTGACGTCGTCTTGCAGGCCAAAGGGTTTATCGACGTTCAACAGCAGCGCGATCAGGTCGGCCACCAGTTGCAGCAGGAACAGGCCAAAGCCCACGGGCAGCGCCATGTAGGGAATCCACAGGCGCACGCCCCAGACGGTGTCGGACTTCCAGCCCCGGTCCCACGCGAAGTGCCAGAACTCGAAGCCGTAGAAGAGCATCACCCCGACCACCGCGATGGACAGCGACAGGGTCAGCACCGCCATGCCCTTGCGCGCGCGGGGCGGCAGGGCCAGCGGCACGAGGTCGACGTTGACGTGACCGCGCAGGCGCTGGACGTAGGGCAGCCCCACCAGCGTCGCGGCGATGACAAGATAGACCACCATCTCGGTCTGCCAGACGGTCGAGCCGTTCAGCACGAAGCGCACCCAGATCATCTGGCAGGTGATGCCCACCGCCGCGACGACCATCGCCGCCGAGGCCCAGCCCGCGACGGTACTGATCGCCGCCACCGCGCGCAGAAACGGATTGCCGCCGGTCGGAGCCGCCGCGGCCGATACCTGGCCTGACATGGCCACCTCCTGAATTCATGGATTGGGTGGGGCGGCCCCAGCGTGCCGCCCCGGATGGATCACTCGACCGAGAGGGCGAGGTCCAGCAGCGTCTGGCCGTCGGGGGTTTCCTCGACGAAGGCCTTGTAGGACGTTTCCTGCGCCAGCGCGCGCCACTTGTCGAAGTCCTCGGCGCTCATCTGGGCGATCTCGACACCGGCATCCTTGAAAACCTGCGCCGAGGCCGCGTCTTCCTTCTTGGCCTCTTCGAGGTAATAGGCCTGCGCCTTTTCAGAGGCCGCCATCAGCGCCGCCTGCTGCTCTTCGCTGAGGTTGTCGAAGGTGGTCTTGTTCATCAGCAGGGGCTGGTACATGAACCACAGCGCGTAGTCGCCCGCAGGCGTGTAGCAGGCCACCTGCTCGTAGATGCGGTAGCTGACGAAGGACGAAGACGAGGTGTTGGCCGCGTCCAGAACGCCGGTCTGCATGGCGTTGTAGATCTCGGACGAGGCCATCGAGGCGATGGAGGCCCCGGCACCCGCCAGCATCTGTTCGAAGGCCTTGCCCGCAGCGCGGGTCTGCTTGCCTTGCATGTTGTCGGGCGCGGTGATGCATTCCTCGGTCCCGGCAAAGCCGCCGGCGAGGTAGCCGTGCACCAGCACCTTGACGTCATCCTCGGCCATGATGCCTTCGAGCGCTTCCATGAACGGGCTGTCGTTCATGCGCGCGGCGTGGTCGTGGTTCTTCACCAGTCCGGGCATCAGGGTCAGGTTGTAGGCGGGCCGCTGGCCGCCCGCGTAGGACAGCGGCAGCACGGTCATGTCCAGCTGACCGCGCGACAGCGGCGTGTATTGCTCGCGCGCCTTGAACAGCGAGCCGGACGGGAAAATCTTGATTTCGAGATCGACACCGGCGGCGGCCACCTCGTCGGCGACCATCTGGGCGACCTCGTGGCGGACGTCGCTGGTGGACCACTGGTGCGACAGGCGCAGCTCCTCGGCCTGGGTGGCCGCCGCACATAGCGCAAGAGCCGCCACAGAGGCGGTCAAAGACAGTTTCATGATGTTCCTCCCTTGGTGCCGGATTCCCCGGACTACCCAAACGGTGGCAGCCCATGCACACGCTGTCAATGTTTTTGTATACAAGAATGCCGCTGTTGCGTTCACAGGCGTTTCGTGCATCCTGATCCCCATGGAGCGCAAGAGATCCGACATCATCGCCGACACCATAGAGGGGCTGATCTTCGACGGCACCTTCCCGGACGGCGCGCGGCTGGACGAGGTGCAGCTGGCCGAGCGATTCGAGGTCTCGCGCACACCGGTCCGCGAGGCCTTGCAGCGGCTTGCGCTGACGGGCCTGACAGAGCAGATCCCGCGCCGTGGCGTCTTTGTCCGCCAGCCCGGGCCGGTCGAACTGCTGGAAATGTTCGAGGTCATGGCGGAACTGGAAGCGGTCTGCGCCCGGCTCGCCACCGCCCGGATATCCGATCAGGCGCTGGCACAACTGGACGCGATCAACGCGGAATGCGCCCTTGCCGTCGCCGCGCAGGACCACGGCGCCTATTACAGCGCCAACGAACGGTTCCACGCGCTGATCTACGCGCAGTCGGGCAATGCCTTTCTGGAACAGGAGGCCAAGCGGCTGCAACGCCGCCTGCAACCCTTCCGCCGCATGCAACTGCGCGCCCGGGGCCGGTTGCAGCAATCCATGGCGGAACACGAAGAGGTGGTAAAGACGCTGGCGGCGCAGGATGGCGCCCGCGCGGCGGATGTCATGCGCGCCCATGTCGCCGTGCAGGGTGAAAAGTTCCACCGGCTGGTGGGCATGCTCAAGGCGGCGGAATAATCCGGTCGCAAACCGGCGAGACCGGAAAACCGTTTTCGGTTTCCGCCGCGGAATATTTGACAATCATCCATTGTCAACCGCACATACCGCCCTAACCTTTGCCACCGAACGCTGGCGCGCGGCCACGTCCGAACAGCCGCGCCGTCTCATCCATCCTCGGGCAAGTGGGGCCTTGCCCCCTGGATCAGGTCCCTATTGAAGCCGTTTAGCCTACCGCTCCCCCATCCCTCCCCTGCGACCAGCCCAGCCGTCACGCCCGATACAGCCGGGGCAGCCATGCGCAGCGGGTTCCGCCACCACCTGCGCCGGGCCACAGCGCCACAGCACGAGGCGGCAGAGGCCGCCTTTGCGCCGCTGACCGCGGACCTCGGGCAGGGGCTGCGGGGCTTCCTCTGCGCACAGCGGCAGGCCTTTGCAACGCTGGTCGCCGCTCGCGTCCCCGCCGCCGCGCAGATCTCGCGCCAGATCACCCTTGACCTACTGGACCGGCTGGACCGCGACCTCGGCCCCCGGACCGATACGCCGCAGGACCCGCCGCCGCTTGACCCTTTGGCCGTCGATTACCTCGTTCTGGGCTCGCGGCTGGGGACGGAGGTCCTGCGCAGGCGCCTGCTTGACGAGATGCCCGATGTGACCCTGCCGATGTATTTCCGGGCGCCGCCCGCCACGGCAGAATGGCAGCGGGTTTGCGCTGCTTTGGACCGTGTCGCGCTGAATAGCGCCCATGCGGCACGGTTAGAAATTGACGTGCGGAGGGGCTTCGATATCTTCGCCGCTGCGGCTTATGAGGCCTGTGACGGCCATGGCAGCATCGAGGACCAGCCATGAATGACGCCACCCCCACGCCGGTCGGTCCCGCCGACCTGACGAATTGCGACCGCGAGCCGATCCACCAGCTGGGCCGGGTGCAAAGCTACGGCGCCCTGATCGCCGTATCCGCCGACTGGATCGTGCAACACGCCTCTGATAACCTGTTCGAGATCCTCGGGATAGAACACGAGGCGGTGCTGGGCCGCCCTCTGCACGAGATCATCGTGTCGGACGGCTTCGAACGGATTCGCCGCAACCTGCGCGCGCTGGAAACCCACGACGGCGCGCTGCGGCTGTTCGGGGTGGTGCTGCGCGCCTCGGGCCGCAACTTCGACGTATCCGTCCACGAAAGCGGCGCACATCTGCTGATCGAGTTCGAACCCAAGCGCGAGACCCGGAATTCCGACCTGATGGCCGAGGTCTACCCGCAGATCTCGGCGCTGCGCCGCGACCGCGACCTGCGCACGCTGGCCCGGGACGCCGCCAAGGGGCTGCAATCGCTGTGCGGCTTCGACAGCGTCATGGTCTACCAGTTTCAGCCCGACCAGTCCGGCCTTGTGATCGCGGAGACCCGGCTGGACGGGCAAAGCCGCTACGACGGCCTGCATTTTCCGGCCTCGGACATTCCGGCGCAGGCCCGCGCGCTGTACAAGCGGTCGCTCTTGCGGCTGATCGCGGATGTCGACGACCCCGGCGCGCGGCTGCTGCCCGGTGTCCGCATCGACGGCGCGCCGCTGGACCTGTCGCTGGCGGTCACGCGCGCGGTCTCTCCGATCCATATCGAGTATCTCAGGAACATGGGCGTTCAGGCCTCGATGTCGGTCTCGATCATGAAGGACGGGGAACTCTGGGGCCTGTTTGCCTGCCACCACAACAGCCCGTGCTACATCGACTACGAACGCCGGACCTCGATCGAGATGTTTGCGCATATGTTCTCTTACGAGCTCAGCCGCCACGCCGACCGGCAGCTGAAGGAGATCGAGCGCGACACCGCGCGGCTTCAGACGCTGCTGATGGGCCATATGGCCAGCGGCGACTCGATCACCGCCTCGCTTCTGTCGGTGTCCAAGGAAATCGCCAGCGTCATCCCGCACGACGGTCTGGTGCTGATGCACGACGAGTCCTTCCACGCGACCGGCATCACGCCCACCGAAGAGGATTTCCTTGCCATCGCGCGGATGCTCGACCGCTCCATCGGGTCAGAGGTCTTTGCGACCGACTGCCTTGGCAAGATCCACGAGCCCGCGCGCGACTACGAAGAGCGCACCGCCGGGCTGCTGGCGATTCCGATCTCGCGCCGCCCGCGCGATTACCTCGTGTTGGTCAGAAAGCAGGTCGATACCGCGAAGACATGGGCCGGTGATCCGGCCAAGCCCGCGCAGGTCGGCCCGAACGGCGTGCGCCTGACCCCGCGCAAGAGCTTTGCAGCCTGGCAGGAAACCGTGCGCGGCAAGTCGACGCCCTGGACCCCGGCAGAGACCCATGCCGCCGACCTGTTGCGCACGACACTGCTGGAGATCTTCCTGAAGGTCACCGACGCGGCGAACCTGCAACGCAAGCGCGCACAGGAACAGCAAAGCCTGCTGATCTCGGAACTGAACCACCGGGTGCGCAACATCCTGAACCTGATGCGCGGCCTCGTCTCGCAATCGCGCAGTTCGGCGGCGACGCTGGAAGAGTTCACCAGGAACCTCGACGGGCGCATCCACGCGCTGGCCCGCGCGCACGACCAGCTGACCGCTGAACGCTGGGAACCGACCTCGCTGAAGGCGCTGATCGCCTGCGAGTTCGAAGCCTATGCCCAGGCCGGGTCCCGGCGCGTCCGCGTAACCGGCCCGGATGCGATGATCCAGCCCAACGCCTATACGACGCTGGCGCTTGTCCTGCACGAGATGGCCACGAATTCCGTCAAATACGGCGCGCTTTGCGACCAGTCCGGGACGATCGCCGTGACCCTTCAGGTCGACCGCAGCGGCGGCATGCTGATCGACTGGGTCGAACGCGGCGGCCCGCCGGTGCAGCCCCCGACCCGGCGCGGCTTTGGCACCACGATCATCGAAACCTCGATCCCGCACGAGCTGCGTGGCGACGCCGAGATTTCCTACAAGGTGACCGGCGTCGAGGCGCATTTCCGGCTACCGCCGAACTGCATCGCCCAGATCGTGCCCGAGCAGACCGAGGAAGCGTCCCGCACGCAGACCATCGTCACCGGCCAAACAGGCGATTTCCGCCTCAGCGGCCCGGTTCTGGTTCTGGAGGATGCGCTAATTATCGCGATGGACGCCGCCGCGATCCTCGAGGACATGGGCGCCGCCGAGGTCAAGATTTGCAGCTCTGTCGCCGACGCCCTGTCCTGGCTGGAGGCGCACAGCCCGACCATCGCGCTGCTGGACGTGAACCTGCAGGACGAACAGAGCCTTCCCGTGGCCGAGCACCTTGCAGAGCGCGGCATCCCCTTCGTGCTGGCGACGGGCTACGGTATGACCAGCGACCTGCAGGAGGCCTATCCGCCCTGCGCCATCGTGCAAAAGCCCTTCTCGGCGGAGTCGCTGAAATCCGCGATGAGCGGCCTGTCCGCGCAGGAGCCCGGGGCGGACTAGGCACGCGGGGCGCGCCCCCGGATCGGGTAAGGGACAGCGGCGCGCCGGGCTCAATGCCGGGCGCACGTATCGCCCGGGCAATCGGGCGCGCTCTACGGGATTTTTCCGGGGGCGGTGGCAAGGCCCTGATCCGCCACGGCCCCGGCGTTAAAGCCGGTACAGACCACAGCCAGCCCGGTCGGACCGCCCCCGCCCAAGGATGGTTCTGGGGTGCCGCGATCCGCCCGATGGGTGACCAAGGGGCAGGCACGGGATCGCCCGAAGGCCTTGTTGCACCAGAATGTTTTTATTCTCGACCGGCGGGAACCATCCGGCCTGCGGCGCATTTCGCCAGCATGATCCCGGCGGTTCCTTCACGTTTTCGCGCATGCCAAGGGGGAGGCCGGATCGGCCTTCTTGCGGCTGTCCTGCTGCTGTCCGCCTGCGAAGGCCGCCAGTCGGCGCTGTCCCCCGCCGGAGAGGACGCCGCCGTCCTGTCGCTGTTGTTCTGGGTCATGCTGACCGGCGCGGTGGTGATCTTCTGCATCATGCTGGGGCTGTTCTTCTACCTGACCCGCGTCAACGTGGGCGCCCTGCCCGCGCGCTACACCCGCCTGATCCTCGTCGGCGGCGGCATCGTCTGGCCGACGCTGACCATCGGCGCGCTGCTGGTCTGGGGCCTGTCGATCCTGCCCGACCAGCGCCAGCCCGGCGACGGGCTGCGCATCCGCGTCACCGGCGAGCAATGGTGGTGGCGGGTCGAATACTTCCGCGAGGGCTCGGACACGCCGGTGATCTCCGCCAACGAGATCCGCTTCCCGGCGGGCCAGCGAACAGAGCTGGAACTGACGGCGGGCAAGGTGATCCACTCGCTCTGGATTCCCGCCTTGGGCGGCAAGCTGGACATGTTCCCGGGCCGCGAGACCCGGATGAGCCTGAAGCCGCTGGAACCGGGCGTCTACCGTGGCCAATGCGCCGAGTTCTGCGGCATGAGCCATGCCTGGATGGCCTTCGAGGCGGTGGTCCTGCCCGAGGCCGAGTTTGACGCATGGCTGGCGGCTGAAGAGGCCGACGCCAAGGCCCCCGCGACCCCCGAGGCCCAACAGGGCGCCGAGGTCTTCGCCCGCGAGGGCTGCGGCGCCTGTCACGTCATCCGGGGCACCGACCACGTCGGCCTCGTCGGCCCCGACCTGACCCACGTCGGCAGCCGCCACACGCTGGGCGCCGGGCGGCTGGGCAATACGCTGGACGACATGGAGCGCTGGCTGGCGCACACCGGAGAGCTGAAGCCCGGTGTCGAGATGCCGACCTACGACCACCTGAACGACGCCGACCGCCGCGCGCTGGCGCTCTACCTGAAAGGACTGGAATGAGCCCCCACGACCAGCCCGCGCCCGCAGGCCCCTACCCGCCCACCGAAGAGATGCTGTCGCAGCCGGTCGACCCGGAGTTCGACCGTGCCAGCAAAGAGCGTCTGCGCCGCGCGTGGAAGACACCCACCGGCATCCGCTACCTGACGGCGGTGAACAACACCGAGGTCGGCGTCTGGTACTCGCTGACCGCGCTGGTCTTCATGCTGATGGCGGGGGTGATGGGGCTGATCATCCGCCTGCAACTGGCGGTGCCGGAAAACGATCTGATCAGCGCCGACCGCTTCAACCAGCTGTTCACCATGCACGGCTCGGCGATGATGTTCCTTTTCGCCGTGCCCATGTTCGAGGCGCTCTCGATCCTGATCCTGCCCGCCCTGCTGGGCGCGCGCGACATGCCCTTCCCGCGCCTTTCGGCCTTCGGCTACTGGTGCTTCCTGATCGGCGGGATCTTCGTGATCTCGTCGATCTTCTTCGATGTCGCGCCCAACTCGGGCTGGTTCATGTATCCACCCCTGGCCACCAAGGCCGAGGGGCCGGGCAGCGACATCTGGCTTCTGGGGCTTTCGTTCATCGAGGTCGCCAGCATCGCGGCGGCGGTGGAACTGATCGTCGGCGCGCTGAAGTGCCGCCCGCCGGGGATGCGCGTCAACCTGATGCCGCTCTACGCGTGGTACGTGGTCGTCGTGGGCGGCATGATCCTGTTCGCCTTCCCGCCGCTGATCGCAGGCGACTTCCTGTTCGAGCTGGAACGGTCGATGGACTGGCCCTTCTTCGACCACGAGCGCGGCGGCGACCCGATGCTCTGGCAGCACCTGTTCTGGATCTTCGGCCACCCGGAGGTCTACATCATCTTCCTGCCCTCCATCGCCATCGCCGCCATGGTCATCCCGACCGTCGCGCGGCACGCGATGGTGGGTTACTCGTGGGTGGTGCTGTCCGCCGTGGGCACCGGCTTCATCAGCTTCGGACTGTGGGTGCACCATATGTTCACCACCGGGCTGCCGTCGATCTCGCTCGGCTTCTTCTCGGCGGCGTCAGAAGCGGTGGTGATCCCCACCGGCATCCAGATCTTCGCCTTCCTCGCAACGCTGCTGGTGGGCAAGGTGAAGCGCAGCCTGCCCATGCTCTGGATCGCGGGGGCGCTGACGGTCTTCATCATCGGCGGCCTGACCGGCGTCATGCTGGCCATCGCGCCCTTCGACTTTCAGGTCCACGACACCTACTTCATCGTCGCCCACCTGCACTACACCCTGTTCGGCGGGCTGATCTTCCCGGTGATCGCGGGCGTCTACTACTTCTTCCCCTTCTTCCGGAAGAAGATGCTGTCCGAGCGTATGGGCCGCTGGGCCTTCTGGCTGATCTTCTCGGGCTTCAACCTGTGCTTCCTGCCAATGCACCTGACCGGCCTTCTGGGCATGCCCCGCCGCGTCTACACCTACCCCACCGGCCTGGGCTGGGACGCGCTCAACATGATCTCGACCGTGGGAGCCTTCGTCATCGCCGCCGGATTCGCCGTCTTCGTCTGGGACATGATCCGGCCCAAGACGAACCAGCCGCAGATAGAGCGCAATCCGTGGGGCGCGGGCACGCTGGAATGGGCGCATGACATCCCCGAAGAGGCATGGGGCGTGCGATCGATCCCGCACATCACCTCGCGCTATCCGCTTTGGGACCAGCCCAAGATGCTGGAGCGCATGGACGCGGGCCGCTACTACCTGCCCGACGCCAGCGAGGAAACGCGCGAGACGATCATCACAAGCGTGATCGACGCCCGGCCCATGCAGATCCAGAAGGTGACGGGGCCGACCTGGATCACCCATATCGCCGCCGCCTTCACCGGCGCCTGCTTCATCCTGCCGACCTTCTCGATCTACTGGCCCGCCGTGATCTGCGGCGCCTTCGCCGGGATGGCGATCATCTACTGGCTGTGGCGCGACACCGCGCGCCCGCCCACCGTGCCGGCCAAGGACGCGGGGCTGGGACTGACGCTGCCAACCTATGCCTCGGGTCCCGACAGCGTGGGCTGGTGGGCCATGTGGATCACCATGCTGGGCGATGCCACGGCCTTTGCCTCGATCATCTTCGGCTTCTTCTTCTACTGGACCGCGCAGCCGGACTTCCCGCCCGAGGGCGCCACGCATGCAACCGGCTGGCTGGTCGCCGTGGCGGCACTGGGCTACGCGGCGTCGTGGGCGCTGACCCGGCTGGCGCGGGGCTGGAACGCGCAGGATTCGGTCTCTTCTGCGCGGATCGCGCTGGCGGCGGCGCCGGTGCTGACGGCCACGGCCATGGCGGCGATGGTCTGGTCCGTCCTGCCGCTGGAGCCCTCGACCCACGTCTACCCCGCCACGGTCTGCGCCATCGTGATCTGGATCACCGTCCATGGCGGTTTGGGCATCGTCATGCAGCTTTACTGCCTCGCGGGCAGTCTGGCGGGCAAGATGACGCCCCGCTACGACGCCGACATCCACAACGTCACGCTGTTCTGGCACTTTCTCGTGATCTCGGCGCTGGTGGCCTGTGCGGTGATCGGCCTCGCCCCGAGGGCGCTGGCATGACCGACCCCCGGCAGAACACCCGCCCCGACGGAGGCGAACGCGACGCGGGCCCGCAAAAGGGCGACGCGGATAACGACAAGACCCCGCGCCCCGACGCCGACCGGAAGGAATTCGCCGAAGAGCGCGAGAGCCTGATCCGCATCACCTTCGCGCCCACCGTCTGGGCGGTGCATTTCGTCGCCTGCTACGCCGTGGTTTCCGTGGCCTGCGCCAAGGGCGTGCTGGCATTCGGGCCGTCGCGCGCGGTGCTGCTGGCGCTGTCGGTGGCGGCGCTGGCGGCCATCGTCTGGCTGGGCTGGCGCAGCTTCCGGCAATGGGGGCCGGAAAACCTTGCCGAGACGCCGAAAGAGGTCGGCGTGCCGGAACCGCGCCATGAATTCCTCGGGCATGCGGCGTTCCTGCTGTCGATCATCTCGTTTATCGGGGTGGTCTTCGTGACCCTGCCGCTGGTGCTGATCGGGGGCTGCCAATGAAGGCGCTGTCGCTGAGCGCGGGACTGGGCCTTCTGGCGATCCTCTGGCTGGCCCCGCTGGAGGCGCTCTGGCCCGCTTTCCCGGTCCACATGCTGCGCCACATGGGACTGGTCGCCGTGGCCGCGCCGCTGATCGTCGCGGGCCTGCCGGACCGCTGGGCCGATGCGCTGGCCATGGCGCCGCTGCTGGCGGCGGTGCTCGAATTCATCGTCGTCTGGGCCTGGCACCTGCCCATGGCGCATGCGCTGGGACGGCTGTCGCTGCCCGCCTTCATGGCCGAACAGGCGAGCTTTCTGGCGGTCGGCCTGTTTGTCTGGGCCGGGTGCCTGCGCGCCGCGCAGCCGCTGGCGGGCGCGGGCGGGATGCTCTTGACCTCTATGCACATGACACTGCTTGGCGCGCTGCTGATCCTCGCGCCGCGCGATCTGTACGCCGCGCTCTGCGGCACCGCGCCGGATGTCACCGCGCAGCAACTGGGCGGGATGCTGATGCTGGGGATCGGCACGCCGATCTACCTCGCGGCGGGTCTCTGGCTGAGCGCGAAGGCCCTGAACCGGGAGGCGCCCGCATGATCCACACCCGCACCGCCGTTCTGACCGCTGCGGCCCTTGCCGTTGCCGGCGCCATCGGAGGCGCCGCAACCGTGGGCCTTGGCCTTTACAACATCTCGGCGCAGGCCGGGCACTGGCCGGGGGTCGGTCCGCTGCTGCACACCGCCTTCCGGCAGGCGATCAAGCTGCGCGCGCCCTCGATGGACGAGGCGCCCGACCTGTCGGACCCCGACCTGATCGCGCTGGGGGCCGGGCATTACGCCACCGCATGCACCGCATGCCATGCCGTGCCGGGACAGCCGCGCCCCGCCACCGCGCTGGCGATGTCGCCGCAGCCGCCCCATATTGAAGAGGCGGTCGCGGACTGGAAACCCAATCACATGCAATGGATCGTCGAGAACGGCGCGAAAATGACCGGGATGCCCGGCTGGCCAGCGCTGGATCGCGGCGACGAGACGTGGAGCGTGGCCGCCTACCTGATGACGATTCAGGATGGCTCGGCCCCCGATCTGCCGCAAGCCGGTCTGCCGCTTGGCCGCGAGCCCGAGGATCTGGAGCAGGTGAAGGCCTATTGCCAGACCTGCCACGGCCCGGTGGGCGGCATGGTTCCCCGCCTCGACATCCAGACGCCCGAGTACCTGTTGGCGCAGTTGCAGGCCTATCGCGGCACCGGGCGCCCCAGCGGCGTGATGGAACAAGCCGTCAGCCTGTACCCGGCCAGCATGGACGCCGCGCTTGCCGCATACCTCGCGACAGAGCCGACCGACCGCGACGCCTCCGGGGGCAGCGCCGAGGGGCGGGCGCTGGCCACGCAGGGCACCCGCGACGTGCCCGCCTGCGTGGCCTGCCACGGCCCGAACCGCAGCCGCGAACCGCGCGCGGGCCAGCCGCCCTTCCCCGCGCTGGCCGGTCAGAACCAGGCCTTCATCGCCGCGCAGCTGGCGCTGTGGCGGGACGAGGTGATCCAGGGCTCTGACCTGATGACCGCAGCCGCGCGCGACCTGACAGATGCACAGATAGAGGCGCTGGCCGCGTGGTTCGCGGCCCTGCCGGACGACGACGGAACGCAAGAATGACCCTGGACGACACCACCCGCTACGACGACAGCCCCCAGACCATGACGGAGGTCATCGAGGAACTGCACGACGCCGCACAGGAGGACGAAACCTCTCTGGGCCACCTGCTGAGCGAGGTGGAACACGCCTCTTTCACGCCGGTCCTGCTGACCCCCGCGCTGGCCGTGGTCACGCCGCTGTCGGGGATTCCGCTATTTTCCAGCCTTTGCGGGCTCTGCATTGCGCTGGTCTCGGCACAGTTGCTCTTCGGGCGCGAGTCGCTGTGGCTGCCGCAATGGTTGCAGCGCCGCAAGATCCCGTCGGACAAGCTGAAATCGGCGGTCAAGACCCTGCGCAAACCGGCGCGCTGGCTGGATCGCCACTCGCGCGAACGGCTGCGGGTTCTCGTCCGCCCCCCCTTCGACCGCATCACGCACCTGCTGTGCCTGCTCTGCGGTCTGGCCATGCCGGTGCTGGAGCTGGTGCCCTTCTCGTCCTCGATTCTTGGCGCGGCGGTCTCGCTGATGGCGATGACGCTGCTCTTGCGGGACGGGCTGTTCGCGCTGATCGGCTACGCCTTCATCCTCGGCGCGATCGGTCTGGCGATATACCTGATCTGACCGCCAGTTCGGGGCGGCTCAGTTCGAGGCGACGAGGAAACTGGCAGACATCCAGCCCTCGTTGTCGCCATCGACGGCGCGCAGGCGCACCCAGCCATCGCCGGTTTCATCGAGGACCTCGACGAATTCACCCTGAAGAAGCTGGGTCACCACACCGTAGCTGGTGGCCGGACCGTCCCGCAGGTTGACCCGCGACCCGACAACCACGCGCAGGTCCGCCCTTTGCGGGTCGGCAAGGGCAGGCTCTGCCACCGCAGGCGCTTCAACGGCAGGCTGGGCGGTGGCGGCAACCGGCGTGACCTGAGCCACGGGCACATCGTCGAAGTTGCCCTCGGGCTCGTCCGGCAGGGCCGTTTCCAGAAGGGCCGCGAACTTCTGCGGGTCGGCGGGCACCACGGGCTCTGCGGCGATGACCGCCTTGGCGGGTTCGGGCAGGGGCTGCCGGACCGGGGCCGCTGCCTCGCGCACCGGCGCGACGGAACTGAGGTCCGATGCGGACCTGTCCGCCCGCGAGACCTCGGGCCCGGGGGATGCCTCGAGCGGTGTATCGGGAACGGCGGCCATCAGCGTGACGCCAATGTCCCCGGCTTCGAATTCAGACCCGCCCGACAGCTCGTACCAAGCCCATCCAAGCACTCCGAATGTGATGAACATCACCCGAAACATGATCAATCCCCCGTCTACGGGTCAGACCGTTCCCAAGGCCCGCCCAATGCCACCAGCAGCAGTTGTGACATTCAATGATCCATACATGATTCCCCATTCCCCCTTAAGAGAAAAAGCGGGAAACATTCCCGTGGCCGTGCTTGCTGCGGCTGCATCGCAACTGTATCACGACCGATATGAGCGACGACGACATCGATCCCGAGACCAATCCCCGCGACCTTGCAGAGCCTCTGCGCAGGGCGATCGGAGAGCGCTATCTGACCTATGCGCTGTCCACCATCATGCACCGGGCGCTGCCCGATGCACGGGACGGGCTGAAGCCGGTGCACCGCCGCATCCTTTATGCAATGCGCCGCCTGCGGCTTAGTTCCACCGGCGGCTTCCTGAAATCCGCAAAGATCAGCGGCGACACCATGGGGGACTTCCACCCGCATGGCGACGCGGCGATCTACGACGCCATGGCGCGTCTCGCGCAGGACTTCACGATCCGCTACCCGCTGGTCGACGGTCAGGGCAACTTCGGCAATATCGACGGCGACAACCCGGCGGCCTCACGCTACACCGAGGCGCGCATGACGGTGATGTCCGAGGCGTTGCTGGACGGGCTGGACGAGAACGCCGTCGACTTCCGCCCCAACTACGACGGCCGTCTGACCGAACCCTCTGTCCTGCCGGCCTCCTACCCGAACCTTCTGGCCAACGGCTCCAGCGGCATCGCGGTGGGCATGGCGACCAATATCCCGCCGCATAACATCGGCGAGCTGATCAACGCCTGTCTGCATCTGATCAAGTCGCCCAACGCGGTGGACGACACGCTGCTGCAATACGTGCCCGGCCCGGACTTTCCCACCGGCGGCGTGATCGTCGAACCGGCGGAGAACATCGCGCAGGCCTATTCCACCGGGCGCGGGTCGATCCGGCTGCGCGCGCGCTGGCACTCCGAGGATCTGGGCCGCGGCACATGGCAGGCGGTCGTGACCGAGATCCCCTATCAGGTGCAGAAGTCCAAGCTGATCGAGCGCATCGCCGAACTGATCCAGACCCGCAAGATCCCGGTGCTGGCGGATGTGCGCGACGAAAGCGCCGAAGACGTCCGCATCGTTCTGGAACCCAAGTCCAAGAACGTCGACCCCGACGTGCTGATGAACCTGCTGTTCCGCAACTCAGACCTCGAACTGCGGTTCTCGCTGAACATGAACGTGCTGATCGACGGCGTGACGCCCAGAGTCTGCTCGCTCAAGGAGGTGCTGCGCGCCTTCCTCGACTTCCGCCGTGACGTGCTGACCCGGCGCGCCCGGCACCGGATGGCGAAGATCGACAACCGGCTGGAGGTGCTCGAAGGCTTCATCGTGGCCTTCCTGAACCTCGACCGGGTGATCGACATCATCCGCTACGACGAAGACCCCAAGGCCGCCCTGATGTACGAGGACTGGTCGAAGCCGCATCAGGACACCATCCCCCGCGCCATGGACGAAGGCGACTACCGTTCGCCGCTGGCCGGTGTCGACCTGGCGGGCCTGTCTATGGTCGCCGACCCCGAGGCGGTGGCGCGCAGCGTGCTGGCCGAGGAAGAGGACGAGCGCAAGATCCCCAGCCGCTACGCGGGCCGCGAGGACGGTTTGTCCGACGTGCAGGCCGAGGCGATCCTGAACATGCGCCTGCGCTCGCTGCGGCGCCTCGAAGAGCTGGAACTGGTGCGCGAGCGCGACGCCCTGATGGAGGAACGCGCGGGCCTCGAGGATCTGCTCGACAGCGAAGACCTGCAATGGCAGCGCATCGCCGAGGAACTGCGCGAGACCCGCAAGCGCTTTGGCAAGGACTTCGCCCGCGGCGCGCGCCTGACCACCTTCGCCGAGGCGACAGAGGCCGAGGAGGTCCCGCTCGAGGCGATGATCGAGCGCGAGCCGATCACCGTGGTCTGTTCGCAGATGGGCTGGATTCGCGCCATGACCGGCCATATCGCGCTGGACCGCGAACTGAAGTTCAAGGACGGCGACGGCCCGCGCTTCATCTTCCACGCCGAAACCACGGACCGCCTGCTGGTCTTCGGCTCCAACGGGCGCTTTTACACGGTCTCTGCGGCGAACCTGCCCGGCGGGCGCGGCATGGGTGAGCCGCTGCGCCTGATGGTGGACCTGCCCAACGAGGTCGAGATCGTCGACCTGTTCATCCACCGCCCCGGCGGCAAGCTGCTGGTGGCCTCGACGGCGGGCGACGGCTTTGTCGTGCCCGAGGACGAGGTGATCGCCCAGACCCGCGCGGGCAAGCAGGTGCTGAACGTCCGCGCCCCGGCCCGCGCGCTGGTCTGCCGCGCCGTCGCGGGCGACCACGTCGCCGTGGTGGGCGAGAACCGCAAGGTGCTGGTCTTCGCGCTGGACGAACTGCCCGAAATGGGCCGCGGCAAGGGGGTACGCCTGCAGAAATACAAGGATGGCGGGATGTCCGACGCCCGCACCTTCACCCTCTCCGAGGGCCTCTCGTGGAGCGATCCGGCCGGCCGCACCCGGACCGAGAGCAACCTAGAGGAATGGACCGGAAAGCGCGCCGGGTCGGGGCGCATGGCACCGCGCGGCTTCCCCCGGGACAATAAGTTCAACTGAGGCCCCTGCACCGGCGGCGCCTCCGCCCCCTTTTCACCCCTGGCTGTCCAGGGCCAAAGGCGAAAAGGCGCGCGCAGATCAGTGCTGACCGGTGCCGTGCGTTCATAGGTTAACCCTATGGTAACCCTCTTGGCGCAGCATGGGGCATGCGACCGGTTTCTCTTGTGTTGTGCCTCGGCCTCGCCGCCTGCGATGCGGCGGGGCCGGGGTTTCGCGGCGCCGAAAAAGTGGTCAGCCGGGTCGAGGGCAGCACCTTCACCCTGCGCATTCGCGGTGACATGGTTGAGGCCGTCCGCACCTCGCCAGAGGCCTTCCCGCTGTTCCAGAGCGTTGCGCGCAAGGCCGCGATTGCCGCACAGATGAAGACCGGCTGCCACGCGGACTGGGTGCAGGGCGATCCTGCGATGATGTTGATCGGGCTGGCTTGCGCGGGGCGCAGGCCGCCCAAGATCCCGAAGGCGCGCCGCGACCTCTACTGCGACCTCAGCGCCTTCACGGTACGTGACGGGGTCGGCAGCGGGGCGCTGACATGCCAGGCATCATAGTCCCCACGCGTGGATGTGACCGCGATATCTTGTGGAAAAGCCGTGATCGACGTCCAGATACGCCCCCGCCGCCGTTGACAGCTTCGGCCCGAATCCGCACCCTGATCCGAACCGAGAGAATCGGAGCAGGCAGGTGCAGTTCACAAAACTCCGGCTTACGGGCTTCAAGAGCTTCGTCGATCCGACGGACCTGATCATCGCGCGCGGGCTGACCGGCGTGGTCGGGCCGAACGGCTGCGGCAAGTCCAACCTGCTGGAGGCGCTGCGCTGGGTGATGGGCGAGACCCGCGCCAAGGCCATGCGCGGCGGCGGGATGGAAGACGTGATCTTCGCCGGGGCCGCGACCCGCCCCGCCCGCAACTTCGCCGAGGTCTGCCTGACCATCGACAACGCCGACCGTCTTGCGCCTGCCGGCTTCAACGAGACCGACCAGCTTGAAATCGTGCGCCGCATCACCCGCGACGTGGGGTCCGCCTACAAGGTCAACGCCAAGGACGTGCGGGCGCGCGACGTGCAGATGCTCTTTGCCGATGCGGCGACGGGCGCGACCTCGCCCGCGCTGGTGCGGCAGGGGCAGATCTCGGAACTGATCAACGCCAAACCCAAGAACCGCCGCAAGGTGCTGGAGGATGCCGCCGGGATCGGGGGCCTTTACCAGCGCCGCCACGAGGCGGAGTTGAAGCTCAACAGCGCCGAACAGAACCTGTTGCGCGTCGATGACGTGGTCGAGCAACTGGCCGCGCAGCTGGCGCAACTGGCGCGGCAGGCCAAGCAGGCGGCGCGCTACCGCGCCATCGGCGAGGAGTTGCGGCAGGCCGAAGGTCTGCTGCTGTACCGCCGCTGGCGCGAGGCCGACGAGACGCGCTCGGTCGCCGAGGCCGCCCTGCGCGAGACCATCACCGCCACCGCCCGGGCCGAGACCGCCGCCCGCGAGGCCGAGACCCTGCGCGCCACGCAGGAAGAAGCCCTGCCGCCGCTGCGCGAGGAAGAGGCCATCGCCGCCGCGATCCTGCAACGGCTGACCGTGCAGCGCGATGCTTTGGGCGATCAGGAAAAGCAGGCACAGGACCGCATCGCCACGCTGACCAAGCGTATCGAGCAACTGGCCCGCGACATGGAGCGCGAGGCCGGGCTGAACCGCGACGCGGGCGAGACCATCGAGCGCCTCGAGTGGGAGGCGAAGGAGCTGGCCAAGGCCGCTGACGGCCACGACGACCGGCTGGCCGAGGCGCAGGAGATGGCGTCGGACGCGGCGACGGTTCTGCACGAACGCGAGGCGGAGCTTTCGGCCCAGACCGAGGACGTGGCGCGCCTTGCCGCCCGCCACCAGTCGGCGCAGCGCTTCCTTGCGGACAGCCGCAAGACGCTGGACCGCACCGAGGCCGAGGCCGAAAAGGCCCGCGCCGCCGTGACGCAGGCCCGCGAGACGCTGAAAACCGGCACCGAGGCCGCCGAGCGCGCACATTTCGCGCAGGAGCACGCCGCCGAGATGGCCGAGCAGGCCGAGGTCGCCCTGTCCGAGGCCGAAACCGCCCGCGCCGAGACGCAGGGGCGCGAGGCCGAGGCGCGGGGCGAACGATCCAGCGCCGAGGGCGAGTTGAACGCGCTCTCCGCCGAGGTGACGGCGCTGGCGCGGCTTCTGGATCGCGACACCGCCGAGGGCGGGCAGATCCTCGACCGGCTGCAGGTCGAGCAGGGCTTTGAAAAGGCGCTGGGTGCCGCGCTGGCCGACGACCTGCGCGCACCCGAGGTGGCGGGTGATGGCCCGACCGGCTGGCTGGTGCTGCCCGCCTACGACGCCTCGCAACCGCTGCCGCAGGGCGTGACCGCGCTGACGCAGCATGTCTCGGTTCCCGATGTGCTGGAACGCCGCATGTCGCAGATCGGTCTCGTCGATGCCGAGGCCGGGCCGCGCCTGCAACCGCTCTTGCAACCCGGCCAGCGGCTGGTCTCGCTGGAAGGCGACCTGTGGCGCTGGGACGGCTTCCGCGCATGGGCCGAGGATCAGCCCTCTGCCGCCGCGCTGCGGCTGGAGCAGCTGAACCGGCTGGAGGCGCTGAAGCAGGAAATGACCGAGGCAGAGGCCCGGCTTGAAGGGACCCGCTCGGCGCATGAGGCGCTGGTGGCGCGGCTGGCCGAGCTGACGCGCGCCGACAAGGACGCCCGTGACGCCCGGCGCAGCGCCGATCAGGCCCTGACAGACGCCACCCGCGCGCTGAACCGCGCCGAAAACGACCGGGACCTGGCCGAGAGCCGTCTGGAGAACGCAACGCTGGCGGTGAAACGCTACGAGGACGAGGCCAGTGCCGCGCGCGGGCAATTGCTGGAGGCCGAGCGCGCGCAGGCGGGGCTGGAGGATCTGGACGAGGCCCGCGCCCGTGCCGAGGACGTCAAGCTGACGGTCGAGGCGGCGCGCATGACGATGATGGC
Source organism: Enemella evansiae (assembly GCA_017255395.1). GTDB lineage: Bacteria > Pseudomonadota > Alphaproteobacteria > Rhodobacterales > Rhodobacteraceae > Ponticoccus > Ponticoccus litoralis. Next base: position 539,668 of record JAFKDC010000001.1, on the reverse strand, counting down.
CCGCCGCTCTGCCGCCGACGAGTTGCGGCGCGAGGGCGAGGCCCGCAAGGGCCGGTCGCAGCAGGTGACGAAAGAGCTTTCGGGCTGGCGCCATCGTCTGGAAACCGCCGAGAAGCGCGCGCAGGAACTGGCGGAGCGCAAGGCGGGGGCCGAGGACGAGCTTGCCGTGGCCTCGGACGTGCCCGGGGAACTGGCGGCGAAGCGGGCCGAGATGTCGGAGTCCATCGAGGCGGCGGAAGAGCGTCGGGGCGTGGCCGCCGACGCGCTGGCCTCTGCCGAGACGGCGCTGCGCGCCACCATCGCGTCCGAGCGCGACGCAGAGCGGCTGGCCGGTGAGGCCCGCGAGGCCCGTGCCCGCGCCGAGGCCCGGGCCGAAGCCGCGCGCGAGACCGTCGCCGCCGCTGCCGAGCGTATCTTCGAGGAGATGGAGGTCACGCCCGCGCAGCTTCTGGAAAAGCTGCACGTGGACCCGGACCAGACGCCCGCCGCCGATGCGATCGAGCAGGAGGTCAGCCGCCTGAAGCGCCAGCGCGACGCCTTGGGCGCGGTCAACCTGCGCGCCGAGGACGACGCCCGCGAGGTGCAGGAAGAGCATGACGCTCTGGTCGCCGAGAAGGCCGACCTGGAAGAAGCGATCCGCACCCTGCGCAACGGCATCGCCTCGCTGAACCGCGAGGGCCGCGAACGGCTGCTGACCGCCTTCGAGCAGGTGAATTCGAACTTCACCATGCTGTTTACCCACCTCTTCGGCGGCGGTGAGGCCAACCTTGTCATGGTCGAATCGGACGACCCGCTGGAAGCCGGGCTGGAGATCATGTGCCAGCCGCCGGGCAAGAAGCTGTCGACGCTTTCTCTGATGTCGGGCGGCGAGCAGACGCTGACCTGTCTGGCGCTGATCTTCGCGGTCTTCATGGCCAACCCCTCGCCGATCTGCGTGCTGGACGAGGTCGACGCGCCGCTGGACGACGCCAACGTCACGCGCTTCTGCGACATGCTGGACGAGATGTGCCGCCGGACCGAGACGCGCTTCCTGATCATCACCCACCACGCGGTGACCATGGCGCGGATGGACCGGCTGTTCGGCGTGACCATGCAGGAACAGGGTGTGTCGCAACTGGTCTCGGTCGATCTCAAGCGGGCCGAGAGACTGGTGGCGTGACGGGCGGCCCTGACGGGCCGAAGCTAGGTATTTTTACCAAGAAGAAGCAGGGGGCGCGGTCGGGGAGACCGCGCCTTTCGGTTTTTTTGACAGGGAAGGCGGGCGGGGTCAGTCGCAGATGGCCTTCAGCGCCTGCCACTCGGCCTTGTTGAGGATGGGCCTGGTATCGTTCTGTGTTCCGGCGAAGGCGCGGGCGGTGTCGGCCCTGCCCTGGGTCATCGGGTGGGACGAGAGGTATTCCGGGACCGAGATCCCCATCTCCTGCTGCATCTCGTCGATGATGCCGAAGAAGTCGGCGAGGCCCTCGGTGCTGGTATCCGCGCTGGCCAGCATCTGAAGGGCGAAGGCATCGGCGGCGGTCTCGGCCTCGCGCGTGTAGCTGGTCGAGAGCAGGTGTTCGCCGATCACCGCGACGGCGGCGCCGCCGGTGAAGTCGCCGAGGAACATGGTCAGCAGGCCCGCAGAGCCCGCTGCGCGCAGGGCGTGGCGGGTGGCGTCACGGGATTCGACATGGCCGATTTCATGCGCGAGCACGCCCGCGACCTCGTCGGGGCTGTCGGCTTTGTCGAGCAAGCCGCGCAGGATGACAACCTGCCCGCCCGGGGCGGCGAAGGCGTTGACCATCTCGTGGTCGAAGACCGAGAGGTTGACCTCGTATTGCATGTCCTGATTGGCGGTCAGCCGCGCCAGCATCCGGTCCAGCGCCGCGCGCCCTGCCGGGGCGTCGCAGCGAAAGCCGCTTTGACCGCGCCCGCCGAGGAAGCGTTCCATCTGGCCGACGACGGTCTTGCCGAAGGCGACCTCGCGTTCCACCGGGATCACCCCCGCCAGCGTATTCGCCATGGCGGGCAGGATCACGAAGAGCAGCAGCACGGCGGCGGTGACGGCGCCCGCCGTGTAGGTCAGCACCTTGCGGCCCGTGCCGGGACGGACGTCGCGCCGGAAGAGGCCGGGACGGGTGCGGTGCATCCAGTCGATCAGCGCCGGGTCAAGGATCACCAGCCGGGCGGGATCGCGCGGGGCCTCGTCGTCGGTCGCAGCCATGCGAGTCAGCGTCAGCCGCCCCTTGTCCTGCGTGTCGGCCAGCGCGCGCAGATCCATCAGCCGCCAGCGCAGCGGCTCGGGCAGGGTCTCGCCTTCGATCAACAGCGCCTGACGGTCATCGGAGAGGGCGACACGCACCGCGTGCCGCCCTGCCGTCAGCCCGTCGTAGAAATGGGCCGTGGTGCCTTGCATGTCTGTCCCCCGCTCAGATCGCGCCGCCGATATCCAGCGCATCGGCGAAGCCCTCGGCGTCGACGCCGGTCTCTGCCTCACGTTGGGCGATGCGGTTCAGCGCCTCGGGGTTCCCCACCCGGATCGTGTCGATGTAATGGGCGAGGATCGGCTGGGTGATCAGGATCATCGACAGCGCCTGCGTCACCACCAGCGCGATCACGTAGCCAAGGGCCCCCAGCAGGGCCAGCACGATCATCGTCGTCGGCCCCGCATCCATCAGCAGCGGGATGAAGGCCGCCGCCAGCGCGCCGACCACCCCGAAGGCGACCGAGGCCAGCACCGAGAGCAGGAGAAAGCCGAGAATGAAGATCTTGACCACGGCCCCGGCGCGCGGTTCCGAGACGAAGGCGATCTCGTCGCCCAGGGTCTTGTGGCTCATCAGGTAGCCGAAGCTGCGCACGCCGTAGTAGACTGAACCGATGATCACCCAGACGTAGCCTATGAAGGTGCCGACACCGCCGCCGATCAGCATCACGACAGAGCGCGGCTCGAACGATCCGGCGGGCGGTACGGCGCCCCATGCCATCAGGCCACCCGACAGCAACAGGATCGCGATGCCGATCAGCAGGTGCTTCATCGCCGGGTAAAGCGCGGTCCAGCGCCCGTGCTGGTGCACCCGGGCCGAACCGTAGAAGCTGCGGTCGGCCATGTATTTTTCCAGCCGGAAGGTCATCAGCGGCGTCAGCAGGCCCAGCGAGATCACGCTGAGAAACCCGTAGAGCAGCGCGCGGGCGACATAGCCCCATGCGCCCTTCTCCATCCCCAGCCGGATGCCGCGAAAGCGGGTGCGGGCCATCTTGTAGCGGCGCGCGCGGTAGACCGCATAAAGCAGGAAGGGCAGCACCGCGAAGAACGAGATGTAGATGGCGGCGATCTGCCCGATCACCTGCGCGGTCTCTGCCGTCTCGGGATCGATCATGATGTTCAGGCCGAAGTAGAACAGCACCATCTGCACGATGCCGAGGTAGACGGCGAGAAAGACGATCGCGACGAGGAAGCCAAGCAGCTTCTCCAGCCCGGTGCCGGTGTATTCGAAGGTATCGCCCCCGGCATTGACCGAAGACCAGATGTATTTGCGGATGCGGGTCTTGGCCCAGAAGCGGTAGAGGCCCAGCGTGACGACGGTCAGCAGGCCGGTCTTCAGCGTCAGCCCGAACAGCGGCCCCTTCTCGCCGGTATAGCGAAGCGCCATCGTTTCGGTTCCCTCGTGCATCGCGACTGCCCTTTCCGTGTACATGCGGTTTTTCGGGCAAGATGAAGAGGGGCGGCCGGGGGGTAAAGTCGGGAATCCCTGCCATGGACCGCAGGGCAGGTGGATGTTCCTGTTTTGCATGGAGCAATTTTGCGGGACAGGGCCGCCCCGGCAGGCGGCAATGGGGTGGATTCGGGCGACTGGCGGCGGAAACGCGACGTTGGTTGGTGCTAACGTGACGATTTTACCCTGTTTGTCGCTGCGGCTGCACGCTACACCGTTTTGCGAGGAAACCGCGGGCCCGTCCCGCATCATGAGGAGAGAACCGCTGATGAAGGTACTGGTGCCTGTCAAGCGCGTGATCGACTACAACGTGAAGGTCCGCGTGAAGGCGGATGGGAGCGGCGTCGATCTGGCCAACGTAAAGATGTCGATGAACCCCTTCGACGAGATTGCCGTCGAAGAGGCGATCCGCCTGAAGGAAGCCGGCAAGGTCGAGGAAGTCATCGCGGTTTCCATCGGCGTCAAGCAGGCGCAGGAAACCCTGCGCACCGCGCTGGCCATGGGGGCCGACCGGGCGATCCTCGTTGTTGCCGCCGATGACGTGCACACCGATATCGAACCGCTGGCCGTGGCCAAGATCCTTGCCGCCATCGTCAAGGAAGAAGAGCCGGGCCTCGTCCTGTGCGGCAAGCAGGCGATCGACAACGATCTTGGCGCCACCGGGCAGATGCTGTCGGCCCTGCTGGGCTGGTCGCAGGCGATGTACGCCAACAAGGTCGACGTGGACGGCGCGCACGCCGTGGTCACGCGTGAGGTCGACGGCGGCCTTCAGACCGTGAAGGTCAAGATGCCGACCATCATTTCGACCGACCTGCGTCTGAACGAGCCGCGCTATGCCTCGCTGCCGAACATCATGAAGGCGAAGAAGAAGCCGCTGGATGAGAAGACCGCCGCCGACTACGGCGTCGACGTCTCGCCGCGTCTCGAGATCGTCAGCACCTCGGAACCGGCGGCGCGCTCGGCGGGCGAGATGGTCGGTTCGGTCGACGAACTGGTGTCGAAGCTGAAAGAAAAGGGAGTCGTGTGATGGCCGTTCTGCTGATTGCCGAGATTACAGACGGCGCCCTGTCGATGGATGCCACCGCCAAGGCGGTTTCCGCCGCAAAGGCGCTGGGTGACGTGACCGTGCTGGCCGCGGGCGCATCCGCCAAGGCCGCCGCAGACGAGGCCGCGACCATCGAGGGCGTGTCCAGGGTGCTGCTGGCCGAGGACGACCTCTACGGTCACCGTCTGGCAGAGCCGGTCGCCGCGCTGATCGCCTCGCTGGCCGGCGACTACAGCCACATCGTCGCGCCCGCCACGACGGACGCCAAGAACATCCTGCCGCGCGTTGCCGCCCTGCTGGACGTGATGGTGCTGACCGACGTGACCGAGGTCGTGGACGCCGACACCTTCGTGCGCCCGATCTACGCGGGCAACGCGATGCAGACGGTGAAGTCCAAGGACGCCACCAAGGTCATCACCTTCCGGACCTCGACCTTCGACGCCGCCGCGACGGGCGGTTCGGCTTCGGTCGAGACCATCGGCGCGGGTGAGAACCCGGGCCTGTCCGAGTGGGTCGAGGACAAGGTCGCCGAAAGCGACCGTCCGGAACTGACCTCGGCGGGTATCGTCGTGTCGGGTGGCCGTGGCGTCGGCTCCGAAGAGGACTTCAAGATCATCGAAGCGCTGGCGGACAAGCTGGGCGCGGCAGTTGGCGCGTCGCGCGCTGCGGTCGACTCGGGCTTTGCGCCGAACGACTGGCAGGTCGGCCAGACCGGCAAGGTTGTGGCGCCCGAGCTTTACATCGCCGTGGGCATCTCTGGGGCCATCCAGCACCTTGCGGGGATGAAGGATTCCAAGGTGATCGTGGCGATCAACAAGGACGAAGAGGCGCCGATCTTCCAGGTCGCCGACTACGGCCTCGTGGGCGACCTCTTCCAGATCGTGCCGGAACTGACCGAGAAGCTGTAAGGCTGACCGGCTGAAAGTTTTGGGCGCCCTCGCGGGAAATCGCGGGGGCGCTTTTTCGTTTGGAAGGCGCCTTTTCAGGTGCTGGCTGACTAGGGTGTGGCCGCTCCTTGGATGCCTTCAGCGCGGAATCTAGGCCGCAGGCCGCCGCGCATCGCCGGGCCGCCCCCTGGCCCGGCGATATGGCCAATGCAAGCGCGACCTGACTGGCCCCATACGGATTTTGCCGGGATAAACTGCCATCCTGCCCCCAAAGGATCGCCGAACCACGGCCCGACGCTGCGCGGCTTCGCGCCCGGGGCTACCGCCGCACCAGCGACAGCGCCACGCCGCCGAGCACCACGACAGAGGCCACGACGAACTGCGCCGTCAGCGGCTCGGACAGCGCCAGCATTCCGCCCGCCATGGCGATCACCGGCACGGTCAGCTGCGCCACCGCCGCCGCCGTGCCCGTGATCTGCGGCAGGACGTGGTACCACAGCGCATAGCCCAGCCCAGAGGTCAGCGCGCCAGAGGCCACCGCCAGCGCCAGTCCCGCCGCAGTGGAGGGCGCGGCGTCAAGGCTCACCGGCAGGCCTTGCGCCAGCAGCAGGCCAAGGGGCGCGGCGATCAGGAAGTTGGCGGCGGTGGCCGAGAGCGGATCGGTCGCCTTGCGCCCGGCCAGCGAATAGACGCCCCAGCCAAGGCCCGCCACCAGCATCGCCGCCCCGTGCAGCAGGCTGACCGACCCGGACCCCGAGGGCCAGAGCAGCCAGACCAGCCCGGCAAAGGCCAGCCCCGCACCGACCCAGCGCAGCGCGTGCGGGCGCTCTCCACCCGCGAAGCTGCCCGCGAACATGGTGACCTGCACCGTGCCGAAGAGGATCAGCGCCCCCAGCCCCGCATCCAGCGCCACATAGGCCGCCGAGAAGCCGTAGATATAAAGCAGCAGACCCAACACGCCCGCAACGCGCCCCGGCCCGCCCAACCGGACCGTCCCCCGCAGCACCAGGCACAGCACCGCAAGGCAGAGCGCCCCGGACCACAGGCGCACCGTCCCGAAGGCGGTGGCGTCGATCAAACCGGGACCGACGGCGGCGCGGTTGAGCACGGAATTCGCCGCGAAGGCGGTCATGGTGAGGGCGATCAGCAGGGGCAGGCGCATGGCGGCAGGCTAAAGGCTTTCCGGTTCGGCGGGAAATGGGACTTCGGTCGCAGGGGCTTGGGGGACAGGGATACCCGCTGATGCGTCGGCGGCAAGGAAGATATCGGACGCCGGGAAAGTCGGTGGCGGCGCTCGAAGCGGGGCGGCCCTGCGACTTCCCTGCCCCGCACGCGGCACCCGAGATTGGAGCGCGGCTTTCACGACCGGCGCGGGACAACCAGAACCGGCGCGGGCTTCAAGTGAATCCATGGCGCAGGCAGGGTACTTGCGGGCCATCGACGGCCCCCGCAGGTCCGCCTATGTCCCGCAGACGGATTTCAGAGCGGCCCAGCCCTCGTCGTCCAGCAGGGGCCGGGCTTGAAACCCATCCGGCGTTGCGGCGCGTGCGCGGGCGATACGGTCGCCGAGCCGTGGGTGTGAGAGGAAATGCGCCATGACGCCCTGCGTGTCCCCGGCCTCGCGCAGCAGGTGCTCGAACATGTCGCCCAGCGCCGCCGGGGCGATGCCCGCCGCTTCCAGCATGGCATGGGCGTAGCTGTCCGCCGCCGCCTCTGCGTCCTGACTGTAGCGCGCCTCGATCAGCCGCTCGGTCAGGAACAGGACCACCGTGCCGCCCGCGAAATCCCCGAACAGCAGGCCCAGCACGCCGATGGACCCGGCAGAGCGCAGCGCGTGCCGCGTCGGGTCGCGGCTGACGACATGGCCGATCTCATGCGCGAAGACCGAGGCCAGTTCTTCGGGCGTCTCGGCTGCCTCGATCAGGCCCCGGAAGAAGACGATATGCCCGCCCGGCAGGGCGAAGGCGTTGATCATCTCGTGGTCGAGAACATGCACGCTCAGCGGCACCGGCAGGGCGGCGCCCGCGGTCAGGCGCTCTTCGATCTGGCGCAGGGCGGCGCGGCCGTTGGGATCGGTGCAGAAGCGCACGGGGGCGAGGCCGGTCTCGTCCATGGCCTCGCGGATCTGGGTCAGGGTGACTTCGCCCAGCGCGCGCTCGCCCTCGGGCGGGATGTAGCCCGCAAGCTGGTCGGCCATGGTGGGCACCAGTACGCCGAGGATCAGCGCGACAGAGGCCAGCGCCGCCACCGCCCAGCCCATCAGCCGCCCGCGCCGTGTCACCGGCGCGGCGCGCAGACGGCCCGGCAGGAAGGGGCGCAGGCCGAAGTCGCGCAGGATCAGCCGCCGCACCGGATCGCCCGCCAGCCGCAGCACCATGAGGTCGGCGCCCGCCTGATCGCGGACCTCGCGGATCTCGGCCAGTGGCCAGTCGATGCCGCGCCCGGTCAGCGTGCCGCGCGCCCGGTCGACCGTCAGCGTCACCCGCTCCGGCGCAGCGCTTTCCCCGTCGAGGTACAGCGCCTCGAAGCGCGGCTCGGGCGGCGCGCCCACGTGGATCACGGTGGGTTCGGTCACAGCGAGGCCCCCACGTCCAGCGCCTCGGCAAAGCCTTCGGCCTCTGTGTGTTCGTCCCTCGGGCGCTGGCGGATCTGCGGCAGGTGGCCCGTGCCGTGAACGGTCAGGCCGGTGGCGTAGTGGCGCCAGAGCGGCATGGTCACCAGAACATGTGTGGTGGCTGTCCAGACGAGGAAGATGCCGAAGTAGGTCATCACCGACAGCGCCACCACCAGCCAGCGGTCGGCCTGTGCCAGGGCCTCGGTCACATGACCGACGGTGACCTGCTCGCCAAGGCTTTGCAGGTGCAGGAACAGCCCCAGCAGCACCAGCGAGGGCACGGCGGAGGCCAGCGCCGAGAAGAGATAGCCTGAGCCGGTGATCCAGAGCACCCGCCACGGCCGCGCCTCCAGCGAGAGCCGCAGGGGACCGGCGCGCTTGTGGGCGGTCAGGCGTTGCAGCGTCTCGACGCGGTAATAGGCGAGGCCGTAGAGGAACATCACCGGTCCGACAATGCAGCCGAGGATCACCATCGCCACCAGCCCGTTCAGCGCGAAGCCCAGCGTCACGAGGCCCACGACCAGCGACCAGCCGATCCACTTGAGCGCGCCCAGGAGCATGCTCCACCGTCCCTCTTGCTGCATCCGTATGTCGCCGTAGAAGGTTCGGTCGGTGCGGTATTTCTCCAGCCGGAAGGTCATCAGCGGCCAGAGCAGGCCCAGCGTCAGCAGCGTCAGCAACCAGTACAGCAGCGCCCGGAAGGCGTAGCCCCAGGCCCCGGGCGCAAGGCCGAAGCGCAGGCCCAGCCAGCGTGTGCGGGCCAGCACGTAGCGCCGTGCGCGGTAGCGGGCGTAGAACCAGACCGGGACGACGCCGACGAAGCTGAGAAGATAGGCGGCGAAATTGCCGTGAAACAGACTGAAGCTGGCGAACATCAGAAGCAGGTTCACCACGCCGATGTAGAAGGCGAGGATGACGACGGCGATCAGGAAGCCCAGCAGCTTTTCGAAGGGATCGCCCACGTATTCCAGCGGCTGCCCGCCGGGGCGGATCGCCGACCAATACCAGCGGCGCAGGCGGGTCTTCTGCCAGAAGCGGTAGAAGCCCAGCGTCAGCACCGTATAGAGCCCGGTCACGAAGGCCAGTGTGAACAGGCGCCAGCGCTTACCCGCGAACTCTGTCGCGATGCAGCCGTCGGGCGCGTCCTGGGGCAGGGGAAGGGTCTGGGTCAAAGAGATCGGCCTGGGAATACTGGCGCCAAGAGTGCCCGGAACCTGTGCGAAAGTTCAAGCCACGTCCTGTGTGTAAGGCCACGGCGGCGGGCCCTGCCCCCGGGCCGCGGCCTTCCCCGAAGGCCTTTGCGCGACCAGAACCGTCCCGATACCCGCGCGGGGCCGGATAAAGCGGGGGCAGAGCGCCCCTGCCCCCGCCTTCGGGCACCCCCGTGTGCCCGCCTCCGTCGATGCGGAGGCGGGCAAGGCCCGTCAGACGGCCCGCAGCCCGAGGATCTCGCGGGCCTGCTGCCATGTGGCCACGGGACGCTCGTATTTCTCGCACAGGTCCACCGCGCGCTGCACCAGCGCCGCGTTCGACGGAGCCAGCGTCTGCTTGTCCCAGCGCACGTTGTCCTCCAGCCCGGTACGGGTGTGGCCGCCGGCGGCGATGCACCATTCGTTGACCTCGACCTGGTGACGCCCAATGCCCGCGGCGCACCACTCGGCATCCGGCACCAGACGCTGCACGGTCTTGATGTAATAGTCGAAGACCTCACGGTCGCAGGGCATGGCATTCTTCACGCCCATGACGAATTGCACGTAGAGCTTGCCGGGAATGCGCCCGTCGCGGTTCATCTCGGCGGCCTTGAAGATGTGGCTGAGGTCGAAGGCCTCGATTTCGGGCTTGACCTCATAGGTCTTCATCTCGGCGGCCAGCCAGTCCACCAGATCCGGCGGGTTCTCGTAGACCCGGCTCGGGAAGTTGTTCGACCCGACCGACAGGGACGCCATGTCGGGCCGCAGCGGCAGCATCCCGCCGCGCGCCTGACCGGCGCCGGAGCGGCCACCGGTGGACAGCTGCACGATCATGCCCGGGCAATGCTTTTCCAGACCCTCCTTGAGACGGGCAAAGCGCTCGGGGTCCGAGGTCGGGGTCTCGTCCTCGTCGCGGACATGGCAATGGGCGATGGAGGCGCCCGCCTCGAAGGCCGCCTGCGTGCTTTCGATCTGCTCTTCGATCGTCACGGGCACCGCCGGGTTGTCCGACTTGCGGGGGACAGAGCCGGTGATGGCAACGCAGATGATGCAGGGTTTGGTCATGTGTTGGGCGCTCCTTGTTTTTGGGCGGCACCCTGCGGCGGATGCCGGCCGGGTGCAAGAGGGCGGGCGAGGCGATTGGGGCGGGCGTTGCTGTGAGTATTTCAACAGAGAAGAAGCAGCGGGTGCGCCTTTCCCTGCCGTGAAACACCAGGGGTCAGATGTCGAAGAAGATCGTCTCGTCCTCGCCCTGAAGGCGGATGTCGAAGCGGTAGCCTTCTGGGGTCTTCCGGGCGATCAGGGTCTTGATGCGCTGTCGGTGTTCGACCCGTTGCAGGATCGGATCCTCGGCATTGGCTTCCTCTTCGTCGGGGAAGTAGATCCGCGTGTGCAGGCCAAGATTGATGCCGCGCGCCACCACCCAGACGGTGATATGCGGCGCCTGCTTGCGGCCGTCGTGCCAGGGAACGCGACCCGGTTTCAGGGTCTCGAAGGTGAACTCGCCGGTTTCCATGTCGCCGGGGCTGCGGCCCCAGCCGGTGAAACCCTCGGCGCCGCCATGGCCGGGGAATTTCCCCGCCGCATCGGCCTGCCAGATCTCGACCAGCGCGTCTTTCAGAACATTGCCCGCACCGTCGATGACCGATCCGGTCACGGTGATGCGCTCCCCCTCGGGGGTGCCGGTGATCATCCGCGTGCCGAGATCTTCGGGGAAGATGCCCTCGATCCCGAGGAAATTGGGGGTGCAGCCGATGTGGACATAGGGTCCGGCGGTCTGCGAGGCGGTTTCCTTGGCGCGGGTCATCACAGTCCCTCCGGGCGGTTTTCGAACATGGTCTGGCGGCGGCCGCGCAGGGTGATGTCGAACTGGTAGCAGAGCGCGTTCATCGGCAGGGAATTGCTGCGGTCGAGCCGGGCGATCAGGCTTTCGATGGCCTCTTTCGAGGGGATCGTGCCGACGATGGGGCATTGCCAGATCATCGGGTCGCCCTCGAAGTACAGCTGCGTGATCAGCCGCTGCGCGAAGGAATGGCCGAAGACCGAGAGGTGGATATGCGCGGGCCGCCAGTCGTCCGGGCCGTTGGGCCAGGGATAGGGGCCGGGCTTGACCGTCAGGAACTCGTAAAAGCCGTTCTCGTCGGTGATGCAGCGCCCGCAGCCGCCGAAGTTCGGGTCCAGCGGCGCGAGGTAGCCCTCTTTCTTGTGGCGATAGCGCCCGCCCGCATTGGCCTGCCAGACCTCGATAAGCGTATGCGGCACCGTGCGGCCGAATTCGTCGCGGACATGGCCCTGCACGACGATGCGCGGGCCGATGGCCATCTCGCCGGGCGCCGCGAAGTTGGTGATCAGGTCGTTGTCCTTCGGCCCGAGGATGTCGTGGCCGAAGACCGGACCGGTCTCTTCCGAGGCCGAGGTCGCGTGGCCCAGCGGCGCGAAGCGCGGCGAGCGCGCCACGCTGGTCTTGTAAAGCGGCGTCAGCGCAGGCGGGTGCCATGCGCGGTCGCGCGCGGTGTATCCGTTGGTCATCGGGTCCTCCTCGGGTCCGGGGTCGTGCGCGTTTCCCGGCTTAGTCCTGTTCCATCTCGGCGTAGGTCTGTTTCGCCAGCTTCAGCGCGTGGTTGGCGCGCGGCACACCGGCATAGATGGCGACATGCTGGAAGGCTTCGGCCACATCGGCCTTCGTCGCCCCGGTGCGGGCGGTGGCGCGGATGTGCATCGGGATTTCCTCGAAGTTGCCGGTCGCCGCCAGCAGCGCCAGCGTCAGCATGGACCGTTCGCGGTCCGAGATGCGGTCCGAGGCCCAGACCGTGCCCCAGGCGCTTTCGGTGATCATTTCCTGGAAGGGCGCGTCGAAGTCGGTCTTCGCGGCCTCGGCGCGGTCGACATGGGCCTCGCCGAGAACGCGGCGGCGCACCGTCATGCCGGTATCGAAACGGTTGGTCATGGGTCTCCTCCGGGGGTCAGTATGGCAGGCCGATGTAGTTCTGGGCCAGAACCGATTGCGCCTGCGTGTTGGACCTGAGGAAGGCGACATCGGCCTGCTGCATCTTGATGTCGAACGGCGACATGTCCGGGTAGCGGTGCAGCAGGTTGGTCATCGACCAGCTGAACCGCTCGGCCTTCCAGACCCGCGCCAGCGCGCGCTCCGAGTAGCGGTCAAGCCCCTCGTCATCGCCCTGATAATGCTGCGTCAACCCGGTATACAGGTAGTGTACATCGCTGGCCGCCGTGTTCAGCCCCTTGGCGCCGGTGGGCGGCACGATATGGGCGGCGTCGCCGCAGAGGAACAGACGCCCCCAGCGCATCGGCTCGGTCACGAAAGACCGCAGCGGCGCGATGCTTTTCTCGATGGTGGGGCCGGTGACCAGCGCCTCGGCGTGCTCCTCGGGGATGCGGCGCTTCAGCTCTTGCCAGAAGGCGGCATCGGTCCAGTCCGAGGGGCTGTCGGACAGCGAACACTGGATATAGTAGCGGCTGAGGTTGGCATTGCGCATGGAACACAGCGCGAAACCGCGCTCTGACCCGGCGTAGATCAGTTCCTCGTGCACGGGGGGCGTTTCCGACAGCACGCCCAGCCAGCCGAAGGGGTAGATCTTTTCGTATTCCTTTCGGGTGCTCAGCGGGATCGCCTGACGGCTGACGCCATGGAAACCGTCGCAACCGGCGATGAAGTCGCAGTCGATCCGGTGCTCGGTGCCGTCCTTCACATAGGTCACATGGGCCGCATCGCTGTCGGCGCCGTGGATCGTGACGCCCTCGGCCTGGTAGACAATCGGCGCACCGACCGCTTCGCGTGCCTCGTAGAGGTCGCGGGTCATCTCTGTCTGGCCGTAGACCACGACATGGCTGCCGGTGTGCTCGGTGAAGTCGATGCGGAACTGGTCCTCGCCGTAGGAGATCACCGTGCCGTCATGGACAAAGCACTCGCGGTCCATGCGCGCGCCGACACCGGCCTCGCGCATCAGCCCGACGGTACCGCGTTCGAGGATGCCCGCGCGGATGCGGCCCAGAACATAGTCCTTGGTCTTGCGTTCAAGGATGACCGTCTCGATGCCCTGACGGTGCAGAAGCTGGCCCAGAAGCAGCCCGGACGGCCCTCCGCCGATGATACAGACCTGCGTGCGCATGAAGATCTCCTTCCCTTTGCGCCAGCAGATACTGTCTGGAATGCAGATGTAAAATGAGATATCGGGACACTTACTTAACCAAAAAGGAAAGTCAGGTGATAGACCGGCGGATCAAGCTGCGGCATGTGGAGTGCTTTCTGGCCATCGCGCGGCTGGGCAGCCTGAAGGCCGCCTGCGCCGAGCTGAACCTGACGCAGCCCGCCGTCTCGAAGACGCTGAAGGAACTGGAGGACCTGCTGGGCGCCGCGCTGATGACCCGGGACCGGGGCGGCGTGCGGCTGACGGCGGAAGGCCGCGTCTTCCTTGAATTCGCCGGGCAGAGCCTTGCCGCCCTGCGGCGCGGGCTGGACGGGGTGGCGGAACTGCGCAAGGGCGGCGGAGAGGCCCTGCGCGTGGGCGCCCTGCCCTCGGTCGCGGCGCGGCTGATGCCCGAGGCGGTGCTGCGGTTCCGCGCCCTGTCGCCCGACACCCGGCTGCACCTGCGCGACGGCGCGCATGGGGCCCTGACCGCGGACCTGCGGGAGGGGCGGCTGGACATGGTGATCGGGCGCATGGGCGCCGCCGAGACGATGCAGGGTGTCTCTTTCATGCAGCTGCACCAGGAGCGGGTGGTGCTGGTCGCGCGCGCCGGCCATCCACTGGAGGGCGCCCCCCCGGCCGCCGAGGCGCTGACCCGCTGGCCGGTGCTTTACCCGCCCGAGGGCGCCGCGATCCGGCCGCTGGTAGACCGCTGGTGCATGGCGCAGGGGCTGACCAGCTTCGCCGACCGGATCGACTGCGTGTCCGGCGCCTTCGGGCGCAGCTACCTGCGCATGACCGACGCGCTGTGGTTCATATCCGAGGGCGTGGTGGCGCAGGACCGCGCCGACGGGCGCCTGATCGCGCTGCCGCTGGACCTTGGCCTGACCGCCGGGCCGGTGGGCTTGATGACCCGCCCGGAAGCCGCACCAAGCCGGTCCCAGCAGATCTTTGCCCGGGCGCTGAAGGACGCAGCCGAAGCTTTACCCATATCTTGAACACGAATCGGATTGGTCCACAGATTATTGGAGTTATCAACAAAATTTCGCTTTACAGGGCACCTGCGGCACAGGCACCATATCTTGTAAGGGCGCGAGGGAAGCTCCGCAGGCCCTAGAGCAGGCGGCAAGCGCTTGGGGGGTTTGAGCAGCCCTTGCGCTACGAACCAAAGAGGTGAAGGCATGGCCCTGTCCGAGCAGTATCTGACCGAAGACGTGCATCCCATCGACATCGTCGAGCACATCGCCGAGTTCAACGACTGGGAATTCGACCGCATCGCGGACGACCAGATCGCCATGGCGGTCGAGGGGCAGTGGCGCACCTACTCGATCACGCTGGCCTGGTCCGGCGGCGACGAAACCCTGCGCATGATCTGCACCTTCGAGATGGAACCCCCGGTCGAGCGGCTTCCGGCGCTCTATGAGGGGCTGAACGCGGTCAACGACCAGTGCTGGGCCGGCGCCTTCAGCTACTGGGCGGAACCCAAGCTGATGGTCTACAAATACGGACTGGTGCTGGCGGGCGGCAATATCGCCTCGCCCGAACAGATCGACACGATGATCAGCGCCGCCGTGATGTCGGCGGAACGCTATTACCCGGCGTTTCAGCTGATGGTCTATACAGACAAGTCGGTGAAGGACGCCCTTCAGATCGCGATTGCCGAGGCCTACGGGCGCGCCTGACGCCGCTTCAGACGGCAGGACGGGGCGCGGCCTGCGTCCCGCCACCCCCGCGCGCAGGCGGATCGATCCTTGCGCAACCGTGACAGGCAGCGCCATGTTACGCCAGTCCCGCGCACGCGGTCCGATGCCATGGAGGCGGCCCCCGAGAGGGGCATGTGCCCCGCGCCCGGGCGGCCATGGCCACCGGCCCTGTCCGAGCGCGGCGGCCCGCCGGTCGTACCGGCGCACCATCCCTGTTACGCTGACCTGAGGCCTGTCGCGGGATCGCTCCCGCATCAGGCCGCCCCGCCGTTGCGCCGGGGGTTTAGCTCGGCCCGATCATGAAGCAGGTGACCTGGCGCGCCTGAAGCCGTCTGCAGGCCAGCTCTGCCGTCTCCCGCGTCAGCCCCATGAAGTTCGCGTCGAAGCCACGGTTGCTGTGCACCACCTTGCGCAGCGACCCGTCCAGCGTGGCGGTCTCTGCCAGCGCGGTTTTCAGCAGCACTTTCTCTGCGTGGTAACGGCTGGGATAGCGGCCAAGGTTGATGCCCCAGTGCCGCCCGCCCGAGGTCGAGACGCGGGTCACCACTTCGGCGGCGCGCGCCGGGGTCGGCGTATCCCGCGGCGGGGGCGCTGCGGCGGCGACCACCGTTTCGGGGCGGCGCACGGGCTTGACCACGCCCATGGGCGCGGCAACGGTGGCCGGAGTCGGGGCCGAGGCCTCTTTTGCCACGACGGCGGCGGTCATGGTGACCTCTTTCAGCACCATGTCGATGTCGTCGCGCACCTCTGCCACCAGAGGCGCCACATCGGCGGCACCGGTCCCGGGGCGCTGTTTCGGGCGCAGGCTGCGCGTCACCGCCGCAGAGGCCACGCGCACCGATTTCGCCCGGGTGCCCGGCGCCGGGTCAGAGTTGTTTGCGACCGCGATGCCCCCGGCCCCGGCGCCACGGCCAAGGTAAGGCGGCTTGCCCGGGGCGCGCAGGGCGACCCGGCTGGGCGCCTCGCGGAACCCAAGATCCAGCAGTTCCGCCACCTTGGCATTGCGCGTCGCGGTCGAGCGACCGCCGAAGACCGTGGCGATGACCCGCTGGCTGCCCCGCTCGGCAGAGGCGGTCAGGTTGAAGCCCGCCGCGCTGGTGTAGCCGGTCTTGATGCCGTCGGCGCCCCTGTAGTCCTGCAGCAGCCGACGGTTGGTGTGCGACACGGTGCGCACCCCCGCATCCGCGGTCTGGCGGGCGAAGAGGTTGTAATACATCGGGTAGTCGTAGATCACGTGGCGCCCGAGGATAGACATGTCGCGCGCCGTGGACAGGTGCCCCTCTTCGGTCAGACCGTGGGCATTGCGGAAGGTCGTGCGCGTCATCCCCATGGCCTTGGCCGTGCGGTTCATGCGGCGCGCGAAAGCCGCTTCAGAGCCCTCGATGGCCTCGCCGATGGCGGTGGCGGCATCGTTGGCCGATTTGATCGCCGCAGCCCGCACGAGGTAGCGCAACTGGATCTTCTGCCCCTGCTTCAGGCCCAGCTTCGACGGCGGCTCGGCCGCGGCGTTCTTCGAGATGGTCACATAGGTGTCCATCGACAGCTCGCCGTTCTGCACCGCCTCGAAGGCGATATAGAGCGTCATCATCTTGGTCAGCGAGGCCGGGTGCAGGCGTGTATCCGCGTTCTGCGCGTGCAGGACCTTGCCGGATCGCGCATCCATCACCATGGCCGCATAGGGCGCCGCGAAGGCGCTGAGCGGCAGCATGACCGCAAACCACATGAGCGTGAATAGATAGAGCGCATTGCGCCCGTGCGACTGCCTGCGACGTCCCGTCACGATATTCCGCCTTTCTGCCTCGGACCCCCGGTTTTTCCAGGTGGCGTCTTTTTCCTCTGCCAGCCGGATCTTCTGCCCAGCTTGGTTCACTGAAGGTTAGCACGACAACAACTTCAAGAGAAGACCGCAATCGGCTGACGAGAAAGGGTTTTCACGTAAACTTCGCGTCCAGATATTGGGCAGCGGCACGCTTCGGACACCATGGGGGCCAATGTGTCCCGATTGTGGCAAAATGTGTCAAAAATGCGGCGAAGGCCCGCGACTCAGGACAGCGCCTCGACCAGCCCGGGCAAGGCGCCCAGATCGGCGATCTCGCGATAGCGCGGCGCGTCCGGTGCCTCGGCCTCTTCCAGCGTCCAGACCAGCGAAAAGGGCACATGCACGCCCCATGCGCCGGCTTCGATCGCGGGCACCACATCCGATTTCATCGAATTGCCGACCATCATCGCCCCCGCCACCCCGCCGGGCGTGCCGCCGAAGATGCGGGCGTAGGTATCGGGCCGCTTGTCGGACACGATCTCGACCCCGTCGAAGCGATCCCCCAGACCAGAGGCGGCCAGCTTGCGCTCCTGGTGCAGCAGGTCGCCCTTGGTGATCAGCACAAGGTGGTGGGTAGCGGCCAGCGCCTCGACCGCCTCGGCGGCATGCGGCAAAAGCTCGACCGGGTGGTCCAGCATCTCGCGCCCGGCGGCGAGGATTTCCGAGATCACAGAGGCGGGCACACGGCCTCCGGTCACCTCTATGGCGGTCTCGATCATCGACAGGGTGAATCCCTTCACGCCGAAGCCATAGCTGCCGATATTGCGCCGCTCTGCCGCGATCAGGCGCTCTTGCAGGTGGTCGCCGTCGGCGTGATCGCGCAGCAGCGATGTGAACAGGGCCTGCGTCATCTCGAAGAACCGCTCGTTGTGCCAGAGCGTATCATCCGCGTCGAAACCGATTGTCAGGAGTTTGTCCGTCATAATGCCCCCAAAGCCCTTGCCCCCCTTTTCGCCCGGGGCGCATAAGCTATATACTGAGGCCAATTCCGGAAACGCAAAGTGCCAATATCCCCATGACCGATCCACAGACGCCCCGGACCCTATCGTTGACCGTCAGCGCGATGCCGCCCCGCGACAGCGATGACGACGGGGATGCCTCGATTGCCGTCAAGACCCGCACAAGGACCCAGCGCCCACCGCTTTACAAGGTGCTGCTGCTGAACGACGACTATACCCCGATGGAATTCGTGGTCCACGTGCTGGAGCGTTTCTTCGGCATGACCCATGCGCAGGCCTTCGAGATCATGTTGACCGTCCACAAGAAGGGCGTCGCGGTGGTCGGCGTCTTCAGCCACGAAATCGCGGAAACCAAGGTGGGGCAGGTGATGGACTTTGCCCGCCGTCACCAGCACCCGCTGCAATGCACGATGGAAAAGGAATAGGCCCCCGCGCCTGCCCTCGGCCATGAGCAATTCACGCCTCTCCTACGCCGTCGCCTCCGGCGGTCTTGTCCTGCCCGACAGCGGCCCGGTCGTTCTGTACGGTGCGCCCGGCGACGCCGACCTGCCGGTCGCGGCAGAGCGCGCCCGGGTGGTGCAGGGCTTCCGCCCCGACGCAGAGGCATGGGAGGCCCGGGGGCTGCCGGCCTCTCCCGCCTTGCCCGACAAGGCCGCCGCCGTCATCGTGACCCTGCCCCGCGCCCGCGATCTGGCAGAGGACCGCATCGCCCGCGCCGCCGCCCTTGCCACCGACCTCGTGGTGGTCGACGGAGCAAAGACCGACGGCATCGAGGCCATCGCGAAGGCCCTGCGCAGCCGGGTCACGGTACTGGGTCAGGTGTCCAAGGCCCATGGTAAATGCCTGTGGTTCCGGCCCGAGGGCGCCGGGCAGGCGCTGTCCGGCTGGCGGCGTCCCGACAGGCTCGACACGCCGGACGGCATCACCGCGCCCGGCGTCTTTTCCGCCGACGGGGCCGACCCGGCCTCTGTCGTCCTGGCCGCAGCGCTGCCTGCCACGCTGAAGGGCCGCGTCGCGGATCTTGGCGCGGGCTGGGGCTGGCTCTCGCGCGAGATCCTGAGCCGGTCCGGCGTCACATCGCTGGACCTTGTCGAGGCCGACCACAGCGCCCTGACCTGCGCCCGGGCCAATGTCACCGACCCGCGCGCGGCCTTCCACTGGGCCGATGCCACCCGCTGGGCCCCCGCCGCGCCGCTGGATGCGGTGATCATGAACCCGCCCTTCCACAGCGGGCGCCGCGCCGACCCCGCCCTTGGCCGCGCCTTCATCGAGGCCGCCGCCCGCGTTCTTGCCCCGCACGGGCAGCTTTGGCTTGTGGCCAACCGCCACCTGCCCTACGAGACCGCGCTCGACACGCTGTTCCGTGACACGACCGAGATCGGCGGCGACTCCCGCTTCAAGATCCTGCAGGCCGCGCGCAAGCGGCGCTGACCCACCCTAGCGGCGAAAGGCCCCTCGCATGAGCTTCTCCATCGCAGGCAAGACCGCCATCATCACCGGCGCGGCCAATGGCGTCGGCCTCGCCATCGCGCGGCACTTCGCGAACAAGGGCGCCAACGTTATGCTGGCGGACATCGACGAAGAGCGCCTGTCGCAGGAATGCGACAACGCGGACGAAGACAGCCAGATCCGCTATTACGCTGGCGACCTGCGCGAAAAGCTGACCATGGCGAACCTGCTGTCGGCAACGCTGGACGCCTTCGACCGGGTCGACATCCTGGTCAACGGCTCGCGTCAGATGCTGCCCTCGGACCCGCTGGACTGCAGCGACGACACGGTGATGCAGCTGCTGAACCAGAACCTGATGACCGCCTACCGCATGTCGCAGCTGGTGGCCCGCCGGATGATCAAGCAGGCCGAGAAACAGGACGGCGACGACGGTCAGCTCGGCGCCATCGTCAACCTGTCGTCCATCGCCGCGCGGCGCACGCATCCCGACCTGCTGGGCTACTCGGTCAGCTGCGCGGCTCTGGACCAGATGACGCGCTCCATGGCCGTCGCGCTGGCGCCGGAACGCATCCGGGTGAACGCCGTGGCCTTCGGCTCGGTCATGTCGGCCAGCCTCAAGGATTCCCTGAAGACCCACAAGACCTACCGCTCGGACATCGAGGACCACACGCCGCTGGGCCGCATCGCCGCACCGCGAGAGCTGGCCGAGGCGGTGCAGTTCCTGTCCTGCGACGGGGCGGGCTTCGTCACCGGGCAGATCATCACCGTGGACGGCGGGCGCACCCTGCTCGACCCGGTCGCCGCCCCCGCGCATTGAGGAAGGAGGCGCCCGTGACCGCACCCATGGCAGAGCAGAAGGCCCGCGCAAGCGCGTGGTTCCGCGATCTGCGCGACCAGATCGTCGCCGCCTTCGAGGGGCTGGAGGACAGCCACCACAAGGGCCCGCTCAGCGACCTCGCGCCGGGGCGCTTCGACGTCAGCGAGACGACGCGCCACTCCGACGACGGCTCCGACGCGGGCGGCGGGCTGATGAGCGTCATGCGCGACGGACGGGTCTTCGAGAAGGTCGGCGTGAACGTCTCGACGGTCTACGGCACGCTGGGTGCTGCGGCGCAACAGGCCATGGCGGCGCGCGGCGTGCCGGGTATTGCCGGGGACCCGCGCTTCTGGGCCTCGGGTATCAGCCTCGTCGCCCATATGCAGAACCCCCACTGCCCCGCCGTCCACATGAACACGCGGATGTTCTGGACCCCGGGGGCCTGGTGGTTCGGCGGCGGATCCGACCTGAACCCCTGCCTCGAATACGCCGAGGACACCGCGCATTTCCACGCCACGCAAGAGGCGCATCTGGCGCCCCACGGCGCAGAGCTCTACCCGCGCCTCAAGGAATGGGCTGACGAATACTTCTACATCCCGCACCGCAAGCGCGCCCGAGGCGTCGGCGGCATCTTCATGGACGACCGCAACTCCGGCGACTGGGAAGCGGACTTCGCCCTGACGCAGGACATCGGCCGCGCCTTCCTGCCCGCCTTCCTACCGCTGATCGAGAAACGCCGTCCCCTGCCCTTCGGCAAGCCCGAACGCGAGGCGCAGCTGGTGCATCGCGGCCTCTACGCGGAATACAATCTCGTCTACGACCGCGGCACCAAGTTCGGCCTCGCCACCGGTCATGACGCCAACGCCGTCCTGATGAGCCTGCCGCCACTCGCCAAGTGGATTTGACCGCCAAGCCGGGCGATGCATAATTCCCCTGATTTTCAGGAGGATTCCCGTGCCCGTATTACCCATTGCCCGATGCCTTGCCACCCTTGCCGCCCTCTCTCTGCCCCTATGCCTGAGCGGCGCCGCCGCAGCGGGTGATCTCACCACGATCGCAGGCGACGACTGGTTCGACGAAAGCAAGGATGGCCCCTGCGCGGCGCGCTTTGACGGTGTGATCCAGAAGGGTGACAGCGTCGGCATGGGCATGAATGGCTCGCATTTCGCGGCGCTGTGCCTGAACAGCCCCGGCGGCAGTCTTGCCGCAGGGCTGGAACTGGGCACCGATAGCCAGTGGAGCGCCCGCATCCTGCCCGGCGACCGCTGCGAAAGCGCCTGCGCGCTGGCATTTCTCAGCGCCGGGTACCAGACCGGCAACGGGATTGCCGGCTTCTACCTCGAACGCCACCTCTGGGCCGGCGGGCTTCTGGGGCTGCATTCGCCGGGTCTTCAGTTGCCGGCCGAGGCGCAGGTCGATACCCGCACCGTCGAAGCCGCCTTCAAGGGGGCGCTGGCCGCGACCGCGCTGGTCTATGAACGCCAGCAAAGCCCGGATGCCGCCGACCAATTGCCGCTGAACAGCTATCTTTATCAGCGCTTCCTCGAAACCCCGCCAGACTCGATGTATTACATCGACACGGTGGGGGACACGCTGATGGGCGAGCTTTCGGTCCTTGGGGTCGAGCGCAGCGCCCGGCTGACCACACGGCTTGTGGACACGGTCTGCACCAATGCGCTGCTGGTTTCGGGCGCCTTCGAGACGTCGTTGAACAACAAAGGTCGCAAGCCCAACCGCAGCGCGCCCGAGCTTCTGGCGGCCTTCGCCGAGGCCGAGGCCTTCTTGCAGAGCGAACGCCCCGGGGCCCGCGTGCTGCGACTGTTTTCCGGCACCGAGGGCGATGTGATCGGCTACGGCGGCCTCTACCCGTCGGGCGATTACCGCTATTTCCGGGAATGCTACGTGCGCTTCTCCGGCAAGGCGATCACGGGCGAGCGGTTCTCCGATGCCGCCATCGCGGTGCATTGGTCGCTGGACTCCGACCCCAAAAGCAGCACCGCCGACATGCGCGCCGACTGGGATATGGTGTCGCGCGCCGACGCGGATGTGGTCATGGACAGCCTTGCGCTTTTTCCCTTCGACGACAAGCTGGCGGATCTGCCCAAGAACGCGCTCTACCGGAAGTACTTCGGCGGTGCCGAGGCGGTGCCCGCCGCCGCGCCCGCCCCTGCCGCGCGCAGCGACGCGGCTCCAGCCCCGGCAGTTGCAGCCGCGGCGCCGGACGGCGACCGCGACTGGGTGGTGTTGATCGGCCGCGACGTAACCGGCACCGATTACGCCACCGAACGGTCCAAGGATCCGGCGCGCTGCCGCGCCACCTGCGCCGACGCGGACTTTTGCGACGCCGTGACCTACGACCGCTGGAACCAGATCTGCTTCTTCAAGACACTGGACGGCACCGCACGCCAGCGGGTCATGGCCAAAGCCACCAGCTACGTGAAGGCCGCACAGGCGCCGGGCGTGGCCGCGCCACGCGGCGCCGTGGCTTTTCTCAAGCGCAACGACAAACACTTCCCGGCCGCCCCCAGCGCCAGCCCCCGCGCCCAGAGTTTCGAGGCCTGCGCACAAGCCTGCGAGGACCGCGGCTGGTGCCTTGGACTGAACTGGCGCCGCAACGGCCGGCATTGCGATCTCTTCGCCCGGCCTCCGGAGTATTTCAGCCAAGCGGGCACCGACATCGGTTATTTCCAGCAGGCGGAGTGAAGGGCGGGCGGCCCGGCACATGTCGTCCGCCCGGTCCGAAGCGCGCTCCGAACCTTGAGGCAGCGTCCCGGCACTGGCCTCATGCCCGGCATGGAGCGGACGGACGCCGCCGCCGCGCCGCCACTTGCAGCCCCGTGCGCCTTTGGCCCTGTGGCCCCCGTCACCCCCCGGGCGACGCTCAGGCGTCCCGCCATGTCCCAGGGGCCAGCCCCTCCAGCGTCCAGTCGCCGACCGACCAGCGCACCAGACGCAGGCAGGGCAGGCCGACATGGGCCGTCATCCGCCGCACCTGCCGGTTCCTGCCCTCACGGATCGTCAGCGACAGCCAGGAATCCGGCACCGTCTTGCGGAAGCGCACCGGCGGATCGCGCTGCCACAGGCCGGGCGGGTCGATCTGCTCGCATGTCGCGGGCAGCGTCTTGCCGTCCTTCAGCACCACCCCCGCCCGCAGGTCCGCCAGCTGGCTGTCGTCCGGAATGCCCTCGACCTGCACGAGGTAGGTCTTGGGCTGCTTGAACTTCGGCGCCGCGATGCGCGCCTGAAGCCGCCCGTTGTCGGTCAGCACAAGCAGCCCTTCGGAATCGCGGTCCAGCCGCCCGGCCGGGTAGACGCCCTGCACATCGACAAATCCCGACAGGGTCGGGCGCGGGCTGCCTTCGGTGCCCTTGTCGGTGAACTGCGACAGCACGCCGAAGGGCTTGTTGAACAGGATCACCCGCGTCATCGCCGCGCCTCGAAGAAGGTCTTCAGCAGCCGCGCGGCCTCTTCCGCGCCGATGCCGTCGTAGACCTCGGGGCGGTGATGGGCCTGCGGATGGCTGAAGACCCGCGGCCCCTGCGCGACGCCGCCGGACTTGGGATCGGCGGCGCCGTAGTACAGCCGCCGGATGCGCGCGAAGGAAATCGCGGCGGCGCACATCGGGCAGGGCTCCAGCGTAACGTAAAGGTCATGGTCGGGCAGCCGTTCCGCCCCCGCCACCCGGCAGGCTTCGCGGATGGCGAGGATCTCGGCATGGGCGGTGGGGTCGTTGGTCTCGCGCGTTCGGTTGCCCGCCCGGGCGATCACCGCCCCGGAGGCAGAGACCACGACGGCACCCACCGGCACCTCGCCGCGGGCGGCGGCGGCCCGGGCCTCGGCAAGGGCGGTCTGCATGTGGCTGCGAAAGGTCATGGGCGCTCCGGTCTCGCGTCGCGTCCTGATAGCGGATCGCCCCCGAAACCGGAACAGGCAAGACCGCCGCCTGCCGGGGCCGCTCGGAGAATCCGCAGGCCGGGCGGCGCAATCGCCGCGCCAGCCCGGCGCGCAGGCATGGGCCTGCCCCGGTCCTGCGCCGGCTTGCCGGGTCTCCTGCGCCCCGCCGAAGGTCGCGGCCATGCGGTGACATCGATGCCCCGAGAGCCGCCCTCTTTGCAGTTTCGCGGGGTGAAGGCCGGATGCTTTCGCGAAATCTTCACCATCTCACCGGCAGTGCGAAGGCGGTCGGTCGGGACAGCCCCGAAAATACCGGGACGCCAGCCTGCACCGGGCCGCGTTGCCCTGTTCCCACGCCCCGCGCAATCGGCTATGGCCGGGGCCATGAGCACCAAACCCACCCCCGAGGGCGACCGCATCGCCAAGGTCATCGCCCGCGCCGGACTTGCCAGCCGCCGCGAGGCAGAGCGCATGATCGAAGAGGGCCGCGTCGCCGTCAACGGAAGGGTGATCGACCGCGCCGCCCTCAACGTGACCGACCGCGACCGGATCGAGGTGGACGGCAAACCGCTCGACGCCCCTGAAGTCGCGCGGATCTGGCTGTACCACAAGCCGACCGGCCTTGTGACGACCACGAAGGACGAGCAGGGCCGCCCGACGATCTTCGACGCGCTGCCGGACGACCTGCCCCGGGTCATGAGCGTTGGCCGGCTGGACCTCAATTCGGAAGGGCTGTTGCTGCTGACCAACGACGGTGCGGTGAAGCGCAAGCTGGAACTGCCCTCGACCGGCTGGCTGCGGCGCTACCGGGTGCGCGTCAATGGCCGCCCCACGGACGAGATGCTGGCCCCGCTGCGCGAGGGCCTGACCATCGACGGTCAGACCTTCCAGCCGATGACCGTGGCCATCGACCGCCAGCAGGGCGCCAACGCCTGGCTGACGGTGGGCCTGCGCGAGGGCAAGAACCGCGAGGTCCGGCGGGCGATGGCCGACATCGGGCTGACGGTGAACCGGCTGATTCGCCTGTCCTACGGGCCGTTCCAGCTGGGCCAGATGAAGCCCGGCGAGGTGCAGGAGGTGCGGGGCCGGATCGTGCGCGACCAGCTGGGCCTGCCCTCCCCGGCGCAGGAGACCCCGGCACGCCCCGGGCCATCGGGCAAGGCAGGCAAGGGCAAAACGGGCAAACCCGGCCCGGCAAAGCCCCGGAACGTGACGCGCAAGCGGCGCTGAGGGGCCCTGTGCCCTTCACCTGACGTTAAGCTTTCCTAAAAATTCCCGCTGCTTGCCGCGATTTCGCCCCGTTCCGGCGGAATCCTCGCAGGCATGATGATCACGCTCATTGCCTTTTCCATCCTGGCCGGCTCCGCCCTTGTGGTGGTGGGCAGCCTGCGCATGGTCACCCGGGACACGCTGTCGGTGGTGACCGGCTGCACGGCCCGCGCCCGCGCCTCGGGAACGCTTCACAAAAGGCTGGCCTTCGTCGCCCTCTGGCTTCTGATCTTCAGCCTCAGCTACACGGTATGACGACGATGACCCGCCCGGACCAAAGCCCCCCCACCGGCTTCGCCGACCTGCGGCCCCTCGATTCCGGCCTGAGCACCCTTTTTCTGGCCGCCCTGCCGATGCTGCTCTGGGTCTTCAAGGGGTCGTTTGCCGGGATCGCCACGGGCCTCGCGATGATCTGGTTTCTGTCGCTGGCCCTGCGGCTGATCGCGGCGGGGCAGCGCATCCACCAGGATTACGACCTTGCCTCCGATGCCCGCCGCCCCCGCCTGCCGCGCAAGATCCTCGGCTCGGCCCTGCTGGGCCTCGTGGTGCTTGTCCTTGCCGGGCACCGATTCGATGCCTTGCTTCTGCCGATTGCCTGCGGGGCACTGGCGACCGCCCTCAGCCTGATCGCCTTCGGCACGGACCCGCTGACCGACAAGGTCAGCCCCGGTGCCGAGCTGTTGCGGGAGGACACCGAGCCACGTCAGGCGCAGGCCCTCGACGACCGCCTGCTCGCCGTCTCGGACCTGCTTGACCCGCTGGCAGACGCCGACCCGCTGCGCCGCGCAGAGACCCTGCGCCTCTCCGTTGCCCGGCAGCTGGCCGCCGCATCCGGGGACGAGCGCCGTTTCGACCGGGTTCTGGCGCTGTCCGAGCGGATCGCCGCGCTGCTCGAGGCCGAGGCCCCGCGTCTGCTGGCCGCGCAGGGCGGTCCCGGCTACAGCTTTGCCCGCCGCCGTTTTGTCGCGAAGGTCGAGACGCTCTCCGAAACCTTCGACAGCCGCGCCCTGAAGCTGGCCGGGCCCTCCCGCACCGATGCCTTCGACGAAGAAGCCCGACGCCTGCTGGACCGGATGCCCCGCGAATCCGCCGCCTGAGCGAAAGCCCGCCTGCTTCCCCCTAGCAAGCGCAGCATTTTGCCCTTAAGTTCCAACCGGAAGGGTAAAGGGACGGGGGCCCGTCATGTCCGCAAACGCCTTGCAGAAGGTCTGTTACGTCCTCTTGATCGTGCTTCTGTTCGGAGTGACGACCGGCTGGCTCGGAGGGCTCTGAGCCATGGCGCAGCGCTTTGGCGGCAAGTACAGCCCCGACGGATCATCCGACCCGAAGACACCCGACCGCACCCCCGCGTACAAGGGCGCGCAGGTGACGCCGGCGGGCGCCCGCTCGAACGTCATGTTCATTCCCGGCATCGTGCTGGCCGCCCTGTCGCTGGGCGGCGGTGCCCTTGGGCTGGCCATGGGACTGGCCGGGGCCGGGATGCTCATCCTCGGGGCCTGGCTGCTGCGCGACGGGCTGAAGGCGCAGGCCGCCTATGACGCCCGCAAGGTCGCCCGCCGCCCTGCCATCCCGCGCAAGCTCTTCGCCGCCGTGGCCTGTGGCATCGGCACCGCGATCGCCGCCTGGACCTCGGAGCCCGGCATTCTGGCACCGCTGATCTTCGGCACCGCCGCCGGGGTTCTGCACATCGGCGCCTTCGGCATCGATCCCATGAAGAACAAGGGCGTGGAGGGCGTCGACACCTTCCAGCAGGATCGCGTCGCCCGCGTCGTGGACGAGGCCGAGAAATACCTCGCCGCGATGAAGGACGCCGTGCGCCGCGCCGACGACCGGCAGGTCGAGGCCCGGGTCGAGCGCTTCACCGTCAAGGTGCGCGAGATGATCCGCACGGTCGAGGAAGACCCCCGCGACCTGACCGCCGCCAAGAAATTCCTCGGCGTCTACCTGATGGGCGCCCGCGACGCCGCGGTGAAGTTCTCGGACATCAACGCCCGCAAACCCGACCGGGGCGCCAAGAGCGACTTCATGATGCTGCTCACCGATCTCGAAGAGACCTTCGACAAGAAGATCGACAAGCTGCTTCTGGACAACAACGCCGACCTTTCCGTGGAAATCGAGGTGCTGCGCGACCGCTTGCAGCGCGAAGGCGTGCATCTCGACACCACGGGTTAAGACTTTCCAACAAGGGATACCGAAATCATGTCTGAACAGACCCGCCAGGAAGCCGAGAAGACCGTTGCCTTGGTCGACGAGGTCAACGCCGTTGTCCTTCCCGACCCGCAAGAGGCCAGTGCCGTGGTGCCGCTGAAACAGGCCGACCCGGCGCTGTCCGAGGAAATCCGCACCCGGATGGAAGAACTGGACATGACCGACACGAATTCCATCGTGTCCTTCGGCTCTGCCGCGCAGGCGGAATTGCAGACGATTTCCCAGGCGATGCTGACGGATGTGCGCAACAAGGACGTGGGCCCGGCGGGCGATTCCCTGCGCAACATCGTGACCACGATCCGTGGCTTTTCGGTGTCCGAGCTGGACGTGCGCCGCGAGCGGTCGTGGTGGGAAAAGCTTCTGGGCCGCGCCGCGCCCTTCGCCAAGTTCACCGCGCGTTTCGAGGATGTGCAGGGCCAGATCGACCGGATCACCGACGACCTGCTAAAGCACGAGCACACCTTGCTGAAGGACATCAAGTCGCTCGACCTGCTTTATGAAAAGACGTTGCAGTTCTACGACGAGCTGGCGCTTTACATCTCGGCGGGCGAGGAAAAGCTCGAAGAGCTGGACACCGTGACGATCCCCGCCAAAGAGGCCGAGGTCGGCGCCGCCCCCGAGGGCGATCAGGTGATGAAGGCGCAGGAGCTGCGCGACCTGCGCGCCGCCCGCGACGATCTGGAACGCCGCGTGCACGACCTGAAGCTGACGCGGCAGGTGACGATGCAATCTCTGCCCTCCATCCGGCTGGTGCAGGAAAACGACAAGAGCTTGGTGACCAAGATCAACTCGACGCTTGTGAACACCGTGCCCCTATGGGAAACGCAGCTTGCGCAGGCGGTGACGATTCAGCGGTCCAGGGCGGCGGCGGCGGCGGTGCGCGACGCAAACGACCTGACCAACGAATTGTTGACGTCGAACGCGGCGAATTTGCGGGAAAGCAACAAGGTGATCCGCGAAGAGATGGAGCGGGGCGTGTTCGACATCGAGGCCGTCAAGCAGGCCAACGCCGACCTGATCGGCACGATTCAGGAAAGCCTCCAGATCGCGGACGAAGGCAAGGCGCGGCGCGCCAGGGCCGAAGAGGAACTGAAGAAGATGGAAACGGAACTGCGCGACACCCTGGCCTCTGCGAAGGCCCGCCGCGACGGCACCGGCGAGAATGCCGGCGGCTCGGTTCCGGCCTGATCATGGCAAAGCGGGGCCTGTGGACAGCCGCCCTGGCGGCGCTGGTCGGACTCGGGGGCCTTGCGGCCTGCGACAGCAATGCGCTTGCCCCGCGGGCCTCTGCGGTCAAACCCGCCGCCCGGCCCGATTCTGTCGGGCCGAAGCCCGAGACGGTGACCCCTGCGGCGATGCCGGCCCCCACGCCCAGCCCCCCCTCCGAGAACAGCCTCGCCCTGCAACGCTACTATGGCAAGGTGCAGCGCGACCTGCTGGCGCGCGGGCTCTTGCGCACCGACGGCGGGGGCGAGGACACCCCCGTCACCGACACCATGCTGGTGCGCAACTTCGTCAAGATCGCCCTCGAAGAGGAATATGTGCGCGGCGAAGGGCTGCGCCCCTCCGCGGGCGGCGCCAGCGCGATCAAGAAATGGACCCAGCCGGTGCGCATGGCGGTCGAGTTCGGCCCCAATGTGCCGCGCGACCAGATCGACTGGGACCGCGCGCAGGTCAAATCCTACGCAGCCCGCCTGTCGCGGGTTTCCGGCCATCCGATCCAGATGGTCGACAGCGGCGCGAACTTCCACGTGCTGTTCATGAGCGAGGACGACACCGACCTGATCGCGCCGCGCATCCGCCAGCTGGTGCCCGACGTGAACCCCTCGTCCCTGCGCCTGTTCAATGCCCTGCCGCGCAGCATCCACTGCCTTGTCGTGGCTTTCTCGGACACGCCCGGCGGCTACAACTACGGCACCGCCATCGCGGTGATCCGCTCGGAACACCCGGATCTGTTGCGCCAGTCCTGCATCCACGAAGAGGTGGCGCAGGGCATGGGGCTGGGCAACGACGACCCGCGCGCGCGGCCATCGATCTTCAACGACGACGACGAATTCGCCCTGCTGACGCGCCAGGACGAGATGCTGCTGAAGATCCTCTACGACCCGGCCCTGACCCCCGGCATGACCGCCCGCGAGGCCCTGCCCGTGGTCCAGAAGCGCGCCAGCGAGATGCTTGGCGGGCCGTCCTGACGACCGCACATCCATGGGCACAAGAAGACGGGCCCCGGAGCGCTCCCCTGCCCGATCACCTCAACCGCGCCGCGCCGGAGGGCGACGGGCGACCCGCGCAACAGGCCACATAACACGCCCGCCTCTTCTTCTGTCTGAAAATATCCCGGTGGGGTCCGGGGAGGCAGAGCCTCCCCGGCCGGTCGCCTGCCTCAGGCAGGCGAAACCGGACCGTCGCCGCCCCGCCGCGTCCCCCCTCGGCCGCCCGGCGATGCATGCCGCCGCCTTTTCCCCGTGCCACCGGGGCGATTGCACCCTTGGCCTGCGCGACCATCGTTGTTACCTCTTTTGGCGATCAGCCTGCCGGATACCCCGGGCCACGCGGGCCGCCGCAAGGCCCCGCGCGTCCGGACCGGTAGGAATCCGGCCAAGGAGAACGCCATGGGCATTTGGGATTTTCTCAGCGGACAATTCATCGACGTCATCCACTGGACCGACGACACCCGCGACACGCTGGTCTACAGGTTCGAGCGTGAGGGCCACGAGATCAAATACGGCGCCAAGCTGACGGTGCGCGAGGGGCAGGCCGCCGTCTTCGTGCACGAGGGCCAGCTGGCGGATGTCTTCACCCCCGGTCTCTACATGCTCGAGACCAACAACATGCCGATCATGACCTCGCTTCAGCACTGGGACCACGCCTTCCAGTCGCCCTTCAAATCCGAGATCTACTTCGTCAACACCAACCGCTTCACCAATCTGAAGTGGGGCACCAAGAACCCGATCATGCTGCGCGACCCGGAATTCGGGCCGACCCGCATTCGCGCCTTCGGCACCTATTCGATCAAGGTGGTCGACCCCGCACTCTTCATGTCGGAAATCGTCGGCACGGACGGCGAGTTCACCATGGACGAGATCTCTTTCCAGATCCGCAACATCATCGTGCAGGAGTTCTCCAAGGACATCGCCAGGTCGGGCATCCCGGTTCTGGACATGGCCGCGAACACCGGCGAGGTCGGCGCGCTGATCGCCAAGGCCATCGACCCGGTGATCGCGCAATACGGCCTGTCGCTGCCCGAGCTTTACATCGAGAACATCTCGCTGCCGCCGGCGGTGGAAAAGGCGCTGGACGCGCGCACCTCGCGCGGGCTGGCGGGCAACCTCGACGATCACATGAAGTGGAAGGCCGCCGAGGCCATGGGTCAGGGCGGCGCGATGGACCAGTCCATGGGCATGGGCTTCGGCGCCGGGATGGGCATGCAGATGGCCAATGCCATGGGCCAGCAGGGTCCCTGGGGGGCCGCGCCTGCGCAGCCGCAACCCGCCCCCGCCGCCGCGCCCATGGCCCCGCCGCCCCCGCCGCCGGTGGAACATGTCTGGCACATCGCCAAGGACGGCCAGACCTCCGGCCCCTTCAGCCGCGCCGACCTTGGCAAGATGGTCGCGACACAGGAGCTGACCCGCGAGACCCACGTCTGGACACAGGGTCAGGACGGCTGGAAGAAGGCGGGCGCGGTGGCCGAACTGGCGCAGCTTTTCACCGTCATGCCGCCGCCCCCGCCGCCGGGCGTCTGATTAGCGCCCCTATCCGGCGATCGACCCCATTGAGCGCCTTCGGCGCGCATTCACTCCCGGGGGCTGCGCCCCCGGGCCCCCGCCGGGGCGCTGCCCCGAGCCCCGGGATATTTTCCGGACAGAAGAAGGGGTGGCCTGGCGCACTCATGGCCGGGCGGGCGCGACCACTGAGGGCCTTCGCGCCTGGCGGTGCGGTCGTTTTGCCACCGGCATTGCCGGAATCCGCTCCGTCGGGCCGCTAACGGACCGGGTCAGTCTGCCAGCAGGCTGAGCAGGTCCGGGCCGCGGCACGCGTCGCGCGGGAAATCGAAACCCGGGGCGGGAGAGACCGGGAAGGGTCGGTAGGGATCGACCTGGCTTTCGACGATCAGCGCACCGTTCAGGCAGATGTCCTGCGCCGCGTTGCCGATATTGAAGCCGAAGCCGCCCGCGCCGCAGTCGGTGCCGAAACCGTCCATGTTCCAGGCCTGCGGCATGTCGACGCCCTCTCCTTCGACCACGAAGGCCGGGCGGGCCGGATCGAAGGTCAGCTTCCACGAGGTGTCCTCTGTCAGGTCGCCCAGGGCCCAGCGGCCGATGGGCTCGCCGTCCTTCAGCCCCTCGATGACAAAGCAGGTCAGTTCATTCTCGCGAACGATCCCCCCGGTGCCGAAAAGCGCGTCGTAGGACAGGGCCCCGCGCACTGCGTAACCGCCTGCGCCTTGCCAGAGGAAGCTGTAGCTCAGTTCGGAGGCCTGCGCCGGGGCGGCGAGGCAGAGGGCGAGGATCGTGGCGCGGATCATGCGGGCGCTCCTGTTGCTGCGCTGCGGAAGATAACCGCACGGGCGCGGGTCTCAAGTGGGGAAAACCCGCCGGGCGGCCCGCCTTGACCCCGGGCGGCCCAGCGGGAACACTCGCGCCGAAGCGACCCGAGGGAGAACCGCATGACCACCCCGCCCCCGCCCCCGGCGGCCACGGACCCCAGGGAAGAGCACCGCTTTCCCTGCGACAACTGCGGGTCGGACCTGCGCTTCGACCCGGATGTGGGCACGCTGGTCTGCGACCACTGCGGCAATACCGAGGAGATGGTGCAGGCCGGCCCCTGGGACGGCGGCGTCAGGGAGCTGGATTTCCGCGCGGCGATCGACAACCTTCTGCCCCTGCAGGAGATGGAAGAGACCCGCATCGCGCAATGCCCCAATTGTGGCGCGCAGGTGGAGTTCGACCCCGACATCCATGCCTCGGAATGCCCCTTCTGCGCGACGCCCGTGGTGACCGACACCGGCACACATCGCCACATCAAGCCGCGCGGACTTCTGCCCTTCGCCATGGACGAGGCGCAGGCACGCGCCGCCATGGTCGACTGGCTGGGCAAGCTATGGTTCGCGCCGAACGGATTGCAGGACTATGCCCGCAAGGGGCGCAAGCTGACCGGGATCTACGTGCCCTACTGGACCTTCGACGCCGACACGACCTCGGATTATCGCGGCGAGCGCGGTACGATCTACTACGAGACCCGCACCGTGATGCGCGACGGCAAACCCACGCAGCAGCGGGTTCAGAAGATCCGCTGGCGGGGGGTCTCGGGGCGGGTGACACGCTTCTTCGACGATGTGCTGGTGCTGGCCTCGAAGGCGCTGCCCAAGCGCTACACCGACGCGCTGGAGCCCTGGGACCTGTCCGCGATGGAGCCTTACCGCCCTGAGTTCCTCGCCGGGTTCCGGGCCGAGGGCTATCAGGTCGATCTGGACGAGGGCTTTCAGGAGGCCCGGGTGAAGATGGACCGCGTCATTCAGCGCGACGTGAAGTTCGACATCGGCGGCGACCGCCAGCGCATCCACCATGTCGAGACGGAGTTGCGCGATGTGACCTTCAAGCATGTGCTGCTGCCGGTCTGGATGGCCGCCTACAAGTACCGCGACAAGAGCTACCGCTTCGTCGTCAACGGGCGCACGGGGCGGGTGCAGGGCGAGCGCCCGTGGTCCGCTGTGAAGATCACCATCGCGGTGATCCTTGGGCTGATCGTGGCGGGCGGGCTTGGCTACCTGATCGCACTGAACCAGTGAGGATTGTCTTTGCGCGGCGGTTAGCGCAAACACGGACGAACGAGAGGGAGGAGCGTCCATGATCCTGTGTTGCGGCGAAGCGCTGATCGACATGTTGCCGCGCGAGAGCGCCGGTGGAGAGCCGGCCTTTGCGCCCTATGCGGGCGGCGCGGTCTTCAACACCGCCATCGCGCTGGGGCGTCTGGGTGCGCCCTCGGGCTATTTCGGCGGGCTGTCCTCGGACCTCTTCGGGCGGATGCTGATCGCCGAACTGGAGGCGTCCGGCGTCGACCACCAGTTCTGCCCGCGCTCGGGCCGGCCCACGACACTGGCCTTCGTCACGCTGACCGATGGTCATGCGCAATACGCCTTCTACGACGAGAACACGGCGGGGCGGATGCTGGCCGAGGCGGACCTGCCGCTGGAGGCATCGGGCATCGACGCGCTGTTCTTCGGTGGCATCTCGCTGGTGTCCGAGCCGCAGGCGGAGAGCTACGCCGCCTTCTGTGCACTGGCCGGGGATCGCCCGGTCATGATCGACCCGAACATCCGTCCCGGCTTTATCACCGACGAGGCGCGCTACCGTACCCGGCTGGAGGCGATGCTGGCGCGGGCCGATATCGTCAAGGTCTCGGACGAGGACATGGACTGGCTGGGCACGACGCCCGAGGCGCTGCTGGCCGGCGGCGCGGCGCTGGTGACGGTGACGCGCGGGGGCGAGGGTGTGGACCTCGTGACGCGCGAGGGGACGCGGCGTGTCGCGGCGCACCGGGTGATGGTGGTCGATACGGTCGGCGCGGGCGATACCTTCAACGCGGGCCTTCTGGCGGGGTTGCACAAGGCGGGTCTGCTGTCGCGGCAGGCCTTGTCAGAGGCGCGGCTCGACGACCTTCAGGGCGCCGCGGAACTGGGCGTGCAGGCGGCGGCGGTGACGGTCGGCCGCGCGGGCGCCAACCCGCCCTGGGCGCACGAGCTATGAGGGCGCTGATCCAGCGCGTCACGCAGGCGCGGGTCGAAGTCGAGGGCGCCGTGGTCGGAGAGATCGGCCCCGGGCTGCTGATCCTGATCTGTGCCATGCAGGGCGACACCGAGGCCGAGGCAGACCGGCTGGCGGCCAAGATCGCGAAGCTGCGGATCTTCCGCGACGAGGAGGGGCGGATGAACCGCTCGGTTCTCGACGTGGGCGGCGCCGCGCTAGTGGTGAGCCAGTTCACGCTGGCAGGCGATACCTCGCGGGGAAACCGACCCGGCTTTTCCACCGCCGCGCCCCCGGCGGAGGGCGAGCGGCTGTACGAATACTTTGCCGCGCAGGTGCAGGCACAGGGGCTGGCGGTGGCGACCGGGCGGTTCGGCGCGGATATGGCGGTGTCGCTGGTCAATGACGGGCCGGTGACGATCTGGATGGACACGGCCGAGTAGGGTCTGGCGGTGCGGGTTTGGCCGCGTTGCCTTTGAGTATTTTCACAGAGAAGAAGCAGAGGTCTGCGCCCGGTTGTCGGTGTGGGGTGCCTTGGCGCGCCGCCGCGTGTCGGCGCGCGGCGTGGGCGTGGCAGCGGTATTTGGGCCAAGAAGAAGTGTAGGAGCCTAGCAGGGCGGCGCAGGGTGCTTCGGTGTGACGCGGCCCTGCTGGCGGTGGTGCGGAGCAGTATTTG
Source organism: Enemella evansiae (assembly GCA_017255395.1). Lineage (GTDB taxonomy): Bacteria > Pseudomonadota > Alphaproteobacteria > Rhodobacterales > Rhodobacteraceae > Ponticoccus > Ponticoccus litoralis. Next base: position 504,555 of record JAFKDC010000001.1, on the reverse strand, counting down.
TGTCTGGAAAAGGCGCGGGCGCGGCGCCCGGGTGGCGGACTGGGGTGACGGGAGGCTGCGGGGTCTAGCAGGACCGGAAGAGCCAGGCGCCGTCGTCGTCGCGCTTCTCGCGGGTGGCGCGGCCGTCGTGCCAGAGGTGCAGGCAGTGGGCCATGGCCTCGACGAGGGCCAGGCCGTATTCGCCCGCGCCGATGCTGCGTTTGAAGAGCGGGGGGAAGCAGTCTCCGGCGGTTTTCGGCGTGTCCAGAAAGGCCTGCAGGCGGTCGAGCGCGCCGTGGTGGTTGTCGATCAGCTGCGCCATGCGCGCGGGCAGGCCGGTGAAGGGCAGCTTGTGGCCGCCCAGCACGAGATGATCGGGACGGGCCAGTGTGGCGAGCCTTTCGCAGGCCTCCAGCCAGTCGCCCACCGGGTCGGCCTCTGGTTCGGTCGCGTAGACGCCGAGGTTCGAGCTGATCGAGGCGATGATCTGGTCGCCCGACAGCACGAGGCTGTCGTCGCGCGACCACAGGGTCGCATGGTCCGGCGCGTGGCCGTTGCCGATGTGGACGTCCCATGTGCGGCCCGCCGCCTTCAGGCTGTCGCCCTGCCGGATGCGGGTGAAGCCCAGCGGCATCGGTGCCACGCAGTCGGCGAAGTTGAAGGGCCGTTCGGTCAGCCGCTGTTCGAGGATTTCGGGCGCCATTCCGGCGGCCTTCCAGTAGGCGACGGTTTCGGGTGCCGGGCGATCCTGCACGTCCAGCATCAGCATCCGCGCAAAAAGCCATGCGGTGCGGGTCGTCACCAGTTCGGCGCCGTGGTCGCTTTGAAACCAGCCCGCGAGGCCGATGTGGTCGGGGTGGTGGTGCGTGGCGATCACGCGCCGCACCGGCTTGCCCTTCAGCGGGCCGGCGAGGGCCTGCTGCCAGATCGCGCGGCTCTTGCGGGTGGCAAAGCCGGTGTCGACCAGCGTCCAGCCGTCGCCGTCGTCCAGCGCGTAGACGTTGACGTGATCCAGTTTCATCGGCAACGGCTGGCGCAGCCAGAGCACGCCTTCGGCCACTTCGACCGCCTCGCCCGGTTCAGGGGGCGTGGCGAAAGGGTAGGCAATCGGGGTGTGGCTGCCGTCCATCACGCCACGAGGTCCTCGGCGGTGATCGCCATGACCGTCTCGGACCCGGCACGGGCCTGCGCCAGAAGGCCGGTGTGCGCGGGCAGCAGGCGCTCAATGTAGAAGCGCGCCAGACGGGCGGCACCGCCATCGGGGTCGGCCATGGCCGCGCGCAGGTGGAAATAGCCGCCCAGCACGCGGGCGAAGCCGTGCAGGTAGGGCACCGCCCCGGCGAAGCGATCCGCGACCTCGGTCGCCACCAGCGCCTCTGTGGTCTCGCGCAGCGATTCGGCGGCCTCCCAGACCCGGGTGGCAAGCTCGGGCATCTGGCCGCGCGCGGTTTCGGCGAAGCCCTCGATCTCGTCGAGCAGGCGATAGGCGGCCTCGCCGCCGTCCATCATCTTGCGCCCCACGAGGTCCATGGCCTGAATGCCGTTGGTGCCCTCATAGATCGCCGTCACCCGCACGTCGCGCAGGAACTGCGCCGCACCGGTTTCCTCGATGTAGCCCATGCCGCCGTGCACCTGCACGCCCATGTCCGCCACGGCGATGCCGGTGTCGGTGCCGAAGGCCTTGGTGATCGGGGTCAGCAGTGCCGCGCGGGCCTGCCAGTCGGCCTCGCCGGTGGCGCGGCCCATGTCGATGGCCACCGCCTGTGCCAGCGCGATGGCGCGCGCGGCAAAGGTATCGGCGCGCATGGTGGCGAGCATCCGGCGCACGTCGGCATGGCCGATGATGGTGCCCTCGGGCGTCTTGCCCTGCCTGCGCTCCTGCGCGTAGGCAAGCGCCGCCTGCGTCGCGGCCTCTGCAATGGCCACGCCCTGCACGCCCACGCCAAGGCGGGCGTTGTTCATCATGGTGAACATGGCGCGCATGCCCCCACCCTCTTTGCCCACAAGCCAGCCCTTGGCGCCGTCGTATTGCATGACGCAGGTCGGCGAACCGTGCATCCCCAGCTTGTGTTCGAGGCTGACCACCTTGAGGTCGTTCGCCACGCCCGGGTTGCCGTCCGCGTCGGGAATGTTGCGCGGCACGAGGAAGAGCGAGATGCCCTTGGTCCCCGGCACCGCGTCGGGCAGCCGCGCCAGCACCAGATGACAGACGTTTTCCGTAAAGTCGTTGTCGCCCCATGTTATGTAGATCTTCTGCCCGGTGATAGCATAGATGCCATCCTCCAGCGGCTCTGCCTTGGTCGACAGCGCACCCACGTCCGACCCGGCCTGCGGCTCCGTCAGGTTCATCGTGCCCTGCCATTCGCCGGTCACCAGCTTGGGCAGGTACAGCGCCTTCAGCTCGTCGCTGGCGTGGTGTTCCAGCGCCTCGATCTGGCCCTGCGTCATCAGCGGGTTCAGTTGCAGCGCCAGACAGGCAGAACCCATCATGTCGTTCACGCAGGTCGTCACCGCCATCGGCAGCCCCATGCCGCCGCTTTCCGGCGCGGCGGAGACCGCCACCCAGCCGCCCTCGGCAATCGCCTTGTAACCCTCGGCAAAGCCCCTGGGCGTGCGCATGCGGCCGTTTTCCAGCCGCGCCGGGTCCAGATCGCCGTTGCGGTTCAGGGGGGCCAGTACCTCTTCGCACATCTTCCCGGCCTCGGTCAGGACGGCCTCGACCGTTTCCATCCCGGCCTCGGCGTAGAGATCGGTGCCAGAAACCTGCTCATATCCCACCACATCCGTCAGGATCCGGCGGAAATCCTCCAAAGGCGCGCGATAGGGCATAGGGCCTCCCTTGTTCTTGGCAATGCACTATGTCTCTTGTAGCAAACCTTTACGAAAGGGTAAGCGCTTGCCGCACCCGGCCCAGGGAAACGCCGCGTCACGAGGGGACATGGTCGACATCACCACCGAACACCTGAGCGCCAGCGCGCAGGACCTGTCGCGCGCCGCCGATCTGCTGGCACGGGGCGGGCTTGTCGCCTTTCCCACGGAAACCGTCTACGGGCTGGGCGCCGATGCGGGCAACGACCGCGCCGTCGCCCGGATCTTCGAGGCGAAGAGGCGGCCCAGCTTTAACCCGCTGATCGTGCATCTGGCCGATCTGGAAGAGGTCAAGGCGCTGGTGAAGTGGAACCACCTTGCCGACCGCGTGGCAGAGGCCTTCTGGCCCGGCCCCCTGACGCTGGTGCTGCCGCTCCGGGATGGCGCGCCGGTGTCGAAGCTGGTGACGGCCGGGCTGGACACGCTGGCGGTGCGGATGCCCGCGGCACCCGTTGCGCAGGCGCTGCTGCGCGAGATCGGCGGGCCGGTGGCGGCGCCCTCGGCGAACCTGTCGGGACAGATCAGCCCGACGCGCGCCGGGCACGTGCTGGAGGGCCTGACGGGCCGGATCGAGGCTGTGGTGGATGGCGGCCCCTGTTCGGTCGGGCTGGAATCGACAATCCTCGGACTGGCCGGGCCGCCGACGCTGCTGCGGCCCGGCGGCGTGCCGATGGACGATCTGGCCGAGGTCCTGAACACCCGCGTCGCCACCCGGCGCGAGACCGACCACATCAGCGCGCCCGGGCAGACGCGTTCGCATTACGCGCCGCGCGCGCGGGTGCGGCTGAACGCGGTGGACTTCGAGGAGGGCGAGGCGCGGCTGGGCTTCGGCGACACCGACTGCGACCTGAACCTGTCCGAAACCGAGGATCTGACAGAGGCGGCGGCCAACCTGTTCGAATACCTGCACCGGCTGGACGCGCAGGGTGCGCGGGTGATCGCGGTGGCGCCGATCCCGCATCTGGGGCTGGGCGTGGCGATCAACGACCGCCTCAGCCGCGCGGCGGCGGATCGCTAGGGCGCGCGGGGCGCAGCCGTTGCGCCCGCCGAGAAGGCAGGAACGCGGGGCGCTGCCCCTCGCGCTCCCCGAGGGTAATTGATCCAGGAAGAAGATGGGCGGTCCGATCGGGGCGCCGTCGTCGGTCAGGCGCGGCCGCCCTCGGACGACAGCGCCACCGGCGCCACGCCGATGGACTGCAGCGCGGCGGTCCACTTGTCCATGTCGCCCTCGTCGAAGACCAGCCCGGTCGAGGCGTCGCAGACCAGCCAGCCGTTCTCGGCGATCTCGCGTTCCAGCTGGCCCGGGCCCCAGCCCGCGTAGCCCAGCAGCATCAGCCACTTGTCCGGGCCATCGCCGCGACCCAGATCCTCGAGCACGTCGAGCGTCGCGGTCATATGGATGTCGTCGCGAACCTCAAGCGTCGTCACCACCGATTCGTAATCCGGCGTGTGCAGCACGAAGCCGCGCCCCATCTCGACCGGGCCGCCGAAATGCACCTGCCGTCCGGCAAGGTCGGCATCGACGGCGATATCCAGCTGCTCCAGCAGGGCCTTCATCTCGATGTCGGTATTGGGCTTGTTCACGATCAGCCCCATCGCGCCCTCGTCCGAGTGGTCGCAGAGAAACACCACGCTCTGCTCGAAACGCGGGTCTCCCATGCCCGGCATGGCGATCAGCATGTGCCCGGTCAGGTTGGTCGGCGCCGTTGTCTTCATGGCTGCGCTGCCCCGCGCCTCTTGCAGTCTTGTCATGCTTCAAACATGGCGACCCGCGCGCGGACTGACAAGGGTGGCCGTGTCCGTCATGCCACCGCCCTGCCCGGACACGGCGGCATCGCCAAAGCGTGACTTTTCATTTCAGCCCCGACTCGCCATCTGAAAGGGATGACACGCCTTCTGACCCTTTTCGCAGTGCTGCTGGGCCTTGCGGCCATGACCGCCCCGGCGCGGGCCGAAAGTTATGACAACGTCGTGCAGGCCGAGCTGCGCCCCGGCTGGCGCCTGCCGAACGGCGATCACATGGCCGCCCTGCACCTGCGCCTTGCGCCCGGGTGGAAGACCTACTGGCGCAGCCCCGGAGAAGCGGGCATTCCGCCGGAATTCCAGTGGCGCGGCACCCGCAACACGCGGGCCATCACGCCGCAATGGCCGGCGCCGGTGGTTTTCTGGCAATCCGGCATGCGCTCGATCGGCTACAAGGGAGAGCTGGTGCTGCCCCTGCGCGTCTCGCTGAAGGACGCGCGCGGCGACGCGCGGCTGGGCGGCGTGGTCGATATCGGCATCTGCAAGGATGTCTGCATGCCGCACCGGGTCCGCGTGTCCGTCGATCTGCCCGCCAAGGCGACCCGGCCCGACCCGGTGATCGCCGCCGCCCTTGCCAACCTGCCCTTCTCGGGCGCCGAGGCCGGGGTGCGCGGTGTCTCCTGTCGGGTTGCCCCGGCGAAGAAGGGTGTGGGGCTGGAGGTCGCCATCGACATGCCACGCGGCACGGGGCGCGAGGAAACGGTGATCGAAGCGCGGGACCCGGCGCTCTGGGTCGCCGATCCCGACACCGGCTGGAGCGGCGGGCGCCTTGTGGCGCGGACCACCGTGCGGCACGCCTCTGGCGGGGCCTTCGCGCTGGACCGCTCGGCGCTGCGCATCACGGTTCTGGGTGGCGCCATGCCGGTGGAGATCAAGGGCTGCGCGGGCTGATCAACCGGCGCTCGCGGCGCGGGCCGGGGTGCTGAGGGCGACGCTTGCGGTCCGTCTCTGGCCGTTGTTGCGGAGGCTCCGCGCGGGCCCCGCGTATCCGCTCCGCCCCTTTGTGCCGATAACCGCGCCCCCGCCCGTGGGGACAATCCCGCCTCAGGCCGCCCTCTGCCGCCGCATGCGCCCCACGGCCAGGGCCAGCGCCCCTGCCCCGTAGAGCACCGCCACCAGCGCCGCGACCCCGCCCGCAAAAAGCAAGAGCGCCGCGTTCAGCGCCCCTGACCCCGCCAGCGCGCCGCCCTGCAACACCTGCGGCAGCGCGCCGGTCACCGCCACATGGCCCAGGGTGGCCGCCAGCCAGCCCAGCACCGCCAGCGCCGCAAGCCCCATCAGCGCCCGCACGCGTCCGACGCGAAAGCGCAGGCCCCGCCGGGCCGCCGCGCCGAAGCGCGCAAGGTCGTGCTGCACCGCGACCAGCGCGGGCACCACCAGCAGCACCAGCACCATGCCGAAGCCCAGCCCGTAGACCAGCGTGATCACCGTGGGCTTCAGGAACTGCGCATCGGCCGAGCGTTCATAGAGCAGCGGCGCCAGCCCCAGCACCGTGGTGGCGGTGGTCAGGAAGACCGGCCTCAGCCGGTCCGCCGCCCCGTCGATGATCGAGGGGATCAGCCCGCGTTCGGCGGCGTATTCGTCGATCTGCGTCACCAGCACGATGGAATCGTTGATGATGATCCCGGTCATGCCCAGCAGGCCCACCACCGTGAACATGCTCATCGGCACATCCCAGAGGTTATGGCCGTAGATGGTGCCCACCAGCCCGAAGGGGATGATCGCCATGACCACGAAGGGCCGCGTCCAGCTGCCAAAGACCCAGGCCAGCACGAGGTAGATGCCCAGCAGCACCAGCGTCAGCCCCATGCGCGCGTCGTTCAGAAAGCGGTCTTCCTGCTCTGACAGGCCCGACAGAAGGTAATCCACCTGACGGCGCGCGGCGATGGCGGGCAGGATCTCCTCCTGCAGGGCGGTCATGACCTCGGTCGCGCGGGCCGGATCGTCCTCGGAGATGTCGCCGGTGACAGAGATCAGCCGCACGCCGTTTTCGCGCCGCACGGTGGAGAAACCGGTGCGCTGCTGGACGCTGACGATATCGGCCAGCGGCACATAGGCCCCGTCCGGCGTGCGCATCAGCGTGGTTTCGAGGAAATCGGCCTTCAGCTCGTCCTCGGGCAGTTCGACGCGGATCTCGGCGCTGCGCGGCCCGTCGGGGTAGGTCGCCGCCTCGATGCCGTTCAGCCGGTTGCGCAGCACGCGGCCCAGACCGTCGGTGTCGAACCCCAGCGCCTGCCCCTGCGGTGTCAGTTCGAGGATCATCTCGTCCTTGTCGTAGGACAGGTTGTCCTCGACCGCCGAGACCTCGGGGAAGCGGGCCATGGCCTCTTTCAGATCCTCCGAGGCGCGTTTCAGCACCTCTGCCGAGGCGCCGAAGAACTGCACGTCCAGCGCGTCGCCGCCCGGCCCGCCGCGCCAGCCCCGGAAGGAAATCGTCTCGACCATGGGGTGCCGTTCCACCCTCTCCTGCAACTCGCCGACGAAGGCGAAAGAGGAATAGGGGCGCAGGTCCGCCTCGATCAGCTCTATCGAGATGCCGCCCAGCTGCCAGCTTTCCTTGGTGTCGGTCCCGGCCAGCCCGCGACCGGAGTTGCCGCCGATTTCCGCCATCACATAGGTCAGCGGGCTGAGGCCGTAGCGGTCCTGATACTCGGCGGCCAACTCGTCGGTGGCCTTCTGCAACAGCCGCATCTGGGCGATGGTATCGGCGCGCGTGGCCCCGGGGGCCATGGCGAAGTTGCCCGAGACAGAGGGCTGTTCCGGCGAGTTGAAGAAGCGCCACGGCACGTCGCCCCGGATCAGCAGCGCCGCATTCGCCGCCAGCAGCACCACCGCCCCGGCCAGCACGACGTAACGTCCGGCGATCACCAGCCGCATGAAGGGGCGGAAGAGCGTCTCGCGCACCCGGACGAAACCCCGGTTCACCAGCCGCGAGGGCAGGTCGTACCAATGTTCATGCGCCGAATGCCGGACCGCGTGCGCCATGTGGTTGGGCAGAATCAGGAAGCATTCGACGAGGCTGGCCAGCAGGACCACGATCACCGTGAAGGGGATATCGGCGATCATCTCGCCGAAGCGGCCAGAGATGGCGGTCAGCCCGAAGAAGGCGATCACCGTGGTCAGCGTGGCCGAGAAGACCGGCAGAGCCATGCGCCGGGCCGCCGTTTCCGCCGCGTCGTAGCTGTCCAGCCCCCTGCGAGCGAGGTGGTCGGTGTGCTCGCCCACCACGATGGCGTCGTCCACCACGATGCCCAGCGTGATGATCAGCGCAAAGAGCGAGATCATGTTGATCGTCAGCCCAAAGGCATACATCAGCGCGATCGCCGCCAGCATCGCGGTCGGTATGCCCGCCGCCACCCAGAAGGCGGTGCGCGCGTTCAGGAAGAGGAACAGCAGCACCACCACCAGCACAAGGCCAGAGGCCGCGTTGTCCACCAGCGTGTTCAGCCGCCCGGTGATCGCCTCGGCCCGCGTGCGGATCAGGTCGATGGTCACCCCCTCGGGCAGGGAGGCCTGATAGCGGCGCGCAACTTCCTCGACGGTGCGCTGGATGCCGATGGCATCGCCGCGCGCCGAACGGTCGACCCGGATCGAGATGGCCGGGTTGTCGCCGACGAAATAGCTGCGGTCGCGGTCGACGCCCTCGACCCGGATATGCGCCACCTCGCCCACGGTCAGCTTGGACCCGTCCGGGTTCGAGCGCAGCACGATCCCCGCGATGTCGTCGGCAGAGCGTTTCTCGACCCCGGTGCGCACCCGCGCCCCGCCGCCGCCCACGTCGCCCGCCGGATCGGCATCGACCTCGGCGGCGATGGCGTCGGAAATCTCTGCCAGCGTGACGTCGAAGCCCACAAGGTTCTGCGAGGGCACCTCGACCACGGTGCGCGGCGCCGCAAGACCCCGGATCGTCGTCTGCGTCACGCCTTCGGCAAACAGCTGCACGATCAGCTCGTCCGAGAAGCGGGCCAACTGGTCCACGCCCACCGGCCCGGTGATCACCAGATCGGTGACCCGGTCGCTCCAGCCGCCGCGGCTGACGCGCGGATCGTCTGCCTCGTCGGGCAGGGTCGTCAGCGCGTCCACCGCCTGCTGCACGTCGTCCACGGCGCGGGCGATGTCCCAGCCGGGCTCGAACTCCAGCGCCACGCGGGCCGATCCCTCGCGCGAGGTGGCCTCGGACGCCTCGACGCCCTCGACCGCCAGAAGCGCCGGTTCCAGCACCTGCACGATGGCGCTGTCGACATCCTCGGCCCCGGCGCCGTCCCAGCTGACAGAGACCTGCACCTCGTCCACCACCACGTCGGGAAAGAACTGCGCCCGCATGTTGGGGATCGCCATGGCGCCCGAGGTCAGAAGGATCACCAGCAGCAGGTTGGCCAGCGTCGGGTGGCGGGTGAAATAACCGAAGACACCGCCGGCGGCCCGGTTCAGGGGGCGCGCCATGGCCTAGCCCCCCATCCGCTGCTCGATGCGCGCCACCATCTCGGCGGGCACCTCGGGCTGCGCCAGTTGCGCCAGCAGACGGCTGCGCGCCTCTTCGGGCATGCGGCTGTTGGCCTCGACGAAGGCCACCAGCCGGGCGCGCCGCTCTTCCGACAGCGCGACCATGGCGGGGGCCTCTGCCACGGCGGCGGCTTCGCCCACCGGCTCTACCCTGATGCCCGCGCCCAGCAGCGGCGTGCGCTCGGCCACCACCTGCCGCCCCTCCAGCGCGGCGGACCGCACCAGCACCGCGTCGCCCTGCCTGCGCACGAGGTCGACGATCATCGCCTCCAGACGCGCGCCCTCGCCCAGCACCAGCACGTGATTGGCTGCGTTGAGCGCCGTGGCAGGCAGGCGGATCACGTCGCGCACCTCGGGCTCCTCGATGGCGACCGTGACGAAATCGCCGGGCTTGAAACCGCGCGGCGCGTCCAGCGTCGCGAACAGCAGCCGCCCGGTCTGCCCCTCGCCCACCGCCGCCCCGTCGCGCGAGACATGGCCCGTCGCCGCCAGATTGGTGCCGAAGACGTCCAGCGTCGCGGTCACCGGCATTTCCTGCACCCGGCCCGTATCGCTCAGAAGCCGCGCGTATTGCTGGGTGGACACGCGAAAGGCCACCTCCAGCGCCTGCGGGTCGACCAGCTGCGCCAGCTGCTCGTTGGCCGAAACCAGCCGCCCCGCCACCACCGTCACATCCGACAGCGTTCCGGCGAAGGCCGCGCGCACCTCGGTGTCCTCCAGCGCGCGCTGCGCCTCGGCGACGGCGATCTCGCTGCGCCGCAGGGCCGTCGCGGCCTGATCGATCCGCGCCTCGGCGGTGGCCACCGCCTGCCGCCTTGTCAGCACCGACTGCCGCGCCGAGGACAGCGCCAGTTCCGCATCCTCCACCGTGGCCGCCGTGCCGACGCGCCGATCCAGCAGGCCCTGCGCCCGCTCCAGCGCCTGCGCCCGCAGGGCCACCTGCTCTTCGGCGGCGGTCAGCTCGTCGCGGGCCAGCACGATGGCGCGCTCGGCCTCGCGCTGCTCGGCCCGGGCGTCCAGCAGGTCGCTTTCGGCCCGGTCCAGTGCCAGCTGCGCGCCGGCCGGATCGATGCGCGCCAGCAGCTGCCCCGCCACGACCTGCCCGCCCTCCACGAAATCCGGCGCAAGGTCCAGAAGCGCGCCAGAGGCCGCCGCCCGCAGTTCCAGCGTGCGGCGGCTTTGCACCTCGCCGAAGGCCTGCAGGATCGGGCGCAGCGCCTCGGGCCGCGCCTCGACGACATTGACGGTAAAGACCCGCTCGCGGGCGTTGGGCATCCGCGGCTCCTGGGTCATGGCGTGCTGCACCGCGTCGCGCACCAGAACGCCCGCATAGACCAGAAGGCCCAGCGTCAGGGATAGCAGGAACAGCCCGGTCAGGCTCTTTCGCAGAAATCGCATCGGCATCCTCCGCCCGGCCCCCACCGGGAACCGGACCTCTTCCATAACCTACGCGATGATACGCGCCTGCGGATCATTTCCGTCGCTTGTGTTCCTCAAGCCGCGGCATGATCTCGACGAAGTTGCAGGGCCGGTGGCGGTAGTCCAGTTGCAGCGACAGGATCTCGTCCCAGGCATCCTTGCAGGCCCCGGTAGAGCCGGGCAGCGCAAAGAGATAGGTGCCCCCGGCGACGCCGCCCGTGGCCCGGCTCTGCACCGCGCTGGTGCCGATTTTCTGCATGGAAACATAGGTGAAGACGGTGCCGAAGGCGTCGATCTCCTTCTCGTAGACGTCGCGGTGCGCCTCGACCGTGACATCCCGCCCGGTCAGCCCGGTGCCCCCGGTCGAGATCACCACGTCGATCGCCGGATCGGCGATCCAGCGGCGCAGCACGGCGGCGATCCCGTCGCGCTCGTCCTTCACGATCTCGCGAGCGGCCAGACGATGCCCCGCCGCCTCCAGCCGGTCCACCAGCGTCTGGCCGGACCGGTCCTCCGCCATGGAGCGCGTGTCCGACACCGTCAGGACGGCGATCCGGACCGGGATGAACTCTCTCGTTTCGTCGATGCGGGACATGGGGCCTCTCTCGCGGGTGTCACTCGGCAAAGCCTAGCGCCCCGCCCCGCCCCCGGAAAGGGCACAGAGAGCCGCAGAGGCAGCCACCCTGCCCCAGGCAGAGGCCTGGACACGGCCCGGCCCAGAGCGCCGCCCAAGGCGTCAGCCCGGCGCGGACAGGTTCCGCAGCCGCGCCTTCAGCGACAGAAGGTCCGCCCAGCTCTCACGCTTGGCCTGCGGCTGGCGCAACAGGTAGGCGGGATGCAGCATCGGCAGGGCGGGCCGCCCCTCGGCCTCTGTCCATTGGCCGCGCAGCCGCGTGATGCCGCGCCGCCCCAGCAGGGCCTGACAGGAAATGTTGCCCACGATCACCAGCAGGGCCGGATCGGCCAGCGCGATGTGCCGCCTGAGGAAGGGCAGCATCATCGCGATCTCCTCGGGGCGCGGGTCGCGGTTCTGCGGCGGCCGCCACGGCAAGACATTGGTGATATAGACGCTTTCGGCGCGCGACAGCTGCACCGCCGCCAGCATCCGGTCCAGCAACTGCCCGGCGCGCCCGACAAAGGGCCGCCCCTCGATATCCTCGTCGCGGCCCGGGGCCTCGCCCACCACCATGACCCGCGCCGTGGCCACGCCATCGGCAAAGACCAGCCGCCGCGCGCCGCGCTTCAGCTGGCAATGGTCGAAGCCCTCCATCGCCGCCCGCAGTGCCGGCAGATCGACCGCCGCGCGCGCCAGCGCCTCGGCTTCGGCGACCGGATCGGCGGCGGCCTGGCGCACCGGCGCCACGGCCCGCGCCGGGGTCGCCTCACGCTGCGCCGCAGCCTCGCGCGCCGCCGCCTCGACGGCAAAGCGGTCGACGGGCGCCTCTGCCAGCGCCTCGTCCACCCCCATCTCGAGCTGCCATTCCAGCAAAGCCCGTGCCACGTGCCAGTCCAGCGCCATGCCGTCCTCCGATTCCATGGCCCTTACCCTACGCGCCGCGCCGCCGATGCAAAACCACCCTCGCGCAAATCCCCCGAACCCGCCGCAACGAACACCCGCCCGCAAAGCTGCATCATGCGCCAGCCCAACCGTCTCACGAATCGCCATGCATCTTCTTGGTCCAAATACCTCTGCATTCCGCCGCAACAGACCCGCCCGCCGACAGGCCAGGCGACCCGGTGCTTCTTCTCTGTCGAAATACTCATCGCCCCGCCCGCCGCGCGCACCGCCCTTGCCCCCGGAAGCCCCGCTTCCTATGAAAGCCACAACCGACCCAAGGGGACGCCCATGCGCTTCGACCAACGCCACCTGCTGGGGATCGAACCCCTGCGCCCGGACGAGATCACCACCGTCCTCGACCTTGCCGACCGCTATGCCGCCCATGGCCGCCGCCGCGAGAAACACGGCGCGGCGCTGGCCGGTCTGACCCAGATCAACATGTTCTTCGAGAACTCCACCCGAACGCAGGCCAGCTTCGAACTGGCCGGAAAGCGGCTGGGCGCGGATGTCATGAACATGTCGATGCAGGCCAGCAGCATCAAGAAGGGCGAGACCCTGATCGACACCGCCATGACGCTGAACGCCATGCACCCCGACCTGCTGGTGGTCCGCCATCCGCATTCGGGCGCCGTCGATCTTCTGGCGCAGAAGGTCAACTGCGCGGTGCTGAACGCCGGTGACGGGCGGCACGAACACCCAACGCAGGCGCTGCTGGACGCGCTGACCATTCGCCGCGCCAAGGGCCGCCTGCACCGCCTGAACATCGCGATTTGCGGCGATATCGCGCATTCCCGCGTGGCGCGCTCGAACATCCTGCTGCTGGGCAAGATGGAGAACCGCATTCGCCTCGTCGGTCCCGCCACGCTGATGCCCGCGGGCATCGCCGACTTCGGCGTCGAGGTCTACGACGACATGCGCAAGGGGCTGGACGGCGTCGACGTGGTCATGATGCTGCGCCTGCAAAAGGAACGTATGGACGGCGGCTTCATCCCCTCGGAGCGCGAGTATTTCTACCGCTACGGGCTGGACGCCGAGAAACTGGCCTGCGCCGCCCCCGACGCCATCGTCATGCACCCCGGCCCGATGAACCGCGGGGTCGAGATCGATGGCACCATCGCCGACGACATCAACCGCTCGGTCATTCAGGACCAGGTGGAAATGGGTGTTGCCGTGCGCATGGCTGCCATGGACCTTCTCGCCCGCAACCTGCGCGCGCATCCCAAAGAAGTCATGGCCTGAAAGCGCCATCGCTCGTAAAAAGACACGCGGGACCCTTTCCCGGTTTTACCACGATATTCTACCAAGACGCCTTTCGAACGACCTGAGGGACCGCATGAAACACGTCGAAATCAACGGCTCGGATACAGAGACCCTGCATCTGTTTCACCTCGACCTGCCGCCCGAGGCGGTCGAGCGGTTCACCACCATGGCCGGCACCGGCGAGTGGCCGCTGAAATACGCGCTGGGGGCCACGGCGCTGCGGCCTGCCTTCGTCGAGACGGTGCGCATCGGGGACCTGGGGCCGATGCCGCTGTCGCGCTACCTGGCAGAGGCGTACAATCTGCCCGAAAAGACGCTGGCGGCGGATCGTGCGACGCTCGACGCGCTGACCGGGCACGTGGTGATCCTGCCGCCGCAGGCCTTCGACAACACCTCGCAACGCCTGTCACCCGCCGCACCGCTGTCCCATGTCGGCGCCTATGGCGCGCATGCCGCGCCGGGACGCGGCGCCCCGCTGCGCAGCGATGCCGCCCGGGGGCAGCTTTCGCAGGGCGCCCCCGCCGCGTCGGGCCGGGGCAGCTCGACCCTGCTGAAACTGCTGCTGGCGGGTCTTGGGGTCCTGATCCTGCTGGTCGTCCTGCTGGCGCTGCGATGACACCGCCGCCCGGCTGGGAAGACATCCTCGATCCCGGCGAGACGCTGCTCTGGCAGGGCCGCCCGGACCACGGCCCCGCCTTCCGCCCGCAACACCCGATGCAGGTCGTCATGGGGGTGTTCTTCGTGGTCTTCTCGACCGTCTGGATCAAGATGGCCTTCTGGATCACCGGCGGGTTCCCGGACGACGCGGGCGGTCTTGTCGACATCTTCCCCTATTTCGGGGTCCTGTTCCTTGCCGTGGGTCTCTACATGGCGGGCGGCTTTGTCCTGTGGGACATGCTGCGCCTGTCCCGCACCACCTACACCCTGACCGACCGCCGCGCCTTCATCGCCACCGACCTGCCGATACAGGGCCGCAGGCTGCGGTCATGGCCGCTGGACGCGGACACCCGGCTCAGCCTCGACGACGGCGACCCGGGCAGCGTCTGGTTCGCGTGGAAAGAGGTCAGTTGGCGCAGCAACGGGTCCCTGCACTCGGTGAAGACCCAGCAGGTGCCGGTGGGGTTCGAGCGCATAGCAGGGGCGCGCCGCGTCTACCGGATGATGCGCGACATCACGCGCGGCGACGGCACCGAACTGCCGGGCTGATCCTCCGCGCCGGTCGCGGGACTGACGCACATCTGCGGTGGACGACATGACAGCGGCGGGCCCGGGACGGACAGTCCTGAGCAGAGGCAGAGGCGCCGAACTGGGGTCCGACGCACCGGTCCGCCCGGGGCGCCTCCTGTTCCAGACAAATCTGCACCCCCGTGCAACAGTACGCCGCACGGACAGAGCCACCGCAGGTCACGACCCCCGGCCCCCGCGCGACGGGCCTGCGCTGGCAGCGGTCTGCCGACCGCCTTCGCAGGTCCCGCCCGGGTGCCACGCGGGACCTTTCCCGCCCTGCATCCCACACGGGTCGTGTGCTGCGGCTTTTCCCGGTCGCCGTTATGGCCTAGAGGAAGGGGGAACCGCGCCGAACCGCAGCCGATTTCCGGACCTCACATGACCCAGACAGCCTTCCTGAATGCCCGCCTGATCGACCCAGAAGCGGATCGCGTGGTCGAGGGGGCGGCGGTGCTTGTCGCCGATGGCGTGATCCGGGAAATCTTTGCAGAGGCCGCAGCGCTTGAACGCAAGCTCGCCGCCGAGGGCGCGGGCGGGCCGCGCGCGGAGCTGATCCGCGTGGACTGTGGCGGCAAGTGCCTTGCCCCCGGGATCGTGGATATCGGCGTCAAGGTCGGAGAGCCCGGCGAGCGCCACAAGGAAAGCTATGGCACCGCCGGGGCGGCGGCGGCGGCGGGCGGGGTCACGACCATCGTGACGCGGCCCGACACCCAGCCCTGCATCGACACCCCCGAGTCGCTCGACTACATCCGCCGCCGCGCGGTGGACGAGGCGCCGGTGCATGTGCTGCCCATGGCCGCCCTGACCAAGGGCCGCGACGGGCGCGAGATGACCGAGCTGGGCTTCCTGATGGACGCGGGCGCCGTGGCCTTCACCGATTGCGACCGGGTGGTGCGCGATACCAAGGTGCTGTCCCGTGCCCTGACCTACGCGCGCTCGCTGGGCGCGCTGGTGATCGGCCACCCGCAGGAGCCGGGGCTGTCTGCCGGGGCGGCGGCGACCTCTGGCAAGTTCGCCTCGCTGCGCGGGCTGCCCGCGGTCTCGCCCATGGCCGAGCGCATGGGGCTGGACCGCGATATCGCGCTGGTCGAGATGACGGGCGTGCGCTACCACGCCGACCAGGTCACCACGGTGCGCGCCCTTCCGGCGCTGGAGCGGGCCAAGGCCAACGGCTTCGACGTGACGGCGGGCACCTCGATGCACCACCTGACGCTGAACGAGATGGATCTCGCCGACTACCGGACCTTCTTCAAGGTCACGCCGCCGCTGCGGTCCGAGGACGACCGCAAGGCGGTGGTCGAGGCTCTGCGCACCGGGCTGATCGACATCGTCGGCAGCTTTCACACCCCGCAGGACGAGGAATCGAAGCGCCTGCCCTTCGAAGAGGCAGCCTCGGGCGCGGTGGGGCTGGAAACCATGCTGCCGGTGCTTCTGCGCCTGTATCACGCCGACGAGCTGAGCCTGCCCTGCCTGTTCCGGGCGCTGGCGCTGAACCCGGCAAAGCGGCTGGGGCTGGGCGCCGGGCGGATGACCGCGGGCGCGCCCGCCGACCTGGTGCTTTTCGACCCGGACAAGCCGGTGGTGCTGGACCGCTTCGCGCTGCGCTCGAAGTCGAGGAACACGCCGTTCGACAATGCCCGCCTGCAGGGCAAGGTGCTGGGGACATGGGTTTCCGGCACCCGCGTCTTCGAAGCCTGAGAAGCCTGAGGAGGGCAGGATGTTCGACACTCCGCTGCTGATCGCCGGAACCTGGCTGGTGCTGGGCTACCTCATGGGGTCGGTGCCCTTCGGCATCCTGATCACCCGGGCCATGGGGCTGGGCGACCTGCGCAGCATCGGGTCGGGCAATATCGGCGCAACCAACGTGCTGCGCACCGGCAACAAGGCGGCGGCGGCGGCGACGCTGCTGCTGGACGGGATCAAGGGCGCGTTGGCGGTGCTGCTGGCAGGCTGGATGACCGGCGACAGCGGCGCCATGCAGATCGCGGGGCTGGCGGCCTTCATCGGCCATTGCTACCCGGTCTGGCTGCGCTTCCGGGGCGGCAAGGGCGTGGCGACCTTCCTTGGCGTGGTGCTGGCGCTGAGCTGGCCCGTGGGGCTTGCCTGCTGCGCGATGTGGCTGCTGGCGGCGCTGGTGACGCGGATTTCCTCGGTGGGGGCGCTGGTGGGCGCGGCTTCTTCGACGGTCTGGATGTTTGCCTTCGCGCGCTGGGACCTGCTGCTGACCGGCATTGTGCTGACGGCGCTGGTCTTCTGGCGGCACCGGGAGAACCTGAAGCGGCTGAAGGCCGGGACGGAACCCCGGATCGGACAGAAGTAGCGGTTCCGCGATGGGTCTGGCCGAATGGCACCTGCCCTGTGACGGCCACTGCGGGGCCATGGCGCGGGGTTTCGCGCGCTGACGCGCACGACCGGCACGCCCTTCGGGCGCGGTGACAGATGTTTATACGCCCGGGTGCCCTGCGCAGCCTGCCGTGCGGGCCTGGCGTTTGCGGCATCAGCGGCGGGGCAAGCTTGGCCGGAGGGTTGTGAATGAAGCCCGAGGCGAGATACCCCGTCACTCCCCCCGGATCGACCCGACAGCTGGCACTGGGCCCCGACAAGGGGGTCGACGCGCCCAAGTTCGTCGCCGGCCTGCGCCCGGCCCCATGTCGCGCGGAAACCCCGAGACTCAGCAATCGACGCCGGAACGGGGTTGCGCCCTGTCGGTCAAGCACCGCAAACGCATCGAGGAGGCTATCAATTGGGCCAAAACCGTCGGCGGCATGGCCCAGACCGTCTATCGCGGCGTTGAGCGGGTGCGCTCCCGCTCCATCCTCACAATGGCCGCCGACACTCTCGCCAGACTGCCCCGGCTCCCGGGAGCGTGACGACGAGAAACCGCAGCGCGCACACAGGCCTTTCGAACCCAAAAGCGCAAGGCCGGGCTGTAAGGCCTGCAACGAAGGAAAACCGTTCCGGCTCGGTGACTAGTTCAGCGGCCTGTTAGGGGCTGCACGCGCGGGTTGCATAGGCTATAGGCAGGAAAACGGCCAAGAGGGGCAGATGCGGAAATTCACGGGCGCGCTGATCGGGGTCGCACAGGGCAACGAGGAACTGTTCTCGGATTTTGCCTCTGGCGGCGAGATGTGGACCGGCTCGGGCGCCCGGGAACGGCGCAAGGCGATCCGCTTTGCAGAGCCCTTCCGCACACCGCCCGTCGTGCAGGTCGCGCTGTCGCTGTGGGACATGGATCAGGGCGCCAACGTGCGCGCCGATATCGCCGCCGAGAATGTCACCACAACCGGCTTCGAGCTTGCCTTCCGCACCTGGTCCGACACCCGCGTCGCCCGCGTCCGCATGAACTGGCTGGCCATCGGGGAAGTCGCGTCAGAGGACGACTGGACGCTCTACTAGAGCATCTCAGGTCTGGCGTGCCGTTTCTTCGACTGGGAATGCTCGGGGGGCCGGGGCTACGTGCCGCCCGGTTGGCCCGAAGCCCCTTAAGCCGCCGCCCGACCGCACGTCGCGGTCACAGGTCCCAGCTATCGTTCTGCAAGACCACGCGCCAGCCTTCCGGGTCTTCGAAGGTCGCGCCCTGCCGGTCCCAATAGGGGTTGAGCGTGGCCACCGGGGCAAAGCCCGCCGCCCGCATCCGCGCCACGGCGGCCTGCCATTCGGCCCCATCGGGCAGGTACAGCACCAGCAGGTTGTCGCGGCTTGGGGCGTGTGGGGCCGGGTGCTCCGAGCGGGTGAACTCCAGGTGCCAGGGCGCCTTTGCATGCCCCAGCATCACCCCGTCAAAGCCGTCGTGTCCTGTGAAGCGCGTCAGCACCTCCAGCCCCAGTCCTTCTACGTAGAAGGGCAGCAGTGCGTCCAGATCCGCCGTCGGGCGGGCGACGCGCAGCCTGGGTGTCACAGGATGCCTTCGTAGATCGGGCCCAGCGTTTCCGTCTCGAAGAGCGAGGACACAGAGGTGCCGTTCCAGATGTTCAGGATCGATTGCGCGAACATCGGCGCGGTCGGCAGCACGCGGATGTTCGGCGCGTCCGAGACCGGCCCGGTGGGCTGGATCGAATCGGTCAGCACCAGCGTCTTGAGCACCGATTTCGTGATCCGCTCGACCGCCGGACCCGACATGACCCCATGCGAGATATAGGCGTGCACCTCGGTCGCGCCGTGGTCCATGATGACCTCCGCCGCCTTGCAGAGCGTGCCCGCCGTGTCGCACATGTCGTCCACGATGATGCAACGCTTGCCGGTCACATCGCCGATCACCGTCATCTCGGCCACCTCGCCCGGCTTCTCGCGCCGCTTGTCGACGATGGCCAGCGGCGCGTTGATCCGCTTTGCCAGCTCGCGCGCGCGGGCCACGCCGCCCACATCGGGCGAGATCACCAGCACGTCCGAGAGGTCGTCGAACTGCTTCTGCACGTCCAGCGCGAAGATCGGCGAGGCATAGAGGTTGTCGACCGGGATATCGAAGAAACCCTGGATCTGCGCCGCGTGCAGGTCCAGCGTCAGCACCCGCTCGATCCCCGCCGTGACCATCATGTTGGCCACCAGCTTTGCGGAAATCGGCGTGCGCGCCTTGGTGCGGCGATCCTGCCGGGCATAGCCGAAGTAGGGGATCACGGCGGTGATCCGCGCCGCAGAGGACCGGCGCAGCGCGTCGGCCATGATCAGCAGTTCCATCAGGTTGTCGTTGGCGGGGTTCGAGGTCGGCTGGATGATGAACATGTCCTCGCCGCGTACGTTCTCGAAGACCTCGACGAAGATCTCGCTGTCGTTGAACCGCTCGACCCGCGCATCCACCAGACCCACGGACATCCCACGATACAGCGACATCCGCCGTGCGATGGCCTGGGCAAGCGGCTTGTTGGCATTGCCGGAAATCAGCTTGGGTTCGATGACGGTGGGCATGGGGGCAGGCTCCGGTGAGTGACGGATTCGTGACGTTGCAGCCCCGTTAGCATGGCCTTAACGTGCAGGCCAGCAACACAGCAGGACGCGCGACAGATGGCCCATATCGACTATTATTTCGCGACCCTGTCGCCGTTCACCTATTTTGCGGGCACCGGTCTGGAAGAGATCGCCGTCCGCCACGGCGCCACGGTCACCTACAAGCCGCTGGATATCCTCGGGCTCTTCTCGCGGACCGGCGGCACGCCCCCGGCGCAGCGCCACCCCTCGCGGATGGCGTACCGGGCGCAGGAACTGACCCGGCTGGCGAAGAAGACCGGGATGCCCTTCAACCTGAAACCCGCCTTCTGGCCCTTCAACGCCGCGCCCTCGTCCTACGCGGTGATCGCCGCGCAGCAGGCGGGCGGCGGCGACATGGGCGCGCTGGTGCACGGCATCCTGCGCGCCTGCTGGGCAGAGGAAAAGGATGCCGCCGACGATGCGGTGATCCGCGCCTGCCTCGCCAGTGCCGGCTTCGATCCGTCCCTGGCCGACAGCGGCCTTCTGCTGGGAGCCGAGACCTACGCCCGCAACCTCGAAGAGGCGGTCGAGCGCGGCGTCTTCGGCGCGCCCTTCTACATCACCGACACGGACCAGCGGTTCTGGGGGCAGGACCGGCTGGCGGATCTAGACGCGCATCTCTCCGGGGATCTCTGAATGCCGCGCGACGAGGCGGCGCTGCGGGCCGATCTTCCACCGCAGCTTCGACGGCGGTGCGGCGCGGGTTCTGGCCCTGCATTGCGGTCTCGGGCAGTCCGGCATGTGGAAAGCCGTGGCGGCAGAGCTCGCACCGCTGGTGTATCGACCCAGTGAGAACCTTCTCATGCTACAAAGGAGAACGTGGCAATGAGTATGACGATGGACGACAGCATCAAGCGGTGGACGGCGAAGCGTAAGTCAGCGCTTGTCATCGAGATCATCCAGGGCAGGACGACCGTGTCTGAGGCGAGCCGGTCCTTTGACCTGACGCTCTCCGAGATCGAGGGCTGGGTCGAAGACGCCTAGCGGGGGATGGAGAACTCGCTGCGCGCCAACCCGCTCGACATCCGCGAGCAATACGAGAAGGTTCCGGAACCTGCAGGAAGCCTGTGGCGAGGCTATGCTGGAGCTGCGGGGCCGAAAAGCTTCAGGCCCTGCTGGGTGAGCCATGGAAACGCCACTGGTCCGAGTGACATGGCGAAGCAGGACGGGAATTGATCCGTCGCATCCAGCAGGGTCTCTTGGCGGAGGGTGTCGCAGTATCGATCGCCAAGCTCCGCACGTGGTTCGGCATTGGACCGCTTCTCGCCCCGGAAGTCGATTTCCGCAGTGCGGTATCGGTGGCTGGGGCGGAACATCGGGGCGGTTTCGGCTTGGGTCGTTTGGGCTGGGTCTTCGGCGGTGGTGTCGGGTCCGGGTGGGTTGCCAGGGTCGTCGTCAGGCAGCGTATCCCCGGCCTTCGGTTGGAAACCCTTCATCGAGGCTGGCCGGCGCATCGTTCACGACCTGCCGGATCTTCCGCAGCGGACGCCGCGCTGGGATGCGCTTTTCAAGATTCACATCGCTGAACAGCGACCCGCTCTTCTCGTCCGCTCCCCGCATCATGACTTCCGACGCCGTCCTGCCGGACGGTGAAGCAGGTTCTGCACTCCACGCCGAGGGCGGACTGATCCAAGGCGCCGGACCCTGCCATGGCACCGGAAGCCATATCGTGCTTCGGCTCAGGCCCGGTGGCTACAGCGGCCCGCCGCTGCCGTCGACCGACAGCACGCCCACCGCGTTCAGGCCGCCGAGGATGGCGTCGACCGCAACGGTGGCAAGGATGATACCCATGACCCGGCTGACGACGCCCGCGCCGGTATTTCCCAGCACGCGCTTCAGCGGCGCGGCGGCCAGCAGCAGCAGCAGCGTCAGGACCAGCACCAGCGTCAGCAGGCCCGCCGTGACCAGTTGTTCGGACACGGAATGGCGGTGGTTGTCGGTCAGCACCACGATGGCCAGCATGGCACCGGGCGATGCAATGGAGGGCATCGCCAGCGGGAAGACCGCGCCCGAGAGGTGGTCGCGTTCCGCCTCTGCCATTTCGCGCTCGGGTTTGCTATCGCCGAAGATCATGGTCAGCGCGAAGAGGAACAGGATCACCCCGCCCGCGATCTGGAACGACCCGAAGCGCAGGCCAAGCCCTTCCAGCAGGATCTGCCCCCCGACCAGGAAAGCCATGAGCACAACCCACGCGACGATCACCGCGCGCAGGGCGAACTTCCAGTGCAACGCCGCCGGGACCGAGGCGGTGGCGAAGTAGAACACCGGCAAAGAGCCGATCGGGTCGATGACCACGAACAGCGTCACGAGCTCGCGCAGAAGGGCAGTGAGGTCCAAGGGCGCAATCCTTGCGTCAGAAGGCCGATTCAGGGGGGTGCGTCCCTCGTAACGCGGGTCGCCTATGGATGAAATGGGCTTTTCGGGCAAATCTGGCAAGAGCGGCGAAGGGCCGCTGTCGCGCGGGCCGCTTGTGTGTCGCAAGGGAACAGCGCATCGCGGAGCGCAGGGCCACGGATTCCGGGCGCCCTAGCCCCGGCGGACGATCCCCGGCGCAGGCCAGCGCGTTCCGGGCCAAGCCAGACGCGCCCGCCTGCCCCGGAACGAGAAAGCCCCGCCGAAGGGGCGGGGCTTTCAGAAAGTCTTGTGATCCGGCTGGCCGTCAGATCGACGGCTGCTTGGGGTCCAGACCAATGTGCGTGCCGACGGCAACCATGTCCATCAGCAGCTTCACCGCTTCGTCAACGGGGCCCGGCTCGTTCGGGAAGGCCTCTTTGGTCTTCTGGTAAGAGGCATGGGCCTCGTCCACCATCGACTCGTAGGTGGCCTGATCCACGTCGCCACGCGGCAGGGCGCGCTCCGCGAGGACCGAAAGCGACTCGCCGATCTCGGCGAAACCGCCGGTCACGACGAACTCTTCGGTGCCGTTTTCGGTCTCCACGGTCAGGATGCCCGGACGCAGCGTGGTGATCGTCGGCGCGTGGTTCGGCATGGCGGTCATGTCGCCAGCCGCTCCGGGGATCTGCACCGATTTGACCTGCGCCGAGAGCAGCTTGCGCTCGGGCGAGACGAGGTCGAATTGCATCGTATCTGCCATGTGAACTCCTTGGTCGTGCGCGGCGGGTCAGGCCCGCCCCGCACGGGATGGCAGGCGCGGGACGGGTCCGTGACCCACCCCGCTGCCCGGGTTTACGCGGCTTCGGCGGCCAGCTTCTCGGCCTTGGCCTTCACTTCCTCGATGCCGCCGACCATGTAGAAGGCCGCCTCGGGGAGGTGGTCGTATTCACCGGCCACAACGGCCTTGAACGACGAGATCGTGTCTTCCAGCGGGACCTGAACGCCGTCCGAGCCGGTGAAGACCTTTGCCACGTCGAAGGGCTGCGACAGGAAGCGCTGGATCTTGCGGGCACGGGCCACGGTCAGCTTGTCCTCTTCGGACAGTTCGTCCATCCCGAGGATAGCGATGATGTCCTGAAGCGACTTGTAGCGCTGCAGGATCCCCTGCACGTCACGCGCCACCTGATAGTGCTCTTCACCGACGATCTGCGGGTCCATGAGACGCGAGGACGAGTCCAGCGGGTCCACGGCCGGGTAGATGCCGAGTTCCGAGATCGCACGCGACAGAACGGTCGTGGCGTCGAGGTGGGCGAAGGTCGTGGCAGGCGCCGGGTCGGTCAGGTCGTCCGCGGGAACGTAGACGGCCTGGATCGAGGTGATCGAGCCGTTCTTCGTCGAGGTGATGCGTTCCTGCATCGCGCCCATGTCGGTGGCCAGCGTCGGCTGGTAGCCCACCGCCGAAGGGATACGGCCCAGAAGTGCGGACACCTCGGAACCGGCCTGCGTGAAGCGGAAGATGTTGTCCACGAAGAACAGAACGTCGGTGCCGGACTGGTCGCGGAACTGTTCGGCCAGCGTCAGGCCGGTCAGGGCGACGCGGGCACGCGCACCCGGAGGCTCGTTCATCTGACCGTAAACAAGCGCCACCTGGCTCTCCGCCAGGTTGTCGGGCTTGATGACGTTGGATTCGATCATCTCGTGGTAGAGGTCGTTGCCTTCACGGGTCCGTTCACCAACACCGGCGAACACGGAGAAGCCCGAGTGCACCTTTGCGATGTTGTTGATCAGTTCCATGATGAGAACGGTCTTGCCCACGCCGGCACCGCCGAAGAGGCCGATCTTGCCGCCCTTCGAGTAGGGGGCCAGCAGGTCGACGACCTTGATGCCGGTCACGAGGATCTCGGACTCGGTCGACTGCTCCTGGAAGGCGGGGGCAGGTGCGTGGATCGGGCGGTATTCGTCCGCGCTGATCGGCTCGCCCTCGTCCACCGGCTCGCCGATGACGTTGAGAATGCGGCCCAGCGTGGCGTTGCCGACCGGCACCGAGATCGGCGCGCCGGTGTCGACCACTTCCTGACCGCGGACCAGACCTTCGGTCGCGTCCATGGCGATGGTGCGGACGGTGTTCTCGCCGAGGTGCTGAGCGACTTCGAGCACCAGCTTCTTGCCGTTGTTCTCGGTGTTCAGCGCGTTGAGGATTTCCGGCAGGTGGTCGTCGAACTGCACGTCGACCACGGCGCCAATCACCTGGGTGATCTTGCCTTGTGCTGTCATGGGTTTCGTCTCCGGTTCCTTAGAGCGCCTCGGCGCCCGAAATGATTTCGATCAGCTCGTTCGTGATGACGGCCTGACGCGAACGGTTGTACTCGATCGTCAGCTTGTCGATCATGTCGCCGGCGTTGCGGGTCGCGTTGTCCATGGCGGACATCCGCGCGCCCTGCTCGGACGCCGCGTTTTCCAGCAGAGCCGCGAAGATCTGCGTCGCCACGCCACGCGGCAGCAGGTCCGCGAGGATCGCCTCTTCGTCGGGTTCGTAGTCGTAGAGCGTCGATGCGCCCTCTTCCTCGGAACCGGTCGACTCGTAGGCGGCGGGCACGATCTGCAGGGCCGTCGGGTCCTGGCTGATGACCGAGTTAAACTTGGCGAAGAAGATCGTCGCCACGTCGAACTCACCGGCATCGAAGCGGCCCAGCACGTCGCGCGCGATGTCCTGCGCGTTGTTGTAGCCCAGACGCTTGACCTCGGACAGGTCGACGTGACCCACGAAGAGGTCGCCGTTGTCCCGCTTCAGCTGTTCGCGGCCCTTCTTGCCGACGGTGAGGATCTTCACCGTCTTGCCTTCGCCTTTCAGCTTGGCAATGCGCGCACGGGCCAGTTTCACGATGTTCGAGTTGAAGCCGCCGCACAGCCCGCGTTCGGCGGTCATGACCACCAGCAGGTGCACGTCGTCCTTGCCGGTCCCCGCCAGAAGGCGGGGCGCCGACGCGCTGTCTCCGACCGAGGCGGCAAGCGACGCCATCACACCGTTGAAGCGTTCCGCGTAGGGGCGGGCCGCTTCGGCCGCATCCTGGGCGCGGCGCAGTTTTGCGGCCGCGACCATCTGCATGGCCTTGGTGATCTTGCGGGTCGACTTGACCGACGCGATCCTGTTTTTCAGGTCCTTGAGGTTGGGCATGTCTCCCCCCTCTTACGCGAAGTTCTTGGCGAATTCGTCGATGGCTGCCTTGAGCTTGTCGGCTGCGTCACCCTTGATCTTGGGATCTTCGTTGGTGATCCAGTCCATGACGTCGGACTTGTTGGTGTGCATGAAGCTCAGCAGTTCGGCTTCGAACCGCTTCACGTCCGACAGCGGCAGCTTGTCGAGGTAGCCGTTGGTGCCCGCGAAGATGACCACGACGATCTCGGCGTTGGTCAGCGGCGAGTACTGCGGCTGCTTCATCAGCTCGGTCAGGCGCGAACCACGGGCCAGCAGGCGCTGGGTGGCGGCGTCGAGGTCAGACCCGAACTGGGCGAAGGCCGCCATCTCGCGGTACTGGGCGAGCGACAGTTTCACCGGACCGGCAACCGAGGACATCGCCTTGGTCTGAGCCGAGGAACCCACGCGCGAAACCGACAGACCGGTGTTCACGGCGGGGCGGATGCCCTGGTAGAACAGTTCGGTTTCAAGGAAGATCTGGCCGTCGGTGATCGAGATCACGTTGGTCGGAATGAAGGCCGACACGTCGCCGCCCTGCGTTTCGATGATCGGCAGAGCCGTCAGCGAGCCCGCACCGTTGTCCTCGTTCAGCTTGGCCGAACGCTCCAGCAGGCGCGAGTGAAGGTAGAAAACGTCGCCCGGGTAGGCTTCGCGGCCCGGCGGGCGACGCAGCAGCAGGGACATCTGGCGGTAGGACACGGCCTGCTTGGACAGGTCATCGTAGATGATCAGCGCGTGCTTGCCGTTGTCGCGGAAGTACTCGGCCATGGCGGTCGCGGCGTAGGGCGCGAGGAACTGCATGGGGGCCGGGTCCGAGGCGGTTGCCGCCACGACGATCGAGTATTCGATCGCGCCGGTTTCTTCGAGCTTCTTCACCAGCTGCGCCACGGTCGAACGCTTCTGGCCGATGGCGACGTAGACGCAGTACAGCTTCTTCGACTCGTCGTCGCCGGCGGCGTCGTTGTAGCTTTTCTGGTTCAGGATCGCGTCGAGGGCCACGGCGGTCTTGCCGGTCTGACGGTCGCCGATGATCAGCTCGCGCTGGCCACGGCCGATCGGGATCATGGCGTCGACGGCCTTCAGGCCGGTCGCCATGGGCTCGTGCACGGATTTACGCGGGATGATGCCCGGTGCCTTGACGTCGGCGATGCGGCGCTCTTCGAACTGGATCGGGCCCTTGCCGTCCAGCGGGTTGCCCAGACCGTCGACGACGCGACCCAGCAGGCCGGGGCCCGCGGGAACGTCCACGATCGAGTTCGTGCGCTTGACGGTGTCGCCTTCCTTGATGTCCCGGTCGGAGCCGAAGATCACGATACCGACGTTGTCGGTCTCGAGGTTCAGCGCCATCCCCATGATGCCACCCGGGAACTCGACCATTTCACCCGCCTGGATGTTGTCGAGGCCGTGGACGCGGGCGATGCCGTCACCCACCGAGAGCACGCGACCGATCTCGGCGACTTCGGCTTCCTCGCCGAAGTTCTTGATCTGGTCCTTCAGGATCGCGGAGATTTCCGCTGCTTGGATACCCATTTATCCGACCTCTTTCATTGCATTCTGGAGGGAGTTGAGCTTCGAGCGGATCGAGGTGTCGATCATCTTCGAGCCCACCTTGACGACAAGACCGCCGATGAGGCTTTCATCGACGGTCGTATTGATCTTCACGTCCTTGCCGAACTTGGACTTGATGGTGTCGGCCAGCTGCTGGCGCTGCGCGGCGCTCAGCTCGGTCGCCGAGGTCACGTCGGCGGTCACTTCGCCCTTGGCGTCGGCAATCATGGCGCGCAGGCGCGTCACCATATGCGGCACCACAAAGAGGCGGCGCTTGGATGCCATCAGGCCCAGCGTGTTCCGCAGCACGGTGGTCAGGCCCATCTTCTCCGCGACGGCGGTGATGGCAGCCTGCTGTTCGGCGCGCGAGTAAGCGGGGTTGGCCAGCAGATCGCGCAGCTCGGGGCTGTCGGCGATTGCGGCAGAAAGATCGTCGAGATTGGACTCGAGCGCGGCAAGCTCGTTATTTTCTTTCACGATCTCGAAGACGGCAGTGGCATAGCGTTCGGCTATGCCAGAGGAAATCGATGCTGATTCAGACACGTCCACCCTTCCGATATGCGGCCCCCGTGACGCGGGGCGATGCTGCCGGGCGTCCGAGGGCATGTGCTGACCTTGATTGGTGCCAAGGCTTATGGATCGCGGCGGATGTAGCAGAGCCTCTTGAACCTCGCAACAGGCTTGGCGGATTTACCTCTTTCGGCAAAATCCCGCGAAATCAAAAACTTGCCGCAAGTGCGACCATCTGCGCCTTCGCTCAAGGCATGAAAACCACATTTTCTGTCAGACTCTTAACGATTCCTGTACCCAAGATCGGCAAGGCTGCGCTGTCGCGGCGGCCTGGCTGCCGGGGGGCCGGCTCGGCCGAAAGAAAAATACCGCGCTGAGGGTCGAGACTGTTTCCGCGGATAGCCCCCTCGCAGGTCAGCCACCCCGCAAATGCACGATATTCCTTGATCTGCACGTGAGACCGTGGCCAGATCGCGTCAGTGATTTTAATGGGAAAATTGACATGACCGCACTGCTCGCCGTTCTCGGCCTCGGACTTCTGCTGGCAACATGGACGGGCCATGACAGCGATGACGAAACCGACACAGCCGAATCCGAAGAGCCGGAGGTCGATGAGACCGAGACACCGGAGGACGCGGAGGAGCAGGAGGAACCGGATACCGGGGTCAGCGTCGCCGAAAGGTCCGATGGCACGGTAGAGATCGAGATCGGCGAGGATGAGACCGGCAGCCTGATGCTGCTGGAATACGTCGACTATGGCGAAGGCCCGGCCGGGGTGACGCAGGACTGGTCGCTGCGCCTTTACCTCGTCCCGGAAAGCACCGCCCTTCCGCAGTCGCTGAGCGAGGTGGAGGCCGCCACCGGCGAGCCAACCAATACGCTGGACGAGATCGAAGCGCTCTACGGCCTCGAACTGGTCCAGACCTGGGACCTCGGCCAGACAGAGGCAACCAGCGACGAAGAAACGCCTTTTGAGGACAGCGGCGTGCCGATGCCCGGCTTTGAAAGCAACGCGCCGATCACTTGGTACCAGGGCGGCAACCCCGTCGATGGCGAGGGGGTGTTCCACTTTGGCCCCGACCCCTCTCTCTCTCCGTTCAGGTGACGGCGGGCGATCCCGTCACCGGCGATGCGCTGGACAAGGACACGCCCCTGCAATCGCTGAAGGGCGATTTCGGGGCAATCGGGCTGGCCGGTTTCGATATCGGGTATCTCCAGTCCTGTCTCGACAATGGCTCCACCCGCGACGGCGCCCCGCGCGACACATGTGCTGCTGCTGTGCGCGGCATTTCCGCCAGCGTTGCTATCACTGAAGTTGCACTCCGCGCTTCCGTGACCGTCACCTGCGCGCCCTCTCACGGGACGGCGGGTGGGGCGACGTGCCGAAGGCACGAGCGCCGCCTGACGTCACACCGTCTTGGGCTTTCCCTTGGGCGCCAACACCTCCAGGGGGTTCAGGACGCGGGCGGCCTGCCCGGCACCGCGCCGCGTCGGCGGATGCTTCTTCGAGGCCAGCACCATCATCACGCCGCCCGCCATGACCGCCGGGATCGCGCGGCCCACTTTCTCCCAGACCGGGCCGGTCTTCATCCAGAACCGCCGGGTGGAGGGCGGCTGGTACAGGACCGAAACCTGCGCTTCGGGCACGAAGTCGTGGCGCTTCAGCTGCGCTTCGAGCTGGCCCAGCGAATAGGGCCTGCCGTAGCCGAAGGGCGTCCAGTCGGCCCGCGCCCACAGCCCGGTGCGGTTGGGCACGACAAAGACCGCCTCGCCGCCCGGCCCCAGCACGCGGTAGGCCTCGTCCAGAAGCTCCGAGGGCCGCTCCGAGGTCTCCAGCCCGTGCATCACCACCAGCCGGTCCACATGCCCGGTTTCCAGCGGCCAGAGCGTTTCCTCGCAGAGCACCGACACGTTGGGAAGTCCGGCGGGCCAGGACATGACCCCCTGCGGCGCGGGCATCAGCCCGATCACCCGGCGCGATTCCGTCAGGTAGGGGCGCAGCAGCGGCGTGGCAAAGCCGTAGCCCACCACCGTGTGCCCCTTTTCCACCGGCCAGAAGACCTCTAGCTGATCGCGCACGATTTTCTGCGCGGCGCGCCCCAGCGCGCTGCGGTAATAGAAATCGCGCAACACCTGCACATCCAGATGCATTGCTGTCTCCCGGTGGATGCGTCAGTCTGGCCACATCCTGACAAAGCCTTGAAGGAAAAGCCATGGCCCTCGAGATCGTCACCGTCCCCTGTCTCTCGGACAACTACGCTTATATCGCCAAGGGCCCGGACGGCGTCTGCCTGATCGACGCGCCCGAGGCCGGTCCGATCATCGACGCGCTGGACCGGCGCGGCTGGTCGCTGGGCACGATCCTGATCACCCACCACCACCCCGACCACGTACAGGGCGTCGAGGAGCTGCGCGCCAGGTACGGCTGCAAGGTCATGGGTCCGCGCGCCGAAGAACACAAGCTGCCGCGCCTCGATATGGCGCTGGAGGAAGGCATGAACGGCGGCGAGGGCGTGGGCTATACCGAGCCGCTGCACGTGCCCGGGCATACGCTGGGACACATGGCCTTCCATTTCCCGCGCGCCAAGGCGGTGTTCACCGCCGACAGCCTGATGGCTTTGGGCTGTGGACGGCTGTTCGAGGGCACGCCCGAAATGATGTGGGACAGCCTGTCCAAGCTGGCCGCCCTGCCGCCCGAGACCATGGTCTACTCGGGCCACGAATACACCACCTCGAACGCGGCCTTCGCGCTGACCATTGAACCCGGCAACAATGCGCTTATCTCTCGTGCAGAGGCGATCGCGAAGGCCCGCGCAAGGGGCGAGCCAACAGCCCAGGTTCCACTGTCCCTTGAACTCGACACGAACCCCTTCCTGCGCGCCGGTCATCCGGACGTCAAAGCCGCCGTCGGCATGGCCGATGCCAGCGACGTTCAGGTGTTTGCCGAAATCCGGAAACGGAAGGATAACTTCTGACCAACCTCACGGCAGGTTGCGGTGGTTTGGTGATTTGTGATGTGGGTCATTCGAGAAAAAACTTGAAGACTGGCCTTAATCGACCAAACCTTAACCCTATGAGGCAATGCTGATCCTCACGGAACAGCGCAGACAAGAGGAGCACTCCCGTGCCGTCATTTTCGAACACTCTTGAGCAGGCCATTCACTCTGCGCTGGCGCTGGCCAACTCGCGCAGCCACGAATTCGCAACGCTGGAACACCTGCTTCTGGCGCTGATCGACGAACCGGACGCCGCCCGCGTGATGAAGGCCTGTTCCGTCGACACCGAAGAGTTGCGCGGCACCCTCGTCGATTTCATCGACGAAGACCTGTCCAACCTCGTGACCGACATCGAAGGGTCAGAGGCGGTGCCCACCGCCGCCTTCCAGCGCGTCATCCAGCGCGCCGCGATCCACGTGCAGTCCTCTGGCCGGACCGAGGTGACGGGCGCCAATGTGCTGGTCGCCATGTTCGCCGAACGCGAGTCGAATGCCGCCTACTTCCTGCAGGAACAGGACATGACCCGTTACGACGCCGTGAACTTCATCGCCCACGGCGTGGCCAAGAACCCCGCCTACGGCGAGGCGCGCCCGGTTCAGGGCTCGACCGAAGCGGAGGAAGACGCGCAACCGGCAGAGGCCGCGGCCCCAGGCAGCGACAAGGAATCGGCTCTGGGTAAATACTGCGTGGACCTGAACGCGAAGGCGGAGAAGGGCGAGGTCGATCCGCTGATCGGCCGCGCGCTCGAGGTCGAGCGCTGCATCCAGGTGCTGTGCCGCCGCCGCAAGAACAACCCGCTTCTGGTGGGCGACCCGGGCGTCGGCAAGACCGCCATCGCCGAGGGGCTGGCCCGCAAGATCGTCACCGGCGAGGTGCCCGAGGTGCTGTCGCAGACCACGATCTATTCGCTCGACATGGGCGCGCTGCTGGCCGGCACCCGCTATCGCGGCGATTTCGAAGAGCGGCTGAAGGCCGTGGTGACAGAGCTTGAGGAACACCCCGACGCGGTGCTCTTCATCGACGAGATCCACACCGTGATCGGCGCCGGCGCGACCTCTGGCGGTGCGATGGACGCATCCAACCTGCTGAAGCCCGCGCTTCAGGGCGGCAAGCTGCGCACCATGGGCTCGACCACCTACAAGGAGTTCCGCCAGCACTTCGAGAAGGACCGCGCTCTGTCGCGCCGTTTCCAGAAGATCGACGTGAACGAGCCGACGGTCGAGGACACGATCAAGATCCTCAAGGGCCTGAAGCCCTATTTCGAGGATCACCACGGCGTGAAATACACCGCCGACGCGGTGAAGACCGCCGTGGAGCTGTCGGCGCGCTACATCAACGACCGCAAGCTGCCGGACAAGGCCATCGACGTCATCGACGAGGCCGGTGCGGCCCAGCATCTGGTTGTCGAAAGCAAGCGCCGCAAGACCATCGGCACCAAGGAGATCGAGGCCGTCGTGGCCAAGATCGCCCGCATTCCGCCGAAGAACGTGTCCAAGGACGACGCAGAGGTGCTGAAGGATCTCGAAGTCACGCTGAAGCGCGTGGTCTTCGGTCAGGATCCGGCGATCACCGCCCTGTCCAGCGCGATCAAGCTGGCCCGCGCCGGTCTGCGCGAGCCCGAGAAGCCCATCGGCAACTACCTCTTCGCGGGCCCGACCGGCGTCGGCAAGACTGAGGTGGCCAAGCAACTGGCCTCCACCCTTGGGGTCGAACTGCTGCGCTTCGACATGTCCGAGTACATGGAGAAGCACGCCGTCAGCCGCCTGATCGGCGCGCCTCCGGGCTATGTGGGCTTCGACCAGGGCGGGCAGCTGACCGATGGCGTGGACCAGCATCCGCACTGCGTGCTGCTTCTCGACGAGATCGAGAAGGCGCACCCGGACGTGTTCAACATCCTGTTGCAGGTGATGGACCACGGTACGCTGACCGACCACAACGGGCGCTCGGTGGACTTCCGCAACGTGATCCTGATCATGACCTCGAACGCAGGCGCCGCCGACATGGCCAAAGCCGCCATCGGCTTCGGTCGCGACCGCCGCGAGGGCGAGGATACCGCCGCCATCGAGCGGACCTTCACGCCGGAATTCCGCAACCGTCTGGACGCGGTGATCAGCTTCCAGCCGCTGCCGAAGGACACGATCCTGCAGGTGGTCGAGAAATTCGTGCTGCAACTCGAGGCGCAGCTGATGGATCGCAACGTGACCATCGAGCTGACCAAACCGGCGGCCGAATGGCTGGCGGAACGCGGCTACGACGAGAAGATGGGCGCGCGTCCGCTGGGCCGCGTGATCCAGGAAAACATCAAGAAGCCGCTGGCAGAGGAACTGCTCTTCGGCAAGCTGACCAAGGGCGGCGTCGTCAAGGTCGCCGTCAAGGACGGCGAGCTGGTGCTGAACCTCGAAGGGCCGGACAACCCGCGCCTCAGCTCGAAGAAGCCGCCGCTGCTGACGGCGGACTGATCCCGACGCTTTCAGAAAGGGGCGCCTTCCGGGGCGCCCCTTTTCCTTTGCGGCGACCTCTGTCACGCTGGCCCTGCCTGCCCGCGAAGACCGGAGTCCCCATGCGCCGCGCCCTGCTGTTCCTTGCCCTCGCCGCCACCCTGCCCGCCCGCGCGCAGGAGCCCGCCCTCACATGGCCGGTCGATTGCCGGATCGGTCAGGATTGCTTTATCGAGGATTACGTCGATCAGGACCCCGAACCGGGGCGCCAACGCGACTTCGCCTGCGGTTTCAACGCGCGCGACGAGCATCGCGGCACCGACATCGCGCTGCTGAGTTTCGACGCCATCGACGAGGGCGTGGCCGTGCGCGCCGCCGCCGCAGGCCGGGTTCTGCGCACCCGCGACAGCATGCCCGACGACCGGCTGATGCGGGGTGTCACGAACCAGAACGCTTGCGGCAACGCGGTGCTGATCGACCACGGCGGCGGCTGGCAGACGATGTATTGCCACCTGCGGCGCGGTTCTGTCGCCGTCAGCCCCGGCGACCCGGTCGAACCCGGCACGCCCCTTGGCCTGGTCGGCCTGTCGGGGCAGACCAACCACCCGCATCTGCACCTGACCGTGACAAAGGACGGTGCCGTCGTCGACCCGTTCCGCCCCACCGCCGACCCCGGCACCTGCGGCGAGCCGGGCGAGACGCTGTGGCAGGACCCGCCCGGTTACGTCAAGACCGGCCTCGTGACCGCGGGCTTTTCGACCGCCGTGCCGGAGTTCGAGGCCATCCGCGATGGCTCTGCCCGGGCCGAATACGGCGCGCCCGCCCTGCCGCTGGTGGTCTACGGACTGATGGCTTTCGCGGAAAAGGGCGATGTACTGGAACTCTCCGCCGCCGGGCCGGAGGGCGAGATCTTCCGGCATTCCGTGCTGATCAAGACGACGCAGAATAGCAGTTTTCAGGCCTTTGGAAAGAAAGCCCCGCCGACTGGCTGGCCCTTGGGCGAATACCTTGGCGAGGCGTTGCTGACCCGCGACGGCACGGTGATCGCGCACCGGTTCGCCCACATCGACGTTCGCCCATAAGACCCGGGCGCCTCCGCCGGTCAGCGTTCGGTCAGCTTCAGTTCGATTCGGCGGTTCTGGGCGCGGGCCTCGGCACTGCTGCCCTCTGCCACCGGCTGCCACTGGCCAAAGCCGTTCGCCGCCAGCCGCCGCGGATCGATGCCGTAGCTGTCGATCATGTCACGCACCACCGACAGGGCACGCGCCTGCGACAGCTCCCAGTTGTCCTGGAAATCGCCGCCGGGGCGCAGGGGCACGTCGTCGGTGTGGCCGTCCACGCGGATCACCCAGTCGATGCCCTCGGGGATGTCAGAGGCGATGGCGCGCAGGATATTCGCCACCTTGGCAATCTCGCGTCTCCCCGCCGCGGACAGGTCGGCAGAGCCCTGTTCGAACAGCACTTCGGAGGAGAACACGAAGCGGTCGCCCTGGATCTGCAGACCCTCGCGGTCGCCCACCACCTCGCGCAACCGCCCGAAGAAT
This sequence comes from Enemella evansiae, assembly GCA_017255395.1. GTDB lineage: Bacteria > Pseudomonadota > Alphaproteobacteria > Rhodobacterales > Rhodobacteraceae > Ponticoccus > Ponticoccus litoralis. The sequence goes on along the minus strand of JAFKDC010000001.1, from coordinate 470,410 downwards.
TCCGAGCGATAGCGTTCTAGGTCACGCTTTTCCTCTTCCAGACGACGCGCGCGCTCTTCTTCCAGCTGGCGGCGACGGCGCTCTTCCTGTGCCACCCGGGCAATCGCCGCGTTCAGTTCCGACCCGAGGTTCTCCAGCCGCACTTTCGCCGCCGCGTCGCGGGCCTGCGCGTCGTCCAGAAGCGCCTGCAACTGGCCAAGCTGGCGGCGCAGTTCCGACACGTTCTGGTTCAGCGCCTCGACCTGCAATTCCGCCTTTGTCGCGCGCTCGGAGGATTGCGCCAGCTTCTCGCGCGCCTCTGCCAGCAGTACCTGCCGCGCTTCGGCGCGCTCCAGCCGGTCTTCGGCGGCGACCTCTGCCGCCTTCTGCGCGGCAAGCGCGGCGGTCAGGTCGTCGCGCACGGTCTGGGCATCGGTTTCGGCGGCCAGCCGCGCCGCAAGGGCCGAGGCAAGCTGTTCCTCCAGTGATCGGCTGTCGTCGGCATTGGCGCTGGCGCGGGCCTCGGCCTCGGCAAGGCGCTGGCGCAGGTCGGCCACCAGCCCGTCGCGCCGCGAGTCGCGGTCGCGCAGACGGTCGACCTCTTCCTGCAGCTCGGCCAGCCGCGTGCGCGAAGCCTCCAGCGCGGCCTTCACCGCCTCCTGCTCTGCCTCGGCGCCCCCCATGCGGGCAAGATCGGCCGACAGCGCGTCGTTCTGCGCCTGTAGCCGTTCGATCCGCGCGCCGCGATCTTCGGCCCGTTTCTGCGTGGCGTCGAGCTGCGCGCGCAGGCGGGCCGCCTCGCCGCGCAGCGCCTCTATGCGGTCGCTTTGGGCGCCCTCGCGGTCGTCACCCGCCGAAAGCTGCGCGCTCAGCCCCGCGATCCGGTCCTGCGCGGCCTCGGCCTCGGCGCGGGCATCGGCCAGCGCGCCGCGCACCACGCCCAGCTGGCTGTCCAGCCGGTCGCGCTCTGCCCTCAGGTCGTCCAGCAGGGTGGCGCGGTCAGCGGCCTGTCCCTCGGCGTTCGACAGGCGGGTGACAAGCGCCGCGTTGCGGGCGCGCAAGGCCTCCAGTTCGGTCTCCAGCGCCTCGGCCTCGGCGATCCGCGCCAGGGCCTGCGCCAGTTGCGCCGACAAGTCGGTCAGCCGGGTTTCCCGCGCCTCCGCATCGGTGCGCAGGGCGGCCAGGTCGCGTTCGGAGGACTCGCGGGCGCGGGTCTCGGCGGCAAGCTCGGCCTCGACGGCGCGCTGTTCGGCGCGGGCCGCTTCCAGTTCCGAGCGCAGGTCCGACATCCGTTCATCCGCCACCGCCCCTTCGGAGCGGGCATCGGCCAGCGTGGCCTCCAGCGTGATGATCCGGGCGGTCGCCCCGTCCAGTTGCGTCTGAAGGTCCTGCGCCTCGGCCTCGCCCTCCTCCAGCGTTTCCGCCAGCCGGGCATTGGCCTCGGCCTCGGCGCGGCGGGCCTGGGCCAGCTCTGCCTCCAGCGCGTCGATGCGCGATTGCAGCGCGGTGCCCTCCTGCTGGCCCGCCAGAAGCGCGGCGGCCAGCTGCGCGTTCAGGTCGTCCTCGGCCTCGCGGGCGGCGGCCAGCAGGGTCAGCGTCTCTTCCGCCCGCGACCGCTCTTCCTCCAGCGCCATGGTCATGGCGGTCAGTTCGGCATTCGCGTCCTGAAGCCTTGCGCGCAGGGCCTTGGCCGCCTCGGCCTCGGCCAGCCGCTGCGCTTCCTCCTCGGTCAGGTCGGCCTGAAGGTCATCGACCTCTGCACTCAGCGCGCCGATGCGCGCCTCGCGGTCGGCGTTCCGGGCGCGCAGGTCGGCAACCAGCGCATCCAGCGCCTTGCGGCGCGCGGCGGCAAGGGCCGCGGCCTCTTCCTGCGCGTCGATTTCCCCCTGCGCCTGCGCCAGCGCGGCACTCAGCGAGTCGCGCTCGGTAGCCAGTGCATCCCGGGCGGTAACCAGGCCGTCACGCTCTGCGACCAGTTCATCCCGTTCAGAGGCCAGCGCATCGCGCGCGGCGGCGGCATCGGCAAGGTCGGCCCGCGCGCTGTCGCGTTCCACCAGCAGGGCCGCGACGCGGGCCTCGAAGTCGTCGATCCGCGCCGAGGCTGCGTCCAGCTCCGCCGCCTGCCGGTCGCGCGTCGCGGTCAGCGCGGCGATCAGGCTTTCGGCCTCGGTCAGCCGCGTGTCGCGGTCGTCCAGCGTCGATTGCAGGCTGTCCAGTTCCGAACTGAGCGCGGTATTGCGCCGCTCCTGCACGCCCAGCGCGTCGGCCAAAGCAGCCAGCTCGTCCGACAGGGAGTTCAATTCGCTTTCCTGCCCCGAGATCGTCTCGTTCAGGACGAACTGGATCACCATGAAGATCGATAGCACGAAGGTCAGGACCAGAAGCAGCCCCGTCATCGCGTCGACGAAGCCCGGCCAGATGTTGGCCTGAAAGCGCGCGCCGGTGCGTCGGGACAGGGCCATGGCCTACCCCTCTCCGCGGGGACGCGTGTTCCGGGTGACCCCCAGCGCGCGCGTCAGCGCCGCGATGTCGGTGCGCAGCTCGGCCATGCTTTCCTGCCGGCCGGCGCTGATTTCCTCGAGGATGCGCAGCATCTGCACGTCGATGGACCGCAGGCGCATGCGGCTTTCCGCATCCAGCCCCTCGTTGGATTCCTTCTCTCGGATGGCATCGGCAAGGTTTTCCTGCCCATCCGCGATCCGGGCCAGAGAGGCGGCAGAGGGCGCGGTCGCCTCGATCCGCTCGGTCAGGCGCTCGACGCTGTCGGCCAGCTGGGCAAGCCGTTCGTCGACCTCGGCCCTGCCCTGCTGACTTTCGACGAAGAGGTATTGCAGGCGCTCCATCTGCTCGGCCATCTGGTCCAGCACGATGCCCGCCGCGCCAAGATCCGGCCCCTCGGTGTCAGACGAAAAGCCCAGCTTGGTGATCGAGGACAGCCATTCCTCCAGCTCGCGGTAGAACCGGTTCTGCCCGTGACCGGCAAAAAGCTCCAGCAGGCCCACGACCAGCGAACAGGCAAGGCCCAGCAGCGACGAGGCGAAGGCCACGCCCATGCCGCCAAGCTGGCTTTCCAGCCCGGTCATCAGGCGGCCGAAGACCGCGACACCGCTTTCGCCCTCTGACGGCGCCAGCGACTGAATGGTTTCGACCAGCGCGGGGACGGTGGTCGCCAGCCCGTAGAAGGTGCCCAGAAGGCCGAGGAAGATCAGCAGCGAGACGATGTAGCGCGTGACGTCGCGCGCCTCGTCGATGCGGGTGGCGACGGAATCGAGGATCGACCGGGTCGAGGTCGTGTTGATCTGCATCCGCTTGTCACGCCGCCGCCCCAGCAGGGCGGCCAGCGGCGCCAGCATCGTGGGCGCCTCGGCCCGCACGCCCTGATCGCCCTTGGCGGTGAAGCGCTCGATCCAGCGGACCGAATGGATCAGCTGCACGACCTGCCAGAAGCAGGCCAGCACACCCAGGGCGAAGACGAAGAGGATGAAGCCGTTCAGGTAGGGGTTCGCTTCAAAGACCGGCAGCACGCTGGGCAGGGCAAGGAAGGCGCCGAGACCCGACAGGCCGATCACGGCCAGCATCAGGACGACCTGGCGCACGGGTTGGCTGAAATGCGGCGCGGCCTCGCGGTCGGGCAGGTCCATCGCGTCCCTAGTCCTGTGGTTTCGCTGTCTCATCCCTACGGGTTTGGCACCGCAGAGCCAAGGCGTTATGCGGATTTCCGCCCCGCGAACAGGCAGATGCCGCGATTTTGATACAGCCCCGGCGTGCCGGTCAGCCCTCGGCGGTCAGGGCGCGCACCTCGCGCACCAGCCAGCGCAGGTCGGCATCCGGCACGCCCATCTCTTCGAGGTGCTGCGCGGTGTTGTAGAGGTATTCGGTGTTCGGTCCCCGCCCGCCGTGGGCGCGCGCGATCAGCCGCGCCTGTTCCTCCAGCGGCAGATCGCAATATTGCACGTGATGCGGGTCAATCACATAGGCCACCGCCTCGACCCGCCGCCGGTCGTTCAGCGCCAGCGGCACGGTTTGCTCCAGATAGGCCGAGGAAACCAGTTCGCGGTCGCGCAGGTAGGCCAGCGCCTCGGCCTCGGTTCCGGCTTCGGCGCGCAGGGCAAGGCCGTCGCAATGCTCGCCCTCGTGCGGGTCGAGCGCCAGCACCAGGCCCGGCTGGTCCTCCGTGCCCCGGTGGTGGATCGAGTACATGCAGAAACTGCGGCGAAAGCCGTGCAGCCGCGCGGGCACGGTCTCGGCCACGGCAAAGCCGGGGTTCCACAAAAGAGAGGCGTATCCGAACACCCAAAGCGTCATGGCTGGTCCTTTCCGGGTGTCGCCTGTAAACACCAGACCGTGCGGCAGCGAAAGGGGCGCAGGGCATGAAACGGCTGATCGGCGCTTGTCTTCTGGCGGCCCTTGGCTGGGCGGGTTTCTGGTTCTGGCAGGCCTCGGCGATCCGTGCCGACCTGCGCGGCTGGTTCGAGGCGCGCGCCGAAGAAGGCTGGCAGGCGGACTACGCCGCGATCCGCGTGCGCGGCTTTCCCAGCCGCCTCGACGTGACCATCGAGGAACCGCGCCTGGGCAACCCCGAAACCGGCTTCGGCTGGCAGGCGCCCTTCCTGCAGATCCTCGGGCTGACCTATCAGCCCGGCCACCACATCCTGGCCTTTGCCGACGAACAGCGCTGGCAGACGCCCGACGGCCCCGTGACGGTGACTTCCCAGGGCCTGCGCGCCTCGGTGATCCACGATCCCGCCGACGGGGCGCTGCTGCGCGCCAATGCCGAGGCCGAGGTGCTGAACATCGCCGGGCCGGAGACGGCGCTTGCGCTGGCCGGCCTGACCGCCGGCCTGCACCGGGCCGAAAGCCCGACGGACCAGCGCCTCGCCATCCAGGTGGAAAGCGTCGCAGGCCGCGACGGCCCGCTCACCGACGGCAGGCTCGAGGCGGTCGCGGTTCAGGCCCTGCTGAGCTTCGCAGAGCCGCTGCGGCTGGCCGACCTCGCCGGGCCTGCGCCGATGCCGCGCGCGATCGACCTCGCCCGTGCCCAGTACCGGGTCGAGGGGCTCGAACTGCACGCCGCCGGGCGCGTCACAGTGGACGATGCGGGCCGCCTCGACGGCACCATGACGCTGCGCGCGGTGAACTGGCGCAGCCTCATCGACCGTGCCCGCGCGGCGGGGATGCTGCCCGACAGTTTCACCGATGCCTTCGAGGACGCCCTGTCCCTCGCCGCCGGTCTGTCCGGGCGTCCCGACACGCTGGACATTCCGCTGACTATCGACCGGGGCCAGATGCGCTTCGGCATGATCCCTCTCGGCCCCGCCCCGCGCCTGCGCCGGGACTGACCCGAGGCGCGCCCGCCATCACAGACGCGCACCCGTCCATGCCCGGTATCCCGGGCCCCGGCGACAGACCGCCCCCGGGTTCTTTGGTCCGAAAATACTCTTGGGGGGCGAGCGCAGCGAGCCGGGCAAAGCCCCCCCTGTCATGCAAGGCATGACAAACAAGACAAGGGATTCGGGGGGTCCGGGGGGGCAAGGCCCCCCGGCCGGTCGCCCCGCCGCAGGCGAGGCGAAACCGCTCAGACCGCGATATTGTCGATCAGGCGCACTCCCGCCAGCCATGCCGCGGCCAGCAGCCGCGCCTCGCGCCCGGGCCTCTCCAGCACCGACAGGTCGTCGCAGGCCCGCAGGTCGATGTAATCGACCTCGGTGAAGCCCGCCGCCAGCATCCGCGCCCGGGCGGCCTCTGCCAGCGCCGGGGCCTTGCCTCCGGCGCGCAGCCCCTCAGCCATCTCCTGCAGGGCGGCGTGCAACGCCGGGGCCCTCGCCCGCGCACGATCCGACAGCAGCAGGTTGCGCGAGGACATGGCCAGGCCGTCCTCTTCCCGCACCGTCGGACAGCCCAGCACCTCGATCTCCAGATCCAGATCGCGGACCATCCGGCGGATCACCTGCAACTGCTGGAAATCCTTCTCGCCAAAGAAGGCCCGGTCCGCCCGGGTCTGGGTGAAGAGCTTCGTCACCACCGTTGCCACCCCGTCGAAATGCCCGGGCCGGTGCGCGCCGCACAGGACATCGGTCAGCCCCGCCACGGAGACCGTGGTGCAGAAGCCCTGCGGGTAGATCTCGGACACCGGCGGCGCATAGATCGCATCGACCCGGCAGCGCGCCAGCGTCTCGGCGTCCCGCTCTTCGGTGCGCGGATAGTTTTCAAGATCCGTGGGGCTGTTGAACTGCGCCGGGTTCACGAAGATTGTCACCACCACGCGGTCGCAGCTGGCCTCTGCCGCTCGGACAAGGCTCAGGTGTCCCTCGTGCAGGGCGCCCATGGTGGGGACAAGGCCCACGACCTCTCCGGCGGCCTGCCAGCGGCCCACCGCTTCGCGCAGGGCCGCCTTCGACCGCAGGACAGGGGGCACGACCTGCGCGACCTCCGTCATGCCCCGCCCTCCGGCGCCTTGTCCGAGAACACATGCTCTGCCGCCGGGAACTCGCGCGCCCGCACCGCCGCCGCGTACTCGGCAATCGCCGCCTCGGCCTGCTCGCCCAGCGTGGCGAAGCGTTTCACGAACTTGGCCTTGAAGGCGGTGAACAGCCCCAGCATGTCGTCGACCACGAGGATCTGCCCGTCGCAGCCCGCCGAGGCGCCGATGCCGATGGTCGGGATCGCCACCTCTGCGGTGATGCGGTCGGCCAGCCGCTCGGGCACCTTCTCCAACACCAGGGCAAAGGCCCCCGCCTGTGCCACCGCGCGGGCATCGGCCATCATCTGCGCGGCATCCTCGCCGCGCCCCTGCACCCTGTAGCCGCCCAGCGTGTGGATCGCCTGCGGCGTCAGGCCGATATGCGCCATGACCGGCACGCCGCGCTGGGTCAGAAAGGCGATGGTCTCGGCCATCTGCATCCCGCCTTCCAGCTTCACCGCGCCCGCCCCGGTCTCGCGCATCAGCCGCGCTGCGTTGCGAAAGGCCTGCTGGGGGCTTTCCTCGTAGGCGCCGAAGGGCAGGTCCACGACCATCATCGCCCGGCTCAGGCCACGCCGCACCGCCTGCCCGTGCAGGATCATCATCTCCATCGTCACATCCAGCGTCGAGGTCAGCCCGTGCAGCACCATGCCGACGCTGTCGCCGACCAGCACGAAATCCACATGGGCATCCATGAACTGTGCCATCGGCGTCGTATAGGCCGTCAGGCTGACGATGGGCGCGCCGCCCTTGCGGGCCCGGATGTCCATGGGCATCGGGGCCGTCTTCCTTGCCGTCGCACTCATTGCCGCCTCCTCCGCGCAATAATGTTGCGCGGGAATAGCAGATGCTGCGGCGCGGCGCCAGTGGCCGATTGTGGCGGCCCCGCCCCGGCACCTTGAAGCGGGCCGGGAAACCGGCGACAGTCGGGCGGACCGCAACAGGAGTCCCGCCATGCCCCTCCGTGCCGCCCTTGCCTCTCTGGCGCTTGTCGCCACCGCAGCCAGTGCCCAGCAGACCGACCTGACCATCGCCCTGCAACTGGAGCCGCCGCACCTCGACCCGACCTCTGCCGCCGCGGGCGCCATCGATTCGGTGCTTTATGCCAATGTCTTCGAGGGGCTGACCCGCTTCACCGAAACCGGCGAGGTGGTGCCCGCGCTGGCCAAGAGCTGGGAGGTTTCCGAGGACGGGCTGACCTATACCTTCACCCTGCAAGAGGGCGTGACCTTCCACGACGGCACCGAGTTCGACGCCGAGGACGTGGTCTTTACCCTCGACCGCGCGCGCGCCGAGGACAGCACCAACGCGCAGAAGGCGCTGTATGAAGGGATCGACAGCGTCACCGCCACCGGCCCCGATACCGTGGCCATCGCGCTGCGCGAGCCCGACGGCGCACTGCTGTTCAACCTCGCATGGGGCGACGCGGTGATCGTCGCGCCCGAAAGCATCGACGGCATCAAGCAGACGCCCGTGGGCACCGGCCCCTTCCTGTTCCGCGACTGGGTGCAGGGCGACAGCATCACGCTGGTCGCATACGAGGGCTACTGGGGCGAGAAACCGGCCCTGTCAGAGGCGACCTTCAAGTTCATCTCGGACCCCACGGCGGCTTTCGCCGCGATGATGGCGCAGGACATCGACGCCTTCGCGGGCTTCCCCGCCCCCGAGAACATCCCGCAATTTCAGGCGGATCCGCGCTTTCAGGTGCTGCTGGGTTCGACCGAAGGCGAGACCATTCTTGCCATGAACAACGCCAAGGCGCCGCTGGATGACCCCAAGGTGCGCGCGGCCATTTCCCATGCCATCGACCGGCAGGCGATCATCGACGGTGCCATGTTCGGCCTCGGCACGCCCATCGGCACGCATTTCGCGCCGCACAACCCGGATTACGTCGACCTGACGGCAATGTCCGCCTACGACCCCGAAGAAGCAAAGCGCCTGTTGTCCGAGGCCGGCATCGCCGAGGGGCTGACCCTGACGCTGAAACTGCCGCCCCCCTCCTACGCGCGCCGGGGCGGAGAGATCATTGCCGCGCAGCTGCGGCAGGTCGGGATCGAGACACAGATCACCAATGTCGAATGGGCGCAGTGGCTGGAAGAGGTGTTTCGCGGCAAGGACTTCGACCTGAGCATCGTCAGCCATACGGAGCCGATGGACATCGGCATCTATGGCCGCGAGGATTACTACTTCGGCTACACCCGCCCCGAGTTCCGGCAGATCATGGCCGATCTGACCGCCACAGCCGACCCGGACGAACGCTCTGCCCTGCTGAAGCAGGCACAGGAGATGATCGCAGAGGACCACGTCAACGCCTATCTCTTCCAGCTGTCCTTCCCGACGGTGGCGGATGCGCGGTTGCAGGGCCTCTGGCAGAACCAGCCGACGCAGGCGACCGACCTGACCGGGGTCAGCTGGGCCGAGTGATCGGCCCGGACGCTCCGGCGCATCGATCCCTGCGGTGCCCTGCCGGATGTGGGGGCATCGCCCCCGCCTCTCGCACCGCGACGGCGGCGAGGGCGCGCAGGCCCGACAGCGGCCCGATCATGGCAGCGTGACGGCCCGCAGGGCGGGCCTGTGACCCACCGCCCGCCGTGGACCCGCGGCGACCGGCCCCGCGCCACCCATGCGTGACATCGCCGCGCGGCTGTGGTTCAAGCGGCATCGGAACGCCTGAACGGGACGCCATGCTGACCTACCTGACCCGCCGTCTTGTCTCGCTGATCCTCAGCCTTGCGGTCGCCTCGGTGGTCATCTTCCTCGCCATAGAGGTCGTGCCGGGCGACCCCGCCGCCTACATGCTGGGCATGAACGCGCAGCCCGACACGGTGGCTGCGCTGCGCGCCGAGCTGGGCCTCGATCAGGGGCGGCTGGCGCGCTACCTGTCCTGGATCACGGGCATGCTGGGCGGAGACTTCGGCACCTCCTACACCTACCGCACGCCGGTCGCCGGGATGATCGCCGACCGGCTCTGGGTCTCGCTGCCGCTGACGCTTTATGCGCTGGCGCTGGCGGTTCTGATGGCGCTGCCCGCGGGCATCCTTGCCGCCGCGCGCCGGGGGCGGGGCGCCGACATGGGCGTGCTCGCCGCCACGCAGGTCGGCATCGCGGTGCCCAACTTCTGGTTCGCCATGCTGCTGGTGCTGGGCTTCGCCATCACCTGGCGGCTGTTCCCCTCGGGCGGTTTCCCGGGCTGGGACGATCCCCTGCAGGCGCTGCGCGCCCTGACCCTGCCCGCCGTGGCGCTGGCGCTACCGCAGGCGGCAATCCTGACCCGCGTCCTGCGCTCCTCGCTGATCGACACGCTGGGCGAGGATTACATCCGCACCGCCCGCGCCAAGGGGCTGTCGCCCTTTCAGGCTCTGTGGCGGCACGGGCTGCGCAATGCCCTGATCCCGGTGCTGACGCTGATCGGCCTGCAATTCTCGTTCCTGCTGGCGGGGGCCATCATCATCGAACAGGTCTTCTACCTGCCCGGCCTCGGGCGGCTGATCTTTCAGGCCATCGGCCAGCGCGACCTGATCGTGGTGGAAAGCACCGTGATGCTGCTGGTCTTCGCGGTCATCGCCGTGACCTTCCTGACCGACCTCGCCTATGCGGTGGCCGATCCCCGGCTGAGGCGGCGGCGATGAACCGCCCGCTGATCCTTGGCGCCGCGATCACCGCGGTCTTTCTTGCCGCCGCGGCGCTGTCCTTCGTCTGGACGCCCGGAGACGTCACGACCATGGCGATCCCCGACCGGCTTCTGCCGCCCTCGGGTGCGCATTGGCTGGGCACGGACCATTTCGGGCGGGACATCCTGTCGATGCTGATGGTCGGCGCGCGGACCACCATCGCCGTGGCGCTGGTGGCGGTGGGCATCGGCATGGGCCTCGGCGTGCCCTTGGGCCTGACGGCGGCAGCCCATGCCGGCGGCTGGCTGGACGAGGTGATCTCGCGCTCGGCGGATCTGGTCTTTGCCTTCCCCAGCCTCGTGATCGCGATCCTGATCACCGCCACCTTCGGCCCCAGCGCCGTCAACGCGATCATCGCCATCGGCATCTTCAACGTGCCGGTCTTTGCCCGGCTGACGCGCGGCGCCGCCATGGGGCTTTGGCAGCGCGACTTCGTCAAGGCGGCGCGGCTCTCGGGCAAGCGCGGCGCGCGCATCGGGGCGGAGCACATCCTGCCCAACCTGATGAACCTGCTGATCGTGCAGGGCACCATCCAGTTCTCGCTGGGCATTCTGGCCGAGGCGGGGCTGTCCTACGTCGGCCTTGGCGCGCAGCCGCCGGTGCCCAGCTGGGGGCGGATGCTGGCGGATGCGCAGACGCTGGTCTCGCTGGCGCCGCATGTGGCGGTGGTGCCGGGGCTGACGATCATGGCCATGGTGCTGGGGCTGAACCTCTTGGGCGACGGGTTGCGCGATGCGCTGGACCCCCGGATGCGGGCGCTGCGGGCATGACGCTGTTGCAGGTGCAGGGCCTGTCGGTGCGCTTTGGCGGCACGGCGGCGGTCGACGGGGTGAACCTGACGCTGGCCGAGGGCGAGACGCTGGCGCTGACCGGCGAATCCGGTTCCGGCAAGAGCCTGACGGCGCTGGCGGTCATGGGCCTGCTGCCGCCGGTGGCAGAGGCCGGGGGCGCGGTGCTGTTCCGGGGCCGCGATCTGCGCGGCCTGCCGGACCGGCACATGCGCGCCCTGCGTGGGTCGGAGATCGGGCTGGTCTTTCAGGAGCCGATGAGCGCGCTAAACCCGGTGCAGACCATCGGCGACCAGATCGAAGAGGTGCTGCGCCTGCCCCGCCCCGGCCATGTGCCGCCCCGGCGCGCCGAGGCCCGGGCCCGGGTGCGCGCCCTGCTCGACCGCGTCGGCCTATCCGTGCCGCCCTCGCGCTATCCGCACGAGCTTTCGGGCGGCCAGCGGCAGCGTGTCGTCATCGCCATGGCCGTGGCCAATCGCCCGCGCCTGCTGATCGCCGACGAGCCGACCACGGCCCTGGACGTCACCACGCAGGCGCAGATCCTCGACCTGCTGAAGTCGCTGACCCGCTCCGAGGGCATGGCGCTGCTGATGATCACCCACGATCTTGCCGTCGTGGCCGGAATGGCCAACCGCATCGCCGTCATGCAGGCCGGGCGCGTGGTCGAACAGGGACCGGCCGCCACGCTTCTGGCCGCGCCGCGCCATCCCTACACGCAGGCCCTTCTGGCGGCCTCGACCCATACGGCCACGCTGCCGCCACCGCGCCCCGGGGTGCCCTTCCTGCGGCTGGAAAGGGTCTCCTGCCACTACCGGCTGCCGCGCCCGCACCCGCTGGCCCGCGCGCCGGTGTTCGAGGCGGTCCGTTCGGTCTCGCTGACGCTGCATGCGGGCGAGCGCGTCGGGCTGGTGGGCGAATCCGGCTGCGGCAAGTCCACCCTCGCTCGCGCCATCCTCGGGCTGGAGCCGACCGCAGAGGGCCGGATCGCGCTGGCGGATGGCGATCCGCATCGGCACCGGCGCATTCAGGCGGTGTTTCAGGATCCCTACGGCTCTTTCAACCCGCGCCACCGGGTGGCGCGGCTGCTGGCCGAGCCCTTTCACCTGCGCCGCACCCCGCCCCGGGGCGAGGCCCGGCATCAGGCGCTGGCCGAGGCACTGACGGCCGTGGGCCTGTCGCCGGACATGCTGGGCCGCCACATCCATGCCTTCTCGGGCGGGCAGCGGCAGCGCCTTGCCATCGCCCGCGCGCTGATGATCCGCCCCGAGATGATCGTCTTCGACGAGGCAGTCTCGGCGCTGGACGTGCGGGTGCGGGCGCAGATCCTCGACCTGCTGGCGGCACTGGCCGGGACAACCGGGCTGGGCTGGCTGTTCATCAGCCACGACCTGTCGGTGGTGCGCGCCATCTGCGACCGGGTGCTCGTGATGCGGGCCGGGCAGATCGTCGAGGACGGCCCGGCAGAGCAGGTCTTTGCCGACCCGCAGCACCCCTACACCCGCGCCCTTCTGGCCGCCACGCCGCGCCTGCCGGGGCGCCGGGCGGACTGATCGTCTGCACCGTGGGTGTCTTGCGGCAGGGGCAGGGCGCGGGGAAGACCGGCGAGGGCTGCCTCCACCCTGCCCACACGGGGACGCCCGGTGCACGCTGGCGTAACCCCGACCCTGCGGTGCCCCGCCGACCCGGACGGAACCGGTCGCACCCCCACACCGGTCGCGGAGGCATCCCGGATGCACCCGGCGCGCGGACCACGGCGCCCCTTGTCTTTCCCCGCCGCGCGCCCGAGTCTGGCGTGCGACACAGGAGCCTGCCATGCACCCCGGACCCCAGAACCTGATCACCGATATTCCGGGCCTGCGCGTCGGCAATGCTCAGGATGCCGCGCTGAAGTCGGGCTGCACCGTGCTGCTCGGCGATGCGCCCTTCGCGGCCTCGGTCGCGGTCCACGGCGGCGCGCCGGGCACACGCGAAACCGACCTGCTGGCACCCGACAAAATGGCGCCCGGCGTCGATGCCCTCGTCCTGTCGGGCGGCAGCGCCTTCGGCCTTGCCTCGGCCCAGGGGGTGATGGATGCGCTGCATGCCATGGGGCGCGGCTTCCCGGTGCTGTCGGCCCGGGTGCCGTTGGTGCCCGCCGCGATCCTCTTCGACCTGCTCAACGGCGGCGACAAGGACTGGTCCGAAAACCCCTACCCGGCGCTTGGCCGGGCGGCGCTGCAACAGGCGGCAACGCGGTTCGCCCTTGGCAGCCACGGCGCCGGAACCGGCGCGCAGACGGCGATGCACAAGGGTGGGCTGGGATCGGCGAGCCTGATCCTGGACGACGGCACCACGGTGGGCGCGCTGGTGGCGGTGAACCCCATCGGCAGCGTCACCACGCCCTCCGGGCGGCATTTCTGGGCGGCCCCCTTCGAGTTCGGCACGGAATTCGGCGGCCTCGGCCCCGATCCGGCGGGCTTTGCCCCGATGCCGCCCAGCCGCAAGGCGCAGGCCATGGCGATGCAGGGCAACACGACAATCGCCATCGTGGGATGCGACCTCGCGCTGGACAAGGCGCAGTGTCACCGGCTGGCGGTGGCGGCGCATGACGGGCTGGCGCGGGCCATCGTGCCCTCGCATACGCCGATGGACGGGGACCTGGTCTTTGCGCTTGGCACAGGGGCGCGCAGGCTGGAAAACCCGGCGGTGCAGCTGGCGCAGGCGGGCCATGCGGCCAGCCTGTGCCTTGCCCGCGCCGTCGCCCGCGCCGTGTGGGAGGCGACGCCCGCCCCGGGCGACCCCCTGCCCTGCCTGCGCGACGAACTGGCGGGCTGAGCCCGCCGGGCGGGAGCCGTGGGCGCAGCGTCTCCCCGACCTGAGCGCAGGCGGGCCGCTTCGGACCGACCTTCGCCGCGCCGGGACTGCGGGAAACGGAGAACGCATGAACGCGTGCCCCCATGAACTCATGAACCCGTGCTTAACCGAATCGCCTCAGGATGGAGGGCGGTAGGGAGAGGGACGTTTCCTCAGCATTTCGTTGACCGGGCGCGCGGTTGCCCGGCCCCCTCCGCCGGACCACGATACGGGCCCCCGCCTGCCATGGCTACCGCAGCTTCGGCGGCTTGTCCGGGTCGCTGCCCGGCGCGGCGCGTTCGACCGCGACCTTCGGCGCCTCGGGTTCCGGCAGGTCGAAGCGCAATGCCACGCGCGCCAGCGCGGCGGTCAGCGGATCGCTGTCCGCAAGGAAGGCCACGTCCAGCACACCCGCGTCCAGCCCGGAAAAGACCAGCGCCTCGTTGACGGCCCCCGCAAGGGCGCGCTCGGCGCCCTCACGCACGCCGGTGATCCCAAGCAGGTGCCCGCGACCGCCGCCTTCGTAGACCACGGCGGCCAGGTAGGCGCGCCGCGCCAGCCCGGCGGCCCCGGCCAGCTTTGCGTCCAGCGCCGTCACCAGCACCTCTGGCACCTGCGGGGCGGAAAACTCTTCGGCGCGCGCCTCCGCGGCTTCGGGGCCGGTGCCCAGCGTGTCGACCAGCCAGGCCAGCGCCTCGGGTGGCAGAAGCGTCTGAGAGGCCCCCTGTTCGAGGTTCAGCGCCAGCCCGAAACCCTGCGGCGCCAGCATCCCCGCCAGCGCCCGGCCGGACAGCGCGGCATAGGGCACGGCACGCCCGGCGAAGCCCGCAAGGCGGTCCTCGAGGTCGAAGGCCAGCACGTATTGCGTGCCCTCGATCTCGAAGACCTCCGGGGAAATATCCGCGCCTTGCGGTTCCGCCTTCAGCATCAGGAAGAGCTCCGCGCCCGCGAGCGTATCGTAGAACCGCAAGCGGGCGGCATCGCTGCCCGTGGTTTCCATCGCGGCATGCGCCGTATCGAGCGGGGTCGTCGTCATGAAAGCACCTCTGCCACGCGCGCCCGGAGCACCGGCAGAAGCTCTGCCGCGAACCAGGGGTTTCGCTTCAGCCACCCGGTATTGCGCCAGGACGGATGCGGCAAGGGGATCGCCCCGGGCAGAAAGTCGCGCCAGCGCAGGACGGTGGCGGTGACGCCCTCGCGGGTGCCAAGATGCCAGCGCTGCGCCGGACCGCCGATCGGCAGGATCAAGCGCAGGTTGGGCAAGCCCTGCATCACCGACGCCCGCCAGGTCCGCGCGCAGATCGGCGGCGGCGGCAGGTCGGCGCCCTTGCGGTAGCCGGGAAAGCAGAAGGCCATGGGCAGGATGGCGACGCGGGTGCTGTCGTAGAAGGTACCCTCGTCCAGCCCCAGCCAGTCGCGCAGGCGGTCGCCCGAGGGGTCCGTGAAGGGCGTGCCAGAGGCATGGACCCGCGCGCCCGGCGCCTGCCCGGCGATCAGCAGCCGCGCCGTCGGCGCGACCCGCAGCACCGGGCGCGGGTGGTGGGCCGTCTCGGTTGCGGCAAAGCGCTCGGCGCAAAGCGTGCAGGCGCGGATGCGTGTGGCAAGATCCGTCATCGGCCAGAGGGTAGGGCAAGGCGCGCGCCGGTGAAAGCCCGACACTTCGACAAATCTTGAAATGAAAGTTGACACGCCACCACATTTTTAGAAATCTAGAATCATGAAAATGAATGACTCGCCCCCCGCCCTGCTGACCCTGTCGACCGCCGCCTCGAAATTCGCGGCGCTTGGGTCCGAACAACGTCTTGCCGTCCTGCACGCCCTTGTCCGGTCCGGCCCCGAGGGGCTGAGCATCGGCGACCTCGGGCAGCGCTGCGGCATCACCGGCTCGACGCTGACCCATCACCTGAAGATCCTCGCCGCCGCCGGTCTGGTCCGGCAAGAGCGGCAGGGCCGGTCCACCATCTGCGCGGGCGCCGATTTCGAGGAAGTCCGGGCGCTTTCCGATTACCTTCTGCAACATTGCTGCGCCGATATCGGCCGACCCTCCGGAGTTCACGATCATGGCTGAGACATCCGCCGCCACCGCGTCCCGCCTGCCCCGGCTGCCCAAGGCCTGGCTTGCCTCGGCCCTGGTCCTTGGCGCGGTTGCGCTGGTGGACCTGCCGCAGGCCTGGCCGACGGTCACCTTCACCGCAAACGCCCTGCTGCATACCGCGCCCTTCATCCTCTTCGCCGTCTTCGCGGTCGCCTTCCTGAAAGCCTCGGGGGCGGAATCCCTGCTGGCGCGCGCCTTCGAGGGGCGCGAAACGCGGATGATCGTGATGGCCGCGGCCCTGGGCGGGCTGTCGCCCTTCTGTTCCTGCGAGGTCATCCCCTTCATCGCGGCCCTGCTGGCGGTGGGGGCGCCGCTGAGCGCGGTCATGGCCTTCTGGCTGGCCTCGCCGCTGATGGACCCGGCGATGTTCACGATCACCGCCGGAACGCTGGGGCTGGACTTCGCGCTGGCCAAGGCGCTGGCCGCCATCGGGCTGGGGCTGCTGGGCGGCTTCGGCACCCGGGCCTTCGCGGGCACCGTGGTCTTCCGCGACCCCCTGCGCGCGCAGCCCAAGGTGGGCGGCTGCTGCGCCGTGCAGAAACCCTTTGGCGGGCAGCCGGTCTGGCGCTTCTGGCAGGACCCGGCCCGGCGCGAGACCTTCCGCGAGACGGCGCTGACCAATGGCCTGTTCCTGCTGAAGTGGCTGACGCTGGCCTATGTCATCGAAGCGGTGATGCTGCGCTATATCCCGGCAGAGACCATCGCCGGGGTGCTGGGCGGCACCGGGCTGTGGCCGGTGCTCATGGGGGCCCTTGTCGGGGCGCCGGCCTACCTGAACGGCTATGCCGCCGTGCCGCTGGTCGACGCCCTGCTGCAACAGGGCATGGCACCGGGGGCGGCCATGAGCTTTGTCATCGCGGGCGGCGTCAGCTGCATCCCCGCCGCCGTCGCGGTCTGGGCGCTGGTCAAGCCCCGGATCTTCGCGGCCTACGCAGGCTTCGCGCTAACCGGGGCGCTGATCGCCGGGCTGGCCTGGGGCGCGGTGGCCTGACCGCCGCCCACCTTGCCCGGCAGTGACCGACAGTGTCCGGCGCGGCAATGCGCGGCGGCACCGGGCGTCCCGCAAGGGGCGCCTTCCCGCGTCTGGAAAGCGGCGGCCCCGACCGCCCTGACGGTGGCCCGAGGTGCCCTCAAGGGCCGAACACCGTCACCCCGTACCCCGGACCGAAGAAACAGCAGAGCCATCCCGCGCTCTGGCGCGTTGCCCGGCAGGTTTCCATCCGTTACACCTGACGGAAGAACGGAAGAAAAAGAGACTATTTTCCGACAGGGGGGCTTATGTATCGCGTCTGGAACTTTCTGGCCAGCTACTCTTTGCTGCTTATCTTCGGCGCCCTCGTGGCACTGGTCTGGGCCAATCTGGACGTGATCGCCCCGGTCGCCGGGGATCCGCATTACTGGGCCGACAAATATCACAGCTTCGTCGAGTTCGTCATCTGGGACCACGCGCCCATCGGGCACTGGCATGCCGCGCATATCGACCCCTCGGACCCGGCCTTCGCCCAATTGGTCGCGGGCGGGGCAGAGGTTCTGACCGACGCCGAGGGGCACGAATACGTGCTGGGCGAAGGCTACCGCACGCTGACCTTCCACTATCTCGTCAACGACATCCTCATGGCCTTCTTCTTCGGCATCGCCGCCAAGGAGGTCTGGGAGGCGGTCATCCTTGAAAACGGGTCGCTGCGCGGCAAGAAGGCGGCGACACCGCTGTTCGCCACCGCCGGTGGCATGTTCGGCCCGATCGCGGTCTATCTGGGCCTCGCCGCCGTTCTGGGCTCGGAAACCTACAGCGCGGTCGCCAACGGCTGGGCCATCCCCACCGCCACCGACATCGCGTTCTCCTACCTCGTCGGGCGCATCGTCTTTGGCGCCGGTCACCCGGCGGTGCGCTTCCTGCTGCTTCTGGCCATCGCCGACGACGCGGCGGGGCTGATCATCCTTGCGATCTTCTACCCCTCCGGGGAACTGGCGCCGGAATGGCTGCTGCTGTCGGTGGGCGCCGCCGCGGGGGTCTTCCTGCTGGCCAACTGGCTGCCGCGCCGCATGGACCGGGGCAAGCAGGACCGCCCGAATTCGACATGGGTGCGCGAGGCCCTGGGCTTCTGGCCCTATGCGCTGGCGGGCGCCCTGTCTTGGTACGGCTTCATGATGTCGGGCCTGCACCCGGCCCTGGGCCTGCTGCCGGTGGTCCCGGCCATCCCCCATGCCGACCGCGCCTTCGGCATCTTCGCCGCCGCCGAGGAACATCTGACCGACCTGCTGAACCACATCGAACACGGGCTGAAGTACCCCGTCGAGGTGGTGCTGTTCTTCTTCGGCCTGCTCAACGCGGGGGTGCAGTTCTCTTCGATGGGCGCGGCCACCTGGCTGGTTCTGGCGGGCCTGCTGATCGGCAAGCCCATCGGGATCTTCCTCTTCGGCTGGATCGCCGCCGTGCCGCTGAAACTGGGCATGCCGCAGGGCATGCGACTGATCGACCTCGTGGTGATCGGCTTCGTCGCGGCCATCGGCTTCACCGTCTCGCTCTTCGTGGCCTCTGTCGCCTTCGGGCCGGGTGAGGTGCAGGATGCCGCCAAGATGGGCGCCCTTCTGTCCTTCTTCGCCGCCGTGGCCGCCATCGCCGCGGGCAAGATCACCCGCGTCGAAAAACACGAGCTTTAACGAACAATTCGGGCAAAACCCGCATTGTCGACCGCGCGCCCCCAACCCGGGGCGCGCGTTGTCTTTGTTTCCCGCCCGGGTCATAATGTGGCCCAAGTTCTTTTCTAGACCGGGCCTGTTCCCAAATGCGGGGAACACGAACACCAAGGGGCACCCCGGATGTTGGAATTCGACATGGTCAGCAAGTCCTTCTGGACCGGCACCCAGCGCAAGGTGATCCTTGACCGTGTGTCGTTCCGCGTGGACCTGGGCGAGTCGCTGGGCATCCTTGCCCCCAACGGCACCGGCAAGACCACCGTGATCAAAATGATGGCCGGACTGGAGAAGCCCGACGAGGGCGAGATCCGGCGCGGCTGCCGCATCTCCTTCCCGCTGGGCTTCATGGGCGGGGTGGTGTCCAAGATCTCGGCCAAGGAGAACGCGCGCTTCATCGCGCGGCTCTACGGGCTTGACCCCGACTACGTCGAAAGCTTCTGTCGCTGGCTCTGCGACCTGAAGGAGTATTTCGACCAGCCCATCGGCACCTATTCCTCCGGCATGCGGGCGCGCTTTACCTTTGCGCTGATGCTGGCGCTGGACTTCGACATGTACCTGATCGACGAAGGCATGCCGAATTCCACCGACGCGAATTTCAACAAGAAGGCCGGCGACCTGCTGGCGGAACGGCTGCGCACGACGACGATCATCATCGTCAGCCACCAGCCGCAGATCCTAGAGAAATTTGCCCGCAAGGCTGCCGTCCTGATGGATGGCAAGCTGCATATGTTCGACACCTTGGAAGAAGCGAAACGGCTCTATGACTACGAAACCCAAGGCTAAGAAATTCCGCATCCGCCGTCCGTCCGAGGACGAGACGCCCCGCCCCCGCCCCAGTTTTGCCAAGGCGGCGCCCGCCGGTGTCGCCGCGAACCAGCCGCCCTCTGCCGCGCAGGACGCGGCGCCTGCGGACTCCCGCGCTGCCCCGGCCGCCACGCCAAAGGCCGCGCCCGCGCCAGAGGCCGCCGCCGGACCCAGCGCCGCGAACGAACCCCGCAGCGGCGCGGTGGACACCGCCCGGCAAGTCGCCGGGGAAACCGACATGGACGCGATCCGCAAGGAGGGGCTGACCGGCCGCCAGCTGCGCATGGCGCGCCGCGTGGCGCAGAAGCACGGCCTTGCGCCGACGTCGGATTTCGACGCGGTGCGCCTGTTGCGCGCCCGTGGCATCGACCCGTTCCAGCGTGCCAACACGCTTGAACTCGTCCAGCACGAGCAGACGCCGGAACAGGACAAGCGCCCCGAACCCAGGGTGCAGCTGCCGCAGACCATTGCCGTCAAGAAGGACCAGCTTCCCTCGACAGAGACGGTCTCTCCTGCCGAACGCCGCGCCGCGGAAATCCAGCGCATCCAGCGCGACCTTGCCGCCCGGCGCCGCAAGAAAAGCCTGCTGCTGCTGGTGCGTCTGGCCGCCTTCGTGCTGCTGCCGACGGTGCTGGCCGGGTATTACTACTACGCCGTCGCCACGCCGATGTATTCGACGAAGTCCGAGTTCCTGATCCTCAAGGCGGAAAGTTCGGGCGGGGCGATGGGCTCGCTGTTCTCGGGCACCCAGTTCGCCACCAACCAGGACGCCATCGCGGTGCAATCCTACCTGACCTCGAAGGACGCGATGCTGCGGCTGGATCAGGACGTGGGCTTCAAATCGCACTACACGCAGGCCTGGATCGACCCGATCCAGCGCCTGTCCGAGGCCCCCACCAACGAAGCGGCCTACAAGGTCTACAAGAAGAACATCGAGATCGGCTATGACCCGACCGAGGGCGTGATCAAGATGGAGATCATGGCCGCCGATCCCGAAACCGCCGCCGAATTCAGCCGCGCCCTGATCGGCTACGCCGAAGAGCGGGTGGATACGCTGTCGCTGCGCAAGCGGTCGAACGCGGTCGAGGACGCAGAGGCCGGGCTGATCGCCGCCGAAGAGGACCGCCGCGCCGCGCAGGAGCTACTGGTGCGCATGCAGCAAGAGGGCAATATCGTCGACCCCGAGGCGCGCATCGCCTCGCTGCGGCAGCAGATCAGCACCTATGAATTGCAGTTACAGGAAAAGCGGTTGCAGTTGCAGGCCCTGCTGGACAACGCGCGCCCGAACCGGGCCAAGGTCGACGGCACCAGCGGCGACATCCGGCGGCTGGAGGCCCTGCTTGCGGACCTGAACGCGCAGATGACGCAGGCCGCCGAGGGCGAAGGCTCGCTGGCCGAGAAAGCGATCCAGATCAAGCTGGCCGAGGCCGATCTCGCCACCCGCGACCTGATGCTGCAGACCGCGCTGGAACGGCTGGAGCAGGCCCGCCGCGACGCCGACAGCCAGGCCCGCTACCTGACCACCTCTGTGGTGCCGGTCGCCTCGGAAGACCCGAGCTACCCGCGCAAGTTCGAGAACACGATCCTCGCCTTCCTGATTTTCGGCGGCATCTACCTGATGATCTCGCTGACCGCCTCGATCCTGCGCGAACAGGTTGCCAGCTGACGGCTGGCACCGCTGGTATCCCTTCCCGCGCGGCGGCCCTGCCCGGGCCTGCCGCGTGGAAGCGCCGCCGCCATGCTGCGCCTAAGGTACTGACAGCTGCGATAAATGCGCCGGTGGACAGGATGTTCGGAAATCTGCTTGCACCTGCCTGTGACGTTTTGCTAAACGCGTCGGCGGAGAGGTGGCCGAGTGGTCGAAGGCGCACGCCTGGAAAGTGTGTAGGCGGGGAACCGTCTCGAGGGTTCGAATCCCTTCCTCTCCGCCACTTACTCTAGTAAGTGACTGATATCCTTGATAATTCAACATCGAGGATCGGACTGCATGCCATCCAGCATGCCATCGTGAAATCGACAAAAACAAGGTGTCCACTCGGGGCATTCCGCACACAGAAAGTTCCGTCTAGGGCTGGCGCCCTAGACAAGACAAACTTCCTGTTCTCTCCGGCACCCTGAAAATGCAGTCACCTGCCTGCATTTTCCCCCCTCCTGCGTCGGGGCCGGTCTTGTCGGTGCGCGGAACCTTCCCCTGCGCTTGACCCCGCCAATCTCGCTGGCGCTACTCGCGCCAATTCCCCACCCCTACGTGGCAGGGAACCGGCCCGATCATCTGGCGAGCCTGTCGGCGTCAACACCTTCTTTTCCGCCCCCAAAGTCAGTGCCCGATCTGCTGCTTTGCGAAGTCCGCACGCGTGCTGGTCTTGGCAGCACCTTCCAAGAGCCGAACGAACCCGCTGGCAATCTCGGCCCTCTCCGGACATTCGCCAGATAGGACCTCGCCGCGGCGCGGCTTCCCTATATCGGACCTTCATGGCACCGCATAGCATAGTCTGGGGTCCCAAGGTCGGCGTGCAGACTGACCGTTCATTCCGCCGTTCGATTGCAAGGCCTGATCAATTCGCGAAGCTTCAAATCTCTGGAGTACAGGCGCTCTTCGGTGCCAAGAGCCTCGCCTTGAGCCGCCCGCAAATTATTGCGGTTGCGCGAGGACCTTGGTATGCAGTCATGCGCCGCAAGAGAGCAGACCACGCGCTCGATAGCCGACTTTGAGGTGGGAATGGACTATACGATTTATTGCGATGAAAGCCGCCATACTGGCGGGCCTGATTGCAAGTACGCTGTCATCGGTGGGCTATGGGTTGCGCGCGATCAACGAGACGTCATTAGTAAGGCCCTGCGAGATGTAAAGGCTCAATGCCAGGTTTCTGCGGAACTGAAATGGTCTAAAGTGAGCAAGTTAAAACTGGAATCCTACAAGCGCGTAATGGATTTCTATTGGGACTGCCCAAGCCTTCAGTTTCGAGCAATTATCGTCGACCAAGACACTGTTGATTACGAAGCATTCCATGAAGGGGATAAAGAGCTCGGATTTTACAAGTTCTATTACGAAATGCTTGAAAAGTGGCTTCTGCCTGGAAATAGTTACACTATCCTGCTGGATTACAAGAATAATTCTTACGCGTCGCGCCTCCCGGTTCTCCGGCAAATGGTTGCGAACTACTGCGGAGCCAGGCAAGCCGAAGTCAGAGAGTTGACCAGCATTGATTCAAGCCAGTCACACTTGTCACAGGTATGCGATCTTCTTACTGGAGCTTTGGCCGCCGATGCAAACGGGCTGCAAACCGAGACGCCGAAGCATGAGCTGATTCAGTACTTGGCGCAACGCAGAGGGATCTCTCCGCTCTCCGCTCGCTCCGCGTCTCCAGCGATGAGTAAGTTCAATGTGTTTCGCATTGCACTCAGAAGGACCGCCTGAGAAATGACTTTTGATGTTCTGAAAATTGATAACCTGTGTGATCCAGAGGATATATTTGAGTTCGGAAAAAAGATCTACGCTGAGGAGTTTTTGAACCAGTCGGCCATCCGTGGTGAACTGCAAACTCATGATGGTGAGAAAGTTGTGTTTTTCGCTGATCGGTATGATCATGCATTTCGCACTTCTTATGATCGGGCTCGTCTCGCCCACGACAAGTCGAAAGTGGCAATAGACAGGATCGAAAGGATATTGTGGATCAAAGAGCTTATTTCTAAGTCGCGCATGAAAGTAATTTGCAAAGAAAAGACGCCACCACCCCGGTGGAAACGAGCTTACTATTGTCACGAAAGCAACTACGTCGTTTGGCTTGAGCCTTTAAGGCTCGAAGACGGGCGCCCAAGTGGCTGGAAATTTTCCTCCGCTTACCCGCAACCTGTCACTGACTACAAAAGGACGACGCAGGGCTTCAAGACTGTTGAGTAGGGGATGTATGCCCCGTGATTATCGGGCTCACGGGGCGGAAGCCAAATCCAAAGCCATCAGGCTCGGAGGAGTCGCCTAAGCGACAGGGGTTAGTTAGGTTGTTTGGCGTTCAAAGTCAAGAAGAACTCTATGTGAAGGAGCTTAGGCGTGGCATGCGAACAGCCAGGTCATCCTTTGTTAACAAGACCATGCGGGCTAGTCTGATTATATTATAGGCTGGTGCATGATCTCTTTAACCCACTGTCATGTCTAACAGAAGTTCAGCTTTTCGCCCACCTCTGACCTTGGTGGTCGCTGCAGCGAAGGTCTGCATTTCGCCCCACCTGTAGGTGAACCGGGTTTCCCCGGCGCGATCCTGACGGAGTGTCCGCTTCCGTGGTATGGCAGGGCTCAGTTCGCACGCGCAGAGAAGGTCCGGAATCCGCCCTTCGAGCCAGGGCAGATCGCTATCCTGCGCCATACGTGAGCGGCGTCTATGAGCCGTTTGAAGCCGCCATTCCCTGCCCTTCCGGCTAGTCTGATCGATCAGAGAGGAACCATTCCGAGGAGATGGGCAGGATTACGTTCTTCTATTCACCGACCTTTAATCATTATGCCATTGTGGCGGATGCATGTGCTCTCCCCCCAGATCACACCTTCAGCCGACACCAAGCTATCAAGCGCGGTCAAGTCAGCGACAGTACCGTCGAGGCCCATGCCGCCAGCGCGGCCAGCACGCCCAGAAGGAAGACAAATCCCATGGCGGATGCCCGAGCCGGAGCGACGACCGCTTGGACCAGTTCCGCGAGCGGCGTTGACATGGAGGGCATCGGATGGCCGGCGCGGGCGCGATCAGCAAGGCGCACCACCGCCTCGCCGCTCATGTCGAAGCCCTCGCCACGGGCATCATAAAGCGCCGCGTCCTCGGGTTCGATGACGCGGAACAGCCGCCGAGCTTCTGACAGCGCAGCCGAAGGCCGGGGGACGAAATGGTAGCGGACATGTCCGCACTCATGCCGCAGCGTGTCCAGCCGATCCACCTCAATCGGGAGGAAAATACGGACAGTAGAAACGCCGATCCGCACAGTGCAATTGCCGTCTACAATTTCCTCACCCCCGCCAAATTTGGCCGGGTCACGGAAATAACTATTCCGATCCAAATAGCGAATTGAGACGGGCCGACCGGCCCAGACAAAAGCCCTCAAATGGTCCATGATCTTTTGCAGTTCGCTCGGGTTTTCCATATTCTTTTTCCTTTGTTTTCAGTATCTTCCGGGTTGATTTTTCACCCAGAGGATATATCATCTAAAAACAAGCAAGCAATGTTTTCGACGTATTAAATACGTGGAAAACTGCTTTCCGGGTTTTCCCGGATATTGGTCGCAACTACGTGCTTCAGGAAAAAGAATATGAAAAGGATGAAACGTCTTGAGCTGCAATTGCACGACGCCGAAAGGTCCGAGATCGTGCGCCGCGCAAAAGCCGCTGGCCTGTGTGTCGCCACATTCTGCCGCTTCGCGGCACTGGGCCATCCGATGCCCGCCAAGCGATTTGACGTCGAGGCGGAGGCCGTGGCCGCCCTCAATCGCGTGGGCAACAATCTCAACCAGATCGCCAAGGCGGCGAACAAGTCGGGACGCCTCGACGCCGCCCATGAGCGGCAGCTTTCCCATGCCGTTGCGCAGGTGTCGGAGGCAGTCGCAACAATCAGGGAAGGAGCTTCCGCATGAATGACCGTTGCCGAGTCCGCACCGCATCCGCCGTTGGCGCCGGTGCTGCTGTCATGCTGATGATGAGCATCATTGCCGCCATGGTTCACGTCGCCGCATGGGCGGGCCAGAGCTACCGCGCCCGCCGTGCCGCCCGCCATACCCATCAGAAGGATTGACTATGCACACCATTGAATACTGGGTCACCGCCGATCCGCATCACATCGCGCAAATCGCTAGCTCTCACTATCATGATACGGATGACGTCATGGTCGCGCATTTCAGCCGCGCCGCCGTCCGCAATCTCCGGGACCACGCCCGGGAGACCCGGCCCGCCGCTAGCCAGATGAGCGGGCAGGAAGAGGAGGTGTGCGTGACCTTCGCCACGATGAAGGACCGGGTAGATTTCATGATGGCCGTGATCGAACTCGGCGGCGAGATCGTCCCGCAGGTGACCTTGCCCGCCAGCGCAAGCGCCGAGCTGGTGCCATGATCGCGAAGATCATTAAGGGCAAGGATTTCGGCGGCCTCGCCCACTACCTCACGGATGGCGGGCGGGGCGAGGTGCTGGACATGCGCAACCTCGCGTCCGACACCCCGGACGCGGCGGCATCCGAGATGCAGGTTGCAGCCAGCGTCTCGCGGCGAACACAAAGCCCGGTGATGCACATCACTGTGTCATATGACCCGGCGGACAGTGAGCCGAGTAACGCGCAGATGGCCGACGATGCCGCAGAGGTGCTGCGCCGTCTCGGGCTTGAGCGCAATCAGGCGGTGGTGATCCGCCATCGCGACCGCGACCACCACCACATGCACATTGTGGCGAACAGGGTCGGGCCTGACGGCAAGGCCGTCAGCGACAGCAACAGCTACCCCCGCACCGAAGCCGCGCTGCGCGACATCGAGGCCCGGCGTGGTCTGACAGTCACGCCGGGCCGACATGCCCCCTCTCCGCTCTCTGGCGAGCGCATGGAGGGGCCACGCGGTAGCATTGACCCACGGCAGCACCGTGCGCCCGAGAGCGTCAAGCAAACGCTCTTGAACTCCCAAAATTGGGGGGACTTGCGGCGCGGCCTCAAGCGTGACGGCTGGCAACTTGAAATCGTCCAGAGGGGCAAGCGCCCCGCCGGGGCTATCCTGATCGGGCCAGACGGTCAGCGGATCGCGGCGGGCAAGATCGACCGCAACACGACGCTTGCCCGCCTCCGCGCGCGCCTTGGTCCCGAGCAGCCGGGCACCGCCAGCCCGGTTTCGGCTAGGGCGACGGGCAAGGCGCCACTCGCCCTGGCGAAACCTCACAGCAAGCGCCGCAAGAAGCCGAAGGCTGGACAGCGGATGAAGGACGTGGCCCGCATCGGTGCCGAGATCGGCACCGAGCTTGTTGGAGCCATGAGCAAGACCGCCGCCGGGCGGGCCAAGTCACGGAAGAAGAAGCGCCCCGGCCTTGGGCCGAGCATGTGAGAAAGGAAACGTCATGAACGACCAGACCACCCCCGCCGACCCCTTCGGACGTGTTGTCCACCATGATGACGAGGCCGCGCCCGTCAGTCATCATGTCAGCGCACCGACAGCACCGGAGGACGAGCAGGACAGCCGCCACAACGCCGCCGCTCTTGAACATCTGCGGCGTGAGATCATCGCGCAGCCGTTTCGCGAGCCGGAGCGCAGCGCAGAGCTTGCAGCGTTGAACTCACAGCGCAAGCCGCTCTCCCCTGCGATCAACGTCCCGGACAGGCTCAGGAGCGATCAGTCGAGCGCCGCAAGCGCCGCGTGGGGCGAACTCGACAAGCTGGCCCTGATCAGGGCGGCGGCATGGATCGTGCAGGCAGACGGCTACGGGATCGGCATCACCGGCGGCGAGCTTGACGGCATTGCAAGCCGCGAACCGGAACGCATCGCCGCAACGTCGCGGCAGATCGTGCGCCGCTTGTCGGAAATCGTCAGCGCACCCGACGCCGACGCCATGGCGGTCAGCGGCTCCGAAGCCCTTAGCGGCATCCTTCCCAGCCCGGAATGAGAAACAAGAAACCCCGGACCGAAGTCCGGGGCTCTTTACCGTCTATCCGGCGGCGAACAAGACAAATATGGTCATCGAGGTTGCGAAACCCACCACGGCCATTTTTTCCTCTAAGCCGCTTATCCAGCGGCCTACGTGCCGATAGCGTCACAAAGATTTCGTTTCTTTCAGCCGCGCAATAAAGGCGGCAAACGCGTTGCTATCTATCGGCCAGCCGCCTATCCGGCGGCTAACAAGATGATATTACCCGGAACCCATATACCGCGCAACCCGTAATTGTCGTTGAATAATTCAACGGATGCCGCACTCATTGTCCAACATGCTTACGCCCTAATAGCCCCACACTTCGATATTCATAAGGAGGTACTCCCCGACGAGGACCTTTTCGGGCGTGTCACGCAATCGCGTAGGCAAATCGCCCATCGTGCCCTGTGCTAGCCGACGCTGGTTCCACTCGAAAATGAAGTCGGTCAACTTGGGATCGTCCAGGACGTTGAGGCAGGTCTCAAGCATGTGCATATGGGTCACAACCCCGCCGCGCCGCTCGAAGAACAATGCCACTCCGCGCACGTAGTCACGAACGCTGAGCATCTTGGTCGCGGTGTCCATCTTGATCACCCCACCCGGGGCGTTCGCCCCATAGAACGCCCGCAGCGATGAAAGCTGCGCGTCGGTTGCGTTCCGTTTACTCAATTCGAGTCTATGACTGTACTTTTCATCCATGACCGGGGACTCTCACACTGCTTGCCAAGCAGTGTGAGGGCCGTTCAACGGGGCTTCAAGCGAAACTATCGGCAAGATGTGATCATGCCGCCTGATCAGGTTGCAAGAACTCCCTCAGCGCCCGCTCCTGAGAGCGGTCGAGGGCCGCCAGCGTCGGCGGCTTCTCTCCGCGCTGACACAGCAGCACCGCGTTCTCCCAGACGATTTCCGAACGCAGATCGTTGAGCCGCCGCTGGTCGCCGTCAGTGGCGACCGCATACGCGTCCGCCATCTTCTGGGCTGCGGCCTCCGCCGCTGCCTTCTGGCGACTGAGGAACCCGTTCATCGCGTCACGCAGCCGCTCCGCCTTCTCGGCTTCGGTGCGAACCTGATCAATTCCATGCCAGCGAATTCGGTTCTCAATCGTCCCGTGCATCGCAAGCTCGCTCAGCAGCAGCCTCCCAGCTTCCTCGTAAACGTCCGCGGCGGCAATCTTTGCCTCCGACCAGTCGCCGCCGAAATCGCGATTTACGATCCGCTCAATTGAGCCGTCGACAATGGGCGTCTTGTACTGCGCAATGCCGGTAATCGCGCGCTCCTCCGCTGTCTTGTCGCAGGCGGGAGTGGCCACCTTCGTCAGCGCCAACACGGCTTCCTCCTTGGTCAGGCCCGCACATTCGCGGGCCAGCCACTGGACCAGCTCGCGCGAGCGGCGATGCGCAGAGATCATCTTTTGCGGCGTCATGAGCGACAGCTTGAGCTTACCCTCTTGCTCGTCATGCAAAAAAACAAATTCGACCCGGACCAAATGGGGGTTCACATCCTGCGGCGCGATCATGCCCCGAGCAAGCCGCTCTTTGTCTTTTTCGTAGACGCGAAGCCACACCCCGCGCTTGCGGTAGCGGGTCTTGCCATTCGCCTTTACGCCAAGGTTATACAGCCAATACAGGGTCTTGCCGCCTTCGTCGTCGCCCCGGACCTCCGGCGGCAGGGGGTCCTTCGGCCCGCCCCGGCTCTGGACGATCATGTATCCGTGCAGGCGCTCGAACAGGCCGGGCGCGTTGATATCCATGCTCACATCCGCGCGGGAAACGAAATGCGGGCCGATCTGCTCGCGCACCTTCGGCGCAAGCAGCGCACAAGCGCCATTGCCGCCGCTGATCTCCATACCCGGCATATTCCGGCTATGCCCCGCCCGGACGCTGACGAAGGGCTTACCCTTCGTCGGGTGCGACCCGAACTCAAACCCGACCTTGTAGCCCTGCCGCCCCTCGCCCTCGGCCCGCTTGTAGAGGCCGGAGGCGACGACGAACCGCAGCAGCGAATCGAGGGCCTTGCCCTCATGGACCTCCGCCGCCTTCCGCTCAGGACGGAGCACCGGACCACGCGCCAGCGCGTTGTACCCCTCCTGATCGGTGGGGGCCTCGGTCATGCCGGGCTTCTCCGCGCTGCCGTTGATCCCGTTCACCGTGGTGATACTCAGATAGTCGTAGCTCCACCCCTCCATGAATTCCGCCATGGCTTCGGTCGTAACCTTCGCCCGCGAGGGGCGGTTTTTCTTGCCGCCAAATGCACCCCCTTTTGCGGCATCGCCGCCGTCAGAGGGGGTTCCATCTTCGGTTTGGAGGGCTTCGTCAGTCTGGTTTTCTTCTTTTGTATTCGGACGCGGATGCCCATCAAGCCCTTGCTCCGCAAGGCTTTCTTGGGCATCCGCCCCTTTTTCGGCAGCGCCTGCGGCGGGATGGTGCCTCAAAAGGGGGTCCGTTATTACAGAACGGACCCCATGGGGGCCTTCGGCCCCTTCTAAGCCTTGATCCGGTGCCGCCCGCCGCGCCGCGTCGTCGAGGGCAGACAAAGCAGGAGAGCCGCTAGGGCTATCGCCCTGGCGGACGAGCGCAAGCGCTTCAGCCGCCGCCGTCCCGGCGTCGTGGTGGGGCTGCGCCCCTGTGCCCCCGATCTCCGAAGAAGAAGCCTCCACCGAGGCCGAGTCCGAAGCCAAGTCAGAGGGCGTGTGTGTATGCGAAAAAGTTTGCGTCATTTGCCGATCCCGGTTGATCGGCGGGCGCTCGCCTGCTATCTTTATATTGTGGAAAAGAAAACGACGAAGCGCCCGCAAGTTGCTTCAGGCCCGCCAGGAATGGCGGGCATTCGTTTTCTTCACGCAGCGCTTGCCGCGATACGTTCATTCTCGAAAGCTTCGACATCCGGCAGCCGCCAGCGCGTGACCGACCGGCTCAGCCGAACAGGCGCCGGAAAATGCCCTGCATCAAACCAGTTCCAGATCGTGCGCCGCGAAACTGCGAAGCGGTCGGCAAGCTGTTTGTCGCTCAGATAGACCATGTTGTGCATCCCATTTCATTGTGATGCACCCCATTATTCACACATCTATCAGCCCGTCATAAGCTCTATCACTTCGATGATAGTGCCAACCTGTGGATTGCCAGCGGAAGTCGCTGAGAGACACCGTTTTTCTCGCGTTTATTGACGTCAGAATAGATCTTCCAAATCGCAGAATACGTCCCCGGACATTTTCCTGACAACTTGCCTGCGCTTGCGACGGCATCGCAAGCACTCAGGGGCGGAGATGATTCATTTCGGGAGGCTTTCAATCCAGAGGCGCAAAGCATTTTCACCGCATCAAAAACCATGATGTCGCGTTCGACCGTACCGCCTGGCCACTCCTTCCGAAACTTCTCTGGGATTACTGGGCGTGAGGCTGGGGCTGTCAGCGCATGCGCAACAAACTCAGCTAAGGGATACGGCAAGGAACCGTCTTCGATCAATAACTGCGCCGATGCAATCGACAGGGCATCATATGCTAATCGCTGATCTCTCGATGCCGTCACCATTACATCGAGCGATTCATTGTCATCGGTCCGGGCAAAATGCAGCACTAGTGATGCAAGCCGCTCAGGTTCGCTCGTAAGATCAGCCGACTCAATGAATTCCAGTGCCGCACTAACAGCCTCGTCAAACGTCATTTACGTCACCTCTCAAAAAACTCGCCCAATCAGCCATCATTCTGCGACGTTTTTCCACCATGTCACCGCGCCGATAAGCGGCCTCAACAGCACTTGAAATCTTGTGCGCAAGCGCCACCTCGGCCAGGTCGCCGGGATAGTTCGTCCGCTCGGCCACCCAGTCGCGGAAGGTTGAGCGCAACCCGTGCGGCACGGCAGGGCGCTTACTCACCCGATCCAGGAAACCTGACCTGCCTGCCTTGACATCGGCCTCGTGGAGCCGCTTCATGGCGGCGCTCAGCGTCGCATCGGACATTTCCTTGCCACGGGGCGCAGGGAACACCAACGGATTGTTCTGAAAACGCGGCAGGGCTTTCAAAAGGTCTAACGCCTCGGGCGCCATAGGCACACGGTGCTCGCGGTCCCTCTTCATCCGCTCTGCTGGGATGATCCAAAGTCCCTTCTCTATATCGATTTCATCCCAGAGTGCGCCGCGCACTTCCTGCGAGCGCGACGCGCAGAGGGTCGCAAACTCAAGCGCTCTGCTTCCCATGCCTTCGCGATGGCGCAGGGCAGCAAACCATCGGGGTGCGTCGTCAAGCTGCACGGCGGGCTGATTGTCTCCCTTCTTCACCTTGGTCGCGGCGGGAAGCAGTTCCTTGAGGTTCCCCGCCCATCGCGCCGGATTGTCGCCCGTGCGATGCCCGGCCACGGTTGCCCAAGACAGCACGGCTTCGATCCGCCCGCGAAGGCGCGATGCGGTCTCGGTCTTGTCGCGCCAGATCGGTTCCAGCACCCGCAGTACGTCTTGAACGGCAATGTCCTGCACCAGCATCGGCCCGAGGTCTGGCAACGCATAGGTAGTAAGTGTGTTGCGCCATTGTTGGCGGTGTTTTGGGTTCCTGAATTGATCCAGCTTCGCAGCAAGGTACTTGTCCATGGCATCCGCAAAGGTCAGGCCTCGACGCTGGGCGGCAGAGAGCGCAGCTTTGACGGCTTTGCGTTCTTCGACCGGATCAATGCCATTGCGGATTTTATCCCTAGTCTCTCTTGCTCGGTCGCGGGCTTCGGCAAGTGATACCGCCGGATACGGGCCGAGGCCGATATTTCGCCGGGTCCCGCCAACAACTGTTTTCAATAGCCACGACTTTGCACCGGTCGCTGTGATCTGCAAAAGCAAGCCGGGCACCCCACCAGCGGCAAAAGTCACATGCCGCTCCGTTCCACCAGGATGCGTCACCCTCTTGACAGCGAGCGCGGACATTTCTTTTGCAACCTTCGGCATAAAGTCTCCGCCCGATCCTCGCATGACATCCTGCATGCCATAAAAGCTTTCATTGCAAAGTATGTAGCTGCACGGCGATGCACAAGAGAAATCATATAATGGCATGCTTTCAAGGAGTTTATTGCACTTGGCTTCATTGGGTTTCACATGCGGGTGGCGGACTTCCTCTCCGCCACTTGCCCTAGCGACGCAAAGACGAGGCCCCCTGCGGGCCTTTTTCTTTTGGATCAATACGGTTGAGCAGGGGCATCCGAGCTGCGAGGGCTGCCTATTGGCCCGAAATCGGTCTCTGAACGCCCTGCCCCCCTTTTGCCCCGATGGGCGGCCCGGCCTACCCTCGTCGCGCGATGCGCCTCGAAAGCAGGGCCTTGCGGATCAGCTCGGCCAGGGTCCCGGCGACAAGCCCCAGCATCGGGTTCACCATGACCGTGGCCATAGCCGTCGCGGCGATGACCGGGCGGCAGGAAGGCCGCGCGTCGATCAGGCGGCGGCTGACGGCAAGATCCCATGCCGCGATCAGCAGCAGGGCGCCAAGCGTCGCGGTGGGAATGGCGGACAGAACCGCCCCCTGCATCTGGGCGGGCAGCAGCGCGACGACCAGCAGCAGGCCGCCGATCAGGCAGGGCGCCGCGCCGCTGCGGGCACCGAAGCGGTGATGCGCCGCGACACCGCCCGCGCCGTGGCACATGGGCAGAGCCCCCAGCGGCGCCAGCACAAGATTGGCCAGCCCCGAGGTCAGGCACAGCCGGCGCGGGGTGACATAGGCCGCGCGCGCGCCGAACAGATCGCCCGCGACCAGCGAGGTCAGGAAGATCGCGTTGGTCAGGGTCAGGGCCAGCTGCGGCAGGGCCATGTCGGTGACCGCGCGGCGCAGTTCCTGCACATCGGGGATGCCCATGGGCCAGGGTGCGGCGGCCAGCACGGGCGCCTCGGGCAGGCCCAGCATCATCCCGGCACCGACGCCGGTGGCAATCGTCAGCATGGCCGCATGGGTTCCGACCCGCAAAGCGGCAAGCGCGACCCCAAGCGACAGCGCGCCGATCAGCCAGTGTTCCCGCATCAGCCCGACCGCGACCCAGGCCAGCGACAGCCCCAGCCCCAGTTGCAGCCCCGACAGCACCGATTGCGGCACCAGCCGCCTGATCCGGTCGATCAGCCCGGTGCCGCCAAGACCCAGCAAGACCAGCCCGATCAGCACCCCGCTCAGGGCGATCTCGGTCGGCGAGGCGACCCCCAGCAGCGCCACCGCCGCGATCGCCTTCATCGGCTGCACCGGGATCGGCAAGCGATAGACAAGCCCCGTGGCGATGTAGAACAGGCCAAAGCCCAGCAGCACCATCTGCGGCGACAGCCCGGCAAGCGCGATGGCGCCAAGGCCCAGCGGCAGCAGCGTACCGATGTCGCCAAGGGCTCCGTTGGCCTCGCGCAGGTCGAGGCGGAATGCATGTCCTTGCGGATCACCCATGGCCATGTGCCCCGTTGAAATCGCTTCGCCACATCATATCCTGAAGGCGAGACAATTTCAGCAACAGAGGAAAGCCCATGAAAATCAGCGCGCGCAACAAGCTTGCCGGAACCGTTGTCGGCATCGAGAAGGGCTCGGTCAATTCCACGGTCCAGGTCGATCTTGGCGGGGCGGTGATCGTCACGGCGATGATCACCAATGCCTCGGTCGAGGAGATGGGGCTTGAGGTCGGCAAGACGGCCTACGCCATCGTGAAGGCGTCCGACGTCATGGTCGGCGCGGACTGAGACAGCGACGGCAGGCAGACCCTGCGGCCCGAAGAGGTGGTTTCGACCGTGACCGGCAGGCCGTAGACGGTGGACAGGTTCGGGTCCGTCAGCACCTCCGGGGCGGGACCTTCGGCGTGCACACCGCCCCGGCGCATCAGCAGAACCCGCGCGTCCAGCGCAAAGGCCTGATCCGGGTCATGAGTCGACAGGATCACGCCGTGACCCTCGGCCGAGGCATCGCGGGCCAAGGCCACGATCTGCGCCAGCACCTGCGCCTGATTGCCGAAGTCGAGACTGGCGGTCGGCTCGTCCATGACGATCAGCGCCGCCTCCTGCGCAAGGGCGCGGGCGATCAGCACCAGTTGCCGCTGGCCGCCGGACAGGCGCGAATAGTCGCGATGGGCAAGGTCGTGGATGCCGAGCCGCCGCATCGCGTCATGGGCGGCAGCGCGGTCGGCCTTGCCGGGCTGGGCAAAGGCCCCCAGCCGGGCGGTCCGCCCCATCAGCACGACCTCGACGGCCTCGAAGGGAAAGGGCGGAGCGTGGGCCTGCGGCACATAGGCGACCGCCCGCGCGATCGCGGCCCGGGTCATGGCGGTGATCGGGCGCCCCTTCAGCAGGACCGTGCCCCCAAGCGCCGGCAACAGACCCAGAAGCGTGCGGAACAGGGTGGTCTTGCCGCAGCCGTTCGGCCCCAGCAGGCAGAGGATCTCGCCGGGCTTCACCGCGACCGACAGGCCGGTCCCGATGGGCCTTGCGCCATAGCCGATGGCCAGATCACGCGCCTCCAGCATCACGACCACCCGCGGCGCCCGCGCGCCAGAAGCCAGACAAAGAACGGCGCGCCGATGACGGCGGTCAGCACGCCCAGCGGAACCTCGACCGCGGCGATGGTCCGCGCCAGCGTGTCGACGATCAGCAGGTAGCAGGCACCGATCAGCGCCGAGGCGGGCAGCAGCCGCGCAAAGCCCGGCCCGACCAGCATGCGCGCGATATGCGGAATGACCAGCCCGACCCAGCCGACAACCCCGGCCAGCGCCGTGACGCTTGCGGTGATCAGCGTCGCCGCCGCGATCACCACGAACCGGGTGCGCCCGGCCTCGATCCCCAGCGCGCGGGCCTCGTCGTCGCCCAGCGACAGCACGTTGATGCGCCAGCGCAGCAGCGCCAGCGGGATCAGCCCCACCAACACCGTGGGCAGGGCGGGCAGGATGTCCCGCGTCGTGATCGAGGCCAGCGAACCCAGCAGCCAGAAGGTGATCGCGGGCAATTGATCGTAGGGATCGGCCATGACCTTCAGCAGCGAGGTCGCCGCCCCCGCCAGCGCGCCGACGACCACCCCCAGAAGGACCAGCGTCAGGGTGCGGTCGGTATTGCGCACCAGTGCGCCGACCAGCATCACAACGCCCACCGCCACCATGCCCCCGACAAAGGCCGAGGCCTGGATCGCCGCCACCGGCAGCGACAGGAAGATGCCCGCCACCGCACCCAGCCCCGCGCCCGCCGAAACCCCGAGGATGTCGGGCGAAACAAGCGGGTTGCGGAACAGCGCCTGATAGCTTGCCCCCGCCGCCGCAAGGGCCGCGCCGACCAGCAGCGCCGCGCCAACGCGCGGCAGGCGGATGTTCCAGACGACGATCCGTGCCTGCGGATCGCCCTGCCCGGTCAGCGCCGCCAGCACCTGCCCCGGTGTCAGCGCATAGGGGCCGATCATCACGGCCCCGAAGGCCAGAAGCGCCAGCGCAACCGCCAGCGCCCCGGTCAGGGTCAGACCGGGGCGCGGCAGGCTTACATCGGCGGTCGTCCCTCGGCCCATTCCAGCAGCCTTTCCAGATCCTCGTCGGACAGGTCGACGTGATAATAGAGCTTGTAGAAAGCCCGCGTGTCCTCGCGCAGGTCGCCCTGCCAGCGGTCAGGATACAGCAGTCCCGCCATCCAGTGCAGCCCGATCATCCGGTTCAGCGACGGCGGCCGGTCGATCCAGCCGAAGGGCGCCGTGGGCGACAGGTAGACCCGCCCCCGCTGCACCGCGTCGACCCCCTGCCACATCGGATCGTCGAAGACGCTGGCAAAGAAATTCGGATCCCATGTCACGACGGTATCGGGGTTGGCGACGATCAGCTGTTCCATCGAGGCATTCACCAGCCCCTTCGACGCCCCGCCGTCATCGGCCACGTTCCGCCCCCCGGCGCGTTCGATGATCTCGGTGTTGATCGAGCCTTTCATGCCGGTTTCCAGCCCCTCGGGGCCACGGGCAAGGTAGACCCTCGGGCGCGCGTCCTCGGGCACCGCCTCCAGCACCGCGTCAAGCCGGGCAAACCGCGCCTCGACATCCTGCGCCAGCGCCGCGCCGCGCTCGGACACGCCAAGGGCCTCGCCCAGGATGCGCAGCGCCTCGGCGGTGTTGTCGAAGCGCCCGTCGATCAGCAGGTAGGGGATGCCGGTCTGCTCCTGCACCCGGTCGGCAAGGTCGATATAGGTGTCGCGCACGCTGCCGAAGTCGACGATCAGGTCGGGCTTGATCTCCAGCACGCGCTCGAGGTTCGCCTCGCCTCCGCGCCCGGTCAGGCGCCCCGTCTCGGGCAGGTCGCGGTAGGGCTCTGCCACATAGGCGCGTTCTTCGGGACGCAGGGCGCGCGGCCAGCCGGCCAGCGCCTCGGGCTTCAGCACGTAGACCAGAACCGAGGCCGGCGGGCCCGCTGCGAAGACGGTGGTCACCGTATCCGGCACCTCGACCACGCGCCCGGCGCTGTCGGTCACGGTGCGCGCCTGAACCGGCGCCGCCAGAAGCGCGAGAATGACAAGGAGAAACCGCATCTTACCCTCCGTTCGGGGTGTCAAAGCCGTAATCGGCCAGCACCGCCTGCCCGTCCGGCGACAGGATGTAATCGGCCAGCGCCTGCGCGCCCTCGGGGGCGCCCTCCAGCACGATCAGCCCGTAATCGGCACCGACGGACAGCGCCTCCGGGATCTGGACGATCTGCAGGTCCGGCACCTCTTTGCGCGCCAGCACGGCATTGGTGCAGTAGGTCAGGAAGACATCCGCCTGATCGCTGTCCATCACCCAGGCATAGGTGTTGCGGCCCTCGGGCGGCGTCGCGCTGTCGGGGCCGCCGGTCAGTTGCAGCGCCTTGCCCTTCAGCGCCTCGGCGTGGCCGCTCTTGTCGAACAGGGCAAAGGCATAGTCGCCGGACGGGTCCGCCTTGGGGGTCGAGGTGCCCAGCCGCGTGTCCTCGGCCAGCATGACGTCCAGCAGGCTGTCGGTGGAGACCGCGACCTCGGGCCGGGCCAGCGCACACAGGCGGTTCCGGGCGAACAGCGTCACCGCGCCGCCCTTGCCCGCGTCGGCCAGCGTCTGGGGGTGGCGCATGTTGGCCGAGGCGAAGACATGGGCCGTCTCGCCCGCCTCGATCCGCTCGCGCATCAGGCCCGAGGGGCCAAAGCTGGTGGCAACGGCGGCGCCCGTGGCGTCAGAGTAGTCCTGCGCCACGTCCGACAGCGCGGCCTTGAGGCTGCCCGCCGCGAACAGCGACACCTCCTGTGCCATGGCGGGGGTCAGGGTCACCGCGAGGGCGGCGGCAAGCAAGGGGGTCTTGTGCATGGATAGTCTCCCAAATTCTGTCTCAGGCGGTCTGGCTGTCGCCGGGCTGCGGGGGCGCCTTCGGGGTAAAGGCACAGCGGTCCGGCTTGAGGTCGAGCAACGGCGTGCCGTCGACGCAATCGAGCCCCTGCACATGCAGCACGGGCCCCTCGATCCGCAGCAGCCGCACCATCGACGTGCCGATGGGGTTGGGCCGCGCGGGCGAGCGCAGGGCAAAGGTGCCCACGGTGCTGCCATCGCTGCGCGGGCTTTGCCGCGTCAGGTCGCGGCGGCTTTGGTCCAGCCAGTACAGCACCTCGATGCTGTCATAGGCCTCCAGCCCCTCGAGCGCGTCCAGCCAGAGCGGATCAAGCTCGATCCTGCATTCCGGCCCGTCGATGCGGCCCTGCCGGGGGCAGTCCGCCCGGTCGTGCCAGGGTGTGCGAATCCGGCCGATGAAGCGCAGCGCGCCATCCAAGGGCGGCGCAACCGGGACGGTTCTTTCATTCTCGCGGAGATCATCGGACATGGGCGCCGCCTCCTGTAATTTGTGCAGTTGAACATGAGCAGAGGATCGGCATGTTTCTCGGCTTTCAGAAAGAATGCCCACAAAGAACCGGAGATGCCAGCAGGCATCTTGGACGCCTGCCACCCGGGACGGTGTCACCTCTGGGACAGAATACAAGGCAATGCATGATTTTGCAGCGCATCTGGCGGAAAACCGAACCCGTTGGGGACATCAAGGTCAGCGACCTGCCGTTTCGACCCGAAAGGCCCGGACCCGCATGGCAAAAAAGTTTCCCCGCTCCGATGCCGGCCAGGCCGGGACGACGCGCGGCGCCATCGCGCGGAAGACCGGTCGGCGCATCGCAGGGACCGGCGCACCGTCACAGAAGCCCGCCACCCTACCGGGGCGGGCAAGCGCCCCGAACCGCGCTGCCTTCAGGCCGCACCGGCCCTGCCACGAAACCGTCACCCCGGGGTGACCGAGACCTCTGTGCCCCAGTCGCGGCAGGCGGCGGCAAGGCCCGCCCCCGGCGAGCGGTCGGTAAAGAAGACATCGACCTCGCCCAGCGAACAGATCCGCGCCGGGGCGCTGCGCTTGAACTTGGAATGGTCGGCGACAAGGAAGGTCCGCCGGGACTGCTGCAGGATCGACTGGCTGACGCCGACCTCCTGTATGTCGAAGTCCAGAAGATCGCCGTCGCGGTCCAGCGCCGAGCAGCCGATCACCGCGAGGTCGAACTTGAACTTGCGGATCGTGTCGGTGGCAAGGCTGCCGATCAACCCGCCATCGGCGCGGCGCAGGTGGCCGCCGGTCACCACCACCTCGCAAGAGGCATTGGCCGCAAGGATCGTGGCCACGTTGATATTGTTGGTCACCACCATCAGCCCGTCGTGGTGCAGAAGCTCGCGGGCGACCGCCTCTGTGCTGGTGCCGATGTTCAGGAACAGCGAGATGTCGTTGGGAATGCGCGCGGCGCAGGCCTGCGCAATGGCCGCCTTGGCGCCGGGGTTCAGGGCGCGGCGCTCTTCGTAGCCGATGTTCATCGTGCCCGAGGGCAGCACCGCGCCGCCATGGACCCGGTCCAGCCGCCCGGCCTCGGCCAGATCGGTCAGGTCGCGGCGGATGGTCTGATGGGTCACGCCGAAATGCGCGGCCAGCCCTTCGACCGTGACCCTGCCGTCACGCCGCGCGATCTCGAGGATTTCCGGATGGCGAAAGGTCTGCGACATGCCCGGCTTTCGAAAATGTTCGGTTTTGCGCGGATCATGCGAAGATGCCGGCGCAGGTGCAAGCACGATTCGCGAATTGCTGCCATGCGGCGCCACTTTTGCTGCATACGCATCCATGACGGGAGAAATTTTCCCCGCAAAAACAAACGACCCGCAAAAAGGAACGAAAACGAAAAATTCTTGTTGCGAAAATGCGCGCCTGCCGCCAGTTTCAGCATCGGGAGGATCGTCGTGGATCAGGATCGACCGAAAACAACCGACCTGTTCGTGATCGGGGGCGGCATCAACGGCTGCGGCATCGCGCGCGATGCGGCGGGGCGCGGGCTGACCGTCACGCTGGCCGAGATGAACGACCTCGCCTCGGCCACCTCCTCTGCCTCGACAAAGCTGTTTCACGGCGGGCTGCGCTACCTCGAATATTTCGAGTTCCGCCTCGTCCGCGAGGCGCTGATCGAACGCGAGACGCTTCTGCGCGCCATGCCGCATATCTCCTGGCCGATGCGCTTCGTGCTGCCCTACCACCGCGACATGCGCTTCGACAGCGAAACGCCGACCTCGCGGCTTCTGGGCCTGTTCATGCCGTGGATGAAGGGCCGCCGCCCGGCCTGGCTGATCCGGCTGGGCCTCTTCCTTTACGACACGCTGGGCGGACGGCAGATCCTGCCGGGCACCGCGCGCCTTGATCTGAGAACCGCTGCCGAGGGCGCGCCGCTTCAGGATCGCTTTGAAAAGGCTTACGAATATTCCGACTGCTGGGTCGAGGATTCGCGGCTTGTCGTGCTGAACGCCCGCGACGCCGAGGCCCGCGGCGCCAAGATCCTGACCCGCACGGCGGTCCTGTCGGCAGAGCGCGCCGGAGAGCTTTGGCGGATCGAGACCGAGGACCGCGAGACCGGCGCCCGCCAGACACACAGCGCCCGGATGCTGGTGAACGCGGGCGGGCCCTGGGTCGGCGACATCCTTCAGTCCAAGGTCCGGGCGAACACCCGCGAAGGCGTGCGGCTGGTGCGCGGCTCGCATATCGTGACCCGGCGGCTCTACGACCACGACAAATGCTATTTCTTTCAGGGCACCGACGGGCGGATCATCTTCGCGATCCCCTACGAGACCGACTTCACCCTGATCGGCACCACCGACGCGGAACACGCCGACCCCGCGCAGACGCCGGAATGCACGCCCGCGGAACGCCAGTACCTGCTGGATTTCGCGAATACCTACTTCCGCCAGAGGCTGTCGGACGCGGATATCGTCTGGACCTACTCGGGTGTGCGGCCGCTGTATGACGACGGCGCTTCCAGCGCCACGGCGGCGACGCGGGACTACACGCTGAAGGTCGACAAGGCGGGCGGCGCGCCGCTGCTGAACGTCTTCGGCGGCAAGATCACCACCTACCGCCGCCTCGCCGAAAGCGCGCTGGAGAAGATCGGCGCAGAGCTTCCGGGCGTCATCGGCCCATGGACGGCGGGCGTACCGCTGCCCGGCGGGGATTTCCCCGTCGAAGGGTTCGAGGCGCTGGTGGACGACCTGACCGCCCGCTTCCCCTTCCTGACGCCCTTCCACGCGCGCCGCCTGTGCCGCGCCTACGGGACAGAGGCCGCGCAGGTGCCGGGTCAGGCCCGCTGCGCCGAGGACATGGGGCGCGACTTCGGCGCGACCCTGACAGAGGCAGAGGTCCGCTGGCTGATGGACAAGGAATTCGCGCGCACCGCCGAGGACGTGGTGTGGCGCCGCAACAAGCTGGGGCTGCGCATGGACGCGGACCAGATCGCCGCTCTGGACGCGTGGATGGCAGACCGCCCGTCCCGCGCCCGCGCGGCGGAATAAGGAGGAGCACGGCGTGACGCTGGAACTGAAAGGCGTGTCGAAAGAGGTGGAGGGCCAGACCCACATCCACCCCACCGACCTGACGCTGGAAAAGGGCACGATGAACGTGCTGCTGGGGCCGACGCTGTCGGGCAAGACATCCCTGATGCGGCTGATGGCCGGTCTGGATCAGCCCGCCACCGGCAAGGTCTTCTGGCAGGGCGAGGACGTGACCGGCCAGCGCGTGCAGGATCGCAAGGTCGCCATGGTCTACCAGCAGTTCATCAACTACCC
Organism: Enemella evansiae; assembly: GCA_017255395.1. Classification (GTDB taxonomy): domain Bacteria; phylum Pseudomonadota; class Alphaproteobacteria; order Rhodobacterales; family Rhodobacteraceae; genus Ponticoccus; species Ponticoccus litoralis. The sequence goes on along the minus strand of JAFKDC010000001.1, from coordinate 429,383 downwards.
CTCGATGAGCGTCTACGACAACATCGCCTCTCCAATGAAGCTGATGGGGGTCGACAAGGCCGAGATCGACCGCCGCGTGCGCGAGACCGCCGAGATGATGCAGCTGACGCCGATGCTGACCCGCAAGCCGCTGGAACTGTCCGGCGGCCAGCAACAGCGCTGCGCGCTGGCCCGCGCGCTGGTCAAGAACGCCGGGCTGGTGCTGCTGGACGAACCGCTGGCGAACCTCGATTACAAGCTGCGCGAGGAATTGCGGGCCGAGATCCCGCGCATCTTCGAGGCCTCGGGCAGCATCTTCGTCTATGCCACCACCGAACCCGAAGAGGCGCTGCTTCTGGGCGGCAACACCGCGACGCTCTGGGAGGGGCGCGTGACCCAGTTCGGCCCCACGCCGGATGTCTACCGCAAGCCGGTCGATGCCACGACCGCGCGGGTCTTCAGCGATCCGCCGATGAACTTCCTTGCGATTTCCAAGACCGGCGGCAAGCTGATGTTCGGCAAGGGTGCAACCGCCGCCGCCACCGGCCCGCTGGCCGACCTGCCCGACGGGCGATACACGGCGGGCTTCCGGCCCAACCATCTGGAAATCGGGCGGCATTCCCCCGAGGCGGTAGAATTCACCTGCACCCTGACGGTGACGGAACTGACCGGGTCCGAGACCTTCGTGCACCTCGACCACCACGGCGAGCGCTGGGTCGGGCTGGTGCACGGCGTGCACGAGCTTGGCGCGGGCGAGGCCCTGACGGTCTACCTGGACCCGCGCCACGTCTACATCTTTTCCGAGGAGGGCGCGCTGGTCGCCCCCGCCTCTTACGCGCTGGCAGCCTGAGGGGGACGACATGGCACGGATCACGCTGGACAACCTCGCCCACAGCTACCTCAGGACCCCCGCGTCCGAGGACGACTACGCGCTGAAGGAGTTGAACCACGACTGGGAGGACGGCGCCGCCTACGCGCTGCTGGGCGCCTCGGGCTGCGGCAAGTCCACGCTGCTGAACATCATTTCCGGGCTGCTGATGCCCTCGCAGGGGCGCATCCTGTTTGACGGACAGGACGTGACCCATGCCGCGACGGCGGAGCGCAATATCGCGCAGGTCTTCCAGTTTCCGGTGGTCTACGACACCATGACCGTGCGCGACAACCTCGCCTTCCCGCTGCGCAACCGGGGCCGCGACGAGACCTATGTCGCCGAGCGCGTGCAGGAAATCGCGCGCATGATCGGCATGGAGGACTGGCTCGACCGCAAGGCGCGCGGGCTGACGGCGGATGCCAAGCAGAAGATCAGCCTGGGCCGCGGGATGGTCCGCAAGGACGTGAACGCGCTGCTCTTCGACGAGCCGCTGACGGTGATCGACCCGCATATGAAGTGGGAGCTGCGCACCCAGCTGAAGAAGCTGCACCACGATTTCGGCCACACGATGATCTACGTGACCCACGACCAGACGGAGGCGCTGACCTTCGCCGACAAGGTGGTGGTGATGTACGACGGGCGCGTGGTTCAGATCGGCACACCCGAAGAGCTGTTCGAGCGGCCCGAACACACCTTCGTGGGCTATTTCATCGGCTCGCCGGGCATGAACGTCATCCCGGCCAGGGTCGAGGGCAACCGCGCCTATATCGACGGGACGGAACTGCCGCTGGCCGCTGGCTACGGGCCGCTGTCCGGCAAGGTCGAGATCGGCGTGCGGCCAGAGTTCGCCCGCCTGTCGGCCTCCGAAGGGCTGCCGGTCAAGGTCCGCCGTGTCGAGGACGTGGGCCGCCACAAGATCATCCGGGCCGAGTTCTTCGGCCACGACATCAACATCATCGCCGGAGAGGACGAACCCGTGGGCAGCGACATGACCCGCGTCCGCTTCGACCCGGGGCATGTGAACGTCTACAACGACGACTGGCTTGTGCGGGGGGCGGCGGCATGAGTCTTTCGACCCTGTCCTTCTGCACGCCCACCCTTGCCGCGCGCCCAATCCGGCGCGCATGCGCCATGCCCGACCTCGGGAGGGCCGTGCTGCCGGGTGCTTCGGTCGCTTCTCAGATCCAAGGCCGCAGCGCACGCGTCACTCGTTGGAAGGATGCCCTCCCGGGGGGGAGGTCGGGCATGGCGCATGCGCGCCGTGTTGCGGCCAAGACCGCTGTTGCCCCGCATGTTCGGACCGAAGAAGGAGCCGCCTGATGGAAAAGACCGTCAACCAGAAAGCCTGGTTCCTCGTGCTGCCGGTGCTCTTGCTCGTGGCCTTCTCTGCCGTGATCCCGCTGATGACCGTCGTCAATTACTCGGTGCAGGACACCTTCGGGAACAACCAGTTCTTCTGGGCGGGCCTCGAGTGGTTCGAAGAGATGCTGCACGACGACCGCATGTGGAACTCGCTGCGGCGGCAGCTCCTGTTCTCGGGCATCATCCTCGCCATCGAGGTGCCGCTGGGCATCTTCGTGGCGCTGAACATGCCGAAGTCGGGCTTCTGGTCCAGCTTCTGCCTTGTGCTGATGTCGCTGCCGCTGCTGATCCCGTGGAACGTGGTGGGCACCATCTGGCAGATCTTCGGGCGGGTCGACATCGGCCTTCTGGGCTACACGCTGGACAAGCTGGGGGTGGATTACAACTACACGCAGGACACCCTCGCGGCGTGGATCACCATCGTCGTGATGGATGTCTGGCACTGGACCTCGCTGGTGGCCCTGCTGGCCTTCGCGGGCCTCAAGTCGATCCCCGACGCCTATTACCAGGCCGCCAAGATCGACCAGGCGAGCCGCTGGAAGGTCTTCCGCTACATAGAGTTGCCCAAGATGGCGGGCGTGCTGATGATCGCGATCCTCTTGCGCTTCATGGACAGCTTCATGATCTACACCGAACCCTTCGTCGTCACCGGAGGCGGCCCGGGCAATGCCACGACGCTTCTGTCCATCGACCTGGTGAAGATGGCTCTGGGGCAGTTCGACCTCGGCCCCGCCGCCGCCTTCAGCCTGATGTACTTCCTCGTCATCCTGCTGATTTCCTGGGTGTTCTACACCGTCATGACCAACCTCGACAAAAGGGGGATGTAAGATGGCCGACGCAACATCCGGCTCTGTCACCGTCCGCGCACCCGTGGCCAAGCGCCTGAAGGTGAACGGCAGCGCCGTGGTCATGACGCTCTACCTGCTGTTCCTGCTCTTGCCGATCTACTGGCTGCTCAACATGAGCTTCAAGACCAACACCGAGATCCTCAACACCTTCACGCTGATCCCGGCCTACCCGACGCTGGACAACTACCGCACGATCCTGACGGACCCGGCGTGGTACATGGGCTACGTGAACTCGCTGATCTACGTGGTCATGAACACCGCGATCTCGCTGGCCGTGGCCCTGCCCGCCGCCTATGCCTTTTCGCGCTACTCGTTCATGGGCGACAAGCACCTGTTCTTCTGGCTGCTGACCAACCGCATGGCGCCGCCGGCGGTCTTCGCGCTGCCCTTCTTTCAGTTGTATTCCTCGGTCGGCCTCTTCGACACGCATATCGCGGTGGCGCTGGCGCATTGCCTCTTCAACGTGCCGCTGGCGGTCTGGATTCTCGAAGGCTTCATGCGCGGCGTCCCGAAAGAGATCGACGAGACGGCCTATATCGACGGCTACAGCTTCGGCGGCTTCTTCGTGAAGATCTTCATGCCGCTGATCGCAAGCGGGATCGGCGTGGCGGCCTTCTTCTGCTTCATGTTCTCGTGGGTGGAACTGCTGCTGTCGCGCACCCTGACGACGGTGGACGCCAAGCCCATCGCGGCGATCATGACGCGGACGCAGGGCGCCAGCGGCATCGACTGGGGAGTCCTTGCGGCGGCGGGCATCCTGACCATCGTGCCGGGGGCCTTGGTCATCTGGTTCGTGCGCAACTACATCGCCAAGGGCTTTGCCCTGGGGAGGGTATGATGAGGGCCGCAACAGAGGCGCGCATGCGCCAAGCCCGACCTCGGGGGGGCGTGTGCCCGGAACTGGGCTGGCGTGACCGCGCAAAACCGGACCCTCGCCCGCGTGGGATAGAGCATCGCAGAGAAGCCCTCCCGGGGGGGAGGTCGGGCTTGGCGCATACGCGCCGGTGCCGCTTGCATTCCATTGTTTCGCGACCCGCAACCCCTGCAGAGGAGGCACTCTGATGGCATGGATGGCATGGACCTGGCCCACGGCGATCTTCTTCATGGTCATCGCAGGCCTCCTGATCACCTTCACTGTTCTCGCGATCAAGTTCCCCGAGACGCCGCGCACCGGCATCCTGCGGATCGAGACCACGCGCGGCGACCGGCTGTTCATCACGCTTCTGGGCAGCGCCTTCATCAACCTCGCATGGCTCGGGCTGATCGGCCCCGAGACCCAGCCCTGGGCGCTGGCCGTCTGTCTTGTCTACGCGGCGGCGGTGTTCCGCTGGGTATGACCTGAACCCGCGCCCGCCGCTGAGAGGCGGGGGCAACAACGACAAGTTCACATAAGGGAGGAACCAAAATGAACTTGATGCTGAAATCGACCACCGCGCTTGCGGTGGCGCTGAGCCTCACCGGCTCGGGAGCATGGGCCGACATGGCCGCCGCGACCGAATTCCTCGACGCGGAGATCGGCGACATGTCCGCCCTGACCCGCGAAGAGCAGGAAGCCGAGATGCAGTGGTTCATCGACGCCGCCGCGCCGATGGCCGGGATGGAGATCAAGGTCGTCTCGGAAACCATCACCACCCACGAGTATGAATCGCAGGTTCTGGCACCCGCCTTCACCGCGATCACCGGCATTCAGGTCACCCACGACCTGATCGGCGAGGGCGACGTGGTCGAGAAGCTGCAAACGCAGATGCAGTCGGGCGAGAACATCTACGACGCCTACATCAACGATAGCGACCTGATCGGCACGCACTGGCGCTACAAACAGGCGCGCTCGCTCACCGACTGGATGGCGAACGAAGGCGCGGACGTGACGAACCCCGGCCTCGACCTTGACGACTTCATCGGGTTGCAGTTCACCACCGCGCCGGACGGAGAGCTTTACCAGCTGCCCGACCAGCAGTTCGCGAACCTTTACTGGTTCCGCTACGACTGGTTCAACGACGAGAAGAACAAGGCCGACTTCCAAGAGGCCTATGGCTACGAGTTGGGTGTGCCGGTCAACTGGTCGGCCTATGAGGACATCGCCGAGTTCTTCACCGGGCGCGACCTGTCGCACATGGGCGTCGATGGCGAAGTCTTCGGCAACATGGACTACGGCAAGAAGGACCCCTCGCTCGGCTGGCGGTACACCGATGCGTGGCTGTCGATGGCGGGCGCCGGGTCCAAGGGTGAGCCGAACGGCCTGCCGGTGGACGAATGGGGCATCCGCGTGAACGAACAGTCGCAGCCCGTGGGGTCCTGCGTGGCCCGGGGCGGCGCGACCAACGGCCCCGCTGCCGTCTATGCCGTCACCAAGGCCATCGAGTGGCTGGAGAAATACACGCCCCCGGCTGCCGCGGGCATGACCTTCTCCGAGGCCGGCCCGATCCCGGCGCAGGGCAACGTCGCCCAGCAGATGTTCTGGTACACCGCCTTCACCGCCGACACGGTGAAGCCCGGCCTGCCGGTGATGAACGAGGACGGCACGCCGAAGTGGCGCATGGCCCCCTCGCCGCATGGCGTCTACTGGGAAGAGGGCACGAAGATCGGCTATCAGGACGTGGGTTCCTGGACGCTGATGAAGTCCACCCCCGTCGACCGCGCCAAGGCCGCATGGCTTTATGCGCAGTTCGTGACGTCGAAGACCGTCGACGTGAAGAAGGCCCATGTCGGCCTGACCTTCATCCGCGAGTCGACGATCCAGCACGAGAGCTTCACCGAGCGCGCCGACAAGCTGGGCGGTCTGGTGGAATTCTACCGTTCGCCCGCGCGGGTGGCATGGTCGCCCACGGGCACCAACGTGCCGGACTACCCGAAGCTGGCGCAGCTGTGGTGGCAGAACATCGGCGACGCCATGTCGGGCGCCAAGACCCCGCAAGAGGCGCTGGACGCGCTTTGTGCCGATCAGGAGCGGGTGATGGAGCGTCTGGAGCGTGCCGGCATCCAGGGCGACATCGGCCCCAAGCTGAACGAAGAGAAGGACCCGCAGGAGTGGCTTGCGATGGAAGGCTCGCCCAAGGCAAAGCTGGACAACGAGGACGAAGAGCCCAAGACCGTGTCCTATGACGAACTGATCAAGTCCTGGCAGTAAGCGGGATTTGAAAGGATATGGCCGGGGCGCTGTGACGGCGCCCCGGCTTTTTCATGCGGTGGGATCAGGAAAAGAAGCGCGTTTCGTCGAAAGGGATCAGGCGATCGGGCGCCATCTCCATTTCCTTTCCGTTCGCAATCGGGGCTTTTCCCCGCCAGATCGGGACGGCGGACACAGTCTCTTCGGTCCTACCGGTCACCTTGTAGACCAGCCCGATCTCGTAGGGGCTCATCCTGAGTTCGGACTCTTCAAATTGTGAAAAGAACTGTTTGCGGGCGGCGGTCTGTTTGCGGCGCAAGGCCCAGAAAAGAACCGCCATAATGATAGCAAGCACCGCAAAAAAGGCGACGAATCCATCAAGACTGATGGGGGCAAGAGACGGGCCTGTCATGGTGCTCCGAGACTCCTCGTCACTCTGGATGCTGGCCCGGGCGCGCTACAGGATCTTGGCCGGAAAAGGCTCGACGCAGATCGTCGGTCCGAAGCCGGGGAACCTTGCGGCAATCCCTGGTGGAAGGGAATGCCGCCGAAGCGGCACTCCCTGTGCTGTCAGACCTCGGTCCAGCTTTTGTCTTCGCCCTTGAGGCCGCCCACGAGGACGCGGGTCGGCAGGCCGATGGCGTCGAGGAGGGTGAAGAAGGGCTTGGGGTCCAGTTCCTCGACGTTCTTCATGGTCTTCGCGTCCCATGTGCCATCGGCCACCAGCATGGCGGCGGCCACCGGGGGGACGCCCGCAGTGTAAGAGATGCCTTGGCTGCCCACTTCCTCGTAGGCCTCCTTGTGGTCGGCCACGTTGTAGACGAAGTATTCCACCGGTTTGCCGTCCTTCGTGCCCTTCACGAGGTCACCGATGCAGGTCTTGCCGGTGTAGTCGGGCGCGAGGCTTGCGGGGTCGGGCAAGCAGGCCTTGACGACCTTGAGGGGCACGACCTCTCCGCCGTCGGCGAGTTTGACGGGCTGTTCGGACAAGAGTCCGATGTTCTTCAGCACCGTGAAGACGTTGATGTAGTGGTCGCCGAAGCCCATCCAGAAACGCACGTCCGCGTCGGGGTAGTTGGTCGCCAGCGAATGCACCTCGTCATGGCCGGACTGGTAGGCCTTGGAGGGGCCGACCACCGGCAGGTCCCATTCGTGGCCCGAGGCGAACATTGTCGTCTCTTTCCACTGCTTGTCTTCCCAGTAGTAGACCACGCCGGTGAATTCGCGGAAGTTGATCTCGGGGTCGAAGTTGGTGGCGAAATACTTGCCGTGCGAACCTGCGTTGATGTCGACGATGTCGATGCTTTTGACCTCGTCCATCTGGTCGATGGCGAAGCGCGCGTAGGCGTTCACCACGCCCGGGTCGAAGCCCGCGCCGAGGATGGCGGTCACGCCCTTTTCCGCGCAGAGGTCGCGCTTCTTCCACTCATAGTTGGCGTACCACGGCGGGATCTCGCAGATCTTGTCGGGCTCTTCGTGGATCGCCGTGTCGATATAGGCGCAGCCTGCCTCGATGCAGCCGTCGAGCACGTGCATGTTCACGAAGGCGGTGCCCACGTTGATGCAGATCTGCGCGCCGGTCTGGCGGATCAGCGCGGCGACGGCGGCGCTGTCGGTGGCGTCCACCGCATGCGCCTCGAAGGTGCCCGGCACCTTCATCGCGCCCTTGTCATGGACGCTGGCGATGATGTCGTCGCATTTCGACTTCGTGCGGCTGGCGATGTGCAGGTCGCCCAGCACATCGTTGTTCTGCGCGCATTTGTGCGCGACCACCTGAGCGACGCCACCGGCGCCGATGATGAGAACGGTCTTTTTCACGCCGGTCCCTCCTTGGCTGTAAGTCATGCGCCCCGGGGGGCGCGGCTTCATCACGACAGGGCCGCCGCGAAATCCTGGTAGTCGAAAGAGCGCACGAGGCGTTCCGTCCCGTCAAGTTCCCGGATCGCGATGGACGGCATCTGCACCCCGTTGAACCAGTTCTTCTTGACCATCGTGTAACCGGCGGCGTCGTCGATGGACAAACGGTCTCCGGGCTTCAGCGGCGCCGGGAAACGGAACTCTCCGAAGATATCGCCCGCAAGGCAGCTTTTGCCGCAGATCATCCACTCGTGCTCTCCGGCCTCGGCCATCCTGGCGCTTTCGCGGTAGATCAGCAGGTCGAGCATATGTGCCTCGATGGAACTGTCGACGATGGCGAGGTTCTTGCCGTTGTAGAGCGTGTCCAGCACCGTGACTTCCAGCGTGGTCGACTTGGTGATCGCCGCCTCGCCCGGTTCCAGGTAGACTTGCACCTCGTTCGTCCCGGCAAAGCGTTTCAGGCGTTCGGCCAGCTTGTCCAGCGGATAGCCCTCGCCGGTGAAATGGATGCCGCCGCCGAGACTGATCCAGTCCATGCGGCGGATCAGATGGCCGAAGCGCTGCTCGATCATGCCCAGCATGGCGTCGAAGCGTTCGAAATCCGCGTTCTCGCAGTTGTTGTGGAACATGAAGCCGCTGATCAGGTCGGCCACCGGCTCGATATCCTCGGGGGCGTGTTCGCCGAGGCGCGAGAAGGGCCGCGCCGGGTCCGCGAGGTCGAAGCCGCTGGTCGACACCCCCGGGTTCACGCGCAACCCGCGGGTATGGCCCCGCGACACCTCTTCGAAGCGGGTCAGCTGCTGGGCGGTGTTGAAGATGATCTTGTCCGAAGAGGCCAGCACCTCGTCGATCTCGTCCGGCGCCCATGCCACGGAATAGGCATGGGTTTCCCCGGGGAACTTCTCGCGGCCCAGCTTGACCTCGAAAAGCGAGGAAGAGGTGGTACCGTCCATGTACTCGCTCATCATGTCGAAGACCGACCACGTGGCGAAGCATTTCAGCGCCAGCAGGGCCTTGGCGCCCGAGTGTTCGCGCAGCCAGGCGATCTTTTCCATGTTTGGCAGCAGGCGGGCCTTGTCGATCAGGTAATAGGGAGTCTGCATGGTCCTGTCCTCCGCGCGGGTTACGTCCCGACCTAGTGGGGCAGACCCCGAAGGGCAATGGCAGGATCGGCCCGTATGGCACGGAAATGCGGCTTTGCGTGGCGCGACAAAGCGCCTATCTCCATGGTATGAGGCTTTTCCCGCATCTGTTTCGCCGTCCCGGCAAGGCCCGCTTCGACGCTCCGCTGGAGCCGGAAACGCCCTTCTTTGCCCTCGGCGACCTGCATGGCTGCGACGCCCTGCTGCGGCACATGCTGGACCGGCTGGACCGCCTTGCGCATCCGACCGCGCGGCTGGTCTGTCTGGGCGACTACGTGGATCGCGGCGAGAACAGCCGCATGGTGCTGCGGCGGCTTCACACCCTGTCGCGCAGTGCCGGGGACCTGATGGTCTGCCTGATGGGCAACCACGAACGGATGCTGCTGGATGCCATGGACAATCCGGTGCTGGACGGGCCACGCTGGCTGCGCCACGGCGGGCTTCGGACGCTGGCCAGCTACCGGGTCCAGCCGCCCGGCCCGGATGCCCCGGACAGCGCATGGCTGGACATGCGCGATACGCTGCGGGCCGCGATGGGCGACGGGATCGAGACCTGGCTCAGGACTCTGCCGCTGTCGTGGCAGACCGGCAATGTGGTCGCGGTGCATGCGGGGGCCGATCCGTCGCGCCCGATTGCGGATCAAAGCGACAACACGCTGCTTTGGGGCCACCCGGATTTTGGCCGGGTGGCGCGCACCGACGGGCTGTGGATCGTGCATGGCCACAGCATCGTGGAGGACCCGGTCTGGCACGCGGGCCGGATCTCTGTCGACACCGGGGCCTATGCGACCGGACGTCTGACCGCAGCGCTGATCGAACGGCAATCGGTCGGGTTTCTTTACACCTGAGCGGGGGCGCACATGCCGCTGCGCACCCCTTGCGCGGAGGCCGGAACCTGACGCCCTGGAGTGGGTGCGGGGCCGGAGTGTCGGCGGCTCTCTGAGGCGAGACCGGTCCTGATGCCGCCCAAGCCGCCGGGTCGGACGGATGGCGCGCGGGACGGTGCATCGGGGGCCGCAACGGCCTGCCGAACACCGCCCGGTGCGGACAGTCTTCCGACATCGCCGAGGGGGCCCGTTTTCTTGCAAAGAAAACGGGCCGAAGTCTTTGCAAGACTTCGGCGCCTCCGCAGCTCCCGCCGCCCATGAAAAAGGGCGCCCCCGGCAGGGGGCGCCCGATCTCGTCAGCACTCGGTTGTCCGATCAGCCGATAATTTCGTTCAGCGTCTGGCTGGGGCGCATCACCGCCGCCGTCTTGGCCGGGTCGCTGTGGTAGTAGCCACCCAGATCCGCCGGTTTGCCCTGCGCTGCTGCAAGCTCTCCGGTGATTGCGTCTTCGCCATCGGCCAGCGCCTTGGCGATGGGCGCGAAATGCGCCGCCAGTTCGGCGTCGTCGGACTGCGCGGCCAGGGCCTCGGCCCAGTAGCGGGCGAACCAGTAGTGGCTGTCGCGGTTGTCCGGCTCTCCGACCTTGCGCGAGGGCGAGCGGTCGTGGTCGAGGATGCCCTGCGTCGCGGCCTCTACCGCGTCACCCAGCACCCGCGCCTTTTCGTTGCCCTTCTGGTCGGCAAGGAACTTGAACGATTCCCCCAGCGCGCAGAACTCGCCCAGGCTGTCCCAGCGCAGGTGGTTCTCTTCCTGCAACTGCTGGACATGCTTGGGGGCAGAGCCGCCCGCGCCGGTCTCGAACAGACCGCCGCCCTGCATCAGCTTGACGATGGACAGCATCTTGGCAGAGGTCGCCAGTTCGAGGATCGGGAAGAGGTCGGTCAGGTAGTCGCGCAGCACGTTGCCGGTGATGGCGATGGTGTTCTCGCCCTTGGTGATGGTCTCGAGCGAGGCAATGGTCGCCTCGCGCGGCGCCATGATCTCGAACTTGTCCGCCACGCCCTTGGCTTCGAGGATCGGCTTGACCATGGCGATCAGCTGGGCGTCATGGGCACGCTTCGCGTCCAGCCAGAAGATCGACCGGTAGCCGGTGGCCTTCTGCCGCTCGATGGCCAGGTTCACCCAGTCCTCGATCGGCGCCTTGCGGGCCGAGGCAGAGCGCCAGATGTCGCCCGCTTCGACCTTGTGCGAATGCAGCACGGTGCCGTCGTCGAGCACCATCTTCACGGTGCCGTCCTCGGGGATCTCGAAGGTGGTCGGGTGGCTGCCGTATTCCTCGGCCTTCTGCGCCATCAGGCCGAGGTTCTGCACCGTCCCGGCGGTGGCCGGGTTCAGCGCGCCCTTCTCTTTGAAGAACGCGATGGAGGCCTCATAGACCGGCGCATAGCTGTTGTCCGGGATCACGCAGTTGGTGTCGTGCTCGTTGCCGTCCGGCCCCCAGCCCTTGCCGCCCGCGCGGATCAGCGCCGGCATCGAGGCGTCGATGATGACGTCCGACGGCACGTGCAGGTTGGTGATGCCCTTGTCCGAGTTCACCATGTACATCGGCGGACGGGTGTCGCGCACCGCGTCGATAGCGGCCATGATGTCGGCCTCGTCCTTCACCTTCTCCAGCAGCGATCCCAGGCCGCCGTTGGGGTCGACGCCCAGCTCTTTCATGCGGTCGCCATACTGGTCGAAGACCGGCTTCAGCCACTGCGTCACCGCGTGGCCGAAGATGATCGGGTCAGAGACCTTCATCATCGTGGCCTTCATGTGCAGCGAGAAGAGCGTACCCTCGGCCTTGGTCTTGGCGATCTCGTCGGCAAGGAAGGCATCCAGTGCCTTGGCCGACATATAGGTCGCGTCGACCACGGTGCCCGCGGGGTAAGAGACGCCCTCTTTCAGGACCGTCTCGCCCGAGGCCGTTTCCAGCACGATCTTGGCGGTCGCGGCCTTGTCGAGGGTCGCGGAGACCTCGTTCGAGAAGAAGTCGCCGCCCGACATGGATGCGACGCGGGTCTTGCTGTCCGCGGTCCACGCGCCCATCCGGTGCGGGTTGTTCTGCGCGAATTTCTTCACGGCGGCGGCGGCGCGGCGGTCAGAGTTGCCCTCGCGCAGGACCGGATTCACGGCCGAGCCCTTGATGGTGTCGTACTTGGCCCGCGCGGCTTTTTCCGCGTCGGTCGCGGGCGCCTCGGGGTAATCGGGCAGTGCGTAGCCCTGCGCCTGAAGCTCCTTGATCGCGGCGACCAGCTGCGGGACCGAGGCCGAGATGTTCGGCAGCTTGATCACGTTGGCTTCGGGCGTCTTGACCAGTTCGCCGAGGATCGCGAGGTCGTCTGGGATACGCTGCTCTTCGGTCAGCGCCTCGGGGAAGGTCGCGATGATGCGCCCGGCGAGGCTGATGTCCTTCGTGCCGACGGTCACGCCGGCGGCAGAGGCGAATTTCTGGATGATCGGCAGGAAAGAGGCCGAGGCCAGCTCGGGCGCCTCGTCGACCTTGGTGTAGATGATGTCAGGCGTGGTCTGATCGGACATGAAGAATTCCCTTCGTTCGAGTCGCGCCACCCATAGGCCAAAGTTGGGCACAGGTCCACAGTATGCAGCCGTATACATTGCCGCAGCGCGACCCGGGCAGCCGCCGCCCATAAGAGGATACTTGCCGAGCCTTTGCGGCTTTCCCCGGACGTTAACTGATCGTTAGGGACTCGGCTCCTAAGAGACTTGTTGAGCGGTTTTTTTGTCCGGGGGACGACCATGAGCCACAGACTGCACGGACCGGCGGGACCGGCCCCTACCGGGTGCCTCTTTCCTGCGGCCACCGCAAACCCCTTGCAGAGGCGGGGACCGGCTGCGCGCGCCGTGCCGTGCCCTCGCCGCTGCGCCGCGATCTGAGGCAAGACAAGGGGTCGCGGGGAATGTCACAGCAATCCGGCACCGCCTTCGCGCTGAGCCTGATCGCCCAGTCGATAGAGCGTTCGCCGCAGGCGGCGATCCTGCTCGACTGTTCCTGGCGCATCCTGCTGGCCAACCGCGAGGCGCGCAGGCTGCACGGGCTGACCACCCGCGCCCTATTGCCCGCCGTTGCGACCTCTGACAGCTGCGGGATCGCCCGGGGCCTGGCCCAGGCGCTGTGCAGCACCCGAGCCATCCCGATGAAGCTGAGTTTCGGCAGCACGACGCAGGCCTTTCAGGCCTGGCGGGTCGATCCGCTGCCCGGCGAGAAACACGGCATGGTCATGCTGAAGGCCGACCCCGCGCCCGGCGCGGCGGCGCGGCTGCGCAGCCTCACCGCCGCCCATGCCGATGCAGAGCAACGGCTGGCCATCGCCGAGGAAGAGCGTCAGCGCCTGCGCCGCACGGCAGCGCATCTGGACACAATCGCCAAGACCGACATGCTGACCGGCCTGCTGAACGCCCATGCCTTCCGCCTGCGCTGCGCCAGCGGACTTGCGCGGGGCGATCTGGACGGCGCCCTGCTTTTCGTCGACCTGAACGGCTTCAAGCCGGTGAACGACCGTTTCGGTCACGCTGCGGGCGACCATGTGTTGCGACTGGTGGCCCGTACCCTGCGCGCCGCCGTGCGCGAGGGCGATCTGGTCGGGCGCCTTGGCGGCGACGAGTTCGGGCTATGGCTGCGCGGCGCCGATGCGGAAAGCCTGCCTGACCGGCTGGCCGATCTGCGCGCGGCGCTGGCGCAGCCGATCACCTGGGAACGGCAGCCGGGCGTGACAGTGCTGCTGCCGCATGGCGGCGCGGCCATCGGCGCGGCGGTCTGGCCAGCGGACGGGCGCCGCTACGAGGACCTGTTGGCCACCGCCGATCACCGCATGTACGCCGACAAGCCCACGACCCGCCGGGATCGCCCCGAAAGCCGCAGCCGCGCCTGAACTCAGCGCCCCAGAAGGCCCCGGGCCTCTTCGGCGATCCGCTCTGCCGTGATGCCGAAATGCCGGTACAGCACCTCTCTCCGATCCGATGCGCCGAAGCCCGTCATGCCGACGAAGGCGTCGCCGCGATCCAGCCAGCGTTGCCAGCCGAATTCCATCGCCGCCTCGACCCCGACGCGCGGCGCGGTGCCAAGGACGTCGGACTGGTAGGCCGCGTCCTGTTCGTCGAACAGCTCCCAGCAGGGCATCGACACGACGGCGGCGCGAATGCCCTCTTGGGCCAGCAGGGCGCGGGCCTCGACGGCCAGCGCGACCTCGGTGCCGGTGGCCAGCAGCGTCACGTCACGCGCGCCCTCGTGCCCCGGCAACACGTAAGCGCCCCGGCGGCTGAGGTTCTCGGCCCCGTCGCGCCGCACCGGCAGCGCGTCCTGCTTGGACAGGGCCAGCAGCGCGGGCGTGCGCCGGCTTTCCATGCAGATCTCCCAGGCCTCGGCGGTCTCGATGGCGTCGGCGGGGCGGAAGACGCGAAAGTTCGGCATGGCGCGGTAGCTGGCGAGGATCTCGACCGGCTGGTGGGTCGGCCCGTTCGAGCCGACGCCGATGGAATCGTGGCTGAAGACAAACAGGCCCGGCAGCCCCATCAGCGCGGCCATGCGCATCGCGGGACGTTCGTAATCGGCGAAGGCCAGATAAGTCACGTTGACCGGCCGCAGCCCGCCGTGGGCGGCGATGCCGTCGGTCATGGCGCCCATCAGGTGCTCTCGCACGCCGCAGTGGACGTAGGAGCCGCTGCGGTCCTGCGCGGTCAGGGCATGGCGGCCGCGCTTGTGGTTCGTCGGCGCCTCGAGGTCGGCGCAGAGCACCAGCGTCTCGGGCAGCGCCTCGGCCAGCGCGTCGCAGACGTCGCCCGAGGACAGGATCGTGGCGCGCGGCTCCAGCGCGGCCTGCGCGCGCAGGCGGCTGCCGGTCCCGGCCCAGTCGTCGGGCAGCGCGCCCGAGGTCCAGCGGTCGAAATCGGCGCGGTCGGCGTGGCCCGCGCGGCGCTGCTGCCAGTCGCCGTGATCCGTCGCGGCGCGCTGCATGGCCTGCGCCCAGTCGGCGCGGACCTCATCGGGCACCTCGAAGGACCCGGCGCGCCACCCCAGTTCAACACAGGCCTCATCGCGGTCCTGCGGCTTCAGCGGCGCGCTGTGCCCCCCGCGCTGGCCCTGAAGCCGGGGCAACCCGCGCGCGATGGTCGTGCGGCAGGCCAGCAGAGAGGGGCGCGGATCGTCCTTCGCCGCCGCCAGCGCCGCATCCACCGCGGCGATGTCGTGGCCGTCGAGTTCCTGCACATGCCACCCGGCGGCGCGGAACCGCGCGGGCACGTCCTCGGAGATCGACAGCATCGTGTCGCCGTCGTCGGTGATGTGGTTGTCGTCCCAGAGGAAGGTCAGCTTGCCCAGCCGCAGGTGCCCCGCCAGCGACACCGCCTCTTGTCCGACGCCTTCTTGCAGGCAGCCGTCGCCGACGAAGGCCCATGTCCGGTGATCCACCAGATCGCCGCCGAATTCCGCGTTCAGCCGCGCCTCGGCCACGGCCATGCCGACGGCGCAGGCGATGCCCTGCCCCAGAAGGCCCGTGGTGATCTCGATGCCCGCGTGCTGTTCGATCTCGGGATGGCCCGCGCAGGTCGAGCCCAGACGGCGGAAGGTCTTCAGCGCGTCGAGCGAGACCTCTTCGTAGCCCGCCAGATGCAGCAGGGAATAAAGCAGCGTCGAGCCATGGCCGTTCGACAGCACCACCCGGTCACGGTCGGGCCAGAGCGGGTCGGCGGGCGCGGCCTTCAGGTGGTTGGCGTAGAGCGTCGCGGCGATCTCTGCCATGCCCAGCGGCACGCCCTGATGCCCCTCGCCCGCGTTCAGGATGGTGTCGATCGCGAGAAAGCGGATGGCCTTGGCCATGCTCTGGATATCGGTCACGGGTCTCCTCCCGGGGGCCTTTGGGTCGTCTGGCGACAGGCCTTACCCGGTTTCGCAGGCGCTGCCTTTGAAGTTCTCCTAACAAGGATGTGCTCAGGACTACAGGGTATCGGGGTCATAGCCCGTCTGCCGCACCGGCGGCGCGAAGGAACACCCCAGCGCGGTCAGGCAGGCGCGGGTCTCTGCCTCGTGTTCGCTTGCCGCGGCCTCGATCCAGTCGTGAAAGCGGCCGACAATGCGGCGGTTCAGGTGGCGCGGCGGGCAGACGAACCAATAGGCCGGGAATTCGATGACCGGCAGCGTGGGGAACAGCGGCACCAGCGACCCCTCGGCCAGTTGCGGCAGGCAGAGCGCCGCGCTGTCCAGCGCCACGCCGCCGCCCTCGCGCGCCATTTCCAGCGCCATGGAGGAGCGGTCGAAGCGGAAGGGATACTGCGGCAGCGCCAGCGTCACGCCGGTGGCCGCCAGCCAGAGATCCCAGCGCAAGAGCGACTTCACGCTGTCGATCAGCCGCGCCGCCGTCAGGATCTCGGCGGGGTCCTCGCCCACCTCGGCCACCAGCCGGTCGCGGTAGGCCGGGCTGGCCATGGGCAGCACGAGGTCATGCATCAGCGGCTCGACCGTCAGGCCCGTCCAGTCGCCCTGCCCGTAGCGCAGGTCGAGGTCGATGGCCTCTGTCTCGAAGCTGGAATAGTCGGGCGTGGCGTCGACGCGGATCGCCCAGTCCGGGTGCAATTCGGCGAAGCGGGCAATGCGGGTGCCCAGCCAGCGCACACCGAAGGTCGGGCTGACGCGCAGCGACAGGGACCGCATGTCGCGCTGCCGCCCGATGGCATTGCGCGCATTGCGCAGCGCACCGAAGGCCTGAGTCGTGACCTGAAACAGCCGGTCGCCGTCCTGCGTCAGCACCAGCCGCCGCTTCTCGCGACGGAAGAGGCGGATGCCAAGCTGCGTCTCCAGCAGGCGGATCTGCTGGCTGACGGCAGAGGGCGAGACGCCAAGCTCTCCGGCAGCGCGGGTCACGGTGCCCAGACGGGCCACTGCCTCGAAATATTCCGTCGCCTTGAGGTTGATGTCGCGCATGGATGCCGCCCTCCCCGTGGCGGCACCCGCTTGATAGCGCGGAAAGCCGGGACTTTCCCAGCCCTTGCAGGACTTGACCTTCCGTTGCGTCCGTGCGACCAAACCCCGCCTGTTGGGAGACGGCGCGCCCGGGCCACGCCCGGTCGGACTGGCAGGATGGGCCTTGCGCCCATCCTGCGCCAGCCCTCAGCCGTCCAGCAGCGCCTTCTGGTCTTCCCGCATCTGGACGATGTCCAGATCGTCCACGATCTCGACGTCGTCGAAGCTGACCACCTGATCCTTCGAGAGGGCGCGCTTCAGCTTGACGTGATGCGCCAGCCCGATGGGCAGGGCGTTCTTCTGCACCGATTGCACAGCCGGGATCGCCTTGGCCCAGACCTTGAAGCCGCCCTCGCCGTCGAGGAACTCGCCCGCCTGAAAGCTGCCCTTCGAGGTCGCGACCGCATCGGCGCGGTAACGCGTCGACGACCCCGTCGCCTCGCCCCGCAGCACGGCGGAGAGGACCGAGACAGAAGTCTCCAGCCCGATCAGGTGGAAGGGCCGCCACATGGACCCGTACCAGCCCGACTTGTCCGTCAGCAGACCGTATTGCTGAAAGCAGGCGCGGGTGTATTCGTCGGGCGCCTTGAAGGTCACGAACATGCCGTACTGGATGTTGTTCAGCACCATGCGCCCGTCCGGTTCCCGGCTGGCGGCGATATCGACGATGCCGGGTTTCTCCAGCCGTCCGCCCGCGCTGACCGGCTTGAAGACCTCGGCGAGATCCTGCAGGCCCGAGGGCGGAAAGGCCAGCCCGTCCGAGGGGCAATCCAGACCGGTGGCATTGGCGACGGCGGCCATCTCGATCGCCGCCTTGGTGCCGTCGGTGAAGGAGTTATACATCTTGGGATTGAAGTCGCCCGCCGCGACCTCTTCGTCGCTCCAGCCGAAGTAGCCCCAGACAGTGTCCGGCGTCGAATAGCGGTAGGCGGGGGCGAAGTTCATGCCCTTGCCCGCCGCCATCAGCTCGAAACCGCAGGAATGCACCCAGTCCACCAACTCGCAGATCGCCGCGGGCTGGTCGCCGTAGGCCATGGAATAGACCACGCCCTTCTGCCGCGCACGCTCCGCCAGCAGCGCGCCGCAGAGCACATCCGCCTCGACGTTGACCATGACCACGTGCTTGCCCGCGTCGATGGCGGCCATGCCGTGCCGCAGCCCGGCGATGGGGTGGCCGGTGGCTTCGATGATGCACTCGATCCCCTCCGCCTCGCAGAGCGCCCTGGCGTCCTGCGTCAGGAAGGTCGTGCCATTGTCCATGGCGTCGCCGAAGGAGGTCGCGGAATAGCGGTCCTCGGACCAGCCGACCCGCTCCAGCGAGCCGCGCGCCTTCGCCGGGTCCAGATCGGCGATGCCGACGATGTGATAGCCCGGAATGCACTTCGCCTGCGCAAGGATCATGGAGCCGAATTTCCCGGCTCCGATCAGCCCCACCCGCACCGGGCGGCCATCGGCGTTGCGTTCTGCCAGCATGCGCGACAGGTTCATTGTGGTGTCCTCCTTCGATTGGTCGCGGCGACCATGGTGCAGCGTCCGGCGCCCTTCCATTTAGAACCGCTAACGAAATGCTTAAGAAAACCCGATTGCAAAGGCGCCCCTTGCGCGCCAGTGATCGCGCCGACACGACCCGCAGGGAGGCAGGCCCCATGACGACCGACACCGGCAAACCCGGCTCCAACACCAGCCTCGCACAGCGCGCCTGGGCGATCCGTCGCAATGCGCTTCTGATGGGCGAGGTACAGGGACAGGGCTACATCGGTCAGGCGCTCGGCGCCGCCGACCTGCTTGCGGTCAGCTACTTCCACGCCATGGACTACCGCCCCGGCGACCCCGAATGGGAAGGCCGCGACCGCTTCTACCTGTCGATCGGCCACTACGCGATCGCGCTCTATGCCGCGATGATCGAGGCCGGCATCCTGCCCGAGGACGAGATCGCCACCTACGGCATGGACGACAGCCGGATGCCCATGTCCGGCATGGCCAGCTACACGCCGGGGATGGAGATCACCGGCGGCTCGCTCGGCCACGGCCTCGGCATCGCGGTGGGTGCCGCCATGGGGCTGAAGCGCAAGGGCTCGGACCGCTTCGTCTACAACCTGCTCTCGGACGGCGAACTGGGCGAAGGCTCGACGTGGGAGGCGGTGATGTCCGCGACCCAGTGGAAGCTCGACAACCTGATCGCCATCGTGGACTTCAACAACCAGCAGGCCGACGGCCCGACCCGCGACGCGCTGGCCCAGACGCCCGAGGCCCCCAAGTGGGAGGCTTTCGGCTGGCACGCGCAAGAGGTCGACGGCAACGACATGGACGCGCTGGTGAAAGCCTTCGACACCGCCCGGACGCTGAAAGACGCCAAGCCCCGCGTGATCATCTGCAACACCAGGATGTGCAAGGGCATCCCCTTCCTCGAAGAGCGCGAGATCACCCATTTCGTCCGCGTCGAGCCGGAAGAATGGCAAAAGGCACTGGCGATCCACGACGCCAACAAGCCCGCCTGATCCGCCCCTTCTTCTGTCCGAAAATATCCCGGGGGTCCGGGGGGAGCACCCCCGGTCCGACCTCAGCAACAGGAGCCCCCACATGACCGACGTTCCCTTCGGCCCGAACTCCCGCCGCAAGTCCAAATACGCCCCGCGCACCGCGCCTGGCGCCGAGGGCGCCCGCACCTCCGCCATGATCGCTTCGCTGGATGCGGAGGGGCGCAAGACCATCGCCACCCCCTTCGGCACCGCGCTCTGCGAACTGGCGGCGCAGCGCGACGATGTGGTCGGCCTCTCCGCCGACCTGTCGAAATACACCGACATGCACATCTTCGCGAAGGAATACCCCGACCGCTTCTACCAGATGGGCATGGCGGAACAGGTGCTGATCTCCGCCGCCGCCGGGCTGGCGCGCGAAGGCTTCATGCCCTTCGCCACCACCTACGCGGTCTTCGCCTCGCGCCGGGCCTACGACTTCATCGCCATGGCCATCGCCGAGGAAAACCTGCCCGTCCGCATCTGCTGCGCCCTGCCGGGTCTGACCACCGGCTACGGCCCCAGCCATCAGGCGACCGAGGACCTCGCGATCTTCCGCGGCATGCCCAACCTGACGATCATCGACCCCTGCGACGCGACAGAGACCGCGCAGGCCACCCACGCCATGGCCGACATCGACGGCCCCGTCTACATGCGCCTCCTGCGCGGCAAGGTGCCGGACGTGCTGGGCGAATACGGCTACCAGTTCAAACCGGGCAAGGCCCAGATGATCCGAGAGGGGCGCGACGTGCTCTTCATCTCCTCGGGCTTCATGACCATGCGCACCCTCGACGCCGCGGCACAGCTTGCCAAGGACGGCACCGACTGCGCCGTCCTGCACGTGCCCACGATCAAGCCGCTGGACGTCGAGACCATCCGCGCCGAGGCCGCGAAATCCGGCCGCCTCGTCGTCACCGCAGAGAACCACACCCTGATCGGCGGCCTCGGCGAAGCGGTAGCCACCACGCTGATGACCGGCGGCATCCACCCGAGCTTCCGCATGATCGGCCTGCCGGACGAATTCCTCGACGCGGGCGCCCTGCCCACCCTGCACCACCAATACGGGATCTCGGTCGAGGCCATCTGCGCCTCGGTCAAATCCTGGCTCTGACCCCAGCTTCTTCTGTCCAGAAATATCCCGGGGGAGCGAAGCGGGGGCATGCCGAAAGCATGCCTCCGGCATGACGCCCCTCCCCCGCCAACATGGAGCACACCGCATGAAACTTCTCGACGGCAAGTCCGCCATCATCACCGGCGCCGCCTCGGCGCGCGGCCTCGGCAAGGCCACCGCGACGCTCTTCGCCGAACACGGCGCGAAGATCGCCGTGCTGGACCTCAACCTCGACGCGGCCAAGGCCGCCGCCGCCGACCTGCCCGGTGAGGGCCACATCGGCCTGGCCTGCAACGTCACCGACAAATGGGCCTGCATCGACGCCGCCGCGGCGGTGCTCGAAGCCTTCGGTCAGGCCGACATCCTCGTGAACAATGCGGGCATCACCCAGCCGCTGAAGCTGATGCAGATCGAGCCCGAGAACTACGACGCGGTGACCGACGTGAACCTGCGCGGCACCCTCTACATGAGCCAGGCGATCATCCCGCACATGCGCGAGCGCAAGACCGGCTCGATCGTCAACATCTCGTCGGTCTCGGCGCAGCGCGGCGGCGGCATCTTCGGCGGCCCGCACTACTCGGCGGCGAAGGCGGGCGTGCTGGGCCTGACCAAGGCCATGGCGCGCGAACTGGCGCCCGACGGCATCCGCTCGAACGCGGTCTGCCCCGGCTTCATCGCCACCGACATCACCGGCGGCAAACTGACGCCCGACATGATGGACATGATCCTTGAAGGCATCCCCATGGGCCGCGCCGGCGAGGCCTCGGATGTGGCGGGCTGCTGCCTCTTCCTCGCCTCGGATCTTTCCGCCTATGTCACCGGCTCCGAGGTCGACGTGAACGGCGGCTCTCTGATCCACTGAGCGGGCAAGAAGAAAGGCCCTTCGAAGGGCCTTTCGAAACGCTCTTCGAAGAGCGTTGGAAGCGGCTTCACAGCCGCTTCTTTGCGTTTCAGTCGGCGGCGACCGCTTCCTGGCGCTGCTCGCCAAGGCCCGCGACGCGCACTTCCATGACGTCGCCCGGCTTCAGGAAGCGCTGCGGCTTCATGCCCAGACCCACACCCGAGGGCGTGCCGGTGGCGATGATGTCGCCCGGCATCAGCTTCATGAACTGGCTCATGTAGCTGATGATCTCGCGGACCGAGAAGATCATGTCCGAGGTGTCGCTGTCCTGCACGCGCTCGCCGTTCAGGTCCAGCGACAGCTCCAGCGCCTGCGGGTCCGGCACCTCGTCGGCGGTCACCAGATACGGACCGCAGGGCCCGAAGGTCGGCGCCGACTTGCCCTTGATCCACTGGCCGCCGCGCTCCGCCTGAAAGGCGCGCTCGGACACGTCGTTGATCACGCAGTAGCCCGCCACGTGGTCCAGCGCGTCCTCTTCCGAGACATAAAGCGTCTCGCGGCCGATGATCACGCCCAGTTCGACCTCCCAGTCGGATTTTTCCGAGGTGCGCGGGATCACCACCGGGTCGAAGGGACCGGACAGCGACGAGGTGGCCTTCGAGAAGAGAATCGGCTCTTTCGGGTTCTTGGCGCCGGTCTCTGCCGCGTGCTTGGCGTAGTTCAGACCGATACAGAAGAAGTTCGGCACCGAGGCGAGGCAGGCGCCGATGCGGCCCGGTTCCTCGACCAGCGGCAGCGAGGCCGGGTCCAGCGCGCGGATGCGATCCAGCGAGTCCGGCGTCAGCGCCGCGCCGGCCAGAACCGGCAGATGAGCCGACAGATCGCGAACCTTGCCTTCGGCATCCAGCATCCCGGTCTTTTCAGAGCCCGCAGGCCCAAATCGCAACAGTTTCATGGTGCGTTCTTCCTCCTTAGAACTTCGGGTGTCCTGTAACGGCCCCCGGCCCGTGGTTTACGTGCGCGCCTCGGTGAGCGCCAGCGCGTCTTCCTCGAAGCGGTGCCGGACGTTGATCGACAGGTGTTCCAGATGGGCCCCGATCTCGCGGGCGACGCGGGCGGCATCGCGAGCCACCAGCCCCTCGACGATGGCGCGGTGCTGGTTCAGCACCCGGTCGCGGGACCGCTTGCGCGCCGCCGACAGGAAGCGCGCGCGCCAGAGCCGCGAGAGATAGGCGTTGTGGGCTTCGGCCATGGAAGCGTTGTGCGAGGCCTGGGCGATGGCGACGTGGAACCGCATGTCTATCTCGAAGACATCCACGGCATCGAGGTCGTCATAGACCGTCTCCATATGCTCCTGGATCTCGCGAATGCCGGCGATTTCCGCATCTGTCGCCCGTTCGCAGGCGAGTTCCGCCGATTTCAGCTCCAGCGTGGCCAGAACCTCTATGTTGTCGCAGATTTCCTGCAACGAGGGATTGGCCACGATCGGGCTGCGCGAGGGCCGCAGGATCACCAGCCCCTCCTTGGCAAGGATGCGGATCGCCTCTCGCATGGGGGTCCGGCTGACCCCCATCTCTGCGGCGTTGTCGCGTTCCTTGATCGAATCCCCCGGCGCCAGTTTCCCGCGCAGGATCTCGCGGCGCATCTGGTGCGCAATCGTCTCGGGCAGAGTCTTGTCCGCCATGCTCCCCCCAATCCTTCGACCCTGCGGGACTGTCGCTTTTTTCTTCCCCGCAGAGCAATTTCCGAAATTTGGTATACCAAAAATGGTTGATTGTCGAGACGGCTTTCGTTAGCGTCCTAACCCGATGGTATACCATCTGGCGCGCGGAGGACGCGCAACTTTTCCGGGGCTCCGGCCCCCTCTGGGAGGATACTGATGAAGCTTGTCTCGATTCTGAAAACCGCGGCGATGGCCTCGGCCGTGGCCGTTCCGGCCTTTGCGCAGGATGTGACCCTGCGCATGCAGACCCACTATGCAACCGAGCACCCCACCGGCCAGATGCTGGCCACCTTCATCGACGACGTGCAGACCATGTCCGACGGCGCCATCGCCATCGAGATGTTCTACAGCTCGTCCGTGGTCGCCACGACCGAAACCTTCGACGCGGCCATCAACGGCATCGTCGACTGCGATGCCACCGGCGGCGCCTACCAGACCGGCAAGAACCCCGCGTTCCAGTTCGTCGGCGACATCATGGGCGGCTACGAGACCCCCTGGCAGCAGTACAGCTGGCTGTACCACGGCGGTGGCTACGACGCTGCCCAGGAACTGTACAACGCCAACGACATGCAGCTGATCGGCTGGTCCATCTACGGTCAGGAATCGCTGTCCTCCTCCAAGCCGCTGAACGGTTTCGAAGACATCAAGGGCTGGAAGTTCCGGTCGCCCCCGGGCATGGAAACCGAGATCTTCGAAGAGCTGGGCGCCTCGCCCATCGTGATGGACTTCACCGAGATCTTCACCGCGCTTGAAACCGGCATCATCGACGGCGCAGACGCCTCCGGTCTGGCCAACAACGTGGGTCTTGGCCTCTACGACATCGTCAAGCACGCCACCTACCCCGGCTTCCACTCGATGCCGTCGGACCACCTGGCCTGCAACAAGGCCGTCTGGGACGGTCTGAGCGACGCGCACCGCCGCATCATCGACACCGCATGGCAGAAGCTGTCCTTCCAGATCGCGCTTGCGAACGAGAAAGCCAACGCCGAAGCCGCCGCCGCGCTGGTCGAGCAGGGCGTGACCCTCTACGACTGGTCGCCGGAAGACCGCGCGGAATTCCGGCGCGCAGCGCAGGTCGCGTGGGAAGACTGGGGCACCCGGTCGCCCGAGGCCGGCGCGATCCTGGCCAGCCACAAGGAATACATGACCAAGCTGGGCCTGATCGAGTGATCCGGCTGGCCCGACGCGACCACGCGCCGGGCCGCATGGAGGACCATGGCGGGCCCTTGATTCAGGGGCTCGTTTTTTTACACCCAAAAATCAAGGCAGGGGGCTGAACCATGCAGGACAAAAGCCTGTTTCTGGGCTCTATGAGGCGTCCCGTGAAGCTGGCGATGATCGCCTTCACGGCTGTGACGCTGCTCATTTACGCCTGGCTCGTCGTCAACGCGATCTTTTCCGCCGACGCCATCGGCATGCACCAGATGATCCGCCCCGCCGAGGGTGGCCCCATCGTGGTGCTGATGCTTGTGGCCATGACCGGGGCGCTGCTCTTCGCCTCGCTCTATCTTGCGGACTTCAAGGGCGCCATCGAGGCCGAGCCGGACGGCTTCTTCGACATGGTCAGCCTGGTGATTTCGCGGCTGGCGATGATCTCGGTCGCGATCATCGTGATCGTGATGTTCTACGAGGTCGTCGCGCGATACGTCTTCTCGGCGCCGACGCTCTGGGCGAACGAACTGTCGCTCTGGATCGCGGCCATCGTCTTCCTGCTGGCCGGGCAATACGCCATGCAGCAGCGCAGCCACATCCGCATCTACGTGATCTACGACATGATGCCCCGCTGGATGCAGAAGACCTCGGACGTGATCTCTGTCCTGCTGATCGTTCTGTTCTTCTTCGCCCTCGTCTGGGGTGGCTGGAACGACGCCATCCGCCGCCTGATGCGGATGGAGACCTTCGGCACCGCCTGGGATCCGCCGCTGCCGGGCACCGTGAAGATGGCGATCCTTGTGGCCATCGGCCTGGTGACGATCCAGGCGATTTCCAACCTCATCGCCGACTGGAACAAGGCGCCCGAACACCACAACCCGGCGGATGAGATCGACGAAACCGAGATCGAGAACATCCGGCGCACGCTGGAAGAGGACAAGAAGTAATGGTCGACGTCGGCACACTCTCCCTGATCGTCCTGTTGGCGATGTTCGCATTGCTCGCCATCGGGATGCCGCTCGGCTTTGCCTCGGCTTTCCTCGCCGTTGTGACGCTGGTCCTGAAATTCGACGTCGACATCCTGTTCCGCACCTTCGGACAGGGGCCGCTGTCGGTCCTTGGGCAGGCGGTCTACCGGCAGATGACGAACTACGTCCTCATATCGGTGCCCCTGTTCATCTTCATGGCCGCCCTGCTGGAGCGATCCGGTATCGCGCGGGACATGTACAACTCGCTGAACGTCTGGCTCAGCCGCGTTCGGGGCGGCATCGCCATCGTGACCTCGATCATGGCCGTCATCATGGCGGCGATGTCGGGGATCATCGGCGGCGAAGTGGTTCTGCTGGGCCTGATCGCCCTGCCGCAGATGCTGCGCCTGAACTACGACCAGAACCTTGCCATCGGCACAATCTGCGCGTCCGGTTCGCTGGGCACCATGATCCCGCCCTCGATCGTCCTGATCTTCTACGGGCTGGTGACGGAAACCTCGATCAAGGCGCTGTTCACCGCTTCCTTCCTGCCGGGCTTCATGCTGGCGTCCTTCTTCCTGATCTACATCATCGTGCGCACGCAGATGAATCCCGCGCTGGCGCCGCTGCCGCCCGAAGACCCCGACGCCCCCAAGGGTGGCGAGAAGGGCATGATGTTCCTCGGCTTCCTGTCGAAGTTCACCATGTACTTCACCGGCTTCCTGCTGCTCCGGGCGCTGTTCTTCACGGTGACCGGCGACAACGTGGTGCGTGAGGGCGTGGACCCGATCGTGCTGGGCATGGTCTCGGACATCCCGTGGATCATCGGCGCCTTCGCCATCGCCGCCCTGCTGGTCTTCGTGATCATCGGGCGCGAGCGCACGGCGAAGGGCTGGGACATGGGCAAGGGCCTCGTCGCCCCGATCATCGTCATCGGCGTGGTTCTGGGTTCGATCTACATGGGCATCACCGGCATCACCGAAGCGGCGGGCATGGGCGTCGTGGCGGTCTTCGTCATCGGCCTGATCCGGCGCGAGATGACCTTCGACATCGTCTGGGACAGCCTGATGCGCACCCTGCGGTCGACCGGCACGATCATCTGGGTGACCATCGGCGCGGCAGCCCTCGCGGCAGCCTACACGCTGGCGGGCGGCCCGACCTACGTGGCGAACATGATCGTGAACTCCGACCTGCCCACCATGGGGGTGATCCTGCTGATGATGCTGATCTTCCTCATCATGGGGATGTTCATGGACTGGATCGGCATCGTGCTGCTGATCATGCCGGTCTTCCTGCCCATCGTCATCCGCCTTCCTGCGGAAGAGATCGGCTGGTTCGGCAGCATCGACCCGCGCTTCATCCCGATCTGGTTCGGCGTGGTCTTCTGTATGAACATGCAGGTCAGCTTCCTGTCGCCGCCCTTCGGCCCCGCCGCCTTCTACCTGAAGTCCGTGGCCCCGGCGCACATCTCGCTGACTGACATCTTCAAGGGCTTCCTGCCGTTCATCTGCCTGCAACTGCTGGCGCTGATGGTGCTGCTGGCCTGGCCGCCGATCATCACGATCTTCCTCTAGATCGCCCGGGCCGGGACGCCGAAAAGGCGCCCCGGCCCCTTTCTCATTCAGGGCGTCGCGCCCCTCTCTCCCCGCGCTTCGGGCTTCTTCTTGGTCCAAATACCGCGGGGTCTGGGGCAGCGCCCCAGTCCGGGGACGCCCATGCCCACCATCGACCGCCTTCAGTCTGACCACTACCGCATCCCGCTCGACCCGCCGGTCGCGGATTCGATGCACGGCAACATGACCCATTTCGAGATCGTCACCGCCACGGTCACCGACAGCGACGGCGCCACCGGCACCGGCTACACCTTCACCTGCGGCACCAACGGCGGCGCCATCCACGACATCCTCGGGCGCGAGATGCCGCCACGCGTCACCGGCCGCGACCCCGACCTGATCGAAGCGCTCTGGCACGACCTCTGGTGGCAGTTCCACTACGGCGGGCGCGGCGGTCCCACCGTCCTCGCCCTCTCGGCCTTCGACATGGCGCTCTGGGACCTCAAGGCGCGGCGCGCGGGCCTGCCGCTCTACCGTCTCCTCGGCGGTCACGACCCCAAGGTCCCGGTCTATGCCGGCGGCATCGACCTGCACCTCAGCCCCTCGGAACTCGTCGACCAGACCCACGCGAATTTCGCCAAGGGGCACCGCCACATCAAGATGAAGGTCGGGCGCGACCGCCTGTCCGAAGACGTCGCCCGCATGGCCGCCCTGCGCGAGACCTTCGGCGCGGACATGCCGCTGATGGCCGACGCCAACATGAAATACACCGTCGACGGTGCCATCCGCGCCGCCCGCGCCTTTGCCGAACACGACCTCGTCTGGTTCGAGGAACCGATCCCGCCGGAAATCCCCGACGGCCACGCCCGCATCGGGACCGAGGGCGGCATCCCCATCGCCTCGGGCGAGAACCTGCGCTCGCTCTGGGAGTTCCGCACCGCGATCATGGGTGGCGTGACCTTCCCCGAACCGGACGTCACCAACTGCGGCGGCATCACACCGTTCCTGAAAATCGCCCACCTCGCAGAGGCTTTCGCCCTTCCCCTCACCTCGCACGGGGCGCATGATGTCACCGTGCACCTGATGGCCGCGATCCCGAACCGCACCTACATGGAGGCGCACGGCTTCGGGCTCGACCGCTACATCGAAACGCCCATGACCATTTCCGAAGGCACTGTCACCGCGCCCGACCGGCCCGGCCACGGCATCACCTTCGACCGCGACAGGCTGGAGGAGGTCCGTCAATGACGCGCATGCTAACCCCGGAACAGGTCGAATTCTTCGAGACCGAGGGCTACCTCGTCGTCGAGAACGTCCTGTCCGACGACACCCTGACCGCGATCAAATCCGAATACGGCGCCATCATGGACCGGCTCTACGCCGGCTGGCAGGCCGAGGGCCGCGTGCCCGACGGCGCCGGCATGGACTTCTACGGGAAACTGCTGACCGCCTATGCGGCGGGCTGCGAATGGTTCCAGCCGATGGACATCACCCTGCCCGGCTCGAAGATAGAGGCCGACACCCCCTTCCACATCGGCCCGGCGGTCATGCAGATGCTCACCGACCCGCGCCTTCTGGACATGGTCGAAGACCTCATCGGCCCCGAGATCACCTCGAACCCGATCCAGCATGTCCGGCTGAAACCACCCAGCCGCACCCTGCGCGAGGGCGAGGCCACCGCCCATATTCAGGCGACGGATTGGCATCAGGACCGCGCCGTCGCGCACGCGGAAGGCGACGAGACGCAGATCGTCACCGTCTGGCTGGCCATCGGCGACGCCACGCCCGAGAACGGCTGCCTGAAGGTCATCCCCGGCAAGCCGCAGATGTACCCGCACTGCCCGCAGCGCCAGACCTCCATCGCCAAAGGCTTCCTCGACGAGACGAAGGCCATCGCCCTGCCGGTCAAGGCGGGCGGCGCGGTGCTGTTCCACCCGCTGACGCCGCATTGCTCCTTCGATAACACCTCCGAGGACTTCCGCTGGAGCTTCGACATCCGCTACAACGTCACCGGCCAGCCCACCGGACGCGCCCATTTCCCCGACTTTGTCGCCCGCTCCCGCGCCAACCCGGACAGCGAGTTCCGCGACTGGCAGGACTGGAAGCGGCAATGGGAAGAAACCCGCGCCACCCTCGCCCCGAAGGACCACATCCCCATCCACCGCTGGCAAGACGACAGCCCCGCCTGCGCCTGACCCTTCCATCCCGATGCCCCCTGGTTTCTTCTGTCCGGAAGTATCCCGGGGGGCTCCGAAGGAGCGGGGGCAGAGCCCCCTCCGACGCAACCACCCCCGAGCCAGACCAGACAGGCACGCCATGAACACAGTCCGCCTTTCCGACGCCGACAATGTCGTCACAGCCATCCGCCCCCTCGAGATCGGGCAGGACGGCGCCACCCAGCTGATCCCACGCGGCCACAAGATGGCCAGCCAGCCCATCGCCAAGGGCGAGGCGGTGCGCAAATACGCGCAGGTCATCGGCTACGCCGCCGAGGACATCGCCGAGGGCGCCCATGTCCACACCCACAACCTCGAATTCCGCAACGTCGACACGGCCTACGAGTTCGGCACCAACCTGCGCGAGGCGCCCAAGGCCACGACCCGCGACACCTTCATGGGCTATCGCCGCCCCACGGGCCGCGTCGGCACCCGCAACTACATCGCCGTGCTGACGAGCGTGAACTGCTCCGCCACCGCCGCGCGCAAGATCGCCGAGCATTTCACCCCCGAACGCCTTGCCGCCTACCCCAATGTCGACGGCGTGACCGCCTTCGTGCACGGCACCGGCTGCGCCATGGGCGGCGACGGCACCGGGTTCGAGTTGTTGCAGCGCACGCTTTGGGGCTATGCCCGCAACCCCAACGTCGGTGCGGTGCTGATGGCGGGGCTGGGCTGCGAGATGATGCAGATCGACTGGCTGATCGAGGCCTATGGCCTGACACCCGGCCCCTTCTTCCAGACCATGAACATTCAGGACGTGGGCGGGCTGCGCAAGACCGTCGAGATGGGCATCGCCAAGATCGAAAAGATGCTGCCGCTGGTCAACGAGGCGCAGCGCGAGGAATGCCCCGCCTCGGAGCTGATGGTGGGCCTCGAATGCGGCGGCTCTGACGCCTGGTCGGGCATCACCGCCAACCCCGCCGTGGGCTATGCCTGCGACCTGTTGGTGGCGCAGGGCGGCACCGGCGTGCTGTCCGAAACCCCCGAGATCTACGGCGCCGAGCACATGCTGACGGCCCGTGCCGCCAGCCGCGAGGTCGGCGACAAGCTGATCGAGCTGATCCACTGGTGGGAGCGCTATACCGCCAATGCAGGCGGCTCGATGGACAACAACCCTTCGCCCGGCAACAAGAAGGGCGGGCTGACCACGATCCTCGAAAAATCTCTGGGCGCCTCCGCCAAGGGCGGGACGACGCCCCTCATGGGGGTTTTCAAATATGCCGAGCCGGTGACCGCCAGTGGCTTCGTCTTCATGGACAGCCCGGGCTACGACCCGGCCTCCGTGACGGGCATGATCGCCTCGGGCTGCAACCTCGTGTGCTTCACCACCGGGCGCGGGTCGGCCTTCGGGTCGAAGCCCTCGCCTTGCATGAAGGTGGCGACCAACTCCGAGATGTACGGGCGGCTTCACGAGGACATGGACGTGAATGCGGGCACGATCCTTTCGGACGGCAAGACGGTCGAGGAGGTCGGCCGCGAGATCTACGAGATGTGGCTGCGCATGGCGAGCGGCGAAAAGACCAAGTCCGAATTGCAGGGGCTTGGGGACTACGAATTCGTGCCCTGGCAGATCGGCGCGGTGATGTGAGCGAAGGATGATCCGCAGGCGGGGCGCCTGCGACGACCGGAGGACCGGGGCTCTGCCCCGGACCCCGGAGTATTTTGACAGAGAAGAAGTACGGGGGACGGCATGAACAATCGACGTGGGACGCATGAGGGCGGCGGAGCATGACGGCACTGCCGATCTGTGTCGTGGGCGCGGGCTCCATCGGGCAGCGCCATATCGAAGTCGCGGGGCTGTCGGAGCGGGTGGAACTGGTCTCGGTCGTTGAGCCGGACGAGGGCTTGCGCGGGGCGCTGGCGGCGCAGGGATTGCCGATGGTGGCCGATGTCACGGAGGTGCCGGATCATGTGCGCGCTGCCGTGGTGGCGACGCCCACTCCGGCCCATGCCCCCGCCGCGCGCGCCGCGCTGGAGCGCGGCTGGGCGGTGCTGGTCGAGAAGCCGCTGACCGGCACGCTGGACGAGGGCCGCGCGCTGCTGGAGTTTGCCGAGGCGCGGGGATTGCCACTGTACTGCGGGCATCACCGGCGCTGCCATCCGTTTTCCCGCGAGGCGCGCGCGGCCCTGCAGGGCATCGGCGCGCCCGTGGGCGTGCAGGCGCTGTGGTCCCTGCGCAAACACGACAGCTATTACGAACCCGAGTGGCGGCGGTCGCCCGGGGCCGGGCCCCTGATGACCAACCTCAGCCACGAGATCGACCTCTTGTCCTTCTTCTACGGCGAGGCCATCGAGGTCACGGCCCTGACCTCTTCCGCCGTGCGCGGTCTGGCCATCGAGGACACCGCCGCGCTGGCCCTGCGGTTCGAAAGCGGCGCGCTCGGGTCGATCCTGATTTCGGACGCGGGCGCCTCGCCATGGGCCTTCGAGGCGGCGACGGGCGAGAACCCGGCCATCGCGCTGTCGACAGAGGACTACATGCGCTTCACCGGCACCGAGGGCGCGCTGGCCTTTCCGTCCCTGACGCTCTGGCAGGCCAGCCAGCCCGGTGAGATCGAGTGGTCCAAGCCGCTTGCCCGGGTGCCCGGAGAGCCCTTTGACCCCGTGGACCCCCTGCGGGTGCAGATCGACCGCTTTGCCGCGGTGGTCGAAGGCGGCAGCGACGACGTGCTCTGCACCGGCGCGCAGGGGCTGGCCGCGCTGGAGATGACATTGGCCACCGCGCTTTCGGCGCGGACCGGCAAGCCGGTGGCACGCGGAGACGTGCCCGGCGATTTCAACGGTTCCTAGGAGGAGAAGATCATGACCAAACCCCGTATCGGATTCATCGGACTGGGCCTGATGGGCCGCGCCATGGTGGGCTGCCTGCAGGACGCGGGCTACAGCCTGACCGTCCTTGGCAATCGCGACCGCACCGGCGTCGAAGAGGCCGTCGCGCGCGGCGGCACCGAAGCCGAGAGCGCCAAGGCGCTGGCCGAGGCGAGCGATATCGTGATGCTCTGCGTCTCGACCTCCGAGCAGGTCGAGGGGCGCATCTACGGCGACGACGGCGTGCTGGCCGGTGTGAAGGACGGCACCGTCGTGATCGACTTCGGCACCTCGCTGCCCGGCTCGACCCAGAAGATCGCCGATGACATGGCGGCGAAGGGCGCGATCTACCTCGACGCGCCGCTGGGCCGCACGCCCGCGCATGCCAAGGAAGGCAAGCTGAACATCATGTGCGCCGGGGACGAGGCGGCCTATCAGACGGTCAAGCCGGTGCTCGACGTGCTGGGCGAGAACGTCTTCCACCTTGGCAAGACGGGCAATGGCCACACGATCAAGCTGATCAACAACTTCTTCGCCATGACCACCGCGATGGCGATGTCCGAGGCCTTTGCCATGGCCGATGCGGCGGGGATCGACCGCTCTGCGCTGTTCGACGTGATGGCGGCGGGGCCGAACCGCTCCGGCATGATGGAATTCATCCGCAACTACGCGGTGGACGGCAAGATCGACCTTGCCTTCTCGGTCGAGAACGGCGCCAAGGACGTGGGCTACTACGGCACCATGGCGGGCGATCTGGGCCGCGACAGCCGCATGTCCAAGAGCACCGTGGCGGTTCTGGAAGAGGCCAAGGGCACCGGGGACGGCAGCCGCATGATCCCCGAAATGGTGGACTGGATGACGAAACACCTTGGTGACAAGGCATGAGGCTGAAGGGCAAGACGGCCTTCGTGACGGCGGCGGGTCAGGGCATCGGCCGCGCCATCGCCGAGGCCTACCTGCGCGAGGGCGCCACGGTCACTGCGACCGACCTGAAGGCGGAGCTGCTGGAGGGGCTGGAGGGCGCGACCTGCTTTGCGCTGGACGTGACCGACAAGGATGCGGTGACGGAAGCGATCCGGAACGCCGCGCCCGACGTCCTGCTCAACTGCGCGGGCTTCGTGCACGGCGGCACCATTCTGGATGCCACCGACGCGGACTTCGACTTCGCCTTCACGCTGAACGTGCGGTCGCAGTTCCACACCATGCAGGCCGCCCTGCCCGGCATGATCGAGCGCGGCGGCGGCTCCATCGTCAACATCGCGTCGGTGGCGGGCAGCATCGTGGCCGCACCCAACCGCTGCATCTACGGGGCGTCCAAGGCGGCGGTGATCGGGCTGACCAAATCGGTGGCGCTGGACTTCGTGACCAAGGGCATACGCGTGAACTGCATCTGCCCGGGCACGGTGGACAGCCCCTCGCTGCATGACCGCCTTCGGGCCATGGGCGACTACGACGAGGCGCGCAAAGCCTTCGAGGCCCGCCAGCCCATGGGCCGGATCGGCACGGCGGAAGAGATCGCGCATCTCGCGGTCTACCTCGGGTCCGAGGAAAGCGCCTTCACCACCGGGCAGGCGCATGTGATCGACGGCGGCTGGGCGGTCGGCTGAGCCCGGAGAGGGCCGGTTTCTTCGAAAGAAACCGGCCCGCATTCCGTGTCGGAATGCGCCATCGCCTGAAGGAGAACCCCCGTGTCAGATACAAAACCCAGGGAAGACCGCACCGGCGCGGGCGTGCTGCTGATGGCGCTCGCCGTCACATGGTTCACCTGCATCGACAGTTCGGCCAAGTGGCTCATCCTCGGCGGCATTCCGGCGCTGCAGGTGGTCTTTGTCCGCTACCTCGGGCACACGCTGGTGGCCATCGCCACCTTTGCCCCGCAAGAGGGGCTGGCGGCCTTCCGCTCCAACGCGCCGTTCAAGCAGCTCTTGCGGTCGCTGTTCCTGCTGGGCAGCACCACGCTCAACTTCACCGCGCTGCAATACCTGCCGATCACGGTGACGACGACGATCATGTTCGCGGGCCCCATCGTGGTGACCCTTCTGGCGATCCCGATCCTTGGCGAACAGGTCGGCCTGCGTCGCATCGTCGCCGTCTGCGTGGGCTTCATCGGCGTGCTGGTGGTGATGCAGCCCTGGGGCGCCGAATTCCACCCGGCCATGCTGCTGACGCTCGGCGCGCTCTGCATGGCCTCGATGTATTTCATCATGACCCGCCTGCTGGCGGGGGTCGAAGGCAACGCGGTCTCGCAGATCTGGTCCGCCGGCATCGCGGCGGCGGCGCTCTTTCCCTTCGTGCTCAAGGGCTGGACCTGGCCCAGCGGCGTCGACTGGATCGCCTTCCTGCTGATCGGCTGCTTCGGCGCGCTCGGCCATATCGCCGCGACCACGGCGCACCGCTGGGCCGATGCCTCGATCCTGGCGCCGGTGATCTACATCCAGCTCTTCCTGGCCGCCATCGCCAGCATCCTGCTTTTCGATACATGGCCGACGCTCTGGACGCTGGCCGGGGGCAGCATCATCATCGCCTCGGGGCTCTACATCTGGCAACGCGAGCGCATGGTCCGCAAGGGGGGCGTGCGCAAGCCGGTGCCGGCCACCCGCTGACGCAAAAGGGGCGCGGTCTCCCGCGCCCCCTTTCCACGATGCCGAACCCGCTCAGCCGCGCCCGATATAGGGCATCGCGCTGGCCATGACGGTGATGAACTGCACGTTCGCCTCCAGCGGCAGCGAGGCCATGTGCAGCACCGAAGAAGCCACATGCGCCACGTCCATGACCGGCTCGACCGCGATGGAACCGTCGGCCTGTGGCACACCCTTGGTCATCTTCGCCGCCATGTCGGTCAGCGCGTTGCCGATGTTGATCTGCCCGCAGGCGATGTTGTAGGGCCGCCCGTCCAGAGAAATGGACCGCGTCAGCCCCGTCACCGCGTGTTTCGACGCGGTGTAGGCGGCAGAACCCCAGCGCGGCACATCCGACGAGACGGAGCCGTTGTTGATGATCCGTCCGCCCTGCGGGTCCTGTGCCCGCATCCGGGCAAAGGCCGCGCGCGCGCAGATAAACGACCCGGTGGTGTTGATGTCCATGCAGCGGCGCCAGTCCTCCACCGACAGCTCGTCGATGGTGCCGCCCATGACCGAGATCCCGGCATTGTTGAACAGGCAGTCGATCCGCCCCCACTCGGCCAGCGCCTTGTCGAAGGCCGCGTCGACCTCGGCCTCGTTGACCACGTCGCAGGGCAGCGCCAGCGCGTTCTCGTGGCTGTCGGCCATCTCGGCCACCGTCGCCTCGGTCCGGCCAACGATGCCGACCTTCCAGCCCGCCGCAAGGAAGGCCTCGGCGCAGGCCTTGCCGATCCCGCGCGCGCCGCCGGTGATGATGATTGTCTGTGTCATGTCCCCTCCATCCCGGGCATACGCCCGATGTTTCTTCTGTCTTCAAATATCCCGGGGGGGCGCGCAGCGCGGGGGCAGAGCCCCCTGAAACGCCCCCCGACAGGTGCCGTCAGTGGTTGTCGCGCGGCAGCACGCGGGCGACCTTCTGATAGGCCGTCGCCAGTTCCAGGCAACCGCCCTCGCCCAGCTGACCCACGTGGCGGCGATAGATCTCCTGCCACGGGGTCTGGTTGACGATCTCCGGCGCCTCCCAGGCCTCCTGACGGGCGGCCCACTCGGCCTCGTCGACCAGAGCGTCCATGCGGCTGGCGTTCAGGTCCAGACGCACGGTGTCCCCGGTCTGAAGATAGGCCAGCCCGCCACCGACCACCGCCTCGGGAGAGGCGTTCAGGATCGACGGCGATTCCGAGGTGCCGGACTGCCGCCCGTCGCCCACGGTGGGCAGATGGGCGATGCCCTGCCTGATCAGCGCATCCGGCGGCTGCATGTTCACCACCTCGGCGGAACCGGGATAGCCGACGCAGCCGACGTTGCGGATGAACAGGATGCAGTGTTCGTCGATCTTCAGATCGGGATCGTTGATCCGGTCATGGTAATCCTCGGGCCCTTCGAAGACCACGGCCCGCGCCTCCAGCACGCCTTCGTTGCCGGGCTGCGACAGGAAGCGTTTCTGGAAATCCTCCGAGATCACGCTGGTCTTCATCAGCGCCGAATCGAAGAGGTTGCCGGACAGGACCTTGAAGCCCGCGTTCCTGCGCATCGGCGCGGCACAGGTCTTGACCACGTCCTCGTCCATGCTCTCGCACCCGGCCAGGTTCGCGCCCATGCTGTTGCCGGTCGCCGTCATCGCGCCCTCGCGGATGTGCCCCGCCTTCATCAGTTCGCCCATGACCGCGGGCACCCCGCCGGCGCGGAAGAAGGATTCGCCCAGGTACTCACCCGCAGGCTGCATGTTCACCAGCAGCGGCACGTCGAAGCCGATGGTCTCCCAGTCCTTGACGTTCAGCTCGACGCCCGCATGCCGCGCCACGGCCTGCAGGTGCGGCGGCGCGTTGGTCGAGCCGCCGATGGCAGAGTTCACCACGATGGCGTTCTCGAAGGCCTCGCGGGTCAGGATGTCCGAGGGCTTCAGGTCGTCCAGCACCATCTGCACGATGCGCTTGCCGGTCTCGTAGGCCATGGCCATGCGCTCGCGGAAGGGCGCCGGAATGGCCGAGTTTCCGGTCAGCGACATGCCAAGCGCCTCAGCCATGGCGTTCATCGTCGAGGCCGTGCCCATGGTGTTGCAATGCCCCAGCGAGGGCGCCGAGGAACAGACCCGGGACATGAATTCCTCGTAGTCGATCTTGCCCTCGGCCAGCAGGCGGCGGCTTTCCCAGACGATGGTGCCGGACCCGGCGCGCTTGCCCTTCCACCAGCCGTCCAGCATCGGACCGCCGTTCAGCGCGATGGCGGGAATGTCGACGGTGGCCGCGCCCATCAGCATGGCGGGCGTGGTCTTGTCGCAGCCGGTGGTCAGCACGACCCCGTCCAGCGGATAGCCGTGCAGGACCTCGACGAGGCCGAGATAGGTCAGGTTGCGGTCCAGCGCCGCCGTCGGACGCTTGCCGGTCTCCTGAATCGGGTGCACCGGAAACTCCATCGGCACGCCGCCCGCTTCGCGAATGCCCGCCTTGATGCGATCCATCAGGAAGACGTGGATCTTGTTGCAGGGCGCGATGTCGCTGCCCGAGTTGGCGATCCCGATGACCGGGCGCCCACCCTGAATCTCGTCGCGGGTGAACGTGCTGTTCTGGTAGCGTTCG
Source organism: Enemella evansiae (assembly GCA_017255395.1). Classification (GTDB taxonomy): domain Bacteria; phylum Pseudomonadota; class Alphaproteobacteria; order Rhodobacterales; family Rhodobacteraceae; genus Ponticoccus; species Ponticoccus litoralis. Next base: position 392,288 of record JAFKDC010000001.1, on the reverse strand, counting down.
ACGTAAAGCGCCGTCATCCCCGGGTTGTTCGGATTGTCGAACCACTCTTGCGAGCGGAACCGCTTGTTCGCGCGCGTGTCACTCATGTCTTCTCCTCCGGCGCCTTGGCTGATGTGGCTGCGCCCTTGTGGCAAACTTTCATTTTGGTATACCAAATGCAAGAGGAGTCATACCGCTTTGGGAGGAGGGGTCATGAAAGCAATCCCGGTTGCGTCGGCCTTGGTGGCGTTTGTCCTGTCCGCGGCCCTGCCCGCCGCGGCACAGGAGCTGACAGAGTGCGTCGCGGCACGGCTCGATCAGGGCAGCCGCCCCGGCGCCTGTGTGGCAGAAGGCCTGTCGGCCTGCGACAGCGAACCTTCGGACATGCCCGCCGTTGCCATGCTCTGCTACCAGAAGGCGCAGGACGGCTGGGGCGAAGGGCTCGCCGCCCGCATGGCAGAGGTCCGCGCGACGGCATCCCAGCAGATCGCGGCCCTGACCTCGGTCGAGGTGAAATACGACCTGCTCGGCAAGCTGATGCAATGCGATCGCCTGGAAGAGCTTGCGCTGATCGGCGAGGGCGATGCGCAGGCGATCCAGCGCGACAAGGCCCGCTGCGCCGCCGCCGCGACCGGACTGACCTTTGTGCGGCTGCTCATCAGCGCAAAGGATCTGTAGATGACCCCAACACAGGCTTTCTGGCGCGGCTATCGTGACTGCGCCCCCTTCATCGTGATCGTGGCCCCCTATTCGATGCTGTTCGGCGTCGTGGCCCGCGACGCCGGACTCGACGTGCTTCAGGCCATGGCCATGGCGGTTCTGGTCATCGCGGGGGCCTCGCAGTTCACCGCGCTGGCCCTCTTGCAGGATCAGGCCCCGGTCTTCATCGCGCTGCTGACCGCGCTGGCGGTCAACCTGCGCATGGCCATGTATTCCGCCGCGCTGGTGCCGCATCTCGGCCACGCGCGGCTGGGGACACGGGCGCTGATGGCCTACCTGATGGTCGATCAGGCCTTTGCCGTGGCGGTGCGCACCTACGAGGACAATCCGCAGATGCCCAAGGCGGCCAAGGTCGCCTATTACTTCGGCTGCATGATGCTGATCTGCCCGATCTGGTACGGCTTCACGCTGACCGGCGCGCTGGTGGGACAGGCGATCCCCGCCAGCCTCTCGCTGGATTTCGCCGTGCCGGTCTGCTTCATCGCCCTCGCCGCACCGCTGCTCAGGACCCTGCCGCACATGCTGGCCGCCGGAGTCTCGGCTATCGCGGCGCTGACCTTCGCCTGGGTGCCGTGGAGCCTCGGGCTGCTGGTCGCGGCGGCGCTGGCCATGGTGACGGGGGCGCAGGCGGAGCTTTGGCTGAAACGACGCGCAGAGGTGGCGGCATGATCTCGGACACCGCCTTCTGGCTGCTGACCGCCGGGCTGGGGATCGGCACCTTCCTGATCCGCTTCTCCTTTCTGGGGCTGCTGGGGGGCAGGCAATTGCCGGACTGGGCGCTCCTGCACCTGAAATACGTGGGCGTCGCGGTCTTCCCGGCGCTGGTCGCACCGCTGGTGCTTTGGCCCGAGGCGACGGGGGGCACAACCGACCTGCCCCGCCTGCTGGCCGCACTGATCGCCTTTGCCGTGGGCCTGCGCGGCAATGTCATCGCCACGATCCTCGCGGGGATGGCGGCACTCTACGGATTGCAATTTCTCACAGGCTCTTTCTGAAAGGACCACAGCAATGATCGAAGAACCGCCCGTCCTCACCCTGATCGAGGGCTTCCCGCGCCCGACCCAGGCCCAGGTCGACGCCCTGAAGGGCATCCCCACCGGATTTGTCTGCGACGCGATGAACGGCCTGGGCTCGCTGGCGACCCAGATCGCCCCCATCGGCCCCGATATCGACTGTGTCGCCGTGGGCCCGGCGCTGGTCGCGGACAACGGCGCCGCCGATATCCTCGCCACCCTCGCCGCCATCGAGGTCGCACAGGCGGGCGACATCGTGGTTGGCTCGGTCGCGGGCCATCAGGGCTGCTCCGCCTCCGGCGATCAGGTCATGGGCATGCTAAAAAACCGTGGCGTGGCCGGCTTCGTCACCGACGGCCCGATGCGCGACTACGAGGGCATCGTCGAGGTCGGCCTTCCGGCATGGTGCACCGGGCTGAACCCGAACTCGCCCTATGGCAGCGGCCCGGGCACCGTCGGCGGCACCGCCGTGGTCGGCGGCGTCAGCGTCAGCAGCGGAGACCTGATCGTCGCCGACCGCAACGGCGTCGTGGTCATCCCCCATGCCCGCATCGACGCGGTCATCGCCCGCGTGGCAGAGGTGAAGGCGCTGGAAGACGGGCTCGAGGCCAAGGTCCGCAACGAAGGCTTCTGCACCCCGGTGGACATCCAGAAGATGCTGGCCGAAGGCCGCGCCGTGAAGGCCTGAACAGAACCCGGGCGCCGGTGACCGCCGGCGCTCTCAGGTATTTGTCTCCAAGAAGAAACCCAAGCCGGCTCTTTCGCGCAGACCTGGGTTTCTTCTTGGCCCAAATACCTTGAAGCCACGCGCGCCCGACGTGGCACCGTCGAAAAGGCGCGCCCCCGGCCATGCTTGCATCTGTTCGCAGGGCAGTGGCCCCGAGCGCGCGCCTCTGTCTTCTTCCCTGTCCAGATCCTCACCCCGGCCAACCGCGCCTCCCGGCATCCGGTTCAGGCAAAGGCGCTTCGGGCCCCACCCGAGGCCTGGGTCTTGAAGATCGAGGTGTTGTCCCTGGCGGGCGGCAGCGGCATCGTGACCGGCACGTTTGCCAGCCGTGGCGTCAGGCAGGGGGCGCCGGTCACGACACGGTCCTGCAGGTCGGCCCAGAAGCCGCGCTGCCCCAGGGCATGGATATAGCTCGAGGCGCCGAGGATCGGCCAGGCGTCGGCGCGGGCCAGTTCGTAGAACAGGATCTTGCGCGCCCGGTCGGACCGGTTCGGCGCAGAGCCATGCAGCAGCCGGACGTGGTGGATCGTCATGTCACCCGCCTTGCCGGTCAGGGTCACCGCCTTGTCCTGCTCGAACAGCGGATCCTCCGGGTCGACCGCGCCGCAGAACACCCCGCCCGCGTGGTGCGACAGCACCGGACCCTTGTGGGTTCCGGGGATCACCTTCAGCGGACCGTTGGCCTCGTCCACATCCTCCAGCATCAGGCCGAAGGCCAGCAGGTCGTCGTTGGTATGCGGGTAGAAGGCCCAGTCCTGATGCCATTCCACCGCAGCCCCGCCGCCCGGCGCCTTGGTGTTCAGTTTCGAGGTGTTGATGTAGGTATCCGGCCCCAGGAGATCGGTCAGCACCTCGGTCACGCCCGACTGCGTCAGGGTTTCCCAGAACACCGGGTCCTGCTTGTGCGGCAGCTTGATCCGGGTCAGGCGTGGCGCCTCTGCCGTATGACCGGTGTCGAGATCGTAGACATCGTTGCTGTCCGTCACTTCACGCGAGGCGTCAATCAGCCGGTTCGTCACCTCCTGAAGGCGCGAGAGCAATGCGCCGGTCACCGCGCCCTCGACCTTGAGATAGCCGTTTTCCGCGTAGAAGTCCTTCTGGTCCTGCGTCAGCATGGTCTATCCTTTCGAACCTGTGTCCGGACCCCCGGCGGTGATTTCTTCCATATCGATCCCGTTCAGCGCGCCGACGATGTTGGACAGCATCGGCACGTAGTCCTGCCCGGCGCCGATCGCCTCGGCATGGGCAAAGTACTGCCGCGCGGCGCCCGCCATCAGGGTCATCATCCCCGCATCGGTCGCCATGGCATTGACGTAGCGCAGGTCCTTCGCCGCATTGGCGATGGCGAACTTGTGGGCGTCGCGGTTGCGGTCCACCACATAGTTCATGAAGGTGTCGAAGAAGCCACAACCCATACGGCTGGGGGCGATCACCTCGCGCAGCTGCGCCGGGCTGATGCCGACCTTCGCGCCCATCACCACCGCCTCGGAGTAGAGCGCCGCGTAGCTCATGGAGAGGAAGTTCATCATCAGCTTCATCTTGTGGCCCATGCCGACCGCGCCCATGTGGGTGATCGAGCCGGACCAGCAGGCGATGACCGGGCGCACGCGCTCCAGCACCGCGGCGTCCGCGCCGACCATGGCATCCAGCTGGCCCTCTTCCGCCTCCTTCGGCGTCCGGCCCAGCGGCGCGTCGACCATGTGGCAGCCCTTGTCCGCCAGCAGCTTCGCCATGGCGAGGGTCGAGTTCGGATCGGCGGTCGTGGTGTCGATCACCACCAGCCCTTCGCGCGCACCGGCAAGGATGCCGTCCGGGCCCGCGAGCACCTCTTCGACCAGCGGCGAGTTCGACAGGCACAGGTGGATGATGTCGCAACGCTCCGCCATCTCGCGCGGGGTCCGGACCTCTTCGGCGCCCATGCTCTTGAGGCTCTCGACCGGCTCGCGGTTGCGGTTGCCCTTGATGACGAGCGGGTAGCCGCCCTGCAGGATATTCTTGGCCATGCCGTGGCCCATCAGCCCGACGCCGATGAAGCCCACTACGGGTTTGCCTGTCATAGTCCGTTCTCCTCCCAAATCACGGTTTGTCTGGCGTGCCTGCGGGACGGTGGGCGGGGCGCTTCTGCGCGCCAGCGCAGACAGCGTCCGCCCCCGTCCGTCACAGGGATGCGGTGATGCCGCCGTCCACGAAAAGGGTGTGGCCGTTGACGAAGCTGGACGCGGGCGCCGAGAGGAAGACGCAGGCGCCCACCAGTTCCTCGACCTTGCCCCAGCGCCCGGCGGGCGTGCGCTTTTCCAGCCATGCGCTGAAGTCTGCATCCGCGACCAGCGCCGCGTTCAGCGGCGTATCGAAATAGCCCGGCGCGATGGCGTTGCAGTTCAGCCCGTGCTTGGCCCAGTCGGTGGCCATGCCCTTGGTCAGGTTGCCGATGGCCCCCTTGGAGGCCACGTAGGGCGCGATCCCGGGCCGCGCGAGCGCGGTCTGCACCGAGGCGATGTTGATGATCCGCCCCGCGCCGCGCGTGATCATATGGCGTGCAACGGCCTGGCCCACGTAGAAGGCAGAGTTCACATTGGTCCGCATCAGCCGGTCGAAGGCCTCAACCGGGAAATCCTCCAGCGGGGTACGGTGCTGCATCCCGGCGTTGTTCACCAGGATGTCGATGGCGCCCTTTTCCGCCTCGAAGCCGTCGATGGCGGCGCGCACGCCCTCGGCATCGGTGGCGTCGAAGACCAGTTCCTCGACCGTCGCGCCCTCGGCGCGCAGCATCTCGGCGGCCTCGGCCAGACGCTCGGCATTCCGCGCGTTCAGCACGATGGACGCCCCCGCCTGCGCCAGACCGCGCGCCAGCGCGAACCCGATGCCCATGGAAGAGCCGGTCACGAGCGCACGGCGCCCGCTGAGATCGAAAAGTTGCATGTGTCCTCCGGTCGTGTCGCCCGTGGCAAAGGTTGACATTTCCCGCCCGAGCAGACTTGATTGCGCAAAATGGTATACCATTCCGGCGCACATGCAAGGCGCCACCTGGAGGACACCCATGAAAGCGCTTTACGCTCATGCAGCGCGCGACCTGCGCCTGTCGACCTGTGACGCCGGAGGGCCGGGTCCCGGCGAGGTCCGCGTGCGGCTCGCGCGGGGCGGAATTTGCGGGTCCGACCTGCATTACTACCAGCATGGCGGATTCGGCACCGTGCGCCTGAAAGAGCCGATGATCCTCGGGCACGAGGTCTCGGGCCATGTCGACAGCGTCGGCGAAGGGGTCGAGGGGCTGGCGCCGGGCGATCTGGTTGCCGTCTCTCCGTCGCGGCCCTGCGGCGCCTGCGAGCAGTGCCTGCGCGGCCTGCCCAACCACTGCCTGAACATGCGGTTCTACGGCTCTGCCATGCCCTTCCCGCATATTCAGGGCGCCTTCCGCGAGGTGATCGTGGCCGATGCCGCGCAATGCGTGAAGGCCGAGGGCCTCACGGCGGCAGAGGCGGCCATGGCCGAACCGCTGTCGGTCACGCTGCACGCGGTGCGCCGCGCCGGTAGCCTCATCGGCAAGCGTGTGCTGGTCACCGGGTCCGGTCCCATCGGCGTGCTGGCGGTGCTTTGTGCCCGCCGCGCCGGGGCCGAAGAGATCATCGTCACCGACATCGCCGACGGCGTGCTGGGTTTCGCCCGCGGGGCCGGGGCGGACATGACGCTGAACACCCTCAGCGACCCCGAGGCACTGGCCCCGTACCAGCAGGGCAAGGGCAGCGTCGATGTGCTGTTCGAATGCTCGGGCGCCGAACCGGCGCTGCGGGGCGGTATCGCGGCGCTGCGCCCGCAGGGGCTGGCAGTGCAGCTTGGCATGTCCGGTGACATGAGCATCCCGATGATGCAGGTCACCGCCAAGGAACTGTCGCTGATGGGCTCCTTCCGGTTCCACGAGGAATTCCGCGCCGCCGTCGCGCTGATGCAGAAGGGGCTGATCGACGTCAAACCGCTGCTTACGCACAGCTTCGCCTTCGACGACTTCCAAAAGGCCTTCGACACAGCCGGCGACCGCAGCCGCGCCATGAAGGTGCAGTTGGAAATCGCCTGATGCTGACCTTCGCCGCAGCCGTCTTCTTTCTGATCGTCACGCCCGGTCCCGGAGTCCTTTCGGCTGCGGGCGTCGGCTCGGGCTTCGGCTTCCGGGCCGGGTTCCGCTATCTTGTGGGCCTTTTCATCGGCACCAATATCGTCGCGCTCGGCGTGATCTCGGGCGTGGCCGCCGTGGTGCTGGCCGTACCCACGGTGCGCACGGTGCTGATGGTCGCCTCTGTCGGCTACCTGCTGTACCTTTCCGCCAAGATCGCCTTTGCCGGGTCGAAGCTGGCCTTCATCGAGGCCAAGACCGCGCCCGGCATCGGCTCTGGCCTGATGTTGCAGGCGATCAACCCCAAGGCCTATGCCGTCAACACCACCTTCTTCGCAGGCTTCCCCTTTGCGGGGGACAATCTTGTCTTCGAGAACATCGCAAAGCTGGTGATCGTCGCCGCGATCTGGATTCCGATCCACCTCGGCTGGCTCTACGCGGGCGCGACCCTGCACCGCCTGAACCTGTCCGAAGCGGCACACCGCCGGATCAACTACCTGATGGCCGCCTCCATGCTGGCGGTCGTTGCTCTCGCCCTCTACGCCGGACTGACCCAGTCATGACCATCGACACTGCCCTTTCCCGCCTGACCGACCTGCTTGGCGACCGCCTGTCCACCTCGGACGCGGACCTTGCCCTGCATGGCCAGAACGAGACCTATTACGCCGACGCGCCGCCCCATGGCGTCGCCTATCCCGAGACCACCGCAGAGGTCTCGGAGATCCTGAAGATCTGCCACGGTGAAAACTGCCCGGTGACCGCCTACGGCGCGGCGTCGTCGCTGGAGGGCCAGCACCTTGCCGTGCGTGGCGGCATCAGCCTCGACATGAACCGCATGAACCGCGTGCTGGCGGTCAACGCCGAGGACATGAACGCCGTCGTGCAACCGGGCCTGACGCGCATCGCCCTGAACGAAGAACTGCGCGCCACGGGCCTGTTCTTCAGCGTCGATCCGGGCGCCGATGCCTCCATGGGCGGAATGGCGGCGACACGGGCCTCGGGCACCACGGCGGTCAGATACGGCACCATGCGCGACAACATCCTCGCCATGGAGGCGGTGATGGCCGACGGCACGGTGATCCGCACCGGCACGAAGGCGCGCAAATCCTCAACCGGTTACGACCTCAACCACCTGCTGATCGGCTCCGAGGGCACGCTGGGCATCATCACCGAACTGACGGTGAAGCTGCACGGCATCCCAGAGGCGGTGTCAGCGGCCACCTGCCGCTTCGACTCTGTCGAGGATGCGGTCAACTGCGTGATCCTGACGATCCAGTCCGGCCTGCCCATGGCGCGGATCGAGCTTCTGGACGAGATGATGGTGCGCGGCTTCAACCGCTACGCCGACGCGGGCCTGCCCGAAAAGCCGCACCTCTTCCTAGAATTCCACGGCTCGCCCGCCAGCGTGGCCGAGCAGATGGAGACCTTTGCCGCCATCGCCGGGGACTTCGGCGCCGAGGCGATGAAGACCGCCACCACGACAGAGGACCGCAACGCGCTTTGGGCGATGCGGCACAAGGCGCATTACGCCTCCGCCGCGCTGGGGACGGGCAAGCACATCTGGCCGACGGATGTTTGCGTTCCGATCTCGCAACTGGCAGAGGCAGTGGTACAGGCCCAACGCGACGCCGTCGCCATGGATCTGACCTGCACCATCGTCGGCCATGTCGGCGACGGCAACTTCCACGCCGGCCTGTCAGTCGACCCCGGCAATGCCGACGAGATGGCCCGCGCCAAGCTGTTCACCGGCAAGCTGGCCGAAACCGCGCTTCGCCTTGGCGGCACCGTCAGCGGAGAGCACGGGATCGGCATCGGCAAGCAGGGCTACATGGACGCCGAACACGGCCCCGCGCTGGCCTATATGCGCGCGATCAAGCAGGGGTTTGACCCCAAGAATATCCTGAATCCCGGCAAGATGCTGCCGGACAACCACTGAGGAGACGCCATGCTGCCGACATCCAACCCCGATCCCGACGTCCTTCTGATCGGCCGCGTCTGGCGCGAGGGGCTTGGCCCCTCCGTCGTGCGCGTCGCCGGGTCTGCCCTGATGGACATCACCTCGCGGCAGGTGCCGACGGTCTCGGCCCTGCTGGAGCGTGACGACCTCGTGGATTACGTGCGCGGCGCGGCGGGTGAACTGATCGGGTCGCTGGACGACGTGGCCTCTGGCAAGCTGAAGCTGCTGGCGCCCTGCGACCTTCAAGCGGTGAAGGCCAGCGGCGTGACCTTCGCCGAAAGCATGGTCGAACGGGTGATCGAGGAACAGGCGGCGGGCGACGCCGACCGCGCCGACGAGATCCGCAAGAAGGTACAGTCAGTCATCGGCGACAGTCTTTCCGGCATCGAGCCGGGCAGCGAGAAGGCGATGGAGGTCAAGCGCGTCCTTCAGGGCGAGGGCCTCTGGTCCGCCTATCTCGAGGTCGGCATCGGCCCGGACGCCGAGGTCTTCACCAAGTGCCAGCCCATGGCCTCTGTCGGCTGGGGCGATCAGATCGGCCTGCACCCGATCTCGACGTGGAACAACCCCGAGCCGGAAATCGTGCTGGCGGTGACGTCGACCGGCAAGATCGTCGGCGCGACGCTGGGCAACGACGTGAACCTGCGCGACGTCGAGGGCCGCTCTGCCCTGCTGCTGGGCAAGGCCAAGGACAACAACGCGTCGTGCTCCATCGGGCCGTTCCTGCGGCTCTTCGATGACAGCTATGGCATGGACGACGTGGAGAACGCCGAACTGACCCTGACGGTCGAGGGCGAGGACGGCTTTACGCTGAACGGCCATTCCTCGATGACGAAGATCAGCCGCCGCCCCGCCGATATCGTCAAGCAGACCATCGGCCAGCACCACCAGTATCCCGACGGCTTCATGCTGTTCCTCGGCACGCTCTTCGCGCCCATTCAGGACCGCGACAAGCCGGGTCAGGGCTTCACCCACAAGATGGGCGACGTGGTCCGCATCGAAGAGGCGAAGCTGGGCCAGTTGAAGAACACCGTCCGCCTCAGCACCGAATGCCCCCCGTGGGAGTTCGGCGCGGGCGCGCTGATGCGCAACCTCGGGCAGCGGGGGCTTCTGTGACACGGCTGCTCTGCGTCGGAGAGATCATGGTCGAGATGGCCCCCGCCGACGGGGGCCTTTTCTCCATGGGGTTTGCCGGGGACACCTTCAACACCGCGTGGTACGCGCGCCGCATCCTGCCGGATGACGTCGGCGTGGGCTACCTGACCGCGGTGGGCACAGATGCCGTGTCCGACAGCATGGTCGATTTCATCGCGGCACAGGGCGTCGACGCCAGCGCCGTGCGCCGCGCCCCGGACCGCACCGTGGGCCTTTACATGATCCAGTTGCAGGACGGAGAGCGCAGCTTTTCCTACTGGCGCGGGCAATCGGCGGCCAAGACGCTGGCCGATGACGAGGCGGCGCTGGACGCGGCCTTCGCCGAGGCGTCGGTGATCCAGTTCTCGGGCATCACGCTGGCGATCCTGTCGGACGCGGCGCGCGCCCGCTTTTGCGCCGCGCTGACCCGCGCGCGGGCGAACGGTGCGCATGTGGCCTTCGACACCAACCTGCGCCCGCGCCTCTGGGCCGGGCCGCAGGCGATGCGCGACGGGTTGTTGCAGGGGGCCAGCGTGGCCGACACCGTGCTGCCCTCTTTCGACGAGGAACAGATGTGCTTCGGCGACGCGACCCCCGCCGAGACGATCGCCCGCTACCGCGCGGCAGGCGCCAGCACCGTCGTCGTCAAGAATGGCGCGGACCGCTGCCACATCTGGGACGCGGCAGAGGGCGAGGCGACCCATGACCCGGCCCCGGTCGCGAAGGTCGTGGATTCCACGGCCGCCGGGGACAGCTTCGGCGCCGGATTCCTTGCGGCCCGGATGACGGGCGCATCGGTCCTTGAGGCCACGAAACGGGGCGCGGCGCTTGCGGGCAAGGTGGTGCAGAAACGCGGCGCGCTGGCGCCGGATATTTTCGAATAAACGGAGGAGAGACAATGAAGGTTCTCATCATCGGCGGCGGCGGTCTCGTCGGTCAGAAACTGGCCCGCAAGCTTGCCGAGCGCGGCACCCTGCGGGGCGAAAACATTGACACCATGGTCCTTGCCGACATCGTGGACCCGCAGCCGGTCGAGGCCGGTTTCACGGTCGAGACCACGGCCTGCGACATCGCCGACCCGGCCTCGCTGGCGGCGACCATCGACGACAAGACCGACGTGATCTACCTGCTGGCCGCCATCGTCTCGGCGCAGGCCGAAGAGGATCTGGATATCGGCCTCAAGGTCAACATGATGGGCACGCTCAATGTGCTGCAACGCTGCCGCGAGCTGGGCACCAAGCCGGTGCTGGTCTTCACCTCTTCGGTGGCGGTGAACGGCGGCGAGGTCGATCAGCCCTACAACGACCAGACCCTGCTGAACCCGCAGACCTCCTACGGCGCACAGAAGGCCATCGGCGAACTGCTGGTGAACGACTTCTCGCGGCGCGGTCTGGTCGACGGGCGCGGCTTCCGCCTGCCGACGATCTCGGTGCGTCCGGGCAAGCCCAACCGCGCGGCCTCTGGCTTCATGTCGTCGATCTTCCGCGAGCCGCTTCAGGGCGAGACGGCGAACTGCCCCGTGGACGAGGACTTCAACCACTACTACCTCAGCCCGCGCAAATGCGTCGAGAACCTGATCAAGGGCGCCGAGATCCCCGAAGAGAAGCTGGGCAAGAACCGCTGCATGATGATGCCGGGCCGGGTCTGGACCATCCGCCAGATGATCGACGCCATGACGGCGGTCGTGGGCCCCGAGGCGGCGGAGCGTATCACCTGGAACAAGCAGCCCGAGCTTGACGCGATCCTCGCGGGCTGGCGCATGGACATCCGCGCCGACAAGGCAGAGGCGCTGGGTCTGGAAGCCGACGCCAGCTTCGAGGACAATATCCGCTACTTCCTCGAAGACGACATCGCCAAGTGATACGCCCGGGGCGCCCGACATCGGGCGCCCTCCGGGACGGCGGGCCGGGCTGCCGTGCCACGGCGATGAATGGCCCCTGCCCCGCGCCGAACGCGCCCAGCCGCACAAAGGCGGCCTAACACGGCGCATGAAGACCGTTCATCCCTCACCGCGACCGGCTCCGGCAGGAGCCTCCGTGCCTTACTTGTCGGACTTGTCGGCGTCCGGATCGGCCTGCCCGACGCCCTTGAAGACGAACTTGAACGGCAAGGCCCAGAGGAAGCCGAGTCCCACGTAGACGAGGAATTCCACCGCTATGGACGGCCGGTCGAGCCAGTTCACAAGGCTCACCGCCGCGACGATATAGGCGGGCAGACCCACCAGCAGGATCACCAGCGACCAGCGCCGCCGCGCCTTGTAACTCAGGGCCATGGCCTGTCTCCCGTTGCGCGGACCGGCCCATAGCCCGCCCGCGTTCCTGCATTCCGCGCCCGCATCGGCGCGCCACCTGCGACGCCGCGCAGGCCAAACCTGCACAGCACCGTCAATATGCCCCGGCAGCGCTGGCCGGTTCGCGACGCCGCCCGGGACCGGGCCGCGCCACGGGGTCGTTGCGGGGTGGGGTCGCCCCCACGCTGCCGCGCTCAATCCGCGAAGGGATCGGTCACGAGGATCGTGTCCTCGCGCTCCGGCGAGGTCGAGAGCAGCGCCACCGGGCAGCCGATCAGTTCCTCGACCCGGCGCACGTATTTCACCGCAGCGCCCGGCAGATCGGCCCAGGACCGCGCGCCTTCGGTCGATTCGCTCCAGCCTTCCATCTCTTCGTAGACGGGCGTGCAGCGCGCCTGCTCTTCGCTGGCGAAGGGCAGATAATCCAGCCGCTTGCCGTCCAACTCGTAGCCGACGCAGATCTTCAGCGTCTCGAAACCGTCGAGCACGTCCAGCTTGGTCAGCGAGATGCCGTTGACTCCGCTCGTCGCGCAGGTCTGGCGCACCAGAGCCGCGTCGAACCAGCCGCAGCGCCGCTTCCGGCCCGTGACGGTGCCGAACTCGCGGCCCCGCTCACCCAGCCGCTGGCCGTCGTCGTCGTCCAGTTCGGTCGGGAAGGGGCCTTCGCCGACGCGGGTCGTATAGGCCTTCACGATGCCCAGCACATAGTCGATGGCGCCGGGCCCGATGCCGGTGCCCGTGGCCGCCTGCCCGGCGATCACGTTCGACGAGGTCACGAAGGGATAGGTGCCGAAGTCGATGTCCAGCAGCGCACCCTGCGCCCCCTCGAAGAGGATCCGCGTGCCCGCCTTGCGCTTTTCGTTCAGCACCTTCCAGACCGGCGCGGCGTAGGGCAGGATCTGCTCGGCGATCTCGCTCAGCGCGGCGATCAGCGCCTCGCGGTCGACCGGCTCGATCCCCAGCCCCTTGCGCAGCGGGTCGTGGTGCTGCAGCGCGCGATCCACCCGCGCCTCCAGCGTCGCCCGGTCGGCAAGGTCCGCGACGCGCACCGCACGGCGGCCGACCTTGTCCTCGTAGGCGGGGCCAATGCCGCGCCCGGTGGTGCCGATCTTGGTGCCCTTCGAGGCCGCCTCTTCACGCGCCCGGTCAAGCTCTCCGTGGATCGGCAGGATCAGCGGCGTGTTCTCGGCGATCATCAGCGTCTCGGGCGTGATCTCGACACCCTGCTCGCGGATCGTCGCGATCTCCTTCACCAGATGCCACGGGTCCAGCACGACCCCATTGCCGATCACCGACAGCTTGCCGCCGCGCACCACGCCCGAAGGCAGCGCGTTCAGCTTGTAGACCTTGCCGTCAATGACAAGCGTATGACCCGCGTTGTGCCCGCCCTGAAAGCGGCAGATGACGTCGGCGCGTTCCGACAGCCAGTCCACGATCTTGCCCTTGCCCTCGTCGCCCCACTGAGCGCCCACGACAACCACATTCGCCATATCGGTCCCCTTCTTTGCCGGGAATGGTCTGCAAACCCGCGCCGGTATAGTCGCCGCGCGCCACGGGTGAAACCGCAAAATCGCGGCAAGAGGCTGGACAGACGCGGATGAAGAGGGCAGCAAGGCAGCGATCCGAACAGGAGCCTGCCAATGTCCTTCGCCCTTCGCTGGCTTTTCGCCTTCCTCCTGCTGGCCGCAACCTACAACCCGACGCAACTGAACTTCATCCGCTGGGCAGAGGCCAACTGGTCCACGCAAATGCCGCTGGTCGTGCTGGCGGCGCTGGTCCTGCTGGTGGGCTACGTGATCTACATTCGCGCCACCCTGCGGTCGATCGGCGCCTCCGGCATGCTGCTGGTGCTGGCGCTGGTGGGCGCCATTCTCTGGGTGCTCTGGGACTTCGGGCTGGTGAGCCTCGACAACCCCGGCTTCGCGACATGGGTCGGCATCCTCGCCCTGTCCATCGTGCTGGGCGTGGGCCTGTCCTGGTCGATCATCCGCCGCCGCCTGTCCGGTCAGGTCGACATGGACGATGTCGAGGAATAGCGGCGCGTCGGTCCTGCCGCCCCGTCGGAGCGAGGGGCCAGCCCCTCGCACTCCCCGGGATACTTCCGGACAGAAGAAACAGGAGCCCGCCCATTCTTCTGTCCACAAATATCCTGGGGGTCCGGGGGTGAAACCCCCGGCCGGTCGCCTCGCGCAAGCGAGGCGAAACCCTGTCCGTTCAGTTCACCGCGGTCGGCAGCGCCTCACCTTCGAGGAAGGCCCGCACGTTGGCCAGCTGCAACAGCGCCATGTCGCGCCGGGTCTCGACCGATCCGGACCCCTGATGCGGCTGCAGGACCACGTTCTCCAGCTTCAGGAAGCGCGGGTCCAGATTGGGCTCGTTCAGGAAGACGTCCAGACCGGCCCCGCCGATCCGCCCCTCTTCCAGCGCATCCAGCAGCGCGCCCTCGTCCACGGTCGTCCCGCGCGAGATGTTCACCAGCACGCCGCGCGGCCCCATGGCGTCGATCACCTCTTTAGACACGTAGCCCTCGGTCGCCGATCCGCCGACCAGCGCCACAACAAGGAAATCCACCGCGCCCGCAAGACTCACCGGGTCGGCGTGATAGGTCCAGCCCGGCGTCTCCTTCTCGGTGCGCGAGTGGTAGTGGATTTCCATCTTGAACGCCGCCAGCCGGTCCGCGATCTCGCGCCCGATCCGCCCAAGGCCGACAATCCCGACCTTCGACCCGGTCACCTTGCGGTTCAGCGGGATCTCCCCCTTCTTCGCCCAGTCGCCCGAGCGCACATGCGCCTCGCCCAGACGCATGGTCCGCGCCTGCGCCAGCAGCATTGCCACCGCCAAATCCGCCACGTCGTCCGACAGCACGTCCGGCGTGTTCGTCACCTTGATGCCCCGTGCGCTCGCCGCCGCCACGTCGATGGCATCATAGCCCACGCCGTAGTTGGCGATCACGCCGAGGTTCGGGAAGAGGTCCATCTCGGCCCCGCCAAAGGGCTTGTGCCCCTTGTAGGCCACGGCACGAATCGCCCCGCGCTGGCCCTCGGGAACGCCGGACATGGCATCGGGGCCGTCCACAAAGGTCGAGGGATAGGCCTCGGCGAGGCGCGCGCGCTCGTCTTCCTTGAAGCTCGCGCCGGAAATCAGCAGGACAGGGTCAGTCATCGGTCAGGCCTTTCACAGCAGGTTACGAATGCGCCGCAGCGCTTCCTGAATGTTCTCGGTGGAATTGGCATAGGAGAAGCGCAGGTAGCCCTCGCCGAAGGCCCCGAAGGAGGTCCCGGCCACGGTCGCCACGCCCGCCTCGTCAAGGAAGCGGTTCTGCGCCTCCATGGCCGTCAGCCCGGTCCCCTCGATGTTGGGGAAGGCATAGAAGGCGCCCGCGCAATCGGCACAGCGCACGCCCGGAAGCGCGTTCAGCCCCTCGACGATCACCTGGCGGCGCCTGTCGAACTCGGCCACCATGCGCGTCACCTCGTCCTGCGGGCCTTCCAGCGCGGCGATGCCCGCGAACTGGGTCGCGGCGTTCACGCAGGAGTGGTCGTTGATGCAAAGGCGGGTGACGTGGTCCACGAGGCTTTCGGGCCAGACCGCGTAGCCCAGCCGCCAGCCGGTCATGGCATAGGTCTTGGACCAGCCGTCCAGCATGATCAGCCGGTCGCGGATCTCGGAATATTGCAGCAGGCTGACGTGCTCGCGCCCGCCATAAAGCATGTTGGAGTAGATCTCGTCCGACATCAGCGCGACCTGCGGATGCTCCATCAGCCCGGCGACCAGCTTGTCGATCTCCTCGCGCGGGGTGACGCCGCCCGTGGGGTTGGCGGGCGAGTTGATGATGATCAGCCGCGTCCTGTCGGTGATCTGGCCCAGCACCTCCTCGGCGGAGAAGGCGAAACCGTTCTCTTCCCTCAGCGCGATCGGCACCGGCGTGGCGCCGGAATACTTGATGACCGACTCGTAGATCGGAAAGCCGGGGTTGGGATACATGATCTCGACCCCCGGTTCCCCGAACATCAGGCAGGCGAAGAACATGGTGGGCTTGCCACCCGGCTGCACCACGACGTGATCCGGGTTCACCTCGACCCCGTGGCGGCGGTTCAGGTCGGCGGCAACCGCCTCGCGGAGCTTGGGCAGGCCGTTGGCCGGCGTATAGCCGTGATGGCCGTCCTGCAGCGCCTTGATCCCGGCCTCGACGATATGCTCGGGCGTGCGGAAATCCGGCTGCCCGATGCCGAGATTGATGATGTCGCGCCCCTCGGCGGCCAGCTTGCCCGCGCGCGCCAGCACGACAAAGGCCGACTCGGTGCCAAGCCGGGACATGCACCCGGCAAGCTTCAACTGCGTCATGGCGTGTTCTCCTCCCGTCGCGGCCACCCGGAGCGGCCAGGTCTCGCGATTTGGTATACCAAAATCCGCCCCAAGGGAAAGCCGCTTTCACCGCCTCGCAACAGGCCGTCCCACGGCGCAGAGACGCGCACACCTCGTGTTTCTTCTTGGCAAAAATACCTCTGTGCGACGGTGCCGCCCGAACCGGACCTGTCCGACAAGGCGCGCCTGCGGGCTTCTTTTCTGCAAAAATACTCCCGCCGGAGGCATCCGACAGCGCCCCCGCGACGAGCGGTGCGTTAAGGCGCGTCAGCGGGTCAGGGTGAACCAGCCCAGCGTGTCCTCGGTCGGGCCGCCGGGCTTGTATTCCGCACCCAGCGGTGCGGCCCATCCAAGTGCGTCGATCACCTTGAACATATACGAGAAATCCACCTCGCCCCGGTCCGGCGCACCGCGGTCCGGCACCCCTGCGAACTGGATATGCCCGATGATCGGCAGCAGGGCCTTCAGCCGGTTGGTCAGGTCGCCCTCCATCAACTGGACGTGGTAGCAATCGAACATCAGCTTCAGGTTAGGCGCCCCCACCGCCTCGATCACCGCCCGCGCGTGGCCCGTGGTCGCAAGGTAGTAGCCCGGTGCGTCGTAGTGGTTCAGGGGCTCGATCAGCACCGTGATCCCATGCGAATGCGCCGTCTCGCAGGCGTAAGAGAGATTGGCGACAAAGGCCGCGTCCGCCTCTGCGCCAGAGGCGAAACCGGCCATGACATGCACGTTGGCCGCACCGATGGCCCGGGCATAGGCCAGCGCCTCGTCGATGGCGGCGCGGGCCTCGTCCTCGCGGCCCGGCAGCGCGGCCAGCCCGTTTTCGCCCGCCGCCGTATCGCCGCGCCGGGTGTTCAGGCCCAGCATCGGCAGGCCGGTCTCCTCCAGCGCCGCGCGGACCTCTGCGACTGGCTCGTCATAGGGCCAGTGGCATTCCACCGCGTCGAACCCCGCCGCCTTCGCGGCATGGATCGCCTCGGCCAGTGGCCGGTCGGTCCAGAGGAAACCAAGATTGGCCGAAAACTTCATGTGTCCCACTCCACGTCGAATGTATTGACCACCGCGCGAACCTGTCCGCCGGTCAGGGGCTCCGCCCCCATGCCGCGCGTCATCAGCGCCAGCCGGGCGGTGGCTTCCAGTTCCTCGATGGCGTTGCAGGCGGCCTCGACATCCCTGGCCGCCACCACGGGGCCGTGGTTCGCCAGCATCACCGCCGAACGCTTGCCCGCCAGCCCGCGCACCGCCTGCCCCATGGCCGGATCGCCCGGCACGAAGAAGGGCAGCAGCTTCACCCGGCCCAGCTGCATGATGCCATAGGGCGTGAAGGCGGGCAGGAAGTTGTCCTCGTCCACCCCCGGCAGCAGCGACAGCGCGACCGAGTGGCAGCTGTGCAGATGCACCACCGCCCCCGCAGTGCCGCGCGTGTCGTAAAAGGCCGTGTGCAGCGGCATTTCCTTGGTTGGCCTATCGCCGTCGATGTGCTGGCCCGCCGCGTCGAAGCGCGCCAGCCGCCCGGGGTCGAGCCGGCCAAAGCTGGAGCCGGTGGGCGAGACCAGAAGCCCGCCATCCGGCGTCCGGGCCGAGATGTTGCCGGTCGAGCCATGGGTCAGCCCCCGGTCGTACAGCGATTTCGCCAGCAGGCAAAGCTGCTCGCGCAGGCGGGCCTCTGCGCTCATGCCAGGGCCCCCAGCGCGTCGGCAAAAAAGGTCTCGGCGCCGAAGTTGCCGGACTTCAGCGTGATCGCGATGCGCGCGCCGCCGCTGTCGCAGGTGCACCACGGCACGCCCGGCGCGATCTCGGCGCCGATGTCGAGCCGGTCAATGCCCAGCGCCTGCGCGACCGCGCCCGAGGTCTCGCCGCCCGCGACGACGACACGCCGCGCGCCCCGGTCGCGGGCCGCGACCGCCAGCTTGGCCAGCGCACGCTCGACCACGGCGCCCGCCTCTTCGCGGCCCAGCGCGGCCTGCGCGGCGCGCACCTGATCGGGTTCTGCGGTGGCATAGACCAAGGGCGCCGCCTCCAGATCCTGCGACGCGAGCCAGTCCAGCGCCTTCTGCGGGCCTTCCTCGTCCAGCTTGACGGGGTCGAGCCGGTACGACGCCGCACCGGTCGCCTTGTAAGCCTCGACCTGCTTGCGGGTCATGGCGGAACAGCTGCCGGACAGGACCACCGCGCCGGGGCCGATTTGCTCGGGCGCGCGGGCGGTGTCGGCCTTTAGCGCGCCGTCCTGCATCCAGAGCTTGGGCAGGGGCATGGCGACCGCGCTGCCGCCGGTCATCAGCGGCATGTCCCGACAGGCCTCGGCGATGGTATAGAGGTCTTCGTTGGCCACCGCATCGATGACGACATGGGCCACGCCTTCATCGGCCAGTCGCGCGAGTTCCGCCCGGAGCGCCTCGGCGCCCCGCGCCACGGTCAGCCGGTCGGCCAGCCCCACGGGCCGCGTCACCTGCGGTTCCAGCAGGCGCATCAGGTTGGAATCGGTCATCGGCGTCAGCGGGTGATCCTTCATCGGGCTTTCCGCCAGAGGCTGCCGCCCGACGAAGAGGTTGCCCATGAAGATCGACCGGCCGTTTTCCGGGAAGGCGGGGCAGTAGATCGTCTGATCCGCGCCAAGGTCCGCCATCAGCGCCTCGGCGACCGGGCCGATATTGCCCTCGGGCGTCGAATCAAAGGTCGAGCAGTATTTCCAGAAGAAGCGCTGCGCGCCCGCCTTCTGCAACCATGCCAGCGCGGCGCGGCAGTCGGCGACGGCCTTGTCCACCGGTTCCGTCCGGCATTTCAGCGCGATCACCTCGAAGGGGGCGGTGTCGGCGGGCGGCGTGTCCGGCACCCCCAGCCGCAGCGAGACCGGCACGCCGGAGCGCGCCAGAAGGCCCGCAAGGTCGGTGGCGCCGGTGAAATCGTCGGCGATGGCTCCGAGAAGGGTCATGTCTTGTCTCCCGGCAGGCTCAGGCCTGCGTGCGTGGCGTAAAGTTTGGCAATGGCGGCGTCGTCTTCGCGCCCCATGCCCATGCCGCTGGCCGCGATCCACTGCTGCAGTGCCGCCGCCGTCAGGGGCGCGCTGAACTTCGCGCTGCGCGCGATGTCGGAGACGATGCCGAGGTCCTTCAGCCAGATGTCCACGGCGGAGAGCGGCGTGTAGTCGCCCGACACCACATGCGGCGCACGGTTCTCCAACACCCAGCTGGTGCCGGCGCATTCGGGGATGACCTCGACGAATTGCTCGGGCGTCACGCCCTGCGTCATGCCGAAAGTCATGGCCTCGCCCATGGCGGCCAGATGCACGCCCACCAGAAGCTGATTGATCGCCTTCATGGCGGACCCCGGCCCGGCCTCGTCGCCCAGTTCGAAGACCTTGGCGGCCATGGCGTCCAGCACCGGGCGCGCCCTGGCGAAGGCCTCGGGTGCGCCGGAGGCCATGACCGACAGCTCGCCCGAGGCGGCCTTGACCTGCCCGCCCGAGATCGGCGCGTCGAGGTAGAGCACCCCCGCCTCGGCACAGCGCGCGGCCATGGCGCGGGCGAAGTCCGGCGCGACGGTGGCGCAGGAGACCACGACGGCGCCGGGTTTCATCTGCGCCACGGCGCCCTGCTCTCCGAAGAGCACCGCCTCTGTCTGCGCGGCGTTCACCACGACAGTCACGACGACATCGGCCGCCGCGTAGTCGCCGGGGCCGGTCACGGGCTTGCCGCCCTCGCCCGCGAAGCGGTCCACCTGGGCGGCGTTGACGTCGGCGCCCCATGTCTCGAGCCCTGCTTTCAGGCAGTTTGCCGCCACCCCATAGCCCATGGAGCCGAGGCCAATCACGGCCACCCTTGTCTGTGTCACGATGTCCCCCCGGAAGGTCTGGTTGCGCTACCAGCGCATTCGCGGCGGATCATCCCTTGCCGGAGCAAAAAGCGCAAGCGGATCGGTCGGAGGGCGATTTTCCGGCTGCGTTGCAGGGTTTTTCGGGCCGGGCTGTGAGTATTTGGACAGAGAAGAAGCACAGGGTCGTCCCCCGCCGGAGATGGCGCGCAGGCCCCTGACTTCTTTTCTGCAAAAATACTCCCGCCGGAGGCGCAGGCCAGCCCCGGGCGGTCAGATCACGTTTTTCTCGAGGAAGGGGGTACCGGTCAGGATACGGTCCACGCCCAGCGGCGAGAGGTCGAGCGTGCGGTAGGTGCCGTGGACGATCAGTTCGGCAACGGCGCGACCGGTGGCCGGGGCCTGTTGGAGGCCGTGGCCCGAGAAGCCGTTGGCAAAGAGCATGTTCGGCACCTCGGGGTGCGGGCCGACGATCATGTTGTGGTCGAGCCTGTTCCAGGCGTAGTGGCCGGCCCAGCTGCGGATCACCTTGATCGCCTCGAAAGCCTCGGAGCGGGCGGCGAGGACGGGCCAGATGCGCTCTTCGAACTCGGTATGGTTGGGGTCGAAATCTCCGGTATCCACGGCGCGGTCGTCTTCGGGCGGGCATTGGGTCATGAAATAGCGGCCTTCGGGGCGGCAGTAGACGCCCGAGGGGTCGATCATCAGCGGCAGGCGGCCATGGTTGACGCGGGCCGAGCCCTCGGGGCTTCGGGCGCAGTCGTAGAGGAAGACCGTGCGCTTGCGCGGCTCGACCGGGATGTGCAGCCCGGCCATCCGCGCCACCTGTGCGGCGCGCGGCCCGGCGGCGTTAACCACCGTTCCGCAGGCCAGCGTGCGGCCCGAGGCAAGGGTGACATGGGTGATGCGGTTGCCCGCGCGCGCGAGGCCGGTGACCTCGTCACGGATATAGTCGACACCCTGCGCCCGGGCCCTGTTGCGAAAACCGTTCATCAGGCCCGTGTTGTCGAACCAGCCCTCGCCGCTTTGCCCGTAGGAGGCGAGGCGGATATCCCCTGTGTTCAGGTGCGGAAAGGCGCGGGCCAGTTCTTCCGGCGACCAGAGCACGACATCGGCGCCGCAGGCCCTTTGCACCGCGTGGTTTTCGCGCAGGGTTCTTTCCTGCTCCGGCGTCGCGGCGAGGTAGAGATAGCCGCCCTCATGGAAGTTCAGATCCGGGCGGTCGTCGCCGCAGGCCATGCGCGTGGCGAAATCGCGGATCACCTCGGCGCCGTACTGGCTGATGGCCACGTTGATCGCATTGGAGAACTGGGTGCGGATCGAGGCCGCCGAAAGCGCCGTCGAGGCCTGCGCATAGCTCGGGTCGCGTTCGACCACCAGCACGCGACCGTCAAAGCCTTCGGCGCCGGACAGGTAGCAGGCCACGCTGGACCCGATCACCGCGCCCCCCACGATCACCACGTCGTAGACTTCCGACATTGCCTGCCTTTCGTTGTCTGCCGGACTCAGGTTCCACGTTGCCGCCGCAGATGCAACGGTTGGCGCTTGCCTGCCCGGGCCGGACGCGGGAAAACCCCGGCAGCAAAGAGGGAGACGGCGATGGCGCCGAAATTCGGGACAAGCGGCCTGCGCGGGCTGGTGGCGGAGCTGACCCACCCGCTGGTGCGCGACTACGTGGCGGCCTTCCTGACCGCCTGCCCGCATGGCGGCGCGGTTCATGTCGGGCGCGACCTGCGCCCCTCCTCGCCCGAAATCGCGGACTGGGTGATCGAAGCGGTCCGTGCCATGGGGCTGACGGCGGTGGACTGCGGCGCGGTGCCGACGCCCGCGCTGGCGCTGTCCTCCATGGCTGAGGGCGCCGCGGCGATCATGGTCACCGGCAGCCACATTCCCGCCGACCGCAACGGGCTGAAGTTCTACGTGCCCAGCGGCGAGATCCTGAAAGAGGACGAGGCGCGCATCAACGCCGCCCTTGGCCAGACCCCGCCCGAGGCGCCCCTGGGCGCGGCAGAGACCCGGGGCGCGGCCGCGGGCTATCTTGCGCGCTACACCGGCGGCTTTGCCACGGACACGCTGTCCGGCATGACGGTGGGCGTCTACCAGCATTCCTCGGTGGCCCGCGACCTGATGGTGGCGGTCGTCGAGGCCCTGGGCGGGCGGGCCGTGCCCATCGCGCGCTCTGACACCTTCATTCCCGTCGACACCGAAGCGCTGGACCCCGATACCCGGGCGCTGTTTGCCGGATGGTTCGCAAAGCACGCGCTGGACGTCCTGATCTCGACCGATGGCGACGGTGACCGCCCGATGGTGGTCGACGATGCCCGGCGGGTGGTGCCCGGCGACGTGCTGGGCATGCTCACCGCGCGGCACCTTGGCGCCCGGGTGGTCTGCACGCCGGTCTCGTCGAACAGCATGGTCGCGGACCCGGCCTTTGGCCTGAGGGTAGAGCGGACGCGCATCGGATCGCCTTTCGTGATCGCCGCCATGGCGGCGGCCCGCGCCGCGGAGCCCGACGCGAAGGTGATCGGCTACGAGGCCAACGGCGGCTTCCTGCTGGGCTTCGACACCGGCACGCTGGCGCCGCTGATGACGCGCGACTGCCTGCTGCCGATCCTTGCGCCGCTGGCGGCGGCGAAGGCGGCCGGGACCGCGCTTGCGGCGCTGGTCGACGCGCTGCCGCCCCGCTTTACCGCCGCCGACCGGATCGCCGGGATCGCGACAGAACGCGCGCAGGCCTTCATCGCCGATCTGACCGGCGACAGCGCCGCCCGGGAGGCCTTTTTCACAGGCTGCGGAGCGGAGACCGCGCTGGACCTGACCGACGGGCTGCGGGTGACCTTCGAGGGCGGCACCGTCCTGCACCTGCGCCCCTCGGGTAACGCGCCCGAGTTCCGCTGCTACGCCGAGGCTGACAGCCGCGAAACCGCCGCCGCGCTGGTGTCCCGAACGCTGACATCCCTGCGCGCACGCCTCGGGTGAATGCCTCAGCATATCCCCGCCGGTTCCGACCGTCGTGTTGACAGAGCCCCGTTGCGGTCGCATGTGGGGACGATGCAAGGGCCGGACATAGGCCTGAAAGGACTGTGACGATGAAAATTGCCATGATCGGTACGGGCTATGTCGGCCTGGTCTCGGGTGTCTGTTTCTCGGATTTCGGGCACGAGGTTGTCTGCGTCGACAAGGACCCCCGCAAGATCGAGATGCTGGAACGCGGCGAGGTGCCGATCTACGAGCCGGGGCTCGACACGCTCATGGCGAAGAACGTCGAGGCCGGACGCCTGACCTTCACGCTCGACCTCGCCAAGGCCATCGACGGCGCCGAGGCGGTCTTTATCGCCGTGGGCACGCCGACGCGGCGCGGCGACGGCCACGCCGACCTGACCTACGTCATGGCCGCCGCCGAGGAAATCGCCCGCGCGGCGAAGGACTACGTCGTGGTCGTGACCAAGTCGACGGTGCCGGTGGGCACCAACGCAAAGGTGCGCGAGGCCGTGGCCGCCGCCAACCCCGCGCTGGACTTCGACGTCGCCTCGAACCCCGAATTCCTGCGCGAGGGCGCGGCCATCGACGACTTCATGAAGCCCGACCGCGTGGTCGTGGGCGTCGAGACCGAGCGCGCCGCAAAGGTGATGGAAGGCATCTACCGCCCGCTCTACCTGCGCGACTTCCCCATCGTCACCACGGACCTCGAGTCCGCCGAGATGATCAAATACGCCGCCAACGCCTTTCTCGCGACGAAGATCACCTTCATCAACGAGATCGCGGCGCTGTGCGAGAAGGTCGGCGCGGACGTCAAGCAGGTGTCGAAGGGCATGGGCATGGACGGCCGCATCGGCAACAAGTTCCTGCATGCGGGGCCGGGCTATGGCGGGTCGTGCTTTCCCAAGGACACCAAGGCGCTGGCCCGCATCGGACAGGAACACGCCAGCCCCATGAGCATCGTCGAAACGGTGATCAAGGTGAACGAGGACACCAAGCGGCGGATGATCGACAAGCTGCTCGACCTCTGCGGCGGATCGTTCAACGGCAAGACCGTGGCGGTGCTGGGGGTGACCTTCAAGCCAAACACCGACGACATGCGCGATGCGCCCTCGCTGACCATCGTGCCCGCCCTCGTGGGCGGCGGCGCCAAGGTGCGCGTGGTCGATCCGCAGGGCCGCCGCGAGGGCGAGCACATGCTGCCCGGCGTCGACTGGGCCGCTGACCCCTATCGCGCCGCCGAGGGCGCCGACCTGCTGGTGATCCTGACCGAATGGAACGAGTTCCGCGCGCTGGACCTGACCCAGCTTGCCGACAGCATGGCCAGTGCCCGCATGGCTGACCTGCGCAACATCTACAGCCCTGAAGACGCGCGCGCCGCCGGATTCACCGGTTATGACAGCATCGGTCGCAGTGGATTCGACTCGGCCTGAGAAAACGGCCCGACACCCTGAGCGAATGCCATTTTCGGAGACACAACCTAAAGGCGGCATTTTTGTGACTGACCGGGCACAGGCCCGGACTGAGGTAAGCGCGACCCCGCCCACAGCACAGCGCGGCATTCTCAGGATGAGCCATTTTTGATAGTGTCTCGATAACAAAAGAAAAAATCGAGGCAGAAATTTCAGGCATGGCAACGGGCTATCGAGGCACGTTCGTCATCTCCTGGTCGCAGACGGAAATAGACGGCCTGAAGGCCGCGCCTCCGTCTTCGCTGACCGTCGGGGCCGCGTGGTCCTGGCACGGGGTTCCGGTGAGGGTCGATGGACCTTCGTCGATCCTCCAGCTCGACCGGGCAGAAGGCGACGGGGACATCCGAAAACGCGCGGCGCGGATGGTGCGTCGACTGGTAGGCGCGGCGCTGACGCAGGAAACGCGTCTGGATCGCGTGGCGGTCGAGCATCCGGTCACCGACAGCAGCTTTGTCGTCACCGACGGCGCGAAAAGCTATACGGTCACCCTGATCGAGGTCAGCGGGGAAAGCCCGCCGCTGCTGATGTTCCTCGACGAGATCCCGCCCTCGGGGCGCGACCTCTGGGTCGTGCATCACCGGCTGGACGCGCGCGCCTGCCAGGCCACGGACGATCAGGCCAGCGGGGTCATCTGCTTTACCCCCGGCACGATGATCCTGACCCCCCGCGGCCCGGTTCCGGTCGAGGACCTGCGCGCAGGCGACAGGGTGCAGACCAAGGACAGTGGGCCGCAGGAAATCCGCTGGACCGGCTCGCGCCACATGACTGGCGCGCGGCTCTTCGCCATGCCGCGCCTGCGCCCGGTGCGCATCCGCCCCGGCGCCTTCGGCATCGGCGAGCCGGACAGCGAGATCGTCGTCTCGCCGGAACACCGGATGGTGGTGAAGGGCGTCGTGGCCCGTGCGCTGTTCAACACCCCCGAGGTTCTGGTGGCGGCCCGCGACCTGCTGAACGGCGACAGCGTGGTGCTGGACACCGCCGCCCGCGACGTCACCTACCACCACCTGATGCTGCCCCGGCACGAGGTGCTCTTCGCCAATGGCGTGGAAACCGAAAGCTTCCACCCGGCGAACACCGCACTGTCCTCCCTCGCCGAGGGTGATCGCGCGCGGCTCTTGCGGGAAATGCCGTCGGCGGCCGAGAATCCGCATCTCTACGGATCCTACGCCCGGCGGAACCTGTCGAAGTCCGAAGCCGCGATCCTCATGCACGAGGCCGCCTGAGGCGGGCCACGGGAAAAGGGGGCCCTGCCCCCTCACCCCCGAGGGTATTTGGACCAGGAAGAAACCACAGGCCCTGCCCTTTGCCGCGCCGTGTGCCACGGCACCCCCGGAGGTATCCCTGTCTGACCTATAGGGTCCGGCGCGCCGGAGGCCCGCGCCTGACCGGAGATACCTCGAAGAACACCAATCGGCCCGAGCGGCGATGGCGACGGCCGGGTGCGTCGGGTCGGTTACTCGCGCAGCTCGTCGGGTTTCACGCCCCAGAGCGCCGCCTTCGGTGCCCAGCCGCTGTAGCCGCCCGCCGTCAGTTCGCACCAATGCGGCTGGCAGGCACCGAGGCGGGCGACGACGCCCAGTTCCAGCCGGGCGTTCACGCGGCTGTCCGGATCGGGCCGCTGGTAGAGCGACACCATGTCCTGCTCGACGATCACCGTCCGCACCCCCGAGAGCAGCGAGTAATGCACCCATCCGCCCGCGCCGTCGCGGTCGCGCACCCGGCGCCAGTGGCCGTGTTCGGCGGTGATCTCCAGCGGCATGTCGCGGCGCTTGTAGACCCAGTCGATCCGGTGCGTCAGCGACGGACCGCGCCGCACGTTGCCCTCTGCCGCCTTCATCGAGACATAGCGTGGCAACGGAAGGTTGGTGATCGGTCCAAGTTCCTGCCCCGCAGAGGCGATCTGCGCGCAGAGGATGACCATTAGCACGATGGCTTTCCTGAACATAGGTCGGTCCTGCCCGAGTTTTTCCGGCGGGGTTCTTGTGCCCCGCATTATCCTGTACCAGTCTAGCCAGGCGCCGGTGCGCCGGGAAGGTCAGGGAGAGCCGCAATGCCATCAAAACGTCTGAGTGTTGTCGTCACGCGACGCTTGCCGGAGGTGGTGGAGACACGCCTGTCCGAGCTTTTCGACGTGACGCTGCGCAGCGACGACACCCCGATGACCCGGGGCGAGCTTGTGGACGCGGTCCGGTCGGCGGATGTGCTGGTGCCCACGGTGACCGACCAGATCGACGCGGGCCTGATCGGTCAGGCGGGCGAGCGGCTGAAGCTGATCGCCAACTACGGCGCGGGCTTCGACCACATCGATGTCTCGACCGCGCGCTCGCGCGGGATCCTCGTGTCCTACACCCCCGGCGTGGTGACCGAGGACACCGCCGACATGGTGCTGGCCCTGATGCTGGGCGTCACC
Source organism: Enemella evansiae (assembly GCA_017255395.1). Classification (GTDB taxonomy): domain Bacteria; phylum Pseudomonadota; class Alphaproteobacteria; order Rhodobacterales; family Rhodobacteraceae; genus Ponticoccus; species Ponticoccus litoralis. The sequence goes on along the minus strand of JAFKDC010000001.1, from coordinate 365,327 downwards.
CGGCGCCTGCAGGAGGGCATCACCGTCATGCAGAAGGGCGACTGGTCCGGCTATGCGCCGACGGCCCTTCTGGGCGGGCGGCTGGGCGGCAAGCGGCTGGGTATCCTCGGCATGGGCCGGATCGGACAGGCGGTGGCGCGGCGCGCGCAGGCCTTCGGCATGCAGATCCACTACCACAACCGCCGCCGCCTGCGCCCCGAGGTCGAGGAACCGCTGGAGGCGACCTGGTGGGAAAGCCTCGACCAGATGGTGGCGCGCATGGACATGATCAGTGTGAACTGCCCCTCGACGCCCTCAACCTACCATCTGCTGAACGCCCGACGCCTGAAGCTGATGAAGCCTTCGTCGGTGATCGTGAACACCTCGCGCGGGGAGGTCATCGACGAGAACGCCCTGACCCGGATGCTGAAGGCGGGCGAACTGGCAGGCGCGGGTCTCGACGTCTACGAGCACGGGATTCAGGGCAATCCGGACCTGCGCGACATGCCCAACGTGGTGATGCTGCCGCATATGGGATCGGCCACCTACGAGGGCCGGGTCGAGATGGGCGAGAAGGTCATCATCAACGTCAAGACCTTCGCCGACGGCCACCGCCCGCCGGATCAGGTCGTGCCCTCGATGCTCTAGGCGCGGCGGCACCGGGCCCCACCGCGAAACGCCCGCCCCGGGCCCGCCCCGCACCATGGCGCAGGACAGGCCGAAGGCGTCAGCCCATGCGTTCCGAGGCGTAAGAGCCGGGCGAGGGCGGGAAGACCACGGTCTTCTCGCCGTTCAGGAAGACCCGCCCATGCACATGGGCATGCACCGCGCGCGACAGCACCTGCGATTCCACGTCCCGGCCCAGCGACACGTAGTCGTCGCCCGACTGCGCGTGGGTCACGCGGATGATGTCCTGCTCGATGATCGGCCCCTCATCCAGGTCTGCGGTCACGTAGTGCGAGGTCGCGCCGATCAGCTTCACGCCCTTCTCGAAGGCCTGCTTGTAGGGGTTCGCGCCCTTGAAGGAGGGCAGAAAGGAGTGGTGGATGTTGATGATCCGCCCCGAGAAGGTCTTGCACATGGCGTCCGACAGGATCTGCATGTAGCGCGCCAGCACGATCAGTTCCGCGCCCGTGTCATCGACGACCTGCTGGATGCGCGCCTCGGCCTCGGGCTTGTTGTCCTTCGTGACCTTGATGCAGTGGAAGGGGATGTCCTGGTTCACCACGACTTTCTGGTAATCCATGTGGTTCGAGATCACCGCGACGATCTCGATCGGCAGGGCGCCGATGCGGGCGCGGTAGAGCAGGTCGTTCAGGCAGTGCCCGAAGCGGCTGACCATGATCACGACCTTGCGCTTGACGGTCTCGTCGAAGAACTCCGAGGTCATGCCGAACCGCGCCTTGATCGCCTCGAAGCCGCTTTCGAGATCGGCAAGGCCCGCGCCGTCCTCGGACCGGAAGCTGACGCGCATGAAGAAGTTGCCGGTATGGGCATCGTCGAACTGGGCGCTGTCGGTGATGTTGCAGCCCGTTTCGGCGAGGTAGGTGGAAACGGCGGAGACCATCCCGCGTTTCGAGGCGCATTTGGTGCGCAGGGCGAATTTGGTCATCGAAGTCCCTTGGGTGGTGCTGTGGTGCTGGTGGCAATGCGATTCGACCGAGGCCGACGGGGGATGGCGTCCCACGGCCCGAAGAGGGTGTCAAAGCCAATACCGGCAACCGGGCCGCGCGCCCCGACACCCTGCCCGAAATTGCATAACGACGCCCGATCCGGGTGCCGCAAATTCCTTCGAAGGAATTTGCAAATCCCGTCCACGGGATTTCCACCGCCCCGGGCCGCCGTCGGGCAGGGTCCGCTTTTGCGATGCCCCTGCCCGCCCCATGCGCTACCTTCGCCGCGACCAAGGAGGAGAGCAGCCATGTGGCACCCGTCAGAAACCTATCCCGATCCCGCCATCGAGGTGCTCGACCCGCGCTTCGAGGCGCTGATCCTGCACCACGCCGCGGTCGAGCGCCTGTATCACGGCAGCCGCTGGGCCGAGGGACCGGTCTGGTTCGGCGATCAGAACGCCCTGGTCTGGAGCGACATTCCCAATGACCGCCTGCTGCGCTGGGACGAGGCCTCGGGCGCGGTCACGACCCTGCGCACCGGCGGCTTTACCAACGGCAACACCCGCGACCGGCAGGGGCGGCTGGTGTCCTGCCAGCACCAGAGGCGCGCGGTCACGCGAACCGAGTGGGACGGAACCCTGACCGTGCTGGCCGACAGCTTCCAGGGCAAGCGGCTGAATTCCCCCAACGACGTGGTGGCGAAGTCGGACGGCAGCATCTGGTTCACCGACCCGGTCTTCGGCATCTCGGCGGAGTACGAGGGCGGCGTGGCCGAGCCGGAACTGCCCACCAATGTCTACCGCATCGACCCGGACGGCACGCTGAGCCTCGCCGTCGAAGGCGTGAACCAGCCCAACGGGCTGTGCTTCTCGCCCGACGAGAGCCTGCTCTACATCGTCGAAAGCGGCGCGCGGCCCAAGCGCATCCTCGTGGCCGAGCTTTCTGCCGACGGGCGCCGCGCCCCGGAGCCGCGCCCGCATATCGACGCCGGTGCGGGCGGCAACCCCGACGGCTTCCGCGTCGATATTCAGGGCAACCTCTGGGCCGGATGGGGCACCGGCGCGGGCCGCAACGGCGTGCGGATCTTTGCCCCCGACGGCAGCGCCATCGGCCACATCCACCTGCCCGAACGCTGCGCCAACCTGTGTTTCGGCGGGCGGGCGCGGACACGTCTCTTCATGGCCGCCAGCCAATCGCTCTACGCGCTCTACGTCAAGGTCCCCGGCGCACCGTATTTCTGAAACGGCGCCGCCGAGGGCAAAGGCCTTCGCGCTCCCCGCTGCCCCTCCCCCGGTACAAAGCCGCCAGGGAGGCGCCGAACCATCACCGCACACCGGCCTGGCGACCTCCTCTCCGGTTGACGCTTGATCCCCGCCCAGTCCATACAGCACCCGTCAACTCGCGCGGCGGACAGCCACATCACCGCCCCCCGCACCACCGTCCCCTCTACAACAACCCGCCTTTGACGGCACGGACGGCCCCTCCTGTCGAAGACAGGCCTTCTGCATCATGGCGCCGCGGCGTCGCCCGATGTCCGCGCCCGGCGACCGATCGCACCACCGGGTGCGGCCAAGCCTTTTCCAGACCCCATCCCTGCCCCTTTCGCGCCCCCTTGCGCTTCTTCTTGCACCAAGTACCTCAACGCCACGCCGCCCCCGGCACACCGCCGCCAACAGGGCGCCACCCCCTTGGCGACCCGCACGCACACGGCTAAACCAGCGCTTCAAAGCCCGACCGGAGGACGCCCCGTGGACCAGACCGAAGCCCGCATCAGCCGCACCATCGCCACCGAGATCGCCGCCAGCCCGGCGCAGGTCACCGCCGCCGTGGGGCTTCTGGACGGGGGCGCCACCGTCCCCTTCATCGCGCGTTACCGTAAGGAGGTGACGGGCGGCCTCGACGACACCCAGCTGCGCACGCTGGGCGACCGCCTCACCTACCTCCGCGAAATGGAAAAGCGCCGCGCCGCCATCCTCGACTCGATCAAGTCGCAGGGCAAACTGACCGACACGCTGGCCCGCGACATCGCGCAGGCCGACAGCAAGGCCCGGCTCGAAGACATCTATCTGCCCTACAAGCCCAAGCGCCGCACCAAGGCGATGATCGCCCGCGAGAACGGCCTCGAACCGCTTCTGCGCAAGATCATGGAAGACCGCTCTGCCGATCCCGCCGCCCTCGCCGAGACCTTCACCAGCGAGACTGTCGAAACCACCAAGGCCGCGCTCGAAGGGGCCCGCGACATCCTCGCCGAAGAGCTCTCGGAAAACGCCGACCTACTGGGCCGCCTGCGGGACTTCATGATGCGTGAGGCGCAGATCACCGCCCGCGTCGTGCCGGGCAAGGAAGAGGCCGGGGCCAAATTCTCGGACTACTTCGACCATTCGGAGGCTTGGGCCAAGATCCCCGGCCACCGCGCGTTGGCCATTCTGCGCGCCTCGAAGGAGGAAATCGTCACCGTCGAGATCGCGCCAGAGCCCGAAACCGGCGCAGAGCGCGCCAAGGGCATCGTCGCCTCGGCCATCGGCATCCCCGGCGACGCGCCGGGCGACCAATGGCTGCGCGACGCGGCGGGCTGGACGTGGCGGGTGAAGCTCTCGCTGACCATGTACATGGACCTGATGACCGACCTGCGCCGCCGCGCGCATGAAGAGGCCATTGCCGTCTTCGCCCGCAACCTCAAGGATCTGCTGCTGGCGGCGCCTGCGGGCAACCGCGCGACGCTGGGCCTCGACCCGGGCATCCGCACCGGCGTGAAGGCTGCCGTCGTGGACGCCACCGGCAAGCTGGTCGAGACCGCGACGCTCTACCCCTTCCAGCCGAAGAACGATCTGCGTGGCGCACAGGCCGAGATTGCCCGGCTGGTCAAACGCCACGGCGTCGAACTGATCGCCATCGGCAACGGCACCGCCAGCCGCGAGACCGAGCGGCTGGTTGCCGACACGCTGAAGCTGCTCGACGGGCCGAAGCCCACCAAGGTCGTCGTGTCAGAGGCGGGGGCCTCGGTCTATTCCGCATCGGAACTGGCGGCGATGGAATTCCCCGACCTCGATGTCTCGCTGCGGGGCGCGGTGTCCATCGCGCGCCGCCTGCAGGACCCGCTGGCGGAACTGGTGAAGGTGCCGCCCGAAAGCATCGGCGTCGGCCAGTACCAGCACGACGTCGACCAGCGGCGTCTGGCGCAGGCGCTGGAAGGCGTGGTCGAGGACGCGGTGAACGCCGTGGGCGTGGACCTGAACATCGCCTCGGCGCCGCTTCTGGCGCATGTCTCGGGCCTTGGGTCCTCGGTCGCGCAGGCCATCGTCGCCCACCGGGACGCGCACGGCGCCTTCGCATCGCGCAAGGCGCTGCTCAAGGTGGCGGGCCTCGGGCCGCGCGCGTTCGAGCAATGCGCGGGCTTCCTGCGTATCCGCGACGGGGCCGAACCGCTGGATGCCTCGTCCGTCCACCCCGAGGCCTATGACGTGGCCCGCCGCATCGTGCAGGCCTGCGGGCGCGACATCCGCCAGATCATGGGCCAGCCGCAGGCGCTGAAGGGCCTGCGGGCCGAGCAATTCGTCGACGACCGTTTCGGCCTGCCCACGGTGCGCGACATCCTGACGGAACTGGAAAAGCCCGGCCGCGACCCCCGCCCCGGCTTCAAGACCGCCGCCTTCACCGACGGGGTCGAGGACATCAAGGATCTCAAGCCGGGCATGATGCTGGAAGGCACGGTGACCAATGTCGCCGCCTTCGGCGCCTTCGTGGACATCGGCGTGCATCAGGACGGGCTGGTCCACGTCAGCCAGCTGGCCGACCGCTTCGTCAAGGACCCGCATGAGGTGGTCAAGGCGGGCGACGTGGTCAAGGTCCGCGTGACCGAGGTCGACGTGCCGCGCAAGCGCATCGGGCTTTCGATGAAGAAGGACGGCGGCGCCTCGGATCGCGGCGCACCGCGCGGCGGCACCCGCCCAGAGCGCAACGACCGTGGCCCCGGACGGCCCCCGAAGGGACCCAAGGGCGGCAGCGCTCCGAAGCAGCCGCAGGGCGGCGGTCAGGGCGCACTTGGCGACGCGCTGCTGGCGGCGATGAAGAAGAAGTAGGGCGACGGTCTCCACAGGGGCAAGAATGGCACCGGGGGCATCGCTCCGCGAGTCCGCAAGCAACGCCGCACTGCCGTTCCGCATTAGCGACCGCGCCGCCTGTCCCAGTGCGCAGGCGCGCGGGCCGTCACGACACGATGAGCCGCGCCATCGCAGGGCCGTGGTCCGGCGATCTGTCATCTCTGGAAGGCAGTTTATCCCCGCAAAGTCCGTAGAAGTCCCGTCAGGTCGCGCTGTCGGCAGCCAAATCGCCGGGCCGGGGGAACGGCCATGCGATGGCGCGGCGGCCTGCGGCCTTGGCTCCGCGCCCGGTGGTGGACCGCTTTGGAGACAGGGACCGACTGACTCGGCATCGCTTCCAGATGCTCCGGCGGCCTACAGCGCGCTGCCATCTGTCGAAGCCATCCGCCACCCAGCCCGCATTCCCGCCACCGCACACCATCCCAAACCGTGCCTCTCCGCACGGGCACCGCCCGCCGCTGTTCACCCTCGCAGGGTTTCCCCGACTCGCCTCTCGTGGTTGAGTGATCCCGAAACAATCACTCGGGAGGTGAACACATGCGATTTCTGACACTCATGCTGGCCGCGACCAGCCTGTCCGGCGCGGCTTTCGCGCAGGACGCGGCGGATGCCGTCGCGCCCGAGGGCGCCTCCAGCGGTGACCTCGCCGCCATCTCTCCCGAAGTCGCCGCCGCGCTCGAGGCCAAGGCCGCAGGCCAGCCCGTCGAGGCACAGGAATGGATGGTCGCTGCCGCAAACCCCCACGCCGTCGCCGCCGGGGCCGATGTCCTGCGCGCGGGCGGAACCGCCGCCGATGCCATGGTCGCCGTGCAAACCGTGCTGGGGCTGGTCGAGCCGCAAAGTTCCGGCCTCGGCGGGGGCGCCTTCCTCGTCTGGCACGATGGCGAGACCGGCGAGATCACCACGCTGGACGGGCGCGAAAAGGCCCCGCTGGCCGCCACGCCGAAGCTTTTCCAGAACGAAGCCGGAGAGCCGTTGGGCTTCTTCGACGCCGTCGTCGGCGGGCGCTCGGTCGGCGTTCCCGGCACGCCCATGCTGATGTACCGCGCGCATGAGAAGTGGGGCACCGCCGAGTGGTCCAGCCTCTTCGACGCCGCCACCACGCTGGCCGAGGAGGGCTTTGCCGTCTCGCCCCGGCTTGCCGACCTGGTGGCCGGGGATGCCGAGCGACTTGGGCGCTTCGACAGCACCGCCGCCTATTTCCTGCCCGACGGCCAGCCGCTGGCCGAGGGCAGCCAACTGACCAACCCGGATTACGCCAACGTGCTGAAGCGGCTGGCCGAGGAAGGCCCCGACGCCTTCTACACCGGAGAGATCGCGCAGGGCATCGTCGACACCGTGAAGGCGGTCGAGGGCAACGCCGGCGTGATGGAGATGATGGACCTCGCGCTCTACGACGTGGTCGAGCGGGACGCGGTCTGCGCCGACTTCCGCGGCTTCGAGGTCTGCGGCATGGGTCCGCCGTCTTCGGGCGCGCTGACCGTGGGGCAGATCCTCGGCATGATGAACGCGCTGGAGCCGGGCGAGGCCGACAGCGCCGACACATGGCGCGTGATCGGCGACGCCTCGCGCCTCGCCTTCGCCGACCGGGGCCGCTACATGGCTGACAGCGACTTCGTCCCGATGCCCACCGCCGGGCTGGTGGACCCGGATTACCTGTCCGCGCGCGCCGAGCTGCTGAAGACCGACAAGGCCCTGACCGAGGTCAGCCCCGGCGAGCCCGAATGGGACCACGCGCAGCTTTGGGCCGACGACCAGAGCATCGAGTTCCCCTCGACCTCGCATATCTCGATCGTCGACCAGTACGGCAATGCGCTGTCGATGACGACGACCATCGAGAACGGCTTTGGCTCGCGGCTGATGACCAATGGCTTCCTGCTGAACAACGAGCTGACGGACTTCTCTTTCCAGTCGCATTCGGCGGGTGTGCCCATCGCCAACCGGGTCGAGCCGGGCAAGCGTCCGCGCTCTTCCATGGCGCCGACCATCGTGCGGCAGGACGGCGCGCCGGTGCTGGTGATCGGCTCGCCCGGCGGGTCGCGCATCATCGGTTATGTCGCGCAGGCCATCGTGGCCCATGTCGACTGGGGCATGGACGTGCAGCAGGCCGTGGCCATGCCGCACGCGGTGAACCGCTTCGGCACCTACGACCTTGAGGAAGGCACCCCCATGGCCGAGATGCAGGGCGCGCTGGAAGAAATGGGCTTCGAGGTTTCGGTCCGCGACCTGACCTCTGGCCTGCACGCGATCTCCATCGGCGAGGACGGACTGAAAGGCGGCGCGGACCCGCGCCGCGAGGGCATCGCGCTGGGAGAGTGATCCCCTGACCGCCACCGGGCGCCCCCTCTGGGGCGTCCGGTTTGCATTTCACCGCCGCGCCCGGTTTCCGGCTTGTCGCCCCAAGGGTAGCAGGCTACCCAAAACCCATGAAAAACATCGTTCCATTTCGCGCCATTGGCGCATTTCTCTGCATTGCCACCGTCACAGCCTGCGCGGCCCCGACACCCGGCCCCTCTGTCCCCTTCCAGCCCGGCTCCAACCTGCACAGCGCCCGGGCGGCCTTCGTTTCCTGCCTCGGGCCGGCGGAGCGCAGCGGCAATAACACCGTCGCCGGCCACTACGTCGGCAGCGTCTTCTGGGGCGGCCTCGTGGTCGGCCCGGTCATCGTCGCCTCGAACAGCGAGGCCCTGCGCTATGGCGGAGAGGTGGCCGGCATGGACCGCTGCCTCGGCCAGCAAGGCTACGCCCGCCGCGACCTGACCCCGCAAGAAGTCCGGGCGCTGAACGCGGCCGACATCGCCACGCGGCGCGCCATGCTGGATCACCTGATCGGCGGCGGCACCTTGCAGACCTTCGCGCGCGGCTGACAGGCCGAAGGCAGGAGAGCGGCGCCCTGCCGGGAGAGCAGGCGCGTTTCGACGCATGGACAGGCAGGCTGGTGTCGGGTCTTCAGGGCGCAAGCCGGACAGGAGACCCGACCATGACCCCATGCGCCTTGTGCAAGGCCGAAGACACACAACGCGTCACGGTCGCCCCGGCAGAGGATGAAGTCGCGCTGTGCGCCACCTGTGCGGCGGGCGTTGCCGACGGGCCGACGGACGCGCCGCACTGGCAGTGCCTGAACGAGGCGATCTGGAGCACGGAACCCGCAGAGCAGGTCCTGGCCTGGCGCCTGCTGACCGCGCTGGACGCGGCCTGGGCGAACGACCTGCTGGACATCGCCTACCTGGAGCCCGAGGTGCTGGAATGGGCGCAGGCGGATCAGCCCACCGGCGATGCCGTCGTGCATCGCGACTGCAACGGCACGGTGCTGCAGAACGGCGATTCCGTGACGCTGATCAAGGCCCTGCCGGTCAAGGGTGCCGGGTTCACCGCCAAACAGGGCACCGCCGTGCGGAAGATCTCGCTGGAACCGGACAATGCCGAGCATATCTCGGGCCGGGTCGAGGGGCAGCGCATCGTCATCCTGACGAAGTTCGTCAAGAAGTCCTGACCAAGATCGGGCCGAAAATGAAAACGCCGGGGTCATGGCCCCGGCGTTCCGCTTAGAGTTCCTTGTATGAAATCTCGCGCTTGTCGGCGCCCGCACCGACCTTGGCGCGGCGCACGATCAGGCGATTGAGCGCCTGGATATAGGCCCTGACCGAGGCCACCACCGTGTCGGTATCCGCCGACTGGCCGGTGGCGATCACGCCATCCTCTTCCAGCCGCACGGACACCGTCGCCTGCGCGTCCGTCCCCGCCGTCACGGCGTTCACCTGATACAGCTGAAGCCGCGCCTTGTTCGGGTGCAGCTCGCGCACCGCCTTGAACGAGGCATCGACCGGCCCGTCGCCCTCGGAGGTGGCTGTCAGGTCCTGCCCGTCGATCTCCAGCTCGATCTCGGCCTTCGCCGGACCGCCGGTGCCGCAGGTGACAGAGAGGTTCACGAGGCTGATCGCATCCGCGCCCTCGGTCGTGGCCGAAACCAGCGCCAGCACATCGTCGTCGAAGACCTCTTTCTTGCGGTCGGCCAGATCCTTGAACCGGACGAAGATGTCCTTCAGCTGGTTGTCCCCGACCTCGGTGCCCAGATCCTTCAGCTTGGCCCGCAGCGCGGCCCGGCCCGAGTGCTTGCCCAGCGGCAGCGAAGTGCCGGAAAGGCCCACGTCCTCGGGACGCATGATCTCGAAGGTCTCGGCGTTCTTCAGCATCCCGTCCTGGTGGATGCCGCTTTCATGCGCGAAGGCATTCTTGCCGACGATGGCCTTGTTGGGCTGCACGATGAAGCCGGAAACCGTCGCGACGCGGCGCGAGATATGCATGATCTTCTTGGTGTCGATCCCGGTGGAGAAGGGCATGATGTCGTTGCGCACGCGCATCGCCATGACCACCTCTTCCAGCGCGGTATTGCCCGCGCGCTCGCCCAGACCGTTGATCGTGCATTCGATCTGGCGCGCACCGGCCTCGACGGCGGCGAGGCTGTTCGCCGTCGCCATGCCAAGGTCGTTGTGGCAATGCGTGGCAAAGACCACCTCGTCGGCGCCCGGAACCGTCTCGATCAGGCGACGGATCAGGTCGGCCGACTCGCGCGGGGCGGTGTAGCCCACGGTGTCGGGAATGTTGATCGTGGTGGCGCCCGCCTTGATGGCGATCTCGATGACGCGGCAGAGGTAATCCCATTCGGTCCGCGTCGCGTCCATGGGCGACCACTGCACGTTGTCGGTCAGGTTGCGGGCATGGGTCACGGTCTGCTCGATCCGCTCGGCCATCTCGTCCTGCGTCAGGTTCGGAATGGCGCGGTGCAGCGGCGAGGTGCCGATGAAGGTGTGGATGCGCGGGCGTTCCGCGTGTTTCACCGCCTCCCAGCAGCGGTCGATATCGGGCAGCTGCGCCCGCGCCAGCCCGCAGATCACCGATTGTTTCGAGCGTTCGGCAATCTCCTTCACGGCGCGGAAATCGCCCTCGGAGGCGATCGGGAAACCCGCCTCGATGATGTCGACACCCATGTCGTCGAGCAGCTCGGCGATCTCGAGCTTTTCCTCGTGGGTCATGGTGGCGCCGGGGCTCTGTTCGCCGTCGCGGAGGGTCGTGTCAAAGATCAACACGCGGTTCTTGTCTTGGTCGGTCATCTCGTCTCTTCCCTGTCAGATTCGCGGTTTCATCGAGGCTTCGCGGTCGCTGTCGCCCGAGTTGGGTTCGCCCTTGGGCTCGATCAGCAGCACCGTCACCTCCGTCTCGGCGCGGGGCCGGTGTACGACGCCCCGGGGCACCACCACAAGCTCGCCCGCGCGCACGGTCTGCGGGGGGGCGTCCTGATATTCCATCACCATCTCGCCCGAGAGGACGAAAAAGAAGTCGTCGGTGGTGTCATGCTTGTGAAAGGGGTATTCGCCCTGGATTTTCACGACCATCACGTCGTTGTCGTTGTAATCGGCGATGACATGCGGGTCCCAGTGGGACGAGACCATCGCCAGCTTTTCAGCCAGTTTTACGGATTTCATGGGGTCCTAACCTTGGATGTGCGGGTGTGACGGCGCGGCACGCTTACCTCTGAGCACGCGCGCCGAGACTGGCCGCGCTCAGAGGCCGGTTAGGAGCAGGTCGATGCCACGCGCAAACGGCGCCGGAAGGCGCGCGGGGTCTGCGATATGAAGGGTCATCGACATGGGCCGCACTATAATGCCCGTGCGTCAAATGAAAACCCGTGAAATCACGCCGACGCGCATGCACCCCGCTTTGAGAAGCGCGCGCCTTGGGGCATAGTGGTGCGAGGCAAGAAAAACAGGGCAGACCCGATGATCCGCACATGGCTGGCCGCCGCCGCGCTGGCGCTTTCCGCGCTTCCCGCATGGGCAGAGCGGGATTCTGCCCGCGTCTACATCTTCGGCAATTCGCTGGTGAACCACCTCTCGGAACGGTCAGAGCACACCAGCGTGCCCTACTGGCTGGGCCAGATGGCGCGCGCGGACGGGCGCGGGCTGGCGCTGGACGGCGAATGGGGCTTTCTGCGCAGCTTCGCCGACAGCCTGCCGCCGGCGCCGAACTGGTCTTTCCCGGGCGTGCAGGGGGCGTGGTCCTCGGGCGATTTCGGCAGCGCCGATTTCGACGCGGTGATCGTGACGCCCGCGAATTTCATCCAGTACCAACTGCCCGACGTGCCCTATGACGGAGACAACCCCTCGGGCGAAAGCCCCTTCGGCGCGACGCTGCGGCTGTTCGACTGGGTGCATGAAGCCGAACCCGCCGCGCGGCTTTTCCTCTACGAGGGCTGGTCAGAGATCGGCAGCGTGACCGGCGGCTTCCCCCCCTCGCCCGAGGCCGCCCGCCGCTATCAGGACCACAACGCGGGCGACTATCACCTCTGGTACACCGACCTCATCGACAGCCTGAACACCGCGCGCCCCGACCGCAGCGTGACGCTGATCCCCGTCGCCTCGACGCTGGCCGATCTGCTGGGAGAGGGCGGCTTGCTTGAGGACATGCCCGCCGAGGCGCTTTATACCGACGCCGACGGCCACGGCACGCCGACGCTTTACCTGCTGGCGGCCATGGCGGTCTGGCCGCATCTCTACGAGACGCCCCCGCCCGAGGGCTTCGCCCCGCCCGCCACCCTGCACCCCCTGCTGGTCGAGCACTACGCAGAGATCGCGGCCGCGCTGTGGGAGGCCACGCCAGACCCCGCCGCGGAACGCGCCGAGGCCGAGGGCGCGCCGGACGCACCCGAAGCCGCCGCCGCAGAGCCCCTGCCGGAACGCCAGCCTGTCGCCCTGCCACCGCCGGGCCTGCGCCCCGAAGGCCTGCCCGCGCTGGGGATGGGTCTGAACGGGCTGGCGGACTGGTCCACGCAGCACCCCTTCCTGAACCTGATGAAGACCGCCCGTCCATGGGTCGGCCATGCGGGCGGCCAATGGGGCGCCGTCTCCACCGAGGAACTGCGCGCGGGCGGCCACCTGTCCGAGGACGGCTGGCCCCTGTCGCTGCCCGAAGGCGTCACCGCACTGGAAAGCGTGCTCTTGACCGACCAGCCCGAAGAGGCGGAGTACCTGCGCGGCGACTACGTGCTGACCTACGCGGGCAAGGGCGACCTGACGCTGACGGGCCGCGCCCGCCGCATCCGCCCGGAACCGGGCCGCATCACCTTCAGCTACGACCCGGGCGCGGGCCTCGTCGGCCTGCAACTGACCGCCGTGGACGCCACCGACCCGATCCGGGACATCGCCATCGTCCGGGAAGAGATGCTGCCGCTGCACGAGGCGGGCGCGCTCTTCAACCCGCTCTGGCTGGAGCGGGTGCAGGACTTCCGCTCGGTCCGCTTCATGGACTGGATGATGACCAACGGCTCGCCGATCCAGACCTGGGAGGATCGCCCGCGCCTGACGGACGCCACATGGACCGAATGGGGCGTCCCGCCCGAGGTGATGATCCGGCTGGCCAACCGGATCGGCGCCGACCCGTGGTTCACCATGCCGCACATGGCCGACGACGACTACATCCGCCGCTTCGCCGGAATGGTGGCAGAGGGGCTGGACCCGCGCCTGAAGGCTTACGTCGAATACTCCAACGAGGTCTGGAACCGCATCTTCCCGCAATCGGTCTGGGCCAACGATCAGGCGACCGCGCTCTGGGGCCCATCGGAAACCGGCTGGGCGCAGTTCTACGGCATGCGAGCCGCACAGGTCATGGACCTCTGGTCCGAGGCCTTCGAGGACAACAGCCGCCTGATCCGCGTGGTCGCCACCCACACCGGCTGGCCCGGGCTGGAAGAGACGATCCTTCAGGCCCCGCTGGCCTTCCTGAAGCTGGGCAAGGCTCCCGTCGACAGCTTCGACGCCTACGCGGTGACCGGCTATTTCGGCTACGAGATGGGCGGCGAGGACATGGCGCAACGCATGAACGCATGGCTCGACCGCTCCGAAGAGGTGGCAACGGCGGAGGGCGAGGCACAGGGCCTGCGCCGCGTGGCGCTGCGCGAATTCGTCAAGGACACCCGCTTCGACGCCGCCATCGCCCCGGTGACGCTGGCGCTGCAAGAAGGCTCTCTGCGGCAATTGGTCGAAGAGGTCTTCCCCTATCACGCGGGTGCCGCACGCGACGCCGGTCTGCGGCTGGTGATGTACGAGGGCGGCACCCATGTGACGGCCCACGGCGCGCAGGTCGACGACGAACGCCTGACCGACTTCTTCGCCGCCTTCAACTACAGCCCCGAGATGGCAAAACTCTACGAGCTTTTGCTGGCGGGCTGGACGGCCAGCGGCGGCACGCTCTTCAACGCCTTTGTCGACGTGGCCCCCGCGTCGAAGTGGGGCTCCTGGGGCGCGCTGCGGCATCTCGACGACACCAACCCACGCTGGGACATGCTGACCGCCTTCAACGCCTCCGGCCCGAACGGCTGGGAAGAGCGTGACGCCGAGGCCTTCGCCAATGGCGTGACGGCGGTCGCGGGCAGCGGCGCCCAGCGGCTCGAGGGCACCCCGGAAGAAGACGTGCTGCTCGGCGGAGCCGGCGACGACGTGCTGGTCTCGGGCGGCGGCGCCGACGTGCTGGGCGGCGGCGCGGGCAATGACCGCGCCATCCTGCCCGGCCTGCGCGCCGACTACAGCATCACCCGCGCCGAAGGCCGCCTTCTGGCGACCGGCCCCTCCGGTACGGTGATCCTGCACGCCATCGAGACGCTGGAGTTTGCGGACGGCCAGAGCCTGGCGGCAGAGGATCTCTGACCGCCGCAGCACCTCCCCGCATCACAGCCCGCCTCCGACAGCACCCCGGCGCGCACCCTCGCAGACCCCGTCTTCTTCTGTCCCGAAATATCCCGGGGGAGCGTAGCGGGGGCAGCGCCCCCTCCACGCCCGCCAAGCCCAGCCGCGCCCGGCGAGGACACCACAAGGCGTCATGGGACAAGCAAGACCCCGCGTCCGGGACCGGAAGGCAGGTCCCGGCAAGACCGACCGGACCACAGCCCGCCGGTCCGCGCCCTGCCAAAGGCCCCATACCCACCCCGCCAGCCCGCTCCGGGATGGCTCAGGGCGATGGCGCCCCGTCCGCATCCTTCAGCCGGGCGATCTCGTCCGCCAGCACCTCGGCCCCCAGCGAGGCGCGGAAATGCGCCTCGACATGGGCGCGGCCTTCGACCGACAGGCGCATCAGCGCGTCCGGGTCGCCCGCCAGCGTGCGGATCGTCCGCGCCAGCTGGCCGGGGTTCTTGGGTTCCACCAGATAGCCTGTCGAGCCGTCCGAGATCAGCTCGCGCACGCCGCCCGCATCGGTGCCGATGGTCGGCACACCCATGGACATCGCCTCCATGTAGGCCACGCCCAGCGGTTCGTGCCACGAGGCCAGCACAAACAGATGCGCCTCCTCCAGCTTGGCCCGCACGGCGCCGGAATCGATGGCGCCCAGCAGCTTGACATGATCCTGCAGGCGCAGCTTCTTCAGGTGCTCTTCCAGATCCTTGCGGAAGCCAGCGCCGCCCTGGTCGTCCTCTCCGGCGATCTCGATGCGGATGTCGACGCCCTGGTCCAGCAACTGCCGCGCCGCGGTCATCAGGTCCTGATGGCCCTTCACCACGTTCAGCCGCCCGCAGGAAAAGATCCGCAGGGGGCGCCCATGTTCGGGGGCGAAATAGGGCGTCGTCCGCTCCAGCACCGCCGTGTCGACGCCCATGGGCCGCACGATCAGCCGCTCCGGCAGGTCCTCGGCGGGCAAGGTCTGGTGCACCTCTTCCAGCAGGCGCTGCGTGATGATCGTGGCAAAGCGCGCATCCCGCCACTTCAGCCGCTGCCCGGAGCCGTAGTCCGACAGCGGCCCGTGCAGGGTCAGCGAATACCCCGGCCCGCCCATGTGATAGGCCAGCATGGCGATCAGCGCCGCCCGCCCGCAGGAATGCGCGTGCACGTGATCCAGCCGGTGCCGCACCGCCTGTGCCCGCAGCCGGTCGGCGGCGGCAAGGGACAGCCCGACATCCTTCATCACCGCAGGCCCGGCCCGCAGAAGCCGCGGCCACAGGGACTGCGGCAGCCGCGCCGCGCCGGTCACCATGTGCAGCGGATCGACCTTGCCAAGGTAGGTGGTGCGCGCCATGGCCTGCTTCGACCAGTCGTGCGCGATGAGCCCGGCGGGCGGCTTGCGCGTGGACAGGACTTTCACGGCATGGCCCATCCGCTCCAGCGCGAGGATTTCGCGCCAGAAGAAGATATGCGTCTGTCCCGGAAATTGCGGGACGATATATCCTATACGCAGGCCTTGCGTCACAGTGATTCCCTGGATGGCGGCAGCCCTGCCCTCCCAACGGCAGATATCCCGGAGTATTCTGCGGCTTTCCATGATTTGGCCACAGTTGACGGGCATTCCGAAGGGATTGAGGGGCTGGATTTTTCGCAGGTGTGGCCCCATGGGTACGGGTTATGACACATGACACCCCGGCCGGGCCTGTTTCCCTGTCGGTCATCCTTCCGGCAAGCAACGAGGCGGCGCTGATCGGCGACTGCCTCTCTGCCGTTCTGGCCTCGGACTGGGCCGGGTCGCTTGGCAGCGTCGAAACCGTCGTCATCGCCAATGGCTGCCACGACGACACTGCCGACCGCGCCCGCGCCATGCAGCCAGCCTTTGCCGAACGCGGCTGGCCGCTGACGGTGCTGGAAAGGGCCGAAGGCGGCAAGCTCGGCGCACTGAACACCGGCGACGCCCTGGCCAGCGGACCGATCCGCGTCTACCTCGACGCCGACGTCACCGTCTCGCCGCCGCTGCTTCATCAACTGGCCGGGGCCCTCTCCCCGGACACCCCGCTCTACGCCAGCGGCACCGTCGAGATCGCCGCCAAGGGCGCGGTCAGCCGCGCCTACGCCCGCTTCTGGCGCCGCGTCCCCTTCATGGTAAACGGCGTGCCGGGCTGCGGCCTCTTCGCGGTCAACGCCCCGGGCCGCGCCCGCTGGGACGCCTTCCCCGACATCATCTCGGACGACACCTTCGTCCGCCTCTGCTTCGCCCCCGAAGAGCGCCTGAAGGTCCCCGCCCCCTACCGCTGGCCCATCGCGGAAGGCCTGCCCGCCCTGATCCGCGTGCGCCGCAGGCAGGACGCCGGCGTCCAGCAGATCGAACGCGACCACCCCGGCCTCTTGGCAAACGACGACAAGCCGCCCTTTCCAACCAGCGCGAAACTCGCCCTCGCGCTGCGCGACCCGCTGGCCTTCGCGACCTACACCGCCGTCGCGCTGACGGTGAAACTCTCGCCCCAAAGCGACCAAAGCTGGACCCGCAGCCGATGAGAGACCCACACCGCCGCCCTGCGCCGCCCCCGGGCTTCTTCTCTGTCCAAATACTCAAGCCCGGCCAGCCCCGAATGCGCCGCCCGAGGCTCTCATGACCGTCTTCGCCCGCCTGCAAGGCGCCTCGCTGGGCGCCCGCGTCATGCGCTCGTCGCTGTTCACCCTGGGCGGCTTCGGCGTCAGTCAGGTGATCCGTCTGGCCTCGAACCTGATCCTGACGCGGCTCCTGTTCCCCGAGGCCTTCGGCCTTATGGCGTTGGTCACCGTCTTCCTCGTGGGCCTCGGCCAGTTCAGCGACGTCGGCGTGACCCCCGCGATCCTGCAATCGAAGCGCGGCGACGACCAGAAGTTCCTCGACACCGCCTGGACGATACAGGTCGCGCGCGGGGCCGGGCTCTGGCTGGTGGCCGCCGCCTGCGCCTGGCCCATGGCCTGGATCTACGACGAACCGATCCTGACGCAGATGCTGCCCGTCGCGGCGCTGGTTCTGGTCATCAACGGCTTCAGGCCCACGCGCATGGTGACCGCCAACCGGCACCTGATGCTGGGCCGCGTGACCCTGCTGGACCTCGGCACGCAGGTCGGCGGCGTCGTGACCGCCGTCGTGCTGGCGTGGTGGATGCAATCGGTCTGGGCGCTGGTCATCTCGGGCATCGTCGGCGCCGCGCTCGAAGTGCTGCTGAACAGCCGCTTCCTGCCCGGCCCCGCCAACCGCCTGCACTGGGAGCGCGCGGCGGCGGCAGAGCTGATCGGCTTCGGCAAGTGGGTCTTCCTTGCCACCGTCTGCGGCTTCGTCTTCAGTCAGGCCGACAAGATCCTGATAGGCCGCTTCGCGCCGCTCGTTCTCTTCGGAGTCTACAACATCGGCTATTTCTGGGCCGCCTTCCCGATGATGCTGGGCAGCATGGTGGTGCTGAAGATCCTGATCCCGATCTACCGCGAACGCCCCCCCGCCCAAAGCCGCGCCAACTTCCTCAAGCTGCGCAAGATGCGCATGGCCGTGACCGGCCTGCTGCTCAGCTTCACCGGCCTCTTCGCACTGGGCAGCACTTGGATTGTTCATACCCTGTACGACGAACGGTATCATCAGGCCGGGGCCGTGGCGGTGCTGCTGGCCTGCATGCAGATGCCGCAGATCATCGTGCAGACCTATGACCAGGCGGCGCTGGCGGCGGGCGATTCGCGCCGCTTCTTCGTGCTGGCGCTGGTGCGCGCGACGCTGATGGTGCTTTGCATCCTCGCGGGCATCCAGATCGCCGGGCTGGTGGGCGCGATCCTGGGAATCGGCGCTGCCTACCTGCTGGCCTACCCGACCGTGGTCTGGCTGGCCCGCCGCATGGGCGCCTGGGACCCGATGCACGACATGGCCTATGGTGTGGTTGCGGTACTGCTGGCGCTGGCGGCGTTTCAATTCAACTGGGACGAAATAGCCGCCCTGAGCGAGAGCTTTCCCTGAGGCGGGATCGGGTATTCCTGTTTCACACTCACCCCGAAACGCTTTGGCAGTCACTATTTCCGGTTCCGCAACAATTCAGATATACTGCCGAACCGTTGGGGATGGTGAAACAAATATCGAAAAAAGCCCGAGAAATGCGGCTTTTTTCGGGGGAATACCTAAAAACCGCCGCATTCCCCACTCATTTCTGAATGAGGGTGGCGGCGTCTTACGTGGGGTAGGGGAATCATGGCAGGCGCAACGGATATCGGCGAGAACGACATCGCCATCGTCGGTATGGCGGCGCATCTGCCGGGGGCCGAAGACATCGGCACCTACTGGCGGAACCTGCGTGACGGCGTCTCCTCGATCCGCAAGCTGACCGAGGCCGAGCTGCGCGAGGCGGGCGAGGACCCCGGCCTGATGCGCCACCGCGACTACGTGCCCTTCGCCGCGCCGCTCGACGGGTTCGAGATGTTCGATGCCGAATTCTTCGGGTTCTCGCCCAAGGAAGCGGCGATCATGGACCCCCAGCACCGCCAGTTCCTCGAAACCGCGTGGGAAGCGCTGGAGACGGCGGGCCATGTGCCCGAGAATTTCCCCGGTCAGGTCGGCGTCTTCGCGGGCTGCGGCATGGGGTCGTATTTCTACTTCAATGTCTGTTCGAACCCGGATCTGGTCGAGAACACCGGCATGTTCCTGCTGCGCCACACCGGCAACGACAAGGACTTCATGACCACGCGGCTGAGCCATGTGCTGAACCTGCACGGGCCGTCGATCAACCTGCAAACGGCCTGTTCGACCTCGCTTGTGGCCACGCATTACGCCGCGCAGGCGCTGCTGAACGGCGAATGCGACATGGCCATCGCGGGCGGCGTGACCATCGAGCTGCCGCAGGGGCGCGGCTATCTCTACAAGGAAAACGAGATCCTCTCGCCCGACGGCGCCTGCCACGCCTTCGACCACCGCGCGAAAGGCACCGTCTTCGGCTCTGGCGCGGGAGTCGTGGTGCTGCGGCGGCTGGCGGATGCGGTGGCCGACGGCGACCACATCTGGGCCGTCATCAAGGGCAGCGCCGTCAACAACGACGGCGCGCAGAAGGCGGGCTACCTCGCCCCCTCGGTCGAGGGGCAGGCGGATGCGGTGGCCGAGGCGCAGAGCATGGCGGGCGTGACGGCGGATACCGTCGATTACGTCGAATGCCACGGCACCGGCACCTACCTTGGCGACCCCATCGAGGTGGCGGCGCTGACGCAGGCCTTTGCCGAGACCAGCGAGGCCGTGGGCCACTGCCGCATCGGTTCCGTCAAGACCAATATCGGGCACCTCGACACGGCGGCGGGCGTGGCCTCGCTGATCAAGGCCAGCCTCGCGCTGCACCACCGGCAGATGCCGCCCTCGCTGGGCTATGAGGCGCCGAACCCCGCCATCGACTTCGAAACCTCGCCCTTTCGCGTCAACGACCGCCTGACCGCATGGGAGCGCGGGGCCCATCCGCGCCGCGCCGGGGTGAACTCGCTGGGGGTCGGCGGCACCAATGCGCATGTGGTGCTGGAAGAGGCGCCCGAGCGTGACGCCCCCGCCGAGAGTGACTGGCCGTTCCAGATCCTCACCGTCTCTGGCCGGTCGAAGGCGGCGCTGGATGCCAACGCCACGCGTCTGGCCGAGCATCTGCGCGCCCATCCCGAGCAATCGCTGGCGGACGTCGCCTGGACGCTGAAGGAGGGCCGCCGCGCCTTCGAGAAGCGCCGGATCGTCGTGGCCGAAACGCATGAGCAGGCCGCCCGCCTGCTGGAGGGCGCAGAGCCGCGCCGGATGCACGACCATAGCGCGCTGGACCGGCCCGAGGTGGTCTTCATGTTCCCCGGCGGCGGCGCGCAATACGCCGGCATGGCGCGCGACCTTTACGAGACAGAGCCGGTCTTCGCCGAGTGGATGGACCGGGGGCTGGCGCATCTCGAAACGCTGACCGGGGCGCCCGAGGCCGCCGGGGCAATGAGTATTTCCGCAGAGAAGAAGCCAGGGGTCCGGGAGCTTTGGCTGCCCGCGCGCGGGGATGAGGCGGCGGCGGACAAGGCGCTTCTGAAGCCCTCGCTGCAGCTGCCCCTGATCATGATCACCGAGGTCGCCCTGGCCCGGCTCTGGATGAGCTGGGGTCTGGAGCCTGTGGCCCTGACCGGGCATTCCATGGGCGAGAACACCGCCGCCTGCATCGCGGGCGTGATGAGCTTCGAGGATTGCATCGGGCTGGTGCACCTGCGCGGCGCGCTCTTCGACGAGGTGCCGGAGGGCGGGATGCTGTCGGTTGCCCTGCCCGCAGAAGAACTGCGGCCGCTTCTGGGCGAGGCGCTGGACCTTGGCGCCGTGAACGCGCCGGGGTTGTCGGTGGCCTCCGGTCCGCAGGCGGATCTGGACGCGCTGGAAGAACGGCTGAAGGCGCAGGAGGTGGAGTGCCGCCGCATCGGCATCGACATCGCCGCGCACAGCCGGATGCTGGCGCCCATCCTCGAGCGCTTCCGCGCCTACCTGCGCGCGATCCCGCTGCATGCGCCGCAGATCCCGCTGACCTCGAACCTGCACGGGCGCGCGATGACGGCGGAAGAGGCGCAGAGCCCGGATTACTGGGTCGATCACCTGCGCGGCACGGTTCTGTTTGCCGATTGCGTCGCGGCGCTGGCCGGGGAGAACCGCGTCTTTCTGGAGGTCGGACCGGGCAAGGCGCTGACCTCGCTGGCGCGCCAGCATGGCCAGACCAATGCCAATGCGGTGCTGTCGTCGCTGCGCCACCCCGATGAGGCGGTGGCCGACGACGTTCATATGTTCGAGGTGCTGGGCCGGCTCTGGGTCCTGGGCGTGGACATCGACTGGGGGCAGGTCTGGGGCGAGGCGCCGCGCCACCGCGTGCCGCTGCCGACCTATGCCTTCCAACGCAGCCCCTATTTCATTGCCCCCGGCGAGGCGGCGACCGAGGCGGCGCCGCAATACCTGATGCGCAGCGACGAGATCGGGGGCTGGGGCTGGGCGCCGGTCTGGCGACCGCGCGGCGCGCCGGTCGAGGTCGATGTGGTCGACGGGCTGGAGGAGGCCGCGCCGCAGGTCTGGCTGGTCTTCCTGGACGACGCCGGGATCGGCGCCCGGCTGGTCGAACGCCTGCGCGGCGCCGGGCAGGCGGTGATCGACGTCCGGGCGGGCGATGCCTTTGCCCGGACGGCAGAGCATTCCTACCTGCTGGCGCCGGAACGCGGGCGCGAGGGCTATGACCTGCTGATGCAGGATCTGTCGCAGCGCGGCCTTGTCCCCACCCGGATCGCGCATCTCTGGCTGCTGACCGCGGACGAGAGCCACCGGCCCGGGTCGTCCTTCCTGCACCGGGTGCAGGAGCAAGGCTTTTACGCGCTGCTGTTCCTTGCGCAGGCGCTGGAGGCGGAGAGCATTCCGCGACCGCTGCATATCTCGGTCGTCACCAACGGTGCGGCCCGGCTGCGGGACGAGGCGCTGCCCTACCCGTCCAAGGCAACGCTGGCGGGACCGGCGCGGGTGATCCCGCGCGAGCTGCCGGGCGTGACGGTCGGCACGCTGGACCTGACCCTGCCGGTCACGGCGGAGGCCTCTTTCCTTGGGGCCGCCAGGGCGCGTGCCGCGCAGGCGCAGGCCATGGACGCGCTGGCCGGCCGGGTGCTCGAAGAGCTGCTGTCCGAACCCGGCAACCGGATCGCGGCGCTGCGCGGCGACCGCCGCTTCGAATGCGCGATGAAGCCGCGCGCCCTGCCCGAGGCCGCGGACCTGCCCGAAGGCGGCACCGTCCTGCTGACCGGCGGCTTTGGCGGCGTCGGGCTGACACTGGCGCGGGCCATGGCGCGGCGCGGCACGAACCTTGTCCTGCTGGCGCGCAGGGCCCTGCCGGATCGCGCCGACTGGGCCGACTACCTCGCCCGCCATGCCCCGCAGGACAGCACCGCCCGCCGCATCCGCGCCGTCGAGGCGCTGGAGGCCGAGGGCGCCGAGGTCCTGACCCTGGCCGCCGATGTCTGCAACACGGGCCAGATGCAGGCCGCGCGGGCCGAGGCCGAGGCGCGCTTTGGCCGCATCACCGGGGTCATCCACGGCGCCGGGATCATCGACGATGCGCCGCTGCTGACCAAGACACCCGCCAGCATCGAGGATGTCTTTACCCCCAAGATCCACGGCACGCTGGTCCTGGAAGAGGTCTTCCCCGACGGCGATCTGGACTGGATGGCGCTGTTCGCCTCTTCCTCCACCGTCACCGCGCCGGTGGGGCAGGTCGATTACGTCGCCGCGAACGAATTCCTGAACGCCTATGCGCAGGGGCGGCAGGGCAAGACCCGCGTCACCGCGATCAACTGGGGCATCTGGGCCGAGGTCGGCATGGCCGCCGAGGCCGTGGCCGCGCGCACCGGCGACATCGCCCCGGCGCCGGTGCAGGAGGTGGCGCTGCCGCTGCTGGACACCGCCTCCTTCGACGATCACGACAACCGGGTCTTCGACACCACACTGGGGCAGGACGACTGGATCATCGACGAACACCGCACCCGCGACGGCGACGCCCTGCTGCCCGGCACCGGCTACCTGACGCTGGCCGCCCACGCGCTGAGCGCCCACCACGAGGACGGCCCCTTCGAGATCCGCGACCTTGCCTTCCTGCGCCCCCTGCGCGTGGCCGAGGGCGGCGCCCGCCAGATGCGCACCCGCCTCGTGCGGAGCGATTCGGGCTACCGCTTCGAGGTGCTGGCCGATGCCACGCTGAACGGTCGCAAGGGCCGCGCGCCCATTGCCGAGGCCTCGCTGTCGCTGCTGCCGATGCACCGCCCGGCGCCGCTGGATCTGTCCGAGATCCGCGACCGCTGCAATGCCCGTGTCGAGGGCAACGGCGCCAAGCTGAGTGCCGCGCAAGAGGTGCTGCTGGACTTCGGGCCGCGCTGGCGCGTGCTGGACCGCACCGCCCTTGGCAAGGGCGAGGGGATCGCCGACCTGTCGCTGCCCGCCGAGGCCGCCGGGGATAGCTGCCTGTTGCACCCCGCGCTTCTGGATATCGCGACCGGCTGGGCGATGGAGCTGATCGACGGCTGGCAGCCCACGCATCTCTGGGCGCCGGTGCGCTATGCCTCGGTCCGGGTGCATGCGCCGCTGGGCGACAGCATCGTGTCCTGGGTCCGCAACGCCGCCCGCAACCGCGCCGATGCGGAAACCGCCAGCTTCGACGTCACGCTGTGCGCGCCGGACGGCACCGTGCTGGTCGAGGTCAAGGGTTTCACCATCCGCAAGCTGGCCAGCACCGACATCCTGCGCGCCACCCCGGCCCTGACGGCGACCGAGGTCGAGGTCGACGGCAGCGATGCCACGCAGCCGCTGTCGCCCGCCGAAGAGCGTCTGGCCCACAACCTCAGCCAGGGCATCCGCCCGGAAGAAGGGCCAGAGGCCTTTGCCCGCGCCCTTGCCCTTGGCCTGCCGCAGGTCGTCGTCTCTTCGATGGATCTGGACGCGCTGACGCAGCAGGCCGGGGCCACCAGCGCCGAACGCGGCCCGGTGCAGACCTTCGACCGCCCGCAGCTCGACAGCGACTTCGTCGCCCCCGAGGGCGAGATCGAGACCCGGCTTGCCGGTTTCTGGCAAGAGCTTCTGGGCGTCTCGAACGTCGGTGCCGAGGACAGCTTTTTCGACCTTGGCGGCCACTCGCTGATCGCCGTGCGGCTGTTCGCCATGGTCAAGAAGGCCTTCAATGTCGATTTCCCGATCTCCATCCTGTTCGAGGCGCCGACGATCCGCGCCTGTGCCGCGCTGATCGAGGCGCAGACCGGGCCGCTGGACCAGCCCGGAGAGGCCCCGAAGGCGCCCGAACGCCGCTTTACCCACCTTGTGCCCATGCATGACGGCGACGGCGGCGCCCGGCAGCCCTTCTTCCTGATCGCCGGCATGTTCGGCAACGTTCTGAACCTGCGCCATCTCGCGCATCTTCTGGGCGCCGACCGGCCCTTCTACGGGGTGCAGGCGCGCGGTCTTTACGGCGGCGAGGCGCCGCACGAGACCATCGAAGAGGCCGCCCGCGACTATATCGCCGAAATCCGGCAGGTGCAGGCGCAGGGGCCCTACATGCTGGGCGGCTTCTCGGGCGGCGGCATCTCTGCCTACGAGGTGGCACGCCAGCTCGAAGCGGCGGGCGAAGAGGTCTCTCTGGTGGTGATGCTGGACACGCCGCTGCCGCAGCGCCGCCCGCTGACGCGCGGCGACCGGCTGGCGATCCAGTGGCAGCAGGCCCGCGCCAGGGGGCCGCTTTACCCCTTCGTCTGGGCCAGGAACCGCATCGCCTGGGAAATCGCGAAACGCCGCCAGGCAGAGCCCACCGGCGCGGTTCACGGCTTCCACAACGCCGAGATCGAGGCCGCCTTCTACCGGGCCATCGCCGCCTAT
Source organism: Enemella evansiae (assembly GCA_017255395.1). GTDB lineage: Bacteria > Pseudomonadota > Alphaproteobacteria > Rhodobacterales > Rhodobacteraceae > Ponticoccus > Ponticoccus litoralis. The sequence goes on along the minus strand of JAFKDC010000001.1, from coordinate 340,531 downwards.
ACCGTCGCCCCGTGGAGCGGTCGGCTGGTGCTGTACCGTCCGCCACTGACGGGCAAATGGACGGTTGGCGGCGGCCGTTTGGTCAGTTCCGAACGGACCTATGTGACCCATGACAACGACTGGGGGCTGGTGGCCCCACAGGTCGAGGTGCACGAGGTGCCGGGCGATCACGACAGCATGGTGCTGGAACCCAACGTGCGCGTTCTGGCCGCCCTGATGGGCCGTGCCATCGAAGAGGCCGAGGCCTTCTCTGGCGGTCGCGGCGAAGTGGTGCATTTCCGGGGGAGGGCAGCGGAATGACATCGGCGCCTCGTATACTTGTTGTATCCCTGAACTTCCGCACCCCCGGGATGACCCTGCGCTCGGCAGCCTCGGCGCTGCGCGCGATGGAGGGGCTGAACGCCGAACTTGTGATCGTGGACAACGACTCCGGTGACGGCTCTTTCGAGACGATTCAGGCCCATGTCGCGGCGCAGGGCTGGCCGGTGCGGGTCATCGCCTCTGGCCACAACGGCGGCTTCGGCGCGGGCAACAACGTCGGCATCCGCGCGGGCATGTCGGACGGCAGGGCGCCGGACTATGTATACATCCTGAATTCAGACGCCTTCCCGCGCCCCGACGCGCTGCGCCTGCTGGTCGATCACCTAGAAACCCACCCGCAGGCCGGGATTGCAGGCAGCTATATCGAAGGCGAGGACGGCGTGCCGCATGTCACCGCCTTCCGCTTCCCCTCGGTCTGGTCCGAACTGGAGGGCGCCGCGCGCTTCGGCCCGATCTCGCGGCTGCTGGCCAGGCACCGCGTCCCGCTGGAAATCCCCGAGACCACGCAGCGGGTCGACTGGCTGGCCGGTGCCTCCATGCTGATGCGGCACGAGATGCTGGAGCGCATCGGCCTCTTCGACGAGACCTTCTTTCTGTATTTCGAGGAAACCGACCTGTGCCGCCGGGCCGCGGCCGCGGGCTATGAAACGCATTACCAGCGCGACAGCGTGGTGGCGCATATCGGCTCTGTCTCGACCGGCATGAAGACCTGGTCGCGCATCCCCGGTTTCTGGCTGGACAGCCGCTGGCATTACTTTTCAAAAGCTTACGGAAAGGGCGGGGCCATTCTGGCAACCCTTGCCCATGTCACCGGCGGCGGACTCTGGCGCCTGCGCAGACTGGTGCAGGGCAAACCGCCCGCCGACCCCCCGCGCTTTTTGCGCCACATGATTGCACATGACATGCATGCAATGCTCCGGCCCCTGCCGGGAAAGCCGCAGGCGGTCCGGGCGGTGACGCGCCGGGCCGCGAGCAAGGTCTGAAGGATTAACGACATGGCATTTTCCTCGATCCTCATCGGCGACCAGTCCCTGCTGGTGCAATGCGCGGAACAGCTGCTGGCCCAGGGCAATGCGGTCTCTGCGGTTGTCACCCGCAACACCGACGTCGCGGGCTGGGCGCAGGCCCGGGGCCTTCGGGTCGAGGCGCCGGGCGCCGACCTTGGGGCGCGGCTTGCGGGCCTGTCCTGCGACTGGCTGCTGTCGATCGCCAACCTGTCCATCATACCGGGGGACGTGCTGGCCCTGCCCGCGAAGGGCGCGGTGAACTTCCACGACGGCCCGCTGCCGCGCCACGCCGGGCTGAACGCCCCGGTCTGGGCGCTGATCGAGGGCGAGACCCAGCACGGCATCACCTGGCACCTGATCGAGGGCGGCGTGGACGAGGGCGATATCCTCGTGTCGCGCGCCTTCGACATTGCCGCCAATGACACCGCGCTGACCCTGAACACCAAGGCCTACGAGGCGGCCATCGCCTCTTTCCCGGCGCTGCTGGACCAGTTGGACGGCACGCTGCGCCGGGTGCCGCAGGACCTGTCCGCGCGCAGCTATCACGCCCTCACCGACCGGCCCGCGCAGCAGGGCGTGCTGGACCTCACCCGCCCGGCGGCGGATCTGGCGCGGCTGCTGCGCGCGCTGGATCACGGCTCCTACTGGAACCCGCTGGCGCGCGCGAAGCTGCGGACGGCCGCCGGTCTCTGGCTGGTCACGGGGGCCACGGAAACCGCCAGCCAGGCCGCGCCTGGCACCGTCCTGGAGACCTCTGAAACCGCGCTGACCGTCGCCTGCGGCGGCGGCGCGCTGCGGCTGTCGCTGGCGCGGATCTGCGGCGCCCCGGTCAGCGCAAACCAGGTCGCTGCGGTCGGGGATGTCCTGCCCACCGGCCCGCTGTTGCCCGAGGCCCAGATCACCGCCATTGCCCGCCGCGAGGCCGCCCTGCGGCGCGCCTTCGCCACATTCGACGCGGCCATGCTGCCCGGCCTGCGCGGCACGGGCACCGAGATCGAGACGCGGCCGCTGAGCCTGCCCGAGGGCTGCGACCGCGACGTGCTGACCGCGCTTTGGGCGCGGCGGATCACCGGCCAGTCCGCGCCGGACCTCGCCTTTGCCGACGATTCCGTCAGCCGCGCGGCGCAAAGCGGCCTCTGCCTGCCATGGACGCCGCGCCGCGCCAGCGAAAGCGGCCTGTCCGACAGCGCCGGGCCGGTCTTTGCCGATCTCTTCGCCCGCGACCCCGACCTCGACTGGCCCGAGACCCCAGCGCTTGGCATCGCAGAGGCGGCCCATGTGCCCGGCACCGCGCTGACGGTTCAGCGCACCGGCGCCCTGTCCTATGACACCGCCCGCATCGACCCGGCGCAGGCAGAGCTTCTGGCCGCCCGGCTGGAGCTTTGGGCCACAGAGCCCGACACCCCCCTGCCCAAGGCGGAACGGGCGCAGGTTCTCGACCTGTGGAACGCCACCGACACCGGCCACGATCGCGGGCTGACCATGCAGGCGGCCTTCGAGGCGCAGGTGGCCAGGACCCCCGACGCCGTGGCGCTGATCTTCGAGGACCAGCGCGTGACCTACGCCGACCTGAACGCCCGCGCCAACCGCGCCGCGTACCTGCTGCGCGAGATGGGCGTGGGGGCCGAGACCGTCGTGGGCCTGTGCTGCCGCCGCTCTGTCGACCTGATGGTAGGCGCGCTGGCGATCCTGAAGGCGGGCGGCGCCTACCTGCCGATGGACCCGGGCTACCCCGCCGACCGGCTGAAGCATTTCGTCGAGGACAGCAGCGCCCCGGTGATCGTCACGCAGGCGGGGGTAGAGCCGCAGCTGCCAGAGCATCGCGCCGAGGTGCTGGTGCTGGACGCGGAACCCCGGCTTGCCACCGCGCCGGACAGCAACCCCTCCCCCCTCAGCGGGCCGGAAAACCTTGCATACATGATTTATACAAGCGGCTCGACCGGCAAGCCCAAGGGCGTGATGATCGAACACCGCAACGTGCTGAACTTCTACACCGGCATGGACGCGCATATCCCCGCGCAAGGCACATGGCTGGCGGTGACCTCGCTGAGCTTCGACATTTCGGTGTTGGAACTGTTCTGGACCACCGCGCGCGGGCTGACGGTGGTTCTGACCGGCGACGAGGATCGCGGGCTGATCTCGAAGGGCCCGATGCCCACCGGCGGCGCGGGCATGGAATACAGCCTGTATTATTGGGGCAACGACGATGGCGCGGGCCGGGACAAGTACCGCCTGCTGCTGGAAGGCGCGCAATTCGCCGACGATAACGGCTTTGTCGCCGTCTGGACACCCGAGCGGCACTTCCACGCCTTTGGCGGACCCTATCCGAACCCCGCCGTGACCGGCGCCGCCGTCGCGGGTGTGACCAAACGGATCGGCGTGCGCGGCGGCTCCGTCGTGGCGCCCCTGCACCACCCGGCGCGGATCGCCGAGGAATGGGCGGTGATCGACAACCTGACAAACGGGCGCGCGGGCATGGCCATTGCCAGCGGCTGGCAGCCGGACGACTTCGTCCTGCGCCCCGAGAACACGCCGCCCGCCAACAAGCCCGCGATGATGGAAAGCATCGAGACGGTGCGGAAGCTGTGGCGCGGCGAGGCGGTGGCCTTTCCCCGCAAGGACGGCTCGCTGCACGAGGTGGTGACGCAGCCGCGCCCCGTGTCCAAGGAGCTGCCAGTCTGGGTCACCACCGCCGGCAACCCCGAGACATGGCGCGAGGCCGGGCGCGCGGGCTGCAACGTGCTGACGCACCTTCTGGGCCAGTCCGTCGACGAGGTCGGCGGCAAGATCGCGCTGTACCACGAGGCGCTGCGCGAGGCGGGGCACGACCCGGCCAATTTCAGCGTCACGCTGATGCTGCACACCTTCCTGTCGGACAGCCGCGACCACGCGCGCGAGATCGCCCGCGAGCCGATGAAGGACTACCTGCGTTCCGCCGCCGGTCTGATCAAGCAATACGCCTGGGCCTTTCCCGCCTTCAAGCGGCCCGAGGGGGTGTCGAACGCCTTCGACCTGCAACTCGACGGGCTGGAACCCGAGGAACTGGACGCCATCCTCGACTTTGCCTTCGAACGGTATTTCACCGACAGCGGGCTGTTCGGCACGGTCGAGGATGCGCTGGCGCGGACCGATGACCTGAAGCGCATCGGCGTGACCGAAATCGCCTGCCTGATCGACTACGGCATCGACCGCGAGACGGTGCTGGAGGGGCTGAAGCCGCTGGCGCAGGTGGTCAAGGCCGCGAAGGCCGCGCCAGAGCTTGCGGCGGATGACTTCTCTATCGCCGCGCAGATCGTGCGGCACGGGGTGACCCATCTGCAATGCACCCCCTCGATGGCGCGGATGATCGCCATGAACGACGAGGCGCGCTTTGCCCTGCGCGGTGTGCAACATGTATACGTCGGCGGCGAACCCCTGCCCGGCGCGCTGGTGGACGAGTTCCGGGGCCTGACCGGCGCCACCCTGACCAATATGTACGGCCCGACCGAAACCACGATCTGGTCCTCGGTCGAGCCGGTCACGGGCGGCGAGGCGGTGGTCAATATCGGCCAGCCGCTTGCGAACCAAAGGCTTTACGTGCTGGGCCCCGACCGCCAGCCGGTCGGGGTCGGCATGGAGGGCGAGCTTTGGATCGGCGGCGAGGGCGTCACCCGCGGCTACTGGAACCGTCCCGACCTGACCGCGGACCGCTTCACCGACAACCCGTTCCACGCCGGACGGATGTACGGGACGGGCGATCTGGTCCGCCGCCGCGCCGATGGCCGCATCGACTTTGTCGGGCGGGTCGACGGCCAGATCAAGCTGCGCGGTCACCGGATCGAGCTGGGCGAGATCGAGGCCGCGCTGGAGGCGGTGCCGGGTGTGACCCAGGCCGTGGTGGTCCCGCGCGAGGATCAGCCGGGCGACCTGCGGCTGGTCGGCTATTATACAGGCGGTATGCAGGATGAGCCGACGCTGCGCGCCACCCTCTCCGAGACCCTGCCCGCCATCATGGTGCCCGCCCGCTTCGTCGCGCTGGACGCCTTTCCGCTGACCCCGAACAAGAAGGTGGACCGAAAGGCCCTGCCCGCCCCCGCCGCGCGCAGGGTCGAGGCCCCGGCGCCCCGGCGCGAAGCGGCGGCCACCGCCGCCCCCGCCCGGCCCGGCAAACCCGCGAAATCCGTCGAACAGGCGGTGGCGCGGATCTGGACCTCTGTGCTTGGCGTTTCGGAAATCGGGCCACGCGACAGTTTCTTCGATCTCGGCGGGCATTCCCTGCTGGCGGTGCAGGCGCATCGCGCCCTGCGCGACGAGCTGGGCGCAAAGCAGCTGTCGATCACCGACATCTTCCGCTTCCCGGTGCTTGCGGACCTTGCCGAGCGGGTCTCGCAACTGGTCGACGGCCTGCCTGCCCCGCACCCCGCACAGGCCCCTGCCGCAGCACCCGAGCGCGCACAGTCGCGCAGCGATGCCATGGCGCGGCGCCGCGAGATGCGGGCGCGCCGCCGGGCATGAGTCCCCTGTCCGACCTGCCGGACCTCATTCGGCGGGTCACCCGCCCCGGCCTGTTCTGGGGCATCGCCCGGATCGGCGAGGAGGGCAGGCTGTTCCCCGAGGAGGCCGCCCATGTCGCGCGCGCGGTCCCGGCGCGCCGGGCCGAGTTCCTTGCCGGCCGGATCGCCGCCCGCCGGGCGCTGGCGCAGCTTGGGCACAAGACGCCTCCGCTGCCCGCCGGACCCGAGCGCGCGCCGCTCTGGCCCGCCGGGGTCACCGGCAGCATCAGCCACAGCGCCGGGGCCGCCATCGCCGTGGTCGGCGACAGCGCCCGGCACCCGCTGCTGGGCGTCGATATCGAACCCGCCGAGCCGTTGCCCGTGGAACTGATCGCCGAGATCTGCCGCCCCGAAGAGATCGCGGACCGGCCTGCCGGGGACCTGCCCGCGCTGGCGCGCAGGCTTTTTTCCGCGAAAGAGGCGCTTTACAAGGCGCAGTATCCGCGCAGCCGGACGGTCTTTGGCTTCCATGGTCTGACGGTCGATCTGCGAAGCGGCGAGGCCCGCTTTCCGCAACACCCGGAGACGGCCAGATTCGCGCCCGATTCCCGGCAACCCCTGCGCCTTGCGCAGGCCGCCGGGCCACGGCTGATCCTGTCTTTGGGCCACGCGCCCGACTGATCCCCCGCCCATCCCGCCAACCGGGCGCCACATTTGGCGCTGAATTCTCTTAACTTTTTGAGTTTAAGGCGAAAATGTGGCGCCGGTTCACGCGACGGACACGCATTGTTTCCTGCGGATGCCCGGAAAATCCGTGGCGAAATTGCGGCGCTTCGCCTAGATTATGGCCTGAAGGTGGCGCGGACCGGACGCAATCCCGACGAGATCGGGACGCAACCGGGACGGGCTGTCTCCGCATTGGGGGCATCTTTGCGGGAAAGCGAGAAAAATGAACCAGTTCCAGTCGATCGAAGAGGTCTTTGCCGCCCTGCGTCGTCGCGCGTGGCTTATTGTCATCGTGACCTTGGTGGGCTGCGTGCTGTCCGTGCATTTCGCGCTGGGGCAGGTGAAGGAATACGAGGCCACCGCCGTTGTCCAGATCGAGGACGCCCGCCTGCCCGACCAACTGGCCGGTGCCAGCGCCTCGCAGAACGCCGATGCCTCGCGCCGCGTGCGGCTGATCGAACAGCGGCTTATGGCGCGTGACAACCTTGTCAACGTCATGGAAAAGCACGACCTTTTCACCGACCGGCCTGGCATCACGATGAACGAGCGTATCGCCGCCATGCGCGGGGCCGCCCGGATTCAGGAAATCGTGAACGCAGCGCAGGCCTATGCGCCCGGCGGCAGCACCCCGTCCGGCCTGATCATCACCGTGCGGCTGAACGACGCCCAGAAAGCGGCGGATGTGGCCAACGACCTGATGACTCTGGTGATCGAGCAGTCACGCGACCGCAGCGGTGACAGCGCACGGGCCACGCTGGACTTCTTCGCCACCGAAGAGGCCCGCGTCGCCAGCGCGATAGAAGCGCAAGAGGCCCAGATCGCCACCTTCAAACGCGAGAATGCCGATCAGGTGCCCGCTGGCGTGACGGCACTGCGCGCCCAGCTTGGCATGCTGCGCGACACCGATCTGGATCTCGACCAGCAGATCGTGACGCTGGAGGCGACCACCTCGCGGCAACGCGAAGAGGTCACCGCGCGCCAGGTCGAGTTGTTGCAGGACCAGAAGCTGCTGATCACCGAGCGTATCGCGCAGATCGAGGCGCTGCTTGCCGGGGCCCCCGAGGTGGAGCGCGAGCTGAACCGGATGGAGCGCGAGCTTGCCAAGCTTCAGGATCAGTACAGCATCGTCACCCGCCGCAAGGCCGAGGCCGAAATGGGCCAGCTTCTGGAAGACCGTCAGGCCACCGACCGGTTCGAGGTGCTGGAAACCGCGCTGGTGCCCGAATTCCCGGTCTCGCGCTCACGCAAGAAGCTGGCGATGATGGGCGGGTTCGCCAGCATCCTCGCCGGGCTGGCCGCCGCCTTCATCGTCGAACTGATGAACCCGGCGATTCGCAGCGCCGCCCAGATGGAGCGTATGCTGGGTGTGCAGCCGGTCGTGTCGATCCCCACGGTCACCACCCCCCGCGACCGGACGATGGGCGGGCTGAAGCTGGGCGCCAAGATCCTGATGTTCCTTGCCCTGATCGCTGCCGGGGCGCGGCTGCTGGCCGACCGGGTGCCAGCCCTCGCGGAACTGACGGGGCGCTTCCTGCCGCGCCGGATTGCCCGTGGCTGAGAATGGAATAGACTGATCGGCGTTGGGAGGGTCCCCGGGGGCATACTGGTCCGCCTCCGGGGATTTTCTTTGTGCTCAGGCGGCCTTCACGGGGCCGCAGCACCGATGGTCCGAAAGCCCTGCGGACAAGCGTCCCGGGGCGTCAGTAGGTGTAGCGGCTCATATCCGTGCCTTCGGCCTTGTTCAGCACCATGCCCAGCAGCGGGGTATCCGCGCCCAGCCGCCGCTCGACCTCTTTGATTTCCTTCTCGGTCGTCAGGCCGCCGCCGATCACCAGCAGCACACCGTCGAACATCGGGCGGAAGGCGATCACATCGTCGTAGAACAACGCGGGCGGCAAGTCGAAAAGCATGACATCGGTGTCAAAGTCGCTCTCGATGCGGTGGAGGGTCTCGGCCGTGCGCGGGTCCTGAAGCAGTTCCGAGGCATAGGGCTCCACCACGTCGTTGAAGCCGAATGCGATGTTGCGCCCGGCCTGAACCGGGTTCCGGCCCATGCGTTTGAGGTGGTCCTCGGGGCTGGTCCGCCCCCGCAGCATATCGCCGACAGAGCCGGGCCGCTCGATGCCCATGACCTGGTGCAGGGTCGGGCGGCGCAGATCGCAATCCAGCAGCAGCGTCCGGCAATTTTCCTGCCGCGACAAGGAAATGGCCAGGTTGGCTGCGGTAAAGGTCTTGCCGCAGCCCTGCCCCGGAGAGGTGATCGCGATGCGCTTCCAGCCGTGTTCGTGCAGCGCCTGAAGCAGGCGCGTGCGCAAGACGTCAAAGGCGGTATGGGCCGGGTCGTCGCGGCGCGCGGTGATGATCCGGTTGCGGTGCAGGTGGCGCTCGTCGACGGTGATCTCGCCCAGCCTGGACCACATGCGGTTCGGCTCGGGCGCGGGGGCGTGGGTTGTTTCGGCGGTCGGGCCGGGCCGGGCTGCCGGGTCTGTGTTGCGATTGTCCGCCGCAGCGGCGACCGGATCGGTCAGCGCCAGCGGTGGCGCGGCGGCCTCGGTCGGCAGCGCAGGCGGTTTCGCGGCGTGGCCCAGGGCCTCCGCCTCTGCCTCGGCAGCCTGCCGCGCCTCTGCCTCGAGCCGGTCCGCATCCGCCCGCGCCTGACGCGCCCGCATCTCGGCCAACCGGCGTTTTTCGGCAAGATCCCTGCGCCGCTGGTCTTCCCCGGCAACCTTGCGGCGAGCCTCTTCGGCGCGGGCCTGCTGTTCGGCCTCGGCCTTGCGACGGGCCTCCTCGGCGCTGGCCTGCTGTTCGGCTTCGGCCTTGCGGCGGGCCTCCTCGGCGCGGGCCTGCTGCTCGGCTTCGGCCTTGCGGCGGGCCTCCTCGGCGCGGGCCTGCTGCTCGGCTTCGGCCTTGCGGCGGGCCTCCTCGGCGCGGACCTGCTGCTCGGCTTCGGCCTTGCGGCGGGCCTCTTCGGCGCGGGCCTGCTGTTCGGCTTCGGCCCGGCGGCGGGCTTCCTCGGCGCGGGCTTTCTGTTCGGCTTCAGCCCGGCGGCGGGCTTCCTCGGCGCGGGCCTGCTGTTCGGCTTCGGCCTTGCGGCGGGCTTCCTCGGCTCCAGACTTGCTCTCTGCCTGCGCCTCTTCTTCCCGGCGACGGGCGAGGCGTTCGGCACGGCTTTCAAGGGGCGGGACCGGGGCGACGGACTCGTCGCTGGCCTTCTTGCCGGTCGCTGTCTGGTGTTTCCGGCGGAACCGGGGGCGATCCATCATGTTCATGCCTCCCGCCCCGGCGCAACCCGACACCGACCCGCGGCATGCCCACCCGGGCGGGCCGCCGACTGACTTGCGATGCTGACTTGTCCTGCGGTCACGCGCGATAGCCCCGTTTCCGGTCTGAATGCCGATCTTTCTTCCGTTACACCAAAGAAATCAGGCCAGAATAAGTCCGTTTTACGGGAATTGTTCACGGTTTCCGCCGTGCCTCGCCTAGAAGCCAAAGAGATTGGCACGCGCAATCGCCTTGTCAACAAAGGTGGGGCGATCGGTCTCGGGCTGCCAGCCCAACGCCGCCTTGGGGCGCCTGTTGTCGAAGGGCGAGAAATGCGCCCGGCTTTTCCAGTCCGCCAGCGAAGGGCGGATAACCCCGGGCCGCCGCAGCGCGTATTTCTTCAGCCCGTATTTCACCGCGTCCGAGGCGTAAAAGGCGTGCAGGTTACCCGGCACGACGCGGATCTTCGCGCCCAGAGTCTTGTGGATCTCGTTGAAGTAGCCGCGCGCGGACAGCATCGGCTCTCCGATCAGGTTGAAGCTCTGGCCCGTGACCGGCGCGTCGATCATGCGCACCAGCCCGTCGACGACATCGTCGATCAGCACGAAGGGCAGGATGTTGTTGCCGTGGCCCCAGACGCGCACCGCGCCCGCCCCGTGCCAGCGCCCGATGCCCCAGTGCTGCAGGGGCCCGCCGGGGCCGACGACGATGCCGGGCCGCGCGATGACAACCGGCAACCCGCGCTCCGCGTGCAGCTTCATCAGCTGGCGTTCGCATTCCGCCTTGGAGCGCGCGTAGATATTGCGGTCGCTCATGTCGGCGGGAAAGCCGGTGTCCTCGGTGATGGTCACGCCCGGATCGGACATGTCGTAGCTGGCGATGGTGCCGGTATAGACCAGCCGCTTCACCCCCGCCCGTTCAGAGGCCATGGCGATCCGCGTCGTCACGCCCACGTCGTTCACCAGCGCGTCGGCCCATGTCTTGTCCATCGACTTGGCAAGGTTGAAGACCACGTCGATGCCCTGCATCGCCTCTGTCAGCGCGTCCAGATCATACAGAGAGGCCGCCATGGTCTCGACCCGATCGGGCAGGTCGGGAAAGGGGCCGTGACGCCCGCGCGACAGGACACGCACATCGCGCCCCTCGGCCACAAGGCGCCGCGTCAGCGCGCGCCCGATGAAGCCGGTGCCGCCGATGACCATGGCGCTGGGTTTCGGGTCGCGGCTGCGCACGGCCGGCGCCTTCACCGCCAGCACCTCAGCAGGCAGCGCGTCGATCACCGCGTCAAGCGTGCGCATCACCGCCACCGCGCTTTCGCCCGAGAACCGCGCATCGACCGGGGTGCGGTCGGCGATGGCGCCATAGACCGCCCGGTTCATGCCGCGAAAGCTGCGGCCATAGGGGTTCTGCCGGTTCAGGCTGCGCATCTGCACCAGCGCGTTCCGCCAGCCCTCACGGCGGTGCTGCCAGGTCAGCTCCAGCTGTTTTCGCAGGGGGTTTGCAACCAGATCGGCGGCATTCTCACGCTCTACCAGCAGAACGTCCTGCGCGAAATCCAGCCGCGCCCGCGCCGAGGACCCGCGCAGCGTGACAGAGCGGTCGTCCACCGTCTCGACCATGGATATGGTGAAGATAACATCGACGTGGCCTGCCCGCGCCAGCACCCGGATCGTCTGCGGGCGCGGGTCGTCGCCCGGCAGCATCACCGGCTTCGACGCCTCGGCATGCAGCACCTCGACCGGGCCAAAGAGGTCATGGGCGAAGGCCACCAGATGCGGCCCCAGTTCCAGCACAAGGTTCTTGGGCTCGCGCAGCAGCCACAGGTTGTAGGGCCCCGACCGCAGCGGCGACAGCGGCAGCGCCCAGGTGATCTCTGCCGAAGAGATGCGCCCGTAGTCGCCCGCCGTCATCGCGGCCTTCATGCGCTCATAGGACGGGAGGCCGAGAAAGTTGTGCCCGGCGTGGAAACGCGCGCCGCCCTGCTGGGCTGCGGCCAGCATTCTTGACGCACCGTCACCCGATTCGGCCACAGGTTTTTCCACAAGCACGTGTATGCCTGCGGCAAAGCATTCTGTCGCGATTTCCTCATGGACGTTGGGCGGGGTGAGGATATGCACCGCATCGCAAAGCTGCGCGTCGATCATGGCCCCAAGCGTTGTGAACACCCGCGCGCCGTGGGGGGCCGCCGAGGCCTGCGCCGCCGATTCGTTCAGATCGCAGACCGCCGAGATCGTCACGCCGGGGGTGGCCGCCAGCGCATCGGCGTGCCAGTCGGCGATATATCCGGCCCCGATCAGACCGACTCGGATGGGGTTTGCCATGAATGCCTCACTTATATTCGATAATCTGCATTTTTGCACCGGTCAGGCGACGCAGGTGGTAGCGCGCGAGGCCGATCATGTTGGGAATTTTCGATAGCGTGATCAAAGCCGCATGGTTGCGGACGTCTTCGGCGGGCAGGCCCAGCCGCCTGAGACCGCGTGCCGTGCGCATGTGGTTCACGACGTAAAGCAGCAACGCCAGCAGGCTGAGCCAGGGCTCGATGAACAGCCCCAGCACGAAAAGCACCGGCAGCACGGCGCCGTAAAACAGCACCCGGCGCACTTCGGTGACAAAGAAGTCCGGGTGCAGCCCGTGGACCTGGCCAAAGGCGTGCCCGGTGCGCACGGCCCGCGCCCACCACTGGCCAAAGCGCGTCATGGCGGCGTCATGGCGCGTCATCTCCAGCGGCAGGCGATGAAGAGTCCAGCCTGCCTTGCGGAACCGGCAGCAGACGTCGTCGTCTTCTCCGGCGATGACCACCGGATTCATGCCGCCGACCTGCCGCCAGAGGTCGGCGCGCACCATCATATCGCCGCCGCAGGACAGGATCTCGCCCGCCGGGCGGCGCCATTCGAAGTCGCAAAGCTGGTTGTAGACCGAGGCATCGCGGTGGATCTCGGACCGCCAGCCGGTGACCATGCCGACATGCGGGTTCGCTTCGAGAAAAGCGCGCCCGGCATCCAGCCAGCCATCCACCAGCGCGCAATCGCCGTCGATGAACTGCACGATCTGCGGATCGTCCAGCGCGTCGAAACCCGCGTTGCGGGCGCGCGCGGCGGTAAAGGGCACAGACATGTCGAGGCGGACGACCTCGGCACCGCGCGCCTCTGCCTCTGCCACAGAGGCGTCGGTGGACCCGCTGTCCACATAGACCACCTGCCGCGCCTTGCCGCGCACCGAGTCGAGCGCCGCGACAAGCCGCGCCCCCTCGTTCCGGCCGATCAGGACCACATCAATCGGCGTCATTCTGGCACCTCCGGGCGGCGCGGCATCGGTGTGCCGTCGATATAGCCGCAAAACAGGGATGAGAGGCGCGCGGCCTCCCGGGAAATATCATAGGCTGCCTCGACGCGCGCGCGGCCCTCGGCGCCCATGGTCCGGCGCAGGCTGTCCGAGCGCAAGAGCCCGGCGATGGCCTGTTCCAGCGCCTGAGTGTCGCCCGGCGGCACCAGCCGCCCGCTGGCGCCGTCCTGCACCAGTTCGGGTACACCGGCAATCTGCGTCGTGACCACCGGAACATGAGAGGCCAGCGCCTCCATCAGGACCACGGGCACGCCCTCGGCAAAGCTGGGCAGGGTGAAGATATCGGTCTCCGCCAGTGCCTCGGCAACCTCGGACTGGCTGCGGTAGCCGAGGAATTGCACGGTCTCGCCCAGCCCCAGCGCCTGTGCCTGCGCCTCGAGCGCGGGGCGGTCGGGGCCGTCGCCGATCAGGGTCAGGCGCAGCGCCGGGAACCGGGGTTTCAGCGCCGCCACCGCCTCCAGCAGCACCGGAACGCCCTTCACCGCCGCCAGCCGCCCGACGAACAGCAGCGCCTGCCCTTCATGCGGGGCGGGGCGATAGCGCGCCGGATCGACGCCGCAGTGGATGATGTGGAAGCGGTTCCAGTGCTCCTGCCCGGCAAAGCACATCAGCTGCGAGCGGCAGAAGTCGCTGATGCAGGCGACGAAGCGCGCCCGCGCGGCCTTTTCGTCGATCCGCCAATGGTGTGGCTCGAAGAAGATGTCGGGGCCGTGGATGGTAAAGCTGTAGGGGATGCCGGACAGTTCCGAGGCCAGCATCGCCACGGTACAGGACGCCTTGGCGATGTGGTTGTGCAGGTGCTCGACGCCGCGCTGTGCGAGGTGGTCGGCCAGCACGGCGGCCTCGGCGAAATAGATCAGGTTGTAGAGCCGCCCCTTGATGCCCTTGGGCGCCGTCCGCCACGCCAGCGCCAGCGCGCGCAGGTAGCGGCCCGGTCGCTGCATCCAGCGCATGTGGGCAGAGATCAGGCGGCGCGGCGACTTGCAGGCCGCCAGCACCTTGAAGGTCCGCGCATGTTCGTCGCGCTGCTCGGGTCCAACGAGGTGTTCCGCGCCAGTTGTCCGGATCGAGCATGTCTCGACCGGGTGGCCAAGCGCGCGCAGGGCGGCGACCTCGCGCTGGATGAAGGTGTCCGAGGCGCGCGGGTACTCTCCGGTCAGGTAGGCAATGCGCGGCAAGCTCATGTCTCGGCCTCGCGGGTGCGGGCCATGAGGCCTTCGAAACTGTCGCGGTCCTCGCCCGGAAAGGCGCTGCGCATCGTGGCGTTCGGGTAGCGCAGCGGCATCATGCGGGCGCGCAGGATCGGTTCGCGGAAAAGGCCCGGCAGGCGGCCGGCGACGGGCTTCAGCAGCCGGATCAGCACCAGCCAAGCGCCGAAGGGCACGGTGACATTCAGGCGCGGCCAGCCGTAGCAGCGGCGGTGCGCCCTCAGGAACCGCACCCGCGTGGGCCGGTCGTCATCGAAGACGTTCAGCACCGAAACCCCCTGCGTAAAGCTCTGCGCGCAATCCACCGCGACCCGCGCGACATGGTTCACATGGGCCAGCGGCAGTTCCCCGTCCGAACCGATGGTGACGAAAAGCTTCGACGCCCAGAACCCCTGAAGCGCGTGCCACGACCGGCCCGGCCCCCAGATCGCGCCGGGGCGCAGGATCCAGTGGCCCTCTGCCCCGCCATCCCGCGCCATCATCGCCTCTTGCAGGCGCTTGGCCCCGGCATAGGGGTCGCGGGCGCTGCGCAGGTAGGCTTCTGGCCGGTCAAGCGCGTCAGGCGACAGGGTGATCAGCGGGCTGGCCTCTGTCACGGCATCGCCCGGCGACAGCGCGTCGGTGTCGTAGACCGCCAGCGACGAGATCATCACCAGCCGGATGTCGGCGGCCCGGCAGGCCGCCAGCACCGCGCCGGTGGCAGCCAGCGTGTCGCGCGCCAGCACCTCCGGGTTGTCCCCCATGAACGCGGCGGCGTGGATCAGCGACTCGACCGGCGCCAGCAGGGCGGGCAAGCGCTCGGCCTCGGTCGACAGGTCGATCCGCGCAACCGTCACCCCGGCATCCGCCTCCCATTCCGGCAGCGGCGCGCTGCGGCAGAGCGCCAGCACCGGGTGCCCGCGCCGCCGCGCCTCTGCCACGCAGGCGCGGCCGACAAAGCCGTTCGCGCCGGTGACGGCGATGATGCGGTCGCTCATCTCGCCCATGGCATCGGCTCCATCGGCTCGCAGCGGGTGACCATGTCGACCGCCGCGCCCTCGCGGGCGTTCTGGATCGCCAGCGTGACCTCGGTCAGGTGCAGGGCGAAATCGTTGGACAGGCGGCAGGGGCGCCCCTCGCGCAGCGCCGCCAGGACCTCGGCGGGGCCGAGCATGAAGTTCATCGCCGCAGCCCCCCAGCGTTTCACCTTGGGATGGGTCGGGCCGGGCAGCTTCACGCGGGACGGAAACGGATGCTCCATCAGACGGCGGCGCAGGGTCAGGCGGCGGGCAAAGCGCACTTTGGCCTCGTTGTCCCACGCCGCCTTGCAGGACAGCACGCCCTTGTCGCCGACGATGCGGATGCCGTGATCGTGCGGCGCGACGATGGAGCAGGTCAGCCGCGTCACCGGCCCGTTCTCGAAATAGAGCACCGCGACCGAGACGTCAGGCGCGTAAGGCCCCTGCCCGCCCTTGTCGGCGGGCGGGATCGTCTCTGCGCTGGCGGCCACCACGCGGCGCACCGGCCCGAACCACGAGATCAGCCATGTCAGGTAATAGCCCGCATGCTCCAGCGTGCAGCCGACGCGGAATTCGTCCTCGGCGGGCCAGGGCGCGCCGGTGTCCGAGCGCCACTTGTCATAGGCCGCTTGCGGAATGAAGCCGTCGTCGAGCTCCGCGTAGATCGCGCGCGGGGTCCCGGCCAGACCGGCCCGCAAGGCATGGCCCAGCGTCTGCGCCGCCTCGCCCAGGGCGGAACAGGGAGCCGAGGCCAGCGCCAGCCGCTTTTCCGCCGCCAGCGCATGCAGCGCCTGCGCGTCCTCCAGCGTCATGGCAAGCGGCTTTTCCGAGTAGACCGGGTGACCCGCCAGAAGGCAGGCGCGGGTGGTTTCGAAATGTGATTCGGGGTTCGTGAGGTTCACGACCAGCGCACCCGGAGACGCGGATAACAGCGCCTCTATCGAGGGTTGCGAAACAATACCCCAGGATGTGCAGAACCGTTCCAGCCGGGCGGCATCACGGTCATGTGCACCGACCACCTCGATGCCCTCCATCGCAGCCAGCGACAGCATGTAGAGATCGGCCACAAACCCGCATCCAAAAAGGATAATCCTGTCATGCACGGTCTGCGCCCCCACCCCCGGTGAACAGTTTGTTTCCCGAATCTGACACTTGGGACAGATTTTTCCACCTTGGATAAGCAAAGCAAAAGACAGAAGATTGGGGCGGGAATTTGGCGCCTGGGGGGCGCAATCCGGAAACGCGGTCAAAGACAGGACCCACCTTCATCCCGGCCGCGGGATGGGGGATCGGGCCGATGTGTCCTGCACAGGCCAAGGAGGTCGCATGAAGGGTATGCTTTTCTCTGTCGCGGATCAGCCGATCCGGGTGAATGTGCCGGATTGGTACGCGCTTGCCGACCATGTGGTGTCCCGCATGGAGCGCCGCGAGGGCTTTGCCCTTGCCACGCTCAACCTCGACCACCTTGTGAAGCTGCGCGAGCCGGGCGCCTTCCGCGATGCCTATGCGGCGCAGGACCTGATCACCGCCGACGGCAACCCGATTGTCTGGATGTCGCGCCTTGCCGGGCGCCCGGTGAAGCTGATTCCCGGCTCCAACATGATCATCCCGCTGGCGCGCATGGCCTCTAACGTGGGGGTCACCGTGGCACTGTTCGGCTCGACCGAAGAGGCGTTGGCCGAGGCCAAGGCCTATATGGAAGGCGAGCTTCGCGGCCTGAACGTGGTCTGCTGCATCGCGCCGCCGATGGGCTTCGACCCGGCCGGGCCAGAGGCCGAGGCGATGCTGAAGCAGATCGAGGCCTCTGGCGCCGGCCTGTGCTTCGTCGCGCTTGGCGCGCCCAAGCAGGAAATTTTCGCGGCGCTGGGTCGGCGCGTGACGCCGGGTCTGGGCTTTGCCTCGATCGGCGCCGGGTTGGACTTCTTCGCGGGCCGTCAGAAACGCGCGCCGCAATGGATGCAGCGGCTTGCGCTGGAATGGCTGTGGCGCATGGCCCTGGAC
Organism: Enemella evansiae; assembly: GCA_017255395.1. Taxonomy (GTDB): domain Bacteria; phylum Pseudomonadota; class Alphaproteobacteria; order Rhodobacterales; family Rhodobacteraceae; genus Ponticoccus; species Ponticoccus litoralis. The sequence continues at coordinate 323,192 of JAFKDC010000001.1, read as the reverse complement.
CCCAAGCGGATGACCAAGCGCTACCTGAAGTGCATGGCGATCCTGCCGCGGCAGATGGCCCAGGCCGCGGCGCTGCGGCTGTCGCGTCACAAGCTCTGACATCACGACAGGCTCCGCGCGTGGGGCCTGCGCATCAGCAGCGCATCTTTCAGCTTTCGCTTGAGGCTGCGGGGCGGCAGGATCTCCTGCCCCATCTCGAAGGTCGATCCGGTCAGCGAGGGATCGCACATCAGGGCCAGCCTGACGCCCCAGCGTGCCGCGACCTCTGCGGGCAGCCCGTCGGGAATGCCCATCCCGGTGCGCAACATGCCCGGCATCCAGTCGGATATGACGATCCCCGGAAAGCGGTCCGCAAGGTCGGCGATCAGCGCCCGGCTGTGGATGCGCGCGGCCCCCTTCGACACCGCATAGGCCGAGGACGCGGGCAGCGGGTTCAGATCCGCGAAGGTGGCGACGTTCAGGATGCGCCCCTGCCCGCGCGGGCCCATGTCCTCCAGCGCGGCGCGGGTGCAGTTGACCGGGCCGCCAAGGTTGATCGCGACCGTCTGCATGAAGCTGTCGCCGCTTTCGTCCAGCGTGTCCCGGTGCGGGTAGATGGCGGCGTTGTTGATCAGCAGGGCCAAAGCGCCATGGGTCGCGGTCAGCCCGGCAAAGCAGGCCCGGACGGCGCCCCAGTCGGCCACGTCCACCGGGACGGGAACGAAGGTACCAGTGCAGGCGGCCCCGGTTTCCGCCAGCGGCGCGGCGCGGCGGCCCAGCCCCGCCACGGTGAACCCCTGCGCGCAGAGTTGCACGGCCAGCGCCCGCCCCAGCCCGGAGCCCGCGCCCGTCACCACGGCGAAACCGTCCTGCGGGGTCAGCTGGGTCATGTCTCCTCCGTCAGAATGCCCCGAGCGACGCGCAGGGCGTTGGCGGCCACGGTCAGGCCCGGGTTCACCCCCATCGAGGTCGGCATGAACCCGGCATCCGCCGACCAGAGGTTCGTCACGTCATGGCTTCGGCAGTCCGGGCGCAGCACAGAGCGCGCCGGATCGGTGCCGAAGCGCAGGGTGCCGCAGGGATGGCCCCAGTTCAACTCTGGCGCGACGCCGAGGAAGAGCCTTCTGTGCCCCCGGAACCCCTTGCGGATCGCGGTGCGAAAGGCTCTTCGGCGCGCCTTCAACTCGTCCGAGAGCCTGTAGGTCACGGACAGGCGCGCCGGCTGCGCCCTGTCGAAGGACACGCGGTTCTCTGGGTAGGGCAGATCCTCCATCAGCCCGACGAAGACCTGCGCGCCGCCCAGCATCCGCTGCGCCAGAGCGGCGGGCAGGCGCGCGGCGGGGTGCAGGCGGGACAGGCCGCGCTGCGTCAGCATCCGGTTCATGTAGAACAGGATTTCGCCGTAAGAGGCGCGGATGCCCATGGCCTGCACCGTGCCCAGCCGCTGCCCGTCGCGGTGGTAGAAGTCGCGCAGCGCGATCGCCTTTGTCACGCCTTCGTCCGGCCCCTTCGGCCAAACTGCGAACATTTCGTTGAGGTGAAACATCAGGTTGCGCCCGACCAGCCCCGAGCGATTGGCAAGACCCGTGGGCCAGGCCTCGGAAGCCGAGGCCAGCAGCAGCCGCGCCGAGCCAAGCGCCCCGCCGCAAAGGATGTAGCACCGTGCCCGAAGCCGGTGCTTCTGGCCGCCGACCAGCACCTCGGCGTGGTCGATCGTGTCGCCGTTCGCCACCAGCCGCAGAACCTGCGCGCCCTCCAGCAGCGCCGCCTTGCCGGTCGCCAGCGCCGGTTCCACCCCGGCAGAGCGCCCGTCCATCTTGCAGGGCTTCGGGCATTTGCGGCCAAGGCAGTTTTCGCAATCCGCCACCCGGTCGACGGCGGTCGGGGCGTGATAGGGATGCAGGCCGCGCGCCCGCAGGCTATGCATCAACCCCTCTTCCATCCGCGACAGCGCGGGCGGCGCGCGCAGCGGCAGCGGCTCTTCCGCCGAAAGCGGGTCGGCGCTGCCATGGATACGGTACATCCGGGCGGCGCTGGCATACCACGGCGCCATGGCGTCGAAACCCACCGGCCAGCCGCCGCTGGGGTGCGGGCGCGCGGCGCTGTCATCGAGATCGTGCCGCTCCGGCCGTTCCAGCGTCGCGGCGTAGAAGGCGGAACTGCCGCCCACCCCGGCGCCCAGCGGCGCGTAGAAGGCCTGTTCGACGCCATCCAGCGTGACATGCAGCGGCTCGGGCCAAAGCCCGCGCGCAAGCCGCGCCTCGGGCACGAAGATCTCGGACAGCCCGTTGCGCTCGGACCGCAGGCCCGCGCGGCCCTGTTCCACAAACAGCACCTTCTGCCCCGCCTCGGCCAGCGCGCGGCCCAGCGTGCCGCCGCCCAGCCCGGCGCCGATCACCAGCGCATCCCATGGCCCCTGGTCGAGCGGATTTTGCCCCGGCGCGGTCATGGGCTGCTGGCGCCATGCAGCACGGCGCGCGCCGAAGGCCCGCGGAAGACCGGCGCAAAGAGGTCGCGGACCCGCAGCGCCGCCGCGTTGGTGACATGGTTGTTGTCGAAATACTGGCCGGTGCCGTCGTGGACCGCGCGGCAGGTGCCCCCGTCACAGAAGCGCGGCCAGCTGTCGAGGACCGTGATGGCCCCGCGCTCTGCCAGCGCGACCCACGGCGCCTCGGCCATGGCGGCGCGCGGGGCCAGCGCCGCTTCGGGCACCTCTGCTTCTGTCTCGGGCGCGGGAGCGAGCGGCCAGCCCGCATGGGCGGCCTCGCGCGCGGCCTTGCGGCTGTCGTAGTGCGGGATCTCGGGCGGCTGGCGCAGCACGAAGACCTGCGGCACCCGCTGGCGCAGCTCCGCCACCGTGCTGGCCGCTGCCTCGGACAGCAGGGCGCCCTGCGCCTGCCCGGTGTTTTCGGGCCGGTCCGTCGGATAGAGCGCGATGCGGTTGTGCGCATCGCGGCCCACCCCCTGACCGGAGGCATAATAGCTCCACCGTCCGATCAGCAGGACCCTGTCGAGGCTGTCGAGCCGCCCGATGGCCTGCCGGATCTGAAGGTTCGCCTGCGTGCAGGCCATGTCCTGCGCGGGAGTCGCGGCGCTTTCGACCTTGCGGAGGCCAAAGAGCGGCGGGCAACCCGCGCGCCACAGGATGAGGCCGGGCACATCCGCCTCATGCGCGGCAAGGTCCAGCCCCTCCTTGAAGGCGCGGGTGTGGCTGTCGCCCCAGACCAGCACGCGCGGCGGGCCCTCGGGGCCGATGGGACAAACCTCCAGCCCGTCCAGCGGCAGGCTGTCGGCGATGTAGCAGCGGCTGAAGTCCTGCAGGAAGTCGCCGGAAGCGGCGATATGGACCCGCGCCTCTGGCCCGAAGCGGCCGGGCAGGCCGTCGGCCTTGTAGACATAGGCCCCCAGCGCCAGCACGCAGGCCGAGGCGATGGCCGTGCCGCCCAGCACCACGCCGCCCGGCAGGCGGCGGGCATAGCGCACCGGGTTCTCGACGAAGCGCCAGGACAGCCAGGCCAGCAGGACCGACAGCGCCATCCACGCCACCGCCTCGCCCGCGTTGGCATATCCGTCGCGCAGGTAGGTCGACAGCGTGTAGACCGGCCAGTGCCACAGGTAGAGCGAATAGGAGATTACCCCGAAGAATCGCGCCAGCGGATGCGTCAGCAGCCGGTTGATCGGATTGTCGCCGGTGCCGCCGGACAGCAGCAGCAGCGTGCCCGCCACCGGCAGCACCGCCAGCAGCCCCGGAAAGGCCGGTCCCGCCGGGATCAGCACCACCGAGGCCAGCACCAGCAGCAACCCCAGCCACGACAGGAAGACGTTGCCGCGCCATTGCCGGTTGGTCTCGTGCCCCCAGATCGCCAGCAGGACGCCCGACAGCATTTCCCACGCGCGGAAGGGAAAGAGGTAGAAGGTCGCCGTGGGCGAGACCGGCGTCAGCGCGATACAGGCCGCCAGCGACAGCGCCCAGGCCCCCACCAGCGTGCCAATCAGCCCCCAGCGCCAGCGCGCCAGCAGGAGGATCACCAGCGGCAGGAAGACGTAGAACTGTTCCTCGACCGCAAGGCTCCATGTGTGCAGCAGCGGCTTTTCTTCCGAGACGGTGTCGAAATAGCCCGCCTGCCGGAAGAACAGCACGTTCGACAGGTAGAGGGTCGAGGCGATGGCCGCCTTGCCGTATTCGCGGAACTCGAAGGGAAGCAGCAGCGCCCAGGCCACCGCGCCGGCCCCGAGGACCGTGGCGAAGAAGGCCGGCGCAAGGCGGCGGAAGCGGCGGATGTAGAAATGCTTCAGCCGGATGCGGCCCGTGGCGTCGTACTCGCGCCAGAGGATGCCGCCGATCAGGAAACCCGAGATGACAAAGAAGACATCGACGCCGACAAAGCCGCCCTGCAGCGGAAAGCCGAAATGGTAAAGCACGACAGAGACGACCGCGACGGCGCGCAGGCCGTCGATGTCGCCGCGATAGGGCATGGGGCTGATGGGCGGCCCGCTCATGCCTTGGGGCGCCCCTTGGGTGCGGCTGTCATCCTGCTCCTTCCGGTTTCTCCGGTCGTGCCTGTGCTGGGGATACTACCGCCCGTCGGCGGCAAGGTCAGCGACAAGAATTGCAATTTTCTTCACGATACCCGGTTTCACGGCGGCAATGTGGCCTTTCGCGGGTCATGGCGTGAAGGCGCCCGGATTTCGGGCGGTGTGCGGCGGGGCAGGCCGGGTCAAGAGGTATTTGGACCAAGAAGAAGCAGGGGATGGCCCCTGCCCGGTGCGGCTGCGCCTTTGGCTCCGGGCGGTCAGGGGATGAGGGTCAGATCGGCGGGCCTGTCCTGCGCGCGCACGGCCTGGTAGACCCGGGCGACCTGACGGGCCTTCTGCGCCCATGTGAAATGCTGCCCGACCCTTGCGCGGGCGGCGGCGGCCATGGCGGCGAGGGGCGCGGGATCCTCGGCCAGGCGGTCGAGTTCGGCGCGGAAGGCCGCGGTGATCTGGGCCCGCGTGCCGCAGGGGACCTTGAGGCCGGTTCCGGGGGTCACAAGCTCGCCCGGGCCGGCATAGTCGACGATCAGCGGCACGACGCCCAGCGCCATCGCCTCCAGCACCACGCCGCCGCCGAATTCGCGGATCGAGGGGAAGGACAGCAGGTGGCAGCGGGCCATGATGTCCTGCACCTCCGCATGCGGTTGCCAGCCGTGGAAGGTGATCCCCGGCAGGCCCTGCGCCTGCGTTTCCAGCGCCGGGCGCATCGGCCCGTCGCCGATGATGTCGAGGTGAAGCCTGCCCTGTTCCAGCAGCGGGCGGGCCGCCTCTATCAGCATGTCGCAGCCCTTGTAGGGCACCAGCCGTCCGACGAAGCAGGCGCGCAGGGGACCGGGGGCGGGCGCCGCCACGCGGTTGAAGCGCGCCGGGTCGATGCCGTTCTCGGGCAGCCAGACCACCTTGTCGCGGACCGCCGCCGGGAATTCCGACGCCGTGTGCCGCGATCCGGCAAGGATGGCCGAGGCATGGCGCAGGGTCGCGCCGCGCCCGGGCAGCAGCTTGTAGGCAGAGCGGACGCGGCTCAGCCACTCTTTCTCGGCATCGCGCTCGGCCTCGAACCCCTTGGGCCAGGGCACGCCGCCGTTCAGCGGCCCGAGGACAAAGGGCACGCCCGCCTTCGCACAGCGCCCCGCCAGGGACGAGGAGATGGTGGGCGAAAGCGGTGTGATGCGGTGGACGATGTCGAAGTCGCGAATCGAGGGGCCGAAATGTTTCCAGACCAGCCGCTCGAAATAGGGATAGCTGAGCGCATTGATCGCCTGCACCATGGTCCAGCCCTTGCCCTCGCCCATGCGCAGCCGCTCTGCCAGACGCCACATCGGCGCGGCGAAGGCCTCGGAATCGATGGCGGTGAAGTCGGAGCCTTCCACCATTCCGGCGCGCAGGAAGGCCTCTCGGTTGCGGATCTGCGTCACGATGTGGACGTCGGCCTCCGCGCGCAGGGCGGTGGCCAGCGACCAGCCCACCAGCGGCACGCTGACCCATTCGGGGTTCGCCGCCTCTGCGATGGCAAGGACGCGGGGGCGGGTCACAGGATGGATTTCCATTTCAGCCCCTTCGGCCCGGTCTTTCGGATGCGCAGCCGTTCCGCCCGCAGCACCTCGGCATAGCCGGTCAGCGCCCCCGCCACCAGCAGCGTCAGCGGCGTGATCGTGGCGTTGGGCAGAAGGTCGAGCATGTTGATCGCCAGCAGCAGCGAGAGCGGCGCGATGAACTGCGAGACCTTTTCCTCGCGCGCCGCCGCCGCCTCGCGCCCGATCAGCAGGAGTGGCAGCAGCAACAGGCCGAATTCGGCGAGGAAGCCGACCCAACCGTAGACGCCGATGACAATGATCCAGCGCCCGTCCGTCACCGTCAGGATATTGCCGAAGACCGGGTCGAGGATGTGGTTCCGCCCCCAGCTTCCCCAGCCGAAGATCGGCTTTTCATAGGCGCGGTCCAGCAGCGTGTTCTCGTTGTCGAACCGGAAATCCAGCGAGTTTGCGCGTTCCGGGTCGATCGCGGCGGCCTGGTTCAGCAGCCATTGCTGCGGCACCAGATCGGCGCCCTTGAGAAGCGGGTAGGCCAGCGCGATGGAGCCCAGCACCACCGCCACGCGGATCTGCATCCGCGTCGGCAGCACGATCACCATGGGCACCAGCAGGACCGCGAAGATCAGCGCGCCCAGCGATTTCGCCAGCACCAGAACCGCCGACAGGTAGAGCGCAGCGAAGAGGTACTTCAGCCGCCCGCTGCCCGGTTCCGACCAGCGCCAGAGCGACCAGGCCGAGACGACGGCGGTCATGCAGAAGAAAGCCACCCAGAGGCCGTGGTACAAAAAGACCACCGGGCGGAAGCCGCCGGCGCGCATCGATTGGCCGAAGAAGTGCTGGTAGTAGCCGTAGACCCAGAGGTTCAGCTGCGGCGAGAGGCGGATCTCGATCAGCATGAACAGCGAGTAGACGAGGCCCCCGATCATCAGCGCCCGAAGCAACTCGCGCTGCGATCCGCTGTTGGCGAGGTGCTGTCGGGCCAGCAGGAATGGCAGGATCTTCATCGCCTGCTCCAGCGAGAGCGCGACCATGTCCTTCAGCCCCAGCCCGGGCAGGCCGATCTGGCCGTAGAAGACGGGCTCTTCGTTGGTGGCGACGGTCAGGATGGGTGAAAGGATGAAGGTGAAGATCAGCGCCTTGCCCAGGCCGCTTTGCGGCAGCAGCGGGACCTTGTTGCCATCCTTCCACAGCAGGAGGGCAAAGGCGACCAGCGCGGGCAGGTTGTGCTTCGTGAAGGGCGGGAACATCGGCAGGTCGAAGACCGCAGGCGGTTCCGGCAGGAAGAGATAGCCCAGCATCAGCGACCAGATCACCGCACGGTCGCGCGGCAGGCGTGTGAACATCACGCCCGCGATCAGCGGCCAGAGGGCCAGCGCGAGATAGGCAATCGGGTTGGGCATCGGTCCCGTCAGGTTATGGCCGCATCGGGCCGTTCCGTGCCCTTTTAACGGGGTCAGGGGGCAAAGTCGCGGCTGCAATGGGGTGAAAGCTGGGTACGCGAAACAATTGCGGGATTGTCGCCATATTCGAAACGATATCCCGCCCGGGGTCATGGAATCACCGCATTTGCAGGTTTAACAAGGCACAAAGGGAACGCCGGGGGCTGACGACCATGACAGAGGACAGGCTGCGCATCGCCTACCTGTGCGATCTGTCGCCGCTCGACCGGAACCTGTATTCCGGCGGCAATGCGCGGATGTACGACGCGCTGCAACGCCACGCGGGTGATGTCACGATCCTGCCCCAGCACTGGGGCGCTGCCGAGCCCCTGCGGCGCGCTATCGAAAGCCTGCCGGAGCGCTGGGCGATCCGCCTGCGCTGGCGCGCGCATTTCGCGCTGCGCCACGTGATCGGCAGGGCGGCGGGACGGGCGCTGCGGCAGGGGCGCTTCGACGTGGTCTTCGGCGCCTACTCGCTGCCCGCTTTCTCAGGCGTGCCGGTGCCTGATGGCGTGGTCAGCGCCTTCACCTCGGACGCGGTGCAGACGGTCTATCGCCTGTCCGAGATCGGCCAGCAGTTCGACCGACCGGGCGGCATCGGCGCGATCCTGGACGGCTGGGTGGAACGGCGCGAGCGCGCGGCCCTGCATCGCGCGGACCTGCTGCTTTGGCCGTCGGACTGGCTGAACGCGGCGGTGACGGCGCGCTACGACACCGACCCCGCGCGCGCGCATGTGCTGCCCTGGGGCGCCAATATCGCCCCCCCGCCAGCCCCCGCGCCCCGCGCGCTGGCCCCGGACAAGCCCCTGCAATTGCTGGTGATCGGCCGCGACTGGTGGGCCAAGGGCGGCCCCCTGGCCTTCGACTGCATGACCGCGCTGCGCGACAGCGGCATCGACGCCCGCCTGACGGTGATCGGCTGCACGCCGCCGGACTTCCACCGGTCCGAACACGTCACCGTCCACCCGCAGTTGAACAAGGCCGTGCCGGAGGAGCTGCGCCGCTTCGAGGCGGCGATTGCGGCGGCGCATTTCCTCGTCCAGCCCTCCTACGAATCCTATGGCTTCGCCTTCTGCGAGGCCTCGGCCATGGGCCTGCCCGCGCTGTGCCTGCGGGTCGGGGGCGTGCCGGTCCGGGACGGCGTCAACGGCCACGCCCTGCCCCCCGGCGCGACCCCCGGGGATTTTGCCGCGCTGATCCGGCGCTATCTTGACGACGCGCCCGCCTATGCGGCGCTCTGTGCCTCGGCCCGGCGGGAATACGAAGATCGTCTGAACTGGGATGCCTGGGGGATGGGCACCGCGGCCTTGCTGCGCAGGGCCGTTGCGCAAAAACAGGCGCACGCGCTGGCGTGACCCGGGTCGCGTGCTACCTCTGCCGCGACAGATCACGGCAGGAGCGCACAGATGTCTCACTCTCCGCTGACCGACCGCAGCACGCAGGGGCGGCAATCCGGTGGCGCAGGCTGGATCGTCACCAGCCGGTACGGCTCCGTGCCGGTGAAACAGCTGCGCATGGTTTCGGGCGAGGGAGCCGCGCGGTCTTCGGCCCGCTTTGACCCGACCCTGCAGCCTGCGCCCATGTCAGCACCCATGCCTAAACCGGCATCGATAGCCCCGCCGCCGCAGGTCGGGTCCGACGGCGGGCCGGACCTGCGCTCCGATCAGGGCTTTTCGATGCCGGTGAGGCCGGGGGCGCCATGCGCGGCAGGCAACCTCACCAAGAGGGCATGCGCCGCCAAGACCTCCGAGCCTCTGTCCCGACTTTAACCGCAGGGTTCCCCGAGTGTATCGCAGCAGCCTTGTCACCATCGCACGCGCCTGTCCGGTCCTTGCGCTTCTGACGCTTCTGGCCGCGGCGGCGGAATACATCGGTCCGCGGGGGCTGCGCGCGGCGGCGGCCTTCGTGCTGTATGCGCTGGCCGCCCTGTTCGCCCACCGGGCCAGTCTGCTGAAAGAGCGCGCCTCGCTGGTGCAGGCCCTTGCGGGGCGCGGCGCCGACGGCACGCGCCTGCCGGTTGCCGGGTTTTTGCTGCGCGCGGCGCTCTTTATCGGGGCGCTGGTGGCGCTGATCTACGGGCTGGGCTGGGGCATCGCCGTCACGGCAGAGGTGCCGGAACGGCTTCAGCTTGCCACGGTGGTCGGCGGCATCCTGCTGGGCATCCTGATCCACGGCGTCCTGCTGGCCTATATCGGCACGGTGCTGCCCGCCTGCGCCGTGGGCGGCGACAGCACGCTGCGCGCAGCCTGGCGGCGCGGCGCCCCGCGCTTCGGGCACACGCTGGGGCGACTGGCCTATGGCCCCTTCCTCTTCACCGCCTTCACGCTCTTCCTCTTCGTCGTGATCGAGGGAACGCTGGGCGAGGCCAGCGGGCTGCGGCTTGCCGCCGAGCGCCTGCTGGGCGCGGCGATGGCGCTGTTCTCGACCGTGCTGGCGGCGACGGCGCTGGGGATCACATACGAGGAAGCCGGGACGCGCTGAAACGCCTGCCCCCCGGCAAGGCTCGACCGGGGGGCGCGCCGCCTGTCGACGGGCCTGCGGCACACAGTCGGGGACAGGGGCGGGAACAGCGGCCGCGACCTCCGCAAGGCCACCATCGCCGACCCACGAGCCCGGACGACCAGGCTGACCCAGCCCACAACCCACCGGACGCCAGAACAGCCCCTCCCCCGCGATGCCCTGAAACAACCCGCCACGGTGACGGGCATCGGCGCACGCCGGAGGGCTGAGGCGCATCGCCCCCCCGACCCGGGCACCCACGCTCGCCCGGCCCACGCCCCCGGGGCACCGGCGCCACCAGCGCACCCCCGGCAAAAGGGCTCCTGACCCATGCTTCTTCTTGGCAAAAATACCAATCGCCGGGGTCAGCCCGGGCGGCTCGGCCCGCCGCCCCTGTGCTCCGGCGCCATGTCGCCAGCCGCAGCGGCAGCGGCCAAGCCCGCCCTTGCCCAAATCCCGACAACCGCTAGGGTTCCCGCATGGGAGTGCGCCGATGAAAGACGAGGCAGAGATCGACCTGACCCCGGCGGTCTCCGACACGGTCCGCAAGACCACCTGCTACATGTGTGCCTGCCGCTGCGGCATCGACGTCCACCTGAAGGACGGGCGCGTGACCTATATCGAGGGCAACCGCGACCACCCGGTGAACCGCGGCGTCCTCTGCGCCAAGGGCAGCGCCGGGCTGATGCAGCACCTCTCTCCGGCGCGGCTCCGGGCGCCGTTGAAGCGCACAGGCCCGCGCGGCTCCGGCCAGTTCGAGGAAATCTCGTGGGAGGAGGCGCTGGATACGGCGCGCGGCTGGCTGGCGCCCCTGCGCGAGACGGCACCGGAAAAGCTCGCCTTCTTCACCGGGCGCGACCAGAGCCAAAGCTTCACCGGCTGGTGGGCGCAGCAGTTCGGCACCCCCAACTACGCGGCGCATGGTGGCTTCTGCTCGGTCAACATGGCGGCGGCGGGGATCTACACCATGGGCGGCGCCTTCTGGGAGTTCGGCACCCCGGATTGGGAGCACGCGCGCCTCTTCCTGCTGTTCGGCGTGGCCGAGGATCACGATTCGAACCCGATCAAGCTGGGACTGGCGCGGCTGAAGGAACGCGGCGCCAAGGTCATCGGGATAAACCCCGTGCGCACGGGCTACAACGCCATCGCCGACGACTGGGTGGGCATCACGCCGGGCACCGACGGGCTGCTGGTGCTGTCGCTGGTCCACTGTCTGCTGAAGGCGGGACGGATCGACACCGACTACCTGTCGCGCTTCACCAATGCGCCGGTGCTGCTGGTCTCGGACCCGAAATCGCCGGATTTCGGCCTCTTCCTGCGCGACGACGCGGGCCACCCGCTGGTCATCGACCGCCGCAGCGGCAAACCCGCGCCCTGGGACGCGCCGGGGGTGCGCCCGGACCTCACCGGCACCCTGCGCCGCGCCGGGCAAACCCACGTCAGCGTGATGCACCGCATCGCGGAACGCTACCTGTCGGACGCCTACGCCCCCGAGGCGGTGGCCGAGCGCTGCGGCCAGCCCGCCGCCCGCATCCGCGCGCTGGCGGCGGAAATCGCCCGCGCCGCCTTCGACGCGCCGGTGGTGCTGGACCGCCCGTGGACGGACTTTCGCGGCGAGCGGCACGAGACCATGACGGGCCGCCCCGTCGTCATGCACGCCATGCGCGGTGTCTCGGCCCATGCCAACGGCTTCCAGACCTGCCGCGCGATCCACCTGCTGCAGATCCTCATCGGCGCGGTCGAGACCCCCGGCGGGATGCGGTTCAAGCCCCCCTACCCCAGGCCCGCCGAGACCCACCCCCGCCCGCATGCCCGCGCCCGGCCGGCGCAGCCGCTGGACGGCCCGCATCTGGGCTACCCGCAAGGACCCGAGGATCTGGCGCTCAAGGCGGACGGCAGCCCCGCGCGGATCGACAAGGCCTTCACGTGGGAGAACCCGCTGTCGGCGCATGGCCTGATGCATATGGTGATCTCGAACGCGCACGCGGGCGATCCCTACCGCATCGACACGCTGTTTCTCTACATGGCGAACATGGCGTGGAATTCCTCGATGAACACGCGCGGCACCATGGCGATGCTGGCGGACAGGGACGACAGCGGCGCCTACGTCATCCCGCATGTCATCGTCTCGGACGCCTATTCGTCAGAGATGGTGGCCTATGCCGACCTCGTGCTGCCGGACACCACCTATCTCGAACGCCACGACTGCATCTCGCTGCTGGATCGCCCGATCTCGGAACCGGATGCGGCGGCGGACGCGATCCGCTGGCCGGTGGTGGAACCGGACCGGAACGTGCGCGGCTTCCAGTCGGTGCTCTGCGACCTCGGCGCGCGGCTGGGCCTGCCCGGCTTCACGGCAGAGGACGGCGGGCCGGAATTCCGCGATTACGCCGACTACATCATGCGCCACGAGCGCCGCCCCGGCATAGGCCCACTGGCGGGCTGGCGCATGGGCCCCAATGGCCTGCAACACGGACGCGGCGGCCCGAACGAGGCGCAACTGGACAGCTACATCGGGAACGGCGGTTTCTTTCAGGCCCATGTCCCGGAAGGGGCGGCCTATTTCAAACCATGGAACAGCTCCTATCAGGACTGGACGGTGGAGCTTGGCCTGACCGACAAGCCAGCCCCCTACCTCTTCCAGCTTTATGCCGAGCCGCTGCGCCGCTTCCAGCGCGCCGCCGAGGGGCACGGGCCAGAGCAGCCGCCCGATCACCTCCGCGCCCGCATCGCGCAGACCCACGATCCGCTGCCGCTCTGGTACGAACCCGAAGCGGCCGAGGGCTTCCCCCTGCACGCCCTGACCCAGCGCCCCATGGCCATGTACCATTCCTGGGGCGCGCAGAACGCGTGGCTGCGGCAGATCCACGGACAGAACCCGCTTTTTGTGCCGACCGCGCTGATGCGCGAACACGGGCTGACCGACGGCGACTGGGCGCGGCTGACCTCGGCGCATGGCTCGATCACCGTGCCGGTGCTGGAAATGGCCGCGCTGAACCCGCAGACGGTCTGGACATGGAACGCCATCGGCAAGCGCGGCGGGGCCTGGGCGCTGGACCCCGGCGCCCCCGAGGTCACCAAGGGCTTCCTCATGAACCACATCATCCACGAGCTGCTGCCGCCCAGGGGCGACGGGCTGCGCTGGTCCAACTCGGACCCCATCACCGGGCAAGCCGCCTGGTTCGACCTGCGCGTGCGCCTGGAAAAGGCCGCAGGGCCGGAGGCGGCGATCCGGCCGCAGACCAGCCCCGTCCCACCGGCCCCGGCATCGCGCCCCCGGACAAAGGGCTCCTGACCCATGCTTCTTCTTGGCAAAAATACCGACTGCCACGGCCGACCCCGGGCGGATCGGCCTCCCGGAGGGCACCCATGACCACCCTGCCGCCCCCCGGCCCGGTCAAGCTGGGCCTCGTCATCGACCTCGACACCTGTGTCGGCTGCCATGCCTGCGTCGTGGCCTGCAAGGGCTGGAACGATCAGGCCTATGGCGCGCCGCTGTCGGATCAGGACCCCTACGGCGCCGCGCCCTCGGGCACCTTCCTCAACCGCGTGCACAGCTACGAGGTCACGCCGCCGGACGCCCCGCCGCAACTGGTGCATTTCCCCAAGTCCTGCCTGCATTGCGAGGATGCGCCCTGCGTCACCGTCTGCCCGACCGGCGCCAGCTACAAGCGCACCGAGGACGGCATCGTGCTGGTCAACGAATCCGCCTGCATCGGCTGCGGCCTCTGCGCATGGGCCTGCCCCTATGGCGCCCGAGAGATGGACGGCGCCGAGCAGGTGATGAAGAAATGCACCCTCTGCGTGGACCGCATCTACAACGAGACCCTGCCCGAGGAAGACCGCCAGCCCGCCTGCGTCCGCACCTGCCCGGCGAAGGCCCGCCATTTCGGGGACCTGAACGACCCGGAAAGCGCCGTCAGCCAGCTTGTGGCCGAGCGGGGCGGGATCTCCCTGATGCCCGAGATGGGCACCAAGCCCGTCAACCAGTACCTGCCCCCCCGCCCCCGCGACACCTGGGAGGGCGAGGTCGACGTCCTCGCGCCATGGCTGGAGCCGGTGGCCGAAGAGCCGAAAGGCTTCCTCGCATGGCTCGACAAGACGCTGGAGCGGCTGTGAGACGACCCGACCGCGCCCCGACGCCCCCCTGTCGCACCGCGCGCCACAGGCCCGCGACCCGGGGCAGCCATGGCGCGAAGCCGCAGGCAAAGGCCCCGGCCCGGCACCTGCGCCCCCTGCCACCCAAAGAGCCGGACCGGCGCACCGCTTGCCCGGCCCGCTGTCACCGCCCGCGCCTGATGGACCCGGGCGCGACGCTGTCGTTGTCCTGCGGGTGGCTCGGCCGACACGCCACCTGCACAAACCTCCGCGGCTCCCTGCGGCGCGTGGACCGGCGCGCGCAGCACCGCAGCCCGTCGAGGCCGGACGCCGCCGCAGCCCACGCGCTGGGGTCACGCCGCGCCACCCGCCGAAGGAGACGCTGATGCATCCGGCGCGCTCGCTGATCCTGTTCACCACGCTGTCGGGCCTCGGCTTCGGCCTGCTGATCTGGCTGGGCCTCGACCCCTCGCCGCCCGGGGGCTGGGTCGCCTTCGCCTTCTTCGGCCTGGGTTTCGCGCTGGCACTGGGCGGGCTCGCGGCCTCGGCCTTTCACCTCGGCCACCCGGAACGCGCCCTGCGCGCCTTCACGCAATGGCGGTCAAGCTGGCTGTCGCGCGAGGCCTGCCTCTCGGTCGCGGCCCTGACGGTTTCCGGCCTCTTCGCCGCCGCGCTGGTATTCTTCGGGGCGCATGTGGCGCCGCTGGGCTGGCTCTCGGCCTTGCTGTGCCTGGCCACGATCACCGCAACCGCGATGATCTACACCCAGCTGCGCACGGTGCCGCGCTGGCACCACTGGTCGACGCCCGCGCTCTTCGGGCTGACGGCGCTGGCGGGTGGCGCGCTGCTGTCGGGGCGCACGACCGTTGCCGCCGTGCTGCTGGCCGCAACGGGGTTGGCGCAACTGGGCTGGTGGCTAGGCGGCGACCGGCGCGAGGCGACCCAGGCCAGCACCCGCGCAACCGCCACGGGCCTCGGCGCGCCCGGCACCGTGCGCCCCTTCGAGCCGCCGCACACCGGCGACAGCTACCTGACGCGAGAAATGGCCTTTGTTGTTGCCCGCAAACATGCGCAGAAACTGCGGATGATCGCGCTGGTCCTGATGGCGGGCCTGCCGGCGCTCTTGCTGCTGGCGGCCCCCGGCCATGTCACCGGCGCGCTGGCGCTGCTGATGCATCTGGCGGGAACCCTTGTCGCGCGCTGGCTGTTCTTTGCAGAGGCGCGACACGTCATGGCGCTGTACTACCCGCACCGGGCCGAAAGGTAAGCCATGCTGAAACCCCTCCTGACTGCCCTGCTGCTGCTGCCCCTGCCCGCGCTGGCCGACACCGCGCCGCGCTGCGCGGTGCTGGCACAGAAGGCACTGACAGGATGGGCGCAGGTGTTGACGGCGCAGGACGCCGGGACGGAAAAGGACGCGCTGGACCGGCTGACCAATGTGGTCTCGCTGCACAACGGGCTGAATTGCCAGCCAAGCGCGCTGGCCGAGGCGATGGATTGCGTCGCCC
Organism: Enemella evansiae; assembly: GCA_017255395.1. Lineage (GTDB taxonomy): Bacteria > Pseudomonadota > Alphaproteobacteria > Rhodobacterales > Rhodobacteraceae > Ponticoccus > Ponticoccus litoralis. The sequence goes on along the minus strand of JAFKDC010000001.1, from coordinate 307,601 downwards.
TGCAAGCCCGCGCCGGGCACGCCATGGATCAGGCGGCAGAGACCTGCCTGCAAAAGGCCGATCTGGCGCCGCCGTCGCCGTAAGGCGCAGGGCCGGACCGATAGGCTGGACAGAGGGTGCTACGCCCGCACCCGAACCCTGACTCCTGCCACAGGAAGGTTGCGGACCGGCTTTCGCCACCCGCACCGGGAACAGGCTCAGATCCCCTTGCGGTTCCCGGCGCTGGAGCGCGCCGGCCCCTGCCCCCTAGCGCCGGAACCAGCCCTTCACGCGGTCGCTGCCCGCGTCGAGGCGGTCGCCGGTGCGCTCCAGCGCCGGGTCGATGCGGCGCGCGCGGAAGCGCAGCCAGCGCACCCGCAGGGCCCAGAAGACCGCCAGCAGCACCACCAGCACCACGATTGTGGTCCAGGGGATGATGCGCACGTCCGGGCCTTCGACCGGGCGGACGGAAATGGCGTTCGGGAAGATCGACAGGAATTCGTTGCGCCAGCCGTAATGCTTCAGCGCCACCCAGCGCGGGTTGTCCGGGGCCGAGCGCATGTCCGTCGCCTCGGCCTGCAGGTTCGAGGTGTCGAACTTGAAGTAGGGCGGCCAGCCCCAGCCCGTGTCCTCGTTGCGATAGACCATGATCTTGCCGTTCTCGAGACGCGTCTGGATGAAGAAGACGTCGCGGCTGGGCAGGGTGCCGTCGGCGCCCACATCGGCCTGCGCCCAGAACCAGCGGTTCTCGCCCGGGTCGACGCGCTTTTCATAGGTATCGGTGATCCGCACGATATCGTGCTGCGGCAGCGTGTAGTGCAGCACCATGGCCACCAGCAGCCAGAAGACGATGATCAGCGTCCATTTCACGTAGGTCATGCGGCGGGGCCTTTCATTCGAAGTTGGTGCGGTAGACGATCAGGGCCACAAGACACAAGGGCAGCAGGTAAACAAGCAGCAACAGGGTCCTCGTGCGGCGTTTGTCATGCTCTGCCAGTTCCTCGCGGACATAATCCTCCCGGTCGCGCGGCTCGTCCGCCTCGGCGGCCCAGTCGTCCTGCAACAGGTCGCGCCTGCGCGCCCGAAGGTATAGCCACAGCGACCCGTAGACCACCGTCAGCACGACGAACCCCATGATCAGAAACCGCGCAAGCGCGAACATTGCCGTCTCTCCTTTGGTTCAGGTGATACGGCTGGCGCTGAAAATCAACGACGAATGGCCCGGGGCGGGGCAGTTTGGCCGGGCCTGTCACCAAGTTGCGGTCTTCCAGCGGCCCGGCGCGGTGCTGACCGCCAGCACGAGGACCGGCGCCCAGATCAGCGCGGCCTTCAGCCCCAGCGCGGCAAAGTGGCGAAAGGCCGGGGCCGCGTTGTCGCCCGTCAGCAGCGCGAAAGTGGCCCCGCGCAGGTGGTAGAGCAACGCGAAGCCAAGGCCCGAGACCGCCCAGAGCAGCAGCGCCGAGAGCCCGGCCAGCGCCACCAGCCCGCCGGGGCTTTCGGGCACCAGAGGCTCCAGCCCGCGCGGCACGAGGATCGCGGCGGCGATCAGCAGGACGGCGGGCAGGGCAAGCGACAGGATCATGCCGCAAGATCTGGGGCAATGCGCCCACCGGATCAAGGCGATCACGCCGCCACCGTCCGGACACCGCGCATCCGGGGCCATGCGCGCAGCGGATCAAGTCCGCGACGGGCGCCCCTCCAAGCGCAGACCCGGCAGCGGCGACCCGTTTCCCGGCGACCCGGCGGCCACGCCCCCGTCTCGATACCCGGCCCCTTGGCCTTATCGCTCCAGCAGCGTCGTCACCATGGCGCTGTCCGGGTCCTTCAGCGCGTCGATGACGTCGAAGTGATGCTTGCCCGGGATCACCACGTTGCCGCAGCCCCATGCCTGTTCCAGCCAGCGCGCGTGATCGAGGAAGACGGGCCTTTCGTCGCCCCCCACCTGCACCGTCACCGGCACCTTTGGCGGCGCCATGGCAATCGGGCTTTCGGCCATGGCCTCGGCCCGGTCCAGACCCAGCACCGCGTTCATCGTCAGGTCCAGCAAGGGCCGCAGGTCGCTGAGCGGAGAGATCGGCATCACATGCGCCATCCGCCCGGCCACCGCCTCGGGCAGCATGCCGGGCGCCAGCATCCGCGCCACGAGGTGCCCGCCCGCGGAATGCCCGGTCAGGCGGATCGGGCCGCTCACTTCCTGCGCGGCAACGGTGACGGCCTGCGCCACCTGCCGGGTGATGTCGCGGATGCGCACCCGGGGGCAGAGGTCATAGGACGGCATCGCCACGGCCCAGCCCCGCGCCCGCGCGCCCTCGGCGAAATGCGACCAGATCGAACGGTCGAACTTGTGCCAGTAGCCGCCATGGACAAAGACGACGAGGCCCTGCGGCGCGCCCTCGGGCAGGAACAGGTCCATCATCTCTCGCGTTCCATGGCCGTACATCAGCCCCGGCCTCAGCCGCCCGGCGACCGAAAGACGGGCGCGATAGGCCTCGGCCTCCGCCTCCCACCGGGGTGGAAAGCTGGCCGCATCGGGGATATGCGCGGCATTGGCATAGGCATCGTCATTGGGGTTTGGCATGGTTTCCTGACTCCGGCTCTCGACAACGATCGAAACAGATGCTCAGGCTGATGCCAAGACCTGGACAAGGAGGGCAAGATGCTCGACCATGCAACCAACCTGAAATCCCTGCTGAAGGACCCGGCCCTGCTGGAAACCCGCGCCTATATCGACGGCGCATGGGTGGAGACCGCCAAGACCTTCGACGTGACCAACCCGGCCCGCGGCGATGTCATCGCCGAAGTGACCGACCTGAGCCGCGAAGAGGTGGCGCAGGCCATCGACGCCGCCTACACCGCGCAGAAGGACTGGGCGCAGTGGACCGGCAAGGAACGCGCCGCCGTCCTGCGCAAGTGGTTCGACCTGATGATGGAAAACCAGGACGACCTCGGCACCATCATGACCGCCGAACAGGGCAAGCCGCTGAGCGAGTCGAAGGGTGAGGTGGCCTATGGCGCCTCTTTCGTCGAGTTCTTCGCCGAAGAGGCCAAGCGCGTCTACGGCGAGACCATCCCCGGCCATGCCCGCGACAAGCGCATCACCGTGATCAAACAGCCCATCGGCGTCGCCGCCTCGATCACGCCGTGGAACTTCCCCAACGCGATGATCACCCGCAAGGCAGCGCCCGCGCTGGCCGCCGGCTGCGCCTTCGTCGCCCGCCCCGCCGCCGAAACGCCGCTGTCCGCCATCGCCCTTGGCGTGCTGGCGGAACGCGCGGGCATCCCTGCCGGTGTGTTCAACGTGGTGCCCTCCTCCTCGTCCTCCGAGGTCGGCAAGGAATTCTGCGAGAACCCCAAGGTGCGCAAGCTGACCTTCACCGGCTCCACCGAGGTCGGGCGCATCCTGCTGAAGCAGGCCGCCGATCAGGTCATGAAATGCTCGATGGAGCTGGGCGGCAACGCGCCCTTCATCGTCTTCGACGACGCCGATCTGGATGCGGCGGTCGAGGGCGCCATCGTCTGCAAGTTCCGCAACAACGGCCAGACCTGCGTCTGCGCCAACCGCATCTACGTGCAGGACGGCGTCTATGACGCCTTCACCGAAAAGCTGGTCGCGGCGGTGAAGAAGCTGAAGGTCGGCGACGGCCTTGAAGAGGGCACCGACCTTGGCCCGCTGATCAACCAGAAGGCCATCGACAAGGTACAGGAGCATATCGCCGACGCCACGTCCAAGGGCGCCACGGTGGTCTACGGCTCGGAAACGCAGGACCGCGACGGCGCCTTCTTCGGCCCGACCGTCGTCACGGGCGCGACGCAGGACATGGCCTTTTCGACCGAAGAGACCTTTGGCCCGCTGGCGCCGCTGTTCCGGTTCAAGGACGAGGACGAGGTGATCGCACTGGCCAACGACACGATCTTCGGCCTTGCCTCCTATTTCTACGCCAAGGACCTCAGCCGCGTGTACAAGGTCGCCGAGGCGCTGGAATATGGTATCGTGGGCGTGAACACCGGCCTGATCTCGACCGAGGTGGCGCCCTTCGGCGGCGTCAAGCAGTCGGGCCTTGGCCGAGAGGGCAGCCACCACGGGATCGAGGATTACCTCGAGATGAAATACATCTGCATGACGGTATGATGAGCAAAGACCTGACGGCCCCCGGCGGGCCGTCCCCCCTGTCGCAGTTACGCGCCGAGGCCCATACCGGGTCCGGCGCGCGCTGGCTTTATTCCGATCAGGCCGACGCCCTGGCGCGCTATGCGCTGAAGTTCCACGAGGGCGTGCGCCTGATGGAGGCCTGCGCGCCGACCTTCCACGAACCGGTGCGCGATGTCTCGTGGGAGATGATCGGCGCGGATTCGGATGGCGAGAACTGGGAGGATCACCGCGACCCCCAGCGCGCCTACAGGCTGTTCCGCGCCAAGCTGCGCCTTGCGGCCCGCGACGGCGTGCGCCTGAAATACAAGCTCTGGCTCGGGCGCGGCGCCTAGGCTCCGGCCCGGGCCGGGGCAGGCGCGTCCCGTCCGCGGCCCAACTTTCCCCTTGCCAGGCCGACAGCCTTGCGCCAACGCTTGCCCCATGGGCCGGGCGATGGCGTCGCCCCCTTGCGAGGCCCAGTCCGTCCTGCACGCCGGGACCTTGCTTTGCCACCGCGGCGGGGAAGGTCTGCCCCGCGCGGAAAGGAGGGTTTCATGGAACGTCCCCAGCACTACCGCTTTCATCAGGGCGAAAAGTCCCTGCCCTTTGCGCCCGCCGAATACGACGCGCGCCTGAAGGGACTGCGGGCCATCATGGCCGACAAGGGCGTCGAGGCCTGCGTGCTGACCTCGATGCACAATATCGCCTACTACTCTGGCTTCCTCTATTGCTCGTTCGGGCGACCCTACGGGCTGGTCGTCACGGCGACCGACAGCGTCACCATCAGCGCGGGCATCGACGCCGCACAACCGTGGCGGCGCAGCCACGTCGACAATATCACCTATACCGACTGGGCGCGGAACAACTTCTGGCGCGCGGTGGAAACGGTCGCCGGCACCGGCAAGGTGGTGGGCTACGAAGGCGACCACCTGACGCTGGTGCAGATGTCCCTGCTCGAGGAATTCCTGCGCCCCGCCCTGAGCCTTGACATCGCCCCCGCCACCATGCGCCAGCGCATGATGAAATCCCCCGCAGAGCTTGACCTGATCCGCGCCGGGGCCGCCGTGGCGGACGTGGGCGGCTATGCCATCCGCGAGGCCATCCGCGAAGGCACGCGCGAGATCGACGTCGCCATGGCGGGCCGCGACGCGATGGAACTGGAAATCGCCAAACGCTTTCCCGAGGCCGAGTATCGCGACACATGGGTCTGGTTCCAGTCCGGCATCAACACCGACGGCGCCCACAACCCGGTCACATCCCGCAAGCTCCGGCGCGGGGACATCCTGTCGCTGAACGCCTTCCCGATGATCTCGGGCTATTACACCGCGCTCGAACGCACGCTGTTTGTGCAAGAGGTCGACGCGGCCAGCCTGAAGATCTGGCAGGCCAATGTCGCCGCCCATGAATACGGCATGTCGCTGCTGAAGCCGGGCGCCACCTGCTCCGAGGTGACGGGGAAGATCAACGCCTTCCTCGCCGAACGCGACCTGCTGCAATACCGCACCTTCGGCTATGGCCACAGCTTCGGCCTGCTCTCGCATTACTACGGCCGCGAGGCGGGGCTGGAACTGCGCGAGGACATCGACACGGTGCTAAAGCCCGGCATGGTCATCAGCATGGAACCGATGCTGACCATCCCCGAGGGCCAGCCCGGCGCCGGGGGCTACCGCGAGCACGATATCCTCGTGATCACCGAAGAGGGCGCCGAGAACATCACCGGCTACCCCTACGGCCCGGACACCAACGTCGTCGGCTGACCCGCCGGGCGGCCCGTTTCCCCGGGCCGCCCCACGGAGGCACGACACCGCGCCCTGCCCCTTCTTCTGTCCCGAAATATCCCGGGGGGAGGCCGCAGGCCGGGGGGGCAGAGCCCCCGCTGTCCCGCCGGATCAATCCGGCTCCACCCGCCCGCGCAGGGCCTTGACCTCGCCGCGCTCCTTCTTGGCCTTCAGGCGGCGCTTCTTCGATCCCAGCGTCGGCCTGGTGGCGATCCGCCGCTTCGGCTTTTCCAGGGCTTTGCGGATCAACTCCGCCAGCCGCTCGCGCGCGATCTCGCGGTTGCGGGCCTGGCTGCGGGTGTCCTCCACCTGCAACACCAGCGCGCCCTCCTTGGTCCAGCGCCGCCCCGCGATCCGGCGCAGCCGCGCCTTGACCGGCTGTGGCAGGTTCGGCGACCGCTCTGCCTCGAACCGCAGTTCGACCGCGGTCGAGACCTTGTTGACGTTCTGACCGCCGGGACCGGACGCGCGCACGAATTGCTCGGTCAGTTCCCAGTCCTCTATGGTGATGCGTTCGTTGATCCGGAGCATGTGCGAAAGATGGGCCGCTGTGGTGCATTGAAAAGGGCCGCCCCGTGGGACGGCCCTTCGAGAATTCGGAGGCGGGCCGGTTAGGCGCTGCCAATCCGGGGATTGTCACCCCAGGGGTCTGCCCCTAGAGCGCGTCCTCCCGCACTGTTCCGACACCCTTCTCCAATGCTTCTCTCGACACTGGATCACCTCCTTTCAGCTGTTGAAAACGCAAGACCAGCGTTGCACGCAATCCTGCATCCACAAAGCCTTTTTTACAGACTATGCGAAGTTTCGGGTCTCCGTTGCCTTCGAAACGATCAGTTTGAAAGGCACCAGCGCGATCAGCGCCAGGGACAGCTTCACCAGCCAGTCCGCGAGGCCCAGCGAGACCCAGAGCGGCGCCACCGGGCCCAGGCCCAGAAGCGGCAGGGCCTCGCCCGCCCAGGACACGTCGTTGCCGGGTTCGAGGACGGTCAGCGCGCCGGAAAAGGCGACGGTGAAGAAGATCGCGGTGTCGAGCGAGGAGCCGACCAGCGTCGAGGCCAGCGGCGCGCGCCACCACTTGCCCGCGCGCAGGCGGTCGAAGATCGCCACGTCGACCATCTGCGCGGTCAGGAAGGCCAGGCCCGAGGCCAGCGCCACCCGCAGCGTCACGGCGGGGAAGGTATAGCCGTCGCCCTGCAGCACGATCTGCGTGCCGATCAGCGAGCAAATGACCCCCACGACGAAGCCCGCGACGACCACGCGGCGCGCCGCCGCGGCGCCGTAAAGCCGGTTCATCAGGTCAGTGACGAGGAAGGCGAGGGGATAGGTGAAGGCCCCCCAGGTCAGCCAGTTGCCGAAGAGGAACTGGACGAGGATGTTCGAGGCCAGCACGATGGCGGCCATGGCAAGGATGCCGGGAATATGCTTGCGCGTCATGATTGGACCCGTTTTTGCAAGGTTGCGGGGACTTGGCCCGCCGCTGCGGACGGGCGGGCTATACCGGGGCCGCGCCCTTGTGGCAAGGGTCCTGCCGCTTGCGCCCGGCGCGCGCATGGCATGGCGGGCGACGGACAGGCGTGGGGGCAGGTCCGTCGTCGGGACACTTGGCGCGCAGGCGTCGTGCGCCACGATGGCGCCGGTCTGTGTGTCGGGGGCCGGAGGGGGCTCTGCCCCCGCTCCTGCGGAGCCCCCCGGGATATTTCCGGACAGAAGAAGACGGGGCCTCGGAGCCTTGCGCGGCACGGTTTCCCGATTGCACGCGCGGGCCTTGGACGGTTTCGCTTCAGAGGCCTTCCCGGACGCGGTATTCCACGAATTCCGTGCGCTGGATGGGTTGGAAGTTGTCGTCCGAGATCATCGTCAGCCGGATATCTCCCGCCGCGTCGCGCCAGACCGAGAGGCCTTCGAGGTTGTCGTGGCGCAGCGTATGTGTGCTCAGCAGCGTATCGTCCCGCGCGATCCGGTCGCCTTCGAGCGTGAACCGCCGCACCCGGCTGCGAAAGCCGAAGCCGGAGAAGCCGCGCTCCAGCACGTAGAGCCGACCGGCATCGTCGAAATCCGCCCCGACGACCAGAAACCCGTCCGAGCGCGGGATGGAGAAGGGCTGCTCCCATGTGTCGCCCTCCAGGCGGTAGACGGGAAAGGGCCGCGTCAGCTGTCCGGAGCGCTCGGGCACAGTGTAAAGCCGCCCCTCTGCGTCCAACGCCAGCGCCTCCAACCCGCTGTTCGGATTGGGGATCGCCCTGAAGGCCGGGGCAACGGGCAGCGGTTCGGCCCGGGACAGGCTGGGGTAGGCCCAGACGCGGTGGGCGCCCTCGAAGGAGATGAAGATCCGGCCCTGCCCGTCGATCGCCAGCCCCTCGGCATCGGAGAGGTAGACGGACAGCGCACCGCCCGAGGCATTGCCCAGCGGGGTCAGCGCCGCGCCGTCGATGCCGGCAATCAGGCCCTCCTCGCGCCGGAACCGCCCCGTCACCAGGGCGCCCCGGTCCGAGATGGCGGTGAAGCCCATGCCCCCGTCCGAGACCTCGAGGCCCGAGAAACCGCCGAAGCCCGGTGTCTTCGCGCGCCAGGTATAGCTGCCGAGGTATTCCGCCGGGGTGATCTGCGCCGCCGAGGCCGTCAGCCAGAGGCACGAGACGAAGAGCGCCGCAAGACGGCGTGTGAAACGCGGAAACACGGGGCGCTCAGTTCGCGGCCAGAACCGCGGCGCAGGCGTTCGGCAGGTCACCCATGGTCAGTTCGCGCCTGGGGGGCGCGGGCTTCGCATTGGGATCGGGCGGCGGCGGGTTAAGGATATTGTTCACCCAGGCCTGCGCGTCGGCGCAGCCGTCCCCGGCGGGCGGCGCGGCCTGATCGACACAGCCACTGGCGCCCCTGGGGCAGTTCAGGCGCACGTGGAAATGGTAGTGGTGCCCGTACCAAGGCCGGATCTTCCGCAGCCAGGCGCGGTCGCCCTTTTCGTCGTTGCACATCTGCACCTTGGCGCCGGGAAAGACGAAGATCCGCGCCACGCGCGGGTCCGAAGCGGCGGCCTTGAGGATCTCGTGGTGCGCGCGGGTCCAGTTGTTGTTGGTATAGGCCCCCGAGGACCGGCGGGTGGAGATCGACGAGATATTCTCGCGCTCGCGGGCCGAGAGCGTCAGATTGTCGGCGGGCAGCATCCAGATGTCCACGTCCAGCCCGATCTGGTGGCTGGCGTGGCCGGTCAGCATCGGCCCGCCGCGCGGCTGGCTCATGTCGCCGATGTAAAGCCCGTTCCAGCCGGGCTGCCGCGCGGCCTTGCGGCTGAGGTCCTGCACGTAATCGACCAGCTCGGGGTGGCCCCAGTTGCGGTTGCGCGACAGGCGCATCGCCTGCCATGTCGGGCCGGTTTCGGCCAGCTGCACGCCCCCGGCGACGCAGCCCTTGGCGTAAGAGCCATGCGGGGCGGGTGCCTGCGGCGAGGGCCCCGCCTTGGCGCCGAAGAGCTGCTTGGCCTCTTTCGAGGACAGGACCGGGTCCATGGGCCGCGTCGGCACGTCCATGGGCGCACCGGATATGTCGCGCGATGTAGGCGCGCAGGCGATCAGGCCCGCGGCGAGCGTCAGGGTCATCAGGGTGCGGATCATGCTGCTCGTGCTCCGTCTGGATGGACGTAGCGTAGCAGAAACAACCCCACGAGGAAAAGCAGGATCACCGGCAGGAAGGCCAGCTGGTTCGAATTCGTGAGAATCCCGAAGGCGGTGATCAGCGCGGGCGCAAGGAAGGCCGTGGCCTTGCCGGCAAAGGCGAAGAGGCCGAAGGCCTCGCCCGGGTTATGCGGGTCGGTGTGGCGCACCATCATGCTGCGCGAGGCCGAGTAAAGCGCCCCGCCCGCGCCGCCGATGGCCGCGCCGCAGATGTAAAACAGGATATCGGGCAGTTTCGAGCCCTCGGCCAGCGGGATGCCGAAGATCTGCTCGCGCGACATGCCGACGATAATCGCACCGACGCCGATCATGGCCCAGATACAGAAGGCGATCACCGGCTTCGGCCCCAGCTTGTGGTCGGCGATCCCCCCGATCCACGAGATCACCGCCGCGGCCACGGCGGCGATGATGCCGAAGACGCCGATCTGGATGGTCTCCCAGTCCAGCACCTGCCGGGCGTAGATGCCGCCATAGGCGTAAAGCGCGGTCAGCGCGTCGCGGTAGAACAGCGAGGACAGCAGGAAGGCGCGGGTCGAGGGCTGTCTGGACACGCGGCGGATGCTGGCCCAGAGCCCGCCGAGCACCGCGCCGAACTTCGGACGCGCGCGGTCCAGCGCCGGGTTCTCGCGGGTCCAGAGGATAAAGGGGATCAGGAAGACGGCGAACCACAGCGCGATGAAGGGCCCGACGAAGCGCGTGCCCTCTCGTGTCTCGGGGTCGAGCCCGAAGGCGGGGGCCAGCGCGATCAGCGTCTTGCCGCTTTCGTTCTCGGCGAAGAACAGCAGCATCAGGAACAGCGCGACGACACCGCCCCAATAGCCGAAGGCCGTGGCCCCGCCGGAAATGCGGCCGATCTCTTCGGGGGTGCCCAGTTCCGGCAGGAAGGCATTGTTGAGGTTGAAGGCGACCTCGGAACAGACGAAGCCCAGCCAGAACAGCGCAAGGGCCAGCATCAGGTTCGAGCCGTCGGGCATCAGCATCCACAGCGATGCGGCGCAGGCGATGGCAAGGCCGGTGAAGACAAGGATCCATGGCCGCTTGCGCCCCGAGGCATCGGCCCAGGCGCCCAGGAAGGGGGCCGAGAAGGCGATGATCAGCCCGGCCACGGTCTGCGCCGAGGACCAGAGCGTCTGCGCCTCGACCTTGGCATCGGCGACGGCACGGCCCTGCGTGATCAGCATGTCGGTGGCGACCGCCGCGAAATAGGGCGCGAAGATGAAGGTCAGGCCCAGCGTCGCATAGGGCTGCTGCGCCCAGTCGAAGAACATCCAGCCCCAGATGCGTTTTCTTGGTGAAGTGCCCATGCCTGCCCCCGTCTGCCTGGCGCGATAGAACATCCGGGGCGGGGGGCTGTCCAGTGCGATGGGCCCGGTGCTGCCGCCCGCCTTCGTCTCAGCCCCGCGCCGGGGGCCAGGGCCGCTGATCCTCGGCGGCGATCCAGCCCTGCACCCAGTCCGGCAGCGGCGGCGAGGGCTCGGCGTGGCGCATCGCCTGCATCACCCGCTCGGGCGCGACGATCCCGTTGCGATCCGTGCAGGCCGTGCGGAAAACCGCGTGGCTGGAGCAGTCGCCGTCCGGGCGCCACATGCTCTGGTCGATGTAGCTGAAGCGCCGGTCCCAGCCCAGAAACCGCGAGCGGATCTCGATGCGGTCGAACATCCGCACCCGGCGGCGGTAGCGCACCACCGATCCCGCAACCGTCAGCCCCCAGCCCTCTTCTTTCAGCACGTCGATCAGCCCGGTCCGCATCGCGAAGGGAATGCGCCCGAGATCGTAGATCGTCAACGTGCGCCCGTTGTTGAGCTCGTTCCACGGGTCGAGATCCCAGGGCAGGCACCGGTGGTGCGAGACATGGGTGTCGAAGAGGCCAAGCCGGGGCATGGCCTTGGCACGGCGGGCGTCCTTGAGGAGGCGGAAGAAGGGATACATGCAGGGGGTCTCCTTTGTGCCCTCGCTGCCGCGCCGCGGCGCCCGCGTCAACCGCAACCCTGCGGCACACTTGCCCTTTACCCCTGCCATGCTTAGGTCTGCGCCGACCCGGTTCATGACGAAAGGCCCGCGATGCAGTCCCTTTACCAGATCATCATGCTGATCCTCGACGTGGTGTGGTTCATCATCATCGCCCATGTCATCATGAGCTGGCTGATCAACTTCCAGGTCCTGAACCTGCGCCAGCCGCTTGTCGCGCAGATCTGGGACGGGCTGAACCGCCTGCTGGAACCGATCTATTCGAAGATCCGCCAGATCCTGCCGCAGATGGGCGGGCTGGACCTTGCGCCGCTGATCGCGCTGCTGGGTCTTCTGGCGATCCGCATCGTCCTGCAAAACAATGCCGGCCTGTTCTTCAGCTACTGACCGGCGCGCCCCGAAGTCTTCGACGAAGACTTCGCCCTGTGCAGAGTTTTCGTCGAAAACTCTGCACAGGCGGCCCCGGCCCGCCCATCTCGGGGGTTGATTCACCGAATCTTAATGTGGGATTGTCGATGCTGAGCAGACACAAGATATCGACAGGCCCATGCCAAAGGATCAGCCGCCCGCAGAGGCGTTTCTGAAGGACATCTTCGGATTCGACAGCTTTCGCCCCGGTCAGGGCGAAATCGTCGAAACCGTGGCCGACGGCGAGAACGTGCTGGCCATCATGCCCACGGGCGGCGGCAAATCCCTGTGCTTTCAACTGCCCGCGCTGATGCGCCCGGGCGTGACGGTGGTGATCTCTCCGCTGATCGCCCTGATGCGCGACCAGGTGCGCGGGCTGCGCGAGGCGGGCGTGGTCGCGGGGGCGCTGACCTCCGGCAACACGCCGGAAGAAACCGACGCGGTCTGGGACGCGCTACACGACGGCTCGCTGAAGCTGCTCTACCTCGCGCCGGAACGGCTGGCCAATCCCGGCACGCAGCGCATGCTGGCCGAGGCGGGCGTCTCGCTGATCGCCGTGGACGAGGCGCATTGCGTCAGCCAGTGGGGCCATGACTTCCGCCCCGACTACCTGCGCATCGGCGAGCTGCGGCGCATGCTGGACGTGCCGCTTGCCGCCTTCACCGCCACCGCCGATGTGGAAACGCAGCAGGAGATCGTCACGCGGCTCTTCGACGGGCAGGCGCCGCGCACCTTCCTGCGGGGCTTCGACCGGCCCAACATCACGCTGGCCTTCCAGCCCAAGAACGGCCCGCGCGCGCAGATCCTGTCCTATGCCGCCGCCCGGCGCAGCCAGTCCGGCATCGTCTACTGCGGCACCCGCGCCAAGACAGAGGCCATCGCCAAGGCGCTGCGCGACGACGGCCACCCGGCCTGCCACTACCACGGCGGGATGGAGGCCGACGACCGCCGCCACGTCGAGGACCGCTTTGCCCGCGAGGACGGGCTGATCGTCTGCGCCACCGTCGCCTTCGGCATGGGCGTCGACAAGCCCGACATCCGATGGGTCGCCCACGCCGACCTGCCCAAGTCCATCGAGGCCTATTACCAGGAGATCGGGCGCGCCGGGCGCGACGGCGCCCCCGCCGAGACGCTGACGCTTTACGGGCCCGACGACATCCGCCTGCGCCGCGCCCAGATCGACGAGGGCAATGCCCCGCCCGACCGCCGCGCCGCCGACCACGGGCGGCTGAACGCCCTTCTGGGTCTGGCCGAGGCTCAGGGCTGCCGCCGTCAGGCGCTGCTGGCCTACTTCGGCGAAGCGGCGCAGCCCTGCGGCAACTGCGACCTCTGCGAGACCCCGCCAGAGCTGTTCGACGGCACCGAAGCGGTGCGCAAGGCGCTCTCCGCCGCGCTGCGCACCGGCGAGAGCTTTGGCGCCGGGCATCTGATCGACATCCTGATGGGCGCCGAGACCGACAAGATCCGCCAGCGCGGCCACGATGGCCTGCCGACCTTCGGCGTCGGGCGCGACCTGTCCAAGGGCCAGTGGCATGCGGTGTTCCGGCAGATGATGGGGCTGGACCTGATGCGCCCGGATGCCGAGCGCCACGGCGCGCTGGTCATGACCGACCGCGCCCTGCCGATCCTGCGCGGCGAAGAGACGATCCGCCTGCGCCGCGACGTGCTGAAGGCGCAGGACCGCCGCCCCGCCGCCCGGGCTCTGGTCAGCGAAGAGGATGCGCCGCTGTTCTCTGCCCTCAAGGCCAAGCGCACCGCGCTGGCGCGCGAGGCGCAGGTGCCGCCCTACGTGATCTTCCCCGACCGCACCCTGATCGAGATGGCCGAAAAGCGGCCCGAGACGCTGGACCAGATGGCGCGGATCACCGGTGTCGGCGCGAAGAAGCTGGACCGCTACGGCGCCGACTTCCTGGCGGTCCTGACCGGCGCGGGCGCGCCGGACCTGCACCCGCTGCGCCGCAAACAGGCCGCACGGGGCACCGGCGCGCTGTACGACGCCCTGCTGGAGGCGCAGGCCGACCTGCTGCGCGGCGCCGACGGGACAGAGAAACCGCTGTCCTGTTCGGCATCGCTGCTGGCAAAGCTGGCGGAACAGAAACCCGACAGCGACGCGGGCCTGACCCGCCTGCTGGGAGAACGGCGGGCGGAACGCTTTGGCGCCGCCTTCCTGAACGTGCTGCGCAACGCCTGACCGCCTGAAGGGCGCCCGCCTGCACGAAAAAGGGCGCGCCCGGAAGGACGCGCCCTGACATCGGATCGTGGCGGTCAGCGCCGCTTGCAGACCAGCCTGTTGCCGACATAGGTCAGGAATTTGTAGGGGTCGGCGCAGTACAGTTTCCTGTAGGCCCCCGCAAGATAGGGCTTGCCTGCGACAAAACACAGGCCGTCCTTGCAGTAGGGCGTGGTGTCCGGATAGATCAGGTCCGCCTTGGCAGGCGCCCCGGCCATGACAAAAGCAACGGCAATAAGCTTGGCGGCGGTATTCAGTTTCATAATTCAACTCCGATTCGAAATAAGCAGTAGGCGCAGGATATGCGCAATTCGGCAGTTTCAAACCTCTTCCCCCTATCGGGCGGAATTTCCGCGACCCTGTAACGGCGGCTGGACCTCGCGCGATGAAACCCGTAACCCCGGAAGCGCACTGGACAGGAGACGGGTATGCTGGTGGTGATTTCTCCGGCCAAGCGGCTGGACTGGCAGGACCGCGACATCGCGATGACACGCCCGGCCTTCGAGGACGACGCGCAGCGGCTGGCCCGGACGGCGCGCAACCTGTCCCTGCGCGATCTCAAGGCGCTGATGGATCTGTCGGACGACCTTGCCCGGCTGAACCGGGACCGCTTCCGCAGCTTTTCCGACGACCCGCAGGACGCGGCGCTGCGCCCCGCGATGCTGGCCTTTGCCGGGGATACCTACATGGGCCTCGAAGCCGGGTCGCTGGATGCCGAGGAACGGGCCTGGGCGCAGGAGCATCTGCGCATCCTCTCCGGCCTCTACGGCGTGTTGCGGCCCGCAGACGGCATCCAGCCCTATCGTCTGGAAATGGGCGCCCGGCTGAAGACACGGCGCGGCGGATCGCTTTACGACTACTGGCGGGACGCCCCCGCCAAGGCCCTGCGCGCCCAGGCCGAGGCGGTGGGCACCGACGTTCTGGTGAACTGCGCCAGCCAGGAGTATTTCGGCGCGGTCGATCTGAAGGCGCTGAAGCTCCGCGTGATCACGCCGATCTTTCTGGAAGACAAGCCCGGCGGGCCGAAGGTCGTCAGCTTCTTCGCCAAGCGGGCCCGGGGCGCCATGGCCCGGTTCATCGTCCAGAACCGCCTGACCGATGCCGAGGCTTTGACAGGCTTCGACACGGGCGGCTATCGCCACTGCCCCGAGCTGTCGCAGCCCGACGCCCCGCATTTCCTGCGCGCCGCCGCAGACTGACGCGCCCCCTGTCCGCCCAAACGGACACCTCACCCCGGCTTCGGGGGGGCATGGCGCGGCAGGGGGTCCAGCACGGGCCAGCGGCGGCGCGGCCCCGCTCCCCGGCCCGCTATCCCGGCGCCTGTCAGGACGCTTGACGCCCCCCGTCGCGGCTGGCGTAGAGTTCCAGTTTTTCCGCCAGCGCGGCCTTGCGCAGCGGCTTTGTCAGGTAGTCGGTCAGCCCGGCCTCCAAAACGGCCTCGCGGTCGCCCGCCATGGCATGCGCGGTGACGGCAATGATCGGAACCGGCGCGCCGTCGCCCTCCAGCCGCCGAATCTCGCGCGTGGCCTGCTTGCCGTCCATGCGCGGCATGGAAATGTCCATGAAGACGATATCCGGGCGCCGCTCGCGAAAGGCCTCGACCGCCTCCAGCCCGTTGTTGGCAAAGCGCAGCGCGATGTCGAAGCCCGCCGCCATCTTCCTGAAGACCAGCTGGTTGGTCTTGTTGTCCTCGGCCACAAGCACGTCCAGAAGGCTGTCCGCAGGCACCGGCGCAGGGTCCACCCCCGATGTGTCCAGCGGCGCCTCGACCCGTTCGAGCGCCGCGAAGAGCGTGCGCCGCGCCACGGGTTTTTGCAGGATCACCGGCGCCCCGCCGCCGTCGTCCTCCGCGGGCGCATCGCCGGCCCGGTCACACAGCAGGATCGCGGCGATGTCCCGCCCGCCGCGCCGGACCCGATCCAGAAGGTCGGGGCCGCTCATGTCCGGCAGGTCCTGTTCCGCGACGATCAGGTCGGGGCGCAACCCGAGCAGGTCCAGCGCCTCTGCCCCGGTCTGGCAGAAGGTCACCTCCAGCCCGAGAATCGCCAGTTGCTTGGACAGGATCGACCGGTTCGGACCGTTGTCGTCCACGACCAGCACCCGCTTCAGATGCGCGGGCAGGCTGGCCCTGGGGTAATAGGCGGGCTCTTCAGCGGGCAGCACGACGCGGAAACCGAAACAACTGCCGCGCCCCGGCTCGGACTCGACCCAGATTTCACCCCCCATGAGTTCCACCAGCCTGCGGGTGATGGCAAGGCCAAGCCCCGTGCCCTCGAAGGTGCGGTCGCGCTCTTCCTCGACCTGGTTGAACTCGCCGAAGATGTGATCGACCTTGTCGGGCGGGATGCCGATGCCGGTGTCCTCGACGGTCAGGTGAATGGCGGTCTGGCCCCCCTCGTCCTCGACACCGACGACGCGCACCCGGACATGGCCCTGCACGGTGAATTTCACCGCGTTGCCGACGAGGTTCGTCAGGATCTGCCGGATGCGGCCAACATCGCCGACGAAGCGCGTCGGCAGGAACATGTCGTAATCCAGCAGCAGCGCCACCTCCTTGTCGCGCGCGGTCGGCTGCAAGAGCGTCACGACCTCGTGGATGGCGCGTTCAAGGTCGAAGGGTTCGGGGTGGAGGATCAGCCGGTCCGCCTCGATCTTGGAGTAGTCGAGGATGTCGTTGATGATGACCAGCAACGCCTCGCCCGAGTTGCGGATCGTGTCGAGATAAAGCGCCTGTTCCTCGTTCAGCGCGGTGTCCGCCATCAGGTCCGCCATGCCGATCACGCCGTTCATCGGGGTCCGGATCTCGTGGCTCATATTGGCAAGGAAAGCGGATTTGGCGCGGTTGGCGGCTTCGGCGCGGATCGTCGCCTCTTTCAGGCGCTGCTGGTCCTGCTTGATCTGGGTGATGTCGATACGCAGGCCGACACGGCCGCCGTCCCGTGTCTCGCGCTCGTAGATGCGCAGCCAGCGGCCATCGTCAAGCTGCTGCTCGTGTTCCTGCCCACCCTCGCGGTGGCGCATCATGCGCTCTTCGAGCCAGGCGTCCTCGCGGCCCACCGCCTCGGCGTACTGGCCACGCTCAAGACCGTAGCGCAGGATCTCCTCGAAGGTGGCGCCGGGCACCATGGCCGGGGCGCTGGCCTTGTAGCAGTCGCGGTA
Organism: Enemella evansiae; assembly: GCA_017255395.1. Lineage (GTDB taxonomy): Bacteria > Pseudomonadota > Alphaproteobacteria > Rhodobacterales > Rhodobacteraceae > Ponticoccus > Ponticoccus litoralis. The sequence goes on along the minus strand of JAFKDC010000001.1, from coordinate 290,282 downwards.
GGGCGCGTTGCACATCATCAGCCGGTCTTCGGAATCGTAGATGACGAAGCCGTCGGGCAGTTCCTCGACCGCGGACCACATGCGCATCAGCTCGGTGATGTCGACGCTCAGCTTGACGATGCCACCGTCCGGGCGCCGCCGGTCGCGCAGCTTGACGAACCGCCCGTTCCACAGGCGCAGCGTCTCTGTCGGGATCGGGTCCTGCGTCCAGCGTGACAGCATCCGCAGCTGCCAGCCCTGCGGGTCCTCGCCCTGAAGGTCCACAAGCCCCTCTTCGACCATGATTTCAAGGATCTGCGCATACTGCACGCCGGGGCGCACCGCTTCGATGCCGTCGAAGGTGGCCAGATAGGCGGGATTGGCCAGTTCCAGCCGCCCGTCCTCGTCGAACATGGCGAAACCGTCGCGGATCGTTTCCATCGCCGACCACAGCTGCTCGGTCACGATTTCCAGGTGGTGCGTGGCCTGCCCAAGCTCTTTCTTCACGCGCTGGTTCTCGTCGCGGACGGTCGCCACCTCGCTGCGCGTTTCGCGGATTTCATGGCTCAGCTGAAGCGCGTGCTTGCCAAGACGCTTGTTCGCCTCGAACAGCTCCTTCTGTTTCAGGTCCAGCAATCGTTCCGCCGCCAGCCGAGCGCGCCGCTCTTCCGCCAGCCGATCGGCAAGGTTCATCCGTCACCCTCCGCGGCACTCGCCCCTCCCTTGTGACGAAACTCTCTGAAGAACCGCTTAACCGCGGACGAAACGGGCCGCGAAGGCCTGTCGGTCGGGTATACCTTGCCCCCGCAAGCCCCGAGAATCGTTGCCGCTTGGGGGGCGCCATGGCACCATCGGGGCATTGACCGCGAAGGAGCTTTTCATGCGCCCTGTTGCCTTGGCCCTTGCCCTCGGGCTTGCCGGACTGTCCGCCCACGCCCAGGACCTCATCCCCGAAAGACGGCTCGTGGTCACCCGGGACATCGACTATCGCGGCAACGACCTGAGCACCCTTTTCGACACCACGCTCGACAGTTGCCAGAGGCTGTGCCTGAACGATCCGGCCTGTATGGCCTTCACCTTCAACAGCCGGTCGAACAGCTGTTTCCCCAAATCCACGGTCACCGACCGCGAGGCCTATCAGGGCGCGATTTCCGCCCGGGTTGTCGATGTCGACGCGGCGCTGATCGCGCAGGGCGAGACGCGCGCCGGGGATCTGGACTTCCTGCGCGCCTCGGATCTGGAAAACGCCCGGAAAGAGGCCGGGGCCATGGCAGAGCGCCATGCCGGGGGCCAGTATTCCGAAACCGCGCTGACCGATGCCGCCACGCAGGCGCGCGAGGCGGGCAACCTGCGCGACGCGGTCCACTGGACCGGCGCGGCGCTGGCGCAATCCGACAGCCCCGCGCTGTGGCTGCAATACGCGGAGTGGTCCGTGGAATACGCCGACACCGTCAGCGGCGCCGACCAGCGGCGTTATCGCGGGCGGGCGCTGACCGCCACGATCAACGCCTACCTGCGCGCCGACAGCGACGCCCAGCGCGTCACCGCCCTGTACCAGATGGCGCTGGCACTGGAATCCGACCGCCGGGGCCGCCAGATGATCCCGGCGCTGCGGCTGGCGGAAAGCATCGCCACGCGCTTCGACACCAGCGCGCTTCTGGACGAGGCGATCCAGAAATACGGCTTCCGCATCACCGAGCATACGGTCGAGGCGGACAGCGCCGACCCGCGCATCTGCGCCGAGTTCAACGAGGTCCTCAGCCGCGCCGGTCAGGACTACGCGCCCTACGTGCGCCTGCCGGACCCGCGCATGGCCGTGACCCACGACGACCAGCGCATCTGCGTAAGCGGCGTCGAGCACGGCCAGCGCTACAAGATCACCTTCCGCTCGGGCCTGCCGTCGGAAAGCGGCGAGGAACTGGCGCGCGACGTGGAGATCACCGCCTATGTCCGCGACCGTTCGCCCTCTGTCGTCTTCCCGGGCCGCGCCTACGTCCTGCCCCGCACCGAGGACGCGGGCCTGCCGTTGCAGACGGTGAACCTCGACGAGGTGGATCTGGTGCTGCGCCGGGTCTCTGACCGCAACCTGATCCGGGCCTTGCAGGACAACTACTTCGGCCAGCCGCTGAACGAATACGAAGAGCGCTATTTCGCCTCGGACATCGCCGAGGAGGTCTGGACCGGCACCGGCGCGGTGCAGAACACGCTGAACACCGACATGCTGACGCGCCTGCCGATGGGCGAGGCGCTGAAGGGACAATCCGCCGGGATCTACGCGCTGACCGCCTCTGTCGCGGACGCGGGGGACGACAACAATGCGCGCACGACGCAGTGGTTCATCCTCTCGGACATCGGCCTGACGACCATGCAGGGCAGCGACGGGCTGACCGTCTTCGCCCGCCATCTGGGCAGTGCCGAACCGCTGGCGGGGCTGGAGGTCTCGCTTCTGGCGCAGGCCAACCGGGTGCTCGACACGGTGCAGACCGACGCAGAGGGCATCGCGCGCTTCGACGCGGGGCTGCTGCGCGGCACCGCAGGCGCCGCCCCCGCCCTGATCATGGCGCAGGACGGCGCGGCGGACCTTGCCTTCCTCTCGCTGACCGATCCGGCCTTCGACCTCTCGGACCGGGGTGTCGCGGGCCGCGCGCCCGCCGGGCCGCTGGACGCCTTCCTTGCAACCGACCGGGGCGCCTATCGCGCGGGCGAAGAAATCCACGTCACCGCCCTGTTGCGCGACGCGCAGGCCGGGGCCGTGGCCGACGTGCCCCTGACCGCGATCCTGATGCGCCCCGATGGCGTGGAATACTCGCGGCATCTGTCCAATGGCGCCGGGGCGGGGGGCCATGTCTTCACCCTGCCGCTGGGCGGCGACGTGCCGCGCGGGACGTGGCGGCTGGACCTCTTCGCCGATGTGGATGCCGCCGCGCTGGCCTCTGACACCCTGCTGGTCGAGGACTTCGTGCCCGAGCGTATCGACTTCGACCTGCTGCTGCCCGAGACGCCGATCAACCCGCTGGCGCCGCCGCCGCTGGGGGTCGAGGCCCGCTATCTCTTTGGCGCGCCCGGCGCGGATCTGGCCATCGAGGGTGAGGTGCGCCTGTCCACCTCCAACACGCTCGACGCCTTCCCGGGCTACCACTTCGGACGCCATGACGACGACCGCGCCCTGCGCAGCGCCACCTTCCCCGCCGACCTAGTGACGGACGAGGCGGGCAAGGCCGACCTGCGCCTGCCCCTGCCAGAGATCGACGCCCTCGGGCGCCCGCTGTCGGCACACGTGACCCTGCGGCTGTCCGAGGCCTCTGGCCGCCCGGTGGAACGCAGCGTGACCCGCGCCGTCGCGCCGGAAACGGCTATGATCGGCATCAGGCCCGCCTTCGACGGCACGCTCTCCGAGGGTGCGACCGCGCGCTTCGACGTGATCGCGCTGGGGCCGGACCTGTCCCCGGTCGAGATGCCGGTGACCTGGACGGTCAACCGCGTGAACACGCGCTACCAGTGGTACCAGCAATACGGCTCGTGGAACTGGGAGCCGGTGACCACCCGCGAAGCCGTCGCCCGGGGCGAAGGCACATTGGGCGCCGATCCCCTGACGATCGAGGCCGCGACCGACTGGGGCGAATACGAGGTCGTGGTCGAGCGCGCCGATGGCGCCTATCTTGCCGCCTCCACAAGCTTCTCGTCAGGCTGGTACGCCGCCGCCTCTGAACGCGACACGCCCGACATGCTGGAAATGTCGCTGGATGCCAAGGCCTACGCCCCCGGAGAGACGGCAACCCTGCGCATGGTGCCGCGCTATGCGGGCAAGGCGCTGGTGACGTTGCTGGCGGACCGCGTGATTTCCATGCAGGCCATCGACGTGTCGGAGGGCGAGAACACCCTGCAACTGCCGGTGACGGCGGATTGGGGCGCGGGCGTCTACGTCACCGCGCAGGTGATCCGGCCCATGGACGTGACCGCGGGCCAGAACCCGGCGCGCGCCTTGGGCCTGACCCATGCCGCCGTCGATCCGGGTGAGCGCGCATTGGCGGTCTCGCTGAAGGCGCCCGCCGAGGCGGCGCCGCGTGAGACCCTCACCGCCGCCGTCCAGATCGACGGGCTGGCCGAAGGCGCGACCGCCTACGCCACGGTGGCCGCCGTGGACCTCGGCATCCTCAACCTGACCGGCTTCGAGACACCGGACCCGGCGGGCTACTACTTTGGCCAGCGCCGTCTGGGGGTCGAGATCCGCGACATCTATGGCCGCCTGATCGACGGCAGCAATGGTGCCATGGGCACGATCCGCTCCGGCGGCGATGGCGGCGCCTCGATGTCGCTTCAAAGCCCGCCCCCGACAGAGGCTCTGGTGGCCTTCTTCTCGGGTCCCGTGACGGTGGGCGCCGATGGCCGGGCCGAGGTTTCCTTCGACATCCCCGACTTCAACGGCACCGTGCGGCTGATGGCCGTGGCATGGTCGCCCGAGGGCGTGGGCTCTGCCGAGGCGGATGTGATCGTGCGCGATCCGGTGGTGATCTCCGCCTCGATGCCGCGCTTCCTTGCGCCGGGCGACGAAAGCCGCCTGCTGGTGGAACTGACCCACACCAGCGGCACGGCAGGCGAGATGCTGTTCGAGCTGACCTCGGACGGGGTGGCGCTGGACGCCTCGGCCATCCCAGGCTCGGTGACGCTGGAGGACGGCGGCAAGCTGTCGCTCGAGGTGCCGCTGACCGGCGGAGAGATCGGCGACCACGACATCGCGCTGGCGCTGTCCACGCCGGACGGCAAACGGCTGACCAAGGACCTGACGCTGGGGGTGCGGGCGAACGACCCCGCCACCGGCAGCACCCTGCGCCTCAGCCTTGCCGCCGGGCAGACCTTCACGCTGGACGACTCCATCCTCGCCGGGCTGCGTCCCGAAAGCGCCGAGGTGCTGGTCTCCGCCGGGGCGCTGGCGCGCTTCGACGCGCCGGGGCTGCTGGCGTCGCTGGACCGCTACCCCTATGGCTGCACCGAACAGGTGACGTCGAAGGCGCTGCCGCTGCTGTACCTGTCCTCGGTCGCCGAGCCGCTTGGCCTTGGCAACCGAGACCGCATCGCCCTGCGCATCGAGCAATCCATGTCCCAGATCCTGACCCGGCAGGCGTCGAACGGGGCCTTCGGCCTCTGGGGCGCCTACTCGGGCGACTTCTGGCTCGACGCCTATGTGACCGACTTCCTGTCGCGCGCCCGGGCGGCGGGCCACGAGGTGCCCAAGGTCGCGTGGCAGAACGCGCTCGACAACCTGAAGAACCGCATTGCCTATGCGCCCGACTTCGACGAGGGCGGCGAAGACATCGCCTACGCGCTGATGGTGCTGGCCCGCGAAGGTCAGGCCGCCATGGGTGACCTGCGCTACTATGCCGACGAAAAGGCCGATGCGCTGACGACGCCCTTGGCGCAGGCGCAGCTTGGCGCGGCGCTGGCCAGCTACGGCGACCAGCCGCGCGCCGACCGGCTCTTTGCCAAGGCCGCCGCGCGCATCGCAAGCCGCCCGGAGACAACCGCGCAGGAGTGGCGCGCCGATTACGGCAGCGTGCTGCGCGACGCGGCGGGCGTGCTGTCGCTGGCGGTCGAGGCGCGGTCGGACGCGGTGGACCGCGAGGCGCTGACCGCGCGGATCGCCGCCGCCGACGGGCCGCTGTCCACGCAGGAACAGGCGTGGTCGCTGCTGGCGGCGCATGCCATGGTGCAGGACCCGACCGTGTCCGGCCTTGCGCTGAACGACCAGCCACTCTCCGGCCCCTTCGTGCGGCGCCTTCAGGGGGCCACGCTGGAGCCGCAGCGCCTGACCAACACCGCGCAGACGCCCACCTTTGTCACCGTCACCGCGCTTGGCGTGCCCGAGGGCGCGACAGAGGCGGCAGGCTATGGCTACGGCATCACGCGGGAGTACTACAGGCTCGACGGGCAGCCGGCGGATCTGGGCAGCCTGAAGGCAGGCGACCGCATGGTGACCGTGCTGACGGTGAAGCCCGCCGAGAACGTCAAGGCGCGGCTGATCGTGGACGACGCCCTGCCCGCCGGGTTCGAGATCGACAATCCCTCGCTTCTGCGGGCGGGCGACATCGGCGCGCTCGACTGGCTGAAGACCGCCGAGGCCGAGCACTCCGAATTCCGCACCGACCGCTTCGTCGCCGCGCTGGACCAGCGGGACGCGGAACCGCTGCGGCTGGCCTATGTGGTGCGCGCGGTCTCGCCCGGGACCTTCCACCACCCGGCGGCGCTGGTCGAGGATATGTACCGCCCGGAATACCGCGCGACGACGGCCTCGGGATCGGTTATCATCGCGAAATGACAGGAGAAACCATTGCAACCATGCATTGGCGCGCGCTCGACCGGGACGGGGAGGACAAGTGCCGCCTCGCCCGGACGGGCGGCGGCTTCATGCTGGTGGGCCACGCCCGTTTCCGCGACGGGCAAGGCTGGGCGGCGCTCGATTATGTCGTGCGTCTGGACGAGGACTGGCACTCTCTGGGGGCCGACGTGAGCGGTGACTACGGCGGCGAGCCCGTGGCCTGGCGCCTCGCGCGGGAGGGCGGCGTTTGGACGCTGAACGACGCGCCCCTGCCGGGGCTGGAGGGCGCGACGGACGTCGACCTCAGCTTTACCCCCGCGACGAACACCATGCCCCTGCGCCGCCTGCCCGAGGTCGGGCGGCTGGACTGCACCGCCGCGTGGCTGCGGCTGCCGGGGCCGAAGGTCTCGGCCCTGACGCAGAGCTACACGCGAGAGCGCGGCGGGCTGGTGCGCTACACCGCCGAGCAAACCGGGTACGAGACCCATCTGGCGGTCGATGCCCATGGCTTCGTCACGCTTTACCCCGGCCTCTGGGAACGGGCGGATCATGGCTGAGAGGGGCGACCCGGCCGGGTCGGACGTCCTGTCCGGCCGGGTCGCCCCGGGGCGGGGGCGGAAATTTCCAAAATTTCCGGGCCGTTTTCCGCGTCGGAAAACGGCGCCCGCCCGCCGCCTCGCGCTGCTGGCGCTGGCGCTGGCGCTCTGGTCGGTCGGCGCGGCGCGCGACGGGTTCGACCGCTTCATCGACGCGACCCAGATCCCCTCATTGATTCACGCCACCTCGCCCGAGGTGCGCGACCGCAATGGCACGCTGCTGCGCGCCTATACCATCGACGACGGGCGCTGGCGCATGGCGCTGTCGCCCGATCAGGTCGACCCGCTGTTCTACCGGATGCTGGTGGCCTACGAGGACCGCCGCTTTTACGACCACGCGGGCGTCGACCCGGTGGCCACCCTGCGGGCGCTGGCGCAGGCGGTGCGGCACGGGCGCATCGTCTCGGGCTCGTCCACGCTGACCATGCAGGTCGCGCGCCTGCTGGAGGACGGCACCACCGGCCAGTGGCAGGGCAAGCTGCGGCAGATGCGGCTGGCGCTGGCGCTGGAGCGGCGGCTGTCCAAGGACGAGATCCTCGCGCTCTATCTCGGGCTTGCGCCCTATGGCGGCAATGTCGAGGGGCTGCGCGCCGCCGCGCTCATCTGGCTGGGGAAGGAACCCGCGCGCCTGACCCCGGCAGAGGCCGCGCTGCTGGTCGCCCTGCCGCAGGCCCCCGAAAGCCGCCGCCCGGATCGCCACCCCGAGGCCGCGCGCCTTGCCCGCAACCGGGTGCTGGTCCGCATGGCCGAGGCGGGCGTGATCCCCATGAGCGCCGCGCGCTCGGATGCGCTCGACCCCGCGCCGCCGGGCCGCCAGCCGATGCCGCAACTGGCGCCGCATATGGCCGACCGGGCGCTTGCGCTGGGGCCGGGGCGGCACGACCTGACGCTGGACGCGCGCCTGCAACGCAGCCTCGAAGACCTCCTGCGCCGCCACCGGCGGGGGCTGGACCCGCGCCTGTCGCTGGCCATCGTAGTGGCCAACCACCAGAGCGGAGAGATCCTCGCCGCCATCGGCTCGCCCGATTACACCGACACGCGCGGGCAGGGCTTCGTCGACATGACGCAGGCGCTGCGCTCGCCGGGCTCGACGCTGAAGCCGCTGGTCTACGGGCTGGCCTTCGACCGCGGGCTGGCACACCCCGAGACGCTGATCCTCGACACGCCTGTGCAATACGGGCGCTACGCGCCGCAGAACTTCGACGGGCTCTATCGCGGAGAGCTGCCGGTGCGGCAGGCGCTGCAACTGTCGCTGAACATCCCGGTGGTGCGGCTGACCGAGGCGCTGGGTCCGGCGCATCTGATGGCGGCGCTGGACGGCGCCGGGGTCGAGGCGGTGGTGCAGGGCGGCGCGCCGGGGCTGGCGCTGGCGCTGGGCGGCGTCGGCGTCTCGCTGGAGGAGATGGTGCAGCTTTATGCGGCGCTGGCGCGGGGTGGCGATCCGGTGGCGCTGCGCTGGCATTCCGGCACGCAGCCCGCCCGCGGGCTGCGGCGCATCCTCAGCCCGGCCTCGGCCTGGCAGGTCGGCACCATCCTTGCGGGGCTGGTGCCGCCGCCCTCTGCCGGGCCGCCGGGGCGTGTGGCCTACAAGACCGGCACCTCTTACGGGCACCGCGACGCATGGGCGCTTGGCTGGGACGGACGGCACGTGGCGGGCGTCTGGATCGGGCGGCCCGATGGCACGCCAGTGCCCGGCGCCTTTGGCGGCGACCTCGCCGCGCCGCTGCTCTTCGAGGCGCTTGGCCGCGCCGCGCCGCGTCTGACCCCCCTGCCCCCGCCGCCGCCCGAAACGCTGATCACCAGCCGCGCGCGCCTGCCCGAGGGCCTGCAACGCTTTGGCCCGCGCGAGGCGGTGCCCGCCTTGCAGGTGACCTTCCCGCCCGAGGGCGCGCGGCTGGAGGTGGCGAGCGGCGCGGGCATCCCGGTGAAGCTGCGCGGCGGGCGCCCGCCCTACACGCTGCTGAAGGACGGGGCGGTGGTGGCGACGGGGCTGCGGCGGCCCGAATTCACCGCGCCGCTTGCGGGCATCGGGTTCACCACGCTGTCGGTGATCGACGCCGAGGGGCGCTCTGGCCGGGTTTCGGTGGAACTGCGCTGAGGGCTGGGAGGGGGCTCTGCCCCCGCGCCTGCGGCGCCCCCAGAGGTATTTGGAAGACCAAAGAAGGGGGCGGGTTCCCTTGCTGCGGCGCGCCGGGGGCAGGCTGCCCGGGGCCGAGATGCGCCGCCGGAGCTTGCGACGGTGTGGGGGCGCTGCCCCCTCGGCCCCTGCGGGCCTCACCCCCGGGATATTTGCGGACAGAAGAAGCGGGGGCCGGCGGTTTGACTGGCCCCCGAAGGGAGTGGTTCAGAGGCGCTCTATCGCCAGAGCGATGCCCTGACCGCCGCCGATGCACATGGTGATCAGCGCCCGTGCGCCGCCGGTGCGGTCGAGTTCGTACATCGCCTTGACCGTGACGATCGCGCCGGTGGCACCGACCGGGTGGCCCAGGGCGATGGCGCCGCCGTTGGGGTTCACCTTGGCCGGATCGAGGCCAAGGCCCTTGTTCACGGCGAGGGCCTGCGCGGCGAAGGCCTCGTTCGATTCGATCACGTCGAAGTCGGAGATCGACAGGCCGGTGCGGGCGAGCAGGTTTTCCACCGCAGGGACCGGGCCGATGCCCATGACCTCGGGGCGGACGCCCGCATGGGCATAGCCGAGCACCCGGAAGCGCGGTGTCAGCCCCGCCCTTTCGGCGGCCGCGGCCCGGGCCAGCACGATGGCCGCCGCGCCGTCGTTGATGCCCGAGGCATTGCCCGCCGTCACCGTGCCGTCCTTTCTGAAGACGGTGCGCAGGCCGCCCAGCGCCTCTGCGGTGGTCGCCTTGGGATGCTCGTCGGTGTCGAAGGCGACCGTCTCGCGCTTCACCTTGACCTCGACCGGGACGATCTGCTCCTTGAACCGGCCCTCGGCGATGGCCCTGGCCGCGCGGGTCTGGCTTTCCAGCGCGAAAGCGTCCTGCTGCTCGCGCGTGACGTCATGTTCTGCGGCGACGTTCTCCGCCGTCACGCCCATGTGGCCGGTGCCGAAGGGGCAGTTCAGCGCGCCCAGCATCATGTCGAGCGAGCGCACGTCGCCCATCTTGGCGCCCCAGCGGGCGTCGGGCAGGATGAACGGGCTGCGCGACATGCTTTCGGCGCCCCCGGCGAGTGCGAAATCCGCGTCGCCCAGCATCAGCCCCTGCACCGCCGAGACGATGGCCTGCGCGCCCGACCCGCAGAGGCGATTGACGTTCATCGCGGGCGTGTCTTGCGGGATGCCCGCCTGCATCGCGGCAACGCGGCTGAGGTACATGTCGCGCGGTTCGGTGTTGATCACATGGCCGAAGGTCACGGAACCGACCTGCGCGGGGTCGACGCCCGCCCGCTCCATCGCGGCCTTGGCCGCCACGGTGGCCAGGTCGATGGGGGGCGTGCCTGCAAGGCTGCCTCCGAAAGTGCCGATGGCGGTGCGTGCGCCGCCGAGAATCACGATATCGTCGCTCATGGTGTCCTCCAGATCCGGGTCGCGGTCAGGATGACGCCGCGCGGCAGGGATGAAAACCGCAAACGCTGCGGCACGGATGGGCGGGCGGCGCGGAGCAGGGCGACACCCTGGCCATCGTCATCTGCGACAGCGGGCTGAAGGACCTCTCCGCCGAGCTCGGGCGCGACTGGCCTGCATCAGGATCTGCGCTGGCATAGAGCTGGCATAGGGAAGCCGGACCGCCCCCTAGGTGAATACCGGTCTTGGCTGAAAGCCCCTCCTGCCCCGGGGCCGTGCCGTCCCGGGGCAGGGTGCACGGGTCCGGGCACAAAAGTACGGGCGCCGACCGCGCGGCGCCCCCGTGGCCAAGGCCCGTGGTCGCAAGGGGGAGCGCATGGATGATCGGCCCCGGCCATGGCCCCGTCCGCACCGGCATACCCCAACCGCCGGTTCATCGCCGGACCCGGCGCCAGAGGTCCTTTGCCCCGACGCGGTCAGGTCAGGACGCCGGTCACGACCATCAGGGTCAGACCGGCGATTGCGAGGATCATCGCAAGGCTCACAATATTCATCGCTGTCGGCATGATCGCCCCCCGGATCGTGTCGCCCAACGCCCCTCGACCGGAAAGGTTCACCCCAGGGCGCTTGCGAGACTCGGGCAAAGCCTGTATTTGCGGCTTCATGACCCAAGTCTTCGACCTCGGCGATCGCGCCCGTCTGCGCGAACGTTTTTTCGGCGCCGAGCACTCTGTTCTGGCACGCCTAGACGGCTGACATGCCTTTCGGGCCGCCCCCCGGCGCCCACCCCAAAGCCATTACCCAATAGCCAAACCACGGGAGAGGACCATGTCCCCCAAGACGCTCTACGACAAGATCTGGGATGCCCACGTCGTCCACGAAGACACCGACGGCACCTGCCTTCTGTACATCGACCGCCACCTCGTCCACGAGGTCACCAGCCCCCAGGCCTTCGAAGGGCTGCGCATGGCGGGCCGCAAGGTGCGCGCGCCGGAAAAGACCATCGCCGTGCCGGACCATAACGTCCCCACCACCGAGGGCCGCGAGAACCCCGAGGCAATGACCGAGGACAGCCGCATCCAGGTGGCCGCGCTGGACAAGAACGCCCGCGACTTCGGCGTGCACTATTACCCGGTGGATGACATCCGTCAGGGCATCGTGCACATCGTCGGCCCGGAAAACGGCTGGACCCTGCCCGGCATGACCGTCGTCTGCGGCGACAGCCATACCGCGACCCACGGCGCCTTCGGCGCGCTGGCGCATGGCATTGGCACCTCGGAAGTCGAGCATGTGCTGGCCACCCAGACGCTGATCCAGAAGAAGTCCAAGAACATGAAGGTCGAGATCACCGGCAAGCTGCGCCCCGGTGTGACCGCCAAGGACATCACGCTTTCCGTCATCGGCCATACCGGCACCGGCGGCGGCACCGGCTACGTGATCGAATACTGCGGCGAGGCGATCCGCGAGTTGTCCATGGAAGGCCGCATGACGGTCTGCAACATGGCCATCGAAGGCGGCGCCCGCGCCGGCCTGATCGCACCCGACCAGAAGACCTACGACTACGTCAAGGGCCGGGCGCATGCGCCCAAGGGCGCCCAGTACGAGGCGGCCCTGAACTGGTGGAAGACGCTTTATTCCGATGACGACGCCCATTGGGACAAGGTCGTGACCATCAAGGGCGAAGAGATCGAGCCGGTCGTCACCTGGGGCACCTCGCCCGAGGACGTGCTGCCGATTTCCGCCGTCGTGCCCTCGCCCGAGGACTTCAAGGGCGGCAAGGTCGAGGCGGTGAAGCGCGCGCTGGCCTACATGGACCTGACCCCGGGCCAGAAGCTGACCGACGTGGCCATCGACACGGTCTTCATCGGGTCGTGCACCAATGGCCGGATCGAGGATCTGCGCGCCGCCGCCGAGGTGGTGAAAGGCAAGAAGATCAAGGTGACCCGCGCCATGGTCGTCCCCGGCTCTGGTCTCGTCCGCGCGCAGGCAGAGGAAGAGGGCCTGGCCGACATCTTCCGCGAGGCCGGCTTCGAATGGCGCCTTGCGGGCTGTTCCATGTGCCTTGCGATGAACCCCGACCAGCTGTCCGAGGGCGAGCGCTGTGCCTCGACCTCGAACCGCAACTTCGAGGGCCGTCAGGGCTACAAGGGCCGCACGCACCTCGTGTCCCCTGCCATGGCCGCCGCCGCTGCGCTGACCGGTCACCTGACCGACGTGCGCGAGATGATGACCGAGACCGCATAAGGACCGCCGACAATGGAAAAGTTCGAGAAACTCACCGGGATCGCGGCGCCCATGCCGCTGGTCAACATCGACACCGACATGATCATCCCCAAGGTCTTTCTGAAGACCATCAAGCGGTCGGGCCTTGGCGTGAATCTCTTCGACGAGATGCGCTATGACCGGCAGGGCAACGAGATCCCCGATTTCGTGCTGAACCAGCCGCAGTACCGCGCGGCCGAGATCATCGTGGCGGGCGACAACTTCGGCTGCGGGTCGTCGCGCGAACACGCGCCCTGGGCGCTGAAGGATTTCGGCATCAAGTCGGTCATTTCGACCAGCTTCGCCGATATCTTCTACAACAACTGCTTCAAGAACGGCATCCTGCCCATCGTGCTGCCGCAAGAGGCGGTCGATGTGCTGATGAAGGACGCCGAAAAAGGGTCGAACGCGCGGATGATCGTTGATCTCGAGGCGCAGACCGTGACGACCTCGGACGGCGAAAGCTTTGCCTTCGACGTCGACCCCTTCAAGAAGCATTGCCTGCTGGAAGGTCTGGACGACATCGGCCTGTCGATGGAGAAGGCGCCCGCCATCGACGCCTTCGAGGCGAAGGCCGCGCAGGACCGTCCCTGGGTCTGACTCGCCGTCAAGATTCTTGAGAGCCTATTGACCGGGGCGTCGCAGAAGCGGCGCCCCTTTCTTGTGGGCGATTTCCCTTTCTCTACAAGATGCTGCGGCCTTCCCAAGGTCTGCCAAGACCCGGCCCGCGGAATGATGCAACGCGGCACCACCGCCCTTGGGAAACCGCGCGAAACGCGGCGAAGACCCTCAAACGGCCTTGAGGCGTCATCGGAAAAGGGGCAAAACTGGGGCAAGATTGAGGCAACCCGCCGTAAAGTGCGGGAATCGGGATGGAACAAGGGCGCGGCCTTGCATCGCGCCTGTCCGGAACGAAAGGGCAGAAATGTGATCACACGGATGGTGACCGCCGCCGCGCGGGCAATTCTTGTGGCGTTGCTGATCGCGATGCCCGCGCTGGCCCTGCCCGGGGTTCGCGCCGAAAGCGCTCAGGTGGTCGCGCTGCTGTCGCTTGCCGCGGCGATGCTGACCTTCGTGGAATACGTCTCGGACAGCCCGTCCCTGATCGAATTCCGCGACGCCGCGCCGTTCAACCGCATCCGCTTCGTCGCCCTTTTCGCCATCGTGGCAATGCTGACGCTGATCTGCCGCGGGCTGTTCTACCCCAGCCCGCTGACAGAGACGCTGTCGGGCATCGGCGCCGACGTCGGGGCTACGATGGACTTTCCCTTCTCGCCGGTGCGCCTGATGGTGCTTGTCCTGCCCGAAGACGCGCCGGACCGGCAGGCCGCGCTGATCCGCGCGCTTGCGGGCCTGTCCTACATGACCTCTCTGACCGTTCTGGTCGCCTTCGTCGCGCTGGTGCGGCTGATGGACTGGCCGATCCGCAGGGGCGCCTTCAATTTCTGGGTGAACCTGCCGCTCTACGACCCGACCGCGGGCGGCGATATCCTGATGCGCCTCAAACGGGGCAGCCATATTAACGTGGCCTTAGGGTTTCTTCTGCCATTCCTGATCCCGGCGGCCCTGAAGGCTGCCTCGGCCTATGTGACTCCCCTGTCGCCGGTCGATCCGCAAACCCTGATCTGGACGATGGCAGCATGGGCCTTTCTACCGGCAAGCCTGATCATGCGGGGCGTCGCCCTGATGCGCATCGCCGTGCTGATCGAGGAAAAGCGCCGCCGCGCCTACGCGCAGGCCCATGTGCAACCCGCCTGATCCTTGCGCTGACCTATGTTCTGGTGCTTGCACTGGCCGCCTCGGCAGAGCCGGTACGCCTTGCCACATGGCACGGCGACTTCAGCCGCAAGGGCCCGGGCCTGCTGCTGAAAGAGCTGGAAAGCGGCGGCCCCGACCTCTCGACCATTCTCGGGGCGGGGCCGGACGTGCTGCTGCTGACGGATTTCGACTACGACGCCGGGGCAGCGGCGCTGGGGGCCTTGCAACGGCGGTTGAAGGCAGCGGGCCTGGACCTGCCCCACCGGTTCGCGGCGCGGCCCAACACCGGGCTGGCGACGGGGCTTGACCTGGATGGCGACGGCCTGCTGGGCGGGCCGCGTGACGCGCAGGGCTTTGGCTGGTTTTCCGGGCAGGGCGGCATGGCGGTTCTGGCGCGCTGGCCGGTATCGCTGGCCGCCGATCGCAGCGCGACCCTGTGGAAGGACGTCCCCGACAGCGCGATTGCCGCCGACGACCCCGGCTTTGCGGTGCAGCGCCTGTCCTCTGCTGCGCACTGGCAGCTGAAGGTGGCACTGCCCGGCACCCCGCTGACCCTGCTGACACTGGCCGCGACGCCCCCGGTCTTCGACGGACCGGAGGATCGCAACGGCAGGCGCAACCGTGACGAGGTCCTGCTCTGGATCAGGGTGCTGGACGGCGCGCTCGGCCCCGCGCCAGAGGGGCCGGTGATCCTGCTTGGGAATTTCAACGTCGACCCCAAGCGGGGCGATGGCCGGCACGAGGCCGCGCGCAGGGTGCTTTCACATCCCCGGCTCAGCGATCCGCACCCCGGGGCGGATACGGTGAGATGGGACAGCACCGGGCCGATGCGGGTCAGCTATATCCTGCCCGACAAGGCGCTGCCGCTTGCCGGTGCCGGGATCACCCCGCCATCGCCGGACCCGGCGCTGGGGCCGCATCGGCTTGTCTGGATCGACATCGCTCCCCCCTGAACGCGCCCGGTCCCCAGCGTACCCTACCCCGGTTCCGGCCCCACGGACGCGGCCCGTGCCGCCGGTCGATCCTGCCTGACCGTCCCGGTGGTCCGGATCGACGCGCAACTCTGACCAGCCCCGCGTCCGGCTGCCGATCCCGGTGCCCCCGCGGCCCCAAAGGGCGCGGCTTTCTTGACGCCCCGTCCTGCCCGCGCTACGCGACTGCGGACCCACGACAAGAGGATGACCCGCATGACCACCCCTTCGCTTCTTATCCTGCCCGGTGACGGGATCGGCCCCGAAGTCATGGCGGAGGTGCGCAAGGTCATCGACTGGTTCGGCGCCAAGCGCGATCTGGCCTTCGACGTCTCCGAAGACCTCGTCGGCGGCTGCGCCTACGACAAGCACGGCACCCCCCTGCACGACGACACCATGGCCAAGGCGCAAGAGGTCGACGCGGTGCTTCTGGGCGCCGTCGGCGGACCGCAGTACGACTCGCTCGACTTCAGCCTGAAGCCCGAGCGCGGCCTGCTGCGCCTGCGCAAGGAAATGGACCTGTTTGCCAACCTGCGCCCGGCGCAGTGCTTCGACGCGCTGGCGGATTTCAGCAGCCTCAAGAAGGACGTCGTCGCCGGTCTGGACATCATGATCGTGCGCGAACTGACCTCGGGCATCTACTTCGGCGAGCCGCGCGGCATCATCGAAGAGGGCAATGAGCGCGTCGGCATCAACACCCAGCGCTACACCGAATCCGAAATCGACCGGGTTGCACGGAACGCCTTCGAGCTTGCGATGAAGCGCAACAAGAAGCTGTGCTCGATGGAAAAGGCCAACGTCATGGAATCCGGCGTGCTGTGGCGCGAGGTCGTGACCGAGGTCGGCAAGGACTACCCCGAGGTCGAGCTGTCGCACATGTACGCCGACGCGGGCGCCATGCAGCTGTGCCGCTGGCCCAAGCAGTTCGACGTGATCGTCACCGACAACCTCTTCGGCGACCTGCTGTCCGACGCCGCCGCCATGCTGACCGGGTCGCTGGGCATGCTGCCCTCCGCCAGCCTCGGTGCGCCGATGGCCAATGGCCGCCCCAAGGCCATGTACGAGCCGGTGCACGGCTCCGCGCCCGACATCGCGGGTCAGGGCAAGGCGAACCCCATCGCCTGCGTCCT
Organism: Enemella evansiae; assembly: GCA_017255395.1. Lineage (GTDB taxonomy): Bacteria > Pseudomonadota > Alphaproteobacteria > Rhodobacterales > Rhodobacteraceae > Ponticoccus > Ponticoccus litoralis. Next base: position 273,753 of record JAFKDC010000001.1, on the reverse strand, counting down.
GTCCTTCGCCATGGCGCTGCGCTACTCCTTCGATCAGGGCGCAGAGGCGACGCGCCTCGAGAAGGCCATCGAGACCGTGCTGGCGGACGGCTACCGCACCGCGGACCTGCTGGGCGAAGAGGGCAAGGACCCGGTCTCGACCTCGCAGATGGGCGATGCCATCATCGCGGCTCTGGACGCCTCACTGTAAGACGCTTCCGGCCCCTGCCTTGCGGCGGGGGCCTTTTCTGATCGGTCGCGACGCCGCCCTTGGCGCAGCAAGGCCGGAACCGGCCCCTCCCCCCGTGATCGCGATACCCTTGTCCAAATATTCACCTTTCGCGCGCATCCAAAGGGCATGAGACGGGAATTGGCCGGTGCCCCGCGCGCGGCCTTGCATCCCGCCAAGGCCTGTGAATAGCCTCCGGATACAGGCTTCAGACAGGCGGCGTCCCATGACCTCCAACGCGAAAGGCGCGCTCTTCGCGCTGCTCTCCTTCGGTGCTTTCGCAACCCATGACGTCGTGGTCAAAGCGCTCGGCGCGACCTATTCGCCCTTCCAGATCATCTTCTTCTCGACTCTGCTGTCCTTTCCGCTTGTCACCTTCATGCTGATGCGCGACCGCACGCCCGGCACCCTGATCCCGGTCCACCCGTGGTGGACGGCGCTGCGCACCGGGGCGGCGGTGATCAACGGCATGTGCGCCTTCTATGCCTTCACCGTGCTGCCGCTGGCGCAGACTTACGCCATCCTTTTCGCCACGCCGCTGGTCATCACCCTTCTGTCGGTGCCGATCCTCGGCGAAAAGGTCGGCTGGCGGCGCAGCCTGGCCGTCTGCGTCGGGCTGGCGGGGGTCATGGTGGTGCTGCGGCCCGGGTCGCACCCGTTGTCCTCGGGCCATTTCGCGGCCATGGCCTGCGCCATCTTCGGCGCGACCTCGGCGATCATCGTGCGCAAGATCGGGCAGGACGAACGGCCCGCCGTGCTGCTGCTCTACCCGATGGCGGCGAATTTCGTCGTGGTCGGCGGGCTGATGATCGCGGTCTACAAACCCATGCCGCTGCCCGACCTCGGCGGCGCGGCGCTGATTTCCTTGCTGGGCTTCGTCGCGGGGCTGTGCCTGATCGCCGCCTACAAGGCCGGAGAGGCCGCCATCGTGGCGCCGATGCAATATTCCCAGATCATCTGGGCGACCGCCTACGGCTGGTTTCTGTTCGGCGAGACGGTGGACAGATTCACCGTGATCGGCGCCGCCATCATCATCGCTTCGGGCGTCTACATCGTGGTGCGGGAAAGCGCGCGGGGCGGGTCGTCCCAGACGCCGGTGCTGCGCACCCGGTCACGCGGCTATGGCTCGTCTTTCCGCATCTCTCCGTTCCTGCGCCGCACAAATGCCGGAAACTGAGGCTTGCCAAAGGCGTCAGCCTCGGCTATCCCGCCCGCCACGGTCGGAGTGTAGCGCAGCCTGGTAGCGCACCTGCTTCGGGAGCAGGGGGTCGGAGGTTCGAATCCTCTCACTCCGACCAATTTGCAAGTGTCGATAGTCAGGGCATTTGCCCTTTCGGGTCACGAAATGCCCTTTGGGTGCCACGGCGCCCTAGCTGGGTTTGCCCGCCGCTAGAGGGCAAACTCTTTATCTGCACCCGCCACGCGGGTGCGCCGCTTCATGAAAATCTAAAGGTCGGATTCGAGCCCTTCCACGACATTTGCGGCGACCCCGCCGCACGTAACCGGGAAGGAAGCCCATCCTCGCTACATTGAGTTGGTGACGTTCTCGCTCATGCGCCCCGCCAACTCTCGGGCTGCATCGCCTTCGCTGCTCCAATCGTCCGTGACCTCGCCGAGATAAGCCCGTCGCGCATGATCGAGTGCCATAGCATCTGAGCCAGACAATCGCGGAATCGCCCATTCGGCGGCAGCATCCTTCGTGATGAATCTCCCCGTGCTGGCCGTGTGCCACATCCGCGCAAGCGTCAGCAGGACATTCCGCTCGTCCCCGCGCAATCCATCCAACAAGCCCGGAAGTGCATCGCGCATGGCTTGGTTGACATGCTCTGTCGAAACGTCCGTCAGCAGTTCGCTCCTCGGCGGTCCGAACAACGGAATGGCCTCCTGATGGGCCTGTGCGATAACCAGAGAATATTCAGGATCTCGTTCAGGCATCGGCGTCTCACCGGCCTCGAAAGCCTCCCTCAGCCACTCTCCATAAACGAACTCCGCTCGCGCCGGGTAGTCACCGCGGCTGAGCTCGGCTTGGCAAAACACCATAACCTCAAGGCAGCGGGCGCCTCCCGGCACGGCAGGATGGCGTCCGGAAAGGTGCAGCAAGTCCAGCAACAGGCCGTTGCGCTGGCTCTCGGTCAGCTCTGACTGAACCACTGCCAGTAGATCAATGTCGCTCTGCGGCCCGAGACCGCCGGATACGGCCGATCCATGCAGATACACACCAAGCAGCGCGTCGCCGAGACGGCGGTGCAAGATCAGCACAGCCGACTGTATCTGTTCTGTTTGATGGAGTGCCACCTGCATGATGGTTTTCTAACGGGCATAGCTCATTATCGGAAGGCAGCTTTTGTCCGCATAGCTGCCCCTCGGGCTGCGCCCCCCCGGCCAGAACCCGTGACGAAAAGGGGCACTTTGGTTGACGATCCAAAATCTGGCCGCGTGTTTCCAAGATGTTGGCACGGAGCAAAAGGACAACTCCAGTGACTCTCGACACAAAGCCCCCTAGGGGCCAGCTCCCTTCAGAACATGATATAGACGCTCGCGCATGTCCTTCTGGACAGTACGCCCTGTCGGCCTGCCCGCTTGCACAAGCGCGGCGAAGGCTGCCCGGATGGCTGGCCGCCATGCGGTCCGTCCGCGCGTTGACCGCCAGCGGCTTCGACGCGAAACTCACCGTCAGACGCGGCGTGCCGCCCGATGGATTCCTGATGCCTGTCACCGTTCGATATCTGACTCACCCGCAGGTTCTTATCGAACCGCTGAAGGACGTCCGGCGCTGGTCGCTGAGCCCCGCCGGGCGCGAACGGGTCGCGGCGCTGACCGCAGGCCTCGGGTCCCTTTCGCAGACGCGCAGAGTGATCAGCAGCGATGAGACGAAGGCGGTCGAGACCGCCGCTCCCCTGGCCCTGGCGCTGGGGGTCGGGCTGGAGATACGGCCGCGCATGCATGAGAACGACCGCAGCGCGACGGGCTTCCTGCCTCCGGCGGAATTCGAAGCGGTGGCAGACCGGTTCTTCGCCGACCCCGCCAGCAGCGTGCGGGGCTGGGAGACGGCGGAAGATGCGCAGCGGCGTATCCTGTCGGAAGTCGATGCCTGCCTCGCGGCTCCGCAAGAGGGTGACGTTCTCTTCGTCGGTCACGGCGCGGTCGGGACGCTTCTGTTCTGCGCCCTGTCCGGCCTCGGGATCGACCGCCGCTTTGACCAGGGCCCCGGCGGCGGCGGATGCTGGTTCCAGTTCGACATCCAGCACAGGCGGCCGCGACAGCGCTGGCGACCGATGGAAGCCCTGATCGCCGGCAGCTGAGGGCGCGCAGCCGTGGCACAGGCCGCCCCGGTCAACCGGGCAGCGCCTTGTGCACAGGACCGGCGCGGCGTTTCCCCTGTGCCGATCGCGCGCCGATCCCGATGTCGCCGCTGTCCCGCCAGGGGGGGTGACGGCCCTATTCGGCGGCAAGGCCGTTCCCGGCGCCAAGGCTTTTGTCGAAACCCTTCATCTGATCCTCGGCCCAGAAACGCACGTCCTGCCGGGCCACGATCTCGCGATTCTCCGCCATGCGCCCCCGGCGTTCCGCCTCGTCCAGCTGAAGGGCGAAGAGAATCGCACTGTCCATGGACTTGTGAGAGAAGGGATTCGTCGGCACCGCCGCGCCCAGTTCCACCGCCGCCCCGGCGAATTCCGACAGCACCAGAACGCCGTCGCCGTCGGTCCGCGCCGCGCAGTATTCCTTGCAAACAAGGTTCATCCCGTCCGCCAGCGGCGTGATCCACGCGACCTCGGCGGCGCGGTAATAGGCCACGAGGTCCCTGAAGGGCACCGGGCGCGAGATCAGCGCCACGGGCTGCCATTCGAAGGTGCCGTAGCGCCCGTTGATGCGGCCCGCGATGGCCTCCAGCGCCTCCTGTATCTCGACATAGGCGGTCATGTTGGCGTTGGCGGCGACCGAAACATGCATCAGCCGCACGGCGCCACGCAGGTCGGGGTTCGATTCCAACAGCCGCTCGAAGCTTTCGAGCTGCTCGATGCCGCCCTTGGTGTAATCCGTGCGCCCGACAGAGAGGATCAGCTTGGCCTCGCCCTTCTCGGCGCGAATCTGCTGCACGCGGGCCTCGGTTTCTTCGCTTTCCGCCAGCCTCTCGATGTAACCGACATCCACGCCGACCGGGCTGGCCTGCAGCCGCATGGTCCGGCCCTGAGACTCGAGGTCGGTGACCACGGACTGTTCCGACAGCGCCGAGGTTTCGGTGGTCATCTCGGGCTTCACCTTCTGGCGTTTCAGCGTCTCGACCTCCAGCAGCGAACGCGCGGCAGAGACGAAGTTGTTCACGTAGCGCGGGATGTGGAAGCCCACGACATCGCAGCACAGCAGCGATTCGAGGATCTCCTTGCGCCACGGCAGCACGTTGAAGATATCGGCGCCCGGAAAGGGCGTGTGGTGGAAGAAGCTGATCTTCACGTCGGGCCGCAGCGTGCGCAGGTAGCCCGGCACCAGCCACAGGTTGTAGTCGTGGACCCAGACCACAGCCCCCTGCGCGGCCTCGGCGGCGGCGGCCTCGGCGAAGGCCCAGTTCACCTCGCGAAAGGTCGGCCAGTCGACCGGGTCGTAGTTGTAGCGTTCCTTGAAGCCGTGAAGGATCGGCCAGAAGGCCTCTTTTGACGAGACGTGGTAGAAGCTGCTGACCTGTTCCTTGGTCAGTGGCAGGCGCGAAACCGTGTATGTGCCGTGCTGGTCGTCGATCTCGATCACCCGCTCGAACCCGGGATTGGCCGGGTCGGCGGCCTCTTTCCATGCCACCCACGCGCCCTTGTCGACACGGCCGAAGAAGCTTTTCAGCGTCGGCACGATGCCGTTGGGGCTTTTGTTCTCGCGGTATTCCGTTTTGCCGTTCACCTCGACCTCTTCGTAGGGCTGGCGGTGATAGACGATGACCAGTTCGGACGGCATGGGGTCAGGCTCCTTTCGGGATATCGTGAAGGTCGAGGGCGGCGATGGCTTCCATGATGCCCGCCGCGCCATGGGCTTCCGCATGGTAAACCGTGGGGTGGCCCGCCAGTTCCGCCACAAGCGCCGGTTCGGAATTGCCAACCGCGACGGCGGGCAGGCCGGACACCAGCATCGACAGGTCGTTCAGCGTGTCCCCGGCGCAGAGCACGCGGGCCTCGGGGATGTTCAGGTGCCGCACCAGCCGCCGGATAGAGGGGCCCTTCGACACGCCGCGCGGCAAGACGTCAAAATATCGGTTGTCGGAAATCAGCCAGTCGTGGCCCAGATCCGCGACGATCTGCTTGGCAGAGGGGTCGAAACCCGCCGCGTCGAGGTCATAGCTGACCCGGTAGCGAAAGGCGGTGGGTTGCAGCGTCAGGCCCGGGTGCCCCTCCAGCAGGGCAGCGACCTGCGGCCCGGCCTCGCCCCAGCGGTCCGCGATATCCTGTTCCAGCGCCGGGATCGGATCGACATGGCCGTCGGGGCGCACCTCGGCGATGGTGGTGCCCACGTCACCCACCACGTACTCCGGCCAGGGCAGCCCTTCTTCGCGGCACATCTGCATGATGAAGGCCGGATCGCGCCCGGTGACGAAGATCAGCCCGACAGAGGCGCGGTTCTCCTCGATCCACTGGTAAAGTCTGGCCCGGGCATCGTCGGGCCCGCCAAGGAAGGTGCCGTCGAGGTCGGTGGCCAGAACCATGCGGCGGTCGGCAATCACCGGACGGGAGGAGGCATGGACAGTCATCGGTTTTCTCCGAATGGCAGCGGCATCTCGGGCAGGGGATGTGCCCGCGACAGGCCGGGCGCGGCAGGGTGCGAGAGATCAAGGGGCGAGGACTTGAGTGCGCAATCCTTCATGAGAGCTCCTTTCGGGGGACTCGGGACGGGCTGACCGGGCAGATGGCGCGCATCCCGCCGGAAGGGTCCGGCCCGTGTGCGGGGCGAGGGCACGGCAGGTGCCCGGCGCGGCAATGGCCCGAAAGCCGCAAGGCCCCCGAGGCGGGTCAGGGCGTCTGACCCATGCGTGAAAGGGTAGGCCCGCATGCCCGGGGGTCAAGGCAAAATTGCCGCAGCGCAGCGAAACCCTTGCAAAGCCCCGCCTTTCCGCCTGCGAAAGGGAATGTTAGGGGTAACATCGTCCGGAACGCGGCAGGCGGCGGACCCGCGGGGCAGTTGCGCCCCGGCGGGCTGCATGACAGCCTGCGGCGCAAGCATCAGGGAGCGCGGGGCATGAGTTATCTGGGGATCGATCTGGGCACCTCGGGCCTGCGCGCCCTGCTGACCGACGAAGGCGGCGCGCCCCTTGCTTCGGTTGAACGGCACTACGGCGTGTCGCACCCGCACCCCGGCTGGTCCGAGCAGGACCCGGCCCTGTGGATCGCGGCGCTGGAAGGGGCGGTCGAGGACTTGCGCAGCACCCAGCCCGCCTTTGCCGCGCTGCGCGGCATCGCGGTGGCGGGCCACATGCATGGCGCCACGCTTCTCGATGCCTCGGACGCGGTCCTGCGGCCCTGCATCCTGTGGAACGACAGCCGCTCGCACGCAGAGGCGGCGGCGCTGGATGCCACGCCGGGCCTGCGCGAGATCTCAGGCAATATCGTCTTTCCGGGCTTTACCGCGCCCAAGCTGGCCTGGGTGCGGAAACACGAACCCGATATCTTTGCGCGCGTCGCCAAGGTGCTGCTGCCCGCCGCCTACCTGAACCTCTACCTGACCGGCCTGCATGTCGCGGATATGTCCGACAGCGCCGGAACCGCGTGGCTGGACACCGGCGCGCGCGACTGGTCGGACGCGCTGCTGGAAGCCGGGGGGATGCGCCGCGATCAGATGCCCCGCCTCGTCGAGGGATCAGAGGCCGCCGGCCCCCTGCGCGAGACGCTGCGCCGCACCTGGGGGCTGGACGGTCCGGTGACCGTCGCGGGCGGCGCCGGGGACAACGCCGCCGCCGCCTGCGGGATCGGCGCGTTGGCCGACGGGCAGGGCTTCGTCTCCCTCGGCACCTCGGGCGTGCTGCTGGCGGCGCGGGACGGCTATGCCCCCGACCCGGCCAGCGCGGTCCACACCTTTTGCCACGCCGTTCCGGGCCGCTGGTATCAGATGGGCGTGATGCTGTCTGCCACCGACAGCCTGAACTGGCTGTCGTCGATCACCGGCTCGACGCCAGCCGACCTGACCGCACCCCTTGGCGAGACGGTCATGGCACCCGGCGCCGTGCGCTTCCTGCCCTACCTCAGCGGCGAGCGCACGCCCCACAACGACGCCGCCATGCGCGGCAGCTTTACCGGGCTGGGGTCGGGCACCACGCGCGACGACCTGACCCGTGCCGTGCTGGAAGGCGTGGCCTTCGGCCTGCGCGACTCGCTGGATGCGCTGCAGGGCACCGGCGCGCGGCTGGACAGCCTGCTGGCGATCGGCGGCGGGGCGCGCTCGCGCTACTGGCTGAAGCTCATTGCCAGCACCTTCGGCCTGCCCCTTGTGCTGCCAGCGGACGCCGAGTTCGGCGCCGCGCTGGGGGCCGCGCGGCTGGCGCTGTGTGCCGAGACCGGCGCCGCGCCGGAACAGGTCATGCGCGCCCCCGGCACCGCCACGCAGATCGACCCCGAGCCCGCCCTGGTCGAGGCCTGCGCGGCAGCCCACCGGCAGTTTCGCGCCGCCTATCCCGCCACGCGCGCCATCCAGTAGGGACGGCGACGGTGCGGCTGGTCCTTCACGCAGGCTTTCACAAGACCGGAACCACCAGCGTCCAGAAAGCGCTGGCCGACAATGCCGCGCTGCTGGAGCCGCACCTGCGGGTGCTCCTGCGTGACGACGTGCAGGGGCTGATCGACATGGCGCGCGGCTATTCCCTGTGGCGCCGCCCGCGCCACCGGCAAAGCGTCTACGACGCGGCCCTCGCCCTGTTCGGTGGGCTGAGGGGCGAAAGCCGCCCGGTGCTTATTTCCGCCGAAGACCTGTCCGGCTTCATGCCCGGCCGCCGCGAGGTACAGGACTACGACGCCGTTCCCGTCATCATGGCCGAGATCGAGCGTGCCGCCGGGGCGGTCTTTGGCGACGCGCTGGCCCTGACGGTCTTTTTCTCGACCCGGCAGCCGCGCGCGTGGCTCGAAAGCCTGTGGTGGCAGAATCTGCGCAACACCCGGCTGGACCTAGACCTGAAGAAATACCGGCGTCGGAATGAAAAGATTGCCGACCTCGACGCCCTGGCAGAGGCGACCGCCGCGCAACTGGGCCGCGCCACGGTCGAGGCGGTTTCCCTCGATATCACACGGACCCTGCCAGAGGGGCCGATAACGCCGCTTCTGGAACTGCTGGACCTGCCCGGGGCGGTACGCGGCGCGATGCTCTACGGCCCGCCCGCGAACCAGCGGCCCGCGGTGGGGCTGGAAAAGGTCTTTCTGGAGCTCAACCGTTCCGGCCTGTCGGACGCGCTTGTGGCGCGGACAAAGGCGACGCTTCTGCGCGAGGCGCGCATCGAGGCCAGGCGGGGCGACGGTGAGGCCGTGGACAGCGGCGATCAGGACGACAACCGGAACGAAGACGGGGCAAAGACATGACGACAGAAACGCCGGTGGCCTGGATTGCCGCCGACTGGGGGACCTCGCACCTGCGGGTCTGGCTGATGGACGCGGAGGACCGGGTGATCCGCCGCCTGACCTCGGACAAGGGCATGGGTGGGCTGGCCCCCGACGCCTTCGAACCGGCGCTGCTGGACCTCGTCGGCGACGCCCTGGGCGAGGGTGTGACGGACGTGCTGATCTGCGGCATGGCGGGTGCGCGGCAGGGCTGGGCCGAGGTGCCCTATGCCAAGGTGCCCTGCCCCGCGCCCACCGCCGCCATGACCATCCTGACCGCCGACCCGCGCCTCTCGGTGCGCATCCTGCCGGGTCTGTCGCAGGCGCAGCCACCCGACGTGATGCGCGGCGAGGAGACGCAGATCGGCGGCTTCCTCGCGCTGGAGCCGGGCTTTGACGGGGTGCTCTGCCTGCCCGGGACGCATTGCAAATGGGCGCATGTCAGCGCGTCCGAGATCGTCTCCTTCCGCACCTTCATGACGGGTGAGGTCTTTGCCCTGCTGACCAAGCACTCGGTCCTGCGCCATTCCACCGGCGGCGACGACTGGGACGCGGCGGCCTTCGACGAGGCGGTGTCTGACGCGCTGTCCAAGCCCGGGCGGCTGTTGTCCGACCTCTTCACCCTGCGCGCCGACGGGCTGCTGAACGGCACCGGCGCGGGGGTGTCGCGGGCGCGACTCTCGGGCCTGCTGATCGGCGCGGAACTGGCGGCGGCGCGGCCCTACTGGCTGGGCCAGCCGGTGGTGATCCTCGGCGAGGACGCGCTGGCAAGAAACTATCTCGCAGCGCTGACCGCGCAGGGCGCGGAGGCGCGCAGCGTCGCCGCCGAAGACATCACGCTGGCGGGGCTGAAAGCCGCGCGCACCGGAAAGGACAAGACATGACCCGGGACATCATCGCCATCCTGCGCGGGCTGACCCCCGACGAGGCGGAGCCCATGGCCGAGGCGCTGATCGCCGCCGGCATCACCCGGATCGAGGTGCCGCTGAACTCTCCGCAGCCCTTCGACAGCATCGCGCGGATGATCGCCGTCGCGGGCAGCGACGCCGTGATCGGCGCGGGCACGGTGCTGGACCCGGCGGACGTGCTGCGGCTGGCGCAGATCGGCGCGAAGATGGTCGTGTCGCCCGACTGCAACCCGCGCGTGATCGTCGCCACCAAGGGCGCGGGGCTGCTGTCCTATCCCGGCGTTTTCACCGCCACAGAGGCCTTCACCGCGCTGCGCAACGGCGCAGACGGGCTGAAGTTCTTCCCCGCCTTCAAGCTGGGCCTCGACGGGTTCTCGGCGTTGAAGGCGGTGCTGCCCGCCGAGGCGCCGACCTATGCCGTGGGCGGTGTCGGGCCCGAGAACTTCGCGGACTGGCGCAGGGCCGGGATCACCGGCTTCGGCATCGGGTCCAACCTCTACAAGCCGGGCCGCCCGGTGGCCGAGGTCGCGGCCCGCGCAACAGAGATGGTTGCCGCCTTTGATGCCGCCTTTGCCTGAGGCTTGACCCGCTGCATGCAGGATGCATGCTGAATGCAGGCCGTATGCAAAGGAAAAGCCATGGACCGCAAGACCGAAGCGCACAGCACGCTGAAGGCCCGCATCCTGTCGCAGGCGCTGGCGCCGGGGGCAGAGCTGGACGAAACGCGGCTGGCGCAGGAATTCGGCCTGTCGCGCACGCCCCTGCGCGAGATCCTGCAAGGCCTTGTCTCCGAGGGTTATGCCAGCGCGCAGAAACACCGGGGCGCCCGGGTGGCGGGGATGGAGGCGGCCAGCCTGCGCGCCTTCTTCCAGACCGCACCCGGATTGCTGGCCACGGCGGCACGGCTGGCCAGCACCGAAGGCGCGCCCAGGCAGGCGGAGGCCCTGCAAGAGGCGCTGTCAGCGATCCGCGTCGAGACAGAGGCGGACGACGCGACCGCCGCCGCGCTGGCGACCCACGCGCTGCTGCATCAGATCGGGGACATGACCGCCAATCCCTACCTGCGCCCCGCCCTGACCCGCGTGCTGATCGACTACACCCGCCTGTCGGCCCCGGTCTTCGAAACCTCGGGCAAGAAGGACCGCAAGCAGCTGCGCAAGCTTCTGGCGCAGAAGGAAATCCTGGTGCAGACGATCACCGCGCAGGACCCCGCGCAGGCGGCAGAGGCGATGCGGGCGCTGTGGCAGATGGCGCAGACCCGCATGATGGCGCGCCTGCAACCGGAGCCGCTGCCCGAAGAACCGGATGAAACGGTGCAGCCGCCCGCGCCCGCAGGCTGATCCGCCCGGGCGCGGCGCGTCACCCCGCCGGTTGCGGCGCCCGCCCCCCGTCGCAAAGCCCGCAAGCGGTCAGAGACCGGCGTCCTGCGCGATCTGAGCCCGCGACTTGCGGGCGCGTTCCGTGGCGGACTTCAGCTGGCCACAGGCGGCCATGATGTCCTCGCCCCGGGGCGTGCGGATCGGCGAGGCGTACCCGGCCTTGTGCACGATATCGGCGAAACGCTCGATCCGCTCCCAGTCAGACCGCTGATAGGGCGCGCCGGGCCATTCGTTGAAGGGGATCAGGTTGATCTTGGCCGGGATGCCCTGGATCAGCTTCACCAGCCGCCGCGCGTCGGCGTCCGTGTCGTTCACGTCCTTCAGCATCACGTATTCAAAGGTGATCCGCTCGGAATTCGACAGGCGCGGGTATTCGCGCAGCGCGTTCAGCAGTTCCTCGATGTTCCAGCGCTTGTTGATCGGCACCAGCTTGTTGCGCACCTCGTCCGTGGTGGCGTGGAAGCTGACCGCCATCAGGCAGCCGATCTCCTCGGCGCATTTGGCGATCTCGGGCACGACGCCCGAGGTCGACAGCGTGATCCGGCGACGGCTCAGCGCGATGCCCTCGCCGTCCATGGCGATCTTCATCGCGTCGCGCACGTTGTCGAAGTTATACAGCGGCTCTCCCATGCCCATCAGCACGATATTGGACAGCAGGCGCGGGCCGTTGTCCCCCGTGCCGGTACCGGGCGCGGGCCATTCGTCGAGGTCGTCGCGCGCCAGCATGATCTGGCCGACGATTTCCCCGGCGGTCAGGTTGCGCACCAGCTTCTGTGTGCCGGTGTGGCAGAAGGAACAGGTCAGCGTGCAGCCGACCTGGCTGGAAATGCACAGCGTGCCGCGATCGGTCTCGGGGATATAGACCACCTCGACCTCGTGCCCGCCGGCAATGCGGACGAGGTACTTGCGCGTGCCGTCGGCAGAGACCTGCTTCGACACGATTTCCGGCAGGTCGATGGTGAACTTCTCGGCCAGCAGCGCGCGGTAGGGCTTGGCCAGGTTGGTCATCGCCTCGAACTCGCGCACACCCCAGTGATACAGCCACTGCCAGATCTGGTTGACCCGCATCTTCGCCTGTTTCTCGGGCGTGCCCGCCTCGATCAGCGCCTCGCGCAGGGCGGTGCGGGTCAGGCCGATCAGGTTGATCTTGCCGCCTTCGCCCTCGGGCTTCTTGCGGGGGATCGTCAGGACGTCCTGGGTGATGGGTGTTTCGGCGGTCACGGCAGCGAGTCTCCGGGTTCAGAAGCGGCGCGTATACACCATTTGGGGCTTCAGGGAAACGGCATCAACGGGCGCGTCATGGTGACACGCCCGCACTTTGGCCTGGTCTGGTGCGGCGGGTCCGCTGTCGTTCGGCGGGCCCGTGAGCAGTCTGGCTGGCGATGCAGGCCCTCGAGCACCCGTGTCCGATGATGCCTCACCGCGACACAGTCGCTCTTAGCCGGAACAGCGCTGCGCCGCATCCTCGACGGCGGCGGTGAAGCCGAGCAGCGAGAAGGTGTCCTTGGTCGTGGTGCCCCGGCTCGACCGGGCGGTGGCCACGGCATCGGCGCCGCGCTTCATCGCGGTGATCAGGCGCGCGTCGTCCTGCGGCGTGGCCGGCCAGGCCCATTCGCCTTCGGTATAAAGCTCGAAGGTGGTGCCGCTGATATCCAGCTCGACCGTGGAGCCGCTGGCGAAGGGATACCCGCCGGTAAAGGCGACCTGTCCACTGACACCGGCACCCGGACGGTGGAAGACCATCAGCAGGATCTCGCCCCGCGTCACGGCGACAACCCGCCCGTCCTTGGTGTTGACGCTTTCCTTGTAGGTGGTCACCGCCCAGCATTCGCGCGGATCGTTGCCTTCGAAGACAGACCAGTCGGTCATCGAATCGACGCGGTTGGTGCTGGAGTCCTGTGCCGATGCCATGCCTGCACCGAGCGCCAGCACACACGCACCCAAGACCCGCCCAAGTCCTGAAATCATTTCTGCAGCCTCCAGCTGACTGTGCCCCATTTTCTCTGCCCCTTGCCCGCCTTTTCATGGCGTTTGAGGTATATGGGCATTGTGTCTCGACGGCAGGACAATAGCCTGAAAAAACCGGGGCGTGAAAGCCCTGTTGGCAGATTATCGCTCAAGCGTGAGGTGCATGTTATGACCGGCCCCCATCCCATGGTCGAAATTCATCGCGGCGGTTTTGTCGAAAGCCGTCACAGCGGACATGCCGTGGTTTGCGATTCCGGCGGCGCGATCGTCGAGGCCTGGGGCGACCCGGATGCGGTGATCCTGCCGCGAAGCGCCGCCAAAATGCTGCAGGCGCTGCCGCTGGTGGCCTCTGGCGCGGCGCGGGCGGCGGGGCTGGGGCCGCGCCAACTGGCGCTGGCCTGTGCCTCGCATCAGGGCGCGCCGCTGCACGTGGCCGAGGTCGGCACATGGCTGGAGCGGCTGGGCCTGAAGGCCGAGGACCTGCGCTGCGGCCCCGAACCCTCACGCGACAAGACCCTGCGGTTCGAGATGATCCGCGCCGGGCAGAGGCCCGGGCGGATCCACAACAACTGTTCCGGCAAGCACACCGGCTTTCTGACGCTGGCGCGGCATCTGGGGACCGGGCCGGATTACGTGGCACCCGAGCACCCGGTGCAACGCGCCTGCCGGGCGCATTTCGAGGACATGACCGGCGCCCCCAGCCCGGGATTCGGAATCGACGGCTGTTCCGCCCCGAATTTCGCGACAACCCTGGCCGGGCTGGCGCGGGCCATGGCGCGGATGGCGGGGGCCGCCGGTCGGGCCGGGGCGGCGGAGCAGGCCAGCGCCGCACTGGTCGAGGCAATGATCGCGCATCCGGATCTGGTGGCCGGAGAGGGCCGCGCCTGCACGCTGCTGATGCGCGCGGCCTCAGAACCCGTGGCGATCAAGACCGGGGCCGAGGGGGTCTTCGTGGCGATCCTGCCCGGGCGCGGGCTTGGGCTGGCGCTGAAGATCGCCGACGGGGCGACCCGCGCCTCGGAATGCGCGGTGGCGGCGCTGCTGGTCCGGCTGGGCGTGCTGGAGGCCGGCCACCCGGATGTCGCGCGCTTCCTGAACCCGCCGATCCGCAACTGGGACGGCCAGGTGACGGGCGAGATCCGCACGGCGGACCGTTTCGGCTGAACGCGCGAAGTCTTCGAAGACTTCGCATCGGAAATCGGCGCGATTTCCGCCACCGGCACCGGACACGGCACGCCCGCAGGCCGTCACCAGTCGCGCGTGTAGCCTTGCAGGTACAGCAGCGCGGTCAGGTCGCCGTGGTTCACGCGCAGGTCGCATTGCGCCTGAACGCTGGGCTTGGCGTGCAGGGCAACGCCCATGCCCGCGCGGCCCAGCATGCCCAGATCGTTGGCCCCGTCGCCCACCGCGATCACCTCGGCGGGGGTGAGGCCCAGCCGCGCGGTGATCGTCTCCAGCGCCTGCACCTTGGCCTCGCGGCCAAGGATCGGGCGCCCGACCTCTCCGGTCAGCAGGCCGTCCGCGACCAGCAGGGTATTGGCCTGGTTCTCGTCGAAGCCCAGCAGCGCCGCGACCCGCCCCGTGAAGGCGGTAAACCCGCCGGAGACCAGCGCGCAGTGCCCGCCTTCCGCATGCATGCGGTCCAGCAGGGTCCGACCGCCGGGCATCAGGGTGATGCGGGTCTCGACCACGCGGTCGATGACGCTTTCGGGCAGCCCCTTCAGCAGGGCGACCCGCTCGATCAGGGCACCTTCGAAATCCAGTTCGCCGTTCATCGCCCGTGCGGTGATGTCCTTGACATGGGTGCCCACCCCGGCCTCTTCGGCCAGTTCGTCGATGCACTCCTGCTGGATCATGGTGCTGTCCATGTCCGCCAGAAGCATCCGCTTGCGGCGCCCTTCGGCGGCCACGAGGTTCAGGTCGGCCATGTCGGCCACCTCTGCGCGGACCCGGTCGAAATCGGCGGGGCGCGTGGCGACCGCGAACTCCGCAGCCTCGTCCGGGGCAAGCCAGTCCACGGTGCCGCCACCGCAGGCATTGCGGAGGCTTTCGACAAGGCTGGCGTCGAGCCCGCCGGGCCGGGCGATCAGCGATACGATGAACATGGGCGGTCCCTTTGCCGGTTTCGGCGCGGTTTTGGCATCAAGCGCCCCGCTTGACCAGAGCGCCAAATGTCTTCGAAGACATTTGCCCGGATTTTCGAAAATCCGGCGCCCGGGTCGGGCGACGCGGCCCGGACAAAACCTGCGCGGCTCTTTCGGGAGTTTGGCGTTGCGCCGGGTGGCCAGCCGGAGGTTTGCATCCATCCTGTAAGTGCTGGCCGGCCGCGCCCGCCAGACGATTATCGACAAAGGCAAAACGGAAACACCCCCCGCAGTCTCCTGCGAGGGGTGCCCGATAGGGTCTGACGACGCCTCGTTAGCTGTCTTCCGGGGCCGTGCGGACGTGGAAGGGCTGGGTCGCGCCCTGTTTCGATTCTCCCAGGAAGATGGTCTGATGCGGGAAGGGGATCTCGATGTTGCGCTCGTCGAAAACCTGCTTGAGGTAGCCGTTGTACTCGCGCCCCACGCCCCACTGCGTGCCCGGCTCGCACTTGATCCGGGCACGCACCACGACGGCACTGTCGCCGAAGGCATTTACGCCGAACCATTCCAGCTCGCCCATGATCTTCGCGGCCTGCTCGGGGTCGGCCCGCAGCATGTCGAAGGCATCGTGCATCGCCTGTTTCACATCCGCGATGTTCTCGCGGTAGGCCACCCCCATGTCGCAGACGAAATAGCCGAAATCGCGCATGAAGTTCGACACCATGTCGACCGAGGAGAAGGGGATCAGGTGATAGGCCCCGCTGACATCGCGCAGCGAGACAGAGCGGATCGTCAGCTTTTCCACCACGCCGGTGGTGCTGCCCGCCGTCACCACGTCGCCCACGTTCATCGCGTTCTCGAACTGGATGAAGATGCCGGTGATGATGTCCTGCACCAGCTTCTGCGCGCCGAAACCGATGGCAAGGCCCAGCACCCCGGCAGAGGCCAGAAGCGGCGCGATATCCAGCCCGATCTCGGACAGCACGAACATCAGCGTGATCACGAAAAGCGCGATGGTGAAGGCGTTGCGGGCCAGCGTCAGCAGGGTCTTTTCCCGGGCCGTGGCGACGGTGCCGAATTCGGGGTTCAGGCGATAATCCACCCAGGACGTCATGGCGACCCAGATGATGAAGGCGACCAGCAGCACCGCGCCGACCGAGAAGATCGTGCCGGTCAGGCGCAACCCGATCTGGCTGGCCATCCAGGCCCGCAGGTCGATCAGGCTGATGGCGTTCAGCGCGATGGCCACCACGCCGATGAAGATCAGCGCCCGCAGCACGAAAAGCGCCTTGGGCACGAAGGTGTTCAGCCGCCGTTCCAGAAGCGGCAGGCGGGCGTTCACGGTCTCGGGTAGCTGCACGCCGCGGACCATGGCGCGTGTCAGGATGCCCGACAGGGTGATGCCCAGCAGGATGACCACAAGCACCTGCCCCGAGTTCAGAAGCGACCGGAAGGCGGCATCGGCGGGCTGCACCAGCACCAGCATCAGGATCACCACCAGATACACCAGCGCCGGCCAGTGCCAGTGCCGCATGAGGAAACCCAGCGCGCCCCCGCGCCGCTGGTCCGGCCCGGGGTCGGCGTCTGGCTCTGGGTCGGCCATCGGGAATTCCTCTGGCGTGCCCTCGGTCTCTGGCGCCTCCGCAGCGTAAAGGCGGCGCTCTGTCGGCATCGGTCCCTCGGCCACGACAGAGCCATCCGCCGCAACCGCCCGTTCCGCTATGACGGTGTCGTCCTCGACCACGATCCCGTCCTCGGTCACGGTCGCGGGGGTCCCGGTCTGGGCAAGGTGTTGCTCTGCCGCGTGGTGATGGACAGGTTGCGCGCCGCGTTGCAGCCACTCTGCCACGGGCTTGCGGTTGCGCAGGACCATCCAGATCACCATCGCCACGACCAGCAGCGCGACCAGCGCGGAAAGTGCCCGACCGGCCGCCAGCGAGACATTGGCGTTGAGGATCGGCACCACCAGAAGCTGGCCGTAACCGACAAGGCTGATGATCCAGTTCAGGCGGCTTGCCAGATAGGCCGCCGCTTCGTCCGAAACCGGAAGCGGGCGCAGGTCGCGGGCGCTGGGAGACAGCGCCATGCGCATGACGACCTTGGCCATCTCGACCAGAAGGAAGGCGTTGAGATACAACGTCTGGCGAATGCCGATCTCGCCGAAATTGCCTAGGAACAGCGTGGCGATCAGGTAGCCGGTGGCCCATGCGACGATGACGATCAGCGCGTCGATCAGCCCCGAGGCAAGGAACAGCATGACCGTCCGGACCACCCCGCTTTCGGCCGCGCTGGCCCCCATGCGCCGGTACAGCGCCTTGCCCATGCGCCGCAGCACCAGATAGACCGCCACCGTCACGACGATGATCAGCGCAAGCTGTTGCAGCGCCTCGACCAGCACACCCGCCTCGTTGCCGCTGAAACCGTCGAAAACGTCCGGGATGGTGTTCAGCTGCGCCCAGAGCGCGGCCAGACGCGCGGCAGAGCTTTCCGCCACCTCCTGCGTAATCAGGGCGATGCGGCGGCTGAAGGACAGGGCTTCGGGCGGCGGCGCCTGCTCTCCGGCAAGGGCATCCACGACCTTGTCCCCGACCGGCTCTTCCGCCGTCTGCTGCGCGGCGCGCAATTCCTCGATGAGCGCGGCGCGGCTTTGGTCATCCTCGATGACGTCCAGCAGCAGGTCGAGGCTGCTGGGCGGCGGGGGCGTCGTCTCTGCGTCCTGAGCGAAGGCGCCGGAAGGCGCGAGGGATCCCAGGGTCAGCGCCACAAGCGCGGCAAGGGTCAAGAGCCAAAATCTGAATATCGTCATGTCACCACGTGTCTTGTCGTTCTGCCCGGCAGGGGCGCCCCGGTGTTCTGCCTGCGAGAGCATGCGGCCTGCCCGGGGCCCTGCGCCCCGCTGTCCAGCGCGGACATAGCCCGGGACACGCCGGATACCAGCCAAAGCTTGGCGGCAGGGGCGGTTTCTGCCAGTTTCAGCCAAAACGACACCAGGATGACGCGATGCGCAACCGGATCAGGGGCCTTTATGCCGGAGACAGCGACGCGGCGCACAGGTTCCGCTATGCGCTTCTGGCCTTCGACGTGGTCACGATCCTCTATGTGATCCTGACCTCTTTTTCGAACCACGGACCGGTGGTCGAAACCATCGACGTGCTATTCGGCATCGTCATCCTGACCGACTTCGCGGCGCGGGTCTGGATCTCGACCAACCGCTGGCGGCTGCTGACCCGGCTGAACACTGTCGCGGACATGGTGGCCATCGTGTCCTTTCTTGCGCCGCTGGCGGGCGAGGGGCTGGGCTTCATGCGCGTGCTGCGGACACTGCGCCTGCTGCATACCTATCAACTGTCGGAACGGCTGCGGCAGGATTTTCCCTACTTCCGGCGCAACGAGGACATCATCCTTGCCGTCCTGAACCTGTCGGTCTTCATCTTCATCGTGACCGGGCTGGTCTACGCGACCCAACACCTGACCAACCCGCAGATCCGCAACTTTGCCGATGCGCTCTATTTCACCGTGACGGCTCTGACCACCACCGGCTTTGGCGACATCACCCTGCAGGGCACGCTGGGGCGGATGATCTCGGTTGTGGTGATGCTGTTCGGGATCACCCTGTTCCTGCGGCTGGTCGCCGTGCTCTTCCGGCCCGACAAGGTGCGCGTGCCTTGCACCCGCTGCGGGCTTGTGCTGCACGATGCCGACGCGGTGCACTGCAAGCACTGCGGCAAGGTCATGAACATCGAAACGGAGGGCCAGCTATGAGCCTGACCCTGAGAGAAGCGGCGCGCGGCGCCGACGATACACTGGTCTGGGCGATCATCCGCCCGACGGTGGAAAGCGGCGCCTATTTCTGCGCCGACCCCGAAGGCGGGATCGCGGGCGGGCTGGCCTATTTCTGGCCCGAGACCGCCCGGGTCTGGATCGCCGAAGAGGCGGGGGAGCCGCTGGGCTGCTTCTACCTGCGGCCCAACCAGCCCGGCAACGGCAGCCACGTCTGCAATGCCGGATACTGCACGACCGGGGCCGCCCGCGGGCGCGGCGTGGCGCGGAGGATGCTGGATGCTTCGCTGGACGAGGCACGGCGGCAGGGCTTCGCCGCCATGCAGTACAACTTTGTCGTGGCCACCAACACGCGCGCCATAGAGATATGGCAGCGCGCCGGGTTCCAGACCGTCGGCCGCCTGCCAGGTGCCTTCCGGCATCCGGACAAGGGCCGCGTGGATGCTCTGGTGATGTTCAAGGAACTGTGATCACGCAAATGAACTTTCAGCCCCGTCAAGGCGTTGGCGAGCAGAACCTGTGACAAGAGGACTGAACCCATGACCCTGACCAAAACCGCCATCGTCGGCGCTGCCATGATCCTTGGAACCGCAGCTGCCGCCCAGCAGGCGCCCTATCTGACCCTGAACGTCGGCGAGATGTCGCGCGAGGTTTCGAACCAGGAGGTCATTCTCAGCGAGCTGGAGGCCACGCCCGCAGGCCCGACCCTTGGCGTCGACCTGACACCGGATGCCGCGCTGTGGCTGACAGAGACCGTGGCCGCCAACCCGGGCGCCCAGATGAGCATGTCGATCTGCGGCAACAAGCTGGTGACCCCGCTGGTCGGCGACATGATCACCGACGGTTCGATGAAGGTGACCGGCTCGATGGACACCTTCGAACCGCTCTATGCCAGCCTGACCGACGGCGTGGTCGATTGCACCGTGCTGCCCGATATGTGATCGGCACCGAAACCTGAACGACGCGAGGCCGGGGATTGTCCCCGGCCTTTGTCGTTTCCCCGCCCGGTTCCGGCGGCACCGGCCCCTGACAAGCGCGGCACCGGCGACTTGGCAATCCCGCATCGTTCACCCGGGTCGGCGCCTGCTTCATCAGTCAGGCCGGATCGCCCCGCAGCCGGTCGATGATCCGGCGCACAACAGAAAGATCGTCGAAGACGTCGTGCAGGGTCTCGGTCACGTCATGGACCGGCCTCGACAGCTTGGCCATTTCCATGAACGGGCGGCGGCGTTCGAGGACCAGAAAGAAATCTTCTCCGTCGAAGGCCGCCCGCATCCCCTTTGCCCCCTTCTCGGACTCATGCGCGCCGATGGCCACGAGATTGTCGAGAAAGGCGGGCGGCAGGTAGTCGCGCACCCTGTCGGGCTCTGCCGCGTGCAGTTCGAAATCTTTCTCGAAGGCCTCCTGCCCTGTTTCGACCCGTGGCATCCCGCGCCCCGTGCTGCCGGAAAAGAACCCCGCCAGCGCGTTCAGCGCGGTGCCGTAGTTGCGCGCCACAAGGATGCGCGTCGGCGCCGGCTGCGGCAGCGCGATCCGGAACATCAGCCCCTTGAACACCTCCTTTGTCGACGATGAACTGCCGCTTTTGGAACGGCCCGACTTACGGCTTTTGTGCCTGAGAGTGACCTCCGCCATGGCAAAGCGGGTGTCGCGGTAGATCCCCTCCATCAGATCTTCGACCGAGGTGCGGTTGAAATGGCCGACCATGCCCAGTTCCCTGACGCGCCCCACCGGAAACCCGGCATAGGCGTCACGGTCGTATTTCAGCGACCCGAGGAAATCGCAGACCGCGGGCATCACCGCCTCGGCCACCGCCCCGGACCACTGGCTGCCCTGATGAGCGCGCGCCGCAAAGCCACCGATCAGCCCGAACAACAGCCCGAAGCCGCCGCCGATCCAGCGCCCGACAGGGTCCGGGATCAACAGCGCGAGAAACCCGCCGAACACGAGCCCCACCGCAACGCCGATCCCGAAATACCGCCAGCCGCGACGATTGCGATCCAGCCGCTCTTCTTCCAGAACATCCAGCTTCGGCGCCACCTCAGAGGCGAAAACCGCTGCAAAGCCCGTCTCGATCTCGGCACGTTCTATGAATTCCGCCATGGTCCCTCCGTTAGTTCGCGCCAGATTAAAGCCGACCTGCCCCCCTGTCAGGCCAGACATTCCCCACCCGGCCCTCGCATCTGCGGCCCCGGCAGGTTAGGAAGGCACCAACAATGGAGGCCATATGGCAGACAGCAAGCTTCTGGCGGTCCTGATCGACGCCGACAACACCTCTCCGCGCTACACCAAGGCGATCTTCGACGAGATCGCGACGCTGGGCGAGGCCTCGGTCCGGCGCTGCTACGGCGATTTTTCCAGCCAGCAGATGTCCGGCTGGAACAAGGTGCAGGCGGAATTCGGACTGGTGCCGCACCACTCGCCCGCCAATACGGTCGGCAAGAACGCCAGCGACATCGCGCTGGTGATCGACGCGATGGACCTGATGCACCGCGACCGCTTCGACGGCTTCGTTCTGGTCTCGTCGGATTCCGACTTCACCCGGCTGGCCAGCCGCATCCGCGAGCAGGGCCTCGATGTCTTCGGCATGGGCATGCAAAAGACCCCGGACGCCTTCCGCAAGGCCTGCAAACGGTTCATTTTTCTGGAAAACCTCGACAGCGCACCCGAAAAGGGGACCGAGGCAAAGCCGAAGAAAAAGAGCGACCTGACCGAGGTGCGCGACCTCATCTTCAAGGCGATGGATGCAATCGAACAGGATGACGACTGGTATCGTCTGGGCGACATCGGCCAGGTGATCACGGCGGCAAACCCGGATTTCGACACGCGCACCTACGGCAAGCGCAAGCTCTCCGACCTCGTGGGCGAGTTGAAGGTCTTCGAGACCCGCAAATCCTCCTCCGGCAACCAGCTTCTGGTGCGGCGCGTGGACTGAGGCCTCCCGCCGCCCGGCCGCGACACGAAGATCCTGCCGGGCCTTCGAACCAACTGCGCTGCGACCACCCCCCGCAGCAACCCGCGTCCAGCCGAAGGCCGCGTCGCCCCCTCTTCTTTTGTTTTCCAAAGACCCTCGTGGGGGCGCCGCAGGCGCGGGGGCAGAGCCCTCTCTGCCGGGGCGTCGAGCGTGCACGACCCCTTTACCGACTCACCATAGGGTAGAGGACGGTAGGGAGGGGAACATTGAGATCCCGCAAAGGCACCGCGCGGTGGCCCGACGTTGCGGGCGCGTCTCAGAACCGGTCCAGCAGCCTTTCCAGGTAATCGCGTTCCTCCTGCGACCGGTCGGCATCACCCGACCGGCGGCGCAATTCGCCCAGCAGTTCCTCGGCCCGGCGATAGACGTCCTCGCCCTGCAACAGCCCTTCGTCGGTGCCGACCCGCCCCGAGTTGCCGGAATCGCGGCCCAGCGGGTCGCGCTGTTCGCGCGGGTCCCCGCCCTCGGCAAAGCCCTGCTGCCCACCCCCCTGCTGCTCCTGCTGCTGCTCGGCCATGGCCTCGCCCAGACTGCGGATGCCCTCGCGCAGCGCCTCCATCGCCTGGCTCTGGCGGTCGATGGCCTCGGCCAGATCGCCATCGCGCAGCGCCCGCTCGGCCCCGTCCATGGCCCCCTCGGCGCGTTCCAGCGCCTGTCCGGCGCGTTCTCCGGCTTCGCTGCCCTGCCCCGGCAGGTTCCGGCGCTGGCGGTTCAGCTCGTCCCGCAGCGCCTGCTGACGCTGGGCAAGCCCATCCTCAAGAGACCCGTCGCCGCCCTGACCCTGCTGCCCCTCGGCGCGGTCCCGGCCCTGCCCCTGACCGGGTTGCTGGCCGGGCTCTTGCCCCGGTTGCTGACCGGGCGGACGCCCGCCCTGCTGGCCCTGGTTCAGGTCGCGGAACGCCTCGTCGGACAGCTCCTGCTGGTCGCGCAGCGTCTCGGAGAGGCCTTCCATCGCCTGCTCGCCCGGCGACTGCCCGCCCTGGCCCTGGCCTTGGGTGATCTGCATGTTCTCCAGCATCTCCTGAAGCTGGCGCATGGCCTCGGCGGCCTCGGCCATGCGGCCCTCTTCCATCAGCTCCTGAATGCGGTCCATCATGCGCTGGATGTCGTCCTGCGACATCTCCACCATGTCCTGCGGGTTGCCGCCCTGCTGCATCTCGGGGTTCTGTTCCTGCTGGCGCTGCTGCTCCTGCGCCAGCTGGCGCATGTAGTCGCGTGTCGCCTCGCGCAGCTCCTGCATCAGCTCGGCGATCTCCTGCTCCGAGGCGCCGTTCTTCATCGCCTCTTCCAACCGCTCCTGCGCACGCTGCATCCGCTGGCGCGCGTCTTCCAGGTCGCCCTCTTCCATCTCGAGCGCGAGGTCCCAGAGCGCCTGCGCGATCTCGTCCTGCTGTGCATCG
This sequence comes from Enemella evansiae, assembly GCA_017255395.1. Classification (GTDB taxonomy): domain Bacteria; phylum Pseudomonadota; class Alphaproteobacteria; order Rhodobacterales; family Rhodobacteraceae; genus Ponticoccus; species Ponticoccus litoralis. Next base: position 250,497 of record JAFKDC010000001.1, on the reverse strand, counting down.
GTAAAGCCGTAGGGCGCCAGCGTCTCAATCCGCTCCATCAGCAGCCGCGTCCGCAGCGCCATCATGTCCTTGCGAAACAGTTCATCAGGCCGGTTCAGCACCGCCCGCAGGGTCACGGCGATCTCCTCGGCATTCAGGCGGTTCCACAACAGCGCCTGCCGCTGCTCGATCACCGCCGCCGCGACCGGGTCGAAGAAGCGCCGCCCGGGCAGCTTCAGGTATTCCGGTTCGGACAGGCCGCGCTGGCCGCGCCCGTCCTCGACGTCCAGTTCCAGCCGCACCGGCAGGTTCGCCCATGCGTGCTCCGAGAAATTCGCGACGAGGGTCTCGGTGAACTCTGACCGGTCGCCCGCCACCGGCATCGGCAGGGGCACCTCGATCACCGGGCGCTCCTCGGGGTCGATGGCACGGCCATAGCGGCGGTCGACGGCTTCCAGATCCAGTGCGATCCGCGCCACGCCCGCGACGACACCATGGTCGTCCGTGGTGGCGAAGGGGATCTGCGCCTCGCCCTCGTAGCTGGTTTCGATCTCGCCGTCGCGCCGCACCGAGGGCGCATCGTCCGGCACCATGGCAATCTGCCAGACCCGCCCGCCGGGGCCGTCGACCGCCACCTGCCCGGACTGCAGCACCTCGAAATCCTGCGCCGTAGCCTGCGCATCGGCCTCACTCAGGTCACGGCCCGACACATCCTCTGTCACCGACAGGGCGCCCACTTCGCCGTACATGCGCAGGGTGATTTCGGCGCCCTCCGGCACGGAAAGGTCCCCGGTGATGTCGTTCAGGTAGACCGTCGGCAGGCGCGTGTAGGGCGGCGGCTGCATCCAGCCTTCCCATGCCGGCCCCTGCGCCAGATCCGGCCCGCCCGCGCCCATCGAGGTCACGGACTGCACCCGCATCAGCGACCCGAAGAGGATCGCCACCGACAGCACCAGCAGAGCCAGATAGCGCAACGCGTAGGGATCGCTCGACGCCACGCGCATGTCCGGTTCGACCGCGCGCGCCTCTTTCAGGCGGTCGCGCATGCGGGACTGATGCGCGTGCCAGACCGCCAGCGAGGCCGGGTCACCCGCGCCGATGGCCTGCGTATCCAGAGCCGCCTGAATCGGGTTCCCGCGCATGGTCCGGTCCAGCCGCGACAGCGCCTCTGACCGTGCAGGCCAGCGGAACATGGCCATCCCGCGCCACAACGCCCAGCCCGCCGCGGCCAGCAGCACCGCACCGACGGCCCAGACCCATTCAACCGCAACCTCGTCCTGAAGCCCCAGCATCAAAAGACCCAGCGCCACGAATGCCACGGACCAAAGCGGCCAGAAGGCCCGGGTTCCGCGCTCCGCCACCATGCCGGTGCGCGTCAGCGCCAGCGGCCAGCGGATCGTTCGGAAAATTCCCTGTGCGGTCGTCTGACGGTCGGTCTTGGCGCGATCAGGGGCCATGTCGCTCCTCGCAAGCTGATTGCCTGCAAGGAGGATACCCTACAGCCATGCAGGGATCGTATCGCGGTTTATCATCTCGTCAAAGGTTGGCCGGGCGCGAATGACCGAGAATTGATCGGCTCGAACCAGCACCTCGGGCACCAGCGGACGCGAGTTGTACTCGCTCGCCATGACCGCGCCATAGGCCCCGGCAGAGCGGAACGCCACGAGATCCCCGGCACTTACCGGCGGCAGGTCGCGGCCCTTCGCAAAGGTGTCGCCGCTTTCGCAGACCGGGCCGACCACGTCGAAGGGCGCCATCTCGACACCCGGCGCCGCCTCGATCACCGGCACGATGTCGTGATGCGCCTCGTACATGGCGGGCCGCAGCAGGTCGTTCATCGCCGCGTCTAGGATCAGGAAATTGCGCCCCTCGCCCTCTTTCACGTAGATCGTGCGGGACACCAGAATACCCGCGTTGCCGACGATCAGCCGCCCCGGCTCGATCTCGATCTCGCAGCCCAGGTGGCCGACGGTGCGCTGCACCATGGCGCCGTAATCCGTGGGCAGCGGCGGCGCCTCGTTGGACCGCGTATAGGGAATGCCCAACCCGCCGCCCAGATCCAGCCGCGTGATCTCGTGGCCATCGGCGCGCAGCGCCTCGGTCAGCTCGGCGACCTTGCGATAGGCCTGCTCGAAGGGCTCCAGCTGGGTCAGTTGCGAGCCGATGTGCACGTCGATCCCCACCACCTTGAGCCCGGGCAGCGAGGCCGCCTCGGCATAGGCGGCCCGCGCCTTGGCGATGGGAATGCCGAACTTGTTCTCGGACTTGCCGGTGGCGATCTTGGCGTGGGTCTTGGCATCCACGTCCGGGTTCACCCGCAGCGCGATGGGCGCCTCGACCCCCAGCGCCGTGGCGATGCGCGAAATCGTCCGCATCTCCGGCTCGCTCTCGACGTTGAACTGGCGGATGCCGCCGTCCAGGGCGTCGCGGATTTCTCTCTCGGTCTTGCCGACACCGGAAAACACGATCCGCTCACCCGGCACTCCCGCCGCCCTGGCGCGGGCGTATTCCCCGCCAGAGACCACATCCATCCCGGCGCCCTCCTCCGCCAGCGTCTTCAGGATCGCCTGGTTCGAGGCCGCCTTCATCGCATAGCAGACCAGATGCGGCCCCCAGGCCAGCGCCTCGTCGAACAGCCGGAAATGCCGCACCAGCGTCGCGGTGGAATAGAGGTAGAAGGGCGTGCCCACCTGCTCGGCGATCTCGGCCACCGGCACGTCCTCGGCCCAAAGCTGCCCGCCCCGGTAGATGAAATGATCCATTGCGCCCTCCTGGAAACACGCGCCGCTCTACCGCAAAGCCCCGGGCCGCAAAACCCCCGATCTCGCGGGCCTGCGGTCACACCGAAACAAGACCATCGACGTGCCAATCGATACAAATCGCCCGGAAACTCGCGCGCGCGTCGCCTTTCTTTGGTCCGAAAACACCTCCGGGGAGGCCAGCAAGGGCCGGGGGCAGAGCCCCCAGCAGCGCCGGGATCAGACCGGCCGCGACCGGAACCACAGGTACAGCGGCAAGCCGCAGCTGACACCGATGCAGAAGGTCGCCGGGATCGCGAGCAGCGCCACCCAGTTGCGGCGCACCGCGACCTCGGCCAGCACCCACAGCGTCAGGGTCACCGCGGCGACGATCAGATCCCATGTCAGCCCGCGCGTGGCGTCGGTGACGAACCATGCGTCGATCAGCCCCGACAGGTCCCAGCCGTTCGCGGACAGCCAGCGCAGGAAATAGGCCATCGGATGCACCGCACCCCAGACCGCCAGCGCCAGCCAGAGATGTCTCAGCATCAGCGGCTGCCGATGCCGACCTTGGCGGTGCCGGTCACCGTAACACCGGCCGTCTCGCCCGTCCCGGGGCGCTCCGGTTCGCCATCGGCGCCGCAGGCCGCAAGCGTGGCCATGACAAGGATCAGTCCAAGCCGCTTCATTCCAAGACCTCCTTCCAGCGCGCCACCTGCGCGCGCACCTGGGCGGGCGCCGTGCCGCCGTAGCTGACCCGCGAGGCCACCGAGTTGTGCACCCCCAGCACGTCGAAGATGCCCTCGGTGATCGCCCCGTTCACCCCCTGCATGTCCGCAAGCGTCAGGTCCGGCAGATCGCAGCCGCGGCTTTCGGCCATGGCCACCAGCGTGCCGGTGACGTGATGCGCCTCGCGGAAGGGTAGCCCGGTTTCGCGCACCAGCCAATCCGCCAGATCGGTCGCGGTAGAAAAGCCCGCCGAGGCGGCAGCCTCCAGCGCGGGCACGTTGGCGGCCATGTCGCGGACCATGCCCTCCATCGCGGCCAGCGCCAGCATCCAGTTGTCGGCGGCGTCGAAGACCTGTTCCTTGTCTTCCTGCATGTCCTTGGAATAAGCGAGCGGCAGCCCCTTCATCACCATCATCAGCGCCACATTGGCCCCGAAGATGCGCCCGATCTTGGCGCGGATCAGCTCTGCCGCGTCGGGGTTCTTCTTCTGCGGCATGATCGACGAGCCGGTCGAGAAGCGGTCCGACAGGGTGACAAAGCGGAACTGCGCCGAAGACCAGATCACCAGTTCTTCGGCGAAGCGCGACAGGTGCATGGCGCTGATCGAGGCCACCGACAGGAACTCCAGCGCGAAATCGCGCGACGACACGGCGTCGAGCGAGTTCGCCATGGGCGCGTCGAACCCCAGCGCCTCGGCGGTCATCTGGCGGTCGATGGGAAAGCCGGTGCCCGCCAGCGCGGCGGCGCCAAGCGGCGATTCGTTCATCCGCTTGCGGGCATCGCGGACGCGGGACAGATCGCGCGAGAACATCTCGACATAGGCCATCATGTGGTGGCCCCATGTCACCGGCTGCGCGGTCTGGAGGTGCGTGAAGCCCGGCATGACCCAGTCCGCCCCGGCCTCGGCCTGCGCCAGCAGCGCCTTCATCAGCGCCTCCAGCCCGGCCTCGGCGGCGTCCAGCTGGTCGCGCACCCAGAGGCGGAAGTCCGTCGCCACCTGATCGTTGCGCGACCGGCCTGTGTGCAGGCGGCCCGCCGGTTCGCCAATGACCTCTTTCAGCCGCGCCTCGACGTTCATGTGGATGTCTTCCAGCGCGGTCGAGAATTCGAAGGTTCCGCCCTCGATTTCTGACAAGACCGTGAGCAATCCTTTCCGGATCGCCTCGGCATCGCTATCACTTAGGATGCCCGTGGCGGCCAGCATGGCTGCATGGGCCCTCGACCCGGCGATATCCTGCGCCGCGAGCCGCTTGTCGAACCCGATCGAGGCGTTGATCGCCTCCATGATCGCGTCCGGTCCGGCGGCAAAGCGACCGCCCCACATCTGGTTCGAGGTCTTCGACATGCCCTGTCCTTCGGAGGTCAAATGAATAAGCTGGTTCACGCGCTGCTCTATACCGCCACACTGGCGCTTGCAAACCCGGCGCTGGCCGATGTCGAGGCCGCCAAGGCCTCTGCCACGGGCGACATGAAAAAGCTGGTCTGGCACGGCGACCCCGATCCGGCCTCGGACACGGGCTTCATCACCTTCGACGAAAAGCCGCTGACGCTGGCCGACTGGCAGGGCAAATGGGTCGTGGTGAACTTCTGGGCGACCTGGTGCGCGCCCTGCAAGAAAGAGATGCCGATGCTCTCGGCGCTGCAATCCGACATGGGCAGCGAGACCTTCGAGGTCGTGACCATCGCCACCTCGCGCAACGCGCCCGCCAAGATGCAGGACTTCTTCGAGGAAATCGGCGTCGACAACCTGCCGCTGCACCGCGATCCGCAATCGGCGCTGGCGCGGTCCATGGGCGTGCTGGGCCTGCCGGTGACGCTGATCCTGAACCCCGAGGGAGAAGAGGTCGCCCGCCTGACCGGAGAGGCCGACTGGGCTTCGGACGAGGCGCGAGCGATGCTGACGGCGCTGACCGGCGCGGGATCGTGAACAACCTCCCGGGCCTTGCGGTCCGGGGGTCACTGGTTATCCAGACTCTCGATAAGGTCACGGTCCACGCGGGACAGGCCTTTCAACGCCACAGACCCGTGCCGGTGTGAACCCTGGCTGCATGGCGGATGCTGTCTTCAGGCCTGTCTGAGCATGCCCCGGCGGTAAATCACCGGCGCGGGTTCGGCCTCGGGTTCGGGCGCGACCTCGACATCGGTGTCCGTGGCAGGCTGACGGCAATCGGGACCCGGAGCGACGCGCTGTTCCACCGCTGACACATCCCCCCGAAAGGGACTCATCGTGTAAACCAGCGATACCGGGATGGCCAAGGCAAGGGCCAGGAACAGGGTGCGCATTCGTCTTGTCGCTCCGGGTCGTCGGCCCCCACCGACCGGGGCAAACTGGGCGGAATTGCGGCGGCGGGCAACACGTTTCCGCCTTAATCATCCGATTTCGCCCCGTGCCGGGGACAGTCCGCCCCCACCGCCCGGGCCGTTGCGCATTCGTGCATGGTTCGCGGTGGTCTCACGACCGCCGGGGGCCTTTGGGCCGCATCCAGGCGCGAATCACTGCCCCGCGAAAGCCCGCCGGGCGGAATTCCCGACTATCCCGGCCCCCTGAAACAGGTCTATCCTGTTTCCAAACCGTCGCAGAGCCACGCTAGTGCAAGGCCTGAGTATTGCGCCGCGGTCGTGAGGGCCCTACCTATAATGTATACAATCGCATACTGACCTGACCATGTTCTCATCCATTCTCGCCGAAGGCTTCTTTCCCTTCACCCTCGCCCTGTCGCTGCTGTTCGGCCTGTTCCTGCTGGAACTGGTCTTTGCCCTGCTGGGCGGAACGTTGCTGGGCGCGGGCGGCGAAGGGCTGGACGGTCCCGACGGGCCGGACCTCGACGCGCCGGATGTGGGTGATCTGGATATCGACTTCGACGGTCTGGACATCGACGCCGCCGACCTCGAACTGCCGGACCTTGAATCGCTGGACGCCGACCTTGATGGCGCAGAGGCCGCGATGCCCGACGGCACCGACGCCGGGGGCGGGATCGCCGCGTGGCTGGGCTTCGGCAAGATGCCCGCGCTGATCTGGCTGGCCTCGGTGCTGCTGGCCTTCGGCCTGACCGGACTGATCCTGCAAACGCTTGCCGCGCGGCTGTTTGGCGGTCCGGCGCACTGGCTGCTGCCTGCCCTGCCCGCGCTGGTCGCCGCGACCTGGTTCGCCCGCGCCTTCGGCAGCCTCTTTGCCAGCATCCTGCCCAAGACAGAGACGCAGGCGCTGTCGGAACGCCATCTTGGCCGCCGCGCCGGTGTGGTCACGCAGGGCGCCGCCGCACGCGGCCGCCCCGCCGAGGTCCGCGTCACCGACCGCTACGGCAACATCCATTACCTGCGTGCAGAGCCGCTTCGCGACGACGCGCGCATTTCTCAGGGAACCGAAGTCATGGTGCTGCGCCACCGCTTTGACGGCGGCTATCTTCTGGTCCCTTTAAACGATTGAGTTAACAGGAGGTCTTCATGGAATTGACCCTCATCCTCGTGATCGTCGGCGCGGTGCTGGCGTTCCTCATCCTGATCGGGCTGGTCATGGCCCGCCTCTACCGCCGCGCCACGCGCGAGGTCAGCCTCGTGCGCACCGGCGCGGGCGGCAAGAAGGTCGTGATGGACGGCGGCACGCTGGTGGTGCCGCTGTTGCACGAGGTCAGCCCCGTCAACATGAAGACCCTCCGGCTGGAGGTGAAGCGCGACGGCGAGGCGGCGCTGATCACGCAGGACCGCATGCGCGTCGACGTGGGCGTCGAGTTCTACGTCTCGGTCAGCCCGACCGAAGAGGGCATCGCCCGCGCCGCCCAGACGCTGGGCGACCGCACCTTCGACGTCGAACAGCTGCGCGAGATGATCGAGGGCAAGCTGATCGACGGGTTGCGCGCCGTGGCCGCGCAGATGACCATGGATTCGCTTCACGAAAACCGCGCCGATTTCGTGCAGGAGGTGCAGAACACCGTCTCCGAGGACCTGACCAAGAACGGCCTTTCGCTGGAATCCGTCTCTCTGACCGCGCTCGACCAGACGCCTTTCGAGGCGCTGGACGAGAACAACGCCTTCAACGCGGTCGGTATGCGCCGTCTGGCCGAGGTCATCAGCAACTCGCAAAAGGAACGCGCCACGATCGAGGCGGAAGCCGCCGCCGCCGTGCGCCGGTCGCAGATGGAAGGCGAGCGCCAGAAGATCCTGATCGAGCAGGACGAGGAACAGGCCCGGATCGAGCAGGTCCAGCGGCTTGAAACTATGCGCGCCGCGCAGGAAGCCGAGATCGCCGCCCGACGCGAGGATTCGATGCGCGAGACGGAACGCTCGCGGATTGCCCGCGAAGAAGCGATCCGCTCTGCCGAGATCATGCGCGAGAAGAACATCCGTGATGCAGAGATCAGCAAGGAACGCGACCTCGAAGTGGCCGATCAGGAACGCCAGATCATCATCGCGCAGAAGTCCGAGGAAGAAAGCCGCGCGCGTGCCTCTGCCGACCTCGCCCGTGCCGAGGCGACCAAGGCGATGGAGGCCGTGACCACCGCCAAGCAGGTGGCCGAGGCCGAGCGGATGAAGCAGATCGCCCTGATCGAGGCCGCCCGCGAGGCAGAGCGCGAGGCCACCAAGGTCCGCCTTGCCGCCGCCGCCGAGAAGGACGCCGCGCAGGACCGCGCCGACGCCCGCCGCGAAGAGGCGCAGGCCGATGCCGACGCCATCACCATCCGCGCCGAGGCCAAGAAGAAGGACATGCTGGCCGAGGCCGAGGGTACGCGCGCCATCACCGACGCCGAGAATGCATTGTCCGCGGAACTCATCGCCATGAAGGTCGCGCTGGCGCGGCTGGATGCGATGCCGAAGATCCTCGCCGAGGCGGTCAAGCCCGCCGAGAAGATCGACTCGATCCGCATCCATCAGGTCACCGGCCTTGGCGGCGGTTCGGGCGCGGGCCTCAACGGGTCGGGCTCCGACAAGCCTCCGGTAAACCAGGCGCTCGATTCGCTGATGGGCATGGCCGTGCAGATGCCCGCGTTGCGCAAGCTGGGCGAGGATCTGGGGCTGTCGATGGACGGCACGATTTCCGGCCTGATGGGCGAGGGCGACACGCCCAAGGCCGCCGCCAATGGCCCCGCCGCGCCAGAGGCGGAAGCGTCAGAAGCCGAAACGCCCGAATGACAGCGCAGGGCGGGCTTCGGCCCGCCTTAGCCCCGCCGGACGCCGGTTTTGGATGTATCCTTTCCCCGAGACCCTGCCAGCTGCAAACGACGATCCGACCGGGATGACAGGCGCGAAGGTCAGGTTTCGCTCCACAGCCCTGTTACCGGCGGATGGATCGGGTCAACCTTGCGCCCGCCCGGCCCAAGCAGACAAACTAAAGGGTGGGTGTTCAGCCAATGACCGGGTCAGCGGCAATAGGGCCCGTTGCCGTGTTGCGCGATGTCGAAGTGGAAGTGGTCCTCGTGCATGCCGTCGGACCCCGGCCCCAGCACCGTTCCGAAAATCCCGCAGGCCCTGCTGTGCATGGTCTTGAGGTCCGGCCCGTAGGTCTTGGACCGCCAGTCGTTCAGAACCGTGACCTGCGTGCCGTCGCGCAGATGCAGCGCCGAGATGTCGATGGCCTTGCCCTTGGCGTGTTCGGACAGGCGCGCGCCGGCCCTGTGGTTGCGAGTCCGGCAGGCGTAATGTGCCGCGACCCGCAGCTCTCCGATGCCACCGCCCTTGGCGCCCACCGCCGGGACCGCCGCCACCTGCAACCATTGCTTCAGCGCCTTGGCGGTGCCGCATTCGATGGTGGCAGGCTGGCTCAGGCCGATGTGCCCCACCGACCGCAGCCGCACCGCGTTCTCGACGCCGCAGCCGCCGGGCCCGGGAATGTCGCCGACGGCCTCCCCCACCAGCAGCGGGTCGCCACAGAGCCCCCCGCCCTCGACAGAGCCGTCCTTGCCGAAGGCGGCGGCGAAGAGGGCCTTCATGCCCGCGACCCCCTCCTTGGCCCGGTCCTTCGCGCCCCCGCAGCCGGACAGCGTCAGGGCAAGCATCAGGGTCAGGGCAATCGGTTTCACGGGTCTACCTTCGCACGGCCAAAGTCCGGTTTATCCGTATCCTGTCCGGCCTGCAGAATGCCACGGCGGATGGCGCGGGTGCGGGTGAAATAGGCGTGAAGCTGCTCACCATCGCCCGTCCGGATGGCGCGTTGCAGGGCGAACAGTTCTTCGGTGAAGCGGCCCAGCATCTCGATCGTGGCTTCCTTGTTGGTCAGGAAGACGTCGCGCCACATGGTCGGATCGCTCGCCGCGATGCGGGTGAAGTCCCGAAACCCGGCGGCAGAGAACTTGATCACCTCTTTCTCGGACACCTTCGACAGGTCATCGGCCACGCCCACCATGGTGTAGGCGATGAGGTGCGGGATATGGCTGACCACGGCGCAGACGAGGTCGTGGTGATCGGCCTCCATCCGCTCGGTATTGGCGCCCAGCCGGTGCCAGAACGCCTCCAGCCGCGCGACATCCGCCTCGGGCGTGCCGGGGGTCGGCACGATCAGGCACCAGCGGTTGTCGTAGAGCGAGGCAAAGCCCGCGTCCGGCCCGGAATGTTCGGTCCCCGCCATGGGGTGCGCGGGCACGAAATGGACACCCTCGGGGATGTGCGGCGCGACCTCTTCGATCACCGTGCGCTTGACCGATCCCACGTCGGTCACCGTGCAGCCGGGCTTCAGGTGCGGCGCGATCTCGCGGGCCAGCGGGCCCATCGCGCCCACCGGCACGGCCAGCACGACAAGGTCAGCGTCCTGCACCGCCTCGACCGCGCTGTCGCAGACCACGTCGCAGAAGCCCAGCTTGCGGGTCTTGTCCCGGCTTTCGGCAGAGCGCGCATAGCCACGGATCTCGCCCGCCACATCGTCGCGGCGGCAGGCCCAAGCGATGGACCCGGCGATCAGCCCCAACCCCAGCAGCGCAACCTTTTCGTAGACCGGAGCGCTCATCGCGCGCCGGCCTTGAACTGCCCCACGCAATAGGCCACCCGGCGGCACGAGGCTTCGTCCCCCACGGTGATCCGCAGGCAGTTGGGCAGGTTGTAGCCCGCCACGCGCCGCACGATCAGCCCCTGCGTTTGCAGGTAGGCGTCGCAGGCCTCGGCCTCTTCGCGGCTGGCAAAGCGGGCCAGCACGAAATTCGCCGTCGAAGTGTCGCAGGGCACGCCGTGTTCGGCCAGCGCCTCGGACAGCCACGCCCGCAGGCGGGTGTTGTCGTCCCGGCACTTCTCGACATAGGCGGTGTCGCGCACGGCGGCCTCGGCGGCGGCCAGCGCGGTGCTCGACAGGTTGAACGGCCCGCGCACGCGGTTCAGCACGTCGATCACGTCCTTCGGCGCATAGCCCCAGCCGACGCGCAGCCCGCCCAGCCCGTAGAGCTTCGAGAAGGTCCGCGTCATCACCACGTTGTCGCGCATCTCGACCAGCCGCGCGCCGCCGTCGTAACCCTCGACGTATTCGGCATAGGCGCCGTCCAGCACCAGCAGGCACTGCGGCGGCAGCCCCTCGGCCAGCCGTTCGATCTCGGCCAGCCCGATCATCGTGCCGGTGGGGTTGTTGGGGTTGGCGATGAAGACCAGGCGCGTGCTGTCGTTGCAGGCATTCAGGATCGAATCCACATCCGTCACCCGCTCACGCTCGGGCACCTCGACGGGTGTGCCGCCCGCCACCAGCGTGCTGATGCGGTACATGGCAAAGCCGTGCTCGGTGTGGATCACCTCGGTGCCCGGCCCGGCATAGGCCTGACAGAGAAAATGGATGACCTCGTCCGAGCCGACGCCGCAGATGATCCGCGCCGCATCCAGCCCGTGCATCTCGGCAATCGCCTGCCGCAGCGCCGCATGATCGGTCGAAGGATAGCGGTGCAGCTCATGCACGGTCCGCCGAACCGCCTCCTGCGCCGCCGGGCTGGGGCCGTAGGGGTTCTCGTTCGAGCTGAGCTTGACCACGTTGCTGACGCCGTCGAGGGTGGCCTTGCCGCCTTCGTAGAGCGCAATCTCCATGATCCCGGGCTTGGGTTCGATCTGTGCCATGCCGTTCTCCTTGACCCGGGTTGCATACCTGCCGGACCGGGCCAAGAAAAGCCGGAAACGGGTTCCAATCCTTGGCCGTCAGGCTACGATGCCCGCACCGTGTTGTCCGGGGCTCTTTTGATGAAAGCCATTCTTGCAGCCTTTCTGGCCTTTGTCGGCCTGACCACGACCGCCATCCTTCTTGCGACGGGCCAGATCGGACCCCGGACGCCGCTGACCATCGTGACCACGCCGGGCCACGCGATCCACGAGCCTATGCTGCGGGACTGGGCCAAGGCGAACCGGGTGGACCTGACGCTTCGGCTGCTGCCCGAGACCGCCATGACAAGTGCCCTGCTGGGGCAGGCAGGGGCGCGCCCCGACGTGATCTGGACCGACAGCCGCCTCTGGCTGGACCGCCTCGACCCCGAGGGGCAGATGCAGCATGTGACCGCGCTGACGCGGCAGCCCGTCGTGCTGGCGATCAAGGCGCGGATCGCGCAAGAGATGGGCTGGACGGACCGCGAGACCGTGCCCATGGCCGAGATCGCGCAGGCCGCGAAAGAGGGCTGGTTCCGCTTCGGCATCGGCTCTGCCACGCAGGGCAGCCTTGGCGCGGCGACCTACCTTGGCCTCTTTCCCGCCTTCTCGGACGGTGACGGCCCGCTGGATGCCGCCATGCTGAAGGTGCCAGAGACGCTGGACGCCGTGCTCGATTTCCTCGCGCAGGTGGACCGGACGGCGCCGGGGGCGCTGGCGCTGGCGGACCTGCTGGTGGCGCATCCCGATCACCTCGACGCCATGCTGAACACCGAAGCGGAAGCGCTGCGCGCCAACCGCCTGCTGACCGAGGCCGGCGGCTCTGCGCTACAGGTGATCTACCCCGGGGACCTGCCGGCGGTGCTGGACAGCACGCTGGGCTTCCTGCCCACGGACCCGGAAGAGCTGGATCGCGAAGAGGCCTTCCATGCGCTCGTTGCGCACCTGAAAAGCGCCGAGACCACGGCGGTGATGCAGGGGCTTGGCCTGCGGGCGGTCGGGCCAGAGGGCGACAGCGCAGAACCGCAGGGCGCGGCATGGACCGGCGCCCCCGGCCTGCGGCCCGCGCAGGCCGTGACGGCGCCAGATCCACTTGCGGCAGATTTGGTGGCGCAGGCGCTGACGCTGTATCAGACGACGCTGCGCAAGCCCTCGCTGACGGTCTGGCTGCTCGATCATTCGTATTCCATGGGCGGCGCGCCGATCAACCAGATGCGGCAAGCGATGACGACGCTTCTGGACCCCAGGCAGGCCGTCCGGCACGGGCTGCAACCGACGGTGCGCGATGCCGCCGTGATCCTGCCCTTCAACGAGATCATCGCCGATCCGATCCGCGTCGAGGCCGCCTCGCCCGTTGCGCTGGAGCGTGCCCGCCGCTTCCTTGCCAGCCAGCAGGTGAGCGGCGCGGACAGCGACATCTACTACGCGCTCTACGAGGCCTACGAGGAACTCGCCCGCCTTTCCGAAGACGGCACGCTGGGGCGCAGCCTGCCCGCCATCGTCCTGCTGACCGACGCCCCCTCGGCGCAGGCCAGCCGCGAGGCGCTGGTTGCGCACCGGCGCGCGACGCCCCTGTCGCCGCCGGTTCCGATCATCGCCATCGCCTATGGCGAGGCGGACCACGCCGAACTTCAGGCCCTCGCCGACCTGACCGGCGGCACGATGATCGACGCAGAGGGCGACATCGCGGGCGCGCTGCGGGCCGCGCGGGCGTTCAACAACTGACGCCCTTCTGCGGGGCTGACCGTGTTGGACCGGCGTTGTCGGCCCGACCATCCCGCATGGCGGCAGGGGCGATCACCCGCTCCGCCGCCGATCTCATGCCGGTCGAGGCCGGGCGGAAAGCCCTTGGCAGCGCAGCTGTCGGATTAATTCGGTGCCCCCAGAAAGGGCTTTCCCCCCGCGGCGACGACAGCGCATCGCCGCGATGGGTCGGAACACGCGACAGGGGCGCATTGCCCCGGAAGGGAAGCCGCGCGCCCTATCCGCCTGCCGAACCGAAGAGCGTGCCCATGCCGCCGTCGACGCGCAGGTCCACCCCCGTGACGAAGCCCGCCGCGTCCGAGGCAAGGAACAGCGCCGCCTCTGCCACGTCCCATGCGGTGCCCTGACGGCCCATCGGCACCTTGGCCGCCCGCGCCCTGGCCAGCGCCTCGGGGTCAGTGCCCGGGCCGATGAAGCTGGCCGCGTGCGGCGTGTCGATCATCCCCGGCAGCACGCAGTTGGCGCGGACTCCGCGCCCGGCGTATTCGATGGCCACCGATTTCGACAGCCGTTGCAGCGCCGCCTTCGACGCCTCGTAGCCGACGTAGCGATACGGCCCGTTCGATTCCCCCGCGAGGCTGGAGATATAGACGATGGCGCCGCCACCCTGCTCCAGCAGCGGCAGGGCCGCCTGCGTGCAGTGGAAGGCCGCGTCGAGGTTCACCGCGAAGACCTTCTGCCAGTCCGCGAAACCGGTCTGTTCGACGCCGCCTGGCGTGCTGATGCCGATGTTGAAATGCAGGATGTCGAGCCCGCCCATGGCGCGCGCCGCCTCTGCCATGCCCTGCGCGGCCCCGGGATCGGTCATGTCCCCGGCAAAGACCTCTGCCGCGCCGCCTTCGTCGCGGATCAGGGCCGCCGTCGTCTCGGCGGCCTCCGCGTTTCGGTCGACACAGAGCACCGTGGCCCCTTCGCGGGCGTAGAGCACCGCCGCCGCCTTGCCGTTGCCCCAGCCCTCGCCGACCGATCCCGCGCCGATCACCACGGCGTATTTGCCCGCAACCCGCCCCATCAGTTGAACACCTTGTTCGGCAGCCACATCGCCAGTTCCGGCCATGCGATGGCCACGCCAAGGATCACCAGCTGGATCAGCACGAAGGGGATGATGCCCCGGTAGATGTCGCGCATCGACAGCAGGTTGCCCGCCGCGCCCTTCAGGTAGAACAGCGCAAAGCCGAAAGGTGGCGTCAGGAACGAGGTCTGCAAATTCAGCGAGACGAGAATCGCGAACCAGTAGATCATGTCGCCCCGCGCGACGTGCTCGCCCAAATCCATGACCTGCACGATGGGCGCGAAGATCGGCAGCATGATCAGCGTGATCTCGATCCAGTCGAAGAAGAAGCCCATGACGAAGATCATCGCCATCATAGCCATCAAGAGGCCCCAGTCACCGAAGGGCAGCGCATTGGCGCTTTCGACGATGAAGTGCTCTCCGCCGACCTTGCGGAAGATATAGCTGAAGGCGGTGGCGCCGACGAAGATAAAGAACAGCATCCCCAGCGACCGGATAGAGCCGTCCATGCTGTCCGACAGGGTGGCGCGGTTCAGGCGGCCGCGCAGCGCGCCCAGCAGCAACGCCGCGCAGACGCCCACGCCCGAGGCCTCGGTCGGCGTGGCGATGCCGCCGAGGATCGAGCCCAGAACGGCGACGATCATCACCAGCGGCGCCAGCACCGATTTCAGCGACTCCAGCCAGAGGCCCGCGCGATCCTCGTCCGAGGCGGGCTGGCGCGGCGCGATGGAGGGTTGCAGGAAAGAGCGCAGGACGATGTAGATCACATAGGCGCCCGACAGCAGCAGGCCGGGCATCAGCGCCGCGACGAACAGGCGGCCCAGCGAAATCGACAGCAGGTCGCCCATGAAGACCAGCATGACCGAGGGCGGGATCAGGATGCCCAGCGTCCCGGCGCTGGCCACGGTGCCTGCGGCAAGGCCCCGGTCATAGCCGCGCTCGACCATGGTCGGGATCGCCAGCGCGGTCAGCATGACGACAGAGGCGCCGATGATGCCGGTCGCGGCGGCAAGGATCGTGCCCATCAGCACCACCGCCAACGCAAGACCGCCGGGCACCACGCGCATCAGCCGTTGCAGCGTCAGCAGAAGATCCTCGGCGATGCGCGTCTTCTCCATGATCAGGCCCATGAAGATGAACATCGGCGCGGCCACCAGCACCGCGTTCTCGATGGTGCCGGAAAAGATCCGGTTGGGCAGCAGCGTCGCGTGGACCAGCCGCATGTCGCCGGTCCAGACCGCAAGCAGGCCGAAGACCAGCGAGATACCCATCAGCATCACCGCGACGGGGGCGCCCGAGAACAGCGCCACCACCAGCGACAGGAACATCGCGCCGGGCAGCGCGGCGGAAACCAGCTCGATCATATCCGCGCCTCCAGGTCGGGGTTCTTCAGCGCGGCAAAGCAGCGGAACAGCACCGACAGCCCGCCGAAGATGGTCAGCACGGCGCCAAGCGGAATGGCCGACTTGATGATCCAGCGGTTCGGCAGGCCGACCCCGCCGGGCGATCCCTCACCGCGCTGGAAACTGCGCAGGGTGAAATCGTAGCCGTACCAGGTCAGCAGGGCCATGAAGGGGATCAGGAAGGCCACGATGGCCACGATCTCGAACCACAGCCGGGTATTACGGCGCATGTGCTGGCTGATCAGGTCGATGCGGACGTGGGCGTTCTCGACGTAGGCATAGCCGAAGCACAGCACCGCGATGGCGCCGTGCAGATGCCATTCCAGTTCCTGCAGCTTGAACGAGCCGGTGGAAAAGAACCGCCGCCCGATCACGTCGTAGAGGATGACGGCCATCAGCACCAGAAGCAGCCAGCCGCAGAGCTTGGCCACCGCCCGGCAGGGCAGCGCCAGCCGTTCGGACCACGTCAGCAATGTCATGAGAATCCCGCGAACGAAGGGCCGGACGGCACGGGGCCGCCCGGCAACCGGTTACTTGATGTAGGCGAGGTCTGCCCACTTTGAGAAGTCCTGACGGAACTGCGACAGACTTTCCCATGCGCGCTTGAAGTCGGCGTCGGCTTCGGACTGCTCGGCCACGACCTCGTCCCATGCACCGCGGAAGGCGTTCATCATCTCGTCGTTCCACTGGTGGAC
Organism: Enemella evansiae; assembly: GCA_017255395.1. Lineage (GTDB taxonomy): Bacteria > Pseudomonadota > Alphaproteobacteria > Rhodobacterales > Rhodobacteraceae > Ponticoccus > Ponticoccus litoralis. The sequence goes on along the minus strand of JAFKDC010000001.1, from coordinate 234,143 downwards.
CTTGACACCGGCCTCTTCCAGCTGGGCCAGCGGCTCAAGCTGCTTGGCCTCGCCCTCGGCAGAGGTCAGCGCGACGTTGGCCGCGCAGGCGGTCTGGATCGCGAACTGCTTCTGCTCGTCCAGACCGTCCCAAACGTCCTGGTTGATGATGAAGGTGATCAGCGAGGTCTGCTGGTGCCAGCCGGGGAAGTAGTAGTTGCCGGCGTAGTCGTTCATCGACACGGCCTTGTCGATCAGCGGGAAGCTGACCTCGGCGGCGTCGATGGTGCCCAGACGCAGGCCGGTCAGCGTGTCGGCGACCGGCATCGACTGCGCCTCGACGCCCAGCTTCTGCATGACGTTGGCGCCAAGGCCGAAGATCCGCATCTTCACGCCCTGAAGGTCTTCCGGCTTGTTGATCTCGTTGGCGAACCAGCCCGAAGCCTCGGGGACGAGGATGGTGCAAAGCTCGGTGTGGATGTTGTAGGGCTCGGTGATCTCGGCCCACAGCTCCTTGCCGCCGCCCTCATACCACCACGCGGTGTATTCACGCACGTCCGGGCCGAAGGGCACGGCGGTGAAGATCGCGGCCGAGGGGATGATGCCCTGCGCGAAGCCCGGAGAATACCAGCCCGCATCGACCGCGCCGGTGGAGATCGCGTCCCACATCTCGTTGCCGCCGACGATGGCGCCCGGCTCGTTGAACTCGATGTTCAGCTCGCCGCCGGTCAGCTTGGACACCTGCTCGGTCAGGTTGACGCCGCTGCTGCCCAGAAGCGGCAGCGAGGACGGGTAGATCGACTGCATCACCAGGTCCTGCGCATGGGCCGCGCCGGTCAGCGCCATGGACAATGCCACGGCAGAGGTCAGGGTCTTCATGGGGTCTCCTCCAGACTATGTTTTGCGTCCATATGGTGGACGTCTTCTGTTGGCCGGCAGCCTAAGCGGGCCTGCGGGGGAGTGTAAACAGAAAAGTGCCGGCCTCTTGCCAAGCTTGGGATGATCGCGCACGATTGGCCAGAGCGAGGAGAGACCCATCCACATGATGGACATGTATGAGACCCCCGGCAAAGAGGCTGGCGGCGCGCAAAGCGTCGACCGCGCCCTTGCGCTGTTGTCTCTGGTGGGTCAGGGCGGCGGCGCCCCGGTGCCGATGGCGCGGCTGACAGAGGCGACGGGCCTCAGCCGCCCCACCGTGCGGCGCCTGATGCTGGCGCTGATGCGCTCGGGGCTGATCGTGCAGGACGACGACAGCCGCGCCTATGCGCTGGGGCCGGAAAGCTACGTGCTGGGCGTGATGGCGCGGCGGCGGCTGGACGTGCTGAAGGTCGCGATGGACAGCCTTGTGCGGCTGGCGGACGAGAGCGAGGAAAACACCTATCTCTCGCTGCGCCGGGGCACCTATTCGGTCTGCGCCCACCGCGAGGAAGGCAGCTACCCGATCCGCACGCAGGCGCTGAAGACCGGAGACCGCCATCCGCTTGGCGTCGGCGCGGGCGCCATGGCGATCCTCGCCGCCCTGCCCGACTGTGAACGCGCCGAGGTGCTCGAGGTCATCACGCCCATGCTTGCCGAGGGCTACCCCGGCTACACACCCGAGGTTGTGGCGCAGTGCATCGCCGACGCGCAGGCGCGCGGCTGGGCGCTGAACCCCGGCCTCTACCTGTCGAATTCATGGGCCATCGGCATGGCGGTGCGCGCGCCGGGCTTCGACGACCGCCCTGGCGAGGTGCTGGGCGCCGTTTCCATCGCCGCCATCGACACACGGCTGAAACCCGACCGGCAAGAGGCGCTGGCCGCGCTGCTGCGCCGCGAGGTCACACGCATCGAACAAAGACTGACACATCAGATGACGGGCACGGCCCGCCCCTTGGGAGGAAGACCATGACAGAACAACCGCAGATCGTCGGCTGGGCGCATTCGAAATTCGGCAAGGCGCCCGAGGAAACCCTTGTCGCGCTGATGCAATCGGTGGTGCCGGACGCACTGGCCCACGCGGGCCTCGGCGCGCAGGACGTGGATGGCATCTTTGTCGGCACCTACAACAACGGCTTTTCCAAGCAGGCCTTCGAGGGCGCGCTGGTCGGCATGGCGGTGCCTGAACTGGCAGGCGTGCCCGCCGTCCACATGGAGAACGCCTGCGCCACCGGGTCGGCGGCGCTGTACGGGGCGCTCGACTTCATCGCCGCCGGGCGCGGCAAGGTGGCCCTCGTGGTGGGCGCCGAGAAGATGACCGCCACACCCGGCGCGCAGATCGGCGAGATCCTGATGACCGCCGCATGGGGCGAGGAGGAAAGCAGCGACGCGGGTTTCGCGGGCGTCTTCGGCCAGATCGCGGACGGCTATTTCCAGCGCTACGGCGACAACTCGATGGAACTGGCGATGATCGCCGCCAAGAACCACGCCAACGGGATGCTGAACCCCTACGCCCACATGCAAAAGCCCTTCACCGCCGAATTCTGCAACACGGTCAGCGACAAGAACCCCCGCGTGGCGGGCCCGCTGCGGCGCACCGACTGCTCGCTGGTCTCGGACGGCGCGGCGGTTCTGGTGGTGGCGCATCCGGACGTGGCCAAGGACCTCGCGCGCGGCATCGCCTTCAAGGCGCGCGCGCAGGCCAACGACGTGCTGGCGCTGTCGCGCCGCGACCCCTGCGAATTCGCCGGTCCCCGCCGCGCATGGGCGCAGGCGCTGGAGACGGCCGGCGTCACGCTGGACGACCTGAACATGGTCGAGACGCATGACTGCTTCACCATTGCCGAACTGCTGGAGTACGAGGCCATGGGTCTGGCCGAGCGCGGTCAGGGCGGTCGCGTCATCCGCGAGGGCATCACCACCCGCGACGGCAAGCTGCCGGTGAACCCCTCGGGCGGGCTGAAATCGCGCGGCCACCCCATTGGCGCCACCGGCGTCAGCCAGCACGTCATGGCGGCGATGCAGCTGGATGGCTCCGCCGGTGACATGCAGCTGGACGATGTGCAGATGGCGGGCGTCTTCAACATGGGCGGCGCGGCGGTGGCCTCTTACGTCTCGATCCTGGAGCGCGTGAAATGAACCGCGATCCGCGTCTTCCCTGGTCGACCCGCTCGCACAACCTCGCGCATTTCCTGACCAAGAACGCCGCCCGTCTCGGCGACCGCCCGGCGATCATCTGGCAGGACCTGACGATCACATGGGCCGAACTCGACGCCCGTGTGTCGGCGCTGGCCACCGCCTTCGTGCAGGACTTCGGCCTGCAACCGGGCGACCGCGTGATGGTGCAAAGCGCCAACAACAACCAGATCACCGAGGTCATGCTGGCCTGTTGGCGCGCGGGCGTGGTCTGGGTGCCGTCGAACTTCCGCCAGCGCCCGGACGAGGTCGCCTATCTGGCGCAGAAGGCCGATGTCTCTCTGATGGTCTGCGAGGCGGCCTTCCCCGACCACGCTAGCGCCTGCGTCGAGGCCGCGCCCAAGCTGTCCGAGGTCATCTGCATCGGCGAGGGCTTCGGCACGCCCTATGACACGGTCATCGGCAAGCACCTCGGCACCCATATGCCGAACGCCGCTGTGGACCGCGACGCGCCCTGCTGGCTGTTCTTCACCTCCGGTTCGACCGGGCGGCCCAAAGCGGTAGTGCTGACCCACGGCCAGCTGACCTTCACCGCGCTGAACCACCTGCACGACCTCGTGCCCGGCACCACGCCAGAGGACATGAGCCTCGTGGTCGCGCCGCTCAGCCACGGCGCCGGGATGCACCAGCTGATGATGATCGCGGGCGGCGTCTGTTCGGTGCTGGTGCCACCGGGGCGCTTCGACGTCGCCGCCGCATGGGAACTGGTCGAACGCTACAAGGTGACCAATATCTTCACCGTGCCGACCATCGTGAAGATGCTGACCGAACACCCCTCGGTCGACGAATACGACCACTCGTCCCTGCGTTACGTGATCTACGCGGGCTCGCCGATGTACCGCGAGGACCAGAAGCACGCGCTGCGCAAGCTGGGCAAGGTGCTGGTGCAATACTTCGGCCTTGGCGAGGTCACCGGCTGCATCACCGTGCTGCCGCCGCAGGATCACCACATCGAGGACGGGCCCGAGGCGCGCATCGGCTCTTGCGGGATCGAGCGCACCGGGCTGCATGTCTCGATTCAGGACGACGATGGCCGCGAATGCGCGCCGGGAGAGACCGGAGAGATCTGCGTCGCCGGTCCCGCCGTCGCGGCAGGCTACTACATGGACGACGCCGCGAACGAGAAGTCCTTCCGCGACGGCTGGTTCCGCACCGGCGACCTCGGCCACATGGATGCGGAGCGGTATCTGTATATCACGGGGCGAAGCTCGGACATGTACATCTCGGGCGGGTCGAACGTCTACCCGCGCGAAATCGAAGAGATCATGCTGACCCACCCGGCGCTGTCAGAGGTCGCGATCCTCGGCGCGCCGCATCCGCGCTGGGGGGAGGTCGGGCTGGCGGTCTGCACCTGCGAACCGGGCCAGAGCGTCACGGCAGAGGAACTGGCCGCCATGCTGGAACCGAAGCTGGCCAAGTACAAGCTGCCGCAGCGCTACGTCTTCCTCGATGAGATGCCAAAGACCGGCTACGGCAAGATCACCAAGAAGCTGGTGCGCGAGGAACTGGAAGCGCGCGGCCTCTGGCCGGAACCGGAGGCGGTGTCATGAGCGTCACCCTCGACAGCCGCGAGATCATCCGCCATCCCGGCACCCCCGCGCCGCAGCCCTGGACCATGGCGCGCGGCAACGCGAAGACGCTACAGGTGACACTGCCCAAGGGCGCGGTGCTGATGCAGGCGGTCGCGGATGTCATGGACGCGGCGGGCGCGGAGTCGGGTGTGATCGAGGTCGAGGGCCTGGTGATCGGCCCCTACCGCTTTGTCGGGCCGGGGCCGTCCTCGGACGGGCTGCACGCCGCGTGGTACAGCCCCCCGCGCGGCGGCGACCGGGCCAGGATCACCGACGGCGCCGCCATCGTCGGGCGGCGCGACGGCGCGTGGTGGCTGCATTGCCACGCCGTGTGGCAGGATGGCGACACCGCATGGTGCGGCCACCTGCTGCCGGACGAGGTGACGCTGGCCGAAGAGGCCACCGTGACGCTGCACATGATCACCGGCGCGGTCTTCGACGTCTCGATGAACGAGGAAACGCGCTTTCCGATCTTCCACCCGACGCAGGGCCGCGACACGGGCAATGCCGTGCTGGCCAAGCTGGCGCCGCACAAGGACATCACCGAGGCGGTCGAGGAAATCGCCGCCGCCGCCGGGTTCGCCCGCGCCCGGGTGCTGGGCATCGGCAGCCTGATCGGCGCGGTCTTCCATCAGGGCACGCCCATGGCCTCGCCGATCTCCGAGGTGCTGATCCTGCCCGGCGCCACCACCGGGGCGGAAACGCATCTGCCCATGCACTGCGTCGACCCAGACGACGCGCAGTTCCGGGGCGCCATGGTTCGGGGCAAAGGTCCGGCCTGCGTCACCTTCGAACTGATGCTGATCGAGGCCTGAACCCGGCAGGTCCCGCCACGGGGCCTTCTCGGAACCGGACCGCGAACCACGGGCTGCACGGATACGGGACCGGGAGACCCCCGGCCCCGTCCTCCCCCGCAGAGGCGCGCCCGGATCACAACCGGTGACCTCCCGCATCGCCGCCCACACCTGCGCAAGGCACCGCGAAAGGGGGCCGAATCCGCAGGGCATTGACCTCGGGTCACCAAGCATAGGTCACCCTTGAAATCCGGCCTTCCGGCTTTACAGGATGGCCGCGCTACCGGCGCCCTCCCCGAGGTCTCAGGCGGCAACCGAACCGACCGAATTCCCGAATGCCAGAACAAGGAGCACAGCATGCTCGGCTTCCTCTCGCGCCCGATGGTGCGCATCGTTGACCGCTACCTCCCCGATCCCTTTGTCTTCGTGCTGATCCTGACCCTTGTCGCCGGGATCGCGGCAGCGCTGACGCAGGACGCGGGTCCGCTGGAAATCGTGACCTTCTGGGGCGATGGCTTCTGGTCGCTGCTGACCTTCTCGATGCAGATGCTTCTGGTGCTGGTGACCGGCTACCTGATGGCTTCGACGCCGCTGGTGCGGCGCGGCCTTGCGGCGCTGGCGGGCCTTGCCGGCAGCGCCGGGGGCGCCATCGTGCTGGTCAGCCTTGTGTCGCTTGCCGCGTCGTGGATCAACTGGGGCTTCGGCCTTGTGGTCGGCGCGCTCTTTGCCAAGGAACTCGCGCGCATCGTCAAGGTGGATTACCGCCTGCTCGTCGCCTCGGCCTATTCCGGGTTCATCGTCTGGCACGGCGGGCTGGCCGGATCCATTCCTCTGTCCATCGCGACCGAGGGCCATCCCTTCGCAGAAATCACCGGCGTCGTGCCGACCTCCGAGACCATCTTCAGCGTATACAACCTGTGTATCGTCGTGGCGCTGTTCATCGCGGTGCCGCTGGTCAACCGCGCGATGATGCCCTCTGAGAAAGAGTCCGTCTACGTCGACCCCGCATTGCTGACCGACGACCCCTACACCCGGCCCGACAGTCCCACCCCGGCAGACCGGCTGGAAAACAGCCTTGCGCTGTCGGTTCTGGTCGGCGCCGCCGGTGTGGCCTGGCTGATCCAGTATTTCGCCGCCGGCGGCGGGCTGTCGCTGAACGTCATCAACTTCCTGTTCCTGACGCTGGCGATCCTGCTGCACGGCACCCCGAAGAACCTGCTGAACGCGCTCAGCGACGCGGTGAAGGGCGGCGCGGGCATCGTGATCCAGTTCCCCTTCTACGCGGGCATCATGGCGATCATGGTCCAGTCCGGCCTTGCCGCCAGCATCTCGGAAGGGCTGGTCGGCCTTGCCTCGGCCAGCACCCTGCCCTTCTGGTCCTTCCTGTCGGCGGGGATCGTGAACTTCTTCGTCCCCTCGGGCGGCGGGCAATGGGCGGTGCAGGCCCCGGTCATCCTTCCGGCGGCAGAGGCCCTTGGCGCCGATCTGGCGCGCACCTCGATGGCCGTGGCCTGGGGCGACGCATGGACCAACATGGTGCAGCCCTTCTGGGCGCTGCCGATCCTCGGCATCGCCGGGCTGCGGGCCAAGGACATCATGGGCTTCTGCGTCGTGCACCTGATCCTGTCGGGCATCATCATCGCGGTCGGCCTGACCTTCCTCTAGGTCCCGCAGCGGCCATCACCGGCAAGACCACGAAAGGCCGGGTGCAGCGATGCGCCCGGCCTTTTTCCTTGGCGCGGCACCCCAAGCGCCTGCCTGCCGGGGCCCGGGACAGGGACCTGCGGGCCGGGCGGCGGCGTAGCCGGTTGAGGACACCGCGCCCAGGTCACGCGTGGCACGAAAAAAGGCCCCGCGATCTCGCGGGGCCGAAGCAAGGCGCGTTGCCCCCCCGTGCCGGGGGGCCATGCCTCTCAGACGTGGTCGTCCTTGGCGTAAGAGCCCTGGCCGTGGCCCGCCATGCCGCCCGAGACCTCTTCGGTGGCCTCGTCCGCCAGCTCTTCCGGCAGGACAAGGTTCAGCACGATGGCGATGACCGCCGCGGGCAGAATGCCGCTTGTCGCCAGAACCTGCATCGTGCCGGGCAGGTATTGCAGCGCGTCCGGTTCCAGTTGCAGGCCCAGACCCAGCGACAGGGCGATGGCGAAGATCACCATGTTGCGGCGGTTCCAGTGCACGTCCGACAGCATCGAGACGCCCGCCGCGACCACCATGCCGAACATCACGATCACGCCGCCGCCCAGAACCTCGATCGGCACAGAGCTGATGATCGCGCCGATCTTGGGCACCAGACCGCAGAGGATCAGGAAGATGCCGCCGATGGTGACGACCGTGCGGCTCATGACGCCGGTCATGGCGATCAGGCCGACGTTCTGGCTGAACGAGGTGTTGGGCAGTGCCCCGAAGAGGCCGGAAATCGCCGTGCCGATCCCGTCGGCGAAGGTCGCGCCCTGGATCTCTTGGTCGGTGGCCTCGCGGCCCGCGCCGCCTTTGGTGATACCGCTGACATCCCCCACGGTTTCAACCGCCGAGACGAAGCTCATGAGGCAGAAGCCGACGACCGCGGCGGCCGAGAACTCCAGCCCGAAGTGCAGCGGGTTGGGCAGCGCGAAGGGCGCGGCAGTGCCGACGTTGCCAAGGTTCACCTGCCCCAGCGCAAAGGCCAGCACATAGCCGACCAGCAGGCCGATAAGCACCGCAGAGACCGACAGCATGCCGCGGGCGTAGAACTTCAGCCCCAGCGTCACGACGATCACTGTGCCGGCCATGAACCAGTTCAGGCCCGACCCGTATTCCGGCGTGCCGATGGCGGGCACACCCCCGGCGGCATACTGGACGCCCACCTTGACCAGCGCGAGGCCGATCATCGTCACCACGAGGCCGGTCACCAGCGGCGGCAGGGCAAAGCGGATCTTGCCGATGAACAACCCGAGGAAGCCGTGGAACAAGCCGCCCAAGAAAACCCCGCCCATCAGCACGGCGATGGCGTCGACCCCCTTGCCCGCGACCAGCGGGATCATGATCGGAATGAAGGCGAAGGACGTCCCCTGCACGATGGGCAGGCGCGCGCCGACCGGGCCGAAACCGATGGTCTGGAACAGCGTGGCGATGCCCGCGAAGAACATCGACATCTGGATCATGTAGATCATCTGCGGAAAGTCGGGAGAGTTCGAGCCAAAGCCGAAACCCGCCGCCCCGCAGACGATGATCGCGGGCGTCACGTTCGAGACGAACATGGCCAGGACGTGCTGGATGCCCAGCGGCACCGCCTTGATCATCGGCGGCGTGTAATTCGGATCCCTTAGCTGCTCGGGTGTTCCGATGGATGTGTCTGCCATTCTTGTCGTCTCCCTCTGGATGTGGGTGCCGGCTCCTCCTCCGGCTGCCCATTCAGTCTTCTACGATGTAAGCGTCCTCGAAGCGGTGCTCCTGCAGGTTCTCCCCCCCGCCGATCCGGTCGACCACGGCAAAGAGGCCGGACCCGGAGAGCGGGGTCAAAACCCCGTGCCACGTGTTGCGATGGAAATTGATCCCCTGCCCGGGCGCGGTGCGGAAGGCGAGCGGCGTGCCCGGTTTTCCGGCGTCGTCGGGCGCGACGACGACCAGAAAACCGTCCATCGACATCGGCAGGAAGGCCTGAGAGCCAAGCGGGTGCCGCTCCATCAGTTCAAGCGTGACGGGCAGGCTGCACAGCTCTGACCTGAACAGGCTGATGCCCGCCCGGCCCGCTTCGGTGAAATCCAGCGTGGCGCGGTCGTGGTAGCGCCCGCACAGACCCTGATTGATCAGCTTGTCGGGCGCGCCCGCAGTATCGAGGATCTCGCCGAAAGGGGCGAAGGCCTCGGGCGTCAGCGGTTGTATACGGATTGTACTCATGCGCCCAGCTTCTCGATCAGGCGCAATTCGGCGATGCGTTCGACCTGTCGGCAGGCCTCGGCGAATTCGGTCGCGCGGTCGTTGCCGATGCGGCGGTGGAAGGCCTCGAGGATCGAGGCCTTGGTGTTGTCCTTCACCGCGATGATGAAGGGGAAGCCGTGGCGCTCGACATATTCGGCGTTGAGATTCTGGAAGGTCTCGCGCTCTTCGTCGGTCAGCAAGTCCAGCCCCGCGCCCGCCTGCTCGGCGGTGGATTCGGCGGTCAGCCGCCCGGCGGCGGCAAGTTTGCCCGCAAGGTCCGGGTGCGCGGTCAGCACGCCCAGCCGCTGCTCCTCCGTGGCCGAACGAAAGACCCGGGCGAGTGCATTGTGCACTCCCGCCGCGCTGTCGCTATAGGTGCCCAGTTCCAGCGCATGCGCGCCCTCGGCGATCCACGGGCTGTGCTCGAAGATGCCGCCAAACTGCGCCACGAAGGTCTCGCGGTCCATCTGCGAGGGGGTCACGCCGGTGGGCGCCGGATGTTCGGCGGCCCAGTGGTCGGCGATCTGTTCGCGCGTGGCGAACCAGACGCCCTCGTGGCCCTGCATGTATTCCATGACGCGGCGAAGCGCGGCCATGCGGCTGGGGCGCCCGATCAGGCGGCAGTGCAGACCGATCGACATCATCTTGGGCGCGCCCGCCTGCCCCTCGGCGTAAAGCACGTCAAAGGCATCGCGGACCATGGCCTCGAAATCGGCGCCCTGCGTGTAGCCCGCCTGGATCGCGAAGCGCATGTCGTTGCAATCCATGGTGTAGGGCACGATCAGCTGGTCCTTGCCGCCCGCGCGGGTCCAGTAGGGCAGGTCGTCGGAATAACTGTCGGCGATATAGGCAAGGTCGCCCTCTTCCGCCGCCAGCGGGATCGTGTTCATCGAACAGCGCCCGGTGTACCAGCCGCGCGGCGGCGTGCCCGTAACCTCGGTGTGCAGACGGATCGCCTCGCGGATCTGCGTGCGTTCCTCTTCGGCGGGCATGTCCTTGTGTTCGACCCACTTCAGGCCGTGACTGGCGATCTCCCAGCCCGCATCCTTCATCGCCTTCACCTGCTCGGGCGCGCGGGCCAGCGCGGTGGCGACGCCATAGACGGTGATGGGCGTATCCTTCAGCAGGTCATGCACGCGCCAGAACCCGGCGCGGCTGCCGTATTCATAGATCGTTTCCATGTTCCAGTGCCGCTGCCCCGGCCAGGGCGCGGCGCCGGTGATCTCGGACAGGAACCCTTCGGACGCGGCATCCCCGTGCAGGATGTTGTTTTCGCCGCCCTCTTCGTAGTTCAGGACGATCTGCACGGCGATCTTCGCGCCGCCGGGCCAGTTCGCCTGCGGGATGCGGGGGCCATAGCCCGCCATGTCTCTGGGATAACGCTGCACGTCTGTACCTCCGATTTCCTTACGTCATAATCCAATAAAGTCCCGCTCATTATCAAAAAATATGCGAAGGAGCCTCAAATCACGGCGCCTTTGCCCGGGGCGGCGCGGCGGGTATGACAGGACAAACCTTGCAGGAGATCGAGACATGAGCGGATATCTGACGACACACGTCCTTGATACGGCGCGCGGCTGCCCTGCGGAAGGCATCCGGATCGTGTTGTATCGCCTCTCGGGCGACACGCGCGAGAAACTGGCAGAGACGGTGACGAATGACGACGGGCGGACCGATGCGCCGATCCTGCCGACGGAGCGCTTTGCCACCGGGAGCTACGAGCTGGTGTTCTTCGCGGGCGACTACCTGCGCGCCACGGGTCAGGCCGAGGGCGATGTGCTGTTCCTCGACGAGGTGCCGATCCGGTTCGGCATGGCGGATGCCGCGGCGCATTACCATGTGCCGCTGCTGCTGTCGGCCTACGGGATGAGCACCTACCGGGGCAGCTGAGCAGTCAGACCCGGCGGCGTTGCGCTTGTTGCCAGTTTCGCAACCGCTTTCGCCGGTCGGCCCTATCCGGTGGCCAGAACCCGGGCCGCCCTACCCGGCCGGCTGAAAGACCGCGCCGATCCTGTCGATCATGTATTCCATGAAGATCCGCGTCTTGGGGTCCTGCCGCCGCCGGTGCGTGAACAGGCAGGCCATCTGGATCGCCTCGGGCGGGGTCTTTTCCGCCACCGGCACCAGCGCGCCGGATTTCAGATGCTCGGCCACCTCGAAGACCGGCTTCAGCACAATGCCGTGGCCCCCCAGCGCCCAGTCGGTCAGCACGTCCCCGTCGTCCGATTCATAGCGCCCCGCCACGGCGAAGCGGCGTGGCCCCTCGGGCGTCTCCAGCCGCCACTGGAACTCTGCCGCGCCGGGGAAACGCAGGTTGATGCACTCGTGTTTCTCCGCCAGCAGCGCATCGCCATCGGCGGGCATCCCGCGCCGCGCGATATAGTCCGGCGAGGCACAGAGAACCCGGGGCACGTCGGCGATCTTGCGGATGCGCAGGTTGCTGTCCTCGGGCTGGCCAAGGAAGAAGGCAAGGTCCAGCCCCTCGGTCGTCAGGTCCACCTTGCGGTCGGTCAGGCGCAGCCGCACCGAAACCTCTGGGTATTCCGCAAGGAACCCCGGCACCTGCGGCGCGATCAGCCGCCGCCCGACGCCCAGCGGCGCCGCCACGTAGAGCGCGCCCTTCAGGTTTTCGGTCACGTTGACGATCTGCGCCTCGGCACTGTCCACCGCCTCCAGGATCTCTGTCGCGCCGCGATAGAAGCTTTTGCCGTGTTCCGTCGGCGTCAGGCTGCGGGTGGTGCGCTGGAACAGCCGCACGCCAAGATGCTCTTCCAGCTGAGAGATCCGCGAAGAGGTCACCGCCGAGGAAATGCGCAGATCGCGCCCCGCCGCCGACATGCTGCCCAATTCGTAGACACGGACGAAGGTGCGGATATTGTCGAAGTAGGACATGGCTCTGGTTCCGGTTTCATGATCGGCACAGACGGTCCCGCGACCGAAACGAAGGCAGCCGACATGGGAACCCGAACAATCCGACCCTGCATTCTTCGGTTTTTTTTGATGCTGCTTGGTCTTTCCTGCAAATAGCAGAGAAAATTTCGTTCCGCTACTGTCGCGACACTCATCGACCCCGGAGGACACCATGTACGACTTCGCCATCATCTGGGACTGGATCGCCTTCAGCGTCCGCTGGCTGCATGTCATCACCGCGATGGCCTGGATCGGCGCGTCCTTCTACTTCATCGCGCTCGACCTGATGCTGAAACCCAACGGCGACCTGCCCGAAGGCGCCTATGGCGAGGAATGGGAGGTCCACGGCGGCGGCTTCTACCACACGGTCAAGTACCTCGTGGCGCCCGCGTCGATGCCCGAGCACCTGACATGGCACAAGTGGCAAAGCTACGCGACATGGCTGTCCGGCGCGGCGCTTCTGATGATCATCTACTGGGTCGGCGGAGAGCTTTTCCTGCTGGACCCGACCAAGGCCGACCTGGCCCTGTGGCAGGGCATCCTGCTTTCGGGCGGTTCCCTGACCATCGGCTGGCTGGCCTATGACGCCATGTGCAAGTCGAAGCTGGCGGACACCCCGACGCTGCTGATGCTGCTGCTGTTTGTCATCCTCGTGGTCATGTCCTGGGGCTATCACCAGATCTTCACCGGGCGCGCGGCCTTGCTGCACCTCGGTGCCTTCACCGCGACGATCATGACCGGCAACGTCTTCTTCCAGATCATGCCGAACCAGCGCATTGTCGTGGCCGACCTGAAGGCCGGGCGCACGCCGGATGCCAAATACGGCAAGATCGCCAAGGTCCGCTCGACCCACAACAACTACCTGACGCTGCCGGTGGTCTTCCTGATGCTGGCGAACCACTACCCGCTGGCCTTCGGCACGCAATACGCCTGGATCATCGCGGCGCTGATCTTCCTGACCGGGGTCACGATCCGGCACTACTTCAACACCATGCACAAGACCGGCAAGGGCCCGCACTGGGCCTGGCCGGTGACTGTGGTGATCATGGTTTTGATCGCATGGCTGTCGACCCAGCCGGGCATGGATACCTACGAGGAAAGCGAGGCCCGCGCCCTGACCCCCTACGAGGAGAAATTCGCCTCTGCCGAGAGTTTCGAGGATGCCTATTTCACCGTGGTCGGCAATTGTTCGATGTGCCACGGGCGCGAACCCTCGTGGGAGGGGATGCACTGGCCGCCCAAGGGCGTGGTGCTGGAAACAGAGGCCGACGTGGCGCGCCACGCGGACCAGATCTACCTGCAGGCGGGGCGCTCACACGCCATGCCGCCGCCCAACGCGATCCAGATGACGCCCGAGGCGCGGCAGCAGATCGTGACCTGGTATCGCTCGGTCACGGGCGGAGAGGGCTGACTGCGCCCCGGCGGGACGTCTACCGGCTGCTTTGATCCACCGCTGATTTCAGCCGCCGCACCGGGATCGGCGGAAATGTGCGGGGCCTTCACGGCCCCGCACAGCGTTCACTCGGCTGCCTCGGCATAGTCCGACATCGGCGGACAGGTGCAGACAAGGTTCCGGTCGCCAAAGACGTTGTCGACGCGGTTCACCGGCGGCCAGTACTTGTCGACCCGGAAGGCGCCCGGCGGGAAACAGCCCTGCTCGCGCGTGTAGGGCCTGTCCCATTCCTTCACGAGGTCTTCCATCGTATGCGGCGCCAGCTTCAGCGGGTTCTTCTCGGCGTCGATCTTGCCGTCCTCGATGGCGCGGATCTCCTCGCGGATCGCCAGCATGGCGTCGCAGAAGCGGTCGAGTTCCGCCTTGGTCTCGGACTCCGTCGGCTCGACCATCAGCGTGCCCGCCACCGGCCAGCTCATCGTCGGCGCATGGAAGCCGCAGTCGACCAGCCGCTTGGCGATGTCCTCGACCGTGACGCCCGCCGACTTCTCGAAGGGTCGGGTGTCGAGGATGCATTCGTGCGCCACGCGCCCCTTGCCGCCGCGGTAAAGCACGTCATAGGCGCCCTCCAGCCGCTTGGCGATGTAGTTGGCGTTCAGGATCGCCACGCGGGTCGCCTGCGTCAGCCCCTCGCCGCCCATCATCAGGATATAGGCCCAGGAGATCGGCAGCAGCGAGGGCGAGCCGAAGGCCGACGCAGACACCGGCCCGACCTTGCCGGACAGCGGATCGCCGGGCAGATGCGGGGCAAGGTGTTCCTTCACGCCGATGGGGCCCATGCCGGGACCGCCGCCGCCATGCGGAATGCAGAAGGTCTTGTGCAGGTTCAGGTGGCTGACGTCGCCGCCCAGATCGCCGGGCCGCGACAGCCCGACCATGGCGTTCATATTGGCCCCGTCGATATAGACCTGCCCGCCGTGTTCGTGGGTGATCGCGCAGACTTCCTTCACCGTCTCCTCGAAGACCCCGTGGGTCGAGGGATAGGTGATCATGCAGGCGGCCAGCGCGTCCGAATGCTTCGCGGCCTTGGCGCGGAAGTCATCCAAATCGATGCTGCCCTGCGCGTCGCATTTCACCGCCACGACCTTCCAGCCCACCATCTGCGCCGAGGCCGGGTTGGTGCCATGGGCGTTGGTCGGGATCAGGCAGACGTTGCGCTGCCCCTCGCCGCGCGCCGCCTGCCAGTCGCGGATCGTCAGCAGGCCCGCGTATTCCCCCTGCGCGCCGGAATTCGGCTGCATGGAAAAGGCGTCGTAGCCGGTGATCGTGCACAGCTTGGCCGAGAGATCGTGGATCATCTCGGCATAGCCCGCCGCCTGATCCTTGGGCGCATAGGGGTGGATCTTGGAAAACTCGTCCCAGGACACCGGCATCATCTCGGCGGCAGAGTTCAGCTTCATCGTGCAGGACCCCAGCGGGATCATGGCACGGTCCAGCGCAAGGTCGCGGTCCGCGAGACGGCGCATGTAGCGCATCATCTCGGTCTCGGCCCGGTTCATGTGGAAGACGTCGTGCTGCAGATAGTCCGTCTGCCGCACCAGCCCTTCGGGCAGGCGATAGCCCGCGTCGAAATCCTCATCCTTGCGGACCAGGCCGAAGGCGCGCCAAACCGCCTCGATGGTGGCGGGGCGGGTGCGCTCGTCCAGCGTGATGCCCACCCTGGTCTTGCCGACACGGCGCAGGTTCAGCCCCTGCTGCACGGCGGCCTGCAGGACGCCGCGCTGCAACAGGCCCACGTCCACGGTGATGGTGTCGAAGAAATGCTTCGGCTCGACGGCAAAGCCCGCCGCCTCCAGCCCGTTGGCCAGCCGCACGGTCTTGCGGTGGATGCGCTGAGCGATGGCGCGCAGCCCCTTGGGCCCGTGGAAGACGGCGTAGAACCCCGCCATGACCGCCAGCAGCGCCTGCGCGGTGCAGACGTTCGAGGTCGCCTTCTCGCGCCGGATGTGCTGCTCGCGCGTTTGCAGCGCCAGCCGGTAGGCCTTGTTGCCGTGGCTGTCGATCGAGACACCCACGATCCGCCCCGGCATGGCGCGCTTGCAGTCCTCGCGGCAGGCCATGTAGGCAGCATGCGGGCCGCCATAGCCCAGCGGCACGCCAAAGCGCTGGGTCGAGCCCACGGCAATGTCGGCACCCATGGCCGCAGGCTCCTTCAGCAGACACAGCGCCATCGGATCGGCGGAAACGATCCCCACGGCGCCCGCCGCGTGCAGGGCCTCCATCTGCGCCGTCAGGTCGCGCACATGGCCGAAGGTGCCGGGATACTGGAAGATCGCGCCAAAGACGGACGCGGCGTCCAGCGCCTCGGGATCGCCCACGACCACCTCGATGCCCAGGGGCTCGGCTCGCGTCTTCATCACGGCGATGTTCTGCGGGTGGCAGTTCTCGTCGACGAAGAAGGCCTTGGCCTTCGACTTCGCCACGCGCCCCGCCATGGTCATCGCCTCGGCGCAGGCCGTCGCCTCGTCCAGCAGCGAGGCATTCGCCACCTCCAGCCCGGTCAGGTCGCAGATCATGGTCTGGTAGTTCAGCAGGGCCTCCAGCCGCCCCTGCGAGATCTCGGGCTGGTAGGGTGTGTAGGCCGTGTACCAGGCCGGGTTCTCGAAGATATTGCGCAGGATCGCGGGCGGCGTGACCGTCCCGTGATAGCCCTGCCCGATCAGCGAGGTCATCACGGTGTTCTTGCCCGCCACCTGCTTCATCCGGTACAGCAATTCCCGCTCGGACAGCGGCTTGCCGAAATCCAGCGGTTCGGCCTGCCGGATCGCCGCCGGCACGGTCTCTTCGATCAGCGCGTCGAGGTCCGAAACCCCCAGCACCTCGAACATGCGCGCCATCTCTTCGGGCGAAGGCCCGATATGGCGGCGGTTGGCGAAATCGTAGGGAAGATAGTCGATGGGATCATAGGTCATGGCAAAGCCTCTCCATCCGGGGCGCGCGAGTCCCCGGCTTCTTCTCTGGATAAATACTCCCGCCGGAGGCTTCTGCCCTCTCAACCGCCACGACGACGGCATTGGGCGCGCGCCCCGGCAAGGGCCCGTAGGCCGGGCGTCAGCCCGGCCCCTGTTTCAGGAAATGAAGTCCTTGTAGGCCGCCTCATCCATGTAGTCGTCCATCTGCGACGGATCTGCGGCCTTGATCTTGAAGAACCATGCGTCGCCCTCGGGGTCTTCGTTGACCTTGCCGGGATCGGCGACGATCGCCTCGTTGACCTCGACGATCTCGCCGTCGATGGGCGCGAGGATGTCGGACGCCGCCTTGACGCTTTCGATCACCACGACCTCGTCGTCCTTGCTGACCTCGGTGCCGGTCTCGGGCAGTTCGACAAAGACGACGTCCCCCAGCTGCTCCGCCGCATGTGCGGTAATGCCCACGACGACAAGGTCGCCCTCGGTTTCAAGCCATTCGTGCTCTTCGGTGAATTTCATACCGGTCTCCTGTCGTTCACCGTTTGAATCCCGCCGGGACGAAGGGCAGTTTCACCACCTCGACCGGCATTCTCTTGCCCCGGACCGCGCCGAAAAGCCGGGTGCCCGGCTCTGCCTTTGCGGTCGGGACGTATCCCATGGCCACCGGCCCACCCAGGGTGGGGCCGAAGCCGCCAGAGGTCACGCGGCCGATCTCGACCCCGCCCTCTTCGCTGTCGTAGAGCACGGTGCCCTCGCGCATCGGTGCGCGGCCCTCGGGCTTCAGCCCGACGCGGCGGCGCGGCGCACCGCCGGACATCTGGCCAAGGATCACCTCTTCGCCGGGAAAGCCGCCCGCGCGGTCGCCCTCGGTGCGGCGCACCTTCTGGATCGCCCAGGTCAGCCCCGCCTCGACAGGGGTTGTCCTGTCGTCGATGTCATGGCCGTAAAGGCACAACCCCGCCTCCAGCCGCAGGCTGTCGCGCGCGCCAAGGCCGATGGCCTCCACCCGCGCGTCCTCCAGCAGGGTCTTCGCCAGCGCCTCTGCCGCCGCATCCGGCACGGAAATCTCGAAACCGTCCTCGCCGGTATAGCCCGACCGCGAGACCCAGCACTCGGCCCCGTTCAGCGTCACGGTGGCCACATCCATGAAGGCCATCTCCGCAACCTCGGGCGCAAGCCCCGCCAGCACCGCCTCGGCCTGCGGCCCCTGAAGCGCCAGCAAGGACCGGCCCTCGACCAGCTCGACCGTCACGCCACGCGGCTCCAGATGGGCGCGCATCCGCTCCAGGTCCGGCCCCTTGCGGGCGGCATTGACCACCACGAACAGGTGGTCGCCCCGGTTGGCGATCATCAGGTCGTCCTCGATCCCGCCGTCGCGGTTGGTGAAGAAGCCGTAGCGCTGCCGCCCCGCGCCGATGCCCGCGACATCCACCGGCACCAGCGTCTCCAGCGCCGCGGCCACAGCCTCGCCGCGCAGAATCACCTGCCCCATGTGGCTGACATCGAAGAGCCCGGCGGCAGAGCGCGTGTGCAGATGCTCCTGCATCACGCCAAGCTTGTACTGCACCGGCATCTCGTAGCCGGCAAAGGGCACCATCTTCGCGCCAAGCGCGTGATGCAGCCCGTTCAGTTCGGTCGTTTTCAGATCGTCGTCCGCCATGCGCCTTCCCGGTCCCCGAGCGCAGCGCGACGGGGCATCTCTGGCCCGGGACCATCCCAGACCGTCCATGCCCCCTCTGTCCCTTCGCCTGAGATCGTTATCCCTTCGGCGCCCCGGTCCTGCCGGGATCTCTCCAGAGTTCGTGAATCGCGGCGGTCCATGGGGCCTGAGCGTTTCCGGGGCGGTTGCGCCTTCGGCACCGGCAAGGCCGGTTCTCCCGTCGTGATCGTTCCAGAGGCTAGTGCAGGTCACCGGCATTGACAAGGACGCCCGCGTCGATTTTCGCACGACACAGGCCCTTTGGGGCGAGAATGGTCATCAGGTCGGCATTGTCGCAGACCAGATCCTCCAGCGTGATCGGGTCGAGCGTGGCGTAGAAGGCCTGCGCCGCCTGCGCCAGCGCATCCCGCAACCGGCAGGCCCGGGTCAGCGGGCAGGTATTGTCCACGTCGGCAAAGCACTCGGCCAGCGGCACCGGCGCCTCGAGCGCCCGGAACACATCGCCGATGACGATATTCCCCGCTGGCCGGGCCAGCATCAGCCCGCCGTTCCGGCCGCGTTGCGTGCTCAGAAAGCCCAGCTGCGCCAATTGGTTGATGACCTGCGCCAGGTGGTTCTCCGAGGCATTGCAGCGCCCGGCGATCTCGTGTTTCGTCACCAGCCGCCCGGGATTCCCGGCGCAGAACATCAGGACACGCATGGCGATATTGGTTCTCTTGGTGACGCGCACGTAGGGCTCCTCCGGGACACAAATGGCGCAGGCACCTTACACCGCCCCGGCAAAGCCGCATTTGACTTGCATCAATGCACAGGGTTAGTGGCCGCATGAAACATGCCTATTTCTTCGGCTATGGCTCCCTCGTGAACCACGCCACCCATGGCTTCGCCCCGGTCCACAAGGCCAGCGCCCACGGCTGGCGCCGAGCCTGGCGCGCCGTGCCCGAACGCGACCTCTGCTTCCTGACCGCCGTACCCGACCCCGCCTCGGTCATCGAGGGCCTCATCGCGCCCGTCCCGCCCGAGGGCTGGCCCGCCCTCGACCTGCGCGAGGCCGCCTACCTGCGCCGCGACGGCACGGACCAGATCGACCACACCAGCGACGCCACCGAGATTGCGATCTACGCCATCGCCGAGGGCCGCACGACGGATCCCGGCCCCGGCAACGGCATCCTGCTCAGCTATCTCGATGTCGTCATACAGGGCTATCTGCACCACTTCGGCCCCGAGGGCGCGGCCCAGTTCTTCGAAACCACCACCGGCTGGGAGGCGCCCATCCACAACGACCGCGCCGCGCCGCTCTACCCCCGCGCGCAGGCCCTAACACCCGAGGAAACCGCCACGGTCGACCACCACCTGTCACGGCTCATCACCCCACACCGCAAATCCGGGTGAGCCAGCCGTTTCTTCTGTCCAAAAATATCCCGGGGGAGCGCGCGCAGCGCGCGGGGGCAGAGCCCCCCTCCAACCGCCGCCACTCGCACAAGACCCTGCGCAAACCGGGCGCTGGCGCAACCGGCTGCCACGTTTCGCGTCGGGGGCTCTTCTAACAACAGTTAGACCGCCCCCTCGGCCCGCGCCTCAGCCCGGCTTCTTCTGCAGCAGCGGCATGACCTCGGCCATCTCCGGCCCGCGCTCGAGGCCCGTCACGGCCTTGCGCAGCGGCATGAACAGCCCCTTGCCCTTGCGGCCCGTCGCCTCTTTCACCGCAGAGGTCCAGGCCCCCCAGGTTCCGGAGTCGTAGGGCGGCTCGCCCAGCATCCCCAGCGCCTCGGCGACGAAATCGCGGTCCTCGTCTGCCACCAGCGGCGCGGCGCCGTCACGGAACAGCGCCCACCAGTCGGCCATGTCCTTGCGGGTGGTGATGTTCTCGCGCACCACCGACCAGAAGGCCCCGGCCCTGTCCTCCGGCACACCCAGCGCGGCGATCTCTTCGGCCACCGCCTCCAGCGGCAGGCCGTGCAGCTTGCGCGCGGTCAGCGGGTACAGGTCCTGCACGTCGAACTTCGTCGGCGCCGATCCGAACTGCGACAGCTCGAAGCCCTCGGCGATCTCGTCCAGCGACATCCGCAGCTCGACCGGCTGGCTCGACCCCAGCCGCGCCATCAGCGACAACAGCGCCTCGGGCTCGACCCCGCTTTCGCGCAGGTCGCGCAGCGACAGGGTGCCAAGGCGCTTGGACAGCGACTCGCCCTGCGCTCCGGTCAGCAGCGAATGGTGGGCGAAGGCGGGCGGCTCGCCGCCCAGCGCGCGGATCATCTGGATCTGCGTCGCGGTATTGGTCACGTGGTCGTTGCCGCGCACGACATGGGTGATGCCCATGTCGATATCGTCCACGACCGAGGCCAGCGTATACAGGAACTGCCCGTCAGCGCGGATCAGCACCGGGTCCGAGACGCTGGCCGCGTCAATCGACACCTCGCCGAGGATACCGTCTTCCCAGGCGATGCGCTCCTGGTCCAGCTTGAAGCGCCAGACGCCCGGCCCGCGCTCTTCGCGCATCTTGGCCTTGTCGTCCTCGGACAGCGCCAGCGCGGCGCGGTCATAGACCGGCGGCTTGCCCATGTTCAGCTGCTTCTTGCGCTTCAGGTCCAGTTCCGTCGGCGTCTCCCACGCCTCGTAGAAGCGGCCCATCTCGCGCAGCCGGTCGGCGGCCTCGTGATAGCGGTCCAGCCGCTGCGACTGCCGCTCGACCCGGTCCCAGGTCAGGCCCAGCCATTCGAGATCCTGCTTGATCGCGTCGACATAGGCCTCTTTCGAGCGTTCGGGATCGGTGTCGTCGATCCGCAGCACGAAGGTGCCGCCGGTCTTGCGGGCGATCAGATGATTGAACAGCGCGGTCCGCAGGTTTCCGACGTGGATGTAACCGGTGGGCGAGGGTGCAAAGCGGGTGACGGTCATGACAAGGGCCTCCTGACAGGGGGCGGTGTTTTCACAAGGCGGCGGCTTTGTCCAGATTCCGGTTTGCATGAGCCACCCGTATGGCCTTTCCTGCGCCCGAAGGAGACCACGATGACAGAGATCCTCACCGTCACCCTGAACCCCGCGCTGGACCTCGCGACTTCTGCGGCCTTCGTGCGGCCCGGGCCGAAACTGCGCTGCGCCCCCGAGACGGCGGAGCCCGGCGGCGGCGGCGTCAACGTGGCCCGCGCCATCACGCAACTTGGCGGGCAGGCCCGGGCGCTGGTGGCGCTGGGTGGCCCGAACGGCGAGGCGCTGCGGGCGCTGTTGCAGACGCAGGGTCTCGACCTGCTGGAGGTGCCCGCGCCCGGGCAGACGCGGCGCAGCTTTTCCGTCACCGACGAGGGCACGGGCGAACAGTACCGCTTTGTCCTGACCGGCCCGACATGGGGCGGCGGGGACCTCGACGCTGTGCTCGACCGGATCGTGGAAAGCGCCGTCGGGGATGCCTTTGTCGTCCTGTCGGGGTCCATGCCGCCGGGGGCACAGCCGGGCTGGATCACCCGCGCCTGCGACCGGCTCGGGCAGCGGCGCGTGGTCGTCGACACCTCCGGCCCGCATCTGGCGGCGCAGGCGGTCGGCCCGCAGCCCGCGCCCTATGTGCTGCGCATGGACAGCCACGAGGCGATGGAGCTGGCAGGTGACCCGCTGGCGACCCGCGAGGACAGCGCCCGCTTTGCCGAGACCCTGCGCCAGCGCGGTGCGGCGCGGATCGTCATCATCGCGCGCGGCAAGGACGGGTCGGTCATGGCGGATGGCGACGGGCTGTGGCGCGTGACGGCGGAGAACGAGACCGTGGTCAGCGCCATCGGCGCGGGCGACAGCTTTGTCGGGGCCTTCGTCATGGCGCTGGCCGAGGGGCAGAACGCCCCCGAGGCACTGCGCCGCGGGGCCGCTGCCGCCTCTGCCGCCGTGCAAAGCGCGGGCACGCAGCTGTGCCTGCCCGACGACTATGCCCGGATGCTGACGCTGACGGAGCTGGACCGGCTCTGATGCGGCTTTTCCTTGCGCTGAGCCTGCCGGAAGAGGCGCTGGACCTGCTGTCGGACCTTCAGGACGGCATGCCGGAAGGCCGCGCCGTGGATGTGGACACGCTGCACCTGACGCTGGCCTTCCTTGGCGAGACCCCCGCCGAGGCGCTGCCCGAAATCGACGCCGCGCTGCGCAGCATCCGCGCCCCGGCCATCGCGCTGCATTTTCATGGCGGCGCGGTCTTCGGGGGTCGGCTGAACCGCGTGGTCGCCGTACAGGCCGAGGGAGGCGCGGCGCTGACGGACCTGCACGACCGCATCCGCTCGCGCCTGCACGGCATCGGCATGGCCCTGCCCCGACGGCGTTTCCGCCCGCATGTGACCCTGCTGCGCACGCGCGACAAGCGGGCCGCCACGCTGGGCCTTGCGGCGATCCCGCCCGGGGCGCTGGGGCCCTTTGCCTGCGACAGCTTCGGGCTGTTTTCCTCGGTCCTGCACCCGGACGGCGCCCGGCACGAAGAGCGGGCCCGCTATCCGCTGACCGGCTCTTGACCCGGCGCCCGGTAAGAGGGCGTCAGCACCGGATGCTGAAGGCCGCGCCGGGACCGCGCGCCTTGCCCTGTCGCTGCGGCGATCAGCGCGGCGAGCGTTTGGCGAGGATACGTTGCAGCGTGCGCCGGTGCATGTTCAGCCGCCGCGCGGTTTCCGACACGTTGCGGTCGCACAGCTCGTAGACGCGCTGGATGTGTTCCCACCGCACGCGGTCGGCGCTCATGGGGTTTTCCGGCGGCGGCGGCAGGTCGTCGCCGCGCGCCAGCAGCGCATTGGTGATGTCGGTCGCGTCCGCAGGCTTGGACAGGTAGTCGGTGGC
This sequence comes from Enemella evansiae, assembly GCA_017255395.1. Classification (GTDB taxonomy): domain Bacteria; phylum Pseudomonadota; class Alphaproteobacteria; order Rhodobacterales; family Rhodobacteraceae; genus Ponticoccus; species Ponticoccus litoralis. The sequence continues at coordinate 211,059 of JAFKDC010000001.1, read as the reverse complement.
GCCGATCTTGACCGCGGCAACGGCGGTGGCAATGGCGCCATAGCCGGTCAGAACGACGATCCGGCTGTCGGGCCGCTTCTCGCGCAGTACCTCGACCACATCCAGCCCGTTGCCGTCTTCCAGCCGCAGGTCGACCACGGCATAGGCCGGGGGCCGGGCCGTGGCGATGGCCGTCCCGGCGGCAACCGATCCCGCCATCTCGACATCGAAACCGCGCTTTTCCATCGCCTTGGCGAGGCGTCTCAGGAACGGCTCGTCATCGTCCACCAGAAGAAGGGACTTGTCCGGGCCAAGGTCGTCCTGATCGCGATCCGCCACTGATGGTCCTCCAACATTTCCCAGCCGTGGGAGAAAGTCTTACCCGCGCCTCAACTTATGGTCAAACGCAACCTAAGTGCCTGTCAGGAGGCGTCAATGTAGCAGGCGACCGTATCGGCCATCTGCTCCGGCGTGGCCTCGCGCCGGAAGAAGTCGACAAAGCCCTCGTCGGGCAGGACGAGGTAGGTAAAGGTCATGTGGTCCACCAGATAGAACTCGTCGCCACTGTCCTGCGCCTTGTAGTAGGTGCGATAGGCGTCGGCGGCGGCCTTCACCTGCTCGGGCGAGCCGGTCAGACCGATCGCCTTGTCGTGCAGGTTCGAGGCAAAGTCACCGACCGCCTCGGGCGTGTCGCGGGCCGGGTCGATGCTGATGAAGACCGGCGTCGCGCTATAGCCGCGCTCTGCCAGCACATCCACCGCCTCGGCGTTGCGCGCCATGTCGAAGGGACAGATGTCCGGGCAGAAGGTATAGCCGAAGTAGACCAGCGTCGGCTCTGTGATGACGTCGGTGTCGGTCACCGTCTCGCCCTGCGCGTTCAGCAGTTCGAAGGGGCCACCGATCTCGCCCGCCGCGGTGCCGTTGCGGCACTGGGCGAAGGCGTCCGACCCCGAGGACTGCATCGTGTAAAGCCAGCCGCCACCCACAAGGGCGACAACGGCGACGGAAGCGGCGATTGCGGCAAGACGCTGCATGACTCGGGCCTCTCAAGCGGTTACAGAGTGGGAGTTACAGGACCAAGCCGCAGGTGCAAGAGGGGCAAAAGGGCGCAGATGGCCGATACCGAACTGGGTTTGCTGGGCGCGCGCCAGCGCGGCAACTGGATTCGCCTGCGCACCATGATCCTTCTGCGCTGGTTCGCGGTGGTCGGTCAATTATCCGCGATCGTGATCGCGCAACGGCTCTACAACCTGCAACTGGAACTGGGGCTGTGCTACCTTGCGGTCGGGATCTCAGTGGTCGGCAACCTCGTCGCGATCTTCATCTTTCCGGAAAACAAGCGCCTGAGCGAGGGCGAGAACTTCCTGATGGTGATGTTCGACCTCTTGCAGCTGTGTTTCCTGCTGTTCCTGACCGGCGGGCTGCACAATCCCTTCTCTCTGCTGGTTCTGGGGCCGGTCACCGTCTCGGCGGCGGTGCTGTCGCTGCGCTCGACGGTGATCCTTGGCGCCACAGCGCTGTTCCTTGTCTCGGCCATGGTGGAATACCATATGCCGCTGCGCACGGACGAGGGCTTTGTCCTGCGAATACCGGATATCTTCGTTTACGGGCAATGGGTTGCCATCGTCATCGCGGTGGTCTTCATCTCTGTCTATTCGCGCCGGATCACGCGCGAGATGCATTCCATGTCCGATGCGCTGGCCGCGACGCAGATGGCGCTGGCCCGCGCGCAGAAGCTGAACGACCTGGGCGGCGTCGTCGCGGCGGCGGCCCATGAACTGGGCACGCCGCTGGCGACGATAAAGCTGACCTCGTCGGAACTGGCAGAAGAGCTGGAGGGCGACCAGCGTGAGGACGCGCTGCTGATCCGCGAACAGGCGGACCGCTGCCGCGACATCCTGCGCGGCATGGGGCGGGCCGGAAAAGACGACCTGCACATGCGCCAGGCGCCATTGATCGAGGTCATCCGAGAGGCCGCGGAACCGCATCAGGACCGCGGCAAGGAGATCGTCATCGAAAGCGGCCCCGGTCCGGGCGGCGGCTACAACCAGCCGCTGATCCTGCGCCGCCCCGAGATTATCCACGGGCTGCGCAACCTCGTGCAGAACGCGGTGGACTTTGCCCGCACGACCGTCTGGATCGAAGCGATGTGGACCGACGACCTTGTCTCGATCCGCATCCTCGACGACGGGCGCGGCTTTCCGCCCCACCTGCTGGGGCGCATGGGCGATCCCTTCATGCGCCGCCGCCGGTCCGACGCCGACCGCAAGCAGCGCCCCGAATACGAGGGCATGGGCCTTGGCCTGTTCATCGCCAAGACCCTGCTGGAGCGCAGCGGCGCGGAACTGGGCTTTGCCAACGGGTCCGATCCCTTCTCGCCCGTGCACAACGCCGGAGAGCGCCGTGGCGCCATCGTCGAAGTCGCCTGGCCCCGGTCGAAGGTCGTGGCGGAAAGCCATCCGCCCGGGAAACCTATGGGAGAGAATCGTCTTATAGAGGTATAGTCCGGCCAGGGAGACCTTAACGTCCTGTTAACCAAGGAATTCTACACAGGTTGGCGGGGGCGGTTGGGGAAGGAACCGGGATTTGGAGGATATACTCTTTCTGGCGATCGGTGCCGGGGTCGGCATTGCCGTTCTTCTGGCACTGGGTCTGTTGCTGGCGATCGGCAGGCAGACGCGCGGGCGGCGCCTGCCCGACGCGGGCCGACTGAACTCTGTCCTGCTGATGCGCAATGGCCGTGTCGTCGATCACAGCCCGGACCTCGTCACCCTGCTTGACCGCCCCTCACTGATCGGACTGGACTGGGAGCCGCTGCGCGAGGCCTTCTCTGCCGGCTTTCCCGACCTGCCCGCACGGGCACCGGACAGCCACCGGGTCTGGCACTGCGCCCTGCTGGACGAATGCACCCTGACCGCAGAGCCGCTGGCCGACGGGCTGCGGCTGACGCTGTCCTGCGTGCCCGACGGCGCCGCCGCCGTCTTTCGCGCCGCCGCCCTGCTGCCGGAATTCGACCGGCTGTCCGACATTGCGCTGCGCGCGCCGGAACCGGTCTGGGAGATGGACGAGGATGGCGCCGTGATCTGGCACAACGAGGCCTACGCAGAGCTGTGCCGTGACGCCAGGCACGACCGCCCCGAGGTCTGCCCCTTCGCACTGCCGCTGCCAGAACATGGCACCGCCCGCAGCACCCGCGTCAGCCTGCGCAGGCAAGGCGGGACACAGGTCAGCTGGTTCGAAATCTCGTCGCGGCCGATCTCTTGCGGCTGGATGCATTACGCCAAGAGCATCGACAGCCTCGTGAACGCCGAGATGGCGCAGCGCAACTTCGTGCAGACCCTGACGAAGACCTTCGCCCATCTGCCCATCGGGCTGGCCGTCTTCGACAGGGACCGCCAGCTGGTGCTGTTCAACCCGGCACTGCTGGACCTGACGCATTTGCCGGTGGACTTCCTGTCGGCCAAGCCCAACCTGCTGTCCTTCTTCGACCACATGCGCGAAAGCCGCATGATGCCCGAGCCGAAGAATTACACCAGCTGGCGGGGCAAGCTGTATGACGTGGTCTCTGCCGCGCGCGAAGACCGCTATTGCGAAACATGGAACCTGCCGTCGGGCCTGACCTACAAGATCACCGGCCGCCCGCATCCCGACGGCGCCGTGGCCTTCCTGATCGAGGACATCAGCGCCGAGATCTCGCTGACCCGCCGCTTCCGGTCAGAGCTCGAACTGACGCAATCGGTGCTCGACTGCTTTCCCGAAGGTGTGGCGGTCTTCTCGCGGCTGGGCGTCCTGACCTTCTCGAATGCGGCCTACCGTGCGCAATGGAAATGCGACCCCGACAGCGCCTTTGCCGAGGTCACCATCGTCGATGCGACGCGGGACTGGCAGGAAAAATGCCAGCCAAGCCCGATCTGGCAGGAGATCCGCGAGTTCGTGCTGGTGCTGCGCGAGCGCAGCGCATGGGACAGCGATATCACCCTGACGGACGGCCCCCGGCTGGTCTGCACGGTCGAACCGGTCGCGGCGGGGGCCACGATGGTCCGTTTCACCCATCCGGCCCGGCCCGCCGAGGCGCTGCCGCTGCTGCGGAGCAGCTCTGGCGGCTGACCGGACGAACGGGCTTGCGCGGCCCGCGCGCCCGGGTATTTTCGCGGCCATGACGACACCCCGACGCCGGACCCTTACGCTGCGCTCGCCCGAGGAAACAGCCGCCGTCGCCAGACGCATCGGGCAGGCCCTGACGGCGGGCGACGTGCTGCTGCTGTCCGGGGGCATCGGCGCCGGGAAGACGCATTTCGCACGCGCGCTGATCCATGCGCTGCAAGACCCGCCCGAGGACGTGCCCTCGCCGACCTTCACGCTGGTCCAGACCTACGACACCACCGCCGGAGAGCTCTGGCACGCCGACCTCTACCGGCTGACCGGCCCCGGCGAGATCGAGGAGCTGGGCCTGCCGGAGGCCTTCGACAGCGCGATCTGCATCGTGGAATGGCCCGACCGGCTGGGCGATCTCACCCCGCCGCAGGCGCTGTCGCTGTCCTTCGAGACCCTCGCCGAGGAAGACGCCCGGGCGCTGACGCTCAGCTGGACCGCGCCGCGCTGGGACACACTGGACACGGGGGCGGCATGCGCTTTCTGACCGATTGCGGCTGGGGCGGGGCCCGGCATGTACCGCTGGCGGGCGATGCCTCGTCCCGGCACTACACGCGGCTGGTCCGCGACGGCGAAACGGCGATCCTGATGGAGGACCCCGAGGGCGACGTGACGCTTTTCGCCCGGCTGGCGCGGCATCTTTCGGGGCTGGGCCTGTCGGCACCGCGCATCCTGTCCGAAGACGGCGCGGCGGGGCTGCTTCTGATCGAGGATCTTGGCGACGGCTTGCTGGCGCGGCTGGCCGCCGACGCCCGGACAGAGCGCGCGCTGTACCTTATTGCGACAGAGGCGCTGGTGACGCTGCACCGCGCGCCGCCGCCCGAGGGCCTGACCATAGCCACGCCGGACCACCTGACCGGCATGATCGACCTCGCCTTCCGGCACTACACCAAGGCCCCGGCGCTGCTGGCGCAGGCACAGGCGGCGCTGCATCCCCTGCTGGAGCAATACGCCCGGCCCGCCGAGGTGATGATCCTGCGCGACTACCATGCAGAGAACATCCTTCACCTGCCGGACCGGCCCGGCGCGGCGGCGGCGGGGCTGCTCGATTTTCAGGATGCTCTGGTCGGGCACCGGGCCTACGACCTCGTCTCGCTGCTGGAGGATGCCCGCCGCGACGTGGCCGGGGAAACCCGTGCCGCCTGCATTGCACACTACCTGCATGCAACGGGTGAGGCGCCCGAGACCTTCGCCGCCGCCTTCGCGGTGCTGGGGTTCCAGCGCAACCTGCGGATCCTCGGCATCTTTGCCCGGCTGGCCCGGGAACGGGCCAAACCGCATTACATCGACCTGATCCCGCGGGTCTGGGGGCATCTGGCCCGCGACCTGTCGCACCCGGTCCTTGCGCCGCTGAGGCCGGTGATCGCCGCCCTGCCAGCGCCGACCGAAACCCATCTGGAAAGCCTGAGACCGTGATGCCCGATGCCGTGATGCTTTTCGCCGCCGGATTCGGCACGCGCATGGGCGCCTTGACCGCAGACCGGCCCAAGCCGCTGATCGCGGTCGCGGGCCGTCCGCTGCTGGACCATGCCCTTGCCCTGACCGCAGGGGTCCCCACCCGCGTCGTGAACGCCCATTACCGCGCCGAACAGGTCATCGCGCATCTGAAGGACACCAACATCGCCGTCTCCGTCGAGACGCCGGAGATCCTCGACACCGGCGGGGGCCTGCGCCATGCGCTGCCCCTGCTTGGCACACAGCCTGTATACACACTGAACACCGACGCTGTCTGGAGCGGACCGAACCCGCTGGACCGGCTGGCCGCGGCATGGCAGCCGGATCGCATGGACGCCCTGCTGCTGTGCATCCCGCTGGACCGCGCGGTGGGGCGCAGCGGCGGCGGGGACTTTGCGCTGGGGCCGGACGGCACCCTGATGCGCGGCGGCGACTTCGTCTATACCGGCGCCCAGATCGTCAAGACCGACGCCTTGGCCGGGATCGGGAAAAAAGCCTTTTCCCTCAATGTTCTGTGGAACCATATGGCGCAGGAAGGAAGGCTTTTCGGCACCGCCTATCCGGGCCGTTGGTGCGATGTCGGCCACCCCGAGGGTATCAGGCTGGCAGAAGAGATGCTGGCCGATGTTTGACACCCCCGGTCCCCGTCTCTTCGGCACCGCGCCCGGCGTCGACTTCCCCCGCGCGCTGGTCCGGGGCCTGCACGACCGCGTGCAGGGCCCGCCCGACGCCATGGCCCGGGTCGAGCTATACGTGAACACGACCCGGATGGCACGGCGCCTGCGCGAGGTCTTCGACGCCGGCCCCGCCGCGCTTCTGCCCCGCGTGCGGCTTGTGACCGACCTCGCCGATCCGCTCAGCGCCGCCGAGTTGCCGGACCCCGTGCCGCCGCTGCGGCGCCGGCTGGAGCTGACCAACCTGGTATCCCGCCTGCTGGACGCCCAGCCCGACCTTGCGCCGCGCGCCGCGCTGTTCGATCTTGCCGACAGCCTTGCGACCCTGATGGAGGAAATGCAGGGCGAGGATGTCCCGCCGGAAAAGATCGCGGCGCTGGACGTCACCGACCAGTCGGGCCACTGGCAGCGCAGCCTTCAGTTCCTCAATATCGTGCAGGACTACTTTGGCGACGACACCGCCCCCGACGCGCAGGCTTTTGCCCGCCTTGCCCTGCGGATGCGGCTGGCCGCATGGCAGGCCGATCCGCCGCAGCATCCCGTGCTCGTCGCGGGCTCGACCGGGTCGCGCGGCACCACGCACGAGCTGATGTGCGCCGTCGCCCGCCTGCCGCAGGGCGCGGTGCTGCTGCCCGGCTTCGACTTCGACCAGCCGCGCGCGGTCTGGGACAGGCTGAACGAACCGCTGACCGGAGAGGACCATCCGCAGTTCCGCTTTGCCAAGCTGATGCAGGCGCTGGATCTGGCGCCCGGCGATGTGCTGCCCTGGACCGGGGACGCGGCCCCCGCCCCCGCGCGCAACCGCACCGTGTCGCTGGCGCTGCGGCCCGCGCCGGTGACGCACCAGTGGCTGGCGGAAGGCCCGGCGCTGCCGGATCTGCCCGGAGCCATGGAGGGCGTGACCCTGACCGAGGCGCCCAGCACGCGCGACGAGGCGCTGGCCATCGCGCTGCGCCTGCGGCAGGCGGTGCTGGACGGCCAGACCGCCGCGCTGATCACGCCGGACCGGATGCTGACGCGGCAGGTCACCTCGGCGCTGGACCGCTGGGACATCACGCCCGACGACAGCGCCGGAACGCCCGCCCAGCTGTCGCCCCCGGGGCGGCTGTTGCGGCATGTGGCCAGGCTGTTCGAGGCACCGCTGACCGCCGAGGCCCTGCTGACGCTGCTCAAGCATCCGCTGGTGCATCGCGGCGCCGGGCGCGGCCCGCATCTGCGCAACACCCGCGAGCTGGAACTGCACATTCGCCGCACCGGCATGCCCTTCCCCGACCCCGGTGCGCTGCTGGACTGGGGCACCGAAGTCGCCCCATGGACCGCGTGGGTCACCGGCCTGTGCGGGCAGGACCGGGCGGGCAAGCGGCCCCTGGCGGACTGGCTGGCGGATCACATCGCCCTGGCGGAACGCCTTGCGCGGGGGTCCGACAGCGAGGATGCCTCGGCGCTTTGGGACGAGAACGCGGGCCGCACCGTGCGCGACGCCGTCGAGGCCCTGCGCGCCGAAGCCCATCGCGCCGCCGACCTGACCGCGCGCGACTATGCCGACCTCTTCGACGCGGTGCTGTCCCGCGCCGAGGTGCGCGACCGCGACGCCGCCCACCCGCTGGTGCTGATCTGGGGCACGCTCGAGGCGCGCGTGATGGGCGCCGACCTTCTGATCCTTGCGGGCCTGAACGAGGGCAGCTGGCCCGAAAGCCCCGGCGCCGACCCCTGGCTGAACCGGCAGATGCGGGCGCAGGCGGGGCTGTTGCTGCCGGAACGGCGCATCGGCCTCTCGGCGCATGACTTCCAGCAGGCGGTCGCCGCGCCCGAGGTCTGGCTGACCCGGTCGCTGAAATCCGACGACGCGGAAACCGTGCCCTCGCGCTGGGTGAACCGGCTGGTGAACCTGATGACCGGTCTGCCGCAACGGAACGGCCCGCAGGCGCTGGCCGCGATGCGGGCGCGCGGCGCGCACTGGCTGGCGCTGGCCCGCGCCGCCGAGGCGCCGATTGCGGCCCCGCCCGCGCACCGGCCCTCGCCCGCGCCGCCGCTGGAGGCGCGCCCGAAAAAGCTGTCGGTGACCGAGATCAAGCGCCTGATCCGCGACCCCTATGCGGTCTATGCCCGCCGCACGCTGGGGCTGAAGCCGATGGACCCGCTGATGCAGGCGCCCGATGCGCTGTTGCGCGGCATCCTGCTGCACGACATCCTCGAAACCTTCCTGACCGCCGCGCTGGAGGACCCCGCCCGCCTCGATGCCGCGACCCTGACGCAGATCGCCCGCGACAAGCTGGCCGAGGTGCCCTTCCCGACGACCCGCGCGCTGTGGCAGGCGCGCATCGCCCGGGTGGCCGCGTGGTTCGTCAGCACCGAACGCGCCCGGCAGACCCGCGCCACGCCCTCTGTCGCGAATTTCGAGAAGACCGGCGAGATCGTGGCGCAGGGCGTCACCCTGACCGGCAAGGCCGACCGCATCGACATCGACGACCGCGGCCTTGCGGTGATCTACGACTACAAGACCGGCGCCGCGCCCTCGAAGGCTGAACAGGAGCATTTCGACAAGCAACTGCTGCTGGAGGCCGCCATGGTGCAGCGCCGCGCCTTCCCCGGCCTTGCCCCGCGCGACGTGGCGGACGCCGTCTTCGTCTCGCTGAAGCCCGGCGAGCCGAAGGAAGTCCCCGCACCCTTGGACGTGGCCCCGCCCGAGAAAGTCTGGGAGGAGTTCATCGCTCTGCTGACCGCCTATGCGGACCGCGAAAAGGGCTATACCGCCCGCCGGGCCCTGCAAAAGGACAATGACGTGTCGGACTACGACCACCTCGCGCGCTTCGGCGAATGGGACGTGACCGACCTGCCCGAAACCGAGGTGCTGGAATGATCCGCGACGAGGCCACCCAGCGGCAGGTGGACGCCGCCGAACCGGGCAATTCGACCTGGCTGGCCGCCAATGCCGGGTCGGGCAAGACCCGCGTGCTGACCGACCGGGTGGCGCGGCTGCTGCTGGAGGGCGTCGACCCCAGCCACATCCTTTGCCTGACCTACACCAAGGCCGCCGCGACCGAGATGCAGAACCGCCTGTTCCGGCGGCTGGGCGGCTGGGCGATGCTGGCAGAGCCGCTGCTGCGGGACGAATTGCGCGCCCTTGGGGCCGACGACCAGCTGGACACCGAGGCGCTGCAACAGGCGCGGACGCTGTTTGCCCGCGCCATCGAGACACCGGGCGGGCTGCGCATCCAGACGATTCACTCGTTCTGCGCGGCGCTGTTGCGGCGCTTCCCGCTGGAGGCCGGCGTCAGCCCGCAGTTCCAGGAGATGGAGGACCGCGCCGCCCAGCTGATGCGCGCCGAGCTGCTGGACCGCATGGCCGACGGGCCGCAGGCCGGGCTGGTGCACGGCATCGCGCCCTTCATCAGCATGGACGACGACACGCACAAGCTGCTGGCGCAGATCGCGGGCATGGCAGAGCATTTCGCCACGCCCCGCACGCCGCAGGACATCCGCGCCGCCTATGGGCTTGGCGCGGATCAGGACCACGCGGCGATGCTGGGGCAGGTCTTCCTTGGGTCCGAAACCGATCTCTGCGCCGCCCTGCAAGAGCCGCTGAAGGCGGGCGGCAAGACGGACCAGACGCTGGCCGAGGGGCTGGCCGCCTGCACGGCGCCGGACCTTGCGGGCTTCGCGGCGCTGAAGTCCGCGCTGCTGACCGACGCGGGCACGATCCGCAAGACGCTGGGCACCAAGGGCGTGCGCGCCGCGCATGGCACGCTGTTCGAAAAGCTCGACCAGCTGGCCGCCCGCGTCGAAGGCGCACTGGAGACCGAACGCGCGCTGGCCTGTGCCGCCCGCGACATCGCCCTGCACGCCTTTGCGCAGGCCTTCCTGCCCGCCTATGCCGCCGAGAAAGAGCGACGCGGCTGGCTCGACTTCGACGACCTGATCACCCGCGCCCGCGACCTGCTGTCCGATCCCAAGGTCGCGGACTGGGTGCTTTACCGGCTTGACGGCGGCATCGACCATATCCTTGTGGACGAGGCACAGGACACGTCCCCCGTGCAATGGCAGGTGATCGAGCGGCTGGCACATGAGTTCACCTCGGGCGAGGGTGCGCGGGCAGAGGTCCGCCGCACGATCTTCGTCGTCGGCGACAAGAAACAGTCGATCTACAGCTTTCAGGGCGCCGACCCGTCCGAATTCGACCGCATGCGCGAGGATTTTGCCGACCGCCTGCGCCGCACCGATGCGCCGCTGGTGCCGATGACGCTGGAATTCTCCTTCCGCTCGGCAGAGCCGATCCTGCGGCTGGTGGACAATACCTTCATGGATGCCGAGGCCTCGGGCTTTGCCGCCGACCAGAAGCACCGCGCCTTCAAGGCAGCCATGCCGGGCCGCGTCGATTTGTGGCCGGTGGTCGAGACAATCAAGGAGGAAAAGCCCGGCCCCTGGTTCGAACCCGTCGACCGCGTCGGCCAGACCCATGCCACGGTGATCCTCGCCCGCCGGGTGGCGCTGTTCGTCCGCCGCACCCTCGACGCGGGCACGCCGCTGCCGGTCGAACGGGGCCACAGCGGGGAATATCAGGCCCGGCCCGTGCATGCGGGCGATTTCCTGATCCTCGTGCGGTCGCGCGCGCGGCTGTTCAAAGAGATCATTCGCGCCTGCAAGCAGGAGGGCATTCCCATCGCGGGCGCCGACCGGCTGAAGGTCATGGCGGAACTGGCGGTACGCGACATCATCGCGCTCTTGCGCTTTCTCGCCACGCCCGAGGATGACCTGTCGCTGGCCACGCTCTTGCGCTCGCCCCTGTTCGGCTGGTCAGAGCAGGCGTTGTTTACGCTCTCGCATGGCCGCAAGGGCTATCTGTGGGAAACACTGCGGGCGCGGCGCGAGGCCCACCCCGAAACGCTTGCGGTGCTGGACGACATGCTGGGGCAGACCGACTTCCTGCGCCCCTACGACCTGATCGAACGCCTGCTGACGCGCCACCGGGGGCGGCGCCTGCTGATCGGGCGGCTGGGGCCAGAGGCCGAGGACGGCGTCAACGCGCTGCTGCAACAGGCGCTGGCCTATGAACAAAGCGCCGTGCCCTCGCTGACCGGCTTCCTTGAATGGGCGCAGGCGGATGACCTTCAGATCAAGCGCGCGCCCGACAGCGCCGGGGAGGTCCTGCGCGTCATGACCGTGCATGGCGCCAAGGGGCTGGAGGCGCCCATCGTCATCCTGCCCGACTGCGCCCAGCCCGACACCGCCCTGCGCGGCACCTTCCTGACCGACGCGGACGGCCCGCTGTGGAAAGCGGGCGCGAAAGAGCAGCCCGCCCGCCAGACCGCCGCCGTCGAGGCCGCCAAGCTGAAAGAGGCGCAGGAGCGCGACCGCCTGCTCTATGTCGCCCTGACCCGGGCCGAGAAATGGCTGGTGGTGGCCGCCGCCGGGGAGCTGGGCAAGGAGGGCCTGTCCTGGCACGAGAAGGTGCGCCGCGGGATGCAGGCCTCGGGCGCGGTCGAGCAGGTCTTCGACTTCGGCGAGACCGGCGCCGAGACCGGCCTGCGGCTGGGAGAGGCGGATTTCGCCGCCCTGCCGCTGGTGACCCACGACCGGCCCGCGCCCGAAAGCGTCGCCCTGCCGCCGCAGTTGATGGCCCCGGCCCCCGCGCCGGAAAGACGCGTCGGCACGCGCAGCCCCTCGGACCTTGGCGGCGCCAAGGCCCTGCCCGGCGCCTCGGGCGATACCGAGGACCGCGCCAAGCTGCGTGGGACGCTGGTGCACCTTTTCCTCGAACATCTCGCGCCGCTGGGAGCCGAGGCGCGCGGTGCGGCCTCCGAGCCGCTGGTGTCGTCGCTGTCGGACCAGCACGCCGCGACCTTCCCGGCAGAGGAATTGCGCGCGCTGCGCGACGAGGCGCTGGCGCTGCTTTCCGCCCCCGCGCTGGCCGGGATCTTCGCCCCCGACGCACTGGCCGAGGTGCCGGTGACCGCCGACCTTGGCCCCGTGGGCCGCGTGCATGGTGTCATCGACCGGCTGGTGATCGCGCCCGACCGCGTGCTGGCGGTCGACTTCAAGACCAACCGCACGACGCCGGACAGCGCCGGGGATACGCCGGAAGGCCTGCTGCGGCAGATGGGTGCCTATGCCGCCGCGCTGGGGCAGCTGTACCCCGACCGGCGCGTCGAAACGGCGATCCTGTGGACATGCAGTGGGCAGCTTATGCCCCTGCCACACGATCTTGTGACGGCGGCCTTGCAAAGGGCCGCGCTGCCTTGACCTTCACCCGGTGCGTCCATACCTTCCCCTTCCGGACACGCCGCCCACCGCCCAACCTGATAGGAGAAATCCCATGGCCACCGTTGCCGTCACCGACGATACCTTCGAGAGCGAAGTGAAGAACTCCGACCTGCCCGTGGTCGTCGACTTCTGGGCCGAGTGGTGCGGCCCCTGCAAGCAGATCGGCCCGGCCCTGGAAGAGCTGTCCGAAGAGATGGACGGCAAGGTGAAGATCGTGAAGATCGACGTCGACAGCAACCCCAACACCGCCGCCGCCATGGGCGTGCGCGGCATCCCCGCGCTGTTCATCTTCAAGGACGGGCAGCCGGTGTCGAACCGCGCCGGTGCCGCCCCCAAGGCCGCGCTGCAAAGCTGGATCACCGAAAGCATCTGAGCTTTCGCCTGACGAATAATGAAAGGCCCCGGCATCGCCCGGGGCTTTTTTATTGGCCGGCAGACGGAAGCCGCGCCATCGGCGGGCCGTGGTCCGGCGATCCGCCGTTTCAGGATGGCACTTTATCCCGGCCAAACCCGTAGGACCTCACTCAGGTCGCGCGCCCATCTGCCAAATCGCCGGGCCCCGGGACGGCCCGTCGATGGCGCGGCGGCTTCGCCTTGATTCCGCGCCTGCTGGTTGATCGGAGCCTATAACTCAATTTGGAAACACCGTTTGGTCGATCGCGGCCGTCAAAATCTCGGGCAACCGCCCGCGAATTGAAACGGCCCGATAGACAAGGCAAAACCCTTCGCCTCACCCGGCCCCAAGCACCCGCTCCGCCAGCCTGCCCAGCCGCTGAAGGCGTCGCGTCTGCCCCGCCGAGCGCGCCATGCGCCGTGCCGGGATCGCGGCCCAGTCCATCAGGAGGCGCACATGCAGCAGGTACTGCACCGAAGGATCCTCGGGGCCGACAAGATCGTAACCCTCGAAGAAGGCGGCCAACAGGTCCGGGTGGAGCACCGCGCCCCGGGGCAGCGCGTCCAGATCCGCGAAGACCCCGGTGTAATGCAGCAGCAGCCGCGCGATGTCGAAACCGACCGGTGCGGAATGCAGAGCCGAGAAGTCGATGCCCCAACTGCGCGCGCCATCCAGCAGGATATTGCGCAGGTGCATGTCGCCATGGGTGGCAGAGGATACCGTCTGCCGCCCCTCATGCGCGTCCGCCAGCGCGATCACCGCCGCACCGTGGCGGGCAAAATCCCGGGGGCGGGCCAGCGCGATCTCTCCGGCCTCCTGCTGGCGCATCAAATGCCCCACGTGGTCGCGCATGAAGCGTGGCTGAAAGACCCGCGCCTCGGTCCCGCTGGCGCGGTGGAAGGCCGCCAGCCAGCGCCCGGCGCGCCTGAGCGCATCGGCGGGTTCCCCCCCGTGCTCCAGCAGATCGTAGACCGTGCGGCCCGGCGCGACCTCCATCAGCACCGCGCGCGCATCGGTGTCGAAGGCCAGCACCTGCGGCACGCTCTCGGCGGCCTCTGCCATTGCCTCGGCGGCGCGTGCCTGCGCCTGCACCAGCGTGACGAAGGGCTTTTCCTCCACGGGATGGAAGATGCGCTTGAGGATCACGGCGCCGGTCGCGCCCTCCATCCGCATCACGACGTGACGGTGGGTGGGGGTCTCCTTGCGCCATACACGGGCCACGGCATAGGCCCCGGGATTAAGGCCCGCGTCCCGCGCCAGGTCCTCCCACACCAGCTGATCGCTTGAAATGTCCATTCAGATCAGCGCCTTGGCCCACCCCGGTTGCAATGGCAAACCATTGCACAGATATAGGTCTGAAAGGAAGGGATGCAGATGCAACAAAGCGATTTCCCCGGCTGGCACGGCACCACGATCATCGGCGTGCGCAAGGGCGGCAAGGTTGTCGTCGCGGGCGATGGGCAGGTCAGCCTGGGCCAGACCGTGATCAAGGGCACCGCGCGCAAGGTGCGCCGCCTCTCGCCCGGCGGCTTCGACGTGGTCTGCGGCTTTGCCGGGTCCACCGCCGACGCCTTCACCCTGCTGGAGCGGCTGGAGGCCAAGCTGGAGGCCACCCCCGGCCAGCTTCAGCGAGCCAGCGTCGAGCTGGCCAAGGACTGGCGCACCGACAAGTACCTGCAAAAGCTGGAGGCCATGCTGATCGTCACCGACGGCAAGGATCTTCTGGTCATCACCGGCGCGGGCGACGTGCTGGAACCCGAGCATGACGTCGCCGCCATCGGATCGGGCGGAAACTTCGCCCTCGCCGCGGCGCGCGGGATGATGGACAGCGACAAGGACGCCGAGACCGTGGCCCGCGACGCCATGGCCATTGCGGCGGACATCTGCGTCTACACCAATGGAAAGCTGACCGTGGAAACGATCGGCGGCTAAGAGTTTTGCAAAAACTCTTGGCAAAATTCTTCGAAGAATTTTGGCACCAGGACCAACCCTCATGACAGACCTCACCCCCCGGGAAATCGTCTCGGAACTCGACCGTTTCATCATCGGGCAGGCCGAGGCCAAGCGCGCCGTCGCCGTGGCCCTGCGCAACCGCTGGCGGCGCAAGCAGCTGGGCGACGACCTTCGTGACGAGGTCTATCCCAAGAACATCCTGATGATCGGCCCCACCGGGGTCGGCAAGACCGAGATCAGCCGCCGTCTGGCGAAACTCGCCCGTGCGCCCTTCATCAAGGTCGAGGCGACCAAGTTCACCGAGGTGGGCTATGTCGGGCGCGACGTGGAACAGATCGTCCGTGACCTTGTCGACACCGCCATCGTGCAGACCCGCGAATGGATGCGCGAGGACGTGAAGGCCCGCGCCCATCAGGCCGCCGAGGACCGCGTGATCGCCGCCATCGCCGGCGAAGGCGCCCGCGAGGGCACGCGCGAGATGTTCCGCAAGAAGCTGAAGGCCGGCGAGCTCGACGACACAGAGATCGAGATCGAGGTCAGCGAAAGCGCCAACCCCATGCCGATGATGGACCTGCCCGGCCAGCCCGGCGGCCAGATGGGCATGATGAACCTCGGCGATATCTTCGGGAAGGCCTTCGGCCAGCGCACCGTCAAGAAGCGCATGTCCGTCGCCGAAAGCTATGACGTGCTGATCGAGCAGGAGGCCGACAAGCTGCTGGACGACGAGGTGGTCAAGGCCGCCGCGCTGGAAGCCGTCGAGCAGAACGGCATCGTCTTCCTTGACGAGATCGACAAGGTCTGCGCCCGCTCGGACGCGCGTGGCGGCGATGTCAGCCGCGAGGGTGTGCAGCGCGACCTGCTGCCGCTGATCGAGGGCACGACCGTTTCCACCAAGCACGGCACGGTGAAGACGGACCACATCCTCTTCATCGCCTCGGGCGCCTTCCACATCGCCAAGCCGTCGGACCTGCTGCCCGAGCTTCAGGGCCGCCTGCCGATCCGCGTCACCCTGCGCGACCTGACAGAAGCGGATTTCGTCCGCATCCTGACCGAGACCGACAACGCCCTGACGCGCCAGTATACCGCGCTGATGGCCACCGAAGAGGTCACGGTCAGTTTCACCGACGACGGCATCGCAGCGCTGGCGCGTATCGCCGCCGAGGTGAACGGCTCCGTCGAGAACATCGGTGCGCGGCGGCTGTACACGGTGATCGAGCGGGTCTTCGAGGATCTCAGCTATGACGCGCCGGACAAGGGCGGGCAAAGCGTCACCGTCGATGCGGGCTTTGTCGAGGAACACCTGGGCGAGCTCACCCGGTCGACCGACCTCAGCCGCTACGTCTTGTAGGGCCCCGTTCCCGCCCCCTGAAAGCAGTTCGGGCGCCGAAATGGCGCCTGAACCGAATATGCGATCTTTTGAAAAGAGCTTTGGGGGTATCAGGCCGCGTCGTCGTGCAGCGGAATGATGTTTCTCAGGCCGAAGTTCAGTCCGGCGGCGATCACCGTCATGACATGGATGCCCCGATCCATGATCTGCGCGTCGGTGTTGACGTTTTCCGGGTCGACGTGGTGGACCGACAGGCCATCGACCGTCCCGTCGGCGGTGACGTAGAGGATGACGTCCTCGGCCTCGTCGAACTCCGAGATGATGCGCACACTGTCCGGCCCCAGCAGTTCGCTCTTGTCCAGCATCTCCATGAACAGACTGTCACCGTCCAACAGCTCGGCGCTGTCGCCGCCCGTCAGCATCTCGGCGTAGCTGTCCGGGGCGCTGGAATAGAGGCCTGCGATCTCGTCGTCCCAGATCTCAAGCGGCCCGGTCCCCCCGTCCTGCAAGTCCCCTTCGTCCTCCAACGCATCCGCAGCCAGTTGGCTGTCGATCTCGGCAAGATGCTCGGCCTCACCAAGGCCCATCTGATAGCTCTTGTACGCTTCCAGCAGCAGGTCGCCTTCTTCGGGATCGGCTTGGTCTTCGAGGTCGAAGAACCCGAGCCCGTTGGCCTCTGCGTCAATGTCAAAGGTGGTCGAAGAACCATCAAGCGGTTCGTCAGAGACGGCTTCTTCCGTCTCTTCGGTGATCGCGGTGCCAACGATTGCCATGCTGGCCGCGGCGAACACTCCCATTATGGTAACTGTTAACATTTGTTTCTCCTGCTTCTCGCAACAATGATTATCCGGGGAATTAAGGCAAAATCTGGATGGAAACCCGGAATCTACTCGTCTTTAAGGTGAAAAGAACATTCACATTAACTATTCGTTTACGCACCCTGAACTCACGTCACTTTCGTGTTTTCAACGCCTTAACTCCCGTAAAATAGCTGCTTCTGGCAGACATGTGCCCACTGAAGCTATTTCACTCCCGCTTAACGGGTTTTCCTCGACACAGAATTGCCTCATTTCCGCCCCATGGCCGGGTCCGACAGACAAGAGCTGCGCCGCAATCTCGCCACAATTACGCCCACCAGCGCCCGAATTCGACAACCGGAAGGGGTTCAGACTCGCCGCTACACACGATTATCGCGAATCGGCGCCGAAATCCTACACTTTATAGTTGAGCTCGGCTCAGGAGTGGTGGAGGTGCGCCCCGGGTTTGGAAACAATCTCGCCCCACAGGCAGGCCACGAGGCCACGTCGCCGGGCCAAAGCAAAACGCCCCGCCGGAGATCGGCGGGGCGTCACAGTCCTCGGTCTGTCGGTGGCGCTTAGGCCATCCACCACCGTTCCGCCATGCGGGCGTTGTCCATCTGCCAGAGGTTGCCGACGGTTTCCGGCGTGGCGATCTTGTTGGAAATCGCCTCGACGAAATTCGCGAACATCGGCAGGACCAGCCCGCCGTCCGTGTTCAGGATCTGCTGCATCTCGAAATACATCTCGCGGCGCTTGGCGCTGTCGAGCTCTGCGCGTGCCTCCAGCAGCAGGTCCTGGAACCTCTCGCTGTCCTCGCGGCCCCACTGGGTGTCGTTCCACGGCACGCCTTCCTCGTAGGCGGAGGAGAACATCCAGTCCTCGGTGGCGCGGCCGGACCAGTAGCAGGCGCAGAAGGGCTTCTTGATCCAGACGTTCGACCAGTAGCCGTCCGCCGGTTCCTGCACGACGTTGATGTTGATGCCAGCCGCCTTGGCCGAGGCCTGATACAGCTGCGCTGCGTCCACCGCACCGTCGAAGGCCGCCGAAGAGGCCGAGAGGTCGATGTCGAGCGACGACAGCCCGGCCTCTTTCAGGTAGAACTTCGCCTTGTCGGGGTCGTAGGTCGTCTGCTCCATCTCGGCGTTGAAGTACTGGTTGGCCGGGCCGATCGGGCTGTCGTTGCCGACGCGGCCATGGCCCAGCAGGATCTTGTCGACCATCTCTTGCCGGTTGATCGAATGCTTCAGCGCGCGGCGCACGTTCACATCGTTGAAAGGCGCGATATCGGTCAGCATCGGGAAGGTGAACTGCTGGTTGCCCGTCACCTCGTGGATGCGGATCATCGGGTTCGCCTTCAGCAGCGCCTCTGTCTTGAAGTCGATGCGGTTGATCGCATCCACCTGCCCGGTCATCAGCGCGTTCATCCGGGCGGTGTTGTCGTTGATCGCGATGTATTCGATCTCGTCGAAGAAGCCCGCGGTGTCGCCCTTGTAGTGATCCGGGTAGCGGGTCGCCACCATGCGCGCGCCGGGCTCGAAGGACTGCACCTGGTAAAGGCCGGTGCCGATGCCCTTGGCGATGGCTTCCTCGATCTGGCCCGCCGGGTACATCAGCAGGTGATAGTCGGACAGCAGGTAGGGGAAGTCGGCGTTGCCCGCCTCCAGCGTGAACTGGACCTGATGCTCGCCCAGCTTCTTCATTTCGGTGATGGCGCTGACGATGGGCTTGGCGGCGGACTTGGAATCCTCTGCGATGTGCAGTTGCAGGGATTCGATCACGTCATCGGCGCCGAAGCTCTTGCCGTTGTGGAAGGTCACGCCCTGACGCAGGGTGAAGGTCCAGGTCTTGGCATCCGCCGAGGCATCCCAGCTTTCCGCCAGTTCACCCTTCAGCGAGCCGTCGGCGGCGTTCTCGGTCAGCGTGTCGAAAACCGCGCCCTGCGACGAGGCGATCATGAAGAGGTCGGAATGGGTCCGCCCGTCCCAGGAATCGGAAGAGTTGGCCCCGTTCAGGCCGCAGCGCAGGCGCCCGCCCCGTTTGGCCTGAGCGCGCAGCGGCAGGCCGGAGGCCGCCAGCACACCGGCGGCGGCACCGGTGGTCAGAAGTCCGCGTCTGGAAATGCGTGTCATCGTGAGGTCTCCCTGTTTTTGTCCCGGTGTCCCGGTCTTGACCATAATTCTAAGGGTCGCGGGCCATCTTATCAACGGCGGCATCGCCGAGGTTCTCCGCTCCGCGTTCACGAAGCAGCGTGTTCAGCCAGTCCGGGTCCATCTCGGGGACCGAGGACAGCAGCAGATCGGTGTAGGGGTGATGCGGCGGCTGGAACATCTCTGCCTTGGGGCCCTGTTCCACCACTGCGCCGTCCTTCATCACCACCACCTCGTCCGCGATGCTGCGCACCGTGGCAAGGTCATGGGTGATGAACATGTAACTGAGGTGACGCTCGTCCTGCAGCCGCGCCAGCAGGCGCAGGATGCCCTCGGCCACAAGCTGGTCGAGCGCGCTGGTGACCTCGTCGCAGATGATGAAGCGGGGCTCTGCGGCCAGCGCCCGGGCGATGCCGACGCGCTGCTTCTGCCCGCCCGACAGCTCTGACGGCAGGCGGTGGAAATACTGCGCGGCGGGCAGTTCGATCTCTTCCAGCAGCTGCTCGACACGGGCACGCTTCTCGCGCCCCTTGAGGCCCATGTAGAATTCGACCGGGCGTCCGATGATCTCGCCGATGGTCTTGCGGGGGTTCAGCGCGGTGTCGGCCATCTGGTAGATCATCTGGACCTGCCGCAGCTGGTCCTTGGTCCGTTTGCGGTAATCGGAGGGCAGCGGCTCGCCGTCCAGCTCGATCTGGCCGATGCGCGGCGACAGAAGGCCGGTGATGCAACGCGCCGTCGTCGATTTTCCGGACCCGCTTTCGCCCACGACGGCAACCGTGCGCCCGGCGTGGATGTCGAAACTGACGCCGCGCAGCACGTCGACACTGCCATAGGCGGCGGTGACGTTCTGAACAGAGATCACCGGCGTCGCATCGACCCGGGGCGCCGGTTTGGCAGGGCGCTGGAACTCGCGCACCGCCCAGAGGCTTTTGGTATAGTCCTCTTGCGGCGCGTCGAGCATCTTGCGCGTCTCGGCTTCTTCGACCTCGTCGCCTTTCAGCAGAACCTTGATGCGGTCGGCCATCTGCGCCACCACCGCAAGGTCGTGGGTGATGTAGATCGCCGCCGTGCCGAACTGTTCGACGATGTCGCGGATGCTGGCCAGCACCTCGATCTGCGTGGTCACGTCCAGCGCCGTGGTTGGTTCGTCGAAGATGATCAGGTCGGGTCGGCAGGACATGGCCATGGCCGTCATGGCGCGCTGCAGCTGCCCGCCGGACACCTGATGCGGATAGCGAAAGCCGATCTCGTCCGGGTTGGGCAGGCGCAGCTTGCGGTATAGCTCGATCCCGTCCTCGGCAGAGGCGGTGCGGCCCTCGACCCCGTGCTGGACGGGCGCCTCGGTGTGCTGGTCGATCAGCCGATGCGCGGGGTTGAAGCTGGCGGCGGCGGATTGCGCGACATAGGCGATGCGCTTGCCCAGCAGGCGGCGCTTGTCCTCGGCGCTGGCAGAAAGTAGGTCGATGCCGTCGAAATCCACCGACCCGCCCGAGATCCGCACCCCGTCGCGGGTGAAGCCCATGGCGGCAAGGCCCAGCGTCGACTTGCCTGCGCCGGATTCGCCGATGAGGCCCAGCACCTCGCCCTTGTTCAGCGTCAGGTCCACGCCCTTGATGATCGGGGTCCATGTCTCGTCCGAGCGGCCCTCGATCTGCACGTTGCGCATGGTCAGGAGGGGTGTGGTCACTGCAGTCTCCTCCGGCTGGGGCGCGCATGGGCCATGCCCGACCTCGGGAGGGCGGCGAGGCCTGGTGCATCGGGTATGACGCAGACCATCGGACCCTGCGCGGGATACATCTTTTGGAAATATGCCCTCCCGTCACGCCAGAGGCGTGCCCATTTTGATCGGCGCCCCTGAGGGGCGACGGGGAGGTCGGGCATGGCGCATGCGCGCCGGGTGCGCCCGGCGCCCTCCGGGGGCAGACCGCGACCGCAGGCGGGAACCAAGCCACTGCCCGCCGCATCGTCGATCTGCCGCGTCAGACCAGCCCGCCTCTGACGGGACGGGGCGGTCGGGGGCTGCCCGGCGTTGCCGCCGGACGGGCGCTTTGCGTTCACCGTTCCCGAGGTCGGGCAGGACGCGGGCGCTCGCATGGCTCGGCCCCCGCTCATTCCTTCAGCCCCGACGAGCGGTGCAGCATCCAGTCCACCACGAAGTTCACCGCCACGGTCAGCAGCGCGATAGCCCCGGCGGCCAGTAGCGGCGCGGCGGCGATCTGCGGTGCGAAGGCGGCGTAGTTGATGAAGGCCGCGAGGTCCTTGACCATGGTCCCCCAGTCGGCCAGCGGCGGCTGGATGCCAAGGCCGAGGAAGCTGAGCGCCGAGATGGTCAGGAAGACAAAGCAGAACCGCAGCCCGAATTCCGCCAGCAGGGGCGCGGTCGCGTTGGGCAGGATCTCCTTGAAGATCAGGTAGGGCAGCCCCTCGCCGCGCAGCTTGGCGGCCTCGATATAGTCCATCACCACGATGTTCATGCCCACCGCCCGCGCCAGCCGGAAGACCCGCGTCGAATCGATCACGGCGATGATCACCACCATGGCCACGGTCAGCCCCGCGCCGGACACCCAGGCCGAGGCCACGGTGATCAGCAGAAGCGAGAAGATCAGCGAGGGGATCGCCATCAGCACGTCGACCGCGCGGGACAGGATCTGGTCGGTCCAGCCCTGAAGCGTCGCGGCCAGAAAGCCCAGCGAGCCGCCAAGGAAGAACGCCAGAACCGTCGTCGCAAAGGCGATGCCCACGGTGTTCTGGGCGCCGTAGATCAGGCGCGACAGGATATCCCGGCCGATCTGGTCGGTGCCCAGCGGGAAATCCGGGTTGCCGCCCGTGGCCGGATTGCCGCCCGGCACCACGTTGGCCTGCGCAAAGACCTGTTCCTGCCCGTGCGGCGCGATCAGCCCGGCAAAGATCGCCAGCACCGCGTAGACGAGGATGACGAGGATCCCGAAGCTGGCCGTCAGCGGCATGCCGCGAAAGGCCTTGCGGGTCGCGCCGGTGCCCACCGACCGCCCCAGCAGGCGAAAGAGGAAGGCCGCGGCAGCCCCCACGGCGATGCCATGCACCGCCCAGCGGAAATAGAGGACAGAGGCGCTTGGCCTGCCCGCCTCTGTCACCGCCGGTTGCAGGTACAGCCAGACGCCCCCCAGTACCAGGGCCGCCGCCAGCGCGTAGCCGAAGGCCACGGCGTATGGCATGTCGCGGAAGTAGGGCTTGTTGCCCGTCGCCTTTTGTCCGGCGAAGCGGATCAGCCAGCCTGCCACGGCGACCCCCGCAAGGGCGGTCAGAAAGAAGGTCCAGCCGCTCATTTCGGATGCCTCAGGCGCGGGTTGGTCAGGATCGACAGGATGTCGGCGATCAGGTTCAGCAGGATGTAAGCGGCGGCGAAGATCAGGCAGCAGGCCTGCACCACCGGGATGTCGCGGATTTTCACGCTGTCCACGAACAACTGCCCGATGCCCGGGTAGACGAAGACCACCTCGACCACGACGACGCCGGTGATGAGATACGCGAGGTTCAGCGCGATCACGTTGATGATCGGCGCCAGCGCGTTCGGCAGCGCGTGGTGCACGATGACCCGCATCGGCGTCAGCCCCTTCAGCCGCGCCATCTCGATATAGGGCGAGGCCAGCAGGTTGATGATCGCCGCGCGCGTCATCCGCATCATATGCGCGGTGACCACCAGCGTCAGCGTCAGTGCGGGCAACAGCGTCTTGGTCAGCCGCTCGGAGAAGGAAATCCCCTCGTAGATGTTCGACAGCGAGGGCAGCACCGGGTTCAGCACCGCGAGGAAGAGGATCAGGATGTAAGCGAGGAAGAACTCGGGGCTGGAGATCGAGGTGAGCGTCGCCACGTTGGCCGCCTTGTCGAAGACCGAGTTGCGATAAAGCGCCGCCAGCACCCCCAGCGTGACCGCGAAGGGCACCGCGATGGCCGCCGTGACGCCCGCGAGGAACATGGTATTGGCAAAGCGCGGCGCGATCTGCTGCGCCACGGTGGTGCTGTTGCCGCTGCCTTCGCCCACGAAGCTGGCAAAGTTCGCCTGTGCGAAGGAATTTCCAAGATCGCCGGTCAGCACACCGCCAAGCCAGTCGAAGTAGCGAAGCACCGGGTTCTGATCCAGCCCCAGATCGCGGCGGATCGAGGCGACGGCTTCGGGGGTGGCGCCCTGCCCGAGGATGGCCTCGGCAAAGTCGCCGGGCAACATGTTCACCGCGGTGAAAATGACGATCGAGACGATAAAAAGCGTCAGGACACCCAGCGCAAGACGCTGGAGGATGATTCGGAGAACCGGGTTCACGATACCTGTTGGTTTATGGTTTTTGTTGACTGACAAGTTAACAAAAACCGCTTCCAAGTAAACCTTTTGTTTCGGAAGCCTTAAAATCAGCCTGTCGAAAGATCGTCCATGACGCGGACAAGCTCCGCGCTGATGCCCGGTTCGCTGAGCGCGTGTCCGGCGTTGCGGATCATCCTAAGCTCTCCGGCGGGCCATGCGCGCGACAGCTCCCACGCGCGGCGCGGCGGGCAGATCATGTCATAGCGACCCTGCACGATCACGCCGGGAATATCCGCGATCCGGTGGGCGTTCTTCAGAATCCAGCCGTCCTGTTCGAGAAAGCCGCGATTGGTGAAATAATGGTTCTCCAGCCGCGAAAAGGCGCGGGCGTAGTCGCCGGGCGCCTCGCCGCCCTGCCCGTTCGAATAGACCGAGGCCAGCGCGTTTTCCCACGACGACCACGCGCGGGCGTATTTCGTTTCAAGCCGCATGTCGCCGGAAAACAGTCGCCTGTGATAGGCGGCGATCAGGTCGTCACGCTCATCCTCGGGGATCAGCTCCACGAAGCGCGCCCATGTCTCGGGCCAGAACTGCCCGGCGCCGCCGCCGTAGAACCAGTCCAGCTCTGCCTGCGTCATCAGGAAGACGCCGCGCAGCACCAGCGCCCTTGCGCGCTCGGGGTGGGTGATCGCGTAGATCAGCGACAGTGTCGCGCCCCAGCTGCCGCCGAAGACGATGAAACGCTCGATGCCCAGCGTCTCGCGGATGGTCTCGATGTCGCTGACCAGGTCCCAGGTCGTGTTGTCCCTGACCGAGGCGAAGGGCCGCGACCGCCCGCAACCGCGCTGGTCGAACAGCACCACGCGGTAGACCTCCGGGTCGAAGTAGCGCCGCATCGCCGGGCTGCACCCGCCGCCCGGGCCGCCGTGCAGGACGATGACCGGAACCCCGTCGGGATTGCCGCATTCCTCGACATAAAGACTGTGCCCGCCCGAGACCTCCAGCCTGTGCTGGGCGAAGGGGTCGATCGGCGGGTAAAGGTACTGCACTGCGCGCTTTTGGCCCGGGATTTTATCCATGCCTCACCTATATTGGCATCGAAGACCAAAAGACCATGGGGAATGTCATGACCGTTACGGTGGACGCCGGTGAAATTGCCAAGTTCGAGGCCATGGCCGCCGAATGGTGGGACCCGAACGGCAAGTTCAAACCGCTGCACATGATGAACCCGGTGCGGCTGGATTACATCTGCACCCAGATCGCCGGAGAGTTCGACCGCAGCCTTGGCACCGACCGCCCCTTTGCCGGGCTGCGGGTGCTGGATATCGGCTGCGGCGGCGGCCTTCTGTCGGAACCCATGGCGCGGCTGGGGGCCGAGGTGGTGGGCGTCGACGCGGCGGAACGCAACATCCCCGTGGCCGAGGCGCACGCCCGCCAGTCGGGTCTGGCCATCGACTACCGCCACACCACCGCCGAGGCCATGGCCGCAGCGGGCGAGCGTTTCGACGTGGTGCTGAACATGGAGGTGGTCGAACATGTGGCCGACCCGCTGGCCTACCTGACCGCCTGCCGGCAGCTGCTGAAACCGGGCGGGCTGCACCTGTGTTCGACGATCAACCGCAATCCGAAAAGCTTTGCCGTGGCCATTCTTGGCGCCGAATACGTCATGCGCTGGCTGCCCAAGGGCACGCATGAATGGTCCAAGTTCATCACCCCGGACGAGCTGTACGACCTGATGACGCGCGCAGGCCTGACGCCGGTGGACCGCAAGGGCTATGTCTTCAACCCGGTGTCGTGGAAGTGGTCGATCTCTGACCGCGACCTGTCGGTGAACTATGTGACGGCGGCGCTGGCGCCTCATGGGCCAAGTGACGCCTGAATGACCCACCTTTGCTGAATTGTTTCGCCCGACGGCAACGTCGGGCCGCGCCGGGCCGCCCCCACGGGGCGGCGCGATGCGCCACCCCTCGGACCGACGCTAGCAATCGACGTTAGGACGAACCTAGGCCTCCAGACGCAGCCGCAACTCGCGCAGGACCGGCAGGGCGGCCTTGACCTTGGCCTCTCCCAGATCGCCCAGCATCTCGTCGATCAGCGGGGTGATCGCCGCCAGCGCGGCGTCGCGCGCCGCGCGTCCGGCGGGAGAGATCGACACCAGCTTGCGCCGCGCATCGTCCCAGTCGGGGCGGATGTGGACGTATCCGGCAATCTCCAGCTTTGACAGGGTGTTGGTCATGGCCCCGCGCGTGACGTGGAAGGATTTCGCCAGTTGCGCCGGGGTCTTCTCGCCGCCGCGCGCAAGCTGGTTCAGCACCGAGAAATGCGAGATCTCCATCCGGTTCGGCAGCACCCGGGTCAGGCGCGACCGCAACAGCTGATCCGCCGTCAAAAGCTCTGAGAAAAGCGAAATCGCCAGCCCGCTCGTGTCGCTCATGCCAGCCCCCTGACGGCCCTGTCGTGGGTCAGCGAGGGCAGGCGGCGCCGGGCCTCTGTCACCGCCCCGGGGTCGAGATCGAGGCAGAACACCCCCGGTTCGGTCCCCGCATCCAGCAGGACGCGGCCCCATGGGTCGATCGCCATGCTGTGCCCGTAGGTGCGGCGCGTCCTGCCCGCCTGCGCGGCATGGCTGCCGGTCTGGGCCGGGGCCAGCACGTAGCAGCCCGTTTCGATGGCGCGCGCCTGCAACAAGGGCTGCCAGTGGTCCGGCCCGGTGCCGGGCGAAAAGGCCGAGGGCACGGTCAGCACCATCGCCCCGGCCTGCGCCAGCGCGCGGTATAGGTAGGCGAAGCGCAGGTCGTAGCAGACCGTCATGCCCACGGCGCCAAAGGGCGTCTGCGCCAGAACCGCGCGGTCGCCGGACGCGAACCCCGCCGATTCGCGGTAGGTTTCCGTCTCGCTGACCTGCACGTCGAACATGTGCATCTTGTCGTAGCGCGCGACGATGCCGCCGTCGGGCGCGATCAGCAGCGAACGGTTGGCAAAGCGCGGCTCGGGTGGGTCGGACTTCACCGCGACAGAACCCAGCAGCAGCCAGATCCCCAGCGCCGCCGCCTCTTCCCGGCAGCCCGCGATGAAGGCATCCTCGGCCTCGGGGCGCAGCACGGCGGTCTGCCGCGCGCGGTCCATGGAGACGCAGTTGCTCACCTCGGGGGTCAGCACGAAACCGGCCCCCTGCCCCGCCGCCTCGCGCAGCATGGCGCGCACCGTCACAAGGTTGGCGTCGGGATCGTCCGAAGACGTCAGTTGCAACAGCGCCGCGCGCATCAGCCCGCGAGCATCGGGTCGAGTTTGCCAGCGCGCTCAAGCTCGTAAAGCTCGTCGCAGCCGCCGACATGGGTGCCGCCGATGAAGATCTGCGGCACCGTGTGCCGGCCATGCGCGCGGTCCATCATCTCGGACTTGCGGGCCGGGTGGCGCAGCACGTCGACCTCGGTGAAGGTGACGCCCTTCTTGGTCAACAGCCGCTTCGCCGCGTGGCAGAAGCCGCACAGCGGCGAGGTATAGATTTCGACGTCCTGCATCGGGTTCTCCGGGATCGTGGTAATCCCGACAGACTTAAGGGTCTTTTGCCACACGCGCCAGAACGCAGGTGAAAACTTCTTTTGCACCCGCAGCATGGCAGGCCTCTGTCGCGGCGGCCAGCGTGGCGCCAGAGGTCATGACGTCGTCGATGACCATCACCGGGCGGTCGGCCAGCAGGGCGCGGCGGGCGGGCCGGACCCCGATCACCCCGTCCAACACCGCAAAGCGTTCGTCGCGGCTGCGCCCGTCAAGGCTTGGGGTGGGCTGCCTGCGTTCCAGCGCGTCGGGGCAGAAGGCCACGCCCATTTCCCCGGCCATTTCCCCGGCCAGCAGCGCCGACTGGTTGTAGCGCCGCGCAATGTGTCGGCGGCTGTGCAGCGGGACCGGCAAGAGCAGCAGGTCGCTGCGGTGCAGGTCGCGCGCCGCCCGTGCCATCCACCGCGCGGCGGGGCGGGCGATGTCGTGGCGGTCGCCGTGCTTCAGCGCCAGCACCAGCCGCCGCCCGATGCCCCGGTACAGCAGCGCCGCCCGCCCCTGCGCCCAGGGCCTGCCGATCCGCAGGCAGTCGTCGCAATGCTCTGCCCGGTCGGACAGCCCCGGCAGCGGCACCCCGCAGAGGTCGCAGGCCAGCCCGGCCACAAAGGGCGTGTCCCGCCAGCAGGCGCCGCACAGCCCGAAATCGCTGTCCACCAGCCCGCCGCAGGACAGGCAGCGCGGCGGGTAGACCATCTGCACCAGCGTTTGCATGCCCGCGCGGATCGCCCTATCTGCCCGCATATGTCCACGACTCCCCGACTGACAGACCATCCCGCCCTGACCCGGCACCGCGCCCGGGCGGCCAGGGCCCCGGCCCTTTTCCTGCACGACTCGGCCTGCGACGAGGCTCAGGATCGGCTGGCCATGGTTAACAGGGCCTTTACGGATGTGGTCATCGTGACACCCTGGCCGCAGGTCTGGGCGCCGCACTTCCCTGCGGCGCGCATCGTGCCGGACGCCGAGACGCTGGACCTGGCCGAACGCTCTGCCGATCTGGTGATCCACGCGCTGGCGCTGCATTGGGCCGACGATCCGGTGGGCCAGATGATCCAGTGCCGCCGCGCGCTGCGGCCCGACGGGCTGTTCCTTGGCCTGACCTTCGCGGGCCGCACGCTGCACGAATTGCGCGCCGCGCTGTCGCAGGCAGAGACCGAGGTCTGCGGCGGATTGTCCCCCCGGGTCGCGCCGATGGCCGAAATCCGCGACCTTGGCGCCCTGATGCAGCGCGCCGGGCTGGCCCTGCCGGTGGCCGATGCCGCCACCCTGACCGCCAGTTACGAAAGCGCCCTGCACCTGATGCGCGACCTGCGCGCGATGGGCGAAGGCAACGCGCTGGCCGCCCGCCACCGCCGAATCCCGCCCCGGGCCCTGTTTCCAAGGGCCGCAGCGCTTTATGCGCAGGCCTTCGCCCTGCCGGACGGGCGCGTGCCGGCAACCTTCGAGATCATCACCCTGACCGGCTGGGCCCCGGACGCCAGCCAGCCGCAACCTCTGCGCCCGGGCTCTGCCTCGGCCCGGTTGGCGGACGCCCTGGGCACGCCCGAGCAGCCGTTGAAAGATTGACCTATCGGCTGCGTGCGATACTTCTGCCCGCGACATCAGACAGACAGGAGCCACGCCTTTGCCGGACGCCATCACCCCCTCTGCCGCCCGTCCCGCCCATGCGCCGTCCGACCACCCGAAGGTGACCTCGGGCAAGGTCGGCGTGCTTCTGGCCAACCTCGGCACGCCTGACGGGCACGACTACTGGTCGATGCGGCGCTACCTGAACGAGTTCCTGTCGGACCGCCGGGTGATCGACTATCCGCGCTGGAAGTGGCAGCCGCTGCTACAGCTGATCATCCTGTCGAAACGACCCTTTACCTCGGGCGCGGCCTATCGCTCGATCTGGAACGAGGACAAGGGTGAAAGCCCGCTGATGACCATCACCCGCGACCAGACTTCGGCGATCGCGGCGAAGATGCAGGCGCGATACGGCGACCGCGTCATGGTCGATTTCTGCATGCGCTACGGCAACCCCTCGACCACGTCGAAGGTGCGCGAGATGGTCGAGGCGGGCTGCCACAAGATCCTGTTCTTCCCGCTTTATCCGCATTACGCAGGCGCCACCTCTGCCACCGCGAACGACCAGTTCTTTCGCGCGCTGATGGCCGAGACATGGCAGCCCACGGCCCGCGTCGTCGATCCCTACTTCGAGCATCCGCAATATATCGAGGCGCTGGCCCAGTCAGTCGAGCGCGGCTATGCGGCGGCGGAGCAGGAGCCCGACATCCTCGTGGTCAGCTACCACGGCATGCCGAAACGCTACCTGATGCAGGGCGACCCCTACCATTGCCAGTGCCAGAAGACGACGCGCCTGCTGCGCGAGCGGCTGGGCTGGGACGAAAGCCGGATCACCACGACCTTCCAGTCGGTCTTTGGCCCCGAGGAATGGCTGAAGCCCTACACGGTGGAGCATGTGGCCGAACTGGCGAAGCAGGGAAAGAAGAAGATCGCGGTGATCGCGCCCGCCTTCAGCGCCGATTGCATCGAGACGCTGGAAGAGATCAACGAAGAGATCCGCGAAAGCTTTGAACACGCGGGGGGTGAGTCGTTCACCTACATCCCTTGCCTCAACGACGATCCGGCGCATGTGAATGCGCTGTCTGCGGTCATCGACGAGAATCTGGGCGGCTGGGTCTGACCCGGTCGCGCGGCCTGCGGACAGCGGGCCGCCAAGTGGCCGCCGGGCCGGGGCCCGACAAAAGAAAAAGGCGGGGTCGTCACCCCGCCTTTTCCATTTCAGAACTGTCTGAACCGATCAGTCGGCAGCAGCAGCGGCCACGATCGCGATCAGCAGCAGCGGGATCAGAAGCCCGGCCGAAGAAGACGACTGTTGGGTTTCTTCCACAACAACGACGGGCTCCATGACCACGTCGTCTTTTGCGTAGGAACCGGCCATTGCGGTCGAAGCGGCACCGGTGAGCACGGCGGCGAGAGCGAGTTTCTTCATTATATCCTCCAGATATTCGCCTGGCGCGGGACACAGTTGCCCACACGACAGGCACCCAAGACTTACCTCGTAACTCTCTCTAAGCAGCATTTCCGGGGCTTTGCAATTGGTGAATCAGCCCCGGAAATTCATGTCCGCCATGCTGTCGTCAAATCAGCAACACCTGTGTGCCGACGCGCGCCATGTCGTAAAGCTGCTCGATATGCTCGTTGTAGAGACCGATGCAGCCGTTCGACGACCGGCGTCCGATCTTGCGCGTGTCGTGCGTGCCGTGGATACGGTAGTAGGTCCAGCTCAGGTGCAGGGCGCGGGTGCCCAGCGGGTTGTCCGGTCCCGGCGCGACGTAATCCGGCCAGTCGGGGTTGCGCTTCTTCATCGAGGGCGTCGGGCGCCAGTCCGGCGAGGGATCCTTCAGCGTGACCGAGGTGCGGCCCCGGCGCGTCAGATCCTCGGTCAGCGGCACCGAGGAAGGATACAGGTAATACTGCCCGCTTTCCTGCCAGAAGTGCAGCGCCCGAGAGCTGATATCGACAAGGATCGCACCCTTGTTCAGGTTGTTGAAATAGGGCCGCCAGTCCAGCGTGCGGAAGCTGGAGATATTGCGGCGCACGGCATCGGTGACATTGCGTTCGATCTCTGTGGTGCCGGTATTGACGTCCTGTGCCAGCGCCGGTGCGCCGATCATCGCAGCGGTGCCGGCCAGAAACGCGCGGCGACCCAAAGCCTTCTGAGCCTCGTCCTTCATGGCGGTGTCCTCTCGGGGATTCATACTTTACCTGGGGATAATATGGCTTGAATGCCTCAGTCGCAATTCAAAGGCGCTTGAACGGGCAACCTCACGCTGATGTGGGTTTGAATGGCAACGCTGCTTTGGGTAAGGCGGAAGTTGACCCCGGAAATAGCCCGAAAGCTGATCATGAAACGCCGCGCCTTCATCGCCCTAGCCTCTGCCTATGCCCTTGCCGCCTGTACGACGACGCCTTCTGGCCCGCCCCAGATGGGTCCCGATGGCAAGCCCCTGCCCAAGGTCTACCGCATCGGCTCCGGCGACACCGGGCGCATCCAGTACCGGATGCTGGACGCGGTGAACGCCCTGCGGCAAAGCGCGGGCGCCCCGGCGCTGACCCTGAACTCTTCGCTGAACGCCGCCGCCGCGACTCATGCACGCGACATGGCGATGCAGAACCGGCCCTGGCACTTCGGGTCCGACGGATCGTCGCCGATCGACCGGATCAACCGCGCCGGGTACAATGGCCGCCTCGTGGGCGAGAACATCTCGGAGACCTACGAGACGGAACTGGAAACCCTCGCCGCCTGGATGGAAGAGCCGCAGACCCGCGACTTGATCCTCGACAAGACGGCGCAAGAACTGGGCTTTTCCTGGCACCAGGAGAACAACGGCAAGATCTGGTGGACGATGATCATCGGCGCCCCCGGTGCGGGCGTGACCCCGCAGGCGACCGCCGTGGCCGCGAACTTTGGCTGACCGGCAAGACCCCAGGCCATCACCCCACATGGAAAAGCCGCCCCAAGGGGCGGCTTTTTTCGTCTCTGACCTGTGACAAAAGGGTAAGGGGGCCTTTTGGCCCCGTCGCGCTAGGGATTGATGCGGATCGGCGTGCCGTCCTTGACCATCGCGTAGACGTCGCGCATCTGCTTGTCGGTGATCGCGATGCAGCCCGCCGTCCAGTCGCGCGGCGCGCCACGCGGATAGGTCGGCCCCTGCCCGTGAATGAAGATGTCGCCGCCGGGCCGCTTGTTCAGCGCCTTGGCCAGCGCCGCGTCCTCTTCGTTCGGGTAGTTGATCCCGATGGACAGGTAGAATTTGCTGTCCGGGTTGCGGCGGTCGATCGTGTAATCGCCTTCGGGCGTGCGCCCGTCGCCCTCGAAGGCCTTGTGACCGGCGGGCGCGAAGCCCAGGCCCACGTCGTAGGCCTTCAGGACCTTGTTGTGATGCAGGAGGTACATCTTGCGGTCGCCCTTGTTGACGACGACCTGCGTGACCTCCGGCCCGTGATAGGATTTGAATTTGCTGCTACAGGCCGAGACGCCAAGCATCACTGCCAGAATCAAGAAAACCTTGATGAACCGCATTGTTCCACTGCCCCATGGATGTTTTTTTCCACCCTACACTATTCGCGCGGCTTGGTTAACATCACATTATCGCCAGACTGTGCGGCAAGGCGCTCTTCGATGGCCACCAAGCGCGCCAGAACCTCGTCGCGATAGCTGCCGGTCGCGGCGTTGGTTTCCTCGGCGTGGGCGTCCTGCATCGAGTTCACGATCAGGCCAACCAGCAGGTTCACCACCGCGAAGGTGGTGATCATGATGAAGGGCACGAAGAAGGCCCATGCGTAGGGATAGACCTCCATCACCGGGCGGACGATTCCCATGGACCACGATTCCAGCGTCATGATCTGGAACAGCGAATAGGCCGACAGGGGCAGGTTGCCGAACCAGTCGGGGAAGGCATCCCCGAACAGCTTGGTCGAGATCACCGAGCCGATGTAGAAGATGATCGCCATCAGCAGGAAAACCGAGGCCATGCCGGGCAGGGCGGTGATGAAGCCTTCGACCACGCGGCGCAGGCGCGGCGCGACAGAGATCACGCGCAGCACCCGCAGGATGCGCAGCGCCCGCAGCACCGACAGCCCCTGGGTCGAGGGGACCAGCGCGATGCCCACCACGATGAAGTCGAAGACGTTCCAGCCGTTGCGGAAGAAAGCCGGGCCGCGCGCCACCAGCTTCAGCCCGATTTCGACAAGGAAGATGCCAAGGCAGACCAGATCCAGCGTGCGGATCAGCCCGCCTGCTGTCGCCATCAAGTGGTCCGAAGTCTCCATCCCCAGCAGGACGGCGTTCACGACGATCACGCCGATGATGAAGTTCTGAACGGCGGGTCGATCGACGAAGGCGCCGATCCGTTGGCGAAGGGTCATGGTCAGTCCTGAAGCGAAAGGGCGGAAACGACTTCCACATGGGTAGACCAGCGGAACTGGTCAACCGGCATCACCCAGTCAAGGCGATAGCCCGCCGCGACAAGGGTTGCGCAGTCGCGGGCGAAGGTCACGGGGTTGCACGAGACATGGGCGATTTTCGGCACCCGGGCGCTGGCGATCTCGGCGATCTGCGCTTCGGCCCCGGCGCGCGGCGGGTCGATCACCACCCCGTCGAAGCGTTTCAGCTCGTCCGGCAGCAGCGGGTTGCGGAACAGGTCGCGGGCCTCGTGGGTGACATGGCGCAGACCCTGCGCCTGCCGCCAGCCCCGATCCAGCGCCCGGACCATGGCCGCCTCACCCTCGACCGCGTGCACGCGGGCACGTTTCGCCAGCGGCAGGGCAAAGGTGCCGCTGCCCGCGAAGAGGTCGACAAGATGTGTACAACCCTCGAGCGCCGCCTTCACCCCGGCGCGCAGGGCCTCTTCCCCCGCCTCGGTCGCCTGAAGGAAGGCGCCCGGGGGCGGCACCACGTCGATGCCGTCGAAGCTCTGGAAGGCGGGTTTGAAGGCCAGCGTCTCGTCGTCCCAGGTCAGGCGGGACAGCCCGTGGTCCTGCGCCAATGCCGCCAGATCGGCGCGCAGGGTGGTGTCCAGCGGCTTGCCGCCGCTCACCGCCACGTCCAGCCCAGAGGCGCAGTCCGTCACCAGCACCGAAAGCTCGCCCTTGCGCGAGGCGCCAAGGACGGCCAGCGCCTCGACCATGGGCAGGGCAGCGGCAAGAGCAGGGGTCACGAGGATGCAGTCCGGCACCGCGACCATCACGTCGGACGCCTTGCGGTGAAACCCCGCCAGCGCACCCTTCTTGGTGCGCCGCGCGGAAAAGGCGGCGCGGCGGCGCGACTGGCGCGGCGAGGTCGCGATGGGGCGAAGCTCTGTCTCCAGCCCCTGCGCGGTCAGCGCGCGGCGGATCACATCGACCTTCCACCCGGCGACGAAATCGTCCGAGGCGTGCTGCAACTGGCAGCCGCCGCAGGCCTTGGCATGACGACAGGGCGGGGACACCCGGTCGGCCGAGGGCGTGACGATGCGGGGCGCCGCAAGGACGCCGTTCAGGACCGCGCCCTCGACCACCTCGCCCGGAAGGGCGCCGGGGACATAGATCGGCCCCGCTGCGATCCCGTCGCCGCGATGACCCAGACGTTCGATGGTGACGCCGGTTGCTTCTGTGCTGCCTTGTTCCATGCGGCCCTATTGCCCCGGCAGGCGTCCGCTGTCGAGATCCCGCAGAAAGCGCCGCACGGCACGGGGGCCGGTCAGCAGGTAGGTCCGCTTGGGCGCGGCCCGGGCGATCAGGTCACGGTTTCGCAGGCGGTTGCTGTGCCGCGTGTCCCAGATCCAGCGCAGGAACTCGGCGTCGAAGCGTTCCGGGCAATCCGGTGGCAGGTCGGGCCGGGTCTGCCCGCCCGCATATTCGATCCGCCGTCTGACCACCCGCCAAAGCCGCAACCAGGTCGGGAACTCCAGAACGATCACTGTATCGGCGCGCGCCAGCCGGGTGTCCCAGGTGGCGGACAGCCCGCCCTCGATGATCCAGGCGTCGCGCTCTTCCTCGGCGCGCATCAGGGCGATCTTGCTGGCCTTGTCCCGCTCCACCCAGCCTGGCTGCCAGTGTATACAATCAATATGCACAACCGGCAGGCCGATCCGCTGCCCCAGCGCCCGGGCCAGCGTGGACTTGCCCGCGCCCGGCTGGCCCACGATCATCACCCGTTTCATTCCGCCGCGTCCTGCGCCCCAAGGAACCCGCCGGACTGTCGCGACCAGTAGCGCGCATAGACGCCGCGCTTGGCCAGAAGGGCGTCGTGTGTGCCTTGCTCGACGATGCGGCCCTGCTCCATCACGATGATCCGGTCCATCCGGGCGATTGTGGACAACCTGTGTGCAATGGCGATGACGGTCTTGCCCTGCATCACCACATCCAGCGCGTCCTGAATCTCTGCCTCGACCTCGGAGTCCAGCGCGCTTGTCGCCTCGTCCAGCACCAGCACCGGCGCGTCCTTCAGGATCGCCCGGGCCAGCGCGATGCGCTGCCGCTGCCCGCCGGACAGTTTGACGCCACGCTCGCCCAGCCGCGCCTCGTAGCCCTCGCGCCCGCGATGATCGCGCAGGGCGAGGATGAAGTCATGGGCCGAGGCACGCCGGGCGGCCTCGAAAACCTCTTCGTCACTGGCATCAGGGCGCCCGTAGCGGATGTTCTCCAGCGCAGAGCGGTTGAACATCGAGGTTTCCTGCCGCACCACCGAGACCGCCCGCCGCAGCGCCGCCTGAGTCAGGTCGCGGATGTCGTCGCCGCCCAGCAGGATGCGCCCCTCTTCGACGTCGTAAAGCCGCAGCAGAAGCCCGATCACCGTGGATTTCCCCGCGCCCGAGGCCCCGACCAGCGCGATCTTCTCGCCCTGCCGCACGGTCAGGTCGAAATCGTTCAGCGCCGCCTGCTTGCCGCCATAGCGGAAGGTCAGGTGATCGAAATGCAGCGGGCCGGGGCGGGCCTCGTCCCGCGCGCCGGGGCGGTCGGTGATCGCGTGCGGCGGGGTCAGCGTGCCGATGCCATCCGCCACCACACCGATATTGGTGAAGATCGACATGGACGCGCGACCCAGCCGGTTGGTCAGCATCGCCAGCCGCGTCGTCAACATCGCCGTCATAGCAATATCGCCCGAAGAGGCCGAGCCGATGGAAAAGAGGTAGAGCGAGGACAGGATCGCCATCAGCGGCAGCAGCCCGCCCAGCGTCATCAGCCCCAGCCGGAACAGCGCCGAGACCACGCCGAAGTCGCGTGCCTTGCCGCGCCAGCGCACCAGCGTGGCGCGCGTCGCCTCGTCCTCGCGCAGGTCATGGGCGAACAGCTTGACCGTCGCGATATTGGACAGCGTGTCGACGATCTGCCCGGTGACCAGCGTATTGGCATCGGCGCGCTCGCGCGCCAGCCGCCGCATCCTGGGGATCATCAGCCGCAGGAACAGCGCGTAGACCACGAACCAGCCGGTGAAAATCAGCAGCAGCCGCGGATCGATCCCCGCCAGCAACACGAAGGTGCCGAGGAACATGGCGACGGCATAGACCAGCACGTCGGTCATCTCGTTCACGAGATCGTTCAGCCCGCGCGCGACCTGCGTCGCCTTCTGGCTGATGCGCCCGGCGAAGTCGTTGTCGAAATAGGACAGCGAATGCCCCAGCGTGTAGCGGTTCACCCGGCTGAGCACCAAGGGGTAGAGGTTCGGCCCAAGGCTGACCGAGGACACCGCCGCATCGGCCAGCACGATCAGCGGGCGGATCAGCAGGAAGAACATCAGGCCGAAGCCGATCAGCAGCGTGTAGGGCCCCCAGTAGGCGCCGGGGCCCTCGGCGGCGGCGGCATCCACCACCCAGCCGGTGAACCGGGCCGAGACCAGTTCCGCCACGCCGGTCAGCAGCGTCACGAAACAGGCGGTCCAGATCGCGGGCCAGGCGCCCTGCAGCGCCCAGCGGGAAAAGGGCCAGACATCGCGGGGCGGGGTGCCCTCTGCCGGGGCGAAGGCATCGACGAAGGACAGCAGGCGGTGGATCATTCCGCCGCCTCGGGCAGGCCGTCGCTGCCAAGGAAACCGCCGGACTGCCGTTCCCAGTAGCGCGCGTAAAGCCCGCCGTTTTCCAGCAGCGTGTCGTGGGTGCCTTCCTCGACGATGCGGCCGCCGTCCAGAACGATGATCCGGTCCATGCTGGAGATTGTGGACAACCTGTGTGCAATGGCCAGAACCGTCTTGCCCTGCATCACCCGGCCCAGGGCCTCCTGGATCGCGGCCTCGACCTCGGAATCCAGCGCGCTTGTCGCCTCGTCCAGGACGAGGATCGGCGCGTCCTTGAGGATCGCGCGGGCCAGCGCAATCCGCTGCCGCTGGCCGCCCGACAGCTTCACGCCGCGTTCGCCCAGATGCGCCTCATAGCCCTGACGGCCCCGGTGGTCGCGCAGCGCGCCGATGAATTCATGCGCCTCGGCGGCGCGGGCGGCGGCGATGACCTCGGCGTCCGAGGCCTCGGGGCGGCCATAGCGGATATTGTCCATGGCCGAGCGGTTGAACATGGCGGTTTCCTGCGTGACCATGCCGATCTTGCGGCGCAGGCTTTCCTGCGTGACACCAGAGACGTCCTGCCCGTCGATCCGCACCACGCCGCCCTCGCTGTCGTAGAGCCTCAGCAGAAGCGCCAGCAGCGTCGACTTGCCCGCCCCCGAAGCGCCGACAATCGCCAGCTTTTCGCCCGGGGCAATGGTCAGGTCGATGCCCTCGACCCCGCCGCTTTCGCCGCCATAGGTGAAGGTCACATCGTCAAAGCGGATCTCTGCCGCCGGAACCACCAGCTCTGCCGCGTCACTTGCATCGGTCAGCGTGTGGGGCACCGACAGCGTGTTCATGCCGTCCTCGACCTCTCCGAGGTGGGAATAGATCACCATCAGGGTGAAGCTGATCCAGCCGGTCATCTGCGCCAGCCGGATCGTCACGGCCCCCACGGCGGCGATGTCACCGGGGCTGACGCCACCGGCGCGCAGCGCGATGGCCGCGCCGACCATGAGGATCGGCAGCAGCCCGGCGATGAAGATCAGCCCAAGGCGGAAGGCGGTCTGCGCCTCGCCGTAGTGCAGCGTCTTGTCGCGCAGGTCCGACATCGCCCCCAGCGCCATCCGGTCCTCTTGCGCGCCGCCCGCGAACAGCTTGACCGTCTTGATATTGCTGATCGTATCGACGACCTGCCCGGTGACCATGGCCTGCGCCTCGGCCCGTTTGGCAGAGCGCGCGCGGACCGTCGGCAGCATCAGCTTCAGGAACCCGGCATAGGCCACCAGCCACAACGCCAGCACCCCCAGCAACCAGCCGCTGATACCGCCCAGCAGGACGGCGGTGGCCATGACGGTCGCCAGCCCGAAGGTCACGGCGTTCACCGTCTCGACCACGATCTCTGTCAGGGACCGCGCGGCCTGCATCTTTTTCTGCGCCACGCGACCGGCAAAGTCGTTGTCGAAGAAGCTGACCGGCTGGTCGATGGTCCAGCGATAAAGCCGCGCCAGCACCAGCTTCAGGATGTTCGGCCCGATCATGACCGCCTGCGTCAGGGCCAGCCCGCCGAACAACAGCGGGCGCGCCACCAGCAGCAGCCCGACGGCGGCGGCGATCAGCCAACCCACGGGGATCACCGCATCGGCGGGCGCCGCGACCGCATCGACGACAAGGCCCAGCAGGTACATCGAGGCGACCTCCGTGATGCCCGCAAGCACAGAGATCGCCACGCCCAGCCAGATCACGGTCCAGCCGCCCTTGAGCGCCCAGAAGACGAAGGGGCGCAGCCTGCGTGGCGGCGGCCCCTCGGCGGGGGCCTCGGCGTCGATCATGTCGCCCGCGCGGCGGACAAACCGTTGAAACCACTGCTGCATCACTCTGCCGCCTCTGAATCCGCGTCGATGAACCCGCCGGACTGGCGCGCCCAGAACCCGGCATATAGCCCGCCCTGCGCCAAAAGCGCGTCGTGGGTGCCCTCTTCGACGATCCGGCCCGCGTCCATCACCAGGATGCGGTCCATCTGCGCGATTGTAGACAACCTGTGTGCAATCGCGATGACGGTCTTGCCCTCCATCATGCCGTAAAGCGTGTCCTGGATCACCGCTTCGACCTCGGAGTCCAGCGCGCTGGTCGCCTCGTCCAGAAGCAGGATCGGCGCGTCCTTCAGGATCACCCGCGCCAGTGTCACCCGCTGCCGCTGGCCGCCGGACAGCTTGACGCCGCGCTCGCCCACATGGGCGTCGTAGCCGGGCCGCCCCTTGGGATCGGTCAGGTCGAGGATGAAGTCATGTGCCTGCGCCTGCCGGGCGGCGCGGATCATGTCGTCTTCCGATGCATCTGGACGCCCGTAGAGGATATTGTCCCGGACCGAGCGGTGCAGAAGGCTGCTGTCCTGCTGCACCATGCCGATGGCCAGCCGCAGGCTGTCCTGCGTCACCTCGGAAATGTCCTGCCCGTCGATGCGGATCGCGCCCTTCTCGGCGTCGTAGAAGCGCAAGAGCAGCTTCACCAGCGTCGACTTGCCCGCGCCAGAGCGGCCGATCAGCCCGACCTTCTCGCCCGGTTCGATCACGATGTCGATGTTGTCCAGACCGCCGGCCTCGCGCCCGTAGTGGTGGCTCAGCCCCTTGATCTCGATCCGCCCGTCGGTCAGGCGCAGCGGCTGCGCGCCATCGGAATCGGTCAGCGCAATCGGCTGGGCAATCGTCTCCATCCCCTCGGCCACGACGCCAAGCTGGCGGAAGAACGAGGTCAGCGCCCACATGATCCAGCCGGTCATGGCGTTCAGCCGCAGCGTCAGCGCGGTCGCCGCCGCCACGGCCCCGGTCGAGGCCGCGCCCTGCATCCACAGCGCCAGCGCCCAGCCGACGACACCGACGATCAGCAGGCCGTTCAGCACCATCAGGGTGACGTCCATGATGGTGTAGATCCGCATCTCGTCCTGGAAGGTCTTGCGCGAGACCTCGATGGCCTCTTTCGCGTAGTCCAGTTCCGACCCGGTGTGGGCGAACATCTTGACCGAGTGGATGTTGGTGTAGCTGTCCACCACGCGCCCCGTCACAAGGCTGCGCGCATCGCTGGCCGCCTTGGAGGCCGGGCCAACGCGCACGACGGTCCAGCGCATGAGGCCGCCGTAGAGCACCAGCCACAGCGCCATGGGGATCATCAGGCGCGGGTCGGCGTCGCCCAGAAGCACCATGGCACCCACCACATAGGCGATGGAAAAGGTGATCGCGTCGAAGATCTGGAACACCGCTTCGCCCGCCGCGGGCGGGGTCTGCATGATGCGGTTGGCGATGCGCCCCGCAAAGTCGTTCTCGAACCAGCCGACCGACTGGCGCAGCACATGGCCATGCGCGCGCCAGCGGATCAGCGTGCCGAAGTTCGGCAGGATCGTGTTGTTCAGAAGCAGCACGTCCGCCGCCTGGATCAACGGCCGCAGGACCAGGATGAAGACACCCATGCCGATCAGCGCCCAGCCGTGATCCTGCCAGACCTGTTGCGGGTCGCCCGACAGGATGTCGACCACCCAGCCCATGACCCAGATCAGCCAGATTTCTACCGCCGCGACGACGATGGACAGAAGGGTGGCCCAGACAAAGACCCCCCGAAAGGGCTGCGCGTAGTCCAGCATGAAGGGCAACAGCCGACGCGGCGGCGTGTCGGTCTGCCGGTACTTGGCATAGGGATCGACAAGATTTTCAAAGAAACGAAACATTCCGGAGGCTCCTCACAGAGCAAAAGCGAATCACGAGATGGGAAGCGGGGGCCATGGGCCACCCGTGCAAAACAAGGCGGCTCAGGCTGGGCTGGGCTGGGTCCTGTCATGCACCATCAAGTGTCCTCCGGTCGGGTTCGAAAACCCTCTTAGCCGCAAAGGATGCGTTTGTCACGCTTCAGGGGGCGTCTTGAGCAAATCTTCGCGGCTGAGCGCGAAACCCGAGGCGATCCATTGCGCTTCCAGCGCACGCAGCCGGTCGCCCAGCGCCTTGCCCGAAAGCGCGGGCATGAGATCCTGCGCCGTCACCGGAAAGCGCGCCTGCGCGGCCTTGGCAAGGTCGGGCAGGGCGGCGGGATCGACCGGCTGCTCCAGTATGGCGGCGCGCAGCGCGGCGGTGTCGCTGGCGGTAGCCGCACCATGGCGCCAGGCCACTTCGGGCAAGCCCGCCGTGCCTTCGGTCAGCTCTCGCAGCAGCGTCAGGCGCTTCTGGTCCGGTTTCGACAGGCGCAACGCGGCCCCGTCGGCAAAGCCCGTGGCGGCGAGGCGGCGCAGCGGCTCCGGCGCGAGGTCCAGCGCCTCTTCGGCCATCAGCAGCGGCCCAAGGGCGCGCGGGCTGGCACCGGGCAGGATGCGCGGCAGGACACCGGTCTGCGCCATCACCGCGACGGCCTGCACCGGATCGGGTGCCGCCAGCAGTTTCAGCAGTTCGGCGCCCACGCGCTCGGCGGACAGGCGGTCGAGGCCGTCCAGATTGTCAGCGATGGCGGCCAGCGCCTCGGCATCCATGCCCTGCGCCGGGTCGCCGTACCACGCGTGAAAGCGGAAATAGCGCAGCGTGCGCAGATAGTCCTCGCGGATGCGCTGCGCGGCGTCCTGAATGAAGCGCAGGTGCCGCGCGCGGAGGTCGGGCAGCCCGCCAAGCGGATCGACCACCGTGCCGCGCCGGTCGGCATAAAGCGCGTTCATGGTGAAGTCGCGGCGCACCGCGTCCTCTGCCATCGTATCGGCAAAGCGCACCACGGCACGGCGCCCGTCGGTTTCCACGTCGGCACGGTAGGTGGTGACCTCGAAGGGCTCGCCCCTGGCGACGACGGTGACGGTGCCATGGTCGATGCCGGTGGGCACGGGCTTCAGCCCCGCCGCCCTGGCCAGCGCGA
This sequence comes from Enemella evansiae, assembly GCA_017255395.1. Classification (GTDB taxonomy): domain Bacteria; phylum Pseudomonadota; class Alphaproteobacteria; order Rhodobacterales; family Rhodobacteraceae; genus Ponticoccus; species Ponticoccus litoralis. The sequence continues at coordinate 169,682 of JAFKDC010000001.1, read as the reverse complement.
TGACGGTTTCGGGCCGGGCGTCGGTGGAGATGTCCACATCGGCCACCGGCGCACCCAGAAGCGCGTTGCGCACGCAGCCGCCGACCGCATGGGCCTGATAGCCCGCGTCTTCGAGCATGCCCATGACCGCCTGCGTACCGGGTGCGGTCAGCCAGTCGCCGGTCACCTGCGTCATGTCATCCGCTCCGCCAGCCCCCGCAGCATCCGCGCCGTCGCGCCCCAGATGTAATAGGGACCAAAGGGCACCGTGTAATAGAGCCGCCGCTGCCCGCGCCAGCGCCGCCACTGCACCGAAAAGCGCGCCGGGTCGGTGACATGGGCCAGCGGCACGCTGAAGACCTCGTCGACCTCGCCCGGTTCCGGCACGGGGGTGAAGGGCGCGCGGATCATCGCCAGCACCGGGGTCACCGTGAAGCCGGTGACCGTTTCATGCGGGGGCAGGGTGCCCAGCACCTCGACAGCCGCCGGGTCCAGCCCGACCTCTTCCTGCGCCTCGCGCAGGGCGGCGGCGGTCTCGTCGGCGTCGCCGGGATCGACCTTGCCGCCGGGAAAGGCGATCTGGCCCGGGTGATGCTTCAGCCGGGACGAGCGCTTGGTCAGGATCAGGTCAAGGCCCGCGCGCCCCTCCTGAAAGGCGACAAGCACCCCCGCCGCCCGCAGCTTGCGGTCCGGCGGCAGTGCAACATCGCGGTTCAGGTCGAAGTCGGACGAGGCTCCGGCCGCGCGGGTCAGCGCGCGGCGCAGCGCCCGTTCCTGATCATGCCTTGTCATCGCTTTCGAACCCCACCGATGCCGGGTCCAGTTCGTAATGCGCGCCGCAGAACTGGCAGTCGGCGGTCACGAGACCCTCGTCGGTGGTCATCTTCTCGATGTCCCGGGCCGAGTAGATCGACAGCGACTGCCGCACGCGATCCTCGGAACAGGTGCAGCCGAAGCGGATCGTCTGGCTGTCGTAGACCCGTGGCTGTTCCTCGTGAAACAGGCGCACCAGCAGATCGGTCGGCGGCACGCTGGGGCCGATCAGCTCCAGCTCTTCCAATGTCGCGACATGCGCGTTCACGCGGTTCCAGTTCTCTTTCTCGTCGCCCTCGACCAGATCCTCGGCCGCCAGCAGCCCCGCGTCGCCGGTCGCATCGCCCGAGGCGAAGGGCGAGGCCTTGGGCATGTGCTGCAGCATGATGCCACCGGCGCGCCAGTGCTCTGGCACGCCCGGCTCTGTCGAGCGGCCATAGGCCAGCGCGAAGGTCGTGGGCAGCTGCTCGGACTGGGCGAAATAGGCGGCGGCGCAGTCGGACAGCGACGATCCGGCCACGGGGGTGATGCCCTGATAGGGCTGCATGCCCTCACCCTGATCGATCAGGATGGCGAAATAGCCCTGCCCAAGCTGTTCGAAGGGCGCGGCCTCGGTGATGCGATCCGCGTCAAAGCTGGCATAGGCGCGGATGCGCGCGGGCTGGCCCTCTTCCTCGGGGCCGTAATAGTCGGTGGCGATCATCCGCACCGGGCCGTTGGTCTGGACCTGCAGCGACAGCTTCCAGCGCAGCTTGATCGTCTGGCCGATCAGCGCGGTCAGCAGGGCCATCTCGGCCACCAGCGCCTCGACCGGGGCCGGATAATTGTGTTGCTTGAGCACGCCGGACAATACGCCATCCAGACGCGCCACGCGTCCACGCATGTCGGAGCGGTCAAGCTGGAAAGGAAGGACGGTATCGTCCCAGGCGAGTTTGGTGCCGAAGCTCATGGGGTTTCCTTGTCTGCCGGTGAATGGCAATAGGCGGTCATATAGGGAAAGCTGACGCAAACGCAAAGGGGTCCCCATGGCGCCGCGATACGGAGAGGCCCCCGAAACGGGCCGCAGGTACATCTTTCGGCCCGGGGTCTACGCGATCCTGCCGCGCGACGGGGCGCTGCTGCTGACCCATCAGTCAGAGCCCTATCCCGAATACCAGCTGCCCGGCGGCGGTATCGACCCGGGGGAGCAGCCGCTGGCCGCACTGCACCGCGAAATCCGCGAAGAGACCGGCTGGACCATCGCCAATCCCCGGCGGCTGGGCGCGTTCCGGCGGTTCACCTTCATGCCCGAATACGAGATTTGGGCCGAGAAGATGTGCATCCTTTACGCCGCAGAGCCCGTCCTTGGCCGCGAAGCCCCGTCAGAGCCCGGCCATACCGCCTTGTGGATGCCCGCCGGTCTGGCCGCCGAGATGCTGGGCAACCCCGGCGAGCGCGACTTCGTGCGGCGCCTTTGCCTTTGACCGGGTCAGCGCAGCACGTCGTATTCCAGCAGCGCGGCAGAGACGTCGTCGCCCAGCCGGTCGGGGTCGGCCATCTCGGTGGTCAGCCGCCAGAACATGTCGCTTAGCAGGTCCGGCCCCGTCCCGACCTGCGCGCTGTCGCACAACAGCTGTGCCAGCCCGTCTTCGCCCAGCATGCTGCCGTCTTTCATCACCGCCTCGGTGAAGCCGTCCGAATAAAGCAGCAACAGATCGCCGCGTTCCATCCGAAAGCTGTGCTGGTCGTATGTGACCTCATCCACAAGGCCGATGGGCAGGCCGCCGTCGCCGATGAACTGCACAGGTCCATTGCGCCGCAACAGGATCGGCGGCGAGTGCCCGGCCTGCACCAGGCGCATCACGCCGGTCGACAGGTCGGCGGCGACATAGGCCATGGTCAGGTATTCCTCGACCCCGGGATCGGCGGCGAAACGCTGGTTCAGGCGCCGCGCGGTATCCCTGGGTTCGCGCAGCGCGAAGGGGCGGTCGCTTTGCCGGTCGAGCGCCACGTTCTGCTCCGGGAAGGTGCTGGACAGGTACCCGGCCACCCGGGCCGTGACCATGGCAGAGGTGATACCGTGCCCGGAGACGTCGATGCTGTAGAGGCCCAGCTGATCCGGGGCGGGGCTGAACATGCCGACGAGATCGCCACCGACATGCCCGCAGGGCTGCAACAACAGGCTGACCCGCGAGCTGCCGAAGGTCCGCACCCGCTCTGGCACAAGCGACTGCTGGATCGTGCGCGCCTGCCGCAGATCGTTTTCGATGGCCTCGTGGATTTCGCGCAGTTCCCGAAGCGCGTCGGACACCTGCCGGTTGGTTTCGGTCAGCTGCCGTTCCATCGAAACGATGCGCTCACCGGCGTTGATACGCGCCCGCAATTCGTGGGCGTTGACCGGCTTGGTCAGGAAATCGTCGGCCCCGGCATCGAGCCCCTGCGCCACGTCGGCCTTGTCGCTCTTGGAGGTCAGAAGAATGAAGTAGCCATAGCCGTCCCGGTCGAGGGCGCGGAACCGGCGGCAGAACTCCAGCCCGGTCATGCCGGGCATCATCCAATCCGAAAGAACGAGGTCCGGCGGCCTGTGAAGGCAAAGTTTCAGGGCATCGGGCCCGGATGTGGCGACATCGACCTCGAACCCCCAGCGTTTCAGCATGGCAGAGACGATACGCAATTGCAGGTTGCTGTCGTCGACCACCAGCACGCGGCTGATCGCACCGGTCTGGCCCGGTGGGCATTCGAGGCGTTCCAAGTTCAACAATAACGTCCCTCACCGGACAAGGTCATACGGTCAGGGTGCCTAGCGCAGAGACCTTAACCGTTGCTGAAACGTAAAATTTTGCCTTGCCGCCACGCGTCCGTCGCCCGGTTGAAACCCTATGTTCACGTTCTCCCCCATATTCTGGCGATACGCTGGAGGTGCATCATGATTGACTGGGCACGTGTCGAAGACCTTGTGGACGAGGTCGGGGCCGAGGATTTCGGCGAAATCGTCGATCTGTTCCTGAAGGAGGTGGAAACCGCGGTCACAAAACTTGAAGCCGCCGGTGACAACCCCGTGCTGCTTGAGGAACACATGCATTTCCTGAAAGGCGCGGCGCTGAATCTTGGCTTCGACGCGCTGGCGCAGGCCTGCCAGAAGGGCGAAACGGCGGCCGCCGAAAACAATCCGCAAGCGGTCACCGCCGCCGAGGTGCGCGAGATCTACAGCCTGTCACGGGCAATTTTCGAACGCGACCTTCCCGGCAAGCTGGCCGCCTGACAGGTTTCCGGCCGAAGGCGAGGCAGGCTTATCCTGCCACGCCCTTCGTGCCGCCGGAACAGTCGATGATGCACGCGCCGGGCAAAGCCCAAACGCCTTAGATCACGAATTGCGCAACCGTCTCGTTTTCGGTGATGTCCTGGTAGGTAAAGCCATGAGCATCCAGCTTCGCCAGAAGCGTGTGAAAGTTCTGCGGCCGCGCCGTCTCTATCCCGATGAGGACAGAGCCGAAGTTGCGTGCCGATTTCTTCAGATACTCGAAGCGGGCGATATCGTCTTCCGGCCCGAGGAAGTTCAGGAAATCCTTCAGTGCGCCGGGCCGCTGGGGCAGGCGCAGGATGAAATATTTCTTCACGCCGGAATAGCGTTGGGCGCGCTCCTTCACCTCGGGCAGCCGCTCGAAGTCGAAGTTGCCGCCAGAGGTGATGCAGACCACCGTCCGGCCCCGGATCGACAAGCCGAGATCCTTCAGCGCATCGACCGACAGCGCCCCGGCCGGTTCCAGCACGATCCCCTCGACGTTCAGCATGTCCAGCATCGTCGTGCACAGCCGGTCTTCGTTGATCGTCAGGGTATTGGCGACGCCGACATCCCTGAGGCAGGCAAAGGTCTTCTCGCCAATCTTCGCCACGGCGGCGCCATCGGCAAAGGTGTTGACGCGGGGCAGGGCGACAGGCTCTCCGGCTTCCAGCGCCGCACGCAGGCAGGCGCCACCCAGGGGTTCCACAAAGGTGTACTGCACAGCGGTCCCGAGATAGGAAAACAGCCCCGAGGCCAGCCCGCCGCCGCCCACGGGCACCACCATCAGGTCGGGCAGGCAGCCCAGCTGGCGCTCGACCTCGACCGCGACAGAGGCCTGCCCCTCGATCACGTCCTCGTCGTCGAAGGGCGACAGGAAATGCCCGCCCTCTGCCGCCACGAAGGCCTGCGCCGCATGCAGGCAGTCGTCGAAATAGTCGCCGATCAGGCGAATCTCGACATTGGCGCCGCCGAACATCTCTGTCTTCCGGATCTTCTGCTGCGGCGTCGTCACCGGCATGAAGATCACGCCCTTCACGTCGAACTGGCGGCACATCCAGGCCACGCCCTGCGCGTGGTTGCCCGCGCTCGCGGCCACGAACAGCGCCTCTCCGGTCTGCTTGCGCATGGCGTTGAAGGCGCCGCGCAGCTTGTAGCTTCGCACCGGCGACAGATCTTCGCGCTTGAGCCAGATGTCGGCACCGTAAAGCTGCGACAGGTGGTCGTTGCGCAGCAGCGGGGTTTCGGGGAAGGCCGCGCGCATCGCCTCTTCGGCGGCGCGGGCGCGGGACTGAAAATCGGTCATGGCGAAAGCCTTCCCAAGGTCATGGTGCGATTCAGGCGATCGTGCGCCCTTCGACGCAGATACCGTAGAGCGAGGTCAGAAGCGAGGCACCGACCATGGTCACCACCCAGCCCACGGCAAGACCGTAGACCGTCGACAGCAGGGACAGGCTGTCCCCCGCGACGATATTGGGGATCATCACAAGGGTCATGCCCAGCACCGAGATCACCGCCAGCGCGAAGATCGCGCCGCTTTCGGCGCCGGTCGCCTGCCACGCGTTGTGCAGCGTCAGCTTGCGGCCCAGGGTGCCGGCGGGCAGGATCACCCCCAGCCTGAGAAAGACGTAAAGCACACCCGCCACCGTCGCCAGCACCAGCGGCAGCGTCGCCCCGGGCATCGAGGTCATCAGCAGCCCCGCCGGAATGGCCAGCGTGAACAGCGCGACCACCAGCAAGAGCGCGATCAGCACCGACCGCCCGAAGTACCCCAGCACGAGGTCGCCCCGGAACGGCGGCACCGGACCGGCGGGGATCTCTTCGAGCAGCACGTAGCGGTGCCAGTTCACCGCGATCCACAGGCTGGCGATGGCAGCGGCGAATTGCAGGCAGAAGAAAATGGCATAGGCCAGCGGCTCGACCTGGGGCAGGGCGCCGCCCATGGTGGCGTCGATATCCGTCCCCACGTCCGGCGTGGCCAGAAGCGCGGGATTCAGAAGCAGGAAGATCTGCGCCGCGATGTGGGCGCAGTAGGGCACCGCAGAGATCCGGAAGGCCGCGTCGAGGTTGCGGAAAACCAGCCCCGCCGAATGGGTAAAGATATGCCAGCCGCGCATGTTCGACCTCCCTGCCGTGCCGGGGATGGCTACCACGTCCGGCGCGGGCGTCAACGGCCCAGCCTTGCCCAGCCCTTCAAAACCCGGTAATCCGCGCGCCGTATACAAAGAGGATCCCCGACATGAGCGCGCCCAAGAAAGTTGTCCTGGCCTATTCCGGTGGCCTCGACACCTCGATCATCCTGAAATGGCTTCAGACCGAATACGGCTGCGAGGTGGTGACCTTCACCGCCGACCTCGGTCAGGGCGAAGAGCTGGAGCCTGCACGCAAGAAGGCCGAGCTGCTGGGGATCAAGCCCGAGAACATCTACATCGAGGACGTGCGCGAGGAATTCGTGCGCGATTTCGTCTTCCCGATGTTCCGCGCCAATGCGGTCTACGAGGGGCTTTACCTGCTGGGCACCTCGATTGCCCGCCCGCTGATTTCCAAGCGGCTGGTCGAGATCGCCGAAGAAGTCGGCGCCGATGCCATCGCGCACGGCGCAACCGGCAAGGGCAACGATCAGGTGCGTTTCGAACTCAGCGCCGCCGCGCTGAACCCCGACGTCAAATGCATCGCGCCGTGGCGCGAATGGGACCTGTCCTCGCGCACCAAGCTGCTGGAATTCGCCGAGCAGAACCAGATCCCGATCGCCAAGGACAAGCGCGGCGAGGCACCGTTCAGCGTTGACGCGAACCTGCTGCACACCTCCTCCGAGGGTAAGGTTCTGGAAGATCCCGCCGTCATGGCGCCCGACTATGTCTTCCAGCGCACCGTTGCGCCCGAAGACGCGCCCGAGACGCCGGAATTCATCGAGATCACCTTTGAAAAGGGTGACGCCGTGGCGATCAACGGCGAGGCCATGTCGCCCGCCACGATCCTCACCAGGCTCAACGAGCTGGGCGGCAAGCACGGCTGCGGCCGCCTCGACTTTGTCGAGAACCGCTTCGTCGGCATGAAGTCCCGCGGCATCTACGAGACCCCCGGCGGCACCGTCCTGCTGGAGGCCCATCGCGGCATCGAGCAGATCACGCTGGACAGCGGCGCGGGCCACCTGAAGGACAGCCTGATGCCGCGCTATGCCGAACTGATCTACAACGGCTTCTGGTTCTCGCCCGAGCGCGAGATGCTGCAGGCCGCAATCGACAAGTCGCAGGAACTGGTCTCGGGCACCGTCCGGCTGAAGCTGTACAAGGGGTCTGCGACCTGCGTCGGCCGCTGGTCCGACGCCTCGCTCTACTCCGAGGCGCATGTGACCTTCGAGGACGACGCCGGCGCCTACGACCAGAAGGACGCGGCGGGCTTCATCCAGCTGAACGCCCTGCGCCTGCGCCTTCTGGCCGCGCGCAAGCGGCGGTTGGGCTCCTGACGCCCACCCTGCACTCTGGCCAGCGCGACACCGGGCTGGCCGCCATGCTACAGTGTCGCCATGGCTGAGTTTCAGGAATTCGTCGACGCGCAGGATGCCGTCTGGACCGACGTCCTGCGCGAGCTGCGCGCGGGGCAGAAGACCTCTCACTGGATCTGGTGGGTCTTCCCGCAATTGCGCGCGTTGGGCCGCAGCCCGCGCGCCCTGCATTTCGGGCTTGCGGGTCTGGACGAGGCCACAGCCTACCTTTCCCATCCAATTCTTGGCCCGCGTTTGCAGGACTGCACCGCGCTGTTGCTGACCCATGACGGCACCGACCCCGAGCACATCCTTGGCCCTGTCGATGCGCTGAAAGTCCGCTCCTGCATGACCCTGTTCGAGGCGGTCCCGAAGGCGCCAGCGGCGTTTTCCGCCGTTCTCGACCAGCTGTATGGCGGCGACCGCTGCCCGGTGACCACGCGGGCGCTGTCCGCCTGACGCAGCCGTTTCACGCGCCTTACCACCCCTCACAGCCCGGTCACCTTGCGGTGAAACGGCGTTGCATCCGTTGCCAAACCGCCCCGCTGCATCACACCATCAGGGCAAAAGGAGGACTGTCATGCGAACCCGTATCATCCGGGGCCTGACCGGCCTGTGCCTCTCGGCGCTCGCGGTCTCGGCCCAGCCCAAAGCCGTGCAAGCGGCAGAGCTTTACGTTGCCGGCGGCTGTTTCTGGTGCGTCGAGGCGGATTTCGAGAAGGTCAAAGGCGTGTCCGAGGTCGTGTCCGGCTACATGGGCGGGACGGTGGCTGACCCGACCTACAAGCAGGTGACGCGCGGTGGCACCGGCCATTACGAGGCGGTGCGCATCGACTACGATCCGGCGCAGGTCTCTGCCCGGCAGCTGTATGACCTGTTCTTCCGCTCCGTCGATCCGCTGGACGCGGACGGGCAGTTCTGCGACCGGGGCGACAGCTACCGGACCGCGATCTTCGCCGATGGCGCCGACCGGCAGGCCGCTCAGGCAGCCAAGGCCGCGGCCAGCAAGGCGCTTGGCAGGCAGGTGGTGACCCCGGTTCTGGACAGGGCGCCCTTTTACGAGGCCGAGGACTACCATCAGGACTACTACAAGGGCACCAATACCGTGGTGACCCGCTTCGGCATCATCAAGCAGAGCGATGCCTATAAACGCTATCGCACCGGCTGCGGACGGGACCAGCGGATCAAGGCGCTTTGGGGCAGTGCCGCGCCCTTCATCAACTAGGAGGCGGGGCGACCCCGTCACGGCCAGAGGCCTAGGGGCCTCAGGCGGGCGGGTTGAAGGCCTGAACCTCCTTGAGGTCCGGGATCACATCCGCCGCGCCCATGCGCGTGACCATCAGCGCCCCGGCCTTGGACGCCAGCCGGATGGCCTGTTCCATCGGCATACCGCGATCCAGCCCGGCCATGACATAACCGGTAAAGGTGTCGCCCGCGCCCGTGGTATCGACCGGGGACACCTTGAAGGCCGGAAAGCTTCGGGTCTCGCCGCGATCGGTGTTGTGCCAGCGGCAACCCTTCGACCCCAGCGTCACGATGATGTCGCGCACCGGCAGAGAGGCCGCTTCTGTCCCCGTGGCCTCGGCCAGCTGCGCGGCCTCGACCTCGTTCAGGAACAGCAGGTCGAGCAGCGGCAGCACCTGCTGAACCGAGGCCGCGTCAAAGGGCGCGGCGGCATGGGCCACGCGCATCCCCCGCGCCGAGGCGCGTTCGGCGCCGATCCGCAGGGCGTTGGTCTCGTTCTGGAACAGGAAGCTGTCGGCCTCGGTCGCCTCTGTCAGGGCGCGCGCGATATGGTCCTCGGTCAGGGCATGGTTGGCCCCGGGCAGGATGATGATGTTGTTCTCGCCCGCATCGTCGACGGCAATCACCGCATTGCCCGTGACTTCCTCCACCGTGGCGACGGGGCGGGTGTCGACACCGTATTCCATCAGCCGCTCGACCGCCCAGCCTCCGTCGGCACCCACCGCGCCGATATGCAGGCATCGGGCGCCCGCCCGGGCCGCCGCAACGGACATATTGGCACCCTTGCCGCCAAGGCCGCGGCTGAAAGAGCGCGCCGCCAGCGTTTCCCCGGCGCCGGGCAGGTGCGGCACGCGGTAGACGAGATCAGCGTTGATGGACCCGAGGTTGAAAATGGCCATGGCATGTCCTTCGGTGCGGCGGGTGGGTTAGAAACCCACTCTTCGACAGTTCAGCCGACCTTGCAGGCGGCAAGAACGGCCATGTTCAGGATGTCGTTCGCGGTCGAGTTGGTCGAACAGATCTGGATCGACTTGTCGATGCCCGCAAGGATCGGTCCGATCACCGTGGCACCCGCCATCTCCTGCATCAGCTTGACCGAGATCGAGGCCGAGTGCCGCGCCGGAACCACAAGGATGTTCGCCGGACCGGACAGGCGCTGGAAGGGATAGCTTTCCTGCGCGCGGGTGTTCAGGGCCACGTCCACGGTCATCTCGCCCTCGTATTCGAAGGAGACGCCGCGCTTGTCCAGCACGCGGGGCGCGAGGTGCATCTTCTCGGCGCGTTCCGACACCGGGTAGCCGAAGGTCGAGAAGGACACGAAGGCGACACGCGGCTCCAGCCCCAGGTGCCGCGCCACGCCCGCCGCGCTTTCCGCGATATTGGCAAGGTCGGTCTCATTCGGCCATTCATGCACCAGCGTATCGGCGATCAGCACGATCCGCCCCTTGTGCAGCAGTGCCGTGATCCCCGCCGCACCGTGTTTCGCATCGGCGTCGAAGACGTGGTTGATCAGCTCCATCGCATGGGCCGATTTGCGCGTGGCGCCGGTGATCAACCCGTCGCCATGGCCATGCGCCAGCATCAGCGCGGCGAAGACATGGCGGTCGCGCGCCGCAAGGCGGTGGATGTCCTGCCGGTCCATGCCCTTGCGCTGAAGCCGGGAGTAAAGGAAGTCCTTGTAGGTGTCGAAATGACGCGAGTTGGCGGCGTTCACCACCTCAAGCTCGCGCACCGCATCGCCAAGGCCCGCAGCCTCCAGCTTGGTCTTCACATCGTTTTCGCGGCCCACGACCAGCGCCTTGCCAAAGCCCGAGCGTTGGTAGGTGACGGCGGCCCGCAGCACGCGGGGGTCGTCGCCCTCGGAAAAGATCATCCGGGCCTGCGCGGCGCGCGCCCGGCTGTTGATCGACCGCAGGATCGAGGCGGTGGGGTCCATGCGCGACTTCAGCCCCGCCTCGTAGCCTTCCATATCCACGATGGGACGACGCGCGGCGCCGGTCGCCATGCCCGCGCGCGCCACGGCGGGCGGAATGCGGTGGATCAGGCGCGGGTCAAAGGGCGTGGGGATGATGTAATCGCGCCCGAAGCTCAGCGATTTGCCATAGGCCAGCGCCACCTCGTCCGGCACGTCCTCGCGCGCCAGATCGGCCAGCGCCTGCGCGCAGGCGATCTTCATCTCGTCATTGATGGCGCGGGCGTGGATATCCAGCGCGCCCCGGAAGAGATAGGGGAAGCCCAGCACGTTGTTGACCTGGTTCGGGTAGTCCGAGCGCCCGGTGGCGACGATGGCATCGACGCGGACCTCATGCGCCTCTTCGGGCGTGATTTCCGGGTCCGGGTTCGCCATGGCGAAGATCACCGGGTTGTCGGCCATGCTGGCCACCATGTCCTGCGTGACCGCGCCCTTGGCCGAGACGCCAAGGAAGACGTCCGCGCCTTTCATCGCCTCTTCCAGCGTGCGCAGATCGGTGGCGACCGCATGGGCCGACTTCCACTGGTTCATGCCTTCGGTGCGACCCTGGTAGATCACGCCCTTGGTGTCGCACATGATGCAGTTTTCGTGCCGCGCGCCCATGGACTTCAGCAGTTCCAGACAGGCAATCCCCGCCGCGCCCGCGCCGTTCAGGACGATGCGGACGTCCTCGATCTTCTTGTCCGACAGATGCAGCGCGTTGATCAGCCCCGCCGCACAGATCACTGCTGTGCCGTGCTGGTCGTCGTGGAAGACGGGGATGTCCATCTGCTCCTTGAGCGTCTGCTCGATGATGAAGCATTCCGGCGCCTTGATGTCTTCAAGGTTGATGCCGCCGAAGGTCGGCCCCATCAGCTTGACCGCCTTGATGAATTCCTCGGGGTCCTCGGTGTCCAGCTCGATGTCGATCGAGTTCACATCGGCGAAGCGCTTGAACAGCACCGCCTTGCCCTCCATCACCGGCTTGCTGCCGAGCGCGCCGAGGTTGCCAAGACCCAGCACCGCCGTGCCGTTCGAGATTACGGCGACGAGGTTGCCCTTGTTGGTGTAGTCGTAGGCCAGTTCGGGGTTCTCGGCGATGTCCTCGCAGGGGACGGCGACGCCGGGAGAATAGGCAAGGCTCAGATCCCGTTGCGTGGTCATGGGAACGGTGGCCTGCACCTCCCACTTGCCCGGGGTCGGTTCAAGGTGAAAGGCCAGCGCCTCTTCGCGTGTCAGGTTTACCTTGGCCATGATCTCTCCTCTTCGTCGCGACGGATTTTGCCTTAGCCCAAGGGGTCTTCTGGCACAACTGAATCCGGGGTTGCAGGGGTTTTTCGGCTTTCGGGCCGGGCGCCGCATTTGTAGGGTCGCGCCAATTCGCGACGGGGGACCGCATGACAACCGTGACGCCGATGATGGCGCAATATCTCGAGATCAAGGCACAGTATCCGGACGCCCTGCTGTTCTACCGCATGGGCGATTTCTACGAGATGTTCTTCGACGACGCCGTGGCCGCATCCGAAGCGCTGGACATCGCCCTGACCAAGCGCGGCAAGCACGACGGCGACGACATTCCCATGTGTGGCGTGCCGGTGCACGCGGCCGAGGGATACTTGCTGACGCTGATCCGCAAGGGCTTTCGCGTGGCGGTGGGCGAGCAGCTGGAAAGCCCCGAAGAGGCGAAGAAGCGCGGCTCGAAGTCGGTGGTGAAGCGCGACGTGGTGCGGCTGGTGACGCCCGGCACGCTGACCGAGGATTCGCTGCTGGAGGCGCGGCGGCACAACTATCTTGCCGCCCTGGGCGCGGTGCGCGACGATTTCGCGCTGGCCTGGTGCGACATCTCCACCGGGGCCTTCCACGTCATGCCGCTGTCGCGCGCCCGCATCGGCGCGGAGCTGGCGCGACTGGCGCCGTCGGAACTGCTGCTGTCGGAGAAGGTCGAAGAGGCGCTGCGCGAGGTGCTGGAAGATCTGGGGCTGGAGGCCACCGTTCTGGGCGCCGCCTCTTTCGATTCCGGCGCGGCGGAAGGGCGGCTTTGCGGCCTGTTCGGTGTGCAGGAGCTGACGGCCTTCGGCGATTTCGGGCGGGCCGATCTGTCGGCCATGGGTGCGCTGGTGGATTACCTGCACATCACGCAGAAGGGGCGGCTGCCGCTGTTGCAGCCACCGCGCTCGGAAGCGGTCTCGCGCCTGATGCAGATCGACGCGGCGACCCGGCGGAACCTGGAACTGACCGCCAGCCTTCAGGGCGGGCGGGCCGGGTCTTTGCTGTCGGTGATCGACCGCACCGTGACCGCCGGTGGCGCCCGCCTGCTGGAGCGGCGGGTGTCCTCGCCCTCGCGGGAGCTGGCCGTCATCCGCGAGCGGCTGGAGGCGGTGCAATGGGGCGTGGAATCCTCCGGCTCTGACGGGCTGCGCGACGCGCTGCGACGCGTGCCCGACGTCGACCGCGCGCTGTCGCGGCTGGGGCTGGACCGGGGCGGCCCGCGCGACCTTGCCGCCGTGCGCAACGCGCTGGCGCAGGCAGAGGCGCTGTCCGACCGGCTGGCCGGGGACAGCCTGCCGTCGCTGCTGGAGCGCAGCAAGGCCGAACTGGCCGGTTTCGACGACCTGCTGGGCCTGCTGGACGCCGCCCTGATCGCCGAGCCGCCCCTGATGGTGCGCGACGGCGGCTTTGTCGCGCCGGGTTACGACGCGGCGCTGGATCAGGCGCGGACGCTGCGGGACGAGGGCAGGGGTGTCATCGCTCGTATGCAAGGTGAATACAGCGCCGAGACGGGCATCGGCTCTCTGAAGATCAAGCACAACAACGTGCTGGGCTACTTCATCGAGGTCACGGCCACCCATGCCGAGAAGATGCACGCCCTGTCCGAACGCTTCATCCACCGCCAGACCACCGCCAACCAGGTGCGATTCACGACGGTGGAACTGTCGGATCTGGAAACGCGCATTCTCAATGCCGGGAACGAGGCGCTGGAGATCGAGAAACGGCTCTACGAGGCGCTGAAGGCCGCGATCCTCGAACAGGCGCCGGCGCTGTCGACACTGGCGCTGGCGCTGTCGGAATTCGACCTGACGCTGGGTCTTGCCGAACTGGCGCGGCAGCGCGACTGGTGCGCGCCGCAGGTGGACGACAGCCGCGCCTTTGCCATCGACGCCGGGCGCCACCCGGTGGTCGAGGCGGCGCTGCAGGCCAGCGGAACGCCCTTCATCGCCAACGATTGCGGGCTGAGCGCCGAGGGCGAGGCCGCCGCCGTGACCCTGCTGACCGGCCCCAACATGGCCGGTAAGTCGACCTACCTGCGGCAGAACGCGCTGATCGCCCTGTTGGCGCAGATGGGCTCCTTTGTCCCGGCGCGCGCCGCGCATATCGGCATCGTCAGCCAGATCTTCAGCCGCGTCGGCGCCTCGGACGATCTGGCGCGCGGGCGCTCGACCTTCATGGTCGAGATGGTCGAGACGGCGGCGATCCTCAATCAGGCCGATGCACGGGCGCTGGTGATCCTCGACGAGATCGGGCGCGGCACGGCGACCTATGACGGGCTTTCGATCGCATGGGCCACGCTGGAACACCTGCACGAGGTCAACCGCGTGCGCGGGCTCTTCGCGACGCATTACCACGAGATGACCGTGCTGGCGGGCAGGCTGAAGGGCGTGAAGAACGCCACCGTCGCCGTCAAGGAATGGGAAGGCGAGGTGATTTTCCTGCACGAGGTGCGCGAGGGCGCGGCGGACCGGTCCTACGGCGTGCAGGTGGCGCAGCTGGCGGGCCTGCCCAAGCCGGTGATCGCGCGCGCGCGGGATGTGCTGGAGGCACTGGAAAAGGGCGAGCGCGACAGTGCCTCACCCATGACGCTGATCGACGAGCTGCCGCTGTTCAGCGCGGCGTCGCAGCGCGAGGCGCCGAAGAGCGTTTCCCGTGAAACATCCGAAGTCGAAGAGCGTCTGGCGCAGTTGCAGCCGGACGAGATGACCCCGCGCGAGGCGATGGACGCGCTTTACGCGCTGAAGGGTCTTCTGAAATGAAAAAGCCGGGCGTCAGCCCGGCTTTCGGTTCTGTGCGATCTGGCCCGGCTTAGCTGGCGGGCATCGAGCTGACGCCGACCTGTGCGGGGCGCAGCAGGCGGTCATACAGCAGGAAGCCTTCGGCAGAGACCTGGATGATCTCGCCTGCCTTGGTGCCCGGCACCGGGGCCTCGAACATGGCCTCGTGCTCTTTCGGATCAAAGCGGTCGCCGACCTCGGGGGCAATGCGGGTGACGCCGTGGCGGTCGAAGACCTTCAGCAGCTCTTTCAGCGTCAGTTCGACGCCCTCGACCAGCGCGGTCGAAGCGCCGCTTTCATCCTCTTTCGCGGCGGCCAGCGCGCGGTTGAGGTTGTCGTAGACCGGCAGAAGGTCGCGCGCGATGCGGCTGCCACCATAGGCCTGCGCCTCGCGGCGGTCCTTGTCGGCCCGCTTGCGCGCATTTTCGGCATCGGCCAGCGCCCGCATGAAGCGGTCCTTGTAGTCGTCGCGCTCGGCCCGGAGCGTATCCAGTTCCAGCGCCTCGTCGTCGATCTCTTCGGTACGACCCGCCGACTCCTCGGCCTCTGCCGTGTCGATGTCATCCAGAAAATCGTCTTTGTTCGCGTCTGCCATGCTTCACCTCTGACTCTGCCCGGACAGCAGGCGTCCGACCAGTTGGGCCGTGTAATCCACGATGGGAACGATGCGCCCGTAGTTGAGGCGCGTGGGTCCGATGACCCCAACCGCGCCGATGATCTTTCGGTCCGCGTTCATATATGGAGAGACCACCAAAGAGGAACCCGAAAGTGAGAAAAGTTTGTTCTCGGACCCGATAAAAATGCGGACCCCTTCGCCCTCGTCGGTCAGTTCCAGAAACTCGGCGATATCGCGCTTGCGCTCGAGGTCGTCGAACAGGCTGCGGATGCGGTCCAGCTCTTCCTCGGCGGCCTCGTCGCCCAGCAGATTCGCCCGGCCCCGCACGATCAGCCGTTCGGTGCTGTGGCCCGGCTGGTCCCAGACGGCGATGCCCGCGTCGATCAGGTCGGCGGCCAGCGTGTCCAGCTCCTGACGGCGGCGGGCAATTTCCGAGGCCATGACCCGGCGCAGGTCCGACAGGGTCCGGCCCTCCAGCAGGGCGTTCACGAAATTCGCCGCCTCGCGCATCGAAGAGGGCGTCTGCCCGGGCGGCGGCGTGAAGACGCGGTTTTCCACATGGCCATCGGCGAAGACGATCACCACCAGCGCGCGGTCCTGCGCAAGGCTGACGAACTCGATATGCTTCAGCGGCGCCTCGTGTTTCGGCGTCAGCACCAGAGAGGCACCCTGCGTGACACCAGAGAGGGCAGAGCCGACCTGATCCAGCAGCCCGCCCACGTCGCCAAGGTTGGTCCCCGCGGTGGCATCCAGCTTGACCCGATCCTCGTCGTCGAGGTCGCGCACCTCAAGCAGGCTGTCGACGAACATGCGCAGGCCCAGGTGCGTCGGCACACGCCCGGCAGAGACATGCGGGCTGTCCAGCAGGCCGAGGAATTCGAGATCCTGCATCACGTTACGGATCGTCGCGGCAGAGACCTTTTCCGACAGGCTGCGCGTCAGCGTGCGCGACCCGACCGGTTCGCCGTTCTCCAGATAGCCTTCGACCACGCGGCGAAAGACTTCGCGCGAACGGTCGTTCATCTGGGATAGGATTTCGCCTCTTTCTTTCATCGCTCGCCTCGCCTTGTTGTCATTAAAGACGGGTGAATGGCCGCGTCAATCGGGGTTGCACCGGGGGCAGGGCCGGGATTATCCCGAGTTAGCTCAAGGAAGGACATCACATGCGGCCGTCAGGACGAGATTTAAGCGAAATGCGCGCGGTTTCAATCGAGACCAACGTGACCAAGCACGCCGAAGGGTCGTGCCTGATCAAGATGGGCGACACCCATGTGCTGTGCACCGCGTCATTGGAAGAGCGCGTGCCGCCCTTCATCAAGGGCTCCGGCCAGGGCTGGGTGACGGCGGAATACGGCATGCTGCCGCGCTCGACCTCGTCGCGGATGCGGCGCGAGGCCGCATCGGGCAAGCAGGGCGGGCGCACGGTTGAAATCCAGCGCCTGATCGGTCGCGCGCTGCGCGCGGGCGTGGACCGCAACGCGCTTGGCGAACGCCAGATCACCGTGGATTGCGACGTCATTCAGGCGGACGGCGGCACGCGCTGCGCCGCGATCACCGGCGGCTGGGTGGCGCTGCGGCTGGCGGTGAACAAGCTGCTGAAGGCGCGTGACATCGTGACCGATCCGCTGATCTCGCCGGTCGCTGCGGTCAGCTGCGGCATCTACGCCGGGCAGCCGGTGCTGGACCTCGATTACCCCGAGGACAGCGAAGCGGGCGTCGACGGCAACTTCATCCTGCGGGGCGACGGGTCCCTGATCGAGGTGCAGATGAGCGCCGAGGGCTCTGTCTTCAGCCGCGACCAGATGGGCCAGCTGATGGATCTGGCCGAAAAGGGTGTGCAGGAGCTGGTTCAGGCGCAGCTGGCGGCGACCGCATGACACGGCGGTTCGAAGGCGACCGGCTTCTGGTCGCCACCCACAACAAGGGCAAGCTGGAAGAGATTGCCGACCTGCTGAAACCCTACGGGGTTTCGGTGGTCGGCGCGGCAGAGATGAACCTGCCCGAACCGGTCGAAGATGGCACCACCTTTGTCGAGAACGCCCGAACCAAGGCCCATGCGGCGGCCCGGGCCACCGGCTTGCCGGCGCTCTCGGACGATTCCGGCATCGAGATCGACGCGCTGGACAAGGCGCCGGGCGTCTACACGGCGGATTGGGCGGAAACGCCCAATGGCCGGGACTTCGTGATGGCCATGACCAAGTCGCACGACAAGCTGGTGCAAAGCGGCGCTCCGCAGCCCTGGACGGCGCGGTTCTGCTGTACGCTGGTGCTGGCATGGCCCGACGGCCACGACGAGGTCTTTCCGGGCGTGATGGAAGGGCAGGTGGTCTGGCCCATGCGCGGCGATCAGGGCCACGGCTACGACCCGATCTTCCAGCCCGAAGGCTACGACGTGACCTTCGGTGAGATGGATCGCTGGGAAAAAAACCGCATCAGCCATCGCGCCGATGCCTTCCGCAAGTTCGTGGCGGGCTGCTTTGCCTGAAACCTGGCAAATCGGGGGCTTTGGCCTGTACGTGCATTGGCCCTTTTGCGAGGCCAAATGCCCCTATTGCGACTTCAACTCGCATGTCACGCGCGAGATTGACCAGTCCCGCTGGGCCCGCGCCCTTGCCGCAGAGGTCCGGCGCGCCGCAGAGGAAACGCCGGGCCGGGTGCTGACCTCGATCTTCTTTGGCGGCGGGACACCCTCGCTGATGGCACCGGAAACCGTGGCGGCCGTGATCGAGGCAGCGCGCACGGCCTGGACCTTTTCCAACGACATCGAGATCACGCTGGAGGCCAACCCCCGGTCGGTCGAGGCGGCAAAGTTCCGCGGCTTTCGCGAAGCCGGGGTGAACCGGGTGTCCCTTGGGGTCCAGTCGCTGCGCGAGGACGACCTGCGGCGGCTGGGCCGCCTGCACGACGTCGCAGAGGCCCGCAAGGCGGTGGAGGTGGCCCGGGCGGAATTCGACCGCGTGAGTTTCGATCTGATCTATGCGCGGCAAGGGCAGGGGCTGGACGACTGGCAGAGCGAGCTGCGCGAGGCGCTGGAGATGGCCGCCGACCATCTGTCGCTGTACCAGCTGACCATCGAACCCGGCACCGCCTTCTGGGACCGGGCGCAGGTGGGGCGCCTGCGCGGCCTGCCCGGCGACGATCTAGCCGCCGACATGTACGAGCTGACGCAGGACCTGTGTGGCGAGGCCGGGATGGCCGCCTACGAGGTCTCGAACCACGCAAGGCCCGGCGCTGAATCGCGGCACAACCTGATTTACTGGCGGCAGGGGGACTGGGTGGGCGTTGGCCCCGGTGCGCACGGGCGCCTGTCCGTTGGCGGCCTCCGACAGGGGCGCGTCGCGCATATGGCGCCGGGCCGTTGGATCGCCGCTGCCGAGGCTGGAAGCGGCGAAGAATCCCGCGAAACCCTGTCCCGGGCGGATATGGCCGCAGAATACCTTATGATGGGGCTTAGGATCTCTGAACCACTGGATTTGGTACGCTTGCGTAGACTAGATCCCGCTGCGGCCCCGGAAGACAAGCTGCGGGATCTGGTCGATCTCGGCCTGCTGACGCAGGCGGATCAGGGGATCAGGACCACGCCAAAGGGGCGCATGGTCCTGAACGCCGTGATTTCCGAGCTTTTGACCTGATCCTCAGGACGGGCGGCTGAGAATGCTACACAGCACATCGAGCTGCTCGAGCGTATCGTAAGCAATACTCACCCGCCCTTTTTCCTGCCCAGGCTTGTGATCGATCTGCACTTTCATGCCCAGGGCCGCCGACAGATCGGCTTCCAGCGCCTTGGTATCGGCGTCCTTGTCAAAGCTGTAGCTGGCCGGATCGGGTTGCCGACGCGGGGCCGGGGCCTCGCCGCCCTTTGCAAGACGCTCTGCCTCGCGGACCGACAGGCCCTTGCTGACGATGGTCTGCGCCAGGCTTTCCGGGTCCCGCGCGGTGACCAGCGTGCGGGCGTGGCCAGCGCTCAGCTCTCCGGCGGTAACCATTTCCTGCACCGTTTCCGGCAGGTTCAAAAGGCGCAGGAGGTTGGCAATATGGCTCCGGCTTTTGCCGAGGGCTTCCGCCAGCTTTTCCTGCGTATGGCCGAATTTGAACATCAGCTGCCGGTAACCGGCAGCCTCTTCGATCGGGTTCAGATCGGCGCGCTGGATGTTCTCGATGATCGCAATTTCAAGAACTTCGGTGTCGTCGAGATCGCGCACGAGGACGGGAACCTCGTGCAATTGCGCCATCTGGGCCGCGCGCCAGCGCCGTTCCCCCGCAACGATCTGAAAGCGGTCGGGCTGGGCGGGGTCGGTGCGGACGATCAGCGGCTGGATAACGCCCTTGGTCCGGATGGAGTTGGCCAGATCATCCAGCTGCGATTGCGTGAACGTGCGCCGGGGCTGGTCCGGGTTCGGCGAGATCAGCTCTACCGGAAGCACACGATCCGGCCGTCGGGGCGCATCGGGCTGGCTATCCTGCTCGACCGGCGCGACATCCGCCATCAGTGCGGACAGACCGCGCCCCAATCCCCGACGTTGTTCCTTGCGTTCCGCCATGTTCTCTCCTTCGCGACTCAGGCCGCGCGTTTTTCGTTCTTTTCCAACAATTCGAGCGCCAGCGCCCGATAGGCCGCCGCGCCCTTCGACGCACCGTCATAGGCCAGCACCGGCAGGGCATAGGACGGCGCCTCGGACACCCGGACGTTGCGCGGGATGACGGTTCGGAACACGAGATCCCCAAGATTGGCCCGGGCGTCGGCTTCGACCTGCTGGGACAGGTTGTTGCGGGCGTCGTACATCGTCATCACGACGCCTTCGATCCGCAGATCCGGGTTGGCGCTTTGCCGGACCTCGCGGATCGTCAGCATCAGTTGCGACAGCCCTTCAAGGGCAAAGAATTCACTTTGCAGGGGCACCAGGACAGAGTGGGCGGCCACCATCGCATTGACCGTCAGAAGGTTGAGCGAGGGCGGGCAATCGATGAGAATGACGTCGAACCGGAACGCGTCTATGCCTTTCTGTCGCAGGGAATCGTGCAGCAGAAAGCTGCGTTTTTCGTTTGAAAACAACTCGATATCCGCAGAGCTGAGGTCCACGGTCGCCGGAATCAGCGAGAGGTTTTCTGTCCCCGTCGGCAGGATCACCTGAGACAGATCGACATCGTCGAGCAACAGATCATAGGTGGTATAGGGGCGGTCATCGACACCAAGCCCGGTGGAGGCATTGCCCTGCGGATCCAGATCGACGACGAGCACCCTGTGCCCCATTTCGCACAGGGCCGCGCCCAGATTGATGGTCGTCGTGGTCTTTCCCACGCCCCCTTTCTGGTTCGCGATGGCGATGATTTTGGGACCGGCGGGCCGGGTGGGATCAGACATGGGAAAGCTCTCTCACTTCCAAAACGACGGCTTCGGGGCTCGTCTCGCTTGTATGCGATTTGGCATCAAAACGCCATTCTGCACGCGCGTCGTCCAGCTCCTTTTTCCAGCCCGCACCCTTGTGAAACAGGGCCCTCCCATTCTGGGCCAGGTGCGGATGCGCAAGACGGAACAAAGCGGGCAGGGGCGCCAGAGCCCGGGCAGAGATCACGTCACAGGCCTGCGGCGCGAGGGCTTCGATCCGGCTGGCTTGAACCTCGACGGGCACGCCGGTTTCACGAGCCACGGTTCTCAGGAAGGTTGCCTTGCGTTGATCGGATTCCACAAGCGTCACGCGCCCCGGGTGCCCGGCGCCTGCGGCAAGGATCGCAACGACCAGGCCCGGGAAGCCGCCCCCGGACCCCAGGTCTGTCCAGCGGCGCCAATCCAGATCAGCGAGGCCATAGACCTGCGCTGAGTCGCGAAAATGGCGGTCAACCGCTGCTGTGAGCGTGCTCGGGGACACCAGGTTGATCACCGGGTTCCACTTTTTCAGAAGCGAATCGTAAAGGGCCAGGCGTTCGCGTGTTTCACGTGAAACATTGGGGAACGCCTCTTCGAGAACTGGAGTCACGCGCTCTTGCTCCGATCACGCTGCCGAAGCTTCGCCAGCACAAGGGTCAGGGCCGCGGGCGTCATGCCATCCACCCGCGCCGCCTGGGCAAGAGACTCGGGGCGGGTGGCCTTCAGCTTTCCTTTCAGCTCTGTCGACAGACTCGACAGCGAATCGTAGTCAAAATCGGCAGGAATCCGAAGGTTTTCGTCGCGGCGCAGGGATTCCACGTCCCGCGACTGGCGATCGATATAATTCGCGTAAAGCGCTTCCTTCTCGATCTGCGCACCCGTCACTTCGTCAATCTCGGCAAACGCCGCACTGAGACCTCTGATCTGCTCGAAACCGACGTCCTTCAAGGACAGGGCCTGATAGGCCGTGCGTCTTGTCCCATCCGCGTTGACTGAAACACCAAGAGCGCGCAATTCGGAGTAAGATACGCTGTGCGCCTGCAGGGCAGCACGGCCGCGTTCCAGCCGGTCCATCTTTTCGTCGAAATGCTTCTGACGCGTCTCGGAAATGCAACCCAACTCCGCACCAAGCGGCGTCAGCCGCTGATCGGCATTGTCTGCCCGCAGGCTCAGACGGAATTCAGCGCGGCTGGTGAACATCCGGTAGGGTTCGGTCACACCACGGGTCGTAAGGTCGTCGAGCATGACACCGATATAGCCGTCGGATCGCCGCATCACGAACGGTTGTCGATCGAGGCTTTCACAAGCGGCATTCAGACCCGCGATCAATCCCTGGGCCGCAGCCTCTTCGTAGCCGGTCGTACCATTGATCTGGCCGGCGAGATAGAGGCCTTTCATGGCCCGCAGCGCGAGCGTCGATTGCAAAGCTCTGGGGTCGACATAATCGTATTCGATGGCATAGCCGGGTTGCAGGATATCGGCCTGCTCCAGCCCGACGATGGTCCGAACATAGGCCTCCTGAACCTCTTGCGGCAGAGAGGTGGAGATCCCGTTGGGGTAGATTGTGGAGTTGGACAGGCTTTCCGGTTCGAGGAAGACCTGATGCGACTCCTTTTCCGCGAAACGCACCACCTTATCCTCGATCGAGGGGCAGTAGCGCGGCCCGACGCCGTCGATATGCCCGCCGTACATAGCCGAGCGGTTCAGATTTTTACGAATGATCTCATGCGTTTGCGATGACGTGTGTGTGATGCCGCAAGACACCTGGCGTGCCTCGGGACGGCTATTCATGAAGCTGAACATCACGGGATCATCGTCGCCGGGCTGCATGTCCAATCGGGCCCAGTCGATCGTCTTGCCGTCCAGCCGGGGCGGGGTGCCCGTTTTCAGACGCCCGGTGGGCAAATCAAGCGCTCGCATACGATCCGCCAGACGGTTAGACGGTTTGTCGCCCATGCGACCACCTGGCGTTCTCTGGTCGCCGATATGAATGACACCATTCAGGAACGTGCCGCTGGTCAGAATAATTGTTCTCGCCGACAGGCTGGTGCCGTCCGCCAAGGCGATCCCGGTGACTCGGTCGGCCTCCATAGAAAAGTCAACGACCTCGCCGACAACCACCTGCAACCCGTCGATGCCCGCCAAGGTTCTCTGCATAGCCTGCGCGTAAAGAGCGCGATCGGCTTGGGCGCGAGGACCTTGCACAGCGGGGCCTTTGCGGCGGTTCAGAAGGCGGAACTGGATCCCGGCCGCATCCGCCACACGTCCCATGATCCCGTCCAGCGCATCGATCTCGCGAACAAGGTGCCCTTTTCCAAGCCCGCCAATGGCCGGATTGCACGACATAACCCCAAGATCGGAGGCGCGAAGCGTCACCAGGGCAGTCCGTGCACCCATGCGGGCAGCAGCGGCGGCCGCTTCGGTTCCGGCATGGCCACCACCGACAACGATCACATCGAAGTCGCAATGTTTCACGTGAAACACTCCTTACTTGCCGACACAAAAATTGGCAAAGATCTCGTCCAGCAAGTGTTCCACATCGACGTATCCAAGAAGGCTTTCCATTCGACGGGCCGCGACTCGCACGTTCTCGCTAACCACATCATACAGGTCAGGACCGTCCTGCAAAAGGTCCAAGGCGTCGGCAAGAAGAGATCCGCCGTCTTCCAGCATGATCCGGTGGCGTTCTCGCGACGACAGGCTGACCCGCTGGACACGTTCTGCAAGTGTCTCTTGAATATGTCGTTGCAGGGCCTCGACACCATGCCCGGTCTGGCCGGAGATGCCATTGATCCCGTCGACAGGGTGGTCCTGTTTGGCGGTCAGAACCAGATCCCCGGACCTGACCTCGATAATCGGAGCCTCGCCGGGCGGAACCAAATGGACCCTCAGGTCGGCTTCGTCAGCCCGCGCGCGAGCGCGTGCAACACCGATGGCTTCCACCGTATCGGTCGTGTCCCGCAGCCCGGCAGTGTCCAGAACCACAACCGGCAACCCGTTGATATCCATCCGAACTTCGAGCACGTCCCGAGTCGTCCCGGCAATCTCGGACGTGATGGCCGCCTCGCGCCCGGCGAGGTGGTTCAGCAAGGTCGACTTTCCCGCGTTCGGTGGGCCGACGATGGCAACCTCGAAACCGGTGCGGATTCGCTCGGCGACACTCAACCCGGCCAGCTCTGTCTTCACCTCGGCCAGGACAGAGGTCACAAGATCGCGCACCTCGTCGGATACGTCCACGGGCACATCTTCATCCGCGAAGTCTATGGTCGCTTCCAGAAGCGAGGCCGCCCGCACAAGGCTGCGCCGCCAGTCATGCACTCGTGCGCCCAGATCGCCGGACAGAACTTTCAGGGCTTGCTGCCTTTGAACCTCTGTCTCGGCATCGATCAGGTCGGACAGGCCCTCGACCTGTGTCAGATCCATGCTGCCGGTTTCCAGCGCCCGACGTGTGAATTCACCGGGTTCCGCAAGACGCAGACCCGGAAAGGCACCGATCGCCCGCAGCACAGCCCGCTGAACCGCGATGCTGCCATGCAGGTGAAGTTCCGCGACCCGTTCGCCTGTAAAACTGCGCCCGTCTTCGAAGATCAGGACAAGGGCCTGATCCAGAAAGGCACCGTCCTGGTCTCGAAGAACGCGCAAAGCAGCCTGCCGGGGCAGGGGCAGGGGCGCGGCCATCCCGTCGACGACCGCCCAGGCATTCGGGCCAGAGAGGCGCACAATGGAAACACCTGCCCGGCCCGGTGCGCTTGCAAGCGCGTAGATGGTGTCCATAGCAGCCTCAGCTGTTCATGGAGTCGAAGAATTCCGAATTCGTCTTGGTCTGCTTCAGCTTCGAGATCAGGAATTCGACCGCATCCGTCGTGCCCATCGGGTTCAGGATGCGACGCAGGACAAAGGTCTTTTGCAGATCCGTCTTGTCGACCAGCAGATCCTCTTTCCGGGTGCCCGACTTGAGGATGTCCAGCGCCGGGAAGACCCGTTTGTCCGCCACCTTCCGGTCCAGCACGATCTCGGAGTTGCCGGTGCCCTTGAACTCTTCGAAGATCACCTCGTCCATGCGTGAGCCCGTGTCGATCAGCGCCGTCGCAATGATCGTCAGCGAGCCGCCTTCCTCGATGTTGCGCGCCGCGCCGAAGAAACGCTTGGGCCGTTGCAGGGCATTCGCATCCACACCGCCGGTCAACACCTTGCCGGAGGAGGGCACCACAGTGTTGAATGCCCTACCAAGTCTTGTGATGGAGTCCAGAAGGATGACTACATCTCGCTTGTGTTCCACAAGCCTCTTAGCCTTCTCAATAACCATCTCGGACACGGCCACGTGCCGCTGTGCCGGTTCGTCGAAGGTCGAGGACACGACCTCACCCTTCACCGAGCGCTGCATGTCGGTGACTTCTTCCGGGCGTTCGTCGATCAGTAGGACGATCAGGTAGCATTCGGGGTGGTTCTTCTCGATCGAGTTGGCGATGTTCTGCAAGAGCACCGTCTTACCGGTGCGCGGCGGCGCCACGATCAGCGAGCGCTGGCCTTTGCCGATGGGGGCGACCAGGTCGATGATCCGCGCAGAGCGGTCCTTGATGGTCGGATCCTCGATCTCCATCTTCAGGCGCTCGTCGGGATACAGCGGCGTCAGGTTGTCGAAGGCGATCTTGTGGCGCGCGCGCTCGGGGTCTTCGAAGTTGATCTTCGACACCGCCACCAGGGCGAAATAGCGCTCTTCGTTGTCCGGTGCGCGGATCTCTCCCTCAATGCTGTCACCGGTCCGCAAAGAGTACTTCCGGATCATGTCGGGCGAGACATAGATGTCGTCGGGGCCCGGCAGGTAGTTGGCCTCGGGCGAGCGCAGGAAGCCAAAGCCGTCCTGAAGCACCTCCAGCACCCCGTCGCCGAAGATTTGCCAGCCCTCGTCCGCCCGCTCGCGCAGGATCTGGAACATCATCTCGCCCTTGCGCATGGTCGAGGCGTTCTCGATCTCCAGCTCTTCGGCCATGGCCAGAAGATCCTTCGGAGACTGCGCCTTCAGATCGGCGAGGTTCAGCTTTTCTTCACTCATGGGACACTCTGTCAGAACCGGGAAAGGACTCTGCTTTTCTATGAATAGGGGAAGACCGCTTCGGGACCGAAGCTGGGAAGGGTGCTAGACCACCGGGACCATGCAAGTCAACGCTGAAAGCCGGAAGTCCGTCGACACTGAATAAATAGAAAAGATGAAAGGATTTTGAAGTGTGTTGTGTGACGATTTCCTGTGGATGCTTGACATGTCCGTCAGATGGCCCACAGGGAACAGCACTGGGGAAAACCTTGTGCAGGACTTCGGGACCGTGATGAACATGTTAGAATTCTTATCGCAAAGATAGGGGCTTAGATCCGAATAAACGACATCTTGGGCTTGGGTATATTCCTGCGTGCAACAGTTCTCCGGGGCCATCTCTCACAGCTGCTGACTTATCCTCACTCACAGGTCGACAGCTTCGGGAAACTGCCTGAAAACCGCGGAAACGGCCCCCAGCCTTGCAACCGCTTGGGTTTTTCCTCAGAACCATCGCACAGTGCCACACAAACCTGTCCCCGAAGTTGTCCCCATGAATCTTGACCTTGTCCTCGCTTCTGGTTCTTCGACGCGGGCGGAACTGCTCCGAAATGCCGGTCTGGCCATTCAGGTCGAATCGCCTCGGGTCGATGAAGAGGCGATAAAGGCGTCCCTGATGCACGAGGGCGCAAACCCCCGTGACATTGCCGACGCGCTGGCCGAGGCAAAGGCGCAGAAGGTGGCCCGGAAGTTTCCCGAGGCGCTTGTCCTTGGCTGCGATCAGGTGCTGGAGTTCGACCGCCGCGTGATCTCCAAGCCGGAAAGCCGCGAAGAGGCCCGCGCCCAGGTCGAGATGCTGCGCGGTCAGACCCACAGGCTGCTGTCCGCCGCGGTGCTTTACCACGAGGGTCGGGCCATCTGGCGCCATGTCGGGACCGCGCGCCTGACCATGCGCGCGGTGTCCGACGACTACCTGACCCATTACCTGGACCGGAACTGGCCCGATGTTGGCGCCTCGGTCGGAGGCTACAAGCTTGAATCCGAAGGTGTCCGGCTGTTCGCGCGGATCGATGGCGATCATTTCACCATCCTTGGCCTTCCGCTTCTGGAACTTCTGAACTTTCTCTCGATACGAGGCAGCATACCCGCATGACCCTCTCCCGTATCCCGCTGGCCGCCGTCATCGGTTCCCCGATCGCGCATTCCCGTTCGCCGCGCCTGTTTCGCCACTGGCTGCGCAAATACGGCATGCCGGGCCATTATATCCCGATGGAGGTTCCCGCCGAGCGGCTGGAAGAGACCCTGCGTCTTTTGCCCGATCTGGGGTTCGTCGGGCTGAACGTCACCATTCCCTATAAGGAAAAGGTGATGGAGATCGCCGACCAGGTGTCCGACCGCGCGACGCTGATCGGCGCCGCGAATACGCTGATCTTCCGCAAGGACGGACTCATTCATGCGGACAACACCGATGGCTACGGTTTTGTCGAAAACCTGCGCCAGTCGGTGCCGGACTGGCAGCCCGAGGCCGGGCCTGCGACGGTCTTCGGGGCAGGCGGCGCGGCTCGGGCCGTCGTTGCCTCGCTGCTCGACGTGGGCGTTCCCGAAATCCGGCTGACCAACCGCACCCGCCCGCGCGCCGAGAAGCTGCGCGAGGATTTCGGCAACAAGGTGCAGGTCTATGACTGGGTGCAGGCGGGCAATATCGTCGAGGGCTGCGCAACCGTGGTCAATACCACCTCGCTGGGCATGACGGGCAAGCCCGAGCTTCGTGTTCCGCTGGATGCCATCGGCCCGGACATGCTGGTCACGGACCTTGTTTACACGCCGCTTGAAACCCGGCTTCTGCGCGAGGCGAAAGAGCAGGGCGCCCAGACCGTCGATGGGTTGGGCATGTTGTTGCATCAGGCGGTGCCCGGGTTTGAGCGATGGTTCGGCATCCGTCCCGAGGTTGACGAGGCCACGCGCAGGGCCATTCTGGGATGAGCTTTCGCCTTGGCCTGACCGGCTCTATCGGCATGGGCAAGTCGACGACCGCGCAGATGTTCGCGGCAGATGGCTGTGCCGTCTGGGACGCGGATGCGGCTGTACACCGCCTGTATGCAAAGGGCGGGGCGGCGGTCGAACCGCTGGCCCGGGCCTTTCCCGCGGCGATTGACGCGGGCGCGGTGTCGCGCGACCGGCTGCGGTCGGTGATCGCATCGGACAAGGCCGCGCTGGCGCGGATCGAGGCCATCGTGCATCCGCTTGTCCGGCAGGACCGCGAGGCCTTTGCCGCCGCCGCGACCAGCGACGTGACGGTCTTCGACATTCCGCTGCTGTTCGAGACCGGCGGCGATGCCGAGATGGACGCGACCGCCTGCGTCACCGTCCCGCCAGAGGTGCAGCGCGAGCGGGTTCTGGCTCGTGGGACCATGACGGCAGAGGATCTGGACACCATTCTTTCGCGCCAGATGCCCAATGCCGAGAAATGTCGCCGCGCCACCTATGTGATTGAGACCGATACGCTTGAGACCGCGCGCCGACAGGTGCAGAACGTCCTGAGGGACATCCGGGCCAGACTGGGGGAAGATCATGCGTGAGATCGTTCTCGATACCGAGACGACGGGCTTCGAGCCCGAACAGGGCGACCGCATCGTCGAAATCGGCGCGGTCGAGCTGTACAACCACATGCCGACCGGCAAGACCTACCACCAGTACATCAACCCGGAACGCGCCATGCCGGCAGAGGCCTTCGCGGTGCACGGGCTGGGCGACGACTTCCTGCGCGACAAGCCGGTTTTCGCGAAGATCGTCGACGAGTTCCGCGCCTTCATCGGCGACTCGAAGCTGGTGATCCACAACGCCGCCTTCGACGTGAAATTCCTGAACGCCGAACTGCGGTGGGCCAAGCGTCCGCTGCTGGCCGCCGATTGCGCCATCGACACGCTGGATATCGCGCGGCGCCGGTTTCCGGGTTCGCCTGCCTCGCTGGATGCGCTGTGTCGCCGTTTCGGGATCGACAACTCGTCGCGGACCCTGCACGGCGCGCTTCTGGACAGCGAGATCCTTGCCGAGGTCTACCTTGAACTGATCGGCGGCAAGCAGCCCGATCTTGTGCTGGCTCCGGTGCAGACGAAATCCGCGAATGGCGAGTCCGACAGCGACTGGCGGCCGAAACCCCGGCCCACGCCCCTGCCGTCGCGCCTGTCGGAAACGGAAAAGGCGGCTCACGCCGCCTTTGTCGCCAAGCTTGGGCCCGAGGCCCTTTGGTCGAAGACCTGACTTAGGCCTGCGCCACCGGCGTTTCGCTTTGCTGCGCGGCCTGACGGCGCTGCAGTTCGTTGCGATACAGCGCAAGGAAGTCGATCGTTTCCAGGTTCAGCGGCGGGAAACCACCGTCGCGCGAGACGTCGGAGACGATGCGGCGCACGAAGGGGAACAGCATCCGCGGGCATTCGATCAGCAGGAAAGGGTGCAGTTGCTCTTCCGGGACGTTCTCGATGTGGAAGACGCCGGCATATTCCAGTTCGAGCACAAAAAGATGCGCGCCGCTGTCCTTGGCCTTCGACTCGACCTTCAGCTTCATCACGACTTCGTACTGGTTGTCGGCGGGGCGCTTCTTGGCGTCGAGGTTCACCTGAACCTGAACGTCGGGCGTCACTTCGCCGCTGACACCCTTGGTCGAGAGAATATTCTCGAAGGAAAGATCGCGAATGAATTGTGCGAGGACGTTCATCTTGGGCGCTTGCGGCTGCTGCGCCGTGTCCGCTCCGTTCGTTTCTGCCATTGTTCTGGCCTCCCGTGTAAAACTTGGCTCATCGCATAGCAGGCTGCGCCAGCGCGCTCAATGCCTGGTCCAGCCAGAGCCGGGGTGATTGGGCTTCTTCTCGCGATGGACCTCGGTGAACTCGCCTTCGATCACGTCGGGCCGGGGATCGTGGCGCGGATCGTGGTGCCCGTGACGCGGGTCCCCGCCCATCTGGAACGAGGCCACGGTGACCCGCGATTTCAGCCATTTGAACATGGCGACGCGCACCGCCGGGATCAGCAGCGCGAAACCCACGGCGTCGGTGAAGAAGCCCGGCGTCAGCAGCAGCGCGCCGGACAGCAGGATCATCGCGCCATGGGCCAGCGGCTCACCGGGATCTTCCAGCCGGTTGAAGCTTTGCCGCAGGTTGCTCATCGCCAGACGGCCCTGTGCCCGGACCATCCAGGTGCCAAGGATCGCGGTCACGATGACGACGCCCAGCGTCGGCCAGAGGCCGATCAGTCCACCGACCTGAATGAACAGGGCGATTTCGATCAGCGGAACCATCAGGAAGGCTACGAAAAGCCACATGTGTCTGTCCTCCAAGTCGGGCGGCGCCGGTGGACTCGCCCCGGTGCCTCACCTACATAGGAATGCAGCACCCAAGTTTCCATGTACGCCGCCAAGAGGTGACGATGAACTCCCCCATTCTCCAGCTGCTCGTTCTGGCCGGAATCGCCATATTTCTCGTACTGCGCCTGCGCAGCGTTCTCGGCACGCGGGAGGGGTTCGAGAAACCTCCGGCGCCCGCCCCGTCCGAAACCCGCGGCAACCGCGCCGGGTTCGAAGTGATCGAGGGCGGACCGGATCACGACATCGTCGACCATGTCCCCGAAGGCAGCGATGCCGCCGATGCGCTGGCCGCGATGAAAAAGGTCGAGCCGAGCTTTTCGGTCTCTGAATTCCTTTCGGGCGCGCGGGGCGCCTACGAAATGATCCTGATGGGCTTCGAGAACGGCAAGGTGGAGGACCTGAAACCCTTCCTGGCCGAAGACGTCTACGAGACCTTCGCAGAGGTCGTCGCCCAGCGGGAAGAGCAGGGGCTGACCATTGAGGCGACCTTCATCGGCGTGCGAGAACTGACCCTTTCCGATGCCAGCTATGACGAGACTTCGGGCCTTGCCGAGATCACCGTGCGCTATGTGGCCGAACTGACCTCTGTGGTGAAGAACGCCGAGGGCGAGGTCGTCGAAGGCTCTGCCACGGCGGTGAAGCGCCAGAAGGACGTCTGGACCTATGCCCGCACCATGGGTGCCTCTGACCCGAACTGGCAGCTTGTCGCCACGGACGAATGACACGACTGATCCTTGCGCTTGTCCTTGGTCTTGCCGCCATGACCGGCCGCTCTGATGCAGAGAGCGGGCCGGTCTACGCGGTTCTCGATTTCGAGGACCTGACCGGATGGGCCGAGGATGACCATGCTGCCGCGCTTGAGGTGTTCCGCAACACCTGCCGCGACTTCGATGACCCCGACTGGCGGTCGCTCTGCGGTTTCGCCGAGGACACGCGGGACGCGAAGGGGTTCTTCGAACTGCTGTTTCGCCCGGTGATGATCACCGACGGCAAGGACGGCTTGTTCACCGGCTACTTCGAGCCGGAACTGCGCGGGTCGCCCCACCAGACGGCGACTTATCGTTATCCGATTTACGCCATGCCGCCCGAAGCTGCCGAGATCCGGCCCTGGCTGACGCGGCGCGAGATCCTGACTACCGGCGTCATGCAGGGCAGGGGGCTGGAAATCGCATGGGTCGATGACCCGGTGGAACTGTTCTTCCTGCAAATCCAGGGGTCCGGACGCGTGCGCTTTCCCGACGGGCGCACGGTGCGCGTCGGCTACGGGGGTTTCAACGGGCATCCCTATCGCTCCATTGGCAAGGAAATGGTGCGGCGCGGCATCTACGAGGCGCATCAGGTCTCTGCTCAGGTGATCCGCAGCTGGGTGCGGCGCAATCCGCTGATCGGAGAGGAACTGCTGTACCACAATGCCTCATATGTCTTCTTTCGCGAGGTCAGCGAGGTTCCGGCGGATCGCGGTCCCTTGGGGGCCATGAACCGGTCGATCACCGCGATGCGATCCATCGCGGTCGATCCGGCCTATACGCCGCTGGGCGCCCCGGTCTGGATCGAGAAGCAGGGCGAAAAGCCTTTGAACCGCCTGATGATCGCGCAGGACACCGGCTCTGCCATCAAGGGCGCGCAGAGGGCGGATATCTTCTTTGGCACCGGCGACGCAGCGGGGGAAGCGGCCGGAGAGGTCAAGGACCCCGGGCGCATGGTGGTGTTGCTGCCGATCCAGCGCGCCTATGCCCTGCTGCCGGAAGCGGTGCAATGAGCCGTCGCCGACTGCGGCCGGACGAGCTGGATCTCTGGCATCGGGTGGCGCGGCAGACAGAGGCCCTGCCCGGGCGGCCCAAGCCAAAGGCCCCGGCACAGGACATCAAGACGCCAGACCGGCCGGTTCGTCCCCCCGAACCGGCCGCTTTGCCTCCGCCGTTGTCATCGTTCCGTATGGGGCAGAAAACCGGGCCCCGGACCGAGACCCACGATTTCCACAAGACCACCTCGGACCGCATGAAGACAGAGGGCGTCAATATGGACGCGCGTGCCTTCACGCGGATGAAGCGGGGACGGCTGGAACCCGAGGGCCGGATCGACCTGCACGGCATGACGCTGGATCAGGCGCATCCGGCGCTGTCGCAGTTCATCCTGACGGCGCAGACGCGGGGCTTGCGGCTGGTGCTGGTGATCACCGGCAAGGGCCTGCGCGAAGATCCCTATGACCCGATGCCCCGGCGGCGTGGCGTGCTGAAGACCCAGGTGCCGATGTGGCTGAAGATGCCGCCGGTTGCGCAGGCGGTGCTTCAGGTCACGGAAGCGCACCGCAAGCACGGCGGCGGCGGCGCCTATTACGTCTATCTCAGGCGGCGGCGGTAAGCAGGCTGCGCGCCCGTCCCACGCCGATGACCATCATCGCCGTGGCGAAGGCAAAGTAGAGGGCCACGCCAAGGTATTGCGTCTGGATGCCGATGCCGAAGTCGATCAGAAAGCCGGTGATGCCCGGACCCAGCGCCGTTCCCAGAACCATGACCGCTGCCGCCATCGCCTTGATAGAACCCATGCGCCGCGTGCCGTAGAATTCCGCCCAGAAGGCATTCGGAAGGGTGTTGTTGCAGCCCGTGGTCAGGGCCATGCTCATCATGCCCAGCAGCGCCCAGCCGGGGGTGGGGCTGAGGGCATAAAGCGTGAAGGCCACGACCATCGGCAGCTGGTACCACGGGATCAGGCGCGGCGTGCCGACCCGGTCCAGAAGCCAGCCAGACAGGGTCATGGCCACGACCACGACCGCCGTGTAGATCGGGAACAGCGCCACCAGTTCCAGATGGGTCCAGCCCTTTACCTCGGCGAAATGCACCTGCTGAAAGAAAAAGGCGGTGCCGAAGGCGGGCGGCCCCAGCAGCGCCGGCACCATGAACCAGAACAGCCAGTGGCGCAGGACCTCGTTGCGGGTCCAGTGTCGGCCCTCCATCCCGACGGCATGGTCGGTCTCGGCGTGGCTTTGCGGGGTGCGTTCCTGCATCAGCAGCATGACCAGCAACGGAATGGCGGCAAGGCAGATCGCGACGGGGATCAGCCAGAGAATGCGCCAGTCCACGGTCAGCAGAAGCGAGACGAAGGTCAGCGGCAGGATTGCTTCTCCCAGCGCGATGCCAAGGCCCGCCACCGACAGGGCCTTGCCGCGCGAGGCGACGAACCAGCGCGACATTGACACGACCGCGATGTGGCTTGTCATGCCCTGCCCGCAGAATCGCAGGCAAAAGATCACCACCGGCAGCAGCGCCGCCGTGGGGCTCCAGGCCATGAACAGACAGGCCCCGGCCAGCATGGCCAGCACCAGACCGCCAAGCACCCGGGTGCGGAAGTGGTCGGTCAGCCCGCCCGCCCAGACCATCGCCACCGCCGAGGCCGTGGTGCCCAGCGTGTAGATGCCGCCCCACTGGCCATGGCTGAGCGAGAAGGACTGGCGGATTTCCCCTGCGAAGACCGAGATGAAAAAGGTCTGCCCGAAGCTCGACAGAAAGGTCAGAAGGACGCCGACGGAGAGCCAGCGGTAGTTTTGCAGGATGAAGTGTATCGTGGACATGGCGCCGTGTCTGGAACACCGGCGGCGTTAACGCTACCGGTGGCCGGACATGATCACGCAGGCGCCGAAGTTGCAACGTGGCTTCGGGGCAGGGGCTGCGAGACGGCCTCCGTCAGTTGGAAACCGAGGCCGCCTGTGCACTGACGCCGAAGACAGAGCCGACAAGTCCGAGGATCGTCTGGGCGCTTGTGACCGGGCTTTCGGTGGCAAGCACGGTGTCGCCGGGCTGGACGTGGAACTGTCGCGCGGCAAAAAGGCCGTCGGCGCTTGTCAGGTCGAAGGTAAAGACGACCTGCTGCATCCCGGGGCCGCGCCCGTCGGCACGGATGTACTGGGCCGCGTATTCCCGCAGGACCAGAACACCCTTGGGGTCGGCACGGCTCTCGTTGATGCCGCCCATCAGCGAGACGGCCTCCAGTGCAGTCACGCGATCCTTGGGAAAGTAAACGAGGTCCTCGACCCCCGAGGCCCCCAAGGCGGTGAAGCTGCGGTCGTCTTCCTCGATCACGACGGTATCGCGGGGATGCAGAAGCGCGTTCCGGGACCCGTCGCGGAACAGCACGTCCGACGAAATCTCATAGGTCGACGATCCCCGGATCAGGCGCACCTGCGGGTTGCGCAGCCCCTGCGGGATGCCACCTGCGTCCGCCAGCACGTTGAGGATCTTGTAGTTGCGCGACGGCATCGGGTAGGCGCCGGGCTTTGTCACCCCGCCCACGACGTCGACGGTGTGATCGCGGCCCTGCTGAAGGCTGACCTGTACCTGCGCGGCGGGCACAATGGGCTCCAGCCGGGTCTGGATTTTCGCCCGCGCGCCAGAGGGCGTCAGCCCGCGGACACCGACCTTGTTGGCATAGGGCAGGAAGATAGAGCCATTGCCGTCGACCTCGACGCCTGCGATCTCGGTATACCGTTGCCCGGGATTGGTGATCAGGGAATTTTCCGAGCTGTCCCAGATGGTCACGTCCAGCAGGTCGCCGGTGCGGATCACCGAAGAGGTGCTGCCCTCGGAGGTTCCGGGCCAGTGGTATTGCCCGTCCCATCCGGTGGTGGGCCAGCTTTCGATCCCGGGGATGTTCGCACGGGTCACCGGAACGACCTGAAAGGTCGGACTCTCGGCGTTCCTCTCATTCACAACTTCGGATTGCAATGCGGCGCCGCGCGGCAGGCTGCAGGCGGTCAACAGGATGGCTGCGCCCAGAAAGGCCAGTACGGTCCGTCGTCTTTGTTCCAATCCGCCCCTCCGGGTCCGGTATGCTTCAGTCTTTTTAGTCGTTGCCTACGCTGATAAACACTCCGGCAGGACTTGGGAAGTGTAATGAGGTCGGGACCGTGGCAGACAGAACGCAGCCGACACTGCTGCTTTTGGGCGCGACAGGCAAGCTGGGGCGTGCGTTGCAGGCCTGCTGGCGCGTTGCGCCACCGGGGGACATGACGGTGACCGGTCTGGCGCGTCGGCGGAATTC
This sequence comes from Enemella evansiae, assembly GCA_017255395.1. Classification (GTDB taxonomy): domain Bacteria; phylum Pseudomonadota; class Alphaproteobacteria; order Rhodobacterales; family Rhodobacteraceae; genus Ponticoccus; species Ponticoccus litoralis. Next base: position 134,501 of record JAFKDC010000001.1, on the reverse strand, counting down.
CTCCGATATCCCGGTCTGGGTTCCCGGTGGACCCCTGCCCGCAACCGGCCCGGTTCGGGCGGTGATCGCGGCCTGGGGCGTGACCTCTGGCACGCGGGAAGACATGGACAGCAATATCGCGCTGGCCCGCGCGGCGCTGGATCTTGCCCGCGAGGTCGGGGCAGAGCGTGTGCTGCACTTCTCTTCCGCGGCCGTCTACGGCCGGGGCGAGGGACCGCTGGGCGAAGAGGACGCTCCCGATCCGCAGGCGCCCTACGGGGCCAGCAAGCTGCGGATGGAGAATGCCGTGGACGACTGGCACAAGACCTTCGAGGGCGGGCCGCGGTCGGTGATCCTGCGGATTGGAAATGTCGCCGGGGCGGACATGCTTTTTGGCAATATGAGGGCGGGTCAGAGCGTGACACTGCATCGCCTGCCGGACGGCACCGCCCCGCGCCGCAGCTACATCGCCCCCGCCGATCTTGCGCGGGTGATCGCGGCGCTTGTGCAGGCACCGGACCCGGCGCGGATCTACAACGTGGCGGCCCCGGCGGTGACCGCGATGGATGCGATCGCGACAGAGGCGGGCGTTCCGATCCGCTGGCAAGAGGCGCCCGAGACGGCCCTGCCCGAGGTCTGGCTGAACACCGAGAGGCTGCGCGCCGTTCTGTCCCTTGGTCAGCAGAGCGCCCAGCCGCGGCACCTGATCGACGGCGCGCGGCAAGCCGGGCTGTGGCCATGAAGAGGGGCCTTTTGCGGCTTCTCGACTTTCTCTATGCCATTGGAATGACGGTGCTTCTGGCACCGCTTCTGGTCTATGTCGCCTTTCGGGTCTGGCGCGAGGATGGGCGCCCGATCCTGTATAAATCCGAACGCATGCACGCCCCGGGCAAGCCATTCCAGCTTTGGAAGTTTCGCACAATGACGGTGGTCGAGACCGATTCCGGGGTCTCTGGCGGGGACAAGGCGGCGCGGATCACGCCCACCGGAAAGTGGCTTCGCGCCAAGCGGCTGGACGAGCTTCCGCAGCTTTGGAACGTGCTGCGCGGCGATCTTGGCTTTGTCGGACCCCGTGCGCCGCTGCGGCGCTATGTCGAGATGTATCCCGACCTCTATGCCGAAGTGCTGAAGGACAGACCGGGTATCACCGGCATGGCATCCATGGTCTTTCACAGGACCGAAGAGCGGCTGTTGGCCCGCACGACCACGCCGGAAGAGACAGAGGCCGTCTATTGCGCCCGCTGCATTCCGCGCAAGGCCCGGCTGGATCTGCTTTATGCCAGGCGGCGCAACCCCTGCACGGACATGCGCCTGATGTTCGCGACGGTCTTTCGCCGGGTGTCCATGCACGACCGGCAGAAGCGGGTGCAAAACGACCGGTGACCGGCTGCGTTTGGCCGGCGGCCCCGGTGGATATAGCCCGATGCCCACCGACAAACCCGAGGGCAAACCGCCTCAGCGGCGCAGCGCCTGCGTCGTCATGTAGCCGGTGAAGCCACCCATGTATTGCCGCGCGCTCAGCACATAGCCGTCGGAAGCGACGACATAGGTGTTGGTGAAGCTGTGCACCGGGTCAGAGCTGTTGCACTCTGCCGTGACAACCGTCCCGGTGGTCTGCACAAGGCCGCCCTGCACCGCCCGCGACCCGCCCGGTGTGACCCGACACAGGTAGCTGGCAACCACGGTCACGTCTTCCGGCGTCAGATAGCGCAGGTCGTAGCGCGCCGTTCCGGCGCGGCGGGCCGAGACATGGGACAGCAGTGCGCCCACCTCGGAGGACATCAGGTCGCCGCCGAAGCCACGGGTCGAGGTCATCATGCCGCCGCGCATGTTCACGACCTGCCGAGTCGAGGAACCATAGGTCCGGTAGGGACCGTTGGTTTCGATCTGCTGCATCAGGAACTGCCCCTTGCGGCTTTCGATCTCGAACATCTGCACCGGCCCGGGCGTGGCCGTCAGGGCCTGCGCGATCTGCTGACTGGTCAGGGGCTGCGGCGCCGGCTTCTTCTGAAAGAGCGTCGGAAGCTGCTTGATGATCTGGCTGCGGTCGTTGGGCCCGTTGCCGCAGCCTGCAAGGATCAGGCCTGCGGCCAGCAGGGCAAGGCCGGTGCGCATCGTCTTGGCTGCGGTCATCGCCAGAACCTTCCCCAGGATTTCGCCGCGTCGGGGCGGTGGTAGTCGCGCACCTGTTCGTACAGGCGTCCGTTCACGTCCAGCCGCGCGCCGCCGTCGCGGGTCAGCGACTGGATCACGATGTCGTTGCGGTCGCGCGAGGGTGTGCCGAGAAACGAGGCCAGCGGGATGGTGAACCGAAGACCCTTGTCGAAGGAGCCTTCGCCGAAGTCCTCGAAAGAGGCGTTGGTGAAGGTCGCGTAGGCCCCGACCTTCCATCCGTTTGCAAACTCGCGGTCGACGGTGACGGTCGCGCCGTAATCGCCCGCAAGGAAGCGTCCCGCGTCGATCTGCCCGTGAAACCCGTTGCCGAAGGCGTAATAGGCCGAGACATGGCCGTTCACGTTCGGAATGTCGCGCTCGATCCCGGTTTCGGGGTCGACGGTGGTCATCGACTGGAACTCGAACAACTGGTCGTAGGCGCGGCGCTGGACATAGTTGACCTCTGCCCCAAGCGCGAAGCGGCTGCCGACCGGCTTCCACAGCACTTCGGCCGAGGCGCCGCCGTACATGGGTTCAAGGTAGCCGAGCGTCAGGCGCGAATAGACGTCCTTGGCCGGGCGCCCGTACATGGCCAGCGTCAGGTATTCGATCGCCGGGTCGCCCTCTTTCGAGAACTGCGCGCGGTCGGTGCGCACGCGCGGCAGCTTGGATTCGTCGGCGCGGGTGATCTCGTCGAGGTTGCCCGCCAGCTTCTTGGTGACAGAGCCGGAAAGGATGACGTTCGGCGTGATCTCGACCTTGCCGGCGGCGCGGATGCCCGCGTCGATGCGGACCGGGTTGTCGGGGTCGAAGACCGAAAGCTGTCCGTAGGGCGCGATGGACCAGGTGAATTTCGGATAGATGCCGGCGTCGGGCGCGGGCGCGCGCCCGTAGGCGTCGACGATGCTGGTGCGGGCCAGCATCTCGGCGGCGGCCTCATGTTCCAGCGCCTCGAGGTCCGAACGCCGCATGACAACGGCGGACATCGGCATGCCGTTGACGACGGGGATGACCTCGAAGGTCTCGACCGAGGCGGGCAGCGAGCGCGTCATCGCTCGGGCGACCCGGCCGATGGCCTGTGCGGGAGCGCCGAAGCGCGGGTTCAGGATGCGGACCGTGGCGCGGTCCTGCTCCAGCCGCAGGCTTTCGACGACGATGCCGTCCTTGGCCGCCAGCTCGCCCAGCGACTTGCGGGCACTGGCCGAAGTGTTGGGGTCCGTCGTCCAGCCCAGATCGCGCGCCGCGCCGGGGGCGCGGACCTGCACCGGCAGGCCTGCGGTCTCGATGCCGCCGGGGATGCCCTGCGTCTTGGGGTTCGTGACAAAGGTGAAGGAGGCGCCGACCTCGGAACCCAGAACGTGATACAGCGACATCTGCGCGCCGTTCTTGAACCGGTAGTCGAGGCCGAAGTTCAGCGCGCTTTTCGCGTCGTAGACGCCGCGGTCCTGTTCGGGATCGTAGCTGTCAGAGGAATATTCGACCTTGAAGTTCCACTGGTCGTTGGGCGCGTAGGACAGACCGGCAAAGCCCGAGATATCGCCCCGGAAGAAGCGGTCGTAGCTGGGCACGCCGCCTTCGCCGAGGAACTTTTCGGGCCGCGATCCGAAGCCGTTGCCAAGCGTGTTGGTCCCGGCAAGACGGCCCCAGCCGAGGCCGCCGGTGACCTTCAACCCCGGCGCAAGGGTCTTTGTCGCCACGAGGTACTCGCCGCTGTAAAGCCCGGTGCCGATGAAGTCCTGAAGCCCCAGCACAAGCGAGGGGCGATACCGGCCCTCGGTCAGGATCTGATAGCGCAGGTCGAAGCTGCGGTCGTAGCGGGTTTCATCCGACAGCTGTGTGTCGAAGTTCGGGATCGAGCTGTATCGAAAGCTGCCGGACAGGCGCGGCATGATCTGGAAATACAGCGTGGTACGCGTGGCGCCGCCCATATAGGCGAAGGTCCCGGCGATGGTGGCATCCGGCAGGACCTCGGCGGTGGGCATGTCGATCAGGCCGGGGCTGCCGTAGAGGTTCAGACTGGCGCGGTCGCGCGTAGTTTCGGTCACCGCTGGTGTCGCCGCAAGGACGGACAGACCGGCCAGCATGGCAAGACGCGACACGACGCCTGCAGTTCCCCGGCGAAAACCCGGCATGCCCTTCCCCTCGTTTCCCATGTTCGTTTGCCATAGCTAACCGTTTCCGCTGGGGCTGTCCATTCGGGGGCTCTGCGCGTCCGGCGATTGTGGGAAAATCGGCACGCCGCCGCCACCGCGGCTTTTAACGCAACATTTTGAATCGTTAAGCCGGTGGAAAGGCCTGCCCGCTACTCCTGCCTTCGGGTGAAATACGAGGGTGGGAAAGATGAGTGGCGACAATGTTGCGCCCATCATCATCAAGCGTAAGAAGGTGGTCGCCGGTGACGGCCATCATGGCGGCGCGTGGAAGGTGGCTTATGCGGACTTCGTGACCGCGATGATGGCCTTCTTCCTGTTGATGTGGCTACTGAACGCGACGACGGAAAAGCAGCGCAAGGGGATCGCGGATTACTTCAGTCCGACCATCGCCATGGCGCGCGTTTCCGGTGGCGGCGACGGTCCTCTGGGCGGTGAATCCGTCTTTGCCGAGAACACCTTGCCACGGATGGGCACCGGCGCGACCAGCCTCAGCCCGACCGTGGAGAGGCGTGAAAAAGGGGCCGCAGATGCCGGTGCGGCGGACGATGGCGAAGACCCCGAACAGGAACAGTTCGAGGTGCTCGAGGACATGTTGATGGGCCGGGGCGGCGAAAGCATGGTTGCCGATGAGCTGCTGGATCACATCGTCACCGAGGTGACCGACGAGGGGCTTGTCATCGAGCTTTTCGAGACCCGGGCCGCGCGCCTTTTTACCGAAGAGGCGACGCCGACCCGGCTGCTTGAGGATCTTGCGATTGTCCTGAAGCGGGCCGCTGGCGTGGTCACGAACCCCATCGCGATAGAGGGCCATACCGCGGCCTATCCGGTGGTGCTGGCCCGAGATCCATCCTGGGATGTCTCGGGCCTGCGGGCGACCGCGTTCCGCGAGCTTCTGACCCGCGACGGGCTGGCGCAGGGCCGCATCCGCCGTGTCACCGCGCATGCGGATCGCGAACCGGCGCACGAAAACCTTATGGATGCCCGGAACAACCGGCTGGAAGTGGTCTTCCTCCGCACAAAGTGACGGAGTTTGGCTTGGATTTTAGCTGTTAGTCACGCGTTAAACCCGGGGCTCTATCTGTGGTCGCGGAATGAAACGCGACAGCAGAAAGGCGTGTCCATGACTATTTCCTCGTCATTGAATGCAGGTGTTCTGGGGCTGAGTGCGAATGCCAGCCGCCTTGCAACGATCTCAGACAATATTGCCAACTCCTCGACCTACGGCTACCGCCGGGCCGAGACAGAGTTCAACGCGCTGGTGATGGACAACAGCGGTCGAAGCTACACTGCCGGTGGTGTGACCAGCAACAACCTGCGCCTGATCGACCAGAAGGGGTCCATCGTTTCGACGAACAATGCCACCGACCTCGCGGTGCGTGGCCGTGGCATGCTGCCGGTCGTCGCGGCCTCGCAGTTCGAGGCGACGGGCGAGCCCGAGCTTCTGCTGACCTCGACCGGGTCCTTCCGCCTGAACGAGGAAGGGTTTCTGATCAACGCCTCTGGGTACTACCTGATGGGATGGCCCGCCGACGTCGATGGATCCATTCCGTCCTTCCCGCGCGACACCGTCGACGGTCTCGAACCCGTGCAGTTCAGCCTCAGCCTGACCTCGGACCCGACCACCGAGGTCTCGCTCAGCCTGAACCTTCCGGCGACGGACACGGCCTTCGATGCTTCGGGCGATCCCTACACGCTGTCGGTGGAATACTTCGACAATCTCGGCGTTTCGCAATCCATGGGCCTGACGTTCACGCCAACCATTCCCGGTGCCGGGTCCTCTAACGAATGGACGATGCAGATCACCGATTCGGCCTCTGCCGGTGCGGTGGTCGGCGAATACACCATCACCTTCGACGACAGCCGGGCCGGTGGCGGCAAGATCCTTGGCGTGACGACGGTTTCCGGCGGCGCTTACGACCCGGTGACCGGCGTGGCAGAGATTACCGTCGCGGGTGGCCCGATCGATTTCGACATCGGCGCCGTCGGCGCGAACTCGGGCCTGTCACAGCTTTCCGACAGCTTTGCGCCCATCGCGATCAACAAGAACGGCTCTCCGGTCGGCAATATGACCTCGGTGGAGGTCGATGCGAACGGCTACGTCAGCGCGAATTACGACACCGGCGTCAGCCGCGTGATGTACCAGGTGCCACTGGCCGACCTGCCGAACCCCAACGGCATGATCGCGCTGGACAGCCAGACCTTCCGTCCGTCCAAGCAAAGTGGCGCCTACTTCCTGTGGGATGCCGGTGACGGACCGACCGGCGACATCAAGTCCTACGCCCGCGAGGAATCGACCACCGATGTCGCGAAAGAGCTGACGACGATGATCCAGACCCAGCGCGCCTATTCGTCCAACGCCAAGGTCATCCAGACCGTGGACGAGATGCTTCAGGAAACCACCAACATCAAGCGCTGATCCGGCGCTTGATCCCCTGATCCAGGAGATCGCTCATGTCTCTTTCGACGGCACTTTACGGCGCTTTCAGCGGCCTCAAGGCGAATTCAAGGGCTGCCGCGCTGGTGTCCACGAACATTGCGAATGCCACCACCGAGAGCTATGGGCGGCGCGAGCTCGACCTGCGGTCCGGGCCGTCTGGCACGGGGGGCGGCGTGTTGATCGACGGTGTCCTGCGCAATGTTAACCCGGTCCTGATCGCGGATCGCCGCCACTCGGACGCGGAAATGGGGCTGGGTAGCGCGCTCTTCGACTTTGCCACGCGCTTTGAAACGGAACTTGGCGACAGTGAAACGCCCGGTTCCCTGGTGGGGCGCTACACCGCGCTTGAAAATGCGCTGCTGGTGGCGGCGGCAGACCCGTCTTCCGCGCAACGGCTGGACCAGGTCTCGCTAACGGCGGATGCGGTCTCGACCAAGCTGAACGCGCTGTCCCGCGACGTTCAGGCGGCGCGCCTCGACGCCGACAAGGAGATCGGCCGGCAGGTCACGCTGCTGAACGAAACAATCCTGCGCCTTGACGGGATCAACGACGACCTGACGAAGGCGGCTTCGGCGAATGGCGATCCGGCGGCGCTTCTGGACGAACAGGCCCGGCTGATCGACAGTATTTCAGAGATCGTGCCGCTGCGCGTGGTCCAGAAGGACGCGGGCGATATCGCGCTGTACACCACCGGCGGCGCGGTCCTGCTGGACGGGCGCCCGTCCGAAATCGGCTTCACCCCCGTCAACGCAATGGATCCGGTCTTTACGCTGGCGGGTGGCGACCTGTCCGGGCTGACGATCAATGGCATGTTTGCCAAGGCCTCGGGCAATGGCGTCCTGAAGGGCGGCAGCCTCGCCGCTCAGTTCGAAATCCGCGACGAGGCCGCACCGGCCCGGCAGGCGCAACTGGATGCCATCGCGCGCGACCTGATCGAACGGCTTGGCCCCGCCGGACCGGACGCCACGCTGGCGGCAACCGATCCCGGCCTGTTCACCGATGACGGCCTTGCCTTCGACCCGCTCAACGAGACCGGCATCGCCGGGCGCATCCGGATCAACACCCTCGTGGCGCCGGACAGCGGCGGGTCCTGGCGGCTGCGGGACGGGCTTGGCGCCGCGACCACCGGCCCGGTCGGCGAGGCGCGCCTGCTGCAAGGAATCTCTGCCGCGCTGGAGGCCGGGACGGTGCCATCCTCGCCCGCGCTGCCCGCAGTCAGCGCCTCCTTCGCGACGCATGTTGCGGATGTCACCTCGGACGCCGCTGCTGCGCGTGTCCGGGCGGAGGGGCAGAAAACTTACCTGAACGCTCAGAACACTCAGCTGAAAGAGCTGGAGCTGGCCAACGGCGTCGACACCGATGCCGAACTTCAGCGGCTCATGCAGATCGAGCAGCTTTACGCCGCGAACGTCAAGGTCATGCAGACCGTCGACGAATTGATCCAGCAGCTGATGTCCATTTAAGGGGAAAACGCCATGCAAACTGTCGGGGACATGTCTCGCGCGCTGGTCCTGCGCACCAACCAAGCCCGTCTGCGCGCTGAAATGGACAAGCTTGCGGTCGAGGTCTCCACCGGCTTCGTCCGCGACAGTGCCGCGCATCTGAAGGGCGACACATCGGCCCTTTTGTCGATCGACCGATCGCTGGAAAAGCTGGAAGCCTACCGGGTCAACGCGGCCTCGGCCACCTTCCTGACGGGCACGATGCAGGCCACGCTGGACGAGGTGCAGGACCGGAGCGAGGGTTTGTCTCAGACCCTGATCTCTGCCGAGCTGACGCCGAACGACGCGCTTGTGAACACCCTGTCAGAGGACGCGGCGACGGCGCTGAACCAGATGCTCAACGCCCTGAACCGCAACGTGGCGGGCCGCTTCCTGTTCTCTGGCACGGCGACGGACACCGCGCCCATGCCCGACGTCGACACGCTTCTCGCCGATGTCCGGGCGGCCCTTACGGGGGCGACAGACATGGCGTCGGTCGATGCGGCGCTGGACAGCTTCTTCGGCGCAGGGGGTGGCTTCGAGGTTACGACGTACCAGGGTTCGGACACGGGCCTTGCGCCGCTGCGGTTGAGCGAGACGGAATTCGCAACCGTCGACATCCGCGCCACCGACGAAGCGTTCCGGGCCGTATTGAAACCGATGCTGAAGGCCGCGCTGTCGACGGATGGCACGCTGGCCTTCGACCCGGCGCTTCAGGTCGAAATGCTGAGCAGCGCGGGCCGCGAGCTTCTGTCGGCCCAGTCGGACGTGGTCGAGATGCGCGCCGGGCTGGGCTCGCTCGAGGCCCGGCTGGAAGAGACGACGACCCGCATCGCTGCCGAGCGCAGTGCGACCAGCACCGCGCGCCTCGATCTTGTCGGGGCGGATCAATACGAAACTGCCGCGCGCTATGAAAACATCCAGTCGCAACTGGAAAGCCTCTACGCCATCACCGCGCGGTCCCAACGTCTCTCGCTCGCGGAGTTCCTCTGATGCGCCCCCTGATCGCCGCATTGATCGCCCTGACGCTTGCCCTGACATCCGCCGCCCATGCCCAGTCGGTCCGCATCAAGGACCTTGTCGAGGTCGACGGGGTGCGCGCGAACGACCTTGTGGGCTATGGCCTGGTGGTTGGCCTCAACGGATCTGGGGACGGGCTGCGCAACGCGCCTTTCACCGAGGAAATCATGTCCAACATCCTCGAACGGCTGGGCGTGAACGTCACCGGAGAGCAGTTTCGGCCCCGAAACGTGGCGGCGGTCATCGTGACCGGGCGCCTGCCTGCCTTCGCACGGGTCGGCAGCCAGATCGACATCACGGTTTCGGCCATCGGGGATGCCAGCAGCCTGTTGGGTGGCACCCTGATCATGACGCCCCTCAATGCCGCGGACGGGCAGATCTATGCCGTGGCACAGGGCACGGTGATCGCCGGCGGGGTCGAAGCCGAAGGTGACGCGGCCCGCGTCGTCCAGGGTGTGCCGACCGCCGGGGTCATTCCCTCGGGCGCGCGGGTGGAACGGGAGGTGGATTTCGATTTTACCGCGCTCTCAACCCTGCGGCTGGCCCTTAGAGAGCCGGATTTCACCACCGCCGCGCGGATCGAGGACGTGATCAACCGCAGGGTCGGCCGCCGTGCCGCGACCATGCTGGATGCGGGAACCGTCTCTGTGAACCTGTCGCAGACCGGGGCGACTTCCCCCGCGCGGGCGGTCGTTGCCATCGAGAACCTTGCGATAGAACCGCAGCGCCGGGCGCGGGTCGTTGTCGACCAGCGGTCGGGGACCATCGTGATGGGCTCTGACGTGCGCATATCGCGGGTGGCCGTGTCGCAGGGCAACCTGACCCTGCGGATCGAGGAGGCGCCCCTTGCGATCCAGCCGAATCCCTTCTCCGACGGGCAGACGGTTGTCGTGCCGCGCACCGGCGCCGCCATAGAGGAAGAGCCGGGTATCGGCCTTGCCGAGGTTCCGACCGGCACGAATCTCTCCGAGGTGATCGCGGGCCTGAACGCGCTGGGCGTCAGCCCGCGCGACATGATCGACATCCTAAAAAGCATCAAGGCCGCAGGCGCGCTGCACGCCGATTTTGTCGTGATGTGACGCAGCCGCAGAGGCTTTCTTAACGACTGCCTGCGAGTGTCGGGCAGGGTCAGTTCAGGAGACCGTGAATGCTCGGAATCATCGGTATCGTCGTGATCTTCGCCATGGTCTTTGGCGGGTACATGGCAGCGGGCGGAAAGCTCGGGATTATCATCAAGGCGCTGCCCTTCGAATTCATGATGATCGGGGGCGCCGCCGCCGGCGCCTTCCTGATCAGCAACGATGGCGGCACGGTCAAACACGCGCTGAAGGACATCGGCAAGGTCTTCAAGGGGGCCAAGTGGAAGCCTGACGACTACCGGGATCTGCTGTGCCTGCTGTTCGAACTGATCCGTCTGGCCCGTCAAAACCCGGTGGCCATCGAAGAGCATATCGAGACTCCGGCGGAATCCAGCATCTTCGGGAAGTACCCCAAGATCACCGGTGACAAATACGCGATGGAGCTGATCTGCGATACCATGCGCTCAGTCTCGATGAACTACGACGATCCGCACCAGGTCGAAGAGGTGCTGGATAAGCGGCTCGACGCCATGTCTCACCACGGCGGTCACAGCGCCCACGCGTTGCAGGCCATGGCGGACGCGCTGCCGGCGCTGGGCATCGTCGCGGCCGTTCTGGGTGTGATCAAGACGATGGCCTCGATCGACCAGCCGCCGGAGGTGCTGGGAAAAATGATCGGTGGTGCGCTCGTGGGCACTTTCCTCGGCGTTTTCCTGGCCTATGGGTTCGTCGGCCCCTTCGCGTCGAAGGTGAAGGCAGTCGCCGAAGAGGATATGCACTTCTACCACCTGATCCGCGAGGTCCTGATTGCCAATCTTCACAATCACGCCACCAATATCTGTATCGAGGTCGGGCGCCAGAATACGCCAAACCATTTCCGGCCAAGCTTCGAGGATCTTGAGGAGGCGTTGAAATCGGTCAAGCAGGAGGCTGCGTGATGCGGCTCGTGCTGGTCATACTGGCGTGGCTACTGCCGGGTCACCTGCTTGCCCAAACGGTTTCTGTCCGAAGTGGCGAACATGGCGCGTTCACCCGGCTTGTCTTCGATGTCCCGCCGGGCCTCGGCTGGACGCTGGATCGGACGCAGGAAGAGCGGGGGGTCAGGCTCGATTTTGAGGTCGCTGGGCTGCGATTTGACATGTCTCGTGTCTTCGACCGGATCGATCGCGACCGGCTTGCAAGCATCGCCCCGGCAGAGGACGGCAGCAGCGTGAGCCTATTGCTTGCCTGTGCCTGTGATGTCGACGCATTTGTCCTGCGGGACAGGATGCTGGTTCTGGATATTCGCGCAAAGGATCCGGCGGAGGAAGTCGCGGTCAAACCTGCCGCCGGGGCGCCTCGGCGGGCCGTTGCGGCGGATGTAACGCTGGCAGGCGATCTTTCGCGGGTCCGGGTCGATGGCATTCCCGGCATCGGCCCCGCCCGAACCGCTGATCCCTTGCTGCCGCGCCTGCCGACGGGCAAGCCACCGATCTCCCACAGAGACGCGGCCGCGACCGACGAAGTGGCTCGGGACATATCCGACGCGGTGGCAATCGGCGACCAGATTGCCGCCGACCTCGCAGCCGCCGCAACCGAGGGCATTCTGACCGCGGCGGTTGCGCCGAAGCGGCATTTCCCGGTGTCGGCAGCCAACCAACCTGCTGGTCTCGACGCCAAAAGCACTCCCGATGCCAGCCCGGATGGGGATATCGTGCAACAGTTGGCCGCGGGCCTGTCCGACGTGGATCATACCGCAGCGGGCAGGCGACGAATTCAGGTGGGCGGCTTGCATTGCGTTTCCGACGAGTCCCTCCGGGTTGCTCAATGGGTCGATCCGGGAACGGGCATCAACGCCGTTCTGGCGCAACGACGGGGATCGGTCTTCGGGGAATTCGACCGGATCGACGAAGCGGCACTTGTGTCATACGCCAAGACCCTGCTGTACTTTGGTTTCGGCGCAGAGGCGCGCGCGACAATGAACCTGTCCAAAGCCGACGGGTTCGGGGTCTTGAAGGCGCTGTCCTACCTGATGGATCAGAGGCCCGATCCCACGGGATTATTCGGCGGGCAGACGAATTGCCCGGGCGACGCGGCGCTTTGGTCCGTCATTGCCTTACCAGAGGAACCCGGCAGCCATCTCGTCGATACGGCCGCTGTCCTGCGGGGATATGAGAGCCTGCCCATTCACCTGCGCGAACATCTGGGGCCGGTACTGGCCAATCGACTGTCGGGTGCAGGCTATCCCGGCGCGGCGCGCGACGTCCTGAACCGGTTGCAACGGTCCAAGGGCATAGAGACCGACAGCATCGCGCTTGGCCGGGCACAACTGAACCTGCATCAGGGCGATCTCGGCGCCGCAGAGAAATCTCTGCGGGGCCTCGCCACCGAGGGAGGGCCGGAATCGCCAGAGGCCATCCTTGCCTCAATCGAACTGGCGCGTACCGCAGGCAAGCCCGTGCCCGGGTACCTCGTGGAACTTGCGGATGCTTTCTCGGTCGAGTTCCGCAACAGCGAGCAGGGGCCGGAATTCTGGAAAGCTTCTGTCACCGCTCTTTTGCTGAACGATGCCTTTCAGGCTGCGCATGACCGTATCTCAGATGCCGACCAGACCTATGTTCCGGAGGATGTCATGGGTGCCATGCGCAATATGGCGGTGGAGGCTGTCGTCGAGCGGGCGGATGACCTGACCTTTCTGAAACTGGCGATGCGGGATCTTCAGACGGGTTTCCGCCCGGCGCGCGATCAGACCGTGCTGGCCATCGCGCAGCGGTTCCTGGCAACCGGCCTGCCGGATGCGGCTCTCAACCAGCTGGCCATGATCCCGTCCGCCAGCGCGGTCAGCCCCGAGGCGGCCATCCTTCGGGCCCGGGCTTTGCTGGATCTCGGGCGGCACGAAGAAGCCGAAATCATTCTGATCGGGCAGACCGGCGAAGAGATGACGCGGCTTCGGGCCGAGTTGCGTGATCAGATGGGCGATTACGAACTGGCGGGCAGCATGTATTCCGAACTGGGAGAAGAAGCCCTTGCCCGTCAGGCAGCCTGGCTTTCAGGCGACTGGGGATCTGTCGCCGACGGGTCGGGGGACGCCCTGGCACAGGCCGCGGCGCTGATCCGGTCCCCGCCCGACGACATCGATGTCGCGAACCCCAGCCTTGCTGCCGCGGAAGGGCTGTCCCAGGCCAGCGTCGATACTAGGGAAAAGATCCGCGCCCTGCTGGAGGCGACGAAACTCACCGGAAACGAAGGATAACCCACCCACACACGGGGCACAGAACCTGTACCAGAGGCCAAGAAATGGCAAGAAACGACATCAGGGGTCCGCAGGCTTATTACCGGCGTAGGGATCAAAGCATCGCCCCGGCCAATCCCGGCGGGGACGGGCGGTAGCGATGCAGGCCAACACGCTTTTCAAGCCGACGATCCTCATGGCGCTGGCCCTCATGGCGGTGATCGTCATGATGATCCTGCCCATGCCGTCCTGGGTGCTGGACGTGGGCCTTGCCGCGTCCTTCGGACTGGCGATCCTGATCTTCACGGTCACGCTGTTCATCGAGCGGCCTCTGGATTTCTCGGCTTTTCCGACAATTCTCCTGACCTCCCTGATGCTCCGCCTGTCGCTGAACGTCAGTTCGACGAAGCTGATCATCGGCGAGGGGCATACCGGAACGCATGCCGCAGGGGAGGTTATTCAGGGCTTTGCCAACTTCGTCATGGGCGGCAGCGTTTTCCTGGGTCTCGTGGTCTTCGGCGTTCTGATGATCGTGAATTTCGCCGTGATCACCAAGGGATCGGCCCGGATGGCCGAGGTCTCGGCCCGCTTCGCGCTGGACGGGATGCCCGGCAAGCAGCTTGCCATCGACGCAGATATGTCCGCCGGCGCCATCGATCACGCCGAGGCCAAGCGCCGCCGCGAGACCGAACAACAGGAGACAACCTTCTTCGGCTCGCTCGACGGCGCTTCGAAATTCGTGAAGGGCGACGCGGTCGCGGGCCTGCTGATCACGGCGCTGAACCTCGTGATGGGCGTCATCATGGGGTCGGTCGTTCACGGCATGCCGCTGTCCAGCGCGCTGGAAACCTACGCCATCCTGACCGTTGGTGACGGGCTGGTGTCACAGATCCCCGCAGTGATCATTTCCATCGCTGCCGGTCTTCTTCTGGCGCGCGGCGGTGCCACCGGCGCAACCGACGTGGCGGTGGTGTCGCAGCTTGGCAAGCACCCTTCCGCCCTGCTGGCCGTCGGGGTACTCATGGCGCTTTTCGCGCTGGTGCCCGGGCTACCCTTCCTGCCCTTCATGGCCGGTGCGGCGGTGCTGGGGTTCCTTGCCTGGCGCATGGCGACGCGCAAGCCAGAGGCGCCGCGGCACGACGATGCAGAGGAAGAGCCGCTGGCCCCCGCCGGGCAGGTCATGGGCGATGTCCTCGACCTCGACGACATCCATGTCGAGTTCGCCCCGGACCTGGTGAACATGGCGCTGGATCCGGGCACGGGTCTCGACGTGCGGATTGCCAACATGCGCACACATATCGCCTCGCACTTCGGGCTGATCCTGCCCGAAATCCGTCTGACCGACGCGCCCGCCCTGCCGACCGGGACCTATGTCATCCGCATACACGGGGTCGAAATGGCGCGCGGCCTCCTGAACCCGGATTCGGTTCTGGCGCTCTTGCCGGAGGCCTCCACGTCGCTGCCGGGCGGCAAGGATGTGACCGAACCCGTCTACGGCGCCCCGGCGCGCTGGATCCGCCCCGAGGATCAGGAAAAGGCCGCGATCACCGGCGCGACCATCGTCACCCCGACCGAGGTTCTGGCCACCCATCTGCTGGAGATCATCCGCCGCAACTTTGGCCGCCTGCTGACCCTGAAGGCGCTGCGGCGCCTGCTGGACGAAATGGTCTCGCTGACCAACCAGAATCGCGCCGAAGCGAACCGCAAGCTGCTGGACGAACTGATCCCGGAAAAGGTGCAGATGGATACGCTGCTTCAGGTCCTGAGGCTTTTGCTGGACGAACAGGTTTCGATCCGGAACCTGCCGCTGATCCTTGAAACCATCGCCGAGATGCGCGGCCAGCAAAGCCAGCCGGAGCCGATCTGCGAACATGTTCGGCAAAGGCTGGGATTCCAGTTGGTGGCCAATCTGCGACGCGAGGACGGGACCATCCCGCTGATCCAGCTTGCGCCGGAATGGGAGGAAACCTTCCTGTCCTACCAGATCGAAGGCAGCCATGGCGCGCTGGACGTGGCCCTGCCGCCGGACCGGTTCGAGGCGCTGTGCAGCGGGCTGGCCACGACGATCGCCGAGGCGGCGGACCGTGGTGTTTCCGCCGCCCTGATCACCTCTGCCCGGCGCCGGCGCTTTTTGCGGACCGTGATGACCGCCAGGGGCCTGACGAACCCGGTCATGTCCTTCGAAGAGGTCGGGCTGGAGGCGCGGCCCGCACTTGTCGGCGTGGTGGCCGCGTGATCGACCTGCTGCCCTTGATCGAGCCGGTCTTCGGTTCGCTTTGGGGGGCGCTGATCGTCTTCCTGCGCGTCGGTGCAACCATGGCCGTGCTGCCGGGGCTGGGAGAGCGGGTGATCTCTGTCCGCCTGCGGCTGGTCATCGGCTTCATGCTGACCGCCGCTGTCGCGCCCTCGGTCCTGCCACAGATCGACCTGCCACAACCCAGTCTGGGCGCGGCGGTGCACGCGCTTCTGACAGAGAGCGTGGCGGGTCTTTTCCTTGGCCTGATGCTGCGGCTCTTTGTGCTGGCCCTGCAGACGGCGGGCGCCATTGCGGCGCAATCGACCTCGCTGTCGCAGATCATGGGCGCCCAGGGGCTGGATCCGCTGCCCGCGCTGGGCCACATCCTGACCACCGCGGCGCTGGCGCTGCTTATGCTGAGCGGGTTCCACGTCAAGGCGGCGGCCTTCCTGATCCTCTCGTACGAGCTGATCCCGGCGTTGTCCTTCCCCAGCGCCGCGGCGCTGGCGGAGGCCGGGCGCGAAAGGGTCAGCCAGAGTTTCGCGCTTGGCTTCACCCTCGCGGCGCCCTTCGTGATTCTGTCGGTCCTGTACAACCTAACGCTGGGCGTCATCAACAAGGCGATGCCGCAGCTCATGGTGGCCTTTGTCGGTGCCCCGGTCATTACCTTCGGGTCCATAGCCCTGCTTCTGGTGGCGGCACCGGTCCTGCTGACGGTCTGGCTGCAGGCTTTCGATGCCTTCATCACCGCGCCGTTCCGGTAGACGCCATGGCGGGAAACGAAGACGACGGCGCCGAAAAGAGCCACGAACCCTCGCAACGCAAGCTGGACGAGGCGCGCAAGAAGGGCGAGATCCCGCGCACGGCGGATCTTCAGACCGCGATGGCCTACCTTGGGCTGTTGCTGTGCGCGACGGCGATCGGCGGATATTGCCTGCGCGGCTTTGCCGAGGCCCTGCTGCCGCTGATCGAGCAGCCCGACCGGCTTGAGGCGCTTTTCTTCCGCGAGGGCGCGACAGCCCCCGCCGGGTCGCTGATCGCGGCGGGGCTGGCACCGGCGATGCCGATCCTGCTGGTTCCGGCAGGATTTGTCCTGCTGACCTTGCTCGCGATGCGGGGCGTTGTCTTCACCGGCTCGAAACTCGCCTTCAAGATCAGCCGCGTGAATCCCATAGAGAACGCGAAGAACAAATACGGGCGCCGGGGTCTGTTCGAGTTCTTCAAGAGCTTCGTGAAGCTGACGGTCTATTCGATCCTGCTGGCGCTCTTCCTGCGCGGGCAGCTGGACGTGATCACCGGCTCTTTGCGCGGCACCCCGGCGCAGGTCGTCCTGACGATGCTGGACCTCATGATGCGGTTCCTCTTCATCGTCGTGCTGATCGCCATGGTCATCGGGGCCATCGACGCGTTCTGGCAGCGCGCCGAGCACCACCGGAAGAACCGCATGACCCTCAAGGAGTTGCGCGACGAGATGAAGGAGGTCGAGGGCGATCCGCATGTCAAGGCGCAGCGCCGGATGAAGGCGCAGGAACTGGCTCTGAACCAGATGATGAAGGACGTGCCCGGCGCTGACGTGGTCATCGTGAACCCGACGCATTACGCGGTGGCGCTGACATGGGACCGGATGCCCGGATCGGCGCCGGTCTGCGTGGCCAAGGGCAAGGACATGGTGGCGGCCCGCATCCGCGAGGCCGCGCAGGCGGCGCAGGTGCCGATCCATTCGGACCCGCCGACTGCCCGGGCGTTGTTCGCCACGACCCGGATCGGTGACCAGATCGCGACGGATCACTACCGGCAGGTCGCGGCGGCGATCCGTTTCGCAGAGGCGATGCGTCGCAAGGTCAGGCAGAGGGGCTGGAAATGACGGATTATACGCAGCTGGCGACGATCACCGAGATCCTGCTCGAGACCGAGCTGAAGAAGGTCCGGGGCCACCGCCAGGAGGTCGCGGCGCTCGATTTGTCGCTGAAGCAGATGGAGGCCCTGCGCGAAGCGGCGCTGGCGGATGGCGAAACCGTCACCGCGCGGCAACAGATCGGGGCGGATACGCTCTGGCAGGGCTGGCTGGTGCAGAAGCGGGCCGAGCTTTTGCGCCACATGGCGCTTGCACAGGCCCGCGAGGACGAAAGCCTCTCCGACGCGCGCCGGGCTTTTTCGCGTGCCCAGGCTGCTGCCGCCCTGATCGGGGAACAGCAGCGCGCCGCGCGGGCAAAACAGATGAAAACGGAAGCGGACAGGCTGGATGCGCTTGGCACGCTCCGCCGGGCCAGCTCAGGCGATCCGGCCTGACAAAAGGCCCCGATCCACGGACCGGGGCCTTTTCGGGGCGGATGGGCGTCAGGCTTCCTGTCGGGCGATCTCGGTGATCAGCACATCGCTGACGTCGCTGCCAAGGACAGAGCGGGCGGCGTCCAGAAGCGCGCCCCGCAGGATCTTCATGCGCTCGCCGGTGGTGAAGGCGCCTTCGAAGCCGCCGATGTTCGCGTGATCGAACATGACCTGCAAGAACACGTCCCGCAGTTTCGGCTCTCGGGCATAGACCGTTTCGGTGGCCCCGATGGAGACTTCGACGCTCAGCGATGCGACCACAAGCGCCCGCACCCGCTCGCTGCCCATGATCGGCACGACAAACTGGTTGCTCAGCTTCACGTATTCGCGTGTCGCGTCGGGCAGGTCCGGGTCGTCGGGCGCGGCCTCGACGGTCTCGTGCCGGACCGCGTCGTCGGGGGGAAGGCATTCTGTGGCGTCGGCATGGTCCTCGCCGGCGGGCATCAGAAAGAGTCCGGCGCCGACGCCCGCGCCGGTCCCCACGAGGGCCAGCAGAATGGGCAGGAGTTTCTTGATCATGGCCACTCCTCAGAAGGGCAGGACGGCGTCCAGCACCTGCTGGCCGACCCGGGGTTGCTGCATGTCGGAAATCTGACCGCGACCGCCGTAGGAAATCCGGGCAGAGGCGATCTTGTCGTAGGTGATCTCGTTCTGGCGCGAGATGTCTTCGGGCCGGACATAGCCCGAGACGAGCAGTTCCCGCATCTCGAAGTTGACGCGTACCTCCTGCGTGCCTTCGATGGCCAGCACGCCGTTCGGCAGAACGTCGACCACCGTGGCCGCCACGCGCAGGGTCAGGCTTTCGCTGCGCCGCACAGAGCCGTCGCCGCTGGACTCGCTCGACGAACCCAAGGATACCGCATTGTCGAGGCTGGCGCCATCGGTGATGCCCTGGTTGATGCGCTGCGGAATGCCGAACAAATGAGGAATCTCAAGGCTTTCGGTGCCCGACCGGGACCGCGACGTGCTGTTGGAAATCTGCGCCTCTTCGTCGATCTCGATGACGATGGTCATGATGTCCCCGCGTTTCATCGCCCGGCGGTCGCCCAGCAGAGAGGTCTGCCCCCCGCTCCACAGAGAGGCGCCATCGGTCACGCGGGCGGGCAAGGCCTGATCGGTCACGCCCGAGGCGATCATGGCCACGCGTTCGGGGCTGCTGGTGGTGGGGGTGAAATCTGGCGGTTTGCCGATGTGGTTGACGCGGCTGCAGGCGGTCAGTGTCAGGGCAAGGCCGATCAGGCAAGCGATACGAAACATGGCGGTCCTCACTTCTGCACCACGACGGTGCCGTCCGGGGCAATGGTTCCGAACAGCACGGTGCGCGAGTCGATGTTCATCACGCGAATGCGCTCTCCGGCGGCGCCGCGCCCCAGCGCGCGGCCCTCGGCCTTGATGCGCAGGCCGGCGTGGGCATAGACCAGCTCGACCATCTGGTTGCGGTCGATCAGCGGCGGCACCCCCAGCGCCCCGCGCATGACCGCGCGGCCCGGGTAGATCGCGACGCGCGCCTCCAGCCCGACGACCTCGTCGATCCGGGTATAGGCGCCGGCAACGTCGGCCGGGTCGACGCGCACGAGGTCGGCGGTGATGATCTGCTGTGGCCGGATCGTCTGGGTGGTGACGATGGTGTCGGCCCCGGCGGTGGACGTCAGCAGAAGAAGCAACCCGGCCAGTTTCATCAGCGCACCTGCGCCGTGGCGCCCAGCATCTGGTCGGCGGCAGAGATCACCTTGGAGTTCAGCTCGTAGCCGCGCTGGGCCTCGATCAGGTCGGTGATCTCCTTGACCGCGTCGACCGAGCTATCCTCCAGATAGCCCTGCCGTACGGTGCCCAGCCCGTCCTGCCCCGGTGTGGACTGGATCGCGGGGCCCGAGGCCTCTGTTTCGAGGAACAGGTTGGCGCCGATCGCCTCCAGCCCCTTGGCATTGGTGAAGCCGGTCATGGCGAACTGGCCCAGCAGCTGCGCTTCGGTGGAGTCCGCGAAATAGGCGTAGACCTCCCCCTCGGCGTTGATCGAGACGCGCCGCGCATCCGAGGGGATGGTGATGTCGGGGGCCACGGGAAACCCTTCCGAGGTGACGATCAGTCCTTCGCCGTTGCGTTTCAGGGCGCCGTCGCGGGTATAGGCGATCTGGCCCGAGGGCAGCGTCACCTCGAGGTAGCCGTTGCCCTCGATGGCAAGGTCGAGGTCGCCGCCCGAGTTCACAAGGGACCCCTGCGCAAGCTGGACCGACACGGCAGAGGGCCTGACGCCAAGTCCAAGCTGGATGCCGGTGGGCAGCACCGTGCCGTCCGAGGCGTTCACCGTCCCGGCCCGCGCCACCTGCTGGTAATGCAGGTCCGCGAACTCGGCACGGCGGGCGTTGTAGCCCGTCGTGCTCATGTTCGAGAGGTTGTGCGAGATCACTTCGACGCGCATCTGCTGGGCGCTCATGCCTGTGGCGGCGATCTGGAGGGCTTTCATCTGATTGCTCCTATTTCACGAATGCCTTCAGGGCATTTCTGATCCGTTCGTCTTCCCGTTCCATGAAGCTTTGGCCCAGCTCGTAGGCGCGCTGGACTTCGACCATGCGGGCGACCTGAAGGATCGGATCGACGTTCGATGCCTCGACAAAGCCCTGCATGACACGCGGGTTTTCGACCGGCTCTGTCCCGGCCTGGCTGTCGAACAGGGTTCCGCCTTCGCGCAGCATGCGGTTGACGTCGAGGGGGCGGACCACGCCGATCTGCCCGACGGCGCGGCCTTCCGCGCTGATC
The DNA here is from genome assembly GCA_017255395.1 of Enemella evansiae. Taxonomy (GTDB): domain Bacteria; phylum Pseudomonadota; class Alphaproteobacteria; order Rhodobacterales; family Rhodobacteraceae; genus Ponticoccus; species Ponticoccus litoralis. The sequence goes on along the minus strand of JAFKDC010000001.1, from coordinate 113,666 downwards.
GTGCCGTCGCGGCCGATGGCCATCTCCGCCGCGTTCGGCGGCAGGAAGATCGGTGCGCCGCCGCCGTCCAGCACCGGATAGCCGTCGGGCGTCACCAGCGTGCCGTCCCCGGCGGGGGAAAAGGCACCGGCGCGCGTCAGCCGCTGGCCGCCGGGCGCCTGCACAAGGAAGAAGCCCTCGCCCTCTATGGCGAGGTCGAAGACGCTGCCGGTCTGCTCCAGTGTGCCCTGCATCCACGATGTGTTGCGCACCCGGGCGCTTGCCATGGCAACGGCGGGCATTCCGTCGCCCTCCTGCACGTATTCCGAGAAGATCACGCCCTGTTGCCGGTATCCGGTGGTATTGGCATTGGCGATATTGTTGGCGATGACCTGCATCTCGCGCATCAGGCCCGATTGGCGCGACAGGGCGGTATAGCCAGCGGTTTCCATCTCAGCCTCCGATGATGATCGGGATGATATGTCCCTGAAAAAACTCGACGAGCGTGCTGGTCATGAAGGTCATCGACATCCAGAAGACGGCGACGATGGCCAGAAGTTTGGGCACGAAGGTCAGCGTCATTTCCTGGATCGAGGTCAGGGCCTGGAAGAGCCCGACGCCGACCCCCGCGATCAGCGCGGCGCTGAGGATCGGCACCGCGGTGATGGTCGCGATCCACAGTCCGGCCCGCAGGGTGTCGAAGAAGATGGCCTCTGTTAGCATGGGTCAGACCGGCATCCGCAGGATTTCCTGATAGGCCTCGACCACCTTGTCGCGCAGGGCGACGACGGTCTCGACCGCCAGTTCGGACTGCGCCAGCGCCTCGACCAGCGCATGCGGATCGGCATCGCCGGTCATCGCCTGCTGCGCGGTCTGCTCTGCCGCGTTCAGCTGGTTGGTGAAGTCCTGCGTGACCCGGGCAAAGTCCTGCTCGATGGGACGGGCTTGTTTCGGTTCGGGCTGCAGGGCCGGGCGCGAAGAGGCATAGCTTTGCGCGGCGGTCAGGGATCGGACGTCCATTCTGGTCTCCTATCTATATGAAATCAGGGGTTAACGGCGCAGAAGCTCCATCAGACCGCTTGACATCTGCCGGGTCTGGTCGAACATCTTGAGGTTCGCCTCGTAGGATCGCTGCGCTTCGCGCGCGTCGGCGATCTCTATGATGAGGTCGACGTTGGAGCCGTCATAGCGCCCGGTCTCATCCGCCAGCGGGTGAGAGGGATCGTGGATCTGCTCCAGCGTGCGCTTGTCGAGGTTGACGCGCCCGGTTTCGACCCGGGAAATGCCGCTGGCGCCGGTGTCGGTCCTGAAGGGCATGGTTTTGCGCCGGTATCCCGGCGTGTCGACATTGGCGATGTTCTCGGACAACAGCCGCAGGCGCGAGGCCTGTGCCTTGAGCCCGCTGGTTGTGACGCTCAGGGCATCGGAAAAGGCGCTCATATCGTCCTCCGGTCAGCGGCGCCCGACGGCGGCGCGGAGCATGGTCAGGTTGCTTTTGTAAATGGCGAGGGCGCGGTCGTGCTGACGCTTGGCGCCGACAGCCATCACCATCTCTTCCTCGAGCGAGACAGTGTTGCCGTTGGGGTCGAGCGCGTCCCGCCGTTCCGTCATGTCGATGTCGCGGCTGTTGCTGCCATGAAGGTGGCTGGCCCGGGTTGCGCGCTGGCTGCCCATGGCGTCGCGCAGGGTCGCGGCGAAGGCCGGAATGTCGCGGGCGCGGTACCCGGGGGTATCGGCATTCGCGATATTCTGGGCGCTGACCGCCTGTTGCAGTCCCGCATGTCGCGCCATGGCCATCGCCGTTCTGAAGACGTCCAGATTCTGGAACATCGGGGCTTCTCCCTCGATTTGCTTCAATCAAGGTTTAACGGTGATTCCTTTAGAAACGGTTCGTGGGAGATGAACGGAGCGAACGATGGACGAAGAAATCACCGGCCTGAGGGCGCGGCTGGCGCATATCCAACCGGTGCGGGCCGTCGGCAGGGTCCAGGCGATTGACGGGACGACGATCTGGGTGCGCGGGCTGGCAGAGACCGCCTGCATCGGCGACCGGCTGCGCCTGATGCATCCCGGCCACGTGCTGGGCGGCGAGGTCCTGCGTATCAAGGACGATCTGGTGGCCATGATGCCGGACGAGATGGCCGAAGGTGTGTCGCGCGGCGACCGGGTTGCCGTGCTGGGGCCGCCGACGCTGGCCCCCTCGGACAGCTGGATCGGGCGGGTGATCGATGCCTACGGGCGGCCGCTCGACGGGGCACCGCTTGGGCCCGGCCCGGTCCGCAGGCCGTTCCGGGCCAGCCCGCCGCCCGCTGCCTCGCGCGGGCGTCTGGGGAATCGGCTGGGCACCGGACTCGCGGTTTTCGACACGCTTCTGCCCCTCGTCCAGGGGCAGAGAATCGGTCTCTTTGCCGGGTCCGGCGTCGGAAAGTCGCGGCTGCTTGCGGATCTGGCCCGGGGGGTCGAGGCGGATGTCGTCGTCCTTGCGCTGGTCGGGGAGCGCGGTCGCGAGGTGCTGGATTTCGTCCGCACGGTTCTGGGGCCGGAAGGCATGGCGCGCAGCGTCGTGGTGGCCGCGACCTCGGACCGGTCGCCGCTGGAGCGGCGCCGATGCCCGCTGGCGGCCATGACCATCGCCGAACATTTCCGGGATCAGGGAGGTCACGTGTTGTATCTCGCTGATTCGATCACCCGGTTTGCCGAGGCGCATCGCGAGGTCGCCATCGCGGCCGGAGAGCTGCCGGCGCTGCGCGGCCATCCCCCCTCTGTCGCGCATCAGATCATGCGGCTGGCCGAACGCGCCGGACCGGGGATGGAGGGCACTGGCGATATCACCGCTGTTTTCAGCGTGCTTGTGGCGGGCTCTGACATGGATGAGCCTGTGGCGGATATCCTGCGCGGCGTTCTCGACGGCCATGTGGTTCTTGACCGGCAGATCGCGGAGCGCGGTCGCTTCCCGGCGGTGAACCTTCTGCGTTCCGTGTCCCGCAGCCTGCCGGAGGCCGCGACAGAGCAGGAAAACGCGGTGATCCAGAGCGTCCGGCGTCTTCTGGGGGCCTATGAACGGTCCGAAACGATGATCCGCGCCGGGCTTTACAAGGAGGGTGAAGATTCGGACCTCGATCAGGCTGTGCGGGTCTGGGACGATATTGACGGTTTTCTTGCCGCCCGCTCCCCCGATGGGCCGGAGCATGCTTTCCAAAAGCTCGAGCTGATCCTGCGCCGTGCGCAGGGGGCCGCGCCGCCGCGCCGGGGTCCGGCCAGGGTGGGGATGCCCGCTGCGAAGCGCGGTCAGGCGCGGGCCTGAGCACCGGGGTCACCCAAGCAGCGATCGGCGCGGAATGCTCTGAAGCAGGGTCAGGGCTGTCTGTCCGGCTCCGAAGGAACTGCCCTGTTTGATCTGATCCTGAAGCAGGTAGCTGTGGATCAGTTTCTCGATCACCTTTGGCTCGGACATCTCCGAAAAGGATTCGACACCGAAGCGTGCGCTCATCTTGTCCTTCAGCGTTTCGGCCTGACGGTCGATGTCGATCTGGCTGAACCCGGCTGGCAGCCCAAGGGCGGATTCGAACACGTTTCGCAGCGATGTGGTGCCAAGAACCTGAAACCACTTCGTATTCTCCGAACTGTCCCCGGCCGCCAGTTGGGGGATCGCGCGTTCGAAATTCAGGGCGGTGCGCAGGCTTTCATCGACGGACCCGACCGCGACTTCGAATTCGTGCAGGAAATAATCCGAGACGATCTCGTCCGCATACCCGGCCTCACCCATGGGCGAGACCGGCTTCCGGTCGAACTCGAAGGCCTTGGCCAGGTCGATATAGCGTTGATCGCCGAGGACGTTCGCAAGGGCCTGTGGCTCTTGTGCGCCTTGCTCGAGAACGCGCTTGATCAGCGATGTCCGTCCGGACTTGTCTTGCAGATCGAAGGTGATCATCGCGAAAGCGTAAAGCCGGGGCGAGTTGATCAGCCCCTGCGCAGAACGCACCTTGCCGATGTTCTCCTTGAAGAAGGCGGTTTCGGTCTCGATATTCACTGCCACCTGTTCCCGTACGGACGCGCCATAGGCGGTACCGGTATCGCCGCTTTCCGCGAGACCGGCCTCCATATTGGCGAGGACCTTTTCGCGATATTGCGCGATCATGTCGGCGCCGAACCCCTGTTCCTGCGTCTTGGCGTTCAGAACCTTCTCGAACGTGAAGGCCCTCGCCAGCGCCACATAGCGCCCATCGCCGAGCCGGTTGGCCAGAGCCTCGTCGCCTTCTGCCCCTTCTTCGAGAACCGTCCTGATCAGGAACTTGGCGTCGATCTTGTCTTCGAGGCCGAAGGCGCTGAGGGCGACGCCAAGAAGACGCCGGTCGTTGACCAGATCCTCGGCGCTGTTGATCGAGCCGATTTTCTCCCTGAAGTACTCCGCATCCCGCTTCAGAATCGCCGACTTATCGAAAACCGCCCGCTGGGTGTCTTGAGTCGCTTTGAGAAACTGCCAGGCAACAAGGCCAGAGCCGACGACGACCGGGCTATAGGTCATAGCGGTTTCGCGGCGAGAAGCCGGTCCTCTCGGGGGATCAGGGCCCGCAGGGCCTTGAGGCACTGGTAGAACTGATCCTCCAGAAGGGATTCCGTTGCCTGTGCCAGAAGGCGGCGGCTGTCCGGATCGCGCAGGATCTGGCTCAATTCCTCGATCCGTGGCAGCAGCTGGGCGCGGGCATCGTCGGGCTCCGCGTCGCCGGTCAGGATAAGCTGCGCGGAATAGCAGATGCGCCTGACGGGCGTTTGCGCTTCCTCTGGGTGGATGGCGTCCCGCAGGCGCAGGACGTTGGCGTTGGGCGTCACGATGGACAGTCGGCTGCGCCTGTCGCCGTTCTCGATCACGGCGCCGTTGATCAGCACACGTTCGCGTGGGCCGAGTTTCAGGACCAATCCACTCATGACTTTGGCCTCCGGCCGCTTAACCCCCGAAGGATTGCGGCGTTGATTTCAAGGAGCGGCGCAATGCGCGCTTTGCGGTTGAGCACCTTCGCGGTGTGCTGGTGAACGAATTCGGCGAGGTAAAACACCTGCGCGCGCAGGTCCTGGGGCAGGCCGTTGTCCTTGTCTGCGACATCGACGGCCAATGCCGTCCAGAGCCGGTGATTGTCGGACAGGGCTTCCACGAGCTTTGGGTAGGCGCGCGGGCCGGCCTCGGCAGAGGCCTTGATGCGATGGGTGACGCGGGCGATCAGCTCGTATTCCGTGGCGCGAGGTGTCTGCGTCGTTCGGGCGTGCTGGGCATAGCCTTTTCGGGCTTGCGCGAGTGTCTGGGCGTTCACTTCAAAACCTTCTGGTTATGAGGGATCAGGATGCGACCGAGAAAAGCGGGGACCGGATGGACCGGCCCCCGCCTTCAATCGATCAACGGAAGAGCGACAGCAGCTGCTGCGGCGCCTGGTTGGCGATCGACAGGGCCTGAACGCCCAGCTGTTGCTGGACCTGCAGGGCCTGAAGACGGGCCGAGGCCTCTTCCATGTCGGCATCGACCAGCGTCCCGATGCCGGATTTCAGCGCGTCGGTCAGGCCAGAGATAAACTCGGTCTGGGTCTCGATGCGGCCCTGGACCGAACCGAAGGCAGAGGCCGAGTCGATCGAGGTCTGGATCAGGCCTTCGATCCCGGCGAGGGCGGCTTCGGTGCCTTCGTCGGTGGTCACGTCGAATTCGGACAGCAGTTCCAGACCGCCGCCGATGGTACCGTCGGCTTCGGCCTCCAGCGTTGCCATGTCGGCGATGTCGGATTGTTCGACCACGCTGTTGTCGTCAGAGATCGCTTCATCGTAGTTGTTGGTGAAGTCGATCTGACCGGCGTTGCTGCCGTTCACCGAGAAGGTGATGTCGAGGCCGTCCTTGGCCGCCTGAAAGTTTAGACGTTCGACCATGGCCGAGGTCACGTCCGCCAGGGTATCGCCATCGCGCGCCACGTATTCGACGTCTTCAGAGAAGTCGAGCGCGTCACCCGAGGAGTCCACGGCGAAGTTGCCGCTGCCGGTCACCTTGAAGTTGGCACCCGCCACGAGGTCATCGCCCGCGCCGACACCGTCCAGGGTCGCGAACTCGCCCGTGGCCCCTGCTGCGACGCCAGTCGTGTTCACCGAAACGTCGAGGTTCACCGTTGCGGTTGTAGCGGCGCCGGTGCCGAGGTCCTGTTTGCCGACCGCGATCTCGGAGGCGGCAACGCCGGTGCCCGAACGGTCAAGCGAGGCCAGAACGTTGATTTCACCCGAGCCCACATCGGATTCGGTGTTCTGCAGCAGGTTCAGACCGTTGAACTGGGCTGCGCCCACGACAGCCGAGATCTGGTCACGCAGGGCGTCAATGTCTGTCTGGATCTTGCCTCGGTCGACGTTTTCCTCTTGCGAGGCGACGATCTTGCCCTTGATGTCGGTGAGCAGTTCGGTGACGGTCTCGGCGGCCTGACGGGCCACGGAGACGGTCGATTGACCCAGGTTGAGGCTGTCGGTGATGCCCTTGAAGCCTTTGACATCGGCCTCCATGACTTTCGAGATCGCCCAGACGGCCGAGTTGTCCTTGGCGGATGAAACGCGCTTGCCGGTCGAGATTTCGGCCTGCGTGTCGGCCAGCGAGCTGTTGATGGATTTCAGGGTCTGCAGCGCCACCATGGCGCCGTTGTTCGTCAGGATGCTAGACATAGAGAGTGTCCTTGCTGTTCTCTTGGCGCTTTGCGCCGGTTGCATCTGCCGCTTGCGGCAACTCTTTCGTCTTTCTGACGTGTGCAGCCCGACCCTTTGTCAGCCTGCGCCACCCCACTCGAGGTGCGCGGCCAATGTCGCCCCGAGGTCCTAACGAAGCGCTAAATGCTCCTTCGCGGATCTCCGGTATTTGAGGAAAATCGTCATGCCCGTCGCTCCAGCGTCGGGGTGGACGGAGCGTCGATCGTGTTTCGGCGGCCCTGCGCGTCGTAGGTGTCCATGGATTTTCGGATGCGGTTCAGGTCTCCGAGCCGCGTCGCCACGTTTCTCAGGCCGGCCAGTGCATGGTCGAAAAGCTCCTGATTCCGGCGCAGCCCGTCACGCAGGGGCGCAACCGCCTCGGCGTTCAGGGCCCTGCCTTCCAGATCGGTGACCAGCGTGGCTTTTTCTTCCATCAGTTCGGCGATCCTGTCGAAATCGCCTTCCAGCAGGGCCGTGCGTTCGGCGACGAGCAAGGCGCCCAGCCGCTCCATCGTGGCGTCAGTCATGGAGTCTCTCCTTGAGGGATTCGAAGATTGCTTCGGCCAGACCGATGCCGCCCCGATGGCTCATCTGACGGGCCTGCTCTGTGCGTAGAAAAGAGGCGAACTGGTCTTCCCCGGCGCCGCCTCCGAAGGTTTCGGGCGTTTTCCCGACACCAGCGGACTTCAGCATCTCTGCGAGAAAGTTGGCCTCCAGCTCCATCGCGGCGTCCCGAAGGGTCCGGTCCGTGTCGGTCACGGGCGCCATCGCGGCTTTCTGTATTTCCATCGGATCGCTCCAATTCGACTCAGATAGCCCGACCCTGCCAGTGCGCCCGTAAAGATCTGGTAAGGATGTTCGCTTTAGGTTCACCGAAGTCGGAAGAACTCCGGAGGCACAGATGTTCACCCAGTTGACGGCTTTGTTCGGCCTTGGATCGGCGCACACGACGGCGAAGGGGGCGGCTTTAGCCCCTCCCGATGAGGCGTTTTCCAGGGTTTTCTCCGCCTTGGGACAGGCAGACCGGGAGGGGGGAAGAGACCGCTCCGCTGACGCGCCAGAGCGAGAAACAGAAGCGAAACAGGTGGATACGGTCGAGCAGGGTATGTCGGATGACCGTCCTCTCGGCGGTCGCGATACAAGGGACGACACACCGGTTGTGTTCGGGGAGGAGTCCGATCCGGTCATGTCGGTCGAAGGACGTTTTGACTCCGGGGCCGACAGGTTGCCGTCGCGGGACATCGCTGTCTTCGCCAACGTCGCGCGGACCACGGCATCAGATCATTCGTGGACTGCTGTGCCGCCCGGCTTTCCGAGTGGATCCGGGCCAAAGACGCGGCACGCGGAGAAGGGCGCCATACCGGGGCAGAGGGCCTTGATCGCTGCCAGTGGCGGCTTGCCGGGCTTCCGGCGGCAAGGCGCGGAAACGCCGGAGGTGCAGAGGCCTTCGGTGCCGTTTCGTCGCGTAACGTCCACGGTGGACCGGGGCGCGCGCATGGAACAGCAGGGCGCGCGCAGTCTTCCGATTTTTCAAGCGCGGACAGAGCTTGGCGTACAGGCCATGGCAAGGGCCGGGGGCCTGCATCCCGCCGTGGTCTCTAATGGCGAAGGCCCGGAGGCCCATGTCAAGACCGCTGACCCGCGGGCTCAGCTCAGCCGGAATCGCCCTGTGCCAACCGAAGCGCAGCCGGGGGGATCGCCGCACGTCGCATCGGCATCGTTGACAACGAAGCCGGCCACGGAGGCTGTCGCGACAACGGTTCCACCTGGCCATGGACTTGCCGGTTCCGAACGCCGAGTTGCACCAGGCGGCACGCAGCTCGAAGGATCACCTCACGATCCACCGTTATCTTCGGCGATGAAGCCGACCACGGAGGCTGTCGCTGCGAAGGTTGCGTCGCACCCTGGGCTTACCGCCACCGAAACGGACCATCGGGCCCCGGGGGCAAGGCGCGCGGAGGTCGCGGAGCCGCTTCAGGACAAACATGCGCTTCAGAAGACAACCGATGAACCCGACCCTGGGGTACTGTCCGAGCCTTTGCGTCCAGAGATTGCGCCCAAAAATGAGGGGCGCGGTCCTGAATCGCCTGACAAGGGCGCCCTTTCCGCTTCGCAAGCGCCAGACTTTGTTATGCAATCCGAGGATGTGACCGGCCCCGCCTCCATCGAAGGGGATGATACAACTCTGCCTGCCGATCAATCGGGCAAGGCACTCCATGCCGATGCCCAACACCAGATCGCGTTGGTCGGCCATTCCGGCCTCAGGATCGGACGGCCTTCTCAAGTTTCGGCCTTTTCAGAGAAAACCCCGCCTTCGGCGTCATACGAAGTGGCTGAAAGGATCGCGCAAGGCGGCGAAAGGGCAGTCGAATCGCCGATACCTGGCAGGGGGCCGGATGATGTCTCTGGCGCGCGCTTCGTCCGCATCACACCCGGTACATCGAGAAACGCTGGGGGGCCGCAGCCCACGAAGGAGTCGCTGAATCACGAGCAAGCGGTCTTCGTGGTGCGCAAGCCCCGGACGGAACCGGCGCGTGCCGGAGATCCGGACCCTTTGGCGCAGACCATGGCGAAGGCGGATCGGGCGTCGCTCCCCGGTTCACACGTTGCCAGGCTGGCCATGGAGAGCGGGCAGGCGCGGCGGCATGACAGTCCCGGTTTTTCTGGTCGCGGGGTGAAACCGGCTCATGGCGGTAAGGCGAACCAGCGTGAAACGCCAGGGACAATGGCCGCGGGTCGTCTGGATATGGCCCCGACCCACAAGAGCTCTGCCCCCGGTCCGTTGGGTGTCGCCGCTGCGGCCCGAAGGCCGGTGTCCGCCCCGAGTCCTGCGACTGGCTTTGATGACCCGCTGGGTCGGTCTTCTGACAACGCTCCGCCCATGGTGCATCGTTCGGGCATTGCTGCTTCACAGAGGGTAAATCCTGGCAAAGACGTGCCCCCCGCGTCCACCACTGCCGCGGTCGCCAAAGCCGGTGTTGCACCCGCGACCCGCGGCCCGGGTCCTATGATCGGCCAACCGGTGGAAAAGCCGGGCGGCGGGATCCCGGATCTTGTCGGGGCGGCGCCTGGCCGTGAACCATTGGCCCAGGCCGATCATGGCGCGATCACGGAGTCTACTCTGAAGGGCAGGGGGCCGGTTCATGCGTTGTCTGCTCACCGGGCGGAAAACCTTCCGTTTGCACGGGGACAGGTGACGCCGGCCGATCGTCAAGGGCGCGCCCCCAGCGTGGAAGAGCGGATCGTGGTTGCGCCTTCCGCCAAGCAGCAAACGGATCCGTGGGCGTGGACGCGCCCGCCCGGCTCGAACGCGGCATTGTGCCAGCCGACGACACGGAACACGGCCCATATGCAGGGGCCCCAGCCGGCCCCGCCCGGGCAAACGATGCGGGAGGCCGGTCGGGAGGGCCGGACCCTCTCCGAACCCGAGGCTCGAATAATCGCCCCGGCGGCGCAGGCCGCCACGCGATCCTCGGGCCCCGGTGGAAAGATGCTGGCCCCTGCTGGGGCCAACGAATCGAACGCACCCCTGCGCGGCGCAACCTTCGTCACGTCACCCTTTCTGGCCGACCTCGACGAGCCGCGCCTGTCCGGCGATATCGGTGAAATGGGACCGGCAGAGGCACGCGGGTCCATCGGCGGCCCGCATCAGGCGGTTTCGATGCCGGGTGGGCCATTGCGGCCCGAGCCTGCGGCCATTCTCCGACAGGTCGCCGATGCCCTTCCTCGGGCGGCGGATGGGCGCATCGACGTTCAGCTGAACCCGGAAGAGCTGGGACGGGTCCGGTTCCAGATCCATCCCGGGGAAAACGGCCTGGTTGTGCAGGTGGCGGCTGATCGCCCGGAAACGCTGGACCTGATGCGCCGACATCTCGATCAGCTGGCCCGCGATTTTGCCGAGGCCGGCTATGAAGGCGCCAGCTTCAGCTTTGGTGGCGATGCCTCGGACAACCAGGGTGACACGTCAGGATCTCGCCTCGGCTCCGACGGGGAAACGCAACCGGGCGATGCAGCCGACGTTGCCCGGGCACCGCAACAAAAGGCCCCGAGCGAGGGGCTGGACATCAGGATCTGAGCCATGACCGACGCGACAACCACACCGCCTCTTTTCCCAAGCACCGCAAACGCGACCGGGGCAAAATCCGCGGCCGCGGCCGATGAGGCGGCGGGTTCCGATACCAAGAAGATCAGTTCCGATTTCGAGACGTTCCTGAGGATGTTGACGGTCCAGATGCAGAATCAGGATCCGTTGAACCCTGTGGATTCAACCGATTACGCTACGCAGCTGGCGACTTTTTCCTCTGTCGAACAACAGGTTCTGACCAATGACCTGCTTCGGGAGCTCACGGCTCAATTCGGCGGCGGGGCGGGCGTCGGAAACGCCCTTCAGTCCGTCAGCGGCTGGATCGGGATGGAAGCCCTGTCCGAGGAACCGATTGCCTTCACCGGCGCGCCGGTGTCGATCCGGGCAGGCTATCCGCCAGAGGCCGACAGCGCCAAGCTTATCGTGCGCAACGCCGAGGGCGAAGAGGTGCAAAGCTTCTCTGTCGACGTCACGCAAAGAGACCTCGTTTGGGGGGGCGCGGATGGCTCGGGCAGCCTGTTGCCCGCTGGGCAGTACAGCTTTCACGTCACGAGTTTCCGCGACCAGATGGAGATCGGCACCGGGACAGCGGCAACCTACCGGCCCATTGTCGAGGCCCGCGGTACGGACGCGGGGTCGGTCGTGCTGACCCTGAGCGATGGAACGGAAATCTCGCGCGACGCGGTCATGGGCTTGCGGGACAGTCCGTCGTAGGAATGGGCCCGCAGGTGCCGTATGCCGGTTCGTTGGGTAATTGTTGCCAATTTGACGCGCCTGCATCCTTGGCCGAAGTGGATCTTGCAGTTGCAGAAGATCACGTTTGAACGGTTTTGGCTTTGAGTATACAGTCTTGTGCGTGGGGCGCGTGGCGCCCTGGACTGTACAGTTTGGAGAAAACCATGAAAAAGCTCTCGATCGTGGCTGCAGCCGCAGCGATCGCAGCTGCAGCAGCCGCCCCGGTGGCCGCTCAGGAAGCGAACGACCCCTTCGTTTCCACCCAGGTCAGTGCCGTTCCGGCGCTCGCGGTCCTTGGTGGTATTGCTGTCATCGTTGCCATTGCGGCATCCGACGGCACCAACTGATTCGTTTGCCTATTGCGACTTCGAAAACGGCGGCCATTGGCCGCCGTTTTCATTTATGACCGCGGCGCCGCTCAGGCCAGCATCCACAGCGCGCCAAGGCCAAGGCCGACACAAAGCCCGGCGCCGGCCCACAACAGCCGCGCCAGCCAAGGCGAGGGCGCGCGTTCCGGTTCCGGCTGGGCCTGCCGGATCAGCGCCGCTTCCACGAGGCCGGGAAGCCTTGGCCCGAAGCGGGCCATCACCAGCGCCGTCTTCCACAGGTCCGAGGCCGCCGCCCGCGGCCCGATCGACTGCTTGATGTAGGCCTCGACCACCGGTTTCGCGACGTTCCAGATGTTCATCCGCGGATCGAGCGACCGCGCCACACCCTCGACCACGACCATGGTTCGCTGAAGCAGGATCAACTCGGTCCGGGTCTCCATCCCGAAGCGCTCGGTCACCTCGAACAGGTAGGACAGCAGCTTCGCCATGGAAATCCGTGTCGCATCCATGCCGAAGATCGGCTCTCCGACCGCACGCAGGGCGCGGGCGAATTCATCAACGTCGCGGTCGGCGGGGACATAGCCCGCCTCGAAATGGACCTCTGCCACGCGCTGGTAGTCGCGCCGGATGAAGCCGAAGAGGATCTCGGCGTAGACCCGGCGCGTGTATTCGTCGATATGCCCCATGATCCCGAAATCGAAGGCGACGATATCGCCGTTCGGGGCCACCTTCAGGTTGCCCTGATGCATGTCGGCGTGAAAGAAACCGTCGCGCAGCGCGTGGTTCAGGAACAGTTGCAGCACCCGTTCCGACAGGGCCGCGCGGTCGTGCCCGGCGGCATCCAGTGCCGCATTGTCACCCAGCGGCACCCCCTCGACCCAGCTCATCGTCATGACCCGGCGGCCAGAGTAGGGCCAGCGCACCACCGGCAGGTCGAAGCCTGCGTCATCGGCGGTGTTCGCGGCGAACTGGCTGGCAGAGGCCGCCTCCAGCCGCAGGTCCAGCTCGCCCAGCACCACGCCCTCGAAATGCGCGATCACGTCGCGGGGACGCAGGCGGCGCGAGGCCGGTGAAAGCGCCTCGATCACGTTGGCGGCGAAGTAGAAGGCGTCGATGTCGCGCCGAAAGGCCCGTTCGATGCCGGGGCGCAGCACCTTGACGGCCACGTCGTCGCCGGTGTCCGCCAGACGGGCGCGGTGGACCTGCGCGATCGAGGCGGCGGCCACGGGGGGGCTGAACTCGGAAAACACCTCGGACACGGGCTGGCCGATTTCTTCGGCGACCTGCCGTTTGGCCTCGTCGATGGAAAAGGGCGGCAGCTTGTCCTGCAACACCCGCAATTCAAGGGCGAGGTCGTCGCCCACCACGTCGGGGCGCGTCGACAGGATCTGGCCGAACTTGATGTAGGCCGGGCCAAGCGCCTGAATGGCGCGGACGGCGGGCGGCAGGGCCGGATCGCCCTTTTCCCCCAGCCATTTGAAGGGCCAGCCCAGCACACGCGCGGCCACCCGCAGTGGCGCGGGTGCTTCCATCGCGTCCAGCACGACACCCATGGCGCCGGTGCGCTCCAGCGTGGCGCCCGTGCGGATCAGCCGCAGGATATTGTGGGGGCCGCGCACCTAGAGCTTCCAGCCGGAATGCAGGCAGGCCACGCCCATGGTCAGGTTCCGGTACTTGGCGTTCTCGAACCCGGCGCCGCGCACCATGCCAAGGAAGCTTTCCTGATCCGGGAAACGGCGGATCGACTCGACCAGATACTGATAGGAGTCGCGGTCCCCGGCGATCATCTGGCCCATGCGCGGGATGATGTTGAAGGAATAGAGGTCATAGGCCTTCTGCATCATGTCGTTGGGAATATGGCTGAATTCCAGCACCATCAGCCGCCCGCCGGGCTTCAGCACGCGGTACGCCTCGGCCAGCGCGACCTCGGGGCGGGTGACGTTGCGGATGCCGAAGGACACCGTGTAGACGTCAAAGCTGTTGTCGGCGAAGGGCAGGGCCATGGCATCGCCCACGACCCAGTCCAGCGAGTCGCCAAGCGCCTCGGCCTCGGCGCGTTTGCGGCCTTCGACCAGCATCGGCTCCGTCAGGTCGAGCACGGTGGCATGGCCCCGGCCCGCGCGCTTCAGGAACCGGAACGAGATGTCGCCGGTCCCGCCTGCCACGTCCAGCAGCCGCTGGCCGGGCCGGGGCGCCAGCCAATCCATCATCGCGTCCTTCCAGACCCGGTGGATGCCCATGGACATGGCGTCGTTCATGACATCGTATTTCGTCGCGACAGAGCTGAAAACGCCCTGCACCCGCCCGGCCTTTTCCGATTCGGGAACTTCGGCATAGCCGAAATGTGTCGTCTTTCCGGTCTCTTCGCTCATGGGCCTTGCCGTTTCTTTCTGCGTGCCTTTCTTATAGGTCGCCCCGGCGCCGTTACAATGAGCAGGACCCGCCCCATGCCCGAATTGCCCGAAGTCGAGACAGTCCGTCGCGGTCTGGCCCCCGTGATGGAGGGCGCGGCGATCGCGCGGGCCGCCGTGAACCGGCCGGATCTGCGCTGGCCCTTCCCGCCGGACATGGCCGCGCGGCTGACCGGCGCTCGGGTCGACCGGCTGCGGCGCCGGTCGAAATACATCCTCGCGGACCTGTCCACGGGGGAATCGCTGCTGATCCACCTTGGCATGTCGGGGCGGATGTTGGTGTCGGGCGATCCGCTGGGCGTCTTCGTGCACGATCATCCGGCGCCCGAGAAACACGACCACGTCGTGTTCGACATGGACAACGGCGCGCGGGTGACCTTCAACGACCCGCGCCGCTTCGGCGCGATGGACCTGCTGCCCACGGACAGCGCAGAGGGCCACCCGCTTCTGGCCTCTCTGGGGCCGGAGCCGCTGGGCAACCAGTTCAGCGAATCCCACCTTGTCGAGGCCCTGAAGGGGCGCAACATGCCGATGAAATCGGCGCTTCTGGATCAGAAGATCGTCGCGGGGCTGGGCAATATCTACGTCTGCGAGGCGCTCTTCCGTTGCGGCATCCATCCCGCGCGCAAGGCGGGCCGCGTTTCGGCGCGGCGCGTGGCCGCACTGGTGCCGGTGATCCGCGCGGTGCTGACCGATGCCATCGCGGCGGGCGGCTCCAGCCTGCGGGATTTTCGGCAAGCCGATGGAGAGCTTGGATATTTCCAGCACAGCTTCGACGTTTACGGGCGCGAGGGCGCGCCCTGCCGGACGCCGGGATGCTCTCAGGCGATCCGCCGTCTGGTGCAGTCGGGGCGGTCCTCGTTCTATTGCCCGGCCTGTCAAAGATAATTTGACCGACCTGCCCAAGATGGTAAGGCTGGGCGACTGACGGAACCGGACGGAGCCCAGAACTCATGGCTTATGAGACGATCATCGTCGAAGTAGAAGACCACGTCGCCACCATCAAGCTGAACCGGCCCGACGCGCTGAACGCCCTCAACTCCGAGTTGCTGGGCGAGCTCTCCGAGGCGCTGGCAGAGGCGGATGGCAACGAGAAGGTGCGCTGCATCATCATCACCGGCTCGGCCAAGGCTTTTGCCGCCGGGGCGGACATCAAGGAGATGTCGGAAAAATCCTATGTCGACATGTTCCTGTCGGACTTCTTCGGCAAGGAAGGCGCGGCGATCACCTCGACCCGCAAGCCGGTCATCGCCGCGGTGGCGGGCTATGCACTGGGCGGCGGCTGCGAACTGGCAATGATGTGCGACTTCATCATCGCCGCCGACACGGCCAAGTTCGGCCAGCCCGAGATCAACCTTGGCGTGATGCCGGGGCTGGGCGGGACGCAGCGACTCACCCGCTACATCGGCAAGTCCAAGGCGATGGACATGAACCTGACCGGTCGCTTCATGGATGCCGAAGAGGCAGAGCGCGCTGGGCTGGTCAGCCGCGTCGTGCCGGCCAAGCAGCTGATGGAAGAGGCGCGCGCCGCCGCCGACAAGATTGCCGAGAAGTCGATTCTCTCGGCCATCGCCTGCAAGGAGGCGGTCAACCGCGCCTATGAGACGACCCTCTCCGAAGGCCTGCTGTACGAGCGCCGTCTGTTCCATGCGCTCTTTGCGACCGAGGATCAGAACGAGGGCATGGCCGCTTTCATGGAAAAGCGCACGGCGCAGTTCCGCGACCGTTGAGGCCCTGAACCGGATTCGGGCATAATCGCCTTGCCCGAATCCAGCGGGGCCTGTATAGGCGCCCGTCATACATGCGCGTGATGCCCGCTCTGGCAAGAATCGGTCCCGGATGACGTTCGGGTTTGTGTCAGGCATTGCGCCTTTAACAGAAGCTTAAGACTCAGGATCGATCATCATGGCCAATACACCCCAGTCGAAGAAACGCGCCCGTCAGAACGAGTCGCGTTTTGCTATCAACAAAGCCCGCCGCTCGCGCATCCGCACCTTCCTGCGCCAGGTCGAAGAAGCCATTTCTTCGGGCGATAAAGAGGCCGCTCAGGCTGCTCTGAAGGCCGCTCAGCCCGAGCTGATGCGGGGTGTTACCAAGGGCGTTTTCCACAAGAATACCGCGTCGCGCAAGCTGTCGCGCCTGTCCTCGCGTGTAAAGGCACTGGGCTGAACGATTACCACATGTAGTGGTTTTTGCGGAAGGCATCGCTATATGCGGTGCCTTTTCGCGTTGTGGGGATTCCTTGCCATACCCTTAGATTCGTTTCCCCACTATTCCTGAGTCAAGCGAGAGTTTCAGTTGCCGCTCCACTGAGAGACTTGCTAGTTTCACCAGGCGAGTCACGGAGTCGTCAAGACGCCGCGACGACCTTGGGGGGACGAAGCTGCCACCACCGCTAGGGGATAGAGCGGTGTCGCCCGGCAAGCCGCACTGCGCGGTGGATCGGGCCAAAGGGGAAACCCTTGCTGCGTCCAAATTAGATCTTGCGGTCGGCAAGCCGTATCCCCGGAACGGGGGGCTGCCAGCCGACCTTCCGCGGGGCCTGTTGTGCCCCGAGCGATTCCCGCCCGGGAAGCGCGTGGAAAGGATTTGCCCGAGGTTCAGCACCACGCCGGGAAGGGGCCCGGCGGGGACGGGAACACGAGGAAGAGTAGAAATGACACGAGACAAGTGGATCGCACTTCAAGAGCAGATCCGCGCGACCATCGGGCAGAACAATTACAAAACCTGGATCGAGCCGCTGCTGTATGGCGGTGTGGACTCCGAGGGCGTGTTCACCCTTCTGGCGCCGACCAACTTTTTCGGAAGCTACGTAGAGTCGAACTACGGGGACATGCTGCTGGCCCAGATTTCGCTCGTCAGTGCCGAGGTGCGCAGGCTGGCCTTCGCCGTGGGCCGGGCAGAGCACCCCGAGACGCCGCGCGCCGAAACCGCCCCGGTGGCAGAACAGGCCGCTGTCGCCGATACGGTCGTCAAGGAAGCACCCGCAAAGGACGCGCTGCCCGGCGCGCCGCTCGATCAGCGTTTCACCTTCGACACCTTCGTGGTCGGCAAGCCGAACGAGCTGGCCCATGCCGCCGCCAAGCGCGTGGCGGAAGGTGGTCCCGTCACCTTCAACCCGCTTTTCCTCTATGGTGGCGTCGGCCTCGGCAAGACGCACCTCATGCACGCCATCGCGCATGAGCTGAAGACCCGCAATCCCCACCTGACCGTGCTCTACCTCTCGGCGGAACAGTTCATGTACCGCTTCGTGCAGGCCCTGCGCGAGCGCAAGATGATGGATTTCAAAGAGATGTTCCGCTCTGTCGACGTGCTGATGGTCGACGACGTGCAGTTCATCGCCGGGAAGGATTCCACGCAGGAAGAATTCTTCCACACTTTCAATGCACTGGTGGACCAGAACAAGCAGATCATCATTTCGGCGGACCGCGCGCCGGATGAGATCAAGGATCTGGAAACCCGCATCCGCAGCCGCCTGCAATCCGGGCTGGTGGTCGACCTGCATCCGACGGACTACGAGCTGCGCCTCGGCATCCTTCAGTCCAAGGTCGAGGTCTACAAGGGCATGCACGCGAACCTGACCATTCAGGACGGCGTGCTGGAATTCCTCGCCCACCGGATCAGCACCAACGTCCGCGTGCTGGAAGGCGCGCTGACCCGTCTGTTCGCCTTCGCCAGCCTCGTGGGCAAGCCGATCGACATGGATCTGGTGCAGGACAGCCTTGCCGACGTGCTGCGCGCCTCGGAACGCAAGATCTCCATCGAGGAAATCCAGCGCCGCGTGGCCGAGCATTACCACATCCGCCTCAGCGACATGATCGGGCCGAAGCGGGTGCGCAACTTCGCCCGGCCCCGGCAGGTCGCGATGTATCTCTGCAAGCAGCTGACCAGCCGCTCGTTACCCGAAATCGGCCGCCGTTTCGGCGGGCGCGACCACACCACGGTCATGCACGGGGTCAAGCGGATCGAGGAACTGCGCATGAAGGACGGGCAGATCGACGAGGATGTCGAGATGCTGCGCCGCGCGCTCGAGGCCTGAGTCCTGCTCACAACAAGGGGGGCTGCGTGCCCCCCGATGCCTTGACGCCCTTTTAAAACAATCCGAAAACAGACAAAACGGCCTTGGAGCAAGCGCAGGCCCAAGCTAGGGTGCGCCTCCGGGGATACGCGAAGAGGGCTGGGGACGATGAAGATCAGCATGGAACGGTCGGCGCTTCTGCGCGCCGTGGCGCAGGCGCAATCGGTCGTGGAGCGGCGCAACACGATACCGATCCTTGCAAACGTGCTGATCGAGGCCGAGGGCGAGGCGGTCACCTTCCGGGCCACCGATCTGGATATCGAGGTGCTCGACAGGGCGGTTGCGCAGGTCGAACGCTCGGGCGGCACGACGGTTTCCGCAGTGACCCTGCACGAGATCGTCCGCAAGCTGCCCGACGGCGCGCTTGTGACCCTGTCCGAAGAGGGCGGGTCCGGGCGGCTGACGGTCTCGGCGGGCCGGTCGAACTTCAACCTTGCGACGCTGCCGAAAGAAGACTTCCCGGTCATGGCGACCTCGGAATATGGCACCAATTTCAAGGCCAAGGCGCAGGTGCTGCGCCGTCTCTTCGACAAGTCGAAATTCGCGATTTCCACGGAAGAGACGCGGTATTACCTGAACGGCGTCTACATGCATGTGGCCGACAGCGAGGATGGCCGGATGCTGCGTTGCGTGGCTACCGACGGCCACAGGCTGGCGCGCATCGACGCGCCGCTGCCCGAGGGCGCGGCAGAGATGCCGGGCGTGATCGTGCCGCGTAAGACCGTGGGCGAGCTGCGCAAGCTGCTGGACGAGGACGACATGGACATCGCCGTGTCGGTCTCCGAGACCAAGGTGCGCTTTGCGACCCCTGACATCACGCTGACCTCGAAAGTCATCGACGGCACTTTCCCCGATTACACGCGCGTCATCCCGCAGGGCAACACCCGCAAGCTGGAGGTGGACGCCTCGGAATTCGCCAAGGCGGTGGACCGCGTGGCGACGGTGTCGTCGGAACGCTCGCGCGCGGTGAAGCTGCAACTGGATGAAGACCGGCTGATCCTCTCGGTGAACGCGCCGGACCAGGGCGCCGCCGAGGAAGAGCTTGCCGTGGCCTATGGCGACGAGCGGCTCGAAATCGGCTTCAACGCCAAGTACCTGCTGGAAATCGCAAGCCAGGTGGATCGCGAGAATGCGGTGTTCCTGTTTAACTCGTCCGGCGACCCGACGCTGATGCGCGAGGGGACCGACACCAGCGCGGTCTACGTCGTCATGCCGATGCGCGTGTGATCGGCGGCAGGAGCCTCCGGCGGGAGTATTTTTGCAGAAAAGAAGCAAAAGCGCGGTGAACGGATGCACCTGTCGCGCCTGAGCCTGTCGCACTTCCGGTCGCACAAACAGGTGTCGCTGGAGGTGGACGCGCGGCCCGTGGCCCTGTTCGGGCCGAACGGGGCGGGCAAGACCAACCTGATCGAGGCGGTGTCGTTGTTTTCCCCCGGGCGCGGTTTGCGGCGGGCGGCGGCGTCGGACATGGCGCGGCGGCCCGAGGCGCTTGGCTGGAAGGTCTCGGGCGTGTTGGACGGGCCCGGCGGCGCGCATGAGGTGGATTTTCTGTCCGAAGGCGGCGCGGCCCGGGCGGTGCGCATCGACGACAAGCCCGCCAGCCAGGTGGCCCTTGGGCGGATCGCGCGGGCGGTCTGGCTGGTCCCGGCGATGGACCGGCTCTGGATCGAGGGCGCCGAGGGGCGGCGGCGCTTCCTCGACCGGCTGGCCCTGTCGTTCTTTCCCGATCACGCGCAGGCGGCGCTGGATTATGAAAAGGCCATGCGAGAGCGCAACCGGCTGCTGAAGGATCAGGTGCGCGACGCGCATTGGTATCTCGCGCTCGAGACGCAGATGGGGCGCGCCGGCGCCGTGTTGCACGCCAACCGCCTGCGGGCGCTGGCGCGGCTGGCGCGGGCACAGGAGGGCGCGCAGACGGCCTTTCCCGTGGCCGAGCTGACCCTGACGCAGGGCGAGGGCGAGATGCCCGCGGACGAGGCCGGGCTGCGGCAGGCTTTGGCCGAGAGCCGGGGGCGGGACCTGCAGGTGGGGCGCAGCCTTGTCGGGCCGCACCGCGCGGACATGCTGGGGGTCTTTGCCGCCAAGGGCGTGCCGGCCTCTGACTGTTCGACCGGCGAGCAGAAGGCGCTGCTGATCTCGCTGATCCTTGCCAATGCGCGCGCGCTGGCAGAGGACGAGGGGGCGCCGCCGCTGGTGCTTCTGGACGAGGTGGCGGCGCATCTGGATGCCGGGCGGCGGGCGGCGCTTTACGACGAGATCTGTGCCCTTGGCGCGCAGGCCTGGATGACCGGGACGGGGCCGGAATTGTTCGCGGAACTGGGCGCGCGGGCGCAGCGGATCGAGGTCCGCGACGAGGCCGGCGTCTCGACCGTCCACGCGGTCTGAGCGGGGCTTTTACGACCCGGCGAATCCCCACCAAATATTGTGTCCTTCGCGTGACAATCCCCGGCGCGGACGCTATAAGTTGCGCTGCAAGAACAAAGGATCAGGCAATGTCCGAACCCGTACCGGCGCCCCAGGAATACGGCGCTGATTCAATCAAGGTTCTCAAGGGCTTGGAGGCGGTTCGCAAACGCCCCGGCATGTATATCGGTGACACCGACGACGGGTCCGGCCTGCATCACATGGTCTACGAGGTCGTGGACAACGGCATCGACGAGGCGCTGGCCAAACATGCCGACTACGTCCACGTCAAGATTCACGCGGATTCCAGCGTCTCGGTGCGGGACAACGGGCGCGGGATTCCGACCGACATCCACGCCGAAGAGGGGGTTTCCGCCGCCGAGGTCATCATGACCCAGCTGCACGCGGGCGGGAAGTTCGACCAGAACAGCTACAAGGTTTCGGGCGGTCTGCACGGGGTCGGCGTGTCCGTGGTGAACGCCCTGTCGGTCTGGCTGGAACTGCGCATCTGGCGCAACGGCAAGGAACATTACGCCAAGTTCGAGCATGGCGAGACGACCGAGCATCTGCGCGTCGTCGGCGATGCCGAGGGCGAGAAGGGCACCGAGGTGCGCTTCCTTGCCTCGACCGATACCTTCAGCAATCTCGACTACGATTTCCACACGCTGGAGAAACGCCTGCGCGAGCTGGCCTTCCTGAACTCCGGCGTGCGCATCATTCTTGAAGACGATCGCCCGGCAGAGCCGCTGCATATCGAGCTGCACTACGAGGGCGGCGTGCGCGAGTTCGTGAAATACCTCGACCGCTCCAAGCAGCCGGTCATGCCCGCGCCGATCTACATGGACGGAGAGCGGGACGGCATCGGCGTCGAGATCGCCATGTGGTGGAACGACAGCTACCACGAGAACGTGCTGCCCTTCACCAACAACATCCCGCAGCGCGACGGCGGCACGCATATGGCGGGCTTCCGCGGCGCGCTGACGCGCCAGTTGCAGAAATACGCGACCGAAAGCGGCATCGCCAAGCGCGAGAAGGTGACCTTTACCGGCGACGATGCGCGCGAGGGGCTGACGGCGGTTCTGTCCGTGAAGGTGCCGGACCCGAAATTCTCCAGCCAGACCAAGGACAAGCTGGTCTCGTCCGAGGTGCGCCCGGCGGTCGAAAGCCTGATGAACGAGAAGCTGGGCGAGTGGTTCGAAGAGAATCCCAACGAGGCCAAGCAGATCGTCGGCAAGATCATCGAGGCCGCCATGGCCCGCGAGGCGGCGCGCAAGGCGCGCGAGCTGACGCGGCGCAAGAACCCGATGGATGTGAACTTCCTTGCGGGCAAGCTGAAGGACTGCTCCTCGAAGGACCCGAGCCAGACAGAGGTCTTCCTTGTCGAGGGCGACAGCGCCGGCGGCTCTGCCCAGACCGGCCGCGACCGGCGCACGCAGGCGGTCCTGCCGCTGCGCGGCAAGATCCTGAACGTCGAGCGCGCGCGCTTTGACCGGATGCTCGGAAGCCAGGAGATCGGCAACCTTGTGATGGCCCTGGGCACCGGCATCGGGCGCGACGAGTTCAACATCGAGAAGCTGCGCTACCACAAGATCGTCATCATGACGGACGCCGACGTCGACGGCGCGCACATCCGGACGCTGCTGCTGACCTTCTTCTACCGCCAGATGCCGGAACTGATCGAAGGCGGCTATCTCTATATAGCGCAGCCGCCGCTGTACAAGGTCGCGCGCGGCAAGTCCGAGGTCTACGTCAAGGACCAGACCGCGCTGGAGGACTACCTGATCCAGCAGGGCGTCGAAGGGGCGCAGCTGACGCTGGACAACGGCGAGGTCATCGCCGGGCAGGATCTTGTCCGGGTGATCGAGGAGGCGCGTCAGCTCAAGCGGGTGCTGGACGCCTTCCCGACGCATTACCCGCGTCACATCCTTGAACAGTCGGCGATTGCGGGGGCCTTCGTGCCCGGCGCCGTGGATTCGGACCTGCAGGGTGTGGCCGACAAGGTCGCGGCGCGGCTGGACCTGATCGCGGTCGAATACGAAAAGGGTTGGGCCGGACGCATCACGCAGGACAAGGGGATCCGACTGGCGCGCGTTTTGCGCGGCGTCGAAGAAGTCCGCACGCTGGACGGCCCGATGCTGCGCTCTGGCGAGGCGCGCAAGACGGGCTCGTTCACGCAAAGCCTTCAGACCATCTACGACCGCGCCGCCGTGCTGGAACGCAAGGAGCGCCGTCAGGCGATCTATGGCCCGCTGGGCCTGCTGAAGGCGATTCTCGACGAGGGCGAAAAGGGCCTGACCCTGCAACGGTACAAGGGTCTGGGCGAGATGAACCCCGGACAGCTTTGGGAAACGACCCTCGACCCTGACGCGCGGACGCTTTTGCAGGTGACGATCGACGATATGGCGGAGGCGGACGACCTGTTCACCAAGCTGATGGGGGACGTGGTTGAACCGCGCCGGGATTTCATCCAGCAGAACGCGTTGACGGTGGAGAACCTCGACTTCTGACGGGGTGTAGGCGCGCGCGTAATTTTTCGCGTAGCCGCGATGCGCCGAAAGTGAATTATTTATCCTTATCGGTAGGTTGTCGAATCCTTCAAAAGCGGCAGCCTACTTCGCGACCCGATCAGGCGTAGAGGCTCTGCGGAGCGAATTGGCCGGCAGCATCTGTCTACCGGAGTTCAGAATTGGCCATTGCCCATGAAGGCTGCGCTGAGTCATTCGCCATAGAAGGAAGTTGCCAGGAGTTGGAGGTTGCGAGCGTAGAGCGGATGCGACGACCGGCGGCAGGCGGACCTTGGGATGTCGAGCGGGATGCCAGAAGGCTTAGGCTTGCGGACCTTCGCTGCGATCGGCCCGAAGGTTCAGGACGGGCAAGAAGCGAAGTTCGGCTGTCCCATGCACGGGTGAGGCAGCGTACTTGTGGCTGTGACCTGCACCCCTGAAAAGTTCTCGATTTGAGGTTAGGCTGTTCTCCGAGCGAGGAGACAGACGATGAAGAGAAGCCGTTTCAGCGAAGCGCAAATCATTGGCATCCTGAAGGAGCATCAGGCGGGCATGAGCGCGTCCGATCTGTGCCGCAAGCACGGGATCAGTGATGCGACCTTCTACAATTGGCGTCGCAAGTATGGTTCCACGGGTGCCCCTGGACGTTGCGCATATGCAGGAAGCATAGTCAGAAGCCCCAGGTCCGGTGCGCCTTGGTCAGCCCTTCCAGCAGGTCTGCGATGAACTCATTCTCAGCATCGCGCTTCGGGATGTAGCGAAAGCAGGTCTCACTGACGCTAAATGCCCGACAGGCCAGGGCGATGCTGACCCCCTTTGTCGCCACAGCCTTCTCGGCCAGCTCGCGGCGTTGAGCTGGCCGCGTCATTTTTTTCCAAGGGCTTCCTTGAGCAACTCGGCCTGCATGCTCAGGTCGGCAAACATGCGCTTCAGCCGCCGGTTCTCGTCTTCAAGAGCCTTCATCTGGCTCATCATCGACGCATCCATGCCGCCATACTTCGAGCGCCACTTGTAGAAGCTCGCCGTGCTGATCCCATGTTCACGGCAAAGTTCTGGGACGGCCACACCGCTCTCAGCTTGGCGAAGCACAGCCATGATTTGCGGCTCCGTGAAACGGCTCTTTCTCATTCGAATCTTCTCAGTTCACGCTACGAGAAAATTCTACTTATGCAGCCCCTTAACCATGGGGAGGATTACACCAACGCCTGGAGGACCGCAGCTTGCCCCTCGACCGTCTCTGTCGAAGTCCGGGTCCACGTGACCTCTGGATCAAAGATTTTGGCCGAGGCGACGCCGGTCTCCAGGGCAATCGCGACGTCCTGCACGAATGCATTCTTGGGGGAGTTTCCGCAGGCCGCGCTCCCGATGATCTCCGTCGGGCCCATAGTCATGGGGCCGGCTCGC
The DNA here is from genome assembly GCA_017255395.1 of Enemella evansiae. GTDB lineage: Bacteria > Pseudomonadota > Alphaproteobacteria > Rhodobacterales > Rhodobacteraceae > Ponticoccus > Ponticoccus litoralis. The sequence continues at coordinate 89,040 of JAFKDC010000001.1, read as the reverse complement.
CACGCAAGGCGGCCTCGATCGTCGCGATGTCGATCCTGCGCATTTCCATCATGGCCGCTTGGGCGCGCGCAGAGGCTGCAGCGTCCGGGTGCGACAGCGCCTCCATCAGGACCCGGGGTGTGATCTGCCAGCGAAAGCCCCAGCGATCCTTGCACCAACCACATATGATCTCTTCGCCGCCATTGCCGACGATCGCATTCCAAAGCCTGTTCGTCTCGGCCTGATCGTCGGTGTAGACTTGGAGCGAGTAGGCGTCGTTGGGCCGCACATGCGGACCGGCATTGAGCAATGCATAGGGCAAGCCCAGCAGAGTCATCTCAACCACCTGAACGCTGCCCGCAGGCCCGCTCGGCGTCTCTCCCCGCAATTGCACGATCCGGTCCACATGGCTGTCCGGAAAGGTTGCCGCATAGAACTCGGCAGCGGCTTCGGCCTCGGTGTCGAACCAGAGGAATACGGCAGCCTTGCGCCCTGTCATGGCCTGTCCCCTTTCCGGTCAAAGGCACCATCGCTGGTTCCGGCTGTGATGATCCGGTGGTCGATAAGGGGCAACAGCCAGTCCGAGCGGCTCGTGATCGAGAGATGTGTGGTGTCCGGCAGAACCGCCAGCTGTGCCCCGATGAGCGCCGCCATATGCGCGCCATGCTCGACCGGGGTGAAGTCACTGTCACCAAGGGCGAGCAGGGTCGGAACCGCGAGCGTGGCAAGCTCCTCGTCACTCCAGCCCCAGTCGGTGACAATGAAGGCCTGCAGCTGCGCAAAGGTGCGCTGGAACTGCTCCGGGCCATCCGGGTTGTCGGCGAAACCCGCCCGCATGCGGGCGAAGTCCTCTTCGCTCGGCACCAGCTCCAGCGCCTCCGGTGAAGGCGTGGCCTGTGGGTTCCGGTTCATCTCCGCGATGGCCGGATGCATCCCGTCTAGGTTCTGGCTGGCCGAGATCGCGGTCAGCGTGGCAAGGCGCTCTGGCGCGAAAACACCCAGATCCAGCGCCAACATGCCGCCCATGGAGAAGCCCACCACATGAACCCGCTCGACGTCGAGCGCGTCCAGCACGGCCAGGGTGTCTGCCCGCATCGCATCCAGAGACATCGGCGCGTCACGCCCGCCGGTCCGTCCATGGCCTTGCTGCTCCACCCCGATCACCGGGCGCCTTGCGGCGAGGGACGGCAAGAGGGCGCCGAAGTCCCCTTCGATGGTGCCCATGCCGCCATGCAGCACGAGAAATGGCACCATACCGGAGCCGAGATCGCCGTGTACCTGATAATAGATCCCGAGATCCCCGGACATGGCCCGGCCCTCGGTGTCCTGCGCCAGCCCGGGCGTGGCCATCGCTCCGACAAGGACCGAGGCCTGCATGGCCCCCATGTAGGACCGTGACGTCAAATTAAGGGTCATCATTTCCTCCTCCCATGCATTGTGGTCTTCCCCTGGGAACCGCAAGCCGCCGTTCATGCCCCGCGAGTCTCGTCGGCCCTGGAGAAATGCGCGATCTGGTCCGCATGTGCTTTGCTATAGGCCGGCCGCGCGCAAATCCGATCGATGTAGGCATCCGTTGCGGGATAATGGCCGATCCCGCGAATCCAGGGCGGACGCAGGACGTCGGCCAGGATCAAGTCCGCCGCGGTAAAGCGATCGTCCACCAGCCAGTCGCGCGCCGTCAGGACGTCTTCCAGAACAGCGAGACGGGCCTGCAGCCAGCCGTCCAACGGGTTCTCCGGCGGGGACGACAGCCCGACGACCCACCAGGGCACGCTGACCATCTCGACCGAGTTCAGGGCCGACAGGACCCAGGACAGGGTTTCCGCCCGCAGCCCCCTCTCCTGCGGCATGAGCGTTTCGCTCTTCTCCGAGAGATGCAGCAGGCAGGCGCCGCTTTCGAACAGGCTGACATCCCCATCCGTCAGGTAGGGCACCTGCCCGAAGGGCTGCATGGCAAGATGCTCTGCCCCGCGATCCTCGAAGGGCACGGAGTCCACGCGATAGCTTAGCCCGGCCTCTTCGCAGGCCCAGCGGAGCCGCAGGTCACGCACATAGCCCCGCGGCCCCTCCGGCACCCAGTCGAAGGTCCAGATCGTCAGCTGCTCTGGTGCCGTCCGGGTCATGCCGTCAGCCCTTGTCTTCGAAGATCGGCGTGAAGCTGCCCCACATCATGCGCTTGCCATCGAAGGGCATGTCCATCTCCTGCCAGCGCGGATCGGTTGCCATGCTGGCGCCGCACCTGTCGTGGCTTTCCTTGTCGGGCCAGATCATCCACGAGAAACAGACCGTCTCGCCGTCTTCCAACGCGACGGCCCGCCTGAAATCGGTGTGCTCGCCCGCGGGCACCTGATCGCCCCAGGTCTCCATGATTTGCAGGGCCCCATATTCCTTGAAGAGCGGCCAAGCCTTGCGGGCACTTTCGATGTAGGCCTGCTTGTTCCCGTTCGGCACTGGGGTCAGAAATCCGGCAACGTAGGTCATGCGAGTTCTCCTTGTTTCGCTTTAAGCTCCGCCATCCATTCATCGAAACCGGGCGGCGGATTGCCCGTGAAGCCGGCAAGCTGATCGGACAGGGCCCGTTGAAAGGCCGGCCGTTCGGTGGCCCGCGCGACATAGTCGGCGAGATTGGGGAAGGCTTCGACGAGCCCCTCGCCCGCGATGATCCGCAGAACGCTGACCATCATCAGGTCGCCGGCACAGAAACTGCCGCCGAACCACTCCGCGGTGCCGAGGCGATCGGAGGCCTCCTGCAGGCGTTCGTTGATCCGCTCATTGACGCCGGGAAGTCGCGGTTTGGCCCAGGGCTCGGCCACTTCAAAAATCGTCATCTGCGCCCGATCCATGATCGGCGGCTCCAGAGTGTTCAGCGCGGCAAACAGCCATTCCAGCGACGCGCTCTGCCCCGCTGGCTCCGTCGGCCGCAGACCGGGGAACCGCTCTGCGACATGCCAGACGATCGCCCCGCTTTCGAACAGCGTAAGATCACCTTCCTCGTAGGTCGGAACCTGGCCGAAGGGCTGCAGCGCGCGATGCGCGGCTTCCTTCTGTTGCCCTTGTGAGAGATAGCGAACGGCGTAGTTCTGGCCCGTTTCCTCGAGCGCCCATCGAACCCGCAGGTCGCGGACCTGTCCCTTGGCAAAGTCCGGCACCCAGTCGTAGGCGGTGATGGTGATGGCGGCTTCGGGATCAACCGGCATTGGACACCTCCGCCGGACCTTTCTCGACGGCCTCGGCACTCATCCACATGGGTTCCCAGATATGACCATCGGGGTCCGCAAAACTGCGTCCATACATGAAGCCGTGGTCCTGCGCCGGGCATGGGTCGGCCATGCCCCCGGCAGAGACCGCCGCTTCGGTAATGGCATCAACCGCTGCCCTGTCTTCACGGCTGATGCAAAGCAGCACCTGCGCCTCCTGCGCCGGATCGACGCGGCGACGATCCGTGAAGGTTGCCCAGAATCCATGGGTCAGCAGCATCACGCAAATGGTGTCCGACAGGACCATGCTGGCCGCCTGGTCGTTGCTGAACCGCGCGTCCCGGGAAAAGCCGATGGCCTCGTAAAATTCGATAGATCGCCTCAGGTCCGCGACCGGCAGGTTCACGAAGATCATTTGCGGCATTGTCATTTCTCCCTTGGCGTATCGTAATTATGGACAGCGTAGCGCTATGGAGTTACAAAAAGCAACAATGAAGAAACAAAAAGTAACAACGTCGGCGAAATCCCCCCACGGACGGTGGTATTCAGATGCCTGCGGCACGGCCTTCGGGCTTGAACTGCTCGGCGAACGCTGGGCGATGCTGATCGTGCGGGAACTCATGTTCGGGCCCCGCCGCTTCAGTGACATCCGCGCAGATCTTCCAGGGATCAGCGCCAAGGTGCTGACAGAACGCCTCGCGGGCCTCGAGACCAATGGTGTCATCGTTCGCTCCACCGCCCCAGAGCCAACACCGGCGCAGCTCTATGGCCTGACCGAATGGGGATACGCGGCCGAGCCGATCCTGCAGGAGATCGGCCGCTGGGCCGCCGCATCGCCATTACACGACCCGACGCTTCCGCTCTCGCCCGTCTCCTTCATGCTGTCCTTGCGCACCATGCTGGATACGTCAGCCGCACGCGGCATGTCCCTGGTCATAGTCTTTGAAATCGGGACGGCACAGTTCACCGCACGACTGAATGACGGCGCGATGCCGGTGGAACGCGGCGCGGCAGAACGGGCTGACCTCCGTTTCAAAGCGCAAGCCGCGCCGCCCCTTGCGGCTGTCTTCTACGGGGATGTGGCGCCGGAGGCAGTTGGCCTGGAAGTCTTCGGTGATGCCGCTTTGTGCCGAGACTTCGTCGCACTCTTCAACCTCCCGAAGACCCAGGCGAACGTGGCCTGCCCTCGACTGGGAGAAGACTGACAAAGCCTGTCGCCTGATTGAACTGGCCTCTGTCAAATCTGCCTCCGCTCCCCAAAGCGCCGGTGTCATTGGCTGACTTCGGCATGCACCGGTCATCCAGGGGTAGCTCGCACGCCGGCCGCGACCTGCGCATCGCTGCCGTTCGTCCAGGACGCAGCGAACGGCCGCTACCCGCCCTTTTAGGCAGATGGCCGTGGAGGCCGCGCCGAGACGCGAGCACGCGCGTCGGACGGCAGGAAGCTCCTGCGCAGCTCACGCAAGCAAGCCAGGACTGTGTTCTGCCAATTTTCGTGAAAACCGGTAAACTGCTGCGAGGAGCAACTGCGCTTCCATGCTCGCCGTGACAGGAGTAGGATTCAGAACGGGTGAGGCGCTACGAGTAGCGGGTGTGGGTTGAAGTCCGACCGCGAAAACCTTTGTGCGTAGTTCGCGAAAACCTTTGTGCGCAAAGGGTCATTTAAGCCATTGAAATCGCAAACGTGAGGGCGAAGCACTACGCGCGCGCCTACACGGGGGACGCGGAAGGCGCTTGCTTACGTGTTCGGTTTTCGGGTGAAACTGTCTCCCGGGCAGTTTCTTTTCCTTTGAACCCCCTCGGTTCGGCCAATCAGGCGCTCACGCCCCCGTTCGCGCCCGGGCCGGATCTAGAAATAGCCGCGCACGAGACTTCCGGCGAGCAAGGCCCAGCCATCGGCGATCACGAAGAAGGCGAGTTTGAACGGAAGCGAAACGATGGCTGGCGGCACCATCATCATGCCCATCGACATCAGGACGGCGGCAACGACAAGGTCGATGATCAGGAACGGCAGGAAAATCAGGAAGCCGACCTGAAAGGCCCGCGCGATTTCCGACAGCATGAAGCTGGGAACGAGGACCGACAGCGGGGCTCCGGGCTCCAGCAGCCGTCCGGCGGCGTCGGGTCTCAGATCCGCCATGGCCCGGAAGGTATCGGGGTCGACCCGGCCCGCCATGAAGACGCGGAACGGCGCCAGCGTGTTCTGCGCCGCCTCTTCGACCGCGATCTCTTCGTTCAGAAGCGGCTCTATGCCGGTTTCCCAGGCCTCGGTGACGACCGGTTCCATGACGAAATAGGTCAGGAACAGCGCAAGGCTGACGATCAGCATGTTGGGGGGCGACTGCTGAAGGCCGACCGCCTGCCGCAGAATCGCCAGAACCGTGACCATGAAGGGAAAGCAGGTCACCATGATCGCGATGCCGGGCGCCAGACTCAGCAGCGTGATCAGGACGATCAGCTGAACCGAGGTCGCGGCGACAGAGCCCCCCTCGCCAAGGTCGATGGCGATCGACTGGGCCACGGCGGCATCGGGCATCAGCAGAAGCCCCGCGGCGGCGAGCAGGACAGCGAGCGGGCGGCGCATGGATCAGGCCGGGGTCTGCAGGTCGACGACCTCGGTCAGGCGGACGGCAAGCTGGCCCGCGCCGTCGCCCTCCATCACTTCCAGCACGCCGATTCCGATCAGTTTGTCGCCGACGAAAAGTTCCACCGGATCGTCGAGTTGCTTGTCCAGCGTCAGGACGGACCCCTCGTTCAGTTGCAGCAACTCGCGCACCAGCGGACGCGCCCGCCCGACAGAGACGGTGATCTCGATCGGGACGTTGGTGAAGGGGGTGCTGGCCTCTTTCGGCCGACCTTGGGCGTTATCCATGGGCGATCTTCCTCTGATTGTCGTGGGTGAAGCCTTCGACCGCCTCGGCGACTGAAGCGATCAGCTCTCCAAGGTCGATCTGCCGCTCGGTCTCGCCAAAGCGGATATCGGCCTGGTCCTCGTTCAGCGTCTCATCCGCCGCCAGCTCGATCGGGAAACCGAAGTCCTGTTGCAGAAGGCCCTGCACCGCCTCGACCCGCGAGGGCGCGACGGCGATGACCACGCCAAGCGCGCCGATCTCCTGCGTCAAGGCCTCCAGCTGGTCGGCGATATGCTGCGCCAGCGTGGCCCGCGCGATCTGCGGCAGGACCGTTCCCGCCATCTCGTTGAGGATCGGGGCCACGGCGCTCATGACCTGGCTGTAGGCCTCGTGATAGGTGAAGGAGAGATCCTGCAGATGCTGGCCGAAGGCGCTGGAAATCCGGGTCCGGTCATCGGACTGCGCCTTCACCGCGTCGTCCCACCCGGCCTTATACCCATTTTCGAAGGCCTCCAGCTTTGCACCCTCGATCTCGGTCTCGCTGATCCTGGGCGCGGCGGGTTCCGCAGAAGGCCCTGCCCCCGGGGTTCCGAAATCCTCCAGCAGGTTGGCGAACAGGCTCATGCCGCGTTCTCCCGGTCATCTTCGAGCCAGCTGCGCAGGATTTCGACCGTTTCGGATTTGCGTTCCTCGATGAGGCCGCGCAGGCGATCCACCGGGTCCTCCTCTGCCGGGGCGTCGAAATCGACCATGCCCATGCCGCCGAAGTCCGGGCCGTCACCCATCACCGGCAGGTCGCCCAGACCGCCGACCGGGTCGATCTCGCCGTCGAGGGCCGCGCCGACCTCTTCTTCGGGCGCCGGAAGGGCGCCTGCCACGGCGGCATCGCCGCGCGACAGGATCGGGCGCAGGACAAAAAGCCCGAGAATCAGGGCGACGATGGCCAGAACGCCCATCTGGATCAGCCGCATGGTGTCGATGGTCCCCGTGAACAGGCCGGGCTCTACCGGGCCGGTGCCCAGCCCCTCGGGCCGCTCGAAGGGCAGCGAGCGCAGAGTGATCCGGTCGCCACGCTCTTCCTCGAAACCAACTGCCGAGGCGACGAGCTCGCGCAGGGCCGAAAGTTCCTCTTCGGGCAGCGGCACGAAGCTTTGGGTGCCGTCGGCGCCGGTCTCATAGCTGCCGTTCACCAGCACCGCGACGGTCAGGCGCCGGATCGCGCCCGGCTGGCGCTTGATCTCGCGCGTGGTCTCGGACACCTCGTAGTTGATCCGCTCACGCGTTTCGGCCTTTTGCGAGGACGAGCTTTCCGGCCCGCCCGCCGCGCCGTCGGGCAGGTTCGAGGCTACGGTTACATCGCCGCCGCCGGTGTTTTCCGCCCGGTCGGTCAGTTCCTCGGTATCGGTGGAAATGACCACACGGCTCTCGGGGTCGAAGCTGCGCTCGCGAATCAGTTCGCTGTCGGTGACCTGATCGACGCTGACCTCGACCACCGCGTTGCCGGTGCCGACCCGCGCCTCCATCAGACGCTGGACGCGGTCGCGCAGCTGCGCCGCCTTGTCCTCGGCGGTGATGCCGCCGCCGTTTTCGTCCTCTGCACCGATCAGCCCGCCCTTGCCGTCGATCACGGCCACGGTTTCTGGCGTCATGCCGGGAACGGCGGAGGCCACCAGGAACTTCAGCGCCCGGGCCTGCTGTACCGACAGAACACCGCCGGTCGTCGTCACCGAGATCGAGGCAGAGGGCGTGACGTCGCGCTGGAAGGGATTCGCAGAGCTGTTGGCAATGTGGACCCGGGCGCTGGCGATCTGCGGGTTCGACACGATGGTGCGCGCCAGCTCCCCCTCTTTCGCGCGCCAGTAGGCGGCGTCGAACATCTGCGAGGTGGTGCCGAAGCCCGACAGCGTGTCGAGCAATTCGTAGCCCTGCCCTTTGTTGGCGGGCAGGCCCTCGCTGGCGAGGGTCAGGCGCAGGGCATCGCGGTCCGAATCGGGGACGAAGATGGCCCCGCCGCGCACGTCATAGGCGATACCGCGCGCCTCCAGCGCCTTCACGACTTCGCCCGCCGCCTCGTTTTCCAGCCCCGCGTAAAGCAGCGCGAAATTCGGCGCCGAGGCAAGCCGCGACAACCCCAGCACGGCAAGCACCATGGCAAGCGTGGCACCGACAACGACCATTCTTTGGCGCCCGCCCAGGGCATTCCAGCTTTTCAGGATCTGGCTCAAAATCGACCTCCGCTCCAAACGTTCTGTTCGGTTGGGGGAAGATTGGCCGATCTGACTTAACAATCAGTTAGCCCCTTTCAGCCTATAAACGGACAGCACCAGAAAAGAGGTGAAGAATGTCTGACACGACCGTCGACGAAGGAGAAATGGAGGCGAAGAAGCCCTCCAGGCTTCCGCTGATCATTGGGATCGTGCTGGCCTTGGCCGGGGGCGGTGGGGGCTTCTTCGCCGTGCAGTCGGGCATGATCGGCGGCGGTTCCGGCGCGCACACGGAAGAAGAGCAGGTGGCCGAGGATCTGCCCGACACCGCCCCGCTGCCGCAGGTCGCCTTCGTCGAAGTGCCGCAGATCACCGTGTCGTTGGGGCCGCATTCGGATGTCGAACACCTGCGGTTCCGCGCAAGCCTCGAGGTGCCCGTCGCACATGAGGCCGAGGTGCAGGGCATTCTGCCGCGCGTGCAGGACGTGCTGAACAGCTATTTGCGCGCGCTGGAACCGGAAGACCTGCGAGCGCAGGGCGCGCTGGTGCGCCTGCGCGGGCAGATGCTGCGGCGGGTCAAGCTCGTCGCCGGAGAGGGTCGGGTGCGCGACCTTCTCGTCCTTGAATTTGTCCTGAACTGAAAGGAACGGGAATGGAAATGATTGCGGATATCCTGCTGGTGGCGGGCGCGCTTGGGGCCGGCTTCTACTGCTTCATCCTTGCGCGGCGGCTGACCCGGTTCACCGATCTGGAAAACGGGGTCGGCGGCGCGGTGGCCGTCCTGTCCGCGCAGGTCGACGATCTGACGAAAACATTGCACGCGGCGCAGGCCACGGCGGGCGATTCGTCGAAATCGTTGCAGGACCTGACCGACCGGGCCGAGGACGTGGCGCGGCGGCTGGAACTGCTGGTCGCCTCGATGCACGACCTGCCACAGGCCAACGGCGCGGCCCCGGCCGAGGGCGCGGACCCGGTCTTTGTCCGCCACTCCCGCAACTGAGGGCGCTGTCATGACCCGGAAACAGACCGCTCCGAAACCGAAATCCCCCCCAAAGCCACGGCGCCGCAAAAGGCGCGCCCGTGGAGCGCTGGCCGCCGTCGGCAGCCTGCTTGTGGCCTCGGCCCTGTTGCGCACCGCCATCGGCGCCGGGGAAGCCTTCGCCAAGGAGGACCCGGCGCCGAAGCCCGGGATGCAGGCCGCGACCGCGCAGGCCCCCGCGCCCATGGCACAGCAACAGGCTGCGGCGGCCCCGCCGGGCGGCGCACCGATACTGGCAGAGGCCGATCTCATGCCGCTCCTCGAATCGCTGAGGGCGCGAGAGGCGCGCATCCGCAAACGCGAAAGCGAGATCGACATCCGGATGCAGGCTCTGTCCGTCGCCGAGCAGGAAATCGACCGGAAGCTGGCGGCGCTCGAAGAAGCCGAGAAGACCCTGCGCGCAACGCTCGCCCTCGCCCAGACCGCCGCAGAGGACGACCTGACCCGCCTGACCGATGTTTATGCCAACATGAAGCCGAAGCAGGCCGCGGCGCTGTTCGAGCAGATGGACCCCGAGTTCGCGGCTGGCTTCCTGGGACGCATGAAGCCCAACGTGGCCGCCGCCATCATGGCGGGGATGAAGCCCGAAACCGCCTATCTCGTCAGCGTCATCGTCGCAGGGCGGAATGCCGACGTGCCGAAGGAATAGCCCTGTCCGGGTCCGCTGCGCCGTTCCGCTTACTCCGCGCCGCGTGTCGTGGTGCGGCGGGTGCATCCGCGCAACAGCCCCGCCGAGACTCGCCGATGGCGGCGAGTCGGCCTGGCCTTCGCACTGGTCAACCGGGAGCGCATGACATAGTCCTATCCGTATATAAGCCCCTGACGCTATCGTGAGATCGGGATTCCCGAACCCGGGATTGTCTTTCGACGTTACTCGTCCATGATACCTCTGCCTTCACTGCCAGAAAGAGTGCTGCCATGATCAATCGCCGTACCCTCCTCGCCGCCGCGGCAGCGACTGCCGCGATGCCCGCCCATGCCTTCGAGGTCGACCCGATCTTCCGGCCCCAGCGTGTGTCCATCAAGGGAGACGTTGCCCCGGGTCAGATCCTGATCCTGCCGGGCGCGCATTTCCTCTATTACATCGACCAGCCCGGGTCCGCGATGCGCTACGGCGTCGGCTTTGGCCGGGCCGGACAGGCGATCTCGGGAACCTATGTCATCGGCAGAAAGAAGGAATGGCCGACATGGCGCCCGACGAATGCCATGATCGAGCGTAATCCTGCGGCCTACGGGCGCTTCAAGGGCAATGACTATGTCCAGCCCGGCGGCCCGTCCAACCCGCTGGGCGCCCGCGCGCTGTACCTGTATCGGGACGGGCGTTACACCTTCGACGCCATCCACGGCACAACCGAGCCGCAGTCGATCGGGCGCTCTGTCTCGAACGGCTGTGTGCGGCTGGTCAACGAGCATGTGCTGGACCTGTACCCGCGCGTGCCGGTGGGAACCAAAGTCACCGTTCTGTGACAGACCTGACCGGGCGCCGGGACTTCGATCTGATCGTTCGGGGTGCCGGCCCGGCAGGTGCCGCGGCCGCCATGACCGCGGCGAAACTCGGCCTGCGCGTGGCGCTTGTCGACCGCAAGCGCTTTCCCCGGGACAAACTCTGCGGTGGCGGGCTGACCGGGCGCGCCATGGCGCACCACCGGCGAATCTTCGGCGCCGACCGCCCGGATGTTCCGATGGAGGTGCGCCGGGAGTTTGCCTTTCACGCCTTCGGGCAGGATCTGGGCATGACGCGGGACGCCCCGCCGATCCATCTGGCCATGCGCCGCGAGCTGGATCGCCACCTTGTCGACCGGGCGCTGGCCGCCGGGGCGGTGGATGTCACCGGCCATGCGCTTGACCTCGACCCGGGCGATCCCGCAGGCCCGGTGCTGTTCAACGAAACGATGCGGCTGACGGCGCCGCTGCTGATCGCGGCGGACGGCGTCAACAGCCCCACGGCCAATGCCCTGTTCGGGCAGGCCTTCGACCGCGACCGGATCGGCTTCGCGCTGGAGATCGAGCACCCCGGCGCCGATCCCGCGCGTCCGTTGCGAATCGACTTCGGCGCGGCGGAATGGGGCTATGGCTGGCAGTTTCCGAAGACCAACGGAACCACCGTGGGCGTTGGCGGCATCATGGCCCGCAACCCCGACCTGAAACGCGCCATGAGGGCCTATATGGCGCGGCTCGACATCCCCGAAGGCGCCCGTGTGAAAGGCCAGTTCCTGCCCTTCGGCGGGTTCCGCAAACGGCCCGGCCAGGGGCGTGTGCTGCTGGCGGGGGATGCGGCGGGGCTGGTCGACCCGATCACCGGAGAAGGCATCGCCCATGCCCTTCACAGCGGCGAGTTGGCCGCACAGGCCGTGGCGCAGGCGCTTGGCGAGTCGCACCCCGAGGCCGCGCTGGGGCGCTACACCACCGCCCTTCGCCCGATTCACAGCGGTCTGACCATGGCCCGCCTTCTGCGCACGATCATGTTCCGGCGCGCCCTGAGGCCCGCCTTCATCCGAAGTTTCCGCGATTCGCGCAGGTTGCGCGAAGAATACCTGCGCCTGCTGGCCGGAGAGACCGATTACGCGCCCTTGATGCGAAAAACAGCCATGCGAATGCCGGGATTCGCCGCCCGCGCCCTATTTGGGCGTTGACCTTTGGGAACCTTTTCCTCTTAAAGTTGTTTTAGTGACATTAGGCTCTCGCAGCTATAGTGTCATAGCAGGAGGTGGTAATGGCAGCAGTGGCATATGTCTTCGGCAGTGTGGTGGCTTTCATGGCCAGCCTGATCGCCTTTGTCTTTACGGACGTGGGGTTTGGCACCTCGGTCATGATGTACCTCGGCGGCTCGATCCTGCTGGGCACCCTGATCGTGGTTGTGGGCAAGCTGCGCGGCCTTTTCGGTACGCGCCACGAGCCCGAGGCCCAGACCTCATTCTGAGGCACGGGCGATCAAAGCCTCGACCTGCGGACCCAGCGTCTCCACGATTCGCACAACGCCTTTCCCGTTCGGGTGAATGCCGTCGGCCTGCATGAAGGCATCGAGATCGGCAGGCGCGCTCCCGTCCTCCATCAGACCGTCAAAGAAGTTCCCCGCCAGCAGCGTATCGTAAGACTCGGCAAGTTCGGGATAGATCGCCTCGAACGCCGCCTTGTAGTCGAGGCCGTAGTTGCCCGGCGCCTGTATGCCGACCAGCAGGACCTCCAGTTCCCTGGCCTGCGCGACCTTCAGAATACCCTCGATATTCTCGCGCGCCACGGCAGGGTCGATGCCGCGCAGCAGGTCGTTGCCGCCCAACGTCACGATCATCGCGTCGATCTCGGGCGTCAGCGACCATTCGACCCGCGCCAGCCCGCCTGCGGTCGTATCGCCGGACACCCCGCCGTTCACAATGCGGACATCATGCCCGCGCGCGGCCAGCCAGGCCCGCAGCTGCGGCACGAATCCCTCGCTTTCCAGCAGCCCGTAGCCCTGCGTCAGGCTGTCGCCCAGCGCGAGGATATGGACCTGTTCCGCCGTCGCGGGCTGTCCCCACGCAAGCGTGACCGCAAGCGCCGCCTTGCTGGCCAGCGCCCCGGCCCCATATCTGACCCGTAGCCTCATGACCGGACCCTTTCGATGACCAAACCCGTTCTTTCGCTTTCAGATGTGACTTTACGCCTGAAGGGCAATGCCGGGATGCTCGATATCCTGCACGGCATCGACCTCGATGTCCAAAAGGGCGAGACGATTGGCCTGATCGGCCCGTCCGGGTCCGGCAAGTCCTCGCTTCTGATGGTCATGGGCGGGCTCGAGCGGGCCAGCAGCGGGCAGGTTCTGGCGCTGGGTCAGGACCTGACCGCGATGAACGAGGACGCGCTGGCGCGGTTCCGGCGCGATCACATGGGGGTCGTCTTCCAGTCCTTCCACCTGATCCCGACGATGACCGCGCTGGAAAATGTCGCCACCCCGCTGGAGCTTGCCGGGCATCGCGACGCCTTCGACCGGGCGCGCGCCATGCTGGAGGGCGTCGGGCTGGCGGCGCGGGCCGATCACTATCCCTCGCAGATGTCGGGGGGCGAACAGCAGCGCGTGGCGCTGGCCCGCGCGCTGGCGCCGGAACCGGATATCCTGCTGGCGGATGAGCCGACCGGCAATCTGGACGGGGCCAACGGGGCCGCGATCATGGACCTGCTGCTGGGCCTGTCGGACCATCACGGGGCGACGCTGGTTCTGGTGACCCACGCGCCGGAACTGGCCGAGCGTTGCGACCGCGTGGTGCGCCTGCGCGACGGGCGCATCGACGGAGAGGCAGCGCGGCAGGCGGCGGAATGAGCGCCCGCATCGCCGCCCGTTTCGCGGCCCGCGAATTGCGCGGCGGCCTGCGCGGCTTCCGCATCTTCCTTGCCTGTCTTGCGCTGGGGGTGGCCGCCATTGCCGGTGTCGGCTCTGTCCGCTCTGCCATTCAGGCCGGGCTGGAGGATCAGGGCGCCATCCTGCTGGGCGGGGACGCGCAGGCCGAATTCACCTACCGCTTCGCTACCCCTGACGAACGCGCCTGGCTTGGGACTATCGCAACCGGCGTCTCCGAGGTGACGGATTTCCGCTCCATGGCGGTGGTCGACGGCCCCGAGGGCACGGAACGCGGGCTGACGCAGGTGAAATCCGTCGATGCCGCCTATCCGCTGCTTGGCGAGATGGTGCTGGACCCGCCGATGCCGCTGGCACAGGCCCTTCAGGGGCAGGGCGGGGTCATGGCGCCGGTGCTGGCCGACCGGCTGGGCCTTGTGCCGGGAGACAGCTTTCGCCTTGGCAGCCAGACCTTCACCCTTTCCGCCGTCATCCAGACCGAACCGGACGACGCCGGGGACGGCTTTGGCCTTGGCCCGCGCACCATCGTGCGCACCGAGGCGCTGGAGGGCTCCGGCCTGCTGGAACCGGGATCGCTGTTCGAGACCGAGTACCGCATGACCCTGCCCCCCGGCACCGACCTCGATGCCCTGCGCGCAGAGGCGCTGGCGCGCTACGAGGAAACCGGCCTGCGGTGGCGCGACGCCCGCAACGGCGCCCCCGGCATCGCGCGCTTTGTCGAGCGGCTGGGCAGTTTCCTCGTGCTGGTCGGCCTGTCCGGGCTGGCGGTTGGCGGCATCGGCGTGTCCTCTGCCGTGCGCGCCTATCTTGGCCGCAAGACCTCTGTCATCGCCACGCTCAGGACGCTGGGGGCCACGCGGCGGGTGATCTTCCTGACCTATTTCTTCCAGATCGGCGTGCTCAGCCTTCTGGGCATCGCCATCGGCCTTGCGCTTGGCGCGGCGATCCCGATCCTGCTGGGGCCGGTGATGAACGCCGCCCTGCCGGTGCCCGCGATCTTTGCGCTGCATCCCGCGCCGCTGGCAGAGGCCGCGCTCTATGGCGTGCTGACCGCGCTGCTGTTCACGCTCTGGCCGCTGGCCCGCGCCGAAGAGGTGCGCGCCGCGACCCTGTTCCGCGACGCGCTGGACGGCGCGCGCACGCTTCCGGCGGCGCGCTACATCGTCGCCACGCTTGCGCTGGCGGGGCTGCTTGTGGGCACCGCCATGCTGTTTTCGGGCGACCCCACGCTGACGCTCTGGACCGCCGGGGGCATCCTCGGGGCGCTGGCCGTCCTGACGCTGGCCGCATGGGGCATCCGCCTTGCCGCGCGCCGCTCGGTCCGGGCGGCGCGCGGGCGGCCGGTCCTGCGTTGGGCGCTGGGGGCCATCGGCGGGCCGGGCGAAAGCGCCGGGTCGGTGGTGCTGTCGCTGGGGCTTGGCCTCTCGGTGCTGGCCGCCATCGGCCAGATCGACGGCAACCTGCGCGGCGCCATCGCCCGCGACCTGCCCGAGGTCGCGCCGTCCTATTTCTTCGTCGATATCCAGAAGGACCAGATGCCCGGCTTCATGGAGCGTCTGGACAGCGATCCCGCCGTCAGCCGCGTCGACAGCGCGCCCATGCTGCGCGGCATCATCACCCGCATCAACGGGCAACCGGCGACAGAGGTGGCCGGGGACCACTGGGTGGTGCGCGGCGATCGCGGCCTGACCTATGCCGCGCAGCCCGACGCCCGCACCACCGTCACGCGCGGCGAATGGTGGCCCGAGGATTACGACGGCCCGCCGCAGGTCAGCTTTGCCGCCGAAGAAGCCGAGGAACTGGGCCTGCAACTGGGCGACGAGATCACCGTCAATATCCTCGGGCGGGACATCACCGCGACGATCTCCTCTTTCCGCGCAGTGGACTTCTCGACCGCCGGGATCGGCTTTGTCATGACGATGAACCCCGCCGCCTTGCAGGCCGCGCCGCATACCTTCATCTCGACGGTCTACGCCAGACCCGAGGCCGAGGCGCAGATCCTGCGCGACCTTGCCAACCAGTACCCCAACATCACCGCGATCCGCGTGCGCGATGCCATCGACCGCGTGTCCGGCCTGCTGGAAGGCATCGCGGGCGCCGTGCGCTGGGGCGCGGCGGCGACCCTGTTGACCGGCTTCCTCGTGCTGATCGGGGCGGCGGCCGCAGGCGAGGGCGCGCGCACCTACGAAAGCGCCGTGCTGAAGACGCTGGGCGCCAGCCGCGCCCGCATCCTGCGCAGCTTTGCCTTGCGCTCCGGCCTGCTGGGTGCCGCTGCCGGTCTGGTGGCCCTGGGCGCGGGCATCGCCGGCGGCTGGGCCATTGCCACCTTCATCATGGAGACAGAGTTCGAAATCATGTGGCCCTCGGCCCTTGCCATCGTGACAGGGGGTGTGCTTGCCACGCTGGCCGCCGGTCTGCTGTTCGCCTGGCGCCCGCTGGCCGCCCGCCCCGCCCGCATCCTGCGCGCGCGGGAGTAGCCTTGAACCCGCGGTCCCGGGCTGGCAAGCCTTGTGCGACCGCAGCAACATGGAAGTCCGATGCCCGATTCCCTGCCGATGCCCATCACCGCCCCCCTGACCCCGTCGCAACGGGCACAGGTCATCAACCTCGTGCGCCGCGCCGCCAGGGCCGAGATCCTGCCGCGCTTCCGCAACCTCGGCAGCCATCAGATCGACGAGAAGAGCGGCCCGCAGGATCTGGTGACAGAGGCGGACAAGGCCGCCGAGGCGATGATCACGCGCGGGCTTCAGATCATGTTCCCGCATGCGCTGATCGTCGGAGAGGAACATGCCTCGGACAATCCCGGGATCATCGACAAGATCGCCGATGCCGAGTTCTGCATCTCGATCGACCCGGTGGACGGCACCTGGAACTACGCGCATGGGCTGGCGGTCTTCGGGGTCATGGTCTCGATCATGCGCTTCGGCCAGCCGGTCTTCGGGATGCTCTACGACCCGATCCTGAACGACTTCGTCATCGCCGATGCGGAACGCGGCGCCGAACTGGTCATGCCGCGCGGCGTGCGCCGCAAGCTGGCGACCTCGAAGGGCGGCCCGGTGGAAGAGCTGAAGGGCTTCATGCCGCTGAACCTCATTCCCGCCGACAAGCAGGCGGCCTTTGCCGCCTCGATGCCGCGCTTTGGCCGTTCGGCCATGCTGCGCTGTGCCTGCCACGAGGCGCGGATGGTCGCGCAGGGCCAGATGGATTTCCTGCTTTACGCCAAGCTGACGCCCTGGGACCAGCCCGCCGGGGTTGTGGCGATCCGTCAGGCGGGCGGGCATGTGGCGATGCTGGACGGCTCTGACTATCGTGGCGACGCCAAGACCGGCTACCTGCTGGCCGCCTGCAATGTCGAGACCTGGGGCCGCATCCGCGA
Organism: Enemella evansiae; assembly: GCA_017255395.1. GTDB lineage: Bacteria > Pseudomonadota > Alphaproteobacteria > Rhodobacterales > Rhodobacteraceae > Ponticoccus > Ponticoccus litoralis. Next base: position 72,063 of record JAFKDC010000001.1, on the reverse strand, counting down.
CGCCTGGGATTTCCTCGTGGACGCAAAGCCCGAGAATACCGCGCCGCCCGAGAAGAACAGCTTTCCCGGCGAGGCCGCCGTCGACAGCGACGCCTGAGGCGGTTTGCTAGGCCTGAGGGCCCCCCGCGCCCTTCGGGCGGGCGAACAGCGGTTTGCTCTGCCGGGCGACATGTTCGACAAAGAGGCGGATCTTGGGGTCCTGCAACTTCTTGTGCGGGTAGAGACAGCCGAAGATGGTCGCCAGCGGCGGGGTTTCGGGCAGCACCTCGACCAGCCGGCCAGAGGCCAGATGCGCCGCCACGTCGAAGCGCGGCTTGTTGACGATGCCGCGCCCGGCCAGTGCCCAGTCGGTCAGCACATCGCCGTCGTCGGCGTCGTAGCGGCCCCGCACCTCCAGCTTCTGCGGCCCCGAGGGGGTGCGCAGCATCCAGAAATACTCGGGCGAGCGCGGGTAGCGCAGCAGCAGGCAGTTGTGGTCGGGGGCCAGCAGATCCTCCGGCGCCTGCGGCGTGCCGCAACGCGCCAGATAGTCCGGCGCGGCGCAAAGCACCCGGTCGCAATCGGCGATCTTGCGCAGCTTCATGGTGGAATCGCCCGGCTCTCCGACGAAGAAGGCGATATCCAGCCCGTCCGCCAGCAGGTCCACCTTGCGGTCCGACAGGCGCATCCGCACCTCGGTTTCCGGGTAGGCATCCGAGAAGGCCGGGACCAGCGGCGCAACGATCCGGCGCCCGACACCCAGCGGCGCCAGCACCCGGATCGCCCCGCGCGGCACCTGTGAAAAGCTGGCCACCCGCGCCTCGGCATGGTCGATCGCGGTCAGGACGGCCTTGGCCTCGTCGTAGAAGACGCTGCCCGCCTCGGTCGGCGTCATCGAGCGCGTGGTTCGGTTGAACAGCCGCACGCCAAGGTGTTTCTCCAGCTCTTTCAGGCGCTTGCTGGCCACCGCCGGGGTCAGGCGCAGGTCGCGCCCGCCCGAGGTGATGCTGCCAAGCTCCAGCACCCGGACAAAGACCCGCAGGCTTTCGATATAGGACATGACGGCCTCCCCCGACGCCGCTCAGACTGCCCGGCGGCCACGCCTTTTTCAACAGTTCGTTGAAAGTCTTTGCCGTTAAGGGTGATTTTTCGACTCAATCGCGGGGCCTATGCTTCCGCCGTCCCCTTGGCCCTTGCCCTTGGGGAAACGGGAGGACGACATGAAAGACCGCGACCACATCCGCTTTATTCTCAACGGCCGCGAGATCGCCGTGCCCGAGGTCGGCGCCGACCAGACGTTGCTGGATTTCCTTCGGCTCGACCGGCGCCTGACCGGCACCAAGGAAGGCTGCGCCGAAGGCGATTGCGGCGCCTGCACCGTGCTGGTGGGCCGCCTGACCGCTGCCGGGCTGCGCTACGACCCGGTCAACGCCTGCATCCGCTTCCTTGCCTCTCTGGACGGCTGCCACGTCGTCACGGTCGAACACCTCAGCGGCCCCGACGGGCGCCTGCACCCGGTGCAACAGGCCATGATCGACCACCACGGTAGCCAGTGCGGCTTTTGCACGCCCGGGTTCGTCATGTCTCTGTATGCACTCTGGATGCAAACGCCGGAACCGACCGAGCAGCAGGTCGAGACGGCGCTTCAGGGCAACCTGTGCCGCTGCACCGGTTACGCGCCGATCATCCGCGCCGCCGTCGCCGTCAGCCGCTACGGCACCCCCGCCTCGGATCACCTGACAACGGAACGCGAGACCATGACCGCACGCCTGTCGGCGCTGCGCGACGGGCGCCGTGTGGTCACCGGGCCGGAAGACAACCGCGCCATCCTGCCCGCCGATGTGGACGATCTTGCCGCCTGCCTGCTGGAACACCCGAAGGCAACCATCGTCGCGGGCGCCACGGATGTGGGCCTTTGGGTGACGAAGTTCCTGCGCCCCATTGGCCCCGCCATCTTCACCGGGCATCTGGACGCCCTGAAAACCGTGTCGCACCAAGGCGATGACCTGCATATCGGCGCCGGTGCCAGCTATACCGAGTGCCAGTCCCTGTTGTCGCGCCACCTGCCGCACCTCTCCGGCTATTGGGACCGGATCGCGGGCTGGCAGGTGCGCAACATGGGCACCGTCGGCGGCAATATCGCCAATGGCTCGCCCATCGGGGACACGCCGCCGGTGCTGATCGCCCTTGGTACCCAGATCACCCTGCGGCGCGGCGACACGCGCCGGACCCTGCCGCTGGAGGCCTTCTTCATCGACTACGGCAAGCAGGACCGCGCCGCCGGAGAGTTCGTGGAAAGCATCCGCATCCCGCTGCCCGGGCCGAACACGCGCAACGCCGCCTACAAGCTGTCGAAGCGCCGCGACGAGGACATCTCTTCGGTCGCTGCCGGGCTCTCCGTCACCGTCGAGGATGGCCGCATCACCGCCGCCCGCCTTGCCTTCGGCGGCATGGCCGCGACGCCGAAACGCGCCGCGGGGGCCGAGGCCGCGCTGAACGGCCAGCCGTGGGGCCGCGACGCCTTCGAGACGGCGGCAGAGGCGCTGGCGCAGGACTTCACCCCGCTCAGCGACTGGCGCGCCTCGTCCGCCTACCGGACGCGGGCCGCGCAGAACCTGCTGCGCCGCTTTTTCCTTGAACAGGACGGCGCGGCCACGCCCGTCCAGCTGGAAACCGCCTGAGGGAGGCCGAGAGATGAAAGACCTGACAACCATCACCGGCGCCGCGCATACAGATCGCATACATGACAGCGCCGCCAAGCATGTCACCGGGCGCGCCGATTACACCGACGACATCGCTCTGCCCGAGGGCGCGCTGCACGCCTATCTTGGCGTCTCCGACGTGACCCATGCGCGGATAAACAGCCTCGACCTCAGCGCGGTCCGCGCCGCGCCGGGCGTCGTCGGCGTGCTGACCGCCACCGACATTCCCGGTGTGAACGACATCAGCCCGACCCATCAGAACGACGAGCCGGTCTTTCCGACCGACCTGATCCAGTTCCACGGCCAGCCCCTTTTCGCCGTCGTGGCAGAGAGCCGCGATATCGCCCGCCGCGCCGCCCTGCTGGCGAAGATCGACGCCACGCCGCTGCCCCACGCGCTGGACCCCATCGCCGCGCAAGAGGCGGGCTATCCGCATGTCACCGCGCCGCTGACCCTGCAACGGGGGGATCTCGACGCCGGCATGGCCGCCGCCCGGAACCACCTGAAGGGCCGCATGACGGTCGGCGGGCAGGATCACATGTACCTCGAAGGCCAGATCGCCTGTGCCATGCCGGGAGAGGACGACGACGTGATCGTTTATTCCTCGACCCAGCATCCCAGCGAGGCGCAGCACATGGTGGCGCAAGTGCTGGGCGTGCCGTCGAATGCGGTGGTGGTCAACGTGCGCCGCATGGGCGGCGGGTTCGGCGGCAAGGAAAGCCAGATGAACCTCTTCGCCGCCGTCGCCGCGCTGGCCGCGAAGAAATGGGGCCGGGCGGTCAAGATCCGCCCCGACCGCGATCAGGACATGACCGCGACCGGCAAGCGTCATGACTTCGTGATCGACTACGAGGTCGGCTTTGACGACGCGGGGAGGATCGAGGCGGTGGGCGGCACTTTCGCCGCGCGCTGCGGCTTCTCGGCGGATCTGTCGGGCCCCGTGACGGACCGCGCGCTGTTCCACGCGGACAACGCCTATTTCTACCCGCATGTGCGCCTGTCCAGCCGCCCGATGAAGACGAACACCGTCTCGAACACCGCCTTCCGGGGCTTTGGCGGGCCGCAGGGCGTCATCGCCGCCGAGCGGATCATCGAGGAAATCGCCTATGCCACCGGGCAGGACCCGCTGGACGTGCGCAAGGCGAACTTCTACGGCGGCGCCGGGCGCGACCTGACGCCCTACCACCAGGAGGTCACGGACAATATCCTCGACCGCCTCGTGACCGAGCTGGAAGAAAGCGCCGACTATCGCCAGCGCCGCGCCGATATCCTTGCATACAACCTGCATTCACCGGTTCTGAAGAAGGGCATCGCCCTGACGCCGGTGAAGTTCGGTATCTCGTTCACCGCGACCTGGTACAATCAGGCGGGTGCCTTGGTGCATGTCTACAACGACGGCTCGATCCACCTGAACCACGGCGGCACCGAGATGGGGCAGGGCCTGAACACCAAGGTCGCGCAGGTCGTGGCCGAGGCCTTCCAGGTCGATTTCGAGCGCATCAAGATCACCAAGACCACAACCGAGAAAGTGCCCAATACCTCGGCCACCGCCGCCTCTTCGGGGACCGACCTGAACGGCATGGCCGCGTTGAACGCGGTGGAGCAGATCAAGGCGCGGCTGGTGGCCTTCGCCGCCGAACAATGGACCGTCGCACCCGAGGCGGTGCGCTTCGAGGCCAATCAGGTCCATATCGGCACCGAGGTTCTGAGTTTCGACGCCTTCATCAAGCAGGCCTACCTGGCCCGCGTGCAGCTGTCGGCGGCGGGTTTCTACAAGACGCCCGATATCCACTGGGACCGCGACAAGGGGCAGGGCCGCCCGTTCTACTACTTCGCCTATGGCGCCTCTTGCTCCGAGGTCACCATCGACACGCTGACCGGCGAATACCGGGTCGATCGGACGGATCTTCTGCATGACGTGGGCCGCTCGCTGAACCCGGTGCTGGATCGCGGGCAGGTCGAGGGCGCCTTTATCCAGGGCATGGGCTGGCTGACCACCGAAGAGCTTTGGTGGGACGATGCCGGGCGCCTGCGCACACACGCGCCCTCGACCTACAAGATCCCGCTGGCCTCGGACCGGCCGCGCGTCTTCAACGTGAACCTCGCCGACTGGTCCGAGAACCGCGAGCTGACGATCAAGCGGTCCAAGGCCGTGGGCGAGCCGCCCTTCATGCTGGGCATCTCGGTCTTCGAGGCGCTGTCGATGGCGGTGGCCTCTGTCGCGGATTACCGCGAATGCCCGCGCCTTGACGCGCCCGCCACGCCGGAACGCGTGCTGATGGCGGTGGACCGCCTGCGCCGGGGCGCGGCATGACACTCGCCTCTTTCCTCGACACCCACGCGGCGGTGGTCCGCGTGGCGCTGACGCGGGTGCGCGGGTCGTCCCCGCGCGAGGCCGGAACCGAGATGTTCGTGGCCGCCGAGGCCCTGCACGGCACCATCGGCGGCGGGCAGCTGGAACATCGCGCCATCGACGCCGCGCGCGCGATGCTGCGCGACGGCGTGCTGTCAGAGGTTCTGGACCTGCCGCTTGGCCCCGAGATCGGCCAATGCTGCGGCGGTCGGGTGGAGATGCGCCTGCGACGGATGCGCAGCTCTGACAAGCGCGCGGCGCTGGACCGGGCAGAGCAGGAGGCAGCGGCGCTGCCGCATGTATACATCCTGGGTGCAGGGCATGTCGGGCGCGCGCTGGCGGACGTGTTGCAGCACTTGCCGGTGCGTTGCATCCTCGTCGACCAGCGCGCCGCCGAGATCGCGCAAAGCACCGCCCGCGTGGAAACCCGCGTCTCGGCCATCCCCGAGTTCGACATCGTTCAGGCGCCCGCCGGCAGTGCCTTTGTCGTGCTGACCCACGACCACGGGCTAGACTTCCTGCTGACCTCCGCCGCGCTGGAACGCGGCGACGCGGCCTATGTCGGGATGATCGGCTCTGCCACCAAGCGGGTGAAGCTGCGCAACTGGATGCGCGACCATTGCGCAGAGGTGCCGTTTGACGGGCTGACCTGCCCCATCGGCGCGCAGGGCAGCGCTGACAAGCGCCCCGCCGTCATCGCCGCCTTCGTCGTGGCCGAGGTCATGGGGCATCTGACAACCAGCACCGCGCGGGTGACGGCCACGGCCATCGCCACCCGGAACCATCAACCAGACCGGAAGGGAGCCCTGATCCGCTGACGGACAGGAGATCCGGTCACACTTAAGGGGGGAGACCGCCATGAGCGGCATAAAATATGAATACACCCTGTTCTCGAAAGGGGACGGCAGCGCCTTCTGGGCGCTCTTTACCGACAACCTCGTGAACCTGCTGATCCTCTCGGGGATCTGCCAGTTCGTCTTTGGCATGCCCGCCGAGATCGTATTTGGCCGCATCGTTCCGGGGGCCGCCATCGCGATCCTTGCGGGCGTCGCCGTCTATACGCTGATGGCCAAGCGCACCGCAGAGCGGCTGGGCCGCGACGTCACCGCGCTGCCCTACGGCATCTCGACGCCGGTGATGTTCGTCTACCTCTTCGGCGTGATCGGCCCGATCTACTGGGCCACGCAGGACCCGCTGCTGGCCTGGCAGGTGGGCATCGGCGCGGGCTTCATGGGCGGCATCGTCGCCGCCATGGGCGCCATCGTCGGGCCGTGGCTGAAGCGGATCACCCCGCGCGCGGGCATGCTGGGCACGCTTTGCGGCATCGCGCTGATGTTTATCGGAGCCGTGCCGCTGTCGCAGATCTTCGAGCAGCCGGTGATCGGCTTTACCGCGCTTCTGTTCATCCTCTGGGGGTTGATCGGGCGCTTTCGCCTGCCCGGCAACCTGCCCGCGGGTCTTGTCGCGATCCTTGCCGGCACGGTGATCGCCGTGGTGCTGGGGCAGTCCACCTTCGACACATCGGGCCTGGGGTTCTACCCGCCGGTGCCCTACCTGGGCGACCTGATCGTGGGCATCCAGTACCTTTTCGCCAACCCCGAGCTGTTCCTCGTGCTGGTGCCGGTGCAGATCTACAATTTCATCGAAACCATGAACAACGTCGAAAGCGCCGAGGCGGCGGGCGACAGCTACCCGGTGGGCCTGTGTCAGGTAACCGACGGCGCGGGCACCATGCTGGGCGCGGTCTTCGGCTCGCCCTTCCCGACGACGGTCTACATCGGCCACCCGGCCTACAAGCGGCTGGACGCGCGGGCGGGCTATGTCATCGGCGTGGCGCTGGTCATCGGCGCGGCGGCCTTCCTCGGCTTCCTGTCCTTCCTCGCCGGGCTGATCCCCGTCGCGGCGGCGGCGCCGGTGCTGGTCTTCGTCTCGGTCAGCCTGATCACCAACACGGCATGGGCGGTGAAGCCCGCCCACATGGCCGCCGTCAGCTTTGCCATCCTGCCGCATGTTTCGTCCCTGCTGGTGACGAAATGGGGCTCGCTGATGAACGCGCTGCGGGCCGAGGGTGTCGAAGGGCTGCCCGCGCTGGGTGATGCCGACCTGACCGCCGCTCTGCTGATGGAGGGGGCGCATTACGACGGGCACCTCGCGCTCAGCCAGGGCGCGATCCTGACCGGCCTCGTCTGGGGCGCCATCGTCGCCGATGTGATCGACGGGCGGTTCCGCGCGGCGGGGGGCTTTGCGCTGGCGGCGGCCTTCATGTCCTCGGTCGGCATCATCCACGCCGCCGCGCTTCAGGCGCCGCAGTTCGACGGGATCACGGTGGGCTACCTGATCATCGGCGGCTTCCTCTGGCTGTATCCGCTGGTCGCCCCGAAAGAAGATCTGGAGCACCGGATCATCGTGCCGGACGAACCCGACATGCTGGACGAGACCCCGCCGCAGCGGGCCTGACACACCGGGGCGGCCAGCGCGCCGCCCCCTTTCCCGACAAGGACACAAGACATGACCCAGACGCTGCTGCGCGGCCGCCTGCTGACCTTTCACCGCGACCCGCAAGGCCCCGATGATACCGAGGCCTATACCTATATCGAGGACGCGGGCCTGCTGATGCGGGACGGGCTGATCGCCGCCCGTGGGAGTTTTGCCGAGGTCCGGGCGCAGGCCCCCCACGCCCCGGTGACGGACCACCGCCCGCACCTGATGATGGCGGGCTTCATCGACACGCATATCCATTTTCCGCAGGTGCAGGTCATCGCCTCCTGGGGCGCGCAACTGCTGGACTGGCTGAACGGCTACACCTTCCCCGAAGAGACGCGCTTTGCCGATTCTGACCATGCCGCGCGCATGGCGCAGGCCTTCCTCGACCTGCTGACGGCCCATGGCACGACCACCGCCGTCAGCTTCTGCTCTGTCCATGCCGCCAGCGCCGAGGCGCTCTTTGCAGAGGCCACGCGCCGCGACATGCGGATGCTGGCGGGCAAGGTGATGATGGACCGCAACGCCCCCGACGGGCTGCGCGATACCGCCCAAAGCGGCTACGACGACAGCAAGGCGCTGATCGACCGCTGGCACGGCAAGGGGCGCAACGGCTATGTCATCACGCCGCGTTTCGCCATCACCTCGACGCCGGAACAGCTGGCCATGGCGGGCACGCTTGCCGCCGAGCACCCCGAATGCCACGTCCAGACGCATCTGTCCGAGAACCGCGCCGAGATCGCCTATACCGCCGAACTCTACCCCGAGGCGCGCGATTACCTCGACGTCTACGAGGGCTTTGGCCTTCTGGGGCCGAAGACGCTGCTGGGCCATGCCATCCACCTGACCCCGCGCGAGATCGGCGCACTGGCAGAGACCGGGGCGCATCCGGTCTTTTGCCCGACCTCGAACCTGTTCCTTGGCAGCGGGCTGTTCGACGCGCCGGGCCTTGGCGCGCGCGGCATCACCAGCGGCATCGCCACCGATGTGGGTGCCGGGACCAGCTATTCCATGCTCCAGACCCTGAACGAGGGCTACAAGGTGCTGCAATTGCAGGGCCATGCGCTGCACCCGCTGAACGCCTTCCACTGGGCGACGCGCGGCAATGCCTGCGTGCTGGGACTTCAGGACCGCATCGGCACACTGGACGCGGGCACAGAGGCGGATGTCGTGGTGCTGGACAGCCGGGCGACCCCGGCCATGGCGCTGCGGTGCGAACGCGCCGGAACGCTGGCCGAGGAACTCTTTGTCCTGCAGGTCATGGGGGACGACCGGGCCATCGCCGAAACCTACGTGGCCGGGACGCCGCGCAAGGGCACCACGCGCCCGCTGGCGCAGCAAAAGGCCGCCGAACCGGCCTAGCACGCGGGCGATTGTCTTCCTTTCCTTGAAACGCCTTTCGGAATTTGGGCATGACCGGGGGGCGGCCTGTCTGGTATGACCCATCCAAAGCCATTGTGCACCGCGGCATACCATACGCGCCGCCGCACAGACCCGCCAAGGAGATGCCCGTGCCCCAGACCCAAGACCGCGTGACCAGAGAAGGCCTGTCCGTCGCTTCCGAGCTTGCCGCGTTTCTCGAAACAGAGGTGCTGCCCGGCACCGGCGTCACGGCGGATGCCTTCTGGGCCGGGCTGTCGGGGCTGGCGCATGACTTCGGCCCGAAGAACCGGGCGCTGCTCGCGCGCCGCGAGGATCTGCAATCGCAGATCGACGCCTGGCACCGCGAGCGCGCGGGCAAGGCGCATGACGGCGACGCCTACAAGGCCTTCCTCGAAGAGATCGGCTATATCGTCCCCGAGGGGGGCGATTTCACCATCCAGACCGCGAATGTCGATCCCGAGATCGCCACGGTTCCCGGCCCGCAGCTTGTGGTGCCGGTGACCAATGCGCGCTTTGTCCTGAATGCGGCCAACGCCCGCTGGGGCAGCCTCTACGATGGTTTCTACGGCACCGACGCCATGGGTGGCCTGCCGCCCAAGGGCGGGTTCGACGACGGGCGCGGGGCGCGGGTCGTGGCCCGGGCTGCGGTCTTCCTCGACCAGATCTTCCCGCTGACAGAGACCTCGCATGTCCGCGCTCAGGCCTACAGCGTCAAGGACGGCGCGCTGGTGGTGGACGGCTCGACGCTGAAAACGCCCGAGGCTTTCGTGGGCTACCGGGGCGAGGCCTCGGCGCCGTCATCCGTGCTGCTGAAGAACAACGGGCTGCACGTCGAACTGGTCTTCGACCGCAACCACCCGATCGGGGCGCAGACGCCCTCGGGCCTGGCGGACGTGCTGCTGGAATCCGCCGTCTCGGCCATCTGCGACTGCGAGGATTCGGTGGCCTGCGTGGATGCCGCCGACAAGATCCAAGCCTACCGCAACTGGCTGGGCCTGATGAAGGGCGACCTGTCCGAGACCTTCGAGAAGGGCGGCACGTCGGTGACCCGCAAGCTGAACGCCGACCGGACCTACACCGGCACCGAGGGCGAGGTCAGCCTGAAGGGCCGCGCGCTGCTGCTGGTGCGCAACGTCGGCCACCTGATGACCAACCCCGCGATCCTCGACCGCGACGGCAACGAGATCTTCGAAGGCCTGATGGACGCGATGGTCACCACGCTGATCGCGAAGCACGACCTCGCCAAGACCGACGGGCCGCGCAACTCGGTCGCCGGCTCGGTCTACGTGGTGAAGCCCAAGATGCACGGCCCGGAAGAGGTCGCCTTCTCCGACGCGATCTTCACCCATGTCGAAGAGGCGCTTGGCCTGCCGCGCTACACCGTGAAGCTGGGCATCATGGACGAGGAACGCCGCACCTCGGTGAACCTCAAAGAGTGCATCCGCGCCGCGCAGCATCGCGTGTGCTTCATCAACACCGGCTTCCTCGACCGCACGGGCGACGAGATCCACACCTCGATGGAGGCCGGGCCCTTCAGCCGCAAGGATTTCATCAAGCGCAAGGGCTGGATCACCGCCTACGAGAACCAGAACGTCGATATCGGTCTGGAATGCGGGCTGTCCGGCAAGGCGCAGATCGGCAAGGGCATGTGGGCGCAGCCCGACAGCATGGCCGCGATGCTGGAGGCCAAGATCGAGCACCCCCGCGCGGGTGCCAACTGCGCATGGGTGCCCTCGCCCACGGCGGCGACGCTGCACGCCACGCATTACCACAAGGTCGACGTGCTGGCGGTGCAGGCGCAACTGGCCAAGGGCGGGCGCCGGGCCTACGTCGACGCGCTGCTGGATATCCCGCTGGCGGCCTACCGCAAGTGGACCCCGGCGCAGATCCGCCGCGAGGTCGAGAACAACGCTCAGGGCATCCTCGGCTACGTGGTGCGCTGGATCGATCAGGGCGTCGGCTGCTCCAAGGTGCCCGACATCAATGACGTGGGTCTCATGGAAGACCGCGCGACCTGCCGCATCTCGGCCCAGCACATCGCCAACTGGCTGCACCACGGCGTCGTGTCGCGGCAGGAGGTCTCTGAGATCATGCAGCAGATGGCCGAGGTGGTGGACCGCCAGAACGCTGGCGATCCGCTGTACCGTCCGATGGCGCCCGACTTCGACGGGATCGCCTATCAGGCCGCCTGCGATCTGGTCTTCGAAGGCCGCGAGCAACCCTCCGGCTACACCGAGCCGGTCCTGCACCGGCGCCGCCTGCAACTGAAGGCAGGGTGACGGATCGGGCGGGCCTTCGGGCCCGCCTTTTTCTTTGTGGTTCGCCTGCCTTGCGGCAGGCGACCGACCGGGGAGGCTCTGCCTCCCGCTCGCCATGCTCGCCCTCCGAGGTATTTGGAAAACCAAAGAAGATAAGGCGCGCCCCCTGCTTCTTCTGTCTTCAAATATCCCGGGGGTCCGGGGGCAGCGCCCCTCGGTCCCGAACGCGCCGCTTGCGGTGACTTTCAAATTTCTCGGAAAAGACCTGTCCGATCATTGCGGCTTTCATGGGCAATGAGCGCGGCGCATACTCGGTCGAACACGGCTTTGACGGAGACCTGAGATGGCACCCAAGTACTACGCCCCGACCGGCGGCCTGCCCGGGCAGGACCAGCTTCTGACCGACCGCGCCATCTTTACAGAGGCCTATGCGGTGATCCCCAAGGGCACGATGCGCGACATCGTCACCAGCTTTCTGCCCGGCTGGACCGACACGCGGCTCTGGGTGATCGCCCGCCCGATGTCGGGCTTTGCCGAGACCTTCAGCCAGTACATCATGGAGGTCCAGCCTGGCGGCGGCTCTGACATGCCCGAGACCGAAGAGGGCGCACAGGGCGTGCTCTTCGTGGTCGAGGGTGAGGCCACGCTGGACGTGAACGGCGAGACGCATGTCCTGACGCCCGGCGGCTATGCCTACCTGCCGCCCAGCGCCGACTGGCGGCTGCACAACCGGGGCGCGGACGTGCTGCGGTTCCACTGGGTGCGCAAGATCTGGGAACCGGCCCCGGGCCTGACGGAGCCGGACGTGCTGATCCTGAACGAGACCGACATCGCGCCGACGCCGATGCCGGACACCAAGGGCGCATGGGCCACGACGCGCTTTGCCGATCCCGCCGACCTGCGGCACGACATGCATGTGACCATCGTCACCCTGCAGCCCGGTGGCGTGATCCCCTTCCTTGAAACCCACGTCATGGAGCACGGGCTTTACGTGCTCGAGGGCAAGGCGGTCTACAAGCTGAACAACGACTGGGTCGAGGTCGAGGCCGGCGATTTCATGTGGCTGCGCGCCTTCTGCCCGCAGGCCTGCTATGCGGGCGGGCCGGGGCCGTTCCGCTACCTGCTGTACAAGGACGTGAACCGGCACATGGCGCTGCGCCCCGCTGCCTTGGCGCAGCCGCGCAGCCAGAGGCTCAAGGCTGCGGAGTAACCTGCCCTCCGATGGCCTCTGTCAGGGTCCGGGCCGCCTCGATCACGGGGCGGCTCAACCTGTTCAGTTCCTCCTGCGTGACCCGGCTTGTCGGGCCGGAGACCGAAATGCCCGCCAGCGCCTCTCCGGCGGCGTCGAAGACCGGGGCCGCAATGCAGCGCATCCCGAGATTGCGCTCTTCGTCGTCCACCGAGTAGCCGCGCGCCCGGATGCGGGCGAGATCCTCGAGCAGCGCCGCGCGGTCGGTCACCGTGCGGGGCGTGAAGGCCTCCAGCCCGCCTTCCAGCCGCCGCATCAGCCTGCCCTCGTCCATCTGCGCCAGAAGCGCCTTGCCGATCCCCGAGGCGTGCATCGCCGACAGCGTGCCGGGCGGAAAGAAGGCGCGGATGTTGGCATGGGTCTCGACCTGGCTGAGGAACAGCACCTGCCCCTCCTTCTCGACGCCAAGGTTGGCGGTCTCGCCCGTCGCCTCCATCAGCCTGCGCATCACCGGACGCGCGCGATCGACGAGGCTGGTGCGCCGCAGGAAGCGCGCGCCGATGGTGAAGGCCCGCGCGCCGATGTGCCAAAGCTGTTCCTCGGCGTCGAATTCCACCAACCCGCGCCCTTCCAGCGTGACCAGCACGCGGTAGATGGTCGAGGGCGACTGGTCCATCTCGTCCGAGATCGTGCTGAGCGCCATGCCCTGCCGCTCGCTGAGGAACTCGAAGACCTCCATGGCGCGGTCCAGCGACTTGATTGTGTTCTGGGCGGTCTTGTCGTCCCAGTCGCGGGGACGGCCCCGCGCCTTGCGGGTGCCGCGCGGGCCATTGTCTTGCGAATCCATGAAATGCCTTCCGCTTTTCGTGAAATACAAATTCACGATATGAAAAACTCAAGCACCTGTAAATGCGTAACTTTTCAACCGATCCTTCAAAATGAAAAACGCATTCAAAAAAATATCCCTCGTGGGAGGCCGCGCCTATGGTGCCCGGCATGACGAAGGGAGACACGCCATGAGCTTTCAAAACCCGGTTTTCATTCCCGGCCCGACCAATATCCCCGAGCGGCTGCGCAAGGCCTGCGACATGCCGACCATCGACCACCGCTCGCCGCTGTTCGGCCAGATCCTGCACCCGGCGCGCGAGGGCGTGCGCAAGGTTCTGAAAAGCGAAAGCGCCGAGGTCTTCATCTTCCCCTCGACCGGCACCGGCGGCTGGGAAACCGCGCTGTCGAACTGCCTGTCGGCGGGCGACACCGTTCTGGCCGCGCGCAACGGCATGTTCAGCCATCGCTGGATCGACATGTGCCAGCGCCATGGCCTGAATGTCGAGATCGTGGAAACGCCGTGGGGCCACGGCCTGCCCGCCGACCGCTACGAAGAGATCCTGACCGCCGACACCGGCCATCGGATCAAGGCGGTTCTGGCCACCCATAACGAGACCGCGACCGGCGTGAAGTCCGACATCGCCGCCGTCCGCCGCGCGCTGGACGCCGCCGGTCACCCGGCGCTGCTGTTCGTGGATGGCGTCAGCTCCATCGCCTCTATGGACTTCCGCTTCGACGAATGGGGCGTGGACGTTGCCGTCACCGGCTCGCAGAAGGGCTTCATGCTGCCGCCGGGTCTGGCGATCACCGGCTTCAGCGCCAAGGCGATGGCGGCTACGAAGACGGCGACCCTGCCGCGCACCTTCTTCGACGTGGCGGACATGGCCAAGGGCTATGCCAACAACGCCTATCCCTACACCCCCACCGTCGGCCTGCTGAACGGGCTGAACGACGCTTGCGGGATGCTGCTGTCCGAGGGGCTGGAGAACGTCTTTGCCCGCCACCACCGCATCGCCGAGGGCGTGCGCGCCGCCGTCAAGGCATGGGGGCTGGAGCTTTGTGCCGTGTCTCCGGACGTCTACTCGGACACCGTCAGCGCGATCCGCACGCCCGAGGGCTTCAACGCGACGCAGATCGTCGAGCACGCCGCAAGCGCCTATGGCGTCGCCTTCGGCACCGGGCTGGGCGAGGTCGCGGGCAAGGTCTTCCGCATCGGGCACCTTGGCTCGCTGACCGACGTCATGGCCCTGTCCGGCATCGCCACGGCAGAGATGGTCATGGCCGATCTGGGCCTGAACATCACGCTTGGGTCGGGCGTCGCGGCGGCTCAGGACTACTACCGCGCCAACCGCACCGCGCTGCAGGCCGCGGCATGAAGGACACTGCCATGATCATCCCCACCTACGAGGACATGCTGGCCGCGCATGAGCGCATCAAGCCGCATATCCGCCGGACAGAGGTGCGCACCTCGGCCTATCTGAACGAGCGGGCCGGTGCGGATCTGTTCTTCAAGTGCGAGAACTTTCAGGAACCGGGGGCCTTCAAGGTCCGCGGCGCCTGCAACGCGGTCTTCGGCCTGGACGATGCACAGGCGGCCAAGGGGGTGGCGACCCACTCCAGCGGCAACCATGCCTCTTGCCTCAGCTTTGCGGCGATGCGGCGGGGCATCCCCTGCAACGTCGTCATGCCGCGCACCGCGCCGCAGGCCAAGAAGGACACCGTGCGCCGTTACGGCGGGCAGATCACCGAATGCGAGCCCTCGACCAGCTCGCGTGAGGCCAACTTCGCCGAGGTGCAGGCCGCGACGGGGGGCGACTTCGTCCACCCCTACAACGACCCGCGCGTGATCGCGGGGCAGGGCACCTGTTCGAAGGAGTTCATGGAGCAGACCGACGGTCTCGACATGGTCGTGGCCCCCATCGGCGGCGGGGGCATGATCTCGGGCACCTGCCTGACGCTGGCGACGCTGGCGCCGGAATGTCAGGTGATCGCGGCGGAGCCGGAACAGGCGGACGATGCCTACCGCAGCTTCAAGGCCGGTCACATCATCGCCGACGACGCGCCCAAGACCATCGCGGACGGGCTGCTGGTGCCGCTGAAGGACCTGACTTGGCACTTCGTGTCGAACCACGTGACCGAGATCTACACCGCCTCGGAGACAGAGATCGTCGACGCGATGAAGCTGGTCTGGAAGCACCTGCGCGTGGTGATGGAGCCCTCTTCGGCGGTACCCATGGCCTGCGTCCTGAAAAACCCCGAGGCCTTCCGCGGCAAGCGCGTGGGCATCGTTCTGACCGGCGGCAACGTCGACCTCGACCGTCTGCCCTGGATGGTCTGAGCCACACCGAAACGCCGCAGTCCGGGCCTCTGCCCGGCTGACACCGAAAAGGAACACGAGATGAAAGACATGACCAACCTCGACGCTTACGAAGTCGGTTTCGACATCCCCGCCAAACCCGGCATGGACGCCGCCGACATCCAGACCCCCGCGCTGGTCCTCGACCTCGACGCGCTGGAGCGCAACGTGAAGAAGATGGGCGATTACGCCAAGGCGCACGGCATGCGCCACCGCGCCCATGGCAAGATGCACAAATCCGTGGACGTGCTGAAGCTGCAGATGGAACTGGGCGGCGCGGCGGGCGTCTGCTGCCAGAAGGTCTCGGAGGCCGAGGTCTTCGTGCGCGGCGGCATCAAGGACGTTCTGGTCTCGAACCAGGTCCGCGACCCGGCCAAGATCGACCGTCTGGCGCAGCTGCCCAAGCACGGCGCGCAGATCACCGTCTGCGTCGACGACGTGGCGAACATTGCGGAACTGTCCGAGGCGGCGCAGAAGCACGGCACCGAACTGGGCATCTTCGTCGAGATCGACTGCGGCGCGGGCCGCTGCGGCGTCACCACCACCGAGGCGGTGGTCGAGATCGTCAAGGCCGTCGAGGCCGCGCCCAACCTGACCTATAAGGGCATTCAGGCCTATCAGGGCGCCATGCAGCACATGGACAGCTACGCCGACCGCAAGGCCAAGATCGACGCCGCCGTGGCGCAGGTCGGCGACGCGGTCGAGGCGCTGAAGGCGCAGGGGATCGAGACCGGCCTCGTGTCCGGCGGCGGCACCGGCTCTTACTACTTCGAGTCGAACTCGGGCCTTTACAACGAGCTTCAGTGCGGCAGCTACGCCTTCATGGACGCGGATTACGGCCGCATCCTCGACGAGGACGGCAAGCGCATCGACGCGGGCGAGTGGGAGAACGCCTTCTTCATCCTCACCTCCGTCATGTCCCACGCCAAGGCCGACAAGGCGATCTGCGACGCGGGCCTCAAGGCCCAGTCGGTGGACAGCGGGTTGCCCTTCATCTTCGGGCGCGACGACGTGGAATACATCAAGTGCTCGGACGAGCATGGCGTGATCAGCGACCCCAAGGGCGCGCTGAAGGTCGGCGACAAGCTGCGCCTCGTTCCCGGCCACTGCGATCCGACCGCCAACGTGCATGACTGGTACGTCGGCGTGCGGAACGGCAAGGTCGAAACCGTCTGGCCGGTCTCGGCCCGCGGCAAGGCCTACTGACCTTTCGTGACGGGCGGCACCCGGCCCGCGATGGGCCGGGAAGCCGCCTGTTCCCCGTGCCCTCAGGGCGGTGGCGGACAGCTGCGCGAAAGGACCGTCGGAAAACCGGAACGGGCCCCTGTCTGAAAGGGAAAAGGGCAATGACCGATATCACGCAGGGCGCCGGTTCTGCCGCCGGTCCGGGGAGCCATAGGGCGCTGGATCCCGTGACCCCGGACAAGACAGAGGTCAGGCCCGGCAACCGCGCCGGGCTGCCTGTCGCTTCGGTTCGCCGTCCGGCGCTGGCCGCCCCGGTCCCTGCGCCGGTGATCGGCGGGCCGCGAACACGCCTCATCGCCGCCCTCCGGGGCCTGCCTGAACGGCGGCGCATGGGCGGGCGGCCCGGTGCTGGGCGGCCTGCCTTGCAACCGCGCCACCGACGGCCGCGCGCCGTCGCAGCAAACGACACCGGGGCCGCGCCAAGCGGCGGCCCCGACCCCCAACGCAAAGGATACCCCCCATGCTGATCGTGCCCGAACGCGAGATCGCCGCCCTGATGACCCGCGAGGCGGCCTTTGCCGCCGTCGAGAGCGTCTTTGCCGCCATGGCCTCTGGCGACGCCTACAACTTCCCCGTGGTGCGCGAGGCGATCGGGCACGAGGATGCGCTTTACGGCTTCAAGGGCGGCTTTGACCGCGCGGGCCTGACGCTGGGCCTGAAGGCGGGCGGCTACTGGCCCCACAACCTGGAAAAGCGCAAGGAAATCAATCACCAGTCCACGGTTTTCCTGTTCGACCCGGATACCGGAAAGGCCCGCGCCATGGTCGGCGGCAACCTTCTTACCGCGCTCAGGACCGCCGCCGCCTCGTCTGTCTCGATCCGGCATCTGGCGCGCGAGGACGCCAAGGTTCTGGGCATGATCGGCGCGGGCCATCAGGCGACCTTCCAGCTGCGCGCCGCGCTGGAGCAGCGCCCCTTCGAGAAGGTCGTGGCCTGGAACCTGCACCCCGAGATGCTGCCCAACCTCGAAAAGGTCGCGCAGGAGGCCGGCGTGCCCTTTGAGGCGGTCGAGCTGCCCGGCATGGCGCAGGCGGATGTGATCATTACCATCACCTCGGCCTTTGCGCCCTCGCTGCTGGCGGAGCACGTCAGCCCCGGCACGCATATAGCCTGCATGGGCACCGACACCAAGGGCAAGCAAGAGGTCGAGGCCGCGCTGCTGACCCGCGCCACCGTCTTTACCGACGAGGTCGCGCAGTCCGTCAGCATCGGCGAGGCGCAGCACGCGGTGGCCGACGGCTCGCTGAAGCCCGGGGACATCGCCCAGCTTGGCGCGGTGATCAACGGCACCCATCCCGGGCGGCAATCGGCGGAAGAGATCACGCTCTTCGACGGCACCGGCGTGGGACTTCAGGACCTTGCCGTCGCCGCCTCTGTCGTTGACCTTGCGGTCGAGAAGGGCGTTGCCATCGAGGTGGACTTCTAACCGCCACACAAGCCTGTCATGACTGCACGGGGGCCACGGCGCATGAGTCGCGGTCCCCGTTCCGAGTGCCCTGATGCCGACCCCGCCCGCATATTGCCCAAACCGGAAAGGCCCGCCATGACCCGCCCCGTCCGCGTCTTCCTCAACGGATTCGGCCGCATCGGCCGGACCCTGTTCCGCCAGATTGCCCGGGGCGGCACTGGCCTTCAGGTGGTCGGCATCAACGATATCGCCGCGCTGGACACCTGCGCCTACCTCTTGCGCTACGACAGCGTCTACGGCCCCTTCCCGACCCCCGTCACTCACGGCCCGGGCTGGCTGGAAACGCAGGGCACCCGCATTCCCTTCACGCAGGAGCGCGACCTGCGCGCACTGGACCTGACCGGCGTCGACGTGGTGCTGGAATGCACCGGGCGCGCGCAAAGCCGCGAGATCGCGGAGGCCGGATTGCAGGCGGGCGCCGGGGCGGTGCTGATCTCGGGCCCCTCGCCCGCCGCCGATGTGACCGTGGTGCTGGGCGCCAACGAGCAGGACCTGCGCGACGCGCGCATCGTGTCCAACGCCTCTTGCACCACCAATGCCATTGCGCCGCTGCTGCGGGCGCTGGACCTCGGCCTTGGCATCGAGCGTGCGCATGTGACCACCATCCACTGCTACACCGGCAGCCAGCCAACGGTGGACGCGCCCGGGCCGTCGCCCGAACGCTCGCGTGCCGCCGCCGTGTCGATGATCCCCACCACCACCAGCGCCGCCGGGCAGGTGATCGGCGTCCTGCCCGAGCTTCAGGGCCGCCTGAGTATCGCCGCCGTGCGGGTGCCCTGCATCTCGGTCTCGGCCATCGACGCGGTGATCCACACCTGCGAGGACATCGACGAACCGGCGACGGACTTCCTGCGCGAGGCCTTTGCCGGGTCGCCTCTGGTCGGGCTCTGCGATGATCCCTGCGTGTCCACCGACTTTCGCGCCCGGCCCGAATCGCTGGTGCTGGCCTTGCCGGAAACCATGGCGACCGGCACCCGCCAGCTGCGGGTGCTGGGCTGGTACGACAACGAATGGGGCTTTTCGGCCCGCATGGTCGAGATGGCGCGGCGCATGGCCGCCCGCGGCAACCACTCCGCATGACGACACCGGTCTGAACGCTGACCCGGCGCCTCAGACCGCGGGCGCGGGCCGGGGCATGTGGCGGAGAAGCCGGGCGTGCAGGGGCCGCACCGCCGGACCCCAGCGCGCCTCAAGCGCCCCGGCTGTTGCCCCGTCGCCCATGGCCCGCCAGAGCGCTGCCGCCGGGATCTGCCCGAACCAGCCCACGCCCTCCGGCTCTTCGGGGGTGTGCAGCAGCGCCATTTCTTCGATCAGCCCGTTGCGGATGACAGTGCCGGGCCGGATCTGTGGCGTGCTGACCGGGATGTGGGCGGGCCGGTCGTCGGGAAAGCCGCGCCGGGCCGACCAGAACGGGTGCTCCGCGAAACGCCCCTCCTGCCGCAGGAAATCCCGCCCGATGCGGGCGTTGCGCAGGTAGGTTGCCCGCGCCCGATCCTCCAGATACCGGCGGCACAGCGCCTCTGACCCGGGACGCGCGGTCAGGGTGCGCCGCGCGGCGGCGGCGGAAAGCGCGCTCGATACGGCCCAGAAGAGACCATGCCCCGACAGGGGGTCCATGGCCGCAAGCGCATCCCCGACGGGCAGGCATTCTAGGTCGCCGATGGCTGCGGGCAGCAGTGGCGCCGAGGCCCGGGCCGAGAGGCCCGGCTCTGGCGTGACGGCCCCGACGCCCGCCCGGTCCAGCGCCTGCACCAGCCGCGTTTCCATCGGGTCCCGGCTGTGCGCGTCCACCGTCAGCTGCGCCCAGACGCGCCCGCCCGGCAGGGCCGCGCGCCACAGCCAGCCCTCGGGCAGGGCGGTGATGTCGAAGCCGGGCACCGGGGGCCGGTCCGGCCGGACCCAGCCGCAGATCGACAGCGTGGCAAAGGGCAACCTGTCACCGCCCTGCCGCGCCTGCCGCCCCCGCGCATCGATGATCCAGCGCGCCGAAAACACGCGCCCCTCCGACAGCGTGACCCGACCGGGCGCGGGCTGGCCAAGGGCCTGGACGATCGTGACTCCGGCCTTCTGCGCGGCAGCGCGGAGGTGGGCGTCGAAGCGGTCCCGGTCGACCGCGTGCTCTGCGTTGACCGCCTGCGGCTGGCCGTCCCAGTCGACGCGGCGGGGAAAGGGACCGATGGTGGCGCCGCCGTCGCCAAGGCCGGTGGCCTGCAGCCAGCGGTGCAGGCGCGGGCTTAGCCCTTCGATCCGCCCGGTGGGTTTGCCGGGGTCGATCAGCACGACCCGCAGCCCGTCGCGCGCCGCCAGCCATGCCGAAACCGCGCCCGAGGGGCCACCGCCGACCACGATCATGTCCGCTGTGCCTGCCATATGCTCAGTCAACCGGCGCGCAAGGCCCGCCGTCCTGACATTTCCGGCCAATCTTGCGCCGTGGCCGGAAATGTCAGGACGCGGTGCCGGATCATTCGCCAGCCTGAGGAGATCGTAGCCACATCGGCGCCCCAGCGGTGCGCCGATCCGCGAAAGGACCATACCGATGACATCCAGAACGCGCTTTGCCCTGTCCCTGTCTACCGCCTGCGCCGCGCTGGCCGGGGGCGCGGGTCTGCCCGCCTTCGCCCAGTCCGGCGCAGAGATCCTGTCCGATGTCTGCGCCGCCTGCCACGCCACTGCCGAAGACGGCACGCTGGAGCGCATCGACGCGGTGCGCAAGACGCCCGAGGCCTGGGACATGACCGTGGTGCGGATGATGCGCAACCACGGTGTGTCGCTGACGCCGGACGAGCGGCGGACCATCGTGGCGCATCTGGCGGATACACGCGGGCTGTCCATCGCCGAGACCGAGGGCTGGCGCTACATCCTGGAGAAGGAGCCGGTGGCCACGGATTCCGGCCCGGACGAGTTGATGACGCAGACCTGCGGGCGCTGCCATTCCTACGCGCGGGTCGCCCTGCAACGGCGCACCCCCGAGGACTGGGAACATCTGGTGCATTTCCACCTCGGGCAGTTCCCCTCGCTTGAATATCAGGCGCTGGCGCGGGACCGCGACTGGTGGGGCATCGCCAATGCCGAGATCATCCCCTTTCTGGCGGAAACCTATCCGCTGGGCGACAGTGCCGAGACCTTCGTCGGCGACCTGTCCGGCGCTTATGTGGTCACGGGGCATGAACCCGGGCGCGGGGCCTATTCCGGCACGCTGGAGCTGACCGGCGCAGACGGTGGCTATGATGCGTCGATGACGCTGGATTATGGCGATGGGTCAGAGACTTACACCGGCAGCGGCGTGATCTACGGCGCGGGCGAATGGCGGGCGACGCTGAGTTCGGGCGAGACCACGATCCGGCAGGTCATGGCCCTGCAGGACGGCATGCTGTCGGGCCGCTGGTTCGTCGCGGACCGCGACCCGGTGGGCGGGCGCCTGACCGCGCTGCCCGTTGGGGCCGCGCCGCAGATCCTGTCCATGACCCCGTCCTCGATTCCGGTGGGCGCAGCCACCGAAGTCACGCTGATCGGCAGCGGGCTGGACGGCGCCCCCGTGCTGCCCGAAGGCACCACCGCCGAGGTGGTCGAGGCCGGGCCGAACAGGGTGGTGCTGTCCGTCACCGCGCAGGCCGAAGGCGCCCTGTCGGTCGGGCTGGGCGACCTCAGCGCGCCCGCTGACCTGGTGGCCTATGACGGCATCGACCGCATCAGCATCGTGCCGGACGTCTCCATCGCGCGGATCGGCGGCAACGGCGGGCCGATCCCCAAGGTCCCCGCGCAGTTCGAGGCGTTGGGCTGGGCCGATGGTCCCGACGGCGAGGCGGGCACAGACGACGACCTGCCGCTGGGCGTGGTCGCGGTCTCTTGGTCCGTCGACAACTGGGACGAGGCCGCCGCCGCCATCGAGGACGCGAAATACGCCGGTTCCATCGACGAGACCGGGCTGTTCACGCCGGGCGACGCCGGGCCGAACCCCGAACGCTTCATGGGCACCAACAACACCGGCAACCTGAAGGTCATCGCGACCTATGAAGGCGCCGCCGAACCGCTGACCGCCGAGGCGCATCTCTACGCGACGGTGCAGCGCTTCGTCGACACGCCGATCCGCTGAGGAGATAGAGCCATGGGAGAACTGACCCTCATCACCCACAACGCCCACCGCGTCGACGTCGACGGGCACGCCATGCTGATGCATGTGCCCAGCTCGTCTCTGTTCGAACTCGACCCGGTGTCGCGCGATGTCTACGACCTGTTTCGCCGCACCGCCGCCGTCGATGCAGAGGCGATGCGGCATGCGCTGGGCGCGCGGCATACCCCTTCGGACCTGTCGGATTGCGTGCAGAGCTTTCTGGATCTCGACATCCTGCGCGACGCGGCAGAGCCCGAGGTGCCGCGCCAGATCGTCAAGGTCGAGGAGATCCCGCTGTCGACGATCATCCTGAACGTCAACACCGGCTGCAACCTCGCCTGCACCTATTGCTACAAGGAAGACCTCGCGATCCCCTCGAAGGGCGAGAAGATGGCCTTCGAAACCGCGCGGCAGAGCTTTGAAATGCTGCTGAAGCAGGCGCAGGACCGCGACCGCGTGAACGTTGTCTTCTTCGGCGGCGAGCCCTTGTCGAACATGGCCTTGATCCGCGAGGTCGTGGCCTATGCCGTGCCGCGCGCGGCGGCAGAGGGCAAGACCATTGATTTCAGCCTGACCACCAACGCCACCCTGCTGACCGAAGAGATGGTCGACTGGTTCAACGCGCATCGCTTCGCACTGACCGTATCGATGGACGGGCCGAGGGCGCTGCACGACCGCAACCGCAAGACCGTGGGCGGCAAGGGCACCTATGACATCGTCGAGCGCAAGGTGCGGATGCTGCTGGCACGCTACACCGCGCGGCCGGTGGGTGTGCGGGTGACGCTGACGCGCGGGGTGACGGATGTGATCGCCATCCACGACCACCTGAAGAACGACCTTGGCTTTGCCGAGGTCGGCTTTGGCCCCGCCACCTCGGGACCCATCGCGGTCTTCAACCTGGATGACGGCGCGCTGAAGCGGGTCTTCGAGGACATGAAGACGCTGGGCCGCCAGTACACAGAAGCCGCCTGCCGGGGCGAGAACATCGGTTTTTCCAACATGCACCAGCTGCTGACCGACATCGCGCAGGGCACCAAGAAGGCCGTGCCCTGCGGCGCCGGTCTGGGCATGCTGGCGGTGGACAAGGAAGGCGACCTGCACCTGTGCCACCGCTTCGTCGGCTCGGACGAACCGACCTATGGCAATGTGGAAACCGGCATCGACGTGCCGCGCCTCGCCGATTTCATCGAAACCGCGCAGGACCGTTCGGCCTTCGGCTGCAAGACCTGCCGCATCCGCTCGATCTGCGCGGGCGGCTGCTACCATGAAAGCTATGCCCGGCAGGGCGACGCCTTCGCCCCGGTCTACCATTACTGCGACCTGATGCGCGACTGGGTGGACTTCGGCGTCGAAGCCTACGTGCGCATCATGCAGGCCAACCCCGACTTCTTCCGCTCGCAACTGGAACCGCGCATGGCCAAGCCCGGCCCGGCGCGTCCCGCCGCCACACAGGAGACCGCGCTATGAAACATCTCACCCCCGCGAATGCCAAGGCCAAGGCCTTTGTCGAGGCACAGGCCGAGGGCCGCGAAGACGAGGTCGTGGCGATGAACAGCCTTGTGGGCTGCACCACCTCCTTCGACCCGGGCTGGGAGGTCGACGCCTTCGGCGCCGTCTCCAACCTGTGCCAGCCGATGGAGGCGGACCTCTACGGCTGCGCCGATCCCTGCTGGTGGCCCGCGCAGGTGGCGGACACCCTGAACACCTACCCGGACTGGAGCGTCGGCGCCGACAACGTCGGCGAGGACTGGCGCAACCTGCAATCCGTCTTCCCCGAGCCGAAAGGATGAGCCCGATGTCCCTGACGAAACTCCCCCTTCTGTGCCTCGCGGGAAGCCTTGCGCTCTCGGTCCCGGCGGCGGCTAAGGACTATATCCTCGCGCCCGCCCGCCCCGACAAGCTGGTGATCGTCGACACCGAGGCCATGGCGGTCGACAAGGTCATCACGCTGGAGGACGCGGGCCCCACCCCGATGATCCCGGTCGTCGATGCGGCGGGCGCATTTGCCTATGTCACGGTGAACAAGTCCGAAAGCATCGTGAAGGTCGACCTGATGACCGGCGAGACGGTGGCGCGGCGCGACCTCAGCACCGAGACCGAGCAGGTCAAGACCATGTTCGGCATGGATCTTGCGCCCGACGGCAGCATGCTGGCCGTCTTCGAAACCCCGATGACCCGGCATGCCTCGCATTTCGAGGTGCAGCCCACGCGGATGTCGCTGGTGGACACCGATACGCTGGAGACGATCCGCAGCTTCCCGGTGCCGCGTCAGATCACCGTGGTGATGTTCTCGACCGACGGCACGCAGGTCTACGGGCTGGGGCGGTCGATGCATGTCTTCGACGTCGCCACCGGCGCGCATGTGGACGACTACCCGATCCAGGACTGGAAGACCGACGCCAACTACTACCCCTCGGACGTGCTGGACGCCTGGAGCCAGTTCGAGAGTTCGGACATGCTGGTGACGCCCTTCTACACCGCCCGCAGCGACATGAGCCTTGAGGACCCCGAGGCCTATCGCACCGGCCTGCTGACCATGGACCTGCGCAGCGGCGAAATGGAAATGCGGGACGTGCGGTCGCTGGACGTCTTCTACTTCTCGACCGCCGCCAACCCGGACCGGACGCGCGCCTATGGTGCCTATAACGTGCTGGAAAGCTTCGACCTTGAAACATGGGAGCCGATCAAGCGCGTGCCGCTGCCGCACAGCTACTATTCGGTGAACGTCTCGTCCGACGGGCAGACGGTCTGGCTGGGCGGGGCGCTGTCGGACCTTGCGGCCTATGACGCCGAGACGCTGGAAAAGAAGGGGCAGGTGGATATGCCCGAGGGCGCGGCCATGTCGCTGGCCAGCATCCGGATCTTCCAGCGCGACGAGTGACGATGCTGCGGATCGGCATCATCGACAGCGGCCCCGCCCGGCTGGACGGGGCCTGCGCCATGGGCTTCGACGCGAAGGGCCAGCCCGTCGCCGCGCAGCCGGACCGGCTGGGCCACGGCAGCGCGGTCGAGGCCGTCCTGACGCGGGCCTGCCCCGGCGCGGCTCTGCGCCACGCGCAGGTCTTCGGCGACCGCGCGGTGACCTCGGCGCTGCGGGTGGCCGCGGCTTTGGACTGGCTTGTCGCGGGCGGCGACGTGCAGGTGATCGGCCTGAGCCTCGGGCTTGCGGCGGACCGGGCGGTTCTGGCCGACGCGGTGACCCGCGCGATCGGGGCGGGCGTGGTTCTGGTAGCGGCGCATCCGGCGCAGGGGGCCTCGCCTTTTCCGGCGGGCTATCCGGGCGTGATCGCCGCGACCGGGGATGCACGCTGCGGCTGGGGCGACGTCTCGCACCTGCGCGGGCGCCTCTTCGGGGCGTGGTGCAACTCTCCGGAACGCGGCGGGCAGGGCATGGCGGGCGCCAGCCTGGGCGCGGCGCGGATGACCGGCCACGTCGCGGCGCTGATCGGCGCGGGCCACCCGCCGGTGCCCGAGGCGCTGATGGCGACACTGGCCCGCAACGCCGCCCTCACCGGCCGAGAAAGGCGCTGCGCATGAGGCGGGGGCTGGCCCGAAGGATGATCGCGCGGCTCTTTCCCGGCGGCGGCGGCGGGTCCGGCGCGGCCTGGCTGGTGCCGGTCATGGCGCGGGCGCTGCCCGGTGCCGCCCTCGTTCTGGCGCTGTCTCTGCTGGCCGCCGCCACGGGGCTGGCCGCGCCGATGATCACCAAGGCGGTGATCGACGACGGCATCCTCGCGCGGGACATGGGGGCCTTGCTGTTCTGGGCGGCGGTCAGCTTCGCCGTCGGGCTGGCTGTCGTGGGCCTTGGCATCGTCAACGGCATGCAGCACCTGCACGCCTCGATGCGGATGCTGGGCGACCTGCGCCTGACCGTGCTGGGCGCCGCCCTGAACCGCAGCCCGCTCTTGCCCGCCGTCACGGTCGGAGAGATCCAGACCCGTATCGACGGTGACAGTGCCGAGATCCAGAAATTCATCTTCGACTCGGTGCTTGTGGCGGTCACGGCGCTGTTCCGTCTGGCGGGCGGCACCGTGCTGATGCTGATGCTGGACTGGCGCCTTGCCCTGCTGCCGCTGCTGGCGGCGCCTTTCGAGCTGTGGTTCCTGATGTGGGCGCGGCCCGGCACGCAGGCCCGCGCCGAAGAGGTCCGGGCCGAGCGCGGCGGCCTGAACGGCCACCTTGCCGAGACCTTCATGCAGGTCGGCGGCCTGCGGACGCTTGGCGCCGCGAACAGCCGCGCCGAGGGGTTCGGCGCCCGGCAGGGCGCGCTGTTCGGCGCGCAGGCCCGGCAAAGGCTGTGGTCAGAGATGATTGGCGGCGTCAGCCAGCTTTTGACCGCCCTCATGCGCTCTGCCGTGCTGCTGGTCGGGGGCTGGCTGGTGATCCGGGGCGACTGGCAGATCGGCTCTCTGGTGGCCTTCCTCGCCTATGCGACGATGATGGCGGGCCCGCTGCGCAACCTGCTGGGCCTGTACCACGCGCAGGCGCGTGCGGGTGTCGCGATGGCCCGGCTACAGGCCGTGGTCCGGGATGCCGCCGACACGGACAGGGGCGGGGCCTGCCCGGCGCAGCCCCGGGAGCTGGCCTTTGTCGAGGCCCGGGCCGAGGGCGGGACGCACCCGCCGCTGAGTGCCACGATGCGGGTGGGCGAACGGGTGCTGATCGACGGCCCCTCCGGCATCGGGAAGTCCCGCCTGCTGGCGGCACTGATCGGAGAGGCGCCGCTGGCCGAGGGCCGGATCACCCTCGATGGCGGCGACACGACCGGCCTCAGCCTGTCCAGCCTGCGCCGCGCGGTGACGGTCTTGCCCCAGCGTCCCTGCCTGATCCAGGGCACGCTGCGAGACAACCTGCGGCTTGGCAACGAAGAGGCTGGCGATCCGGCGCTTTGGGCGGTGCTGGACCTCGTCGCGCTGGATGGTTGGGCGCGCGCGTGCGACGGGCTGGACACGGACCTTCAGGAAACCGGCGCCAACCTGTCCGGCGGGATGCTTCAGCGCATCACGCTTGCGCGGGCGCTTTTGCGTCCCGCCCGCATCCTCGTCTTCGACGAAAGCTTCTCCGAGATCGACGCGCCGACCTGCACCCGCATTCTGGCGGCGCTCGACGCGCATCTGGGCCAGGCGTTGTGTCTCTTCGTGGCCCACGCGGGACCGGTGCGCGACCAGCCCTTCGACCGAATCCTCGACCTCTCCGCCCCCGAAACCCTGGGGGCGCCCGCACGCCTGCCGCCATTGGCGCGGGTCGGCTGACCTGCGGCGCGCCGGTTTTTTGCGCAGGTGTTCAGGGGGATGCCCCGTCAGACCCGATCCCGGCGCCATCCACAGAGGAATCCGGCGAAAGGGGCGAAACTGTGGTATTGTAAAGTTCCTGTGACCGGCGCAGCAAAGCTTGGAGCCACGCCATGGAGACCTCTGTCATATCCGCGTCCATCGCCCGGTCGGTCTTTCGCGGACGGGGTGCGGGAACCGGGGATGACGGGCCGGAGGACGTCTCGCTGGCCGGGTTCGTCACCGGGCTGGAACGCCGCCGCGCCCGGTCGGGAGAGGCGCTTTCGGCATGGTCGGCGGGCGAGGCCCTGCCGCTGCGCAGCCTTGGGGTGCTTGGCGACGCCATCGGGCGGGCGCCGACGCTGGGCTCTGCGCTGCGCTGTTTCGTGAACGGCATCCCGCTGGTGCAAAGCAATACCGCGCTGTCGATGGAGATCCGGGACGACCGGGTGCGGGTCGGCTATCGCATTCTCGACCCCGAGATCTGGCCGCGCCGCGCCGATGCGGAACTGACGCTGGCGATGATCCTTCAGGTCTGCGTCGGCTTCGGGGTGAACCGGCAGGCGCTGCTGGATCTGGGCGTCGAGCACGAGGCGGATGGCGGCACGCAGGCCGTCGCCCGCCACAACCGGACAGAGACCGCCTGCGGCGAGGCCGAGAACTACCTTGTCCTGCCCGCGCGCTGCCTGTCGCTGCGGCGGCCCGAGGCCGGACCCATGGTGCAGGCGGATGGCCGCAGCCCGGACGCCCAGCTGAGCGATCACCTGCGGCACCTGCCGGTGTCGCGCCGGGTGCGCCAGAAGATCCTGCACCGGATCGGGCAGGGCTCTATCGGGCAGCCGGAGATCGCCCAAGAGCTGAACATGTCCGAGCGGACCCTGCGCCGCAGCCTTGCGGCGGAAGGCACCTGTTTCCACGACATCCGGGATGAGGTGCGCCGGTCCATGGCACTGGCCCTGCTCAACCGTCCGGCGCTGTCTCAAAGCGACGTGGCGCTGTCGCTGGGCTATTCGGACCAGACGGCCTTTTCCCGCGCCTTCAGCCGCTGGTTCGGGGCGCCACCCAGCCGGCATTGCACGCTTCAATAGGGCGCCGTGCCCGAAGGGCCGGATCGTGTCCTTACAGGGCTGGCCTGCCTGCGAACCCGGTTCGGCTCAGGGCATAGCGGAAAGGGTCGAGGGTCTGCCGCAGCGGCAAAAGCCGCGTGCTGAGCGGTCGGGCAGGGCACTGGCAAAAGCGCGCAAGCCGTAACGGCGATCACGCGGTTGCAGTGCAAAGGCTCCCCCGGGTGCAGTTCGCCCGGGCCAGCGGTCGCCCTCACCCGAGCCGGGCCACCAGTTCCCTGTGCAGGGCGCTGTAGGCCTGGGCGGCGGCGCTGCGCGGGGCCGTTGCGGTCACCGGCGCGCGGTGCACCCCCATGCGCTCGATATCCGAGGAAAACGGAACCTGCGTCTTCAGGATGCGCTTCTTGTGGGCCTTGGACATCTCCGTGATTGTGTCGCCATGCAGGGACTTCACGCCCTGCACCATCGAGAAGAAGCCGTGCAGCTTCGACAGCGGCAGGTCGTGGTCGCGAAAGAAGGCCTCCAGCTGCTCGAAGGTGCGCTGTGACAGGGTGGTCGGGATCACCGGCACCACGATGGCGTCCGAGGCGCGGAACACGTTCTCGGACAGGGTCGAGATATTGGGCGGGCAGTCCAGCAGGACCACGTCGTAATCGCCCTTCACCGCCTTCAGCGCCTTCTTCAGCCGCGAGCGCGTGTTGCGCATCCGGGCGAGGAAGACATCGAAATCGCGGAAGGTCATATTGGCGGGCAGGATGTCGAGGTTCTCGTAGTCGCTGCCCCGGATCGCCTTGGTAAAGCGCTGCACATCCTCGAAGAAGCGGGCCTCGGTCAGCTTCTTCGAGGGTTTCACCCGGAAATAGAAGCCCGAGGCGCCCTGCGGGTCGAGATCGCACAGCAGGGTGCGCTGCCCGGCCAGCGCCAGCGCATGGGCCAGATTGACGGCGGTCGCGGTCTTCCCGACGCCGCCCTTGTTGGAATAACACGACAGGATCAGCATCTTTTGTCTCCCTTCCGGGCGGCGTGGAACAGGGTTTCGAACTGCGCCTGCACCGCCGGGCTGTTGAACCGGGCAAAGCGGTCGGACACGCGGGCGCGTTCCTCCAGTTGCTGGCGGTGCAGCACGGTGACCAGCGCGCCGACCGATTGCGCGACCCCCATGGCCTCGGGGGTCTCGGGGTCCAGCGACGCGACGAAGGCCCGAAGGCTGTCCTGCTGGACCGAACAGTCGTTGAAGGCGCCCAGCGTCGTCTGCAGCTTCTTCAGCGCCTTGATCAGCGGCTTCAACTGCTCTGCGCCGTAAAGCGGCGTGAAGAACTCCATGAGGTAGCGCAGTTTCTTGCACTGGATGCGCAGCGCGTGGACATCGTCGTCGGGCGTCAGGTCGGTGATCCCGGCGGCGATGGTGCAGATCCTGCGGTAGCGTTTCCAGATCAGCCGCGCGGCGTAGTCCCCCACGCGCGTGCCCGCCTTCGGCCCCTTCTGCAGCGACTTCCCCTTGCGGAACAGCTTTTCCAGGCGGGCGATCTCTGTCGCGTAGGCGCGGCTGCGCAGGTGCCGGCGCAGCCGCGCCAGCTCGCGCTTGCGCTCCGCGGCAAAGAGCTGGAACATCCGGTCCAGCCCGCCATGCAGGTCCACGGGCACCTTGTCGTAGAAGGACTGCCGGTCCTGCAGGTAGACATCCAGATCCCTCAGGCGGCCCGTCGCGGCCATCAGCGCCGCGAAGCGCGCCTTCAGGTGGGCGGTCTGGCCTTCGTCGTAGACCCCCTTGAACAGGCTCAGGACAGAGCGGATCTTGCGCAGGGCGATGCGGTAGTGCTTGAGAAACTCGGTGTCGATGTCCTCCAGCACGCCTTGTTCGTTCCGGCGCGCCAGCGGCAGGTGCGCGGCGATGATATCGGTCGCGGTGTCGAAGGCGCGGTCGGTGGGCGCGATCGTCACCTCGGGGCGCGAGACATATGCCACGGCCTTCGGCGCCAGTACCGGGTAAAGCGCCCCCGGCGCCGTACCGCCAAGCGCCGCGATACGGGCGCGCAGCCGGTCCAGCGCCTTGTCGTAGCCGCGCAACCCCGTAAGCGTCAGCAGGGTCACCGCACCGGCCCCGGTTTCCAGCGTCAGCAGGCGCAGGCGAACATGGGTCTTGTCCTCGTCGTCGACAAAAGCCACCGTGCCGCGCCATGCGGTGCCCCCGCACAGCGGTTGCAGGCTGCGGCGGATCGCCATGGCCTGAAGCGCGGCGCGCACCGGGCCGTCCTGAAGATCGGCGACAAAGCTGCCGCGCCGCGCCGGGGGTTGCGTCAGCCACTGGCCGTCCGCGCAGAACAGGTGAAGCGCCTCGGCGGTCTCGACCAGCGCCGGGTGGCGGCGGGCCACCGCATGGTCGAAGGTGTCGAGCAGCGTGAAACCCTGCGGGTCATCGTCCTGCCGAAGCGGGCGCAGCTTGCCCAGCGGCTCTGACAGAAGCACGGCAACCGCCGCAGGCGGCAGGGTGTAAAGGGTGGAACCGGGGGGCATGGGGTCTCTTCTGCGGTGATCGCCTTGGCGTCGGCTTACTTGCGCGGCTTGTCGAGGTAGTCCTCGACAAGCTGTTCGATGATCTTCTGGACGCTGGTATCCTGCTCGATGGCGCGGATCTTCAGGGCCTTGAGCGTCTTGGCCCGCAGCCGCAGCGAGGTGTTCTTGCGATCCCCGCCGTCATCCTTCTTGTTCTTCGCCATGCACTTGTCCGACGTCGCTTCGATCTTGAAATAATGACGTCATTACATCACGCATCGAGCCGGCCCGCAACCCGGCCCATGGCGCGCCCGGTCAATTCAGCGAAACAAGCACGCGCGAGACCGTCTCGACGTCATAGATATCGCGGCCGGGGTCTTTCATCGGCAGGCGCAGGCAGGGGATGCCGTGGCGCCGGGTCACCGCGTCGCACTCGGCCTGCGACACGGACAGGTCGCACAGGACATGGGTCAGCAGCCTGCCTGCATCTACATCCGGCCCGGCGTCGCGCTGCAAGGGGTCAAGGATCGCCTGCACCTGATCCGCCAGCGTCAGGTCGCGGGCTTCGGGATCGGGGCCGAGGCTGGGCAGGTAGACCTTGGGCACCGGTTGCCGCGCCACGGCCCTCCCGACACCCACAGGCAACAGGTTGGCGATGACAGAGGAATAGAGGCTGCCGGGCGGGTAGCAGATCACCTCTGCCTGCTCGATCAGGCGGCGGTTGCGCTTCGGCAGGGCGACCTCGACCGGGGCGCCCGTCTTCGGATCCGCGAAGAGAAAGACACTGGCGATGGCCGCGTCCAGCGGCGCGACCTCCTTGCCGGTCAGGGCGCGCTGGCCCAGCACGCGCCGCCCGTCCACCAGCGTCACGCCAAGGTGCAGGTTCTCGTCGACGATGGCGCGCACCGTGCCGCGCACGTCGACCATCTTGGACATCATGAACAGCACCGGCTCCAGCGCGCGCCCGTGGCCCAGATAGCCCCCGGCAAGGATCAGGTTGCCGATGCTGGCCCTGCAATAGTCGAACCCCTCCGGCACCGACTCGGCGAAACAGTCAAGCTGGGTGCGGATAAGCTGGCGCATCGGGCGGGCAATGGCGGACATCAGCGGATGCTTGCCGCGCCGCAGCTCGTCGACCGTGTCGCGCAGGGCGCGGGGCGGCGCATCGCCCGGCAGCCGGTGGCTGAACAGCGCGTAGACGTCGGGCTGACCAAGCACGCTTTCATCCGCCAGCGCCATCAGCCGCGACCGCAGGTCGCCCACGGCGGGCATGTCGAAGGCCAGCCGCAGCTGCTGTGAACTGCCGCCGCTGTCGAAGGGCGTGATCAGGTGCATCGTGTTATAGCTGTAGCGTTTCAGCCGCCGCGCGATGCCGTTCAGCGCGCTGCCGCCGCTGAAGAACAGGATGCGCGGCCCGAGATGCGGCGCGCTTTCGGCCCGCGCCACGCGCAGGTCGTCGGGAAGCAGCCCCTGCCGCGTCAGGGTGATGGGGGTCGGTTTCATCGGTTTGCCTGACACTGGCCTCTTTGCAATCGCCGCCTGTTGGGCCATACGGCCCGGGAACACGCCGGGTTTCCTTACGACAGGAGCCCGGTCCTGTCACCCGCGCCTCAGGAGCCATGCCCGTGCCCCGATCCGCTGCCCTCCCCGATCCCATCACCGAGAACATGTCCCTTCTGCTGGCCGAGCTGGACGGGCAACTGTCGCGGCTGATCA
Organism: Enemella evansiae; assembly: GCA_017255395.1. Taxonomy (GTDB): domain Bacteria; phylum Pseudomonadota; class Alphaproteobacteria; order Rhodobacterales; family Rhodobacteraceae; genus Ponticoccus; species Ponticoccus litoralis. The sequence continues at coordinate 39,167 of JAFKDC010000001.1, read as the reverse complement.
CCTATTTCGGCGCGCCGCAGGGGGCCGTGGCCGCGCAGCTCATGCAGCGCGCGGGCTATTCCAGCAATCTGGCCGGGCGGGTGCGCAAGGCCTGCCTTGCGGCGATGCTGCGCAAGAAGACGGACGAGGCGCGGCGCCTGCGCCTTCAGGGCATCGAGACCGTGGCGCGCAACCTCGACCTGCTGTCGCGCCTCGGGCGGCGCGCGGTGGATCAGGCCGAACGCGCCCAGCGGGTGAAGCTGCTGCGCGCCAGGACCTTCGTGCCGCCGCTGACGCTGGTGCGCAAGACGGTGGCCCGCATACAGGACGCGCTGGACGGGCAGGACAGCAGGCTGGCGGTCAAGATCGGTCAGGCGCGGGGCGAGATCGCGCAATTCCACGACCAGCTGTTTCGCACCTACACCCGCGACATGGCCGAGACGAAGCACACCGAAGACCTTGCCTATGCGCTTCTGGCGCTGAACGAGGTCACCCGCATGGGCGAGGCGCTGGAGGCGATCTCGGAGGCGATCCTGTCGATCAATATCGGCCAGACCGTGCAGTTCGAACGCTACTTCACCTTGCGCAGCGTTCTGGCGGGCGTGTCCCGCGACGAGGACATCAGCCTGAAGCCGCTGGCCGAGACCCGATCCGGCTCGGCGATTTCCGGGGTCGAGATGCGCGACCGCAAGGGACGCTCTGTGGCGGCGGTCTTCAAGGACGGCGACAAGCGCAAGGTCAAGGAAGAGCGCGTCGGCGTGAAAAGCTGGAACTCGGTCTATCCCGGCCTCGCGCCCGAGATCCTGTCCTACGAGAAGAACGGCCAGTCCGCCGCGCTGCTGATCGAACACCTTGAGGGCGAAACCTTCGAGGATATCGTTCTGGGCGGCAGCGATGCGGCTTTGGAGCGGGCACAGAAGGCGCTGCACAGGACCGTGCGCGACATCTGGCGCACCACCCTGACCCCGGAACCGGCGCATATGGGCGCGATGGACCAGCTGGCCAAGCGCATGAAGGACGTGACGCGGCTGCACCCCCGGCTGGTGCCCGGGCCGCAGTCGATCAACGGCGCCATGGTGCCGGGCCTTGCCACGCTGATCGAACGGGCAGCGGCGCGCGAGGCCGGGTTGCCCGCGCCGTTTTCCGTCTACATCCACGGGGATTTCAACCTCGACAACTTGATCTACGATCCGGTCGCCGGGAAGATCCGCTTCATCGACCTGCACCGCTCTCGCTACATGGATTACGTGCAGGACGTGTCGGTCTTCATGGTGTCGAACTACCGGCTTCAGGTGCTGGACGCCGCCACCCGGGTGCGGATCGCCGGTGTTGCCACCGCCATGCACGAGATGGCCGCCAAGTTCGCGCGGCGGCAGAAGGACAGCACCTATTCCTATCGGCTGGCGCTGGGGCTGGCGCGCAGCTTTGCCAGTTCGACCCGTTTCGTCGTCGACGAGGACCACGCGCGGCGGATGCTGCTGCGTGCCCGCTACATTCTGGACATCGCGCTGGCCGTGCCCGAGGGACGCGAAGCGCGGTTCAAGCTTCCCGTGAAGGACCTGTTTCATGACTAAACGCATCGGGGTCATTGGCACCCCCGGAAAATGGTCGACCGAGACCCTGGCCGATGCCTTTGCCGCCCGCACCGGCCACCGGCAGGTGATCGACATGGGCGCCGCCGTGCTGGACCTTGATGCCGGTCAGCTGACCTGTGACGGGGTGGACCTGTGCCAGCTGGACGGGCTGGTGCTGAAGAAGGTGGCCGAGACCTACAGCCCCGACGCGCTGGACCGGCTGGAGATGCTGCGCATGGCCGAGGCCGCCGGGGTGCGGGTCTTTTCGCCCGCCGAAAACGTCATCCGGCTGATGGATCGCCTTGCCTGCACCGTGACCCTGCGCAACGCGGGAATCCCGATGCCGAAGACCATCGTCACCGAGGACGAAGGCGCGGCGCGCGACGCGCTGGAGCGGTTCGGCTCGGCGGTGTTCAAGCCACTGTTTTCCACCAAGGCGCGCGGCATGGTGCTGCTGGACGCCGAGGCCCCCGATGCCGGGGCGCAGATCGCCGCCTTCAAGGCTGCCAACCCGATGATGTATGTCCAGCAAAAGGCCGATCTGTCGGGCGAGGATCTGGGCATGGTCTTCCTGAATGGCGACTATGTCTGTACCTACGCGCGAGTCAGCCAGACCGGCGCGTGGAACACCACGATCCACTCGGGCGGCAAATACGCGCCGTTCGAGCCCTCTCCCGAGCTGATCGAGCTGGGCCGCCGCGCGCAGGCGCCCTTTGGCCTGACCTTCACCACCGTCGATATCGCGCTGACGCCCGAGGGCCCGATCGTCTTCGAGGTCTCGGCCTTCGGCGGCTATTCCGGCGCGCAGAAGGGCTGCGGCATCGATGCGGCGGCGCTGGTGGCGGACCACGTGCTGGCGGAGGTCTCGAAATGACCCTCTCCGATATCCTTGCGGCGCTTGACCTGAACGCCGCCGGCACGGCGCCCTTCGGCCTGCGCGCCGGTCCCGTCTCGCTTGCGGTGCATGCGCCCGAGCCGCTGCGCAGCCGCCTGATCGCCTATTTCGGGGAAACCGTCTGCGATGCCGCGCCCGGCGCCGATCCCGTCCACCTGCTGAATGGCCAGAGCCTGCCGCGCGAGCCCGACTGGACCGGCTGGCAGCGCGAAGGCGGCAAGAGCGGGCGTAAGGACGCGGTCTGCGACCTTGGCGGCGCCCCTCGGGGCGCGCGGCTGATCCGCAAGGTCCGCAGCGGCGTGACCTTCGTGCAGGCGCCGGGCCTGGCCATCGCGCTGGGACCGCTGGAGGATCACGAAAGCACCGTCATCAACTTCATCAACACCCAGATCCTGAACCGCTGCCTGCGCGATGGCTGGCAACTGGCCCATGCGGCGGCGGTGACGGATGGCACGCGCACGCTGGCGATCTCGGGCCTGTCGGGGGGCGGCAAATCCACCTCGATCCTGCGGATGATGGACCTGCCCGGCACGCGGTTCCTGTCCAACGACCGGGTTCTGATCAGGGGCGGCGACCCGGCCCGCGCCCTTGGCATTCCCAAGCACCCGCGCATCAATCCCGGCACGATCCTCGGCAACCCGCGCCTGTCGGGACTGCTGTCCGAGACCCGCAAGGCCGCGCTTCGGGCCTTGCCGCCCGCCGATCTCTGGACGCTTGAAGAGAAATACGACCTCATCGTCCCCGAGGTCTACGGCCCGGGGCGGATGCGGCTTGACGGGCCGCTGACCGATTTCTGGGTGCTGAACTGGTCGCATGACAGCGACCTGCCGACGCGCGTCACTCCGGTCACGCTTGGCCAGCGCCCCGACCTGCTGGGCGCGATCATGAAAAGCCCCGGCCCCTTCTACCAGCACGCCGATGGCCGGTTCGAGCCGAACGGCAACAGCCCCGACCCCGCGCCCTATGTCGCGGCGCTGTCGGGGGTGACGGTCTGCGAGGTCTCCGGGCGGATCGACTTCGACGCCATCGCGGCCGCTGGCAAGGCCCTGTTCGATGGCTAGAACCTACCACGCCTTCTTTCGCCACGGCGCCTATCACCAATGGGCGGGCGTGCCCTCGGCTCGCCAGCCCTGGGCGCTGACCGAGGACGGCATGGCGCAGGCACGCGAGGGTGCCGCGCTGCTGGCCCGGATGCTGGCCGAGCACGGCCTCAGCCTCGCCCCCGTGGCCTTTTGCTCGCGGCAATTGCGGGCGTGGCAGACAGCGGACCTGCTGATCGGCGCCCTGCGCGCGCAGGGTCACGACATCGCGGAGCTGCGCGAAACCTCTGCGCTGGCCGAACGCGGCCTTGGGTCCGCGGCGAACCTGACGGTGGCCCGGATCGAAGAGGCGCTGGCCGCCGATCCGCGCCACGCCGCGCCCCCGCGGGGCTGGAAGTCGAACAGCGATTACTGCCTGCCGCTGGAAGGCGCCGAAAGCCTGATGATGGCCGGTGCCCGCGTGGCCACGCACCTTGAAACCTCTGGCCAGCCCGGGCGCGTGACGATCCACGTCGGCCACGGCGCCTCTTTCCGCCACGCCTGCCACCACCTCGGGCTGCTGTCGCGGGACGATATCGCGCGGTTTTCCATGTTTCACGCCCGTCCGTCACTGATCTGTCACGAAGCGGATGGTACATGGCGGCACCTTGCAGGGGCATGGAAAATCAGGGAACCGAAGTCCGAACCGAAGGATTGACCCTGTAGGCAAGACGGGGGGCCGGCATGGACGATCTTCGAGATTTCTGCGCGACGGACTCCCTGCTTCCCCCGATCCTCGACAGCGATGTCTGCACCGCCGACCTGCCGCGCCTGCTGGAACCCTGGGAAGAGGCCGCCGCCCGCCCGGTGGCCGACTGTCTGTCGCGCGCCCGGCGTCATGGCGGCTGGCACTGGCCCGAGCGTCCGGTGGTCTTTGTGTCCGACCCCCATGCCGATGCCGAGGGTTTCCTGCGCTCGCTGATTGCCGCCGGGGTGATCCATCGCACCCGGGGCCGGATCGGGCTGACCGCCTTTGGCCGCGCCGCGCAGATCGTTCTGGGCGGCGATGCGCTGGACAAGGGGCCCAGCAACCTTGCCCTGCTGGATGCCATCGCCGCGGTGCTGGACACCGGCGCCCGGCTGACGATCCTTGCGGGCAACCACGATCTGCGCATGCGCCTTGCCATCACGGCGGTGCGCGGCCCCCGCAGCGCGCTGACCGAGCATCTCTTCGTGCGGATGGGCCGCAAGATCCTGCCCGCGCTGCGCGAGGTTCTGGACCGCTTCGTCACGCCCGAAGATCTGGCCGCGCTGCCCTCCGAGGCGGCCTGCAAGGCCCGCCTGATGCCCGGGCCGGACTGGTCCGACCGCTTTGCCAGCGCCGCGCGCAAGGAACTGCCCCGCAGGGTCATCGCCAAGGAAATCCGCAAGCTGGAGGAAAAGCGCGCCAAGTTCGACGGTGACCGCGCGCGCATCGGGCTGACCCATCGCGAACTGCTGGCGGCGCTGCTGAAATGCCACGAGATCTTTCTGGAGCCCGACGGCCACTACACTTGGTTCTTCGACCGGATGCAGGTGGTCGCGCGGTCCGGCTCGCTGCTTTTCGTGCATGCCGGGCTGTGTGACGAGATGGCCCATGCGCTGGTCCGCGAGGGGGTCGACAGGGTCAATGCCGCCTATGCCCGCGCCGCCGAGGGTGCGACGCTTGGCTTTTACTTCGGGCCGCTGGCGAACCTCGTGCGGACCAAGTACCGCGCCTCGGATTGCGCCCTGACAAAGACCGGGGTCGAGACCCTGAACCGCGCCGGGCTGCACATGGTGGTGCAGGGCCATGTGAACAACCATGCGGGGCAGCGGCTTCTGGCCAAGCAGGGCCTGCTGCACCTCGAAGGCGACATCACGCTGGACCGGGCCTCGCGCGCGCTGGAAGGGCTGGAGGGCATCGGCGCCGGCGCGACCTTGATCTTTCCGTCCGGGGATGTGATCGGTCTGAGCCGTGACCACCCGCGCGCCAAGCACTTCGCCCCCGAGCGCATGACCGCCCATTGACCCCTGCCCAAGGCCCTGCAAGGACACCCTCATGAGCTCTGACAAGCGCTTTTCCCATGAATCGCTGCAGGATGCGAAGACCATCAAGACGCTGCTCAGCGCCCTGACCAAAGGCTTCGGCAAGGGCGAAATGACGCTCAGCGACGACGACGACAGCCTGGTGCTGCAAACGGGCGAGCTGATGACGGTCCGGATCAAGGGAGAGCGGGCCGAAGGGCGGTGCTCTGTCGGGCTGCGGATCAGCTGGGCCGACCCCGAGGCGCCGGACCGGCGCGCCAGCGGGCGGCCGAAGATCGAAGACGGATCGTGATGCAGCACCACCGGCGGCCCCTGCGCCGGTAGCGGCGAGGGGGCCGACATGGGGATGGGCCATGCGCGCGGCGACCGAAGCGGAGCTGAAGGCGCAACTGGCGGACCGCCCTGACAAGGCCGAAGCCCGCCGGGTCAGGTCGGCGCGATCTCGATGGTGGTGCGCTGCCGGTAGGGGTGGTCGGGCGTGCAGAGCGTCGGGGGAAAGCCGGGCCGGTTGATCGCATCCGGGAAATCCTGCGCCTCCAGGCAGAAGCCGCCGAAGGCGGCGTGATCCACACCGGGCCAGGGCGTGCCGTGGGGTGTCAGGTGGGCGCAGGTGTAGAATTGCAGCCCGGGCCGGTCGGTCCACAGCCGCAGCCGCATGCCGTCCGGGCTTTCCGCCGTGGCCGCCGGGCCGTCACCCCCGTCGAGGGCGAAGTTCAGGTCGTAGCCCGCCCGCCCGGGGTCGACCTCTGCCAGCCGCTGCGGCGCGCGGAAGTCATAGCGCGTGCCCGCGACGGGCAGGATCTCTCCGGTCGGCAGGGTCGCGGTGTCGGTCGGGGTATAGCGCTCTGCGGCGATGTGGACCCGGTGGTCACGGATGTCGCCCCGTCCGGCGAGGTTGAAATAGAGGTGCTGGCACAGGTTCACCGGCGTCGGGCGATCCGGGCGGGCCAGCATCTCCCAGGTGAGGGCGGCGCCGTCCAGCGTCAGGCGCACAGAGACCTCGAGTGCGCCGGGAAAGCCCTGATCCAGATGCGGCGAGGTCAGGTGCAGGGTGACGGCGCGCGGCCCCTCGGGCTGCATCCGCCAGAGACGCTTGCCGAAACCGTCGGGGCCGCCGTGGATCGTGTTCGGCCCGCTGTTGCGCGGCAGGTCCCAGGTCCGGCCGTCCAGCGTAAAGCGCCCGCCAGAGATGCGGTTGGCGACGCGGCCCACGGTCATGCCCATGGATTTCGGGTTCGCACGGTAATCCTCGGGGTCGGCATAGCCCAGCACGACACGCCGTCCGGCGACCTGCCAGTCCTGCACGCAGCAGCCCAGCGACAGGACCGTCACTTCGGTCTGGCCGTCGCGCAGGACATGGCGCCTGATCGCCTCGGACATCGTCTTTCCTCCTCCGGTCGGATTCGACCTACCAGAGCGGTGCGTCCGGGCCTAGCCTGCGGCCATGAAAAGCGATTCTCTCTTCGACAGCCGGTACAGCTGGTTCCGTCTTGGTCTGACCGTCCTGATCGCGGTCATGGGCAATGTCGGGATGTGGGCCATCATCGTCATCATGCCGGAGGTGCAGGCAGAGTTCGGTTCTGGCCGGGCGGCGGCCTCGATGCCCTATGTCACCACCATGCTGGGGTTCGCGCTGGGCAATATGGTCATCGGCCGGGCGGTCGACCGCTACGGCGTGACCGCAGCGCTTTGCGGGGCGGCGGTGCTCAGCGCGGCGGGCTACGGGCTGGCGGCGCTGTCGCCCACGATCGCGGTGCTGACGCTGGTGCAGCTGGTCGTGGGGTTCGGTACGGCGGCGAGCTTCGGGCCGCTGATCGCGGATGTCAGCCAGTGGTTCCAGCGGCGGCGCGGCATCGCCGTGGGCATCGCGGCCTCGGGCAACTATCTGTCGGGGGCGCTTTGGCCGGTCTTGCTGGGCTGGCTGGCCGCCGATGCGGACTGGCGCAGTATCTACCTGATCCTGGCGGTGTTGACGGTGGTGATCGTGCTGCCGCTGGCGCAGCTGCTGCGGCAGCGGGTGCCCGAAGAGGCGCTGGCGCAGGCCGAGGCGGCCTCGCTCAGCCGTGCCCGCGCCACCGGCTTCAGCCCGCGCCAGTTGCAGTGGATGCTGGGGCTGGCGGGGGTGGCCTGCTGCGTCGCCATGTCGATGCCGCAGGTGCATATCGTGGCGCTTTGCGTCGACCTGGGCTTTGGCGCGGCGGTGGGCGCCGAGATGCTCTCGCTGATGCTGTTGGGCGGTGTCGTGTCCCGGCTGGTCTCGGGCGTGCTGGCGGACCGGCTTGGCGGCGTGCGCACGCTGCTGATCGGTTCTGGCCTGCAATGCCTTGCGCTGTTCCTGTACCTGCCCGCCGGGGGGCTGGTGAGCCTCTACGTGGTCAGCCTGATCTTCGGTCTGAGCCAGGGCGGTATCGTGCCCAGCTATGCCGTGATCGTGCGCGAGTACCTGCCCGCGCGCGAAGCCGGCGCGCGGGTCGGCTTCGTGATGATGATGACCATCGTGGGCATGGCCCTGGGCGGCTGGATGTCCGGCGCGATCTATGACTGGACGGGCAGCTACCAGTGGGCCTTCATCAACGGGATCGTGTGGAACGGGCTGAACATCGCGATCATGGTGGTGATCCTGACGCGCGGCAGCCGGGCGCGGGGCATGGTGGCGGTGTAAGAGAGGGGCTCTGCCCCTGGGCCTGCGGCCTCACCCCGGGATATTTCGGGACAGAAGAAGACCCGGGCGGCTCGCGGGTCGTCGAGGTCTAGTGGTCTTCGGGGACGTCGGCGCGCAGGTGGCGTTCGCCGCGCGTGCGGGCGAGGGCGATCTGCTTTTCGCGTTCGCGGAAGCGGGCCTTGTCCTCGGCGGTGGTTTCCCCGGCGCAGAGGTGGCAGGAGACGCCGTGTTCGTATTCCGGGCGGGCGCGATCCTCGGGCAGGATCGGGCGGCGGCAGGCGTGACACAGGTCGTGCGGCCCCTCGACGAGCCCGTGGCCGACCGAGACGCGCCCGTCGAAGACGAAGCAGTCGCCCTGCCACGTGCTGTCTGCCTCGGGGATTTCCTCGAGGTATTTCAGGATGCCGCCCTTGAGGTGGTAGACCTCTTCGACGCCCTGCGCCATCAGCCAGTTCGTCGATTTTTCGCAGCGGATGCCGCCGGTGCAGAACATCGCGATGCGCTTGTTGTGGAAGCGGTGCTTGTTGGCCTCCCACCAGGCGGGGAAGTCGCGGAAGCTGTCGGTCTTCGGGTCGACGGCGCCTTCGAAGGTGCCGATCGCGACCTCGTAGTCGTTGCGGGTGTCGATCACGGCGACGTCGGGGCTGCGGATCAGGGCGTTCCAGTCGGCGGGCTCGACATAATGGCCGGTGCGCGCGCGCGGGTCGACGTCTGGCTGGCCCATGGTCACGATCTCGCGCTTCAGCCGCACCTTGAGGCGGGCGAAGGGGCGGTCCGCGGCGGTCGAGAGCTTCCATTCGAGGTCGGCGCAGCCGGGCAGGGACCGGATATGCGCCAGGAGCCGGTCGATGCCGTCGCGCGGCCCGGCGACGGTGCCGTTGATGCCTTCGCCCGCCAGAAGCAGCGTGCCGGTGATGCGTTCCGCCGTGCAGAGGTCGATCAGCGGCTGGCGCAGGGCCGCCGGGTCCTCGAATCGGGTGAAGTGGTAGAGGGCGCAGACGGTGAACATGGGTTTTCGATAGGCCTAGGCGCCTGCGGTCTCAACAGGTCTTTCTGCCGCAATGGCCAGCCCGTTCACGACGGCGGTGAAGACCTCGGTGTCCACGGGCTCTGCCTCTGGCAGGGCGCGGGCCATGGCCGCCCGCACCGGCGCCAGCAGGCTGGAGCCGCCGACGAAGACGCATTGGGTGACGGTGCCGGGGGCCACGCCCGCCTCGGCGATGCAGTCGAGCGCGGTTGCCGCGATCTGGTCGGCGAAGCCCTGCGTGGCTTCGGCCAGCGCAGCCTGCGTCAGCGGCACACTCAGGCCGCGTTCGACCTCTGTCAGGCGGATCAGGCCCTGCGGCGCGCCGTTGACCTCGATCTTGCCGGCCTCGACCGCGTAGGCGATGTCGTGGCCAAGGTGGCTTTCCAGCACTTCCGCCAGCCGTTCGAAGGGTTCGGGATCGGGCGCCAGCCGGACCCAGCGCTGCACCTCGCGCAGCAGAGCCGCATCGTAGACGAAGGGGATCTTTTCCCACGAGGCGAGGTCCTGAAACAGCGCGCGCGGGGCGGTGTGGGTGCGGCTGCCCAGTTCGGCGCCGATCTCGGATTCGTAGCCCAGAAGCGGCATGGCATGGGCCAGCGACAGCGCCTTGTCGAAGTCGGTGCCGCCAAGGCGCAGGCCGGTGCTGGCCAGCACCTCGGTCCGGTCGCCCGCGCGGTCGCACAGCGTGAAGTCCGAGGTGCCGCCGCCGATGTCGACGATCAGCATGCGGCCCGCGCCGTCGACGGCCAGCGCGGCGGCCTCGGGTTCGGGCAGGAAGTCGACGGCCTTGAAGCCCGCCATCAGGTAGGCCTCGCGCAGGTCCTCGAGCGCCTGTGCGTGCCGCTCTGCCGAGGCGGAGTGGAAGCGCACCGGGCGGCCTGAGAGCGCCGTGTCGAAGCGCATGCCGGTATGCGCCTCGGCCCTCTGCCGGATCTCTGACAGGAAGCGCGCGATTACCTCGATCAGCGTCACGCGCTCGTTCAGCAGGCGGCGCGGTTCGCGGGCCAGCGGGGTGCCGAGGATCGACTTCAGCGCGCGCATGAAGCGGCCCTCCTGCCCGTCGCGCATGGCCCGGGCGGCGGCGCTGCCGTAGACGTAGCGGCGGTCGGCGAAGTCGATGAAGACGGCGGTGGGCAGCGTCTGGGCACCCGGCTCCAGCGGGATCGCGTAGGGGCGTCCGCCCGCCATGACCCCGGCGGCGGTGTTCGAGGTGCCGAAGTCCAGTCCGATGCGTGCCATGGCGATGCCTCCCGAGAGAAAGGGGCGGGGCATAGACCGACGCGGCGGCCATGGCAATTCCCTTTTGGCCCGCCTAGGGTGGGCGCAGAGAAACGGAGGACCACCATGCAGGCGCTGATCGTCATCGACGTGCAGAACGACTTTTGCCCCGGCGGCGCGCTGGCGGTCGCGGGCGGCGACGAGATCGTCCAGCCGATCAACGCCCTGATGGCCGAATTCGACGCCGTCGTGCTGACGCAGGACTGGCACCCGGCGGGGCATTCCTCTTTCGCCTCGCACCACGCGGGCAAGGCCCCCTTCGAGACGGTCGAGATGCCCTATGGCACGCAGGTCCTGTGGCCCGATCACTGCGTGCAGGGCAGCCCCGGCGCTGGGTTCCACATGGCGCTGGAAGTGGACCGGGCCGACATGATCGTCCGCAAGGGCTTTCGCCCCGCCATCGACAGCTATTCCGCCTTCTTCGAGAACGACCACCAGACCCCGACCGGGCTGGAGGGCTACCTGCGCACGCGCGGGATCGAGAGCCTCGTCATGGTCGGGCTGGCGACGGATTTTTGCGTGGGCTTCAGCGCCATCGACGCGGCGCGGCTGGGGTTCGGCGTCACGGTGCGGCGCGAGCTGACCCGGGCCATCGACCTCGACGGATCGCTCGACGCCTCGCTTGCCGCGATGCAGGAGGCGGGCGTCACCCTCGCCTAGCGGCTATTCTGGTTCGGTCAGTCCGGCGGGCCGGGACGGGGCGCATCCCTTGTGGTCCGTCATGGCCACGATGCGCCGTGGGGTGCAGGCGGTTCCCCCGTGGCGGGGACGACGCATGGTTTGCTCTGAAGGCCATCCCCCGGTGGCGCGGCGGTTGCCGGACCGGTCTGATGGCCGCGCTCCTCCGCCCGGAACACGGGGGAGAAAACGCTTTTCCCTTCCGGAACGGATGGCGTATCAACCCAAGGCAGGATGAGGGGGACGCGCCATGGACATCGCCACGCGAGTCTGGAACCACAAGTGGAAGATCGACCCGATCGTCCGGTCGCTGATCGACACGGATTTCTACAAGCTTCTGATGTGCCAGTCGGTCTTCCGCAACCGTCGCGACACGCAGGTGACTTTTTCGCTGATCAACCGGACGCAGTCCGTACCGCTGGCCAAGCTGATCGACGAGGGCGAGCTGCGCGAGCAGCTGGACCACATCCGCTCCCTGTCTTTGTCGCGCGGTGAAAGCACCTGGCTGCGCGGGAACACCTTCTACGGCAAGCGCCAGATGTTCCGCCCCGATTTCATGGAGTGGTTCGAGGGGTTGCGCCTGCCCGCCTACCATCTGGAGCGTGTGGGCGATCAGTACGAACTGACCTTCGAGGGCAACTGGCCCGAGGTCATGATGTGGGAGATCCCGGCCCTTGCCGTGCTGATGGAGCTGCGCGGGCGCGCCGTGCTGCACGACATGGCGCGGTTCGAGCTTCAGGTGCTTTATGCCCGCGCCATGACCAAGCTGTGGGAAAAGGTGGAGCGTCTGCGCACCGTCCCGGAACTGCGCATCGCCGATTTCGGCACCCGGCGGCGGCATTCGTTCCTCTGGCAGGACTGGTGTGTGCAGGCGATGCTGGAGGGGCTTGGCCCCAGGTTCGTCGGCACCTCCAACTGCCTGATCGCCAAGAACCGCGATCTGGAAGCGATCGGCACCAATGCGCACGAGCTGCCCATGGTCTATGCCGCGCTGGCCGATGGCGACGCCGCGCTGGCCCGCGCGCCCTATGACGTACTCGCCGACTGGCACGAAGAGCACGAGGGCAACCTGCGGATGATCCTGCCCGACACCTACGGGACCGAGGGCTTCCTGAAGCGCGCGCCGGACTGGCTGGCGGGCTGGACCGGCATCCGCATCGACTCGGGTGATCCGGCCACCGGCGCCGAGGTGGCGATCCGCTGGTGGAAGGAACGCGGCGAGGACCCGCGCGACAAGCTGATCATCTTCTCGGACGGGCTGGACGAGGAGAAGATACTTGAACTTTACGCGCAGTTCGCCGGGCGGGTGCGGGTGTCCTTCGGTTGGGGCACGCTTCTGACCAACGATTTCCGGGGCCTGACCCCGGGCGACCGGCTGGCGCCTTTCAGCCTTGTCTGCAAGGCGGTCAGCGCCGATGGCCGCCCGACGGTGAAACTGTCCGATAACCCGAACAAGGCGATGGGGCCGGAAGAGGAAATCCAGCGCTACAAACGGGTCTTCGACGTTGGCCAGCAGGACGCGATGGAGGTCGTGGTCTAGGCCAGGCCCCGGCGGGGCTTCATGCCCGCGATGGCTCAGAAGGCGGCAAGGTCCTTGTGCGCACGGCTGACCGTGCCCTTGGTGTCGGTCATCGTCACATCGACCGACCGGGTCTTGCCCGGCACCGACAGGCCCACGCGCGGGTTTTCCGACAGCGAGATCGATCCGGTCATGTCGACGTAGCCCGCGCCGTCGAGGTCGATCTGAACGTCCTCGACATAGCGCATGGGGATGTAAAGCAGCGTGATCTGGTCCATCTGCATGCCCGAATGCGAGGGATGCGAGATGTCCACGTCCAGCCGCCGCAGACGCGCGCTCAGCCCGGAAAGGCCGGTGCCGCCGGGCAGCAGGCGGTCAACCTCCAGCCCCATGTTGCCCAGCGTGGCCAGCGCCAGTTCGGGGTCCGTCCCCGGCGGCGCGGCGCAGGCGCCCTGACCGGATGTCTTGACGAAGCCCTCGGTCACCCAAAGCTGGCCGTCGGTGGTTTCGGCGACGACATGCAGCCCGGTCGGCCCGTTCACCCGCATGGTCACGTCGAAGAAGAAACCCGCTTGCGGCTGGTCGAGGTCGAAGACCGCAGAGACCGGCATCGGGTTCTCGTCCAGCACCAGCGTGACCTTCCCCAACAGCAACCCCGGTGGCGCCTGCACCATGGCGGCGATCTGCGTGCGCGAATCGTTCTTCGTCCGGTAGGGGGCGTCGAGGGCGATCATCTCCGACCCGTCGTTCAGAGCGCGTTCGCCGTATAGTTGCGCGCGCACCGCGTCCCAGCTTTCCCCCGCAAGCGCCGGAAGAGTCAGGCAAACCATCAAAAGCACGACGATCAGGGGCAGTCTGCTCATTCCTTTCCTCCTCCAGAAAGAAAGTTGCCAAAGGCGCGGGGGCCGTCGCAGGTGTCATGAGACTCTAGCACCTCTGCGGTGCTTGCGTCGATGATCGAGAGGGTGTTGTCGAACCAATTCGCCACGACGATGCGGGCCTCGTCCGCCGTGGTGTCGATGCCCTCGGGATATTCGCCGACCTCGACGCGGGCCATTTCCGTCAGAGTCTCAAGGTCGATGACGCTGACCGTGTTCTCGTACTGGTTGCTGACGAAGGCGCGGTCGCGGGTGAAGGTCACGCCATAGGGGCGTTCGCCGACCGGGATGGTCGCGGTGACGGTGCCTGCCACCGGATCGACGACAGAGACGTCGTTGCTGCCGACATTGCCCACGAAAAGCCCGCCGCCGGGGCCGAAGCGCAGGCCAAAGGGCCGGGTGCCGACGGTCACGGCGTGTTGCAGCTTCAGCGTTTCTGCGTCGAAGAGCGACACGCGGTCGGCGTCCCGGTCCGCCGTGGCCAGCCAGCGCCCGTCCCGCGACAGGGCGACGCCCGCCGGGGCCGCCCCGGTCTCTAGCACGCGCTGCTCTTCCAGCGTTGAGGCGTCCAGCACCCAGAGCCGGGCATTGTACCAGTCGGAAACGAAGAGCCGCCCGCGCGCCGCGTCCAGCGCTGTGCCGATGGGGCCGCCGTCCAGCGTGACCTCTGCGGCGACGGTGCCGCCCGGGGCGTGGCGGCGCACCGTCTTGGCATCGGGTGCAACGGTGTAGACATGCCCCCCGCCGACCGCGATCCCGGCGGGCTTGCCGGGCACCGTCCAGCGTTGCGGTGCCGCCGCGCCAGCAAGGTCGATCACGTCCAGCGCATCGCCATTCTGGCAGGTGACATAGGCACGCTCTGCCGAGACCGCGCCCGCGCCCAGCAAGAGGCCAAGCGCAATGCCCCACCCGACCACGAGGCGCGCGCCCGGATGTCCGGCCTGTGTCGCGTCGCGGGCGCGCTTAGCTGCCCGCCGCACCGAACCGCTCTGTCAGGGCATCGAGCCCCGCCTGATAGACGCCGGTGACGGCGGCAATGGCGGCCTCGTCGTTCAGCTCTTCTGGCGGGTCGTTGTTGGGGTAGCCACGGTAGAAGGCGCCGCGCCATTCGATCAGCGAGCCGCCTCCGTCCAACGGTTTCACCGTCAGGTGGCTGGAATAGTTGGTCACCGGCAGCACCTCGACCGCGACCTCGGTGATCCGGTAGGAATAGGTCATCTTGGCGGCGTCGTACTTGTACAGCACTTCCGAGATGACCGGCCCGTCGGCGCCCTGGTCGGACAGGTGCAGCACCCGCGTGGCGTCGATTTCGTTGCCGCCCTCGCCGGTCTGCGACACCACCGCCGGGTGCCACGTCAGGTTCTGAAAGTCGCCGATGACCTCCCAGACCTCTTCCGGTGAGGCGGCGACCTCTGCGGTGACGGTCACCTTCTGGCGGGTCGGCCCATGGGCCAGCGCCAGCGAGGGCAGCGCCAGCGCCGTCGCGGCGGCCATCATGAACAGTCGTCTTTGCATCTTTCCTCCCTCTCGGGGTCCGTCGCGTGGGTCCGGCCCTGCGCAGCCCCGGTCCTGCGCGTCGCATGTCACGACGCCCTCCTGTCCCGTCAGCATTCGCACCGGCCCCCAAGCGGTCAAGCGCAAGCGCCCCTGTCGCGACGCCGACCAAAGTATGCACTGGCGTCAAACGGCGCATTTTCCGGGGCTTGGCACGGGCGGTCAGGCAGGCGACCGGAAGGCCCAATTTGCGTGCTTTGTACATGTAAATCAGAGGTTTGCCGCAATGCCGACTGTTTGGCCCGCCGATGGCGCGCAACACGCCCGGAGACAGGGCGCCCCCGGGCGCCCGGGCCTGCTCTTAGAAATTAAGAGTCGCGTGCCGCACGGCCCTCTCTACCCTCGATTGCAGCAACCCGAGCGTGAACCGGATGGCCTTGCGGGCCAGGGTTTTTGCCCCGTTGCCAAAAGGGGAGCCCGGAGACCGCCCGGGCCATGGGAGGACATCTTGACCCGTATCATGACGCTTCTGGCGGCAGTCTTCTGCCTTGCCGTCTCGGGACAGGCGCGGGCGCTGGAGGTCGAGGCCGCCGTCCTGCGCGTCGACTACCAGCGGCTTCTGCCGGTGTCGCGCTATGATGCCCGGCCGGACGATCTTGGCTTTGCCGGGGCGCAGCTTGCGGATGAGGACAACGGCACCACCGGCGGTTTCCTTGGCCATACCTACAATACCCGGACCGTGGCGGTGCCGCCGGAAGAGGCCGATGCCGCGCTGGAAACGCTCCTGTCCGAGGGCGTCCGCCTTGTCGTGGTCCTGGCCGACGGCGACGACCTGCTGCGGCTGACCGATCGGGCGGCAGAGGCCGGGGCGCTGGTGCTGAACGCGCAGACGCCGGACAACGTCCTGCGCGACGACCAGTGCCGCGCCAACCTGCTGCATGTGGCACCGTCGAACGGGATGCTCACCGACGCGGTGGCGCAATACGCGGTGTGGAAGAAGTGGCCCGAGTGGTTCCTGCTTGCCGGGTCCAACCCCGCCGACGTGGCGCTGGCCGACAGCTTCCGCCGTTCGGCGCGGAAGTTCGGCGCCACGATCACCGAGGATCGCACCATCGAGGACACCGGCGGGTCGCGCCGCTCTGATTCGGGCCACGTTCAGGTGCAGAAGCAACTGCCGGTCAAGACTCAGGGTGCCGAGGATCACGACGTGGTCATGATCGCCGACGCCACCGATTACTTCGGCCATTACGTGCCTTTCCACCTCTGGACGCCGCGCCCCGCGATGGGCACCGCCGGGCTGCAGCCGGTCAGCTTTCACGGCGCGCACGAGGCCTGGGGTGCGACACAGTTCCAGACCCGCTTCGAGGCACTGACCCTGCGCCGCGTCCGCCCCGAGGATTACAACACATGGCTCGCCCTGCGCGTGATCGGAGAGGTCGTGACCCGTGCCAATACCGTCGACCCGGACGAGATGCGCGCCTATGCGCTGTCGGACGCCTTCGAACTGGCCGCCTTCAAGGGGCAAAAGGTCACCTTCCGCGACTGGAACGGCCAGCTGCGCCAGCCGATCCTGCTGTATGACGGCATGATCACCGTCAGCGTCAGCCCGCAGGAGGGCTTTCTGCACCAGACCTCGCCGCTCGACACGCTGGGGCTCGATCGTCCCGAATCCGCCTGCACCGCCTTCAACTGATGGAGACCGCGATGAAAACCGCCCTGTCCGCCCTTGCCCTCGTCGCCCTGACCGCCAGCCCTGCGCTTGCCAACAAGGCCTTCGTGTCGAACGAGCGGGGCAATACGATCACCGTGGTCGACACCGACACATGGGAGGTGATCGAGGAATTCGAGGGCGGCAACCGCCCGCGCGGGATCACGTTGTCCCCGGACGGGACAAAGCTGTATGTCTGTGCCTCGGATGACAACCTCGTGCGGGTCTTCGATACCGAGACCTACGAGGAACTGGAAAGCCTGCCCTCGGGGCCGGACCCGGAACTGTTCATCATCGAACCTTCGGGCAAGCGGCTGTACATCGCCAACGAGGACGACAACCTCGTGACCGTGACGGATACCGAAACCCGCACCGTGCTGGCAGAGGTCCCCGTGGGGGTAGAGCCCGAGGGCATGGGCATGTCGCCGGATGCGCGCTGGGTGGTGAACACGTCGGAAACCACCAACATGGCGCATTTCATCGACACGACAGACTATACGATCAAGCACAACGTGCTGGTCGACCAGCGCCCGCGTTATGCGCAGTATACGGCGGACGGCACGCGGCTGTACGTGTCCTCCGAGATCGGTGGCACCGTGTCGGTCATGGACATCGCCGAGGACGGCGCGCCGACGCTGGTCGAGAAGATCTCTTTCGAGGTGCCCGGCGTGCTGCCGGAATGGCTGCAACCCGTCGGTGTGAAGGTCACGCAGGACGGCAGCCGCGTCTTCGTGGCGCTTGGCCCGGCCAACCGGGTCGCGGTGATCGACGGCGAGACGCTGGAGGTGCTCGACTACATCATCACCGGGCAGCGGGTCTGGCAGTTGGCCTTCACCCCGGACGAGAAATACCTGCTGACCACCAACGGCAATTCCAACGACATCACCGTGATCGACGTCGAGGCGGAAAAGGCCATCAAGTCCGTGCAGGTCGGCCAGCAACCCTGGGGCGTGGTGGTCACGCCCGACCCCTGATTTCCACGACAAAGGAGACCCCCGATGAAACGATTGATTGCCGCCGCCGCCCTTGCCCTTGGCCTTGCCGCGCCCGCCGGGGCCGCGCCGCTGTGCGAAGACCTGGGCTTTGCCGGGCTGCTGGCCGCCTGCAACCGGGGTGAGGACATCCCCCTGACGCTGGCCTCGGGTCAGCCGCTGGGCGAGGACGTGCAGCTTCAGTCGGGCGCCTACTACACGCTGGTGATCACCGCCGACGGCTCTGCCGAGCTTGCGGTCGAGGGCGCCAGCTTCTTCCGGGCGATCTGGATGAACGAGATCGTCATCAATTCCATCGAGATCCGCCCCATGGCCATCGATTCGATCGAGTTCGACAAGGCCGGCGTGGTCGAGATGTCCTTCATCGCCATCAAGCCGGGCACCCATGTGCTGAAGATCCCCGGCAGCACCGGTGATACCCAGCAGATCAAGATTTCCATCCAGTAAAGGACCACGGACATGAAACGCCTGACCACCACCCTTGCCGCCATCGCCCTTGCCGCGCCCCTCTGGGCCGAAAGCCACTCCGGCGACATGGACGAGATCCCGCAGGAAACCGTCGATGCCATCATGGCGATGCTGACCGAGATGGAATGCCAGATGGCCCCCGACGACATCGAGATGGAAGACGACGGCGGCTACGAGCTTGACGACGTGATCTGCAAGGGCGGCAACCAGTTCGACATCGAGCTCGACGCCGACCTGAACGAGGTTGGCCGCCGCGCCGAATGACCGGCCCTCGTGAGCCGTGACCGGGCGCGCGCCGCATCTTTCCCGCGCCCGGCCTCACAGCGGGTTTCGACCCGAAAACCGCTCTGTCCGTTGCCAACCGCAGCCCGGCTGTTGACCGCGCAGGCGGTCCCTGCGCAGGAGGGGAGACAAAGCAATGGCCCGATCAAAGAGATGCTGGCCATGATCACCTGCGCAGCGCCGGAAGACGTCGGGACGCAAGCCGGGACCCTCGGCGGACCCGGGGGCCTTGTGACGCGGGCCAGTCCGGCAGCGCGCCGGAGGGGTCCCTGTCCGTCATGTCGATGAACCGGTGCGGACCCGTCGCCGACGCGGGGTCGACTTCATCCAAAAGGCTCGGTCGTCACACCCGGGCCTTAGACTAGAGTGAAACAGGGCTGGCCAACGCAAGCGCCCGGCCGCCAAAGGGGAGGAAAGACATGCTCGATTTCATCAAGCGCCTCGGTGCCGCCGCGCTGGTGGTGACGCTGGCCCTGCCTGTCGCCGCGCAGGATCTGCCGGTGGTCCGCGCCGCCACGCTCAAGATCGGCACCGTCAACTGGGAACTGGAAACCATCGTCCAGAACGGGCTGGACGAGAAACACGGCTTCACGCTGGAAATGCAGCCCTATGCCGACAACGGTGCCACCCGCGTCGCCGTCGAGGGCGGCGAGGCCGACATGGCCGTGGCGGACTGGATCTGGGTCGCGCGCCAGAACGCGGGCGGCAAGGACTACACATTCATTCCCTATTCCAAGGCCGTTGGTGGCCTTCTGGCGCCCGCTGACAGCGGCGTCGAGACGCTGAAGGATCTTGCCGGGGGCAAGGTGGGCATCGCGGGTGGGCCGCTGGACAAGTCATGGCTGATCCTGCGCGCCTATGCGCAGCAGGAGTACGGTATGGACCTCGCCGCCGAGACCGAGCAGGTCTTTGGCGCGCCGCCGCTGATCTTCAAGTCCGGCCTGTCGGGCGAATTGAACGGCGCGATCAACTTCTGGCACTTCCTCGCCAAGATGAAGGCCTCGGGCATGGTCGAGGTGATCTCTGTCGAAGAGGCGGGCAAGGCGCTGGGCCTGAACACCGATACGCCGCTTCTGGGCTACTACTTCAAGCAGGGCTTCCTTGACGAGAACCCCGGGCTGGCGCAGGCCTTCTTCGAGGCCAGCCGCGAGGCCAAGGACCTGCTCGCCAGCGATGACGCCGCGTGGGAGGCGATCCGTCCGATGATGAACGCGAACAACGACGCGCAGTTCGAAGCGCTCAAGGCTGACTGGATCGCGGGCATCCCGGCGCGCGGGCCGGTCGACATCGAGGGCGCCAACAAGATGCTGGCGCTGATGAACGAGTTGGGCGGCGAGGAACTGGTGGGCGACGCCACCGAGATCCCCGGCGGCCTCTTCGCCGACGTGCAATAAGCTACGGACAGCCCGATGACCGACACCCACGCGGGCACTTCCGCCCTGTCGCTTGTCGGGCTGCTGGCGCTTTGGGTCGTGGCGGCGGGGCTGACCGCCGACCCGCAGATCCTGCCGCAGCCATGGGCGCTGGTGCAGCCCTTCCTGCGCGAGGCTTCCTCGGGCGAACTGCCCTATCACCTTGGCGCGACGCTGCTGCGCGTCGTCTGGGCCTTCGCGCTGGCCATGGGGCTGGGGATCGCGCTGGGGCTGGTCATGGGCCGGTCCGAGCGGGTGAACCGCTGGCTCGACCCGTGGCTGGTGATTTTCCTGAACCTGCCCGCGCTGGTCCTGATCGTGCTGTGCTACCTTTGGATCGGGCTGAACGAGACGGCGGCGATTCTTGCCGTGACGCTCAACAAGATCCCCAACGTCGCGACGGTGGTGCGCGAGGGCGCGCGGGCGCTGGACCCCAACCTTGACGCCATGGCGCGGGTCTACCGGATGTCGGCCCTGTCGCGGTTCCGGCATGTGACCCTGCCGCAGCTTGCGCCCTTCATCACCGGGGCGGCCCGGGCCGGGATCGCGGTGATCTGGAAGATCGTGCTTGTGGTGGAATTCCTTGGCCGCTCTTCGGGCGTCGGTTTCCAGATTCACCTTTATTTCCAGCTTTTCGACGTGGCCATGGTGCTGGTCTACGCCCTGTCCTTCATCGCCGTCATGCTGGTGGTCGAATGGCTGATCCTGCAACCATGGGAGCGCCGCGTGCGCCGCTGGAGGCAGGCGTGATCGCGGTCGACGTCACCTCGAAACGCTTTGGGGACACGCAGGTGCTGGGCCGCGTGCGCTTCGACGTCGCGCCGGGCGAGACGGTGGCGCTGCTCGGGCCCTCGGGGATCGGCAAGTCCACCCTTCTGCGGATCGTGGCGGGGATCGACGGCGACTATCAGGGGAGGGTGCAGCGCCCCGATGCCATGGCCATCGTCTTTCAGGAGCCGACGCTGCTGCCGTGGCGCTCGGCGCTGGACAACCTGCTCCTGACCCAGCCGGGGCTCGACAAACCCGCAGCCGAAGCCGCGCTGGAGCGCGTCGGCCTTGCGGGCAAGGGCGATGCCTTTCCCGGCCAGTTGTCGCTGGGCCAGCAGCGGCGGCTGTCGCTGGCGCGGGCCTTCGCCGGGCGCCCGGCCTTCCTGATCATGGACGAACCCTTCGTCTCGCTCGACCCCGAGATGGCCGCGCAGATGATCGGCCTGACCGAGGACCTGATCGCCGAAACCCGGCCCGCGACGCTGTTCGTCACCCATGCAAGGGCCGAGGCCGACCGCCTCGCCGACCGCGTGCTTACGCTGTCGGGCCAGCCCGCCACGCTGGAGGCCTGAGGATGCGCCGCTTGCCCCGCCCCCGGTCACCCGCCACCCTGTCGCCCGAAGGGGGGAGGCCATGACCGCCGGACTGACCGTCGAGAACCTGAAGTTCCGCTACGGGGCGAAAGAGGCGCTGAAGGGCGTCGGCTTCGACCTCGCACCGGGCCGGTTCTGCGCGCTGCTGGGGCCGAACGGGGCGGGCAAGTCGACGCTGGTCTCGCTGCTGACCCGCCTCTTGGTTGCGCCCGAGGGGCGGATCGCGGTCGCAGGCCATGACCTGAAGGACGCGCCGCGCCGCGCGTTGGCCGCGCTGGGCGTGGTGTTCCAGCAGCCGACGCTGGATCTGGACCTGACCGTGCGCCAGAACCTGATGTATTTCGCGGCCCTGCACGGATTGCCGCGCCGCGAAGCCACGGCCCGGATCGACGAGGCGCTGGACCGGCTGTCGATGCTGGAGCGCGCCGGCGAGAAGGTGCGCGCGCTGAACGGCGGCCACCGGCGCCGGACGGAACTGGCCCGCGCGCTGATCCACCTACCCCGCGTGCTTCTGCTGGACGAGCCGACCGTGGGCCTCGACGCGCAATCGCGGGCGGGCATCACCGCGCATGTGCACGACCTCGCGGAACAGGGGCTTTGCGTCCTCTGGGCGACCCACCTGACGGACGAGGTGCGCGACAGCGATCGCCTGCTGGTGCTGCATCAGGGCCAGATCCTCGCCGACGGCGACACCGGCGCCATTCGCGGCGACCAAACGCTGTCGGACTGGTTCCTCTCCAGGACGGGGACAACGGTATGAGCGCGTGGCTGATCGCGCTCCGCGCCATCGTCGGGCGCGAATTCCTGCGCTTCGTGCACCAGCGCGAACGCTTCCTCTCGGCGCTGGTGCGCCCGCTGGTCTGGTTGCTGATCTTCGCGGCGGGCTTCCGGGCGGCGCTGGGCGTCTCGATCATCCCGCCCTACCAGACCTACATCACCTACGAGACCTACATCGTCCCCGGCCTCTGCGCGATGATCCTGCTGTTCAACGGGATGCAGTCGTCGCTCAGCCTCGTCTACGACCGGGAAATGGGGTCGATGCGCCTGCTGCTGACAAGCCCGCTGCCGCGCTGGTGGCTGCTGTTCTGCCGCCTGATCGGGTCCAGCGCCATATCCGTCCTTCAGGCCTGCGCCTTCCTCGCCATTGCGGCGGCCTTCGACATCACCATGCCGCTCTGGGGCTACGCGGCGGCGCTGCCAGCGCTGTTTCTAGCGGGGATCATGCTGGGCGCGCTCGGCCTCGTGTTGTCGAGCTTCGTCAAGCAGTTGGAGAACTTCGCGGGCGTGATGAACTTCGTCATCTTCCCGATGTTCTTCCTGTCCTCGGCGCTCTACCCGCTGTGGAAGATGCGCGAAAGTTCTGACCTTCTCTACGATATCTGCGCGTTCAACCCCTTCACCTATGCCGTCGAACTGATCCGCTTCGCGCTTTACCTCGACTGGAACGGGCTGGCGCTGGCGGTGGTGACGGGGGCGACGCTGGTCTTCAGCCTGCTGGCGCTTTGGGGCTACGACCCGGCGCGCGGGATGATGAAGCGCAAGGGCTAGGACGGTTCCGGTTGCGCTGCATCGCAAGACCGGCCTTGCCCGTCGCGCAGTGGGTGTCCTCGCGACCCGGGACGGTCCGGGGTCAGGCGTCGCGTGTCGACAGGTCCACGGCGCGGCACTTCCAGCTTGTGACGCGCTGGCCGGGGTGCTCGTTCACCCATTTCGCCAGTTGCGGCTGGGCGCCCATCATGCATGTCATGGGGGACACATCGGTGAACACGAGGCTGTGCTCGCGGCAGGATTCGGGGGTGGATTGGGACATCACCATGCAGGTGACGAAGAGAAGTTCGACCATGATCGCTCCTGAGAATGCAGACTTTAGTCGCAGCTTCACTATGCGCCTTTTCCTCCAAGAGGCGGTAAACGGAAATGCTGCAAGTGCAAAACGCCGCGCGGCTGCGCCTGTTTCCTGTGCAGCCGGAGCCATTGCGCCCAATGGCTAGGCGGCAATCCCTTCGCAGACGGCTGGCCGCCGGGGCGGCGGCGCTGACGCTGGGCACGCTGGTAACGGCGCTGGTGCTGTTCCTCGGCATGACCCGCGTGGCAGAGCGGCTGGACAGCGCGCTGGCGGCAGAGGCGCGGATGGCGCGCTACTCGATGTTGTCGACGCAGGTCTCGTCCTTTCTGGTGATCGCGACAGAGGCGGTGCAGACCGGCTTGCCCGCCTCCGAGCGGCGTGACCGGGTCCAGCCGGTGGTCGAGAACATGCGCCGGACCTTCGCGCTGCTGGACAGCGACAATGCTCGCGCCGTGGCCGAGGTCGAGGCGCTGGGGCTGGAGCAGCAGTCGCGCCATGCCACGCAGTCGCTTTTGCTGGCGCGGATGCGGGCACAGGTGGATGCGGTCTTGCGGGGATTGTCCGACGCGGAGGGCAGCGCAGAGGTGCTGCGGGCGCATCTGAACAGCTTCGCCTCCACCTTCGACCCGCTGCTGAACCAGGCGGTGAACGCCGAGGGGATCTTTCGCGGCGAGACGCTGGCGGGGATCGCGCGGCTGCGCGGCCAGTTGAGCCTTGCGGCACTGGTCATGGCGGGGGTGGCCGTGGCGCTGGCCATCGCCTTCTACACCGGCCTGATTCATCCGCAGTTCCGGCGGCTCGACCGGCTGCGCGATGCCGCGCGGCGCATCGGGCAAGAGGATTTCGCCATTGCCCTGCCGGTGACCCGGTCCGACGAGATCGGGCTGCTTTATGCAGAGATCAACCGCATGGCCGCGGCGCTTGGCGCCCGGCAAGAGAGGGTGCAGCAGGATCGCGCGCGCCTGAACGAGACCATTGCGCAGCAAACGGCGGAGCTGCGCGCCGCCAATGCCGCGCTGGAACGGATCGACGCCAACCGGCGCCGCTTCTTCGCCGATGTCAGCCACGAGTTGCGCACGCCGCTGACGGTGATCCTTGTCGAAGCGCAGATCGGCCAGCAGGCGGCCCCCGAGGCCGTCGAGGCCTTTGCCACGATAGAGACCCGCGCCGCCCGGCTGAACCGGCGCATCGACGACCTGTTGCGCGTGGCGCGCTCTGACAGCGGCGAGCTGGGGCTCGACCCGGCGCCGGTGGGCGCGGCAGAGGTGCTGCGCGACGTGCTGGAAGAGGTGCGCGCGGAATGCGACAACGCCGGGCTGGCGCTGACCGACGAGGCCGCGCCGGGGCTGTGCGTCCTGGCCGACGCCAATTGGCTGCGGCAGGTGCTGGCGGGGCTGGTGCGCAATGCGATCCGCCACGCGCGGGCCGGGGGACGGGTCCGGCTTTCGGTGCGGCAGGACGGCGCAGAGGCGGTCTTCGAGGTGCGCGACAACGGGCCCGGCATCGCGGAGGATCGCCAGGATACGGTCCTACGCCGTTTTGCGCGGGGCTCTGCCTCTCAGGCCGAGGGCTTCGGCATAGGCCTGTCGCTGGCCGCATGGGTGGCCGAGGCCCATGGCGGCAGGCTGGCGCTGCGCAGCCCTTTGCCCCGTGGCGAGGCGCTGGGTGCGGCCCCGGGGCTTGCGGTCTCGCTGCGGCTTCCGCTGGCAGAGCGCGACGCGGATTCACCGCGGGACACCGGACCGTGACGCCCCGGCCCCTGTGGTCGGCGGCATCGCGGCGCCGTGGTGGGGCAGGGGCGGATTTAGCGATTCAGCTTCGCCCCGAATGGCCCTATGGTCCGCGCCATGGCAAAACGGGTTCTGATCGTTGACGACGACCCCGGCATCACGTCGGCACTGGCGCGGGGCCTGTCGCTGCACGGCTACGAGGCGCAGACCGAAAACCGGGCCGACCGGGCGCTGGAACGCCTGCGGGCAGGGTCTTTCGGCGGCGCCATCGTCGATGTCATGCTGGGGGCCGACAGCGGCATAGACCTTGTGCGCGACCTGCGCGGCAGCGGCGTGACAATCCCCATCCTCATGCTTTCGGCCCTCTCCGAGGTCGAACACCGCGCCGCGGGGCTGGAGGCGGGGGCCGACGACTACGTGGTCAAACCCTTCTCGCTCGAGGAGCTGGCCGCCCGGCTTGCGGTGCAGGAACACCGCAGCCGCACGCAGGTGCCGCAGGCCAGCCGCTTCACCCGTGCCGACCGGAACCTGACGCGCGGCGACCTTCAGATCACCCTGACAGAGCGCGAGGCAGAGCTTCTGTGCCTGCTTGCGGCCAATGGCACAGCGCCGCTGCCGCGCGGAGAGATCTTCGACCGGCTCTGGGCGCGCGATGGCTCTGGCGCGGAAAACGTCGTCGATGTCTATATCGGCTACCTGCGCAGGAAACTGGCCACCGGGGATTTCGGGTTCGAGATCAGGACCCGGCGCAACCGCGGCTTTTTCCTTGATGGCACGGTGCCCAGTATCGGCTGACCGCTCTTAGAGAATAAGAATTCAATTCCGGCGGCGGCTGCGGCATGGTTCCTTCGAACGGCACGAGAGCTTTGCCGGTCTTCCCATGCCGCCGCTGTGCCCCGGTCGCCTTCTCCCAATCCGGCGACCCGGGCGCGGCGGCGGTGCTCTCTTCCCGCAATCCGGTGTTCCCCCGCTTCGCCCCGAAGGCTCTGCCGCAACAGGGATACGCTCTGTCGCCGACCCTTGGGGGTCTGACAACAGGCCCGGGAAGAGCGTGCCTTGTCGCTCTCACGCCCGTCACACGCAGGCCCGCACTTGTCGCCGCTGCGGGCCGGTCGCTTTTCGCGGCGCGCGGGCTATCATCGCCCCATGCGATGCCTTGCCGTCCTTGTCCTGCTGCTGTGCAGCCTCGCCCGGCCGGGGCTGGCGGACCCGCGCAGCGACACGCTGGGGCTGGCCCGTCTGGGCTGGAACTATCAGCTGCGCAGCGCGATGTTCCGGCGCGACACGACCATCCCGGTCCACATCCATGGCCGCGACCTGTCTGGCGCGGCGCTGTGCATCGTCGGCGATCCGCCCGACCCACAGACAACAGAGACGCTGAAGGCCTTCGGCGCGCTGCTTGACCGGACCTACGGCAAGCCGCTGCCGATGCGCTTTGCGGGGGCCGAGGCGCGGGCCTGCGGCTATGGCCGCAGGGTTGTGCTGCGGCTTTACTCCGGGACGCCGCCGCATGACGCCCTGACGCGCGATCTGGCATGGCTGGACCGGGTCCATGCCCTTGGTCTGCCCAAGGGGCGGCGGTACAGGGCGACCACGCCGGGCATGGCGCAAACCTTCTTCGGGCGGCGCGGGGCGGCGACGCACCTGCTGGTGCAACAGGGCGGAGAGGCGCCGTCTGATCCGCTGAGCCGGGCCTACCACCGGTCGATCCTCGTCGAGGAGCTGTTCCAGAGCTTCACCTTCGGCATGGATATCCTGAAACTCGACCGTCAGGCGCCGTTCCTGTCGAAGCTGGAAGAGATCCCGCTGGACATGCGCCGCCTGCCCTGGGGGTCCGACGCCTTCATGGCAGCGCTGTTGCGATCGAACCCGGCGCGGCTGTGTCCCTTCGACGTGCTGATGCTGCACGCGGTGGCGGCAAGCCCGGTGGACCAGACCACCGACCCGGCCTTTCTGGACTGGATCGACGCCGCCTTCGACAGCCTGTCCGATCAGGCGCAGGCAACCCTGTCCGACGCCCGCCTTGCGCCGGTTCTGGATGCCGCCTGCGCGCCCTTCGTGCCCTGACGAGACCCCTACCTAAGGCGGCATAGGTCGGCGCGGCTGCCTGTCCTAAGCTGGGCACCGGACATGGGAGGAGACATGGACGCACCGCTGACGCCGCCAGAGGGTGGCTTGCGCCTGTTGTGGGAGCATCTCTCGCAGGGGCTGATCGGGCACGAGGCGCTGATCGAGCGCCTGCTGGTGTCGCTTCTGGCCGGGGGACACCTGCTGGTCGAAGGTCCGCCGGGGCTGGCCAAGACACGCTCGGTGAAGTGGCTGGCACAGGCCGTGGATCTGTCCTTCGCCCGCATCCAGTGTACCCCGGACCTGATGCCCTCGGACCTGACCGGCACGCCGATCTGGCGCCCGCAGGACGGGCGCTTCGAGTTCGTGCGCGGGCCGGTCTTTCACAACCTCGTGCTGGTGGACGAGATCAACCGCGCGCCGCCCAAGGTGCAGTCGGCGCTGCTGGAGGCCATGGCCGAGGGGCAGGTAACCGCGGGCTCGGAAACCCACGCCCTGCCGCGGCCCTTCCTCGTGGTGGCGACCCAGAACCCGATCGAGCATGACGGCACCTTCCCGCTGCCCGAGGCGCAGCTTGACCGCTTCCTGTTGTATACGCTGCTGACCCTGCCGGATGCCGAGACCGAACTGCGCATCCTCGATCTGGTCGAAGCAGAGGCCAAGGTCCCCGCCGCCGCGCCCGAACCGATGGCCCTGACAGAGCTGGAGTCGCTGCGCGGGCAGGCCATGGCGGTGCATCTGTCGCCCGAGTTGCGTGACTACATCGTGCGGCTGGTCATGGCCACGCGCGAAGGCCCGCAGGCGGCAGAGGTGGAACACGCCGTCTCGCCGCGCGGCTCGCTGGCGCTGGCCTCTGCCGCCAAGGCCCGGGCCTTCCTGCGGGGGCGCGACTATGCCCTGCCGGAAGACGTCGAGGCACTGGCGCCGGACGCGCTGGCGCATCGCATGGTGCTGACCTGGCGCGCCGTGGCAGAGGGCCGGACGACCCGGCAGGTGGTGGCCGACATCCTCGACGCGGTCGAACCCCTGTGAGCGCGCTGCCGGAGACACCCGGCGTCACGCTGGAGGCGGCGGGCCTGATCGCCCTGCGGCAGGTGGCGTTGCGCTCTGCTGCCGATCCGGCCCTGTCCAACCTGCCCGGCGGCTATGCCACCCGCCGCAAGGGGCAGGGGCAAGAGGTCGCGGATGTGCGCGAATACGTGCCCGGCGACGATATCCGCCACCTCGACCGGGGCAGCACCGCGCGCAGCGGCGTCCTGCATGTCCGCCAGTTTCAGCAGGAACGGGACCGGGTCTGCCTGCTGGTGGCTGACTTCCGCCCGCCGATGCTGTGGGGGCTGACGCGGGCCTTCCTGTCCGTCGCGGCGGCAGAGGCGCTGGCGCTGACCGGCTGGCGTGTCGTCGAAGAGGGCGGGCGCGTGGCGCTTCTGGCGGTGACACCGGGCCGCCCGGTGATCGTGCCCCCCCGGGGCCGCGTGCGCGGCATGCTCGACGTGGTGGGCGGGCTGGTGCGCGCGCATCGCGACGCTTTGGAGGCGGTGCTGGGCGGCGCAACCGATGGACCGGCGCTGGATGGCGCGCTGTCCAGCGTCGAACGGCTGGCGCCGCGCGGCGCGGAAATCGTGCTGGCCACCGGGCTCGACCGTCCCGGCGCGGGGTTTGCCGATCGGCTGGCGGCCCTGTCCCGGAACCGCGCGCCGCGCCTGCTGGTGCTGTCGGGGCTGAACCCCGAAAAGATGCCCGGCGGGCGCTATCCCATCCGCCTGCCGGACGGGCGCCGCCTGCGGGTAACGCTGGAGGGCCGCCGCGCCACGACTGCCGCGCCCGAGGCCGAGGTGGCGGGGGTTCCGGCGCAATTCCTCGACGCCGGGCAGCCGGTCGAGGCCATGGCCCGCGCGCTGGCCCTGTCGAGCGCCCCGGTCCGGCCATGAGCGGCGAGGCGATCAGCGAAGAGGTCCTGCAGGCCAGCCTGCGCGACATCCGCCTGCCCGCCGAGGCGCCGGGCGGGTTTGCCGCCGAACTCGCCGCCGCGCTGGCGCTGGCCATCCTTGCCGCGCTGCTGGTGGGTGGCCTCCTGCGCCTTGTGTCCCGCAGGCGGCCCCGGCCCGGCGCAAGTCTTGCCGGTGACATCGCGCGGACAGCGGCGCTGGACGACAGGCAGCAACGGCTTGCCCTGCTGCACCTGCTGAAGACCCACGCACCCGAGCGCTATGCCACGCTGACGGCCTCGCTCTACCGGCCCGGAAACACCCTCGATACCGCGACCCTGAAAGCGGCGCTGGAGCGCCATGTTTGAGTTGGCCACGCCCTGGGCCCTGCTGGCCCTGCCGCTGCCGCTGCTGGCGGCGCGGCTCTTGCCGCCCTCGGGCGCAGAGGGCGCGACGCTGGGCGTGCCCGAGCGGATCGGCGCGGCGCTGATCGCCGGGGCTGGCGGTGGCACGGGCCGCAGCCGCGCCGCGCTGCGCAGGGCGCTGCCATGGCTGGTCTGGGCGCTGTTCGTGGTGGCCCTCAGCGGCCCGCGCCTGCTGGAACCGGTTCCGGCGCTGCGGGTCTCGGGGCGCGACCTGGCGATCGCGCTGGATCTCTCCGGTTCCATGGTGCGCGACGACTTCAGGCTGGACGGCCAGCCGGTCACGCGGCTGGAGGCGGTGACCACCGTGGGCGCCGACTTCGCCCGCCGCCGCGCCGGGGACCGGGTGGCGCTGATCGTCTTCGGCTCGGAAGCCTATTACGCCGCCCCCTTCACCTTCGACACCGAGGCCGTGGCGCAGCGTATCGAAGAGGCGGTGATCGGGATTTCCGGGCGGGCCACCAACATCTCTGACGCGCTGGGGCTGGCGCTGAAGCGGATGGAAGGCTCTGACGCCGAGACCCGCGTGGTGATCCTGCTGTCCGACGGGTCGAACAACGCGGGCGCCACCAACCCGCGCGGCGTGGCGCGGCTGGCCGCCGAGATGGGGGTGCGCGTCCACACCATCGCGCTGGGTCCCAAGGATCTGACCACCGCCGAAGAGGGCGAGCGCGGCGTGGTCGACGCGGCGACGCTTCAGGCGATTTCCGACCTCTCGGGCGGCGAGAGCTTTCGCGTGCGCACCACCGAGGACCTGGTGGCGGTGACAGAGGCGCTGGACCGGCTGGAGGCGACGGATTCGGACGGGCTTGCCGCCGAGGTCTTCCGCGAGTTGTGGGTCTGGCCAGCGACGCTGGGCGCCCTGCTGGCGCTGGGTATGGCATGGCGGGAGGGACAGGCATGATCCTTCTGCGCCCCGAATGGCTTCTGGCGCTGCCGCTGCTTGCCGTGGCGGGCTGGCTGCTGCACCGGCAGCGCGGCGGTTTGGGCGGCTGGGACAGGGTCGCGGACCCTCGGCTGTTGCAGGCGATGACCGCTTTGGGCCGGGTCGAGCGGCGCGGCAGCGCGGTCGGGCTGCTGGCGGTGCTGGCCTGCGCGGGTGTCACCGTGCTGGCCCTGACCGGCCCGGCGGTGGAACGGCGCGACGCGCTGTCCTTCCGCAACCTCGACGGGGCGGTCTTCGTGCTGGATGCCTCGCCCAGCATGACCGGCGGCGCGGGCTGGCAGGCGATGCAGGTGGCCGCGCGCTATGGCGTGGCCTCGCTGGGGACGCGCCCCGGCGGGCTCGTGGTTTTTGCGGGCGATGCCTATGTCGCCTCTGACCTGACGGCGGATCTGCGCCAGCTGGGTCAGACCCTGTCGCTGATCGACGCCGACACCGTGCCGGACCCCGGCACCCGGCCGGAACGCGGGCTGGCGCTGGCGCTGCGGATGCTGGACGAGGCAGAGGTGCTGGCCGGCGACGTGATCTTTCTGACCGACGGCGCCGGGCTGGGGGCCGCCACGCTCGAGCAGGCGGCCGCCATCGCCGGACGCGGAGCGCGGCTGACACTGGTCACGCCGGGGCCGCCCGCGCCCGATGCCCTGACCCATGCCGAGGTCGGCCGCGGGCAGGCGCTGGCGGCGACCGACCCCGAGGCGCTGGCGCGCTGGCTGGGCGACGATGCGCGGCAGGATCTGGTGCAGCAGGACTTTCCGCTGCTGTTCAGCCGCGATCTTGGCCGCTGGCTGCTGGTGCTGGCCATGGTGCCGCTGCTGCTGCTGTTCCGAAGGGGAACGCCATGAGGTTGCTTGCCCTCATCGCCTTCTTTGCGGCGGGCCTGACGCTGGCGCTGTCGGGCACCGGGGGGCTGGGCCGGGTGCTGCTGGCGCTGAACCTGCCGGGGCTGGCGGGGCCGCTGCTGGAGGACCCGGCGTGGCGCGGCGTCGCGGCCTACCGGGCCGGGGATCTTCAGGACGCCGCCAGCGACTTCGGCACCGCAAGGGCGCATTACAACCGGGGCACCGCGCTGGCCCGCGGCGGGCGCTATGCAGAGGCGCTTGAAGCCTACGATCTGGCCATCGCCTTCGGAGACGCGGACGCCCGCGCCAATTTCGACCTGATCGCCGCTTATTACGCCGGTCTGGGCATCGACCCCGAAACGCTTGGCCTGTTCGGCAAGCGCGAAGGCGACGTGGCCGCCGAATCCTTCATCGCGCAGGGCAATGCCCGCGCCGCCGGAACCGGGGACGAGGTCACCAACTCCAGCACCATGCTGGGCGCCGTACAGCTACAGTCGCATGGCGAGCAGGCGCGGGTGCGGCGGATCTTCGACGACCGCTTCATGGTGGCGGACCGGCGCTGGCTGGAACAGCTGGCCGACGTGCCGGGGGACTACCTTGCCGCCCGCATCGCGCATGA
Source organism: Enemella evansiae (assembly GCA_017255395.1). Classification (GTDB taxonomy): domain Bacteria; phylum Pseudomonadota; class Alphaproteobacteria; order Rhodobacterales; family Rhodobacteraceae; genus Ponticoccus; species Ponticoccus litoralis. Next base: position 7,480 of record JAFKDC010000001.1, on the reverse strand, counting down.
GCGCAAGCGCCGCGCCGCGCTGGGGCTGGCGCCGCCCGACCCGGAGGACCCGATGTGATGCGCTGGCTGCTTCTGACCCTGCTGATGTGGCCGCTTTGCGCGCAGGCCCAGTCCCGAACCGTCGCCCCCGAGGACCTGAGCCTGACCGTCGAGGTGATCGAGGGCCCCGCTACGCCCTACACCCGCGAGATGGTGATGATCGTGATCCGGGGCACCTATCGCCGCCACGTCACCCGCGAACAGCTGGAACAGCCCGATCTCGACGGCTTCAACTGGACCCAGCTTGGCCCCGACATATGGCGCGAGGAACGCATTCGAGGGCGCCCCGTCAAGGTGATGGAGCGGCGCATGGCACTGTATGCCGAGCGTCCCGGCAGGCTGACCATCGGTGCCTTCACCCACCACCTGACGCTGACCGACGAGGACGACAACTGGTTTGCGCACGACATCACATCGGCGCCGGTGACGGTCGAGATCGCGGCGGCCCCTATCTCGGACGCCGAGGGCTGGTGGTTCCCGGCGAAGCGGCTGGAGATCAGCGACCAGTGGTCCAATGCCCCCGACCGGCTGACCCCCGGAGAGGGGGTGCTGCGGATCGTCCGGGTCGAAGCCTTGGGCGTGACGCCAGAGATGATCCCGCCGATGCCGGACCTGACGTCGCCCTCGGGCATGGTCTTTCCACACCCGGAAAAGCGGCTGGTGGAGCTGACGCCCTACGGCCCCGTCTCTTACGCCTTCTGGCGCTGGACCATCCAGCCGACCAACGGGCGCTCCGCCATTGTCGAGCCGCTGGAGTTCAGCTTCTACGATACCGAGAACCGGGTGATGCGGGAGGTCACGATCTCGGCGCAGAGGGTCGCCTACGCCGAGGCCGGGCTGCCGCCGCCGGATGCGCCGGTGCCGACGGCGCGGCTGCCGGGATGGCCGCTGGCGCTGCTGGCGGGGCTGGTCTTCGCGGGTGGGCTGCTCTGGGTGCTGAAGGGGCGGCAGGCGGATGCCGTGACCCTGCGCCGCCGCCTGCCGTGGCTCGATCCGCAGGCGCGGCGGATGCTGCTGGCGGCGCGCCGGGGCGACACGGCGGCCACCCGACGCGCCGCCCGGGGCCTGCTGCGCGGCAGCGGGCAGGCGGGCGCGGCGCTGCTGCACCGCTTCGACGCCGACCGCCTGCGCCCCGGGGCAGAGCCGCCCGACCTGCGGGCCTTTGCCCGGTCCGTGCTGGGTCTGCTGCGGCGGCAGGGATACAGACCAAACGCTGCGTTGTCAGACCCGCGCCCCCGGCTCACGCTGGGTCAAGGCCCGCGAGTCACGCGGGCCCGATAACGGGAGGACTTCGATTTGGGACTGCTCGACATCTTTTTCGGCGGTGGGGGAAACGCCACGGAAGCGACCGCGCCGCGCTACACACATGTGAAGATACACCCGCAGGTGGACAATGGCATTCCGGCTGAAAAAACCGGCTTTTCCGGTGGCACCCTGACCTGCAAATGCGCGACGAACCCGGTGGTGGTTGAGGTCGGCGCACAGACCGCGCATAACCACGTCTGCGGCTGCACCAAGTGCTGGAAGCCCGCGGGCGCCGTCTTCAGCCAGATCGCCGTGGTCGGCCGCGACCATGTGACGGTCAGGGAAAACGGCGACAAGCTGGATATCGTCGATGCCTCTGCCGCGATCCAGCGCCACGCCTGCCGAGAATGCGGTACCCATATGTATGGCCGTATCGAGAACACCGGCCACCCCTTTCACGGGCTGGACTTTGTCCACACCGAACTGTCGGACCAGACCGGCTGGGCGGCCCCGACCTTTGCCGCCTTCGTCTCTTCGATCATCGAATCGGGTGTCGATCCGTCGCGCATGGACGACATCCGTGGGCGGTTGTCCGAAATCGGCCTGACGCCCTACGATTGTCTCTCTCCGCCGCTGATGGATGCCATCGCGACCCATGTGGCAAAGCAAAGCGTCCATTGACGCCGCGTCGGATCGCCCCGAAAACAGGCGATCCGCCCACTGTCTGCACAACTGCGAGAGTAGGTTGCATTATGGTGCAGTTCGGCTAGCTTTCTTGCTGGGGAGGATTGGCCATGCAACACTTCAAGGTGGTCGACTCGGGACTTTCAGTTTCCACGGTGCTCATCGTGGACGATCATCCGCTGTTCATCGACGCGCTTGCATCCGCTCTGGAAGGCGTGTTTCGTGGCGTGACGGTCCGCAAGGCCGGATCGCTTGGCGCGGCGCTGAAGGTGCTGGACGAGGGGTTCCGGCCCGATCTGGTGATGTTCGACCTGAAACTGCCGGACGTACACGGCATTTCCGGCTTCGTGACCCTGCGGGCAAGGGTGCCGGACGTGCCGATCCTTGTGATCTCCTCGCTGACCTCGCGCGCCGTGGTCGCGGCCCTGATGCAGGAGGGCTCTGCGGGGTTCCTGACCAAGGACACCCCGGTCGAAGAGCTTCAGTCGGTGCTGGGCGAGATCGCCAAGGGCCGCAAGTATGTCCCCAAGGACTACCGCGACGAAGGCGAAGAGGAAGAGCCCCTGCCCGAGGGCCTGCAAGGCAACCTAGCCTCGCTGACGCCGCAACAGCAGAAGGTCATGAAGCTGATCTGCGCCGGCAAGCCCAACAAGCAGATCGCCTACGAACTGCAACTGGCCGAGGCGACGGTAAAGGCCCATATCACCGCCCTGCTGCGGCGCCTTGGCGTGCGCAACCGCACGCAGGCGGCGCTGATGATCGAGGCGGCGCGCGCAAGCGCCATCGCCACGGAAGAAGAGCCCGAGACCCGCAACTTCCTGTGCCACTGACACCACGGGACCGCCATGCGCGACGATGACTTCCCCCGCGAGGCGCCGTCCTACGTGACGGTCTCGCATTCCCATTCGGAGGATCCGCGCACCGCCGTGGCGGAAGCGGCGGGCCGGATCAGCCTGCCCGACACCTGTTTCGTGCTGGCCTTCGTACCCTCGGCGCTGGACTGCGACAGTGTCGCCGAGGCGCTGAATACCCACCTGCCGGGGGTGCCGGTCTTCGGCTGCACCACGGCGGGCCAGATCACCTCCGAGGGCTATCAGAACGACGCCCTGCTGCTGATCGCCTTCAGGCGCGAGAACTTCCGCTGTTCCTCGGCGCTGTTCACGCCGCTGAAGCCGCTGTCCATCGCCTCGATCGTCGAAACGGTTGGCAAGCGGAATGCCAAGTTCACTCATACCGCGGGCTGGAACCGGCTGGCGCTGGTCTTTGCCGACGGGCTGTCCAAGCAGGAAGACCTGCTGGCCTCGGTGCTGGAATCGGTGCTGGAGGGCATCCCGGTCTTCGGCGGATCCGCTGGGGACGGGCTGTCCTTCGACCGCACGATGATTCTGCACGAGGGGGCCTGTCACGACAACGCCGCCCTGCTGCTGCTGGTGGAAACCAACCTGCATTACCAGGGCCTCAGCTTCGACCATTTCCTGCCCGCCGGACGCGAACTGGTGATCACGCAGGCGCTGACCGAGGAACGGCTGGTGCTGGAGATCAACGGCGCCCCCGCCGCGCAGGAATACGCCCGGCTGATCGGCTGCGCGGTCGAAGACCTGTCGCCGCAGGTCTTCGCCGAGAACCCCATGCTGGTCTGCCACAAGAACAACCACTACATCCGCGCCGTCGCGGGCATCCACGAGGCGCAGGCCATGTCCTTCCTCGCCGCCATCGACGACGGGCTGATCATGACGCTGGGGCGCGGCAAGGAGATCCTGCCGACGCTGGAGGCAGAGCTGGACCTGCGCACGCCCGCAGGGGCGCCGCCCGACTTCATCCTCGCCTTCGACTGCGTGCTGCGAAAGCTGGAGATCGAGCAGAAGCAGCTGGGCGCGCAGGTCTCCGATATCTTCCGGCGGCACAGCGTCTTCGGCTTCAACACCTACGGCGAACAGCACCGCGGGCTGCACATGAACCAGACCTTCGTCGGCATCGCCTTCTTCGATCCGGAGGGGAGCCGCCTGCATTGATGAACCTGATCGACCCCGATGAACCGCTGGAAACCCGGCTGGAGCGGCAGAACAAGATCATCAACGCGCTGGTGCGCCGCGCCACCCGGCAGAACGACATCGGCCAGACCGCCTACAGCGCCTTCCAGTCGGCCATCGAGTTGCAGGCGCAAGTGGCCGCCAAGAACCGCGACCTCGAACGCGCCACGACGGAGCTGGAAAGCGTCCGGGTCGAGCGCGAGCGCACGCGCAAGAACCTCGACGAGGCGCTGTCCGCCATGGGCGAGGGCTTTGCGCTCTTCACCGAGGGGCGGCTGGACGTCTGCAACGACCTGTTCCGCAACATCCTGCCCGACATCTCCCCGCGCCTGACGCCGGGGCTGTCCCTGCAGGGCTATTTCGCGCTGATGGGCGACAGCCGACACGTGGTATCCACCGACCGGCAGATCAGTTCGACCGCCATGGCCGTGCCCTCCAGTTCGCTGGTGATCGAGCTGACCGGCGACCGCTGGTATCAGCTTTCGGTGCAGCGCACCTCGTCCGAGAACATGATCCTGCTGCTGACCGAGATCACCTCGATCGTCCGGCAGAACCGCAGCGAGAAAGAACACCTGATCGACAGGCAGGCCGACTATCTTCAGGCGGTCTTCGAGAACATGACATCGGGCATCTGCACCTTCTCGGCAGAGGGCGAGGTGGTCATGCACAACCAGCAGTTCCGGCAATTGTCGGGGCTGCCCTACACGGCGCTGCAAAAGGGTATGACCCTGACGCGGCTGCTGCACCTGCTGTCCAGCCGGGGCTACATCGCGGAACGCTCGCTGTTGCAAGTGGACGTCTGGCGCCAGCGGCTGTTGCGACAGGGCCGGGTGCGCCGACAGGTGCGTAGCCGCACCGGGCAGGTCTTCGACCTTCAGGCGAACCTCTTGCCCGACGGCGGTTTCATCGTCGAACTGAAGGACGTGACGCTGGAAAACCGCGCCACCGAGACGCTGGAAAACCGCGTGACGGAGCGCACGGCGGAACTGACCCGCACCAACGAGCGCCTGACCCAGCAATACGAGGAAAAGGCCCGCGTCGAAGAGGAACTGCGGCTGGCCAAGGAACGCGCCGAGGCGGCGGTGCGCTCCAAGACGCGCTTTCTGGCGGCGGCCTCACACGACCTTTTGCAGCCGATCAATGCGGCCAAGCTGCTGATCGCCACGCTGAAACAGAACGCGGCGGACACGGTCCACGCGCCGATGATCGACCGGCTGAAGGGGGCGTTTTCCTCGATCGAGCAACTGCTGCACGCGCTTCTGGACATCTCGCGGCTGGACAGCAGCGACCACGACACGGTGCATCCGACGACGCTGAACCTCGGGTCCATCATGCAGGGCGTCTACGAAGACCAGATGCCGCTGGCCGAGCAGCGCGGGGTCGATCTGCGCATGGTGTCCTGCCCTGTGCATGTGCGGTCCGACCCGACATACCTGCTGCGCTCGGTGCAGAACCTCGTGGTGAACGCGATCCAGTATTCGCGGCCCGGCGGCAAGGTGCTGATGGGCTGCCGCAGGCGCGGCGGCACGGTGGTGCTTCAGGTCTGGGACACCGGCATCGGCATCGGCGAAGAGGATCAGGGCCGTATCTTCGAGGAATTCGCCCGCGCCGGGAACGTGCCTTCGGGGTCGGGGGTGGGGCTGGGCCTGTCCATCGTGGAACGCACCTGCCGCCATCTGGGGCACCGGCTCTGGATGCACTCCGAGATTGGCCTGGGGTCGGTCTTCTGCATCGAATTCGACCCGGTCGACGGCTCTGACCTGATCCCCGAGCCGCAGCCCGGCCCGGCGGTGATCGGCGATGTCCCGATGGATCATATCGCGCTGGTCGTCGAGAACGACCCCAACGTGCTCTTTGCCACCACGCAGACGCTGGAGACATGGGGCGCCAGCGTCCTGCCGGCATTCTCCACCGCCGAGGCCCTGCAGCATGTGCGCGACATCGGCATGGCGCCCGACATCCTTCTGGTGGACTATCAGCTTGACGGGCAGGACACGGGCATCGAAGCGATCCGCGCCGTGCGGGATGAAACCGGCGTAGAGGTGCCCGCCATCATGATCACCGCCGACCGGCGGGAAAGCCTGCGGCGGATGGGGGCAGAGATGGGCTTTTCGGTGATGACGAAGCCGGTGCAGGTCTCTCGGCTGCGCCCGCTGATCGAATGGAAGATCCGGGAACAGGCGCAGCGCGCCGCCGCCGCTGATCCGAAAGTCGGCGGTGACAGCGGGCGCCAGCCGCATAGTCTCGGCTGAGGGAGGACTGAGACGATGAAAATCCTGGTGGTTGCGGTTGTGCTGATGACGGGGCTGGGGCAAGGCGCCATGGCCGAGCGGGTGGATGGCCCAAAGACATACGACCTGCTGTTCCGCGACGGCACGCTGGACGATGTGTCGCGCGACGCGGCCCTGACCTACAGCCGCGCGGTGACGAACACTCTGAAGCCCGAGGCGGCGGAGCGCGACAGCGGGGCCATCGCGCTGACCATCGACGACAGCGGGCAGGCGCCGGTCGCGCTGCTCGAATTCCGGCAGGGCGACAAGCATCGCGGGCTGGGCAAGTTCCCGGCCAGCGTCGGCAACCCGATGATCATGTATTTCTACGAAACGGTGGTCCGCGACATGGCCGAAAGCGCGGGCGGCAGCCCCTTCTACATCCGCAACCGGGTGAAAGAGGCGCTGGTCCAGCCGTCAGAGGTCATCGCCGGGCGGGCCGAGGTCGGCGGCGAATCGGTGCCGACGCAGACGATCCGCCTGAAACCCTTCGCGGAGGATCCCAACCGGGCGCAGATGCAGGGCTTCGGCGATCTTGAACTGGCGGTCACCATGTCCGAAGAGGTGCCGGGCTGGTACCTGAGCCTTGAGGCGGGTGTGCCGGGCGAGGGCGCGCCGCTCTACCATTCGCGCATTGCCTTCGAAGCGCAGGAGGCGATGCCATGAAACGCCTGCTGGCCGCCTTCCTGCTGATCCCGCTGGGCGCCGCCGCGCAGGACGGGACAGAGCGTTACAACGACTATCCCACCGCCGCACGGGCCGACTATGTCTTTGCCTGCATGGCGACGAATGGCAACTCGCGGGTCGTGCTTCAGCAATGCGCCTGCTCCATCGACGAGATCGCCTCCATCATCCCCTTCGCGGTCTACGAGCAGGCAGAGACGGTTCTGTCCATGCGCCGCAGCGGCGGCGAGCGGATGGCGGTCTTCAACTCCGCGGTGGCGGCGCAAAAGCCGGTGGATGACCTGCGGCGCGCGCAGGCCGAGGCCGAGCTGGTCTGCTTCTGAGGCCCTCCCCTCGCGGTCCGCGCCGGGACCGAGGGGCCAGCCCCTCGGGCTCCCCGAGGTAGTGTACAGGCCAAAGAAGGGCAGGCCCCTGTTTCTTCTGTCCTTAAATATCCTGGGGGTCCGGGGGCAAAGCCCCCGGCCGGGCGCCTGCCGTCAGGCAGGCGAAACCAGGGCTGTCAGCCCTGCGCCTCTTTCGGCAGCACCT